>NZ_JBNZFX010000006.1:0-114827 GCF_050709955.1 Massilia eburnea
ACAAGTCGTGCATCTACCTGGACGACATGATCTATTCGCCCAAGGTGCCGGTATTCCGCGATGACGATTACGGCCTGCTGGACGAACCGTATCTCGCCTCGATGGTCACTGCGCCGGCCGTCAATCGCGGCGCAGTCGCACGCAACGAACCTGAGCGTCTCGGCGAGCTCGAAGCGGCCATGCTGGCGCGTATCGAAATGCTGCTGGCACTTGCCGTTCACCACGGTCATACGGCGCTGGTGCTTGGCGCCTGGGGGTGCGGTGTATTCGGCAATAAGCCATCGGACATGGCAGCTTGGTTCGCCCAGCATTTGCTGCGCAACCCCAAATACCGCAACGCGTTTGAGCACGTGGTCTTTGCCGTGCTTGACCGAAAGGGGGCATCGGTCGCCGCCTTTGAAGCGCTGTTCACTGGAGAGGAATCGAAATGAGAAATGTCGTCGAGTTGTGCCAGCACATTCAAGATCATGGACAGCCCGAGATGCTGCTGTTCTGGGGGCATAGGCCTGCCAAGAACGGCGCTGTTACAAAGTCGTGCTTCAGCCAATGGTTCGAGGCCGGGTTTGTCATCGATGGCACGCGCTACCCGACTGCCGAGCACTTCATGATGGCAGGGAAGGCTCGCCTGTTCGGCGATGCGGCTGCGCTGGAGCGCATCCTGCGCTCGCCCAACCCTTCTGTGGCGAAAGCTGCCGGCCGCACAGTGGAAGGCTTCGATGAAGAGGTTTGGGCGGAGAACCGCTGGGACATTGTGGTCAAGGCCAACCATGCGAAGTTTTCCCAGAATCCTCCTTTGCGCAAGTTTCTGCTCGCCACTGGAGAACAGGTGCTGGTGGAGGCAAGCCCAGTTGATTTCGTGTGGGGCAGCGGCTTTGCCGCCGATTCGCCGTATGCCGAAAACCCATCCGAATGGACGGGCATGAACCTGCTCGGCTTTGCCCTGATGGAAGTGCGTTCACGCCTCAAGTAAGATCACTGGCAGCGGCCAAAAGCAATGGCCGGGACCAAGTAGCTGTGCGGTAAAATGGCGGCATGACGGGAAGATTGTTGGCCATTGATGGTTTGAATATCGTGCGGCGTGTGTATGAGGCCAGTCCGGAGCCGGACTCCGACCTCAAAGCCGAGATAGCGATGCGCCATGCGTTCAGCGCGTTCCAGCGCCTGGTCAACGGCCACGAGCCCACCCACATCCTGCCGGCCTTCGATTACGGCGGTACCACCTGGCGCCACACCTTGTACCAGGGTTACCGCGAAGGCCGCCAGCCGATGCCCGAAGTGCTGCGCGAAGCGCTGCCCCAGTTCTACATGCAGCTCACCAATATCGGCATGTGCCCGATCGCCATCCCCGACGTGGAAGCCGACGACGTGATCGGCACCGTGGTCACCCGCTGGCTCAGTGAAAACCGCGGCGAGGCCGTGGTGGCCACGACCGACAAGGACCTGCACTGCCTGATCGCCGAAGGCGCCCGCATCTGGGACCATTTCAAATCCGAATGGCATGACCGCGCCTGGGTCGAGCAGAAGTGGGGCGTCACGCCCGGCATGCTGCCGGACCTGCTGGCACTGATGGGCGACGAAACCGATTCCATCCCCGGCGTCTCCAACGTGGGCGTAAAAACCGCGGCTAAACTGTTGCGAACTTACGGCACTCTGGACGCAATCATGGCCGGCGCAGGCATCCTGAAGGACAAAGTCGGCGAAAGCCTACGAAAAGAGCGCGAGATGTTGTATCTTTCTCGTCAATTGGTCCAACTAAAAACGGACGTCCGGATCGGCGTGAGCTGGAATATGCTGGCCTGGGACCACCGTTAACCCTCCTGATGTTAAAAGCGGTTCTTATCGACAGCAGCGCCATTGCACGCGGCCTGCTCAATACAGTGCTGATCGACGGCGGCTACGACGTGGTCGGCCAGGCGCATACTTGCCTGGCAGGCAATGTGCTGCTGATCAAACACCAGCCCCAGATCATCTGCGTCGCGCGCGACTGCATCGAGGCTGATGAGCCATCCATGCTGGCCATGCGCAAGGATTGGCCGAAAGCCATGATCTTCATGGTGTCGTCGGAATTCGACCAGGCCACGATCCAGAAAGCCCATACCATGGGCATCAACGGCTATATCGTGAAGCCGTTCAATGGCGGTACGGTATTGAAGACCATCCGCAACACCATCATCGCGGCGGTGAAGCGGCAGCAGAAGGCGCAGGCCGACGCGCAAGGCGCCGGCCCGGCCGAGGGATCAGACGAAGTTTGAGCCGTTGATGATGCCGCCGCCCAGGCAAACGTCGCCGTCGTACAGCACGGCCGACTGGCCCGGGGTGACCGCCCACTGGGCATCCATGAATTTCAGCGCGAACTCGCTGTCGCCGTTGGCGGCAACGTCGCACGGCACGTCGGCCTGGCGGTAGCGGGTCTTGGCGCTGATGCGGCCCGCTTCCGGCGCCACGCCGGCAACCCAGCTGGCCTGGGCGGCGTGCAGCGCTTCCGACAGCAGCCACGGATGGTCGTGGCCCTGCACCACCCACAGCGTATTGTTTTCAACGTCCTTGCGCGCCACGTACCAGGCGTCCGACGAACCGTCGGCGTTCTGGTAAGTCTTCACGCCGCCGATGCCGATGCCCTTGCGCTGGCCCAGGGTGTAGAAGGACAGGCCCACGTGCTCGCCCACCACCTTGCCGTCCGGCGTCTTGATCGGGCCGGCCTGGTAGGACAGGTAGCGGTTCAGGAATTCGCGGAACGGGCGCTCGCCGATGAAGCAGATGCCGGTGGAATCCTTTTTGGCGGCATTCGGCAGCTGCAGTTTCTCTGCAATCTTGCGCACTTCCGTTTTCGGGATTTCTCCCAGTGGGAACAGGGTATTCGACAACTGCGCCTGGTTCAGGCGGTGCAGGAAGTAGCTCTGGTCCTTGGTGTGGTCGACGGCTTTCAGCAGTTCGTGGCGGCCGGTCGCGGTGTTGTGGCGCACGCGCGCATAGTGGCCGGTGGCGATCAGGTCCGCGCCCAGCTGCATGGCGTGGTCGAGGAAGGCCTTGAACTTGATCTCCGCATTGCACAAAACGTCCGGGTTGGGGGTGCGGCCGGCCTGGTATTCGCGCAGGAATTCCGCGAACACGCGGTCTTTGTATTCGGCGGCGAAGTTGACCGCTTCAATGTCCACGCCCACCACGTCGGCCACGCTGGCCGCGTCGATCCAGTCCTGGCGGGAGGAACAGAATTCGGAATCGTCGTCGTCTTCCCAGTTCTTCATGAACAGGCCGACGACTTCATAGCCTTGCTCTTTCAGTAACCAAGCGGAAACGGAAGAATCAACGCCACCGGACATGCCGATGACCACTTTTTTCTTGCTCATGTTGTAAATCGTCCAAACTTAGAGGAAGTCTTCAGACTTCCTCGAATACCGACACGTGGGTGTGCAGGATTTCCAGCGGAGCGCGCTTGCCAGCCAAATACTCATCCACGCAGGTCAGCAGCAGGGGGCTGCGGTGGCGTTCCCGGCAGGCCGCGATTTCATCGCGCGTCATCCAATGCGTACGCAGGATACCTTCATCCAGCGGCCGTTCCGGATAGTAGCTACCGACCTCGCCGCAGAAGGCAAAGCGCAGGAAGGTGACCAACTGGCCGGTACGCGCCGAGCGGTAGCGCGACATATACATGCCTACCAGGGCGGTCGGGGTGAAATCGTAGGCGGTTTCTTCGAGGGTTTCGCGCACCACCGCCTGTTCCAGCGACTCCAGGGGATCGAGGTGGCCGGCCGGCTGGTTCAGGCGAATGCCGTCACTGGTTTCTTCTTCAATCAGAAGAAACTTCCCGTCGCGCTCTATGACGGCAGCGACTGTGACATTCGGTTTCCAGGTGCGCGGCATGTTAGTCCATCCTCAGAAGACCCGACATTGTAGCCTGATCTCGCCGGTTCGTTGTTGCCACGGTGTGAAAAGCTTGTGCATTGCAACAATTCGGCACAGGTAATGTTGGTTGTAGAACATTTCATGTTAGATTTTAGTCAGTTTTTCCCACTATTGGAGGCATTATGAAGATTGGCGTACCGGCCGAGTCAAGGCCGGGGGAGACCAGGGTGGCGGCAACGCCCGAGACGGTCAAGAAACTGGCTGTCAAACACCAGGTGGTAGTGCAGGCGGGAGCCGGCATTGCAGCTTCGGTGACGGATGAAGCATATGCCGCTGCCGGCGCCACGATTGGCACCGCCGCAGAAGCACTGGGCGCGGAAATGGTACTGAAGGTACGCGCCCCGAACGCCGACGAACGGTCCCAGATGAAATCGGGCGCCGTGCTGGTCGGCATGCTGAATCCCTTTGACGGGGAAAACATTGCGGCCATGGCGGCTTCCGGCCTGTCCGCGTTTGCATTGGAAGCTGTGCCGCGTATCACGCGCGCGCAGTCGATGGACGTACTGTCCTCCCAGGCCAATATCGCGGGCTACAAGGCCGTGATGGTTGGCGCGAATACCTACCAGCGTTTCATGCCCATGCTGATGACCGCAGCGGGTACCGTGAAAGCTGCCCGTGTGCTGATCATGGGCGTCGGCGTGGCCGGCCTGCAAGCAATTGCCACAGCCAAGCGCCTGGGCGCCGTGATCGAAGCGTCCGACGTGCGTCCGCCCGTGAAAGAGCAGGTGGAGTCGCTCGGCGCAAAATTCATCGACGTGCCTTACCTGACCGACGAAGAGCGCGAAATCGCGAAGGGTGTCGGCGGCTATGCGCGCCCGATGCCGCCTGAATGGATGAAACGCCAGGCGGAGCTGGTGCATGAACGCGCCAGGCAGGCCGACATCATCATTTCCACGGCACTGATCCCGGGTCGCCCGGCGCCGGTGCTGATCTCCGAAGAAACCGTGAAGGCCATGAAGCCCGGCTCCGTCATCGTCGACCTGGCGGTGGAGCAGGGCGGCAATTGCCCCTTGTCCGAACTGGGCAAAACGGTCGTCAAGCATGGCGTGCATATCGTCGGCGAGCCGAACCTGGCCTGCCACGTGGCGGCGGATGCCTCCGCCCTGTATGCGCGCAACGTGCTCGACTTCCTCAAGCTGGTCTTTGATAAAGAAGACAAGCTGGTCATCGACCGCGAGGACGAAATCATCAAAGCAACGCTGGTCTGCCACGGCGGCGAGCAGTTGCGGAAATAGGAGGCGGGAATGGAAGTCAGTCACACCATCATCAACCTGATCATCTTCGTGCTGGCCGTGTATGTCGGTTACCACGTGGTCTGGACCGTCACACCGGCGCTGCATACGCCGCTGATGGCGGTAACTAATGCTGTATCGGCCATCATCATCGTGGGCGCCATGCTGGCGGCAGCGCTGACCGAAGGCCTGGTTGGACAAATCATGGGCACGGTCGCCGTGGCGCTGGCCGCGGTCAATGTGTTCGGTGGCTTCCTGGTCACCCAGCGCATGCTGGAGATGTTCAAGAAGAAGGAAAAAAAGGCGCCTGCGGCTGGTGCTGCGGCTTCGGCCACCGAGAAGGAGGCCAAGGCATGAGCTTCATCACCATGAACCTTGTCACGATGATGTACCTGATCGCGTCTGTCTGCTTCATCCAGGCGCTGAAAGGGTTGTCGTCGCCGGCAACGGCACGCAAGGGCAATGCCTTCGGCATGGCCGGCATGGCGATTGCCGCCGTGACCACCATCGCGCTGATCATGCGCTTGAAGGCCGACGCGGCCGAAGCGAACCACGCGGCGGAAGCGGTAGCCGCCGCGGCGCGCGCCTTCGGCATGGACGTGCATGCGCGTTCCGGCTCGGGCGGCCTGGGCCTCGGCCTGGTGGCGCTGGGCGTGCTGGTGGGCGGAGGCATCGGCGCCTTCCTCGCCAAGCGCGTCGAGATGACCAAGATGCCGGAGCTGGTGGCGGCAATGCACTCGCTGATCGGCATGGCGGCAGTCTGCATCGCTATCGCCGCAGTGTCCGAACCGCACGCCTTCGGCATCGTGGCACGCGGCCAGGCACTGCCGGTCGGTAACCGCATCGAGCTGTTCATCGGCACCTTTGTCGGCGCGATCACCTTCAGCGGTTCGGTGATCGCGTTCGGCAAGCTGGCAGGCAAGTACAAGTTCCGCCTGTTCCAGGGCGCACCGGTGGTGTTCGGCGGCCAGCACATACTGAACCTGGTGCTGGCGCTGGTCATGGTCGGCCTGGGCCTGGTGTTCGTGTTCAGCGGCGGCAACGAGCCGGCCTGGACCCCGTTCCTGGTAATGACGGCGGTTGCCTTCGTGCTGGGCGTGCTGATCATCATCCCGATCGGCGGCGCCGACATGCCGGTAGTGGTTTCGATGCTGAACTCCTACTCCGGCTGGGCAGCGGCGGGTATCGGCTTCTCGCTCAATAACTCGATGCTGATCATTGCCGGTTCGCTGGTGGGTTCCTCGGGCGCGATCCTGTCCTACATCATGTGCAAGGCGATGAACCGATCGTTCTTCAACGTGATCCTGGGCGGCTTCGGCGGCGACACTTCCGCGGCAGCGGCCGGCGGCGCACAGGCCCAGCGCAATGTGAAATCGGGTTCCTCCGACGACGCCGTATTCCTGATGCAGAATGCGGAAACCGTGATCATCGTTCCCGGCTACGGCCTGGCGGTGGCACGCGCCCAGCACGCGCTGAAAGAACTGGTCGAGAAGCTGGGCCATCACGGCGTGACGGTAAAGTACGCGATCCACCCGGTCGCAGGCCGTATGCCGGGCCATATGAACGTGCTGCTGGCGGAAGCCGAAGTGCCATATGACCAGGTGTTCGAGATGGAAGACATCAACAGCGAATTCGCGCAAGCCGACGTGGTACTGGTGCTGGGCGCGAACGACGTGGTGAATCCGGCGGCGAAGGATCCGAAATCGCCGATCGCCGGCATGCCGATCCTCGAGGCCTACAAGGCCAAGACCATCATCGTCAACAAACGCTCGATGGCGTCCGGCTATGCAGGCCTGGACAACGAGCTGTTCTACATGGACAAGACCATGATGGTGTTTGGCGACGCCAAGAAAGTGTTGGAAGACATGGTCAAAGCCGTCGAGTAACCACGGCCCAGCCGGTGTCACACCTTGGGGTCACACCCGAATCGGGACACGGGCTCTGCTTTGCAACAGCCGAGCTCGTGTCACACTTGGGGTGTGACCCCATGGTGTGACACGGGCTCTTCCGTATCCTAGTGGGTAGGTTTGGCGCGCTGGCGCTGGAATTCGTTGATCTGGACGGCGTAGCGTTGCTGCGAGGCTTGGGTGTGCCAGCTGTTCTGCGCTTTGATCATGGCGGCGGCGCCTTCCGCAGTGCCGACGATCTGGTCGATGCGCTTCACCGTCGCCATGCCCCAGGCGTTGCGCGGGCAGGCGATGCCGCCCAGCATGGGCTTGTTGTTTTGCGCGATCGGCACCGTTTTCAATGCGCCGATATCGGGCTCGGTACGGCTGGCGTATTGCAGGGCGTAGTCGTAGTCGAGCGTGTAGTCGGCGCGGCCATGCGAAACCAGCTTCAGCACATTGCGGCCGTAGTCGCCGACCGAGGTGGTCTCCAGCCTTGACGTGGCGGGCCGCTTTGCCAGCAGTAAGTCGACCGCGGCACCGTAGCTGCGGCGCTCCACGATGATGCCGCGCAAGGCGGGATCGGCCAATAATTTTTCCATATCGACTTCGCCATGGGCGTTCAGTGGTAGCCGTGGCACGGTATTTTCCTGCGCCACCAGTTGCAGCGGGGGCACCAGGTTGGTGTTGACGAAGTAAGCCAGCTTGTCGCGTTCTGCGTTGCGCAGGGCGGCCACGACGCAGGCACGCTCACCGCGCTCCACCATCAGCCAGGTGCGCTTGGGATTGGCGTAGATGAAGCGGTGTTCCACCGCGGGCCAGTGAGCGCTCAGATACAGCACGATCTGGTCGGCAATGCCGGTGGTGGGCTTGCCGTCCACCGGCATTGAGGCGGGCGGGATGTCGGGCATGAGCCAGGTCATCGTGTCGCGTGCCTGCGCGGCCGGCGCCAGCAGGGCGGTAAGCAGGGCGCAGGCGAGGCGGCACATTGATTTTCCTTTAGCGGCGGCCGTACATCATCAGTTCTGCCAGCACGGCGCGGGCCGGGGCGGCGACGTCGATGGCAGCCAGGCCCAGGCCGAGCAGGGGCTGCAGCATCGATTCGCTGGCGAAGATGCGGGCCATGGTATCGGTCAGGCGCACGGTCAGCTGGCGGTCCTGGCGGCGCTGGACGGCGTATTGCTCCAGTGCTTGCGGCGTGGCGCCGCGTGCCAGGGCGCGTGCCAGTTCGGTGGCGTCGCGCAGGCCCAGGTTGAGGCCCTGTCCCGCCACCGGGTGCAGGGTTTGCGCGGCATTGCCGATGGCCACGCTGCGTGCGCTGCCGGTGACGCCGGCGTTCAGTCCGAGCGGGAAGGCCAGGCGGCGCGTGGCTTGCGTGAACTTGCCCAGGCGCTCGCCAAAGGTTTCGCCGAGCTTGGCGAGGAAGGCGGCATCGTCCAGTGCCAGGATGGCTTGCGCGCTGGCCGGGCTGGCGCACCAGACCAGCGAATAGCCGTCGTCCTGCGGCAGCAGGGCCAGCGGGCCTTCGTTGGTGAAGCGTTCGTAGGCGCGGTGCGCTATCGGGGCACTGGTGTGTACCTGGGCGATGATGGCGGTTTGCCGGTAGTCGCGTGTTTCGGCTTTGTCGGCCTGCTCGCCGAACAGGCCGCCCTCGGCCTGCACCACCACGGCGGCGCGCAACACGCGCGCAAACCGGCCTTCGCTTTCGAGGTGCAGCGTGACGCTGTCGGCCGCTTCGTCGCTGCCGGTGACGCGCACCGGGCGCAGCTCGGCGATGCCGAGGCGCTTGCAGGCATTGCCCAGCGCTTCGACGATGGCGCCGTATCGCGTGACGTAGCCGAGCGCCGGCAGCCCGTGTTCGTCGCGCGTGATCATGCTGCGGCCGAACTGGCCGCGCCGCGAGACGTGGATTTCGTGGATGGCGGTGGCATGGATCGGCCAGGCGCCGACCTGCTCCAGGATCTGGCGGCTGCCGTAGGACAGGGCCAGGGTGCGCGGGTCCTGCATGGCTTGTTCCAGAGGCTTGGCGTCCACCAGTACGATGCGGGCGGCGTCCACGCCGCGTTTCACCAGCAGTGCCGCAAGCGCCATGCCGGCCGGGCCGGCGCCGCAAATGGCGATATCGTAATCAATCATTTCATCAAAGCTTCAATCTCGGCCACCGTCTTGGGCGCGCCGCCCGTCAACAGTTGGAAGCCGTTATCGCGGACGATCACGTCGTCCTCGATGCGGATGCCGATGTTCCAGTATTTTTCCGGCACGCCTTCGGCCGGGCGCACGTAGATGCCTGGTTCCACCGTCATCGCCATGCCGGCTTGCAGCAGGCGCGATGGCTTGTCTTCGCGCGCCACGTCCCGGTACAGGCCGACGTCGTGCACGTCCATGCCGATCCAGTGGCCGGTGCCGTGCATGTAGAACTGCGTGTATTTCTTCTCTGCCAGCACTTCGTCCAGCGTGCCATGCAGCAGGCCGAAGTCCAGCATGCCCTGCGCCAGCACCTGCACGGCGGCGTCGTGGGCGTCGTGGTATTTGCGGCCCGGCTTGATGGCATCGAAGGCGGCCTGCTGCGCGGCCAGCACCAGCTCGTACAGTTCGCGCTGGGCCGGGCTGAAACGGCCGTTGACCGGGAAGGTGCGGGTGATGTCGGCGGCGTAGCCGTCAAGCTCGCAGCCGGCATCGATCAGCACCAGGTCGCCGTCCCGGGTGCGGCGGTTGTTGGCGTTGTAGTGCAGGACGCAGGCGTTGGGGCCGGAAGCGACGATCGGCGTGTAGGCCGGGAACTGGGCGCCGTGGCGGCGGAATTCGTGCAGCAGCTCGGCTTCCAGCTCGTATTCGACAGTGCCGGCGCCGTGGCTGCCGGCAAAGCGCATGGCGCGGGCATGGGCGCCAGCGGAAATTTCGCCGGCGCGCAGCATGATGGCGCTTTCGTGCTGGTCCTTGAACAGGCGCATCTCGTCGACCAGTGGCGGCAGGTCGCGCAGCACGGGCGGCGCGCTGGTGCCGCTGCGCGCGAGCCTGCGCACGCCGTCGAACCAGCGCCGCTGCTGCTGTTCGCCGCCGCGTGCCAGCGGGGCGTACAGGGCGCCGGCGTTGGACAGCAGGCGCACCATGTGTTCATCAAGCGCATCGATCGGGAAGGCCGAGTCGAAGCCGAATGCTTCGCGCGCGGCATCGGGGCCATAGCGGTAGCCGTCCCAGATCTCCGATTGCAGGTGCTTCTCGCGGCAGAACAGGATCGATTGCGCGGCGGCGTCGCCGCGCGGCGCCACCAGCACCAGCACCGACTCCGGCTCGCTGAAGCCGCTCAGGTAGTAGAACGAACTGTCGTGGCGGTAGGGGTATTCGGTGTCGGCATTGCGCGTCGCTTCGGGCGCGGTGCCGATCACCGCCACGCTGCCCGCTTCCATCTGGGCCAGCAGGCGCGCGCGGCGGTCGGCGTATGGTTTCATGCGTTCAGGTCTTCCAGTTGGCGTACGGTGCCGACGTTGACCCATTGGTCCTGATAGATCTCGCCGCCGATGCGGCCCTGGTCGGCAAACTCGAACAGCAGCTTGCCCAGGCCGGCCTTCTGGCCAGGCGTGATGCCGGCGAACATTTCGGGGCGGTACACGCCGATATTGGCGAAGTTCCATTTCGGCGAACCCTGGCCGGAAACGGTGTACAGCTTGAGCGCGAAGTCGCCTTCCGGGTTGTGCCATGGATTCGGCGTCAGCCAGATCCAGGCAATGTCGCGCACGTGGGCGGGATACGGATCGCCGCGGTGGTCTTTGTCCTTCAGCACGTCGAGCGCTTCGGAGAAATCGAAATGCGGGCAGTAGATGTCGCCCGACAGCACCAGGAACGGCTCCTCGCCCAGCAGGTGCAGGGCGTTGGCCACGCCGCCTGCCGTTTCCAGCGCTTCCGCTTCCGGCGAGTAGCGGATTTTTGCGCCGAACTGCGCGCCGTCGCCCAGCGCTGCCTCGATCATGTGGCCGAGGTGGGCGTGGTTGATGACGATCTCCGTGATCCCGGCGCGCACCAGGTTCAGGATGTGCCAGACGATCAGCGGCCGGCCGCGCACTGTCAGCAGCGGCTTGGGGCAGGTGTCGGTCAGGGGCCGCATGCGTTCGCCGCGGCCGGCGGCGAGGATCATGGCTTTCATGCGGCGCCCCTCAGAACGTGTAGCCGACTTGCGGCGCGGCGCCTTCCAGCGTATCGAGCAGCTTGATCAGCGGCTTGAGGTCGCGGTAGCGGTTGGCGGTCTTGCGCACGTAATCCATCACCGTCGGCAGGTCGCCCAGGTAGTGCGGCTTGCCGTCGCGGTAGTTCAGGCGGCAGAAGATGCCGAGGATCTTCAGGTGGCGCTGCAAGGCCATGTACTCGAAGTCCTTGTAGAACTCATCGAAGTCCTTCTTCACCGGCAGGCCGGCGCTGCGCGCATGCTGCCAGTAGCGGATCAGCCAGTCCAGCACCAGTTCCTCGTCCCACGATATGTAAGCGTCGCGCAGCAGCGAGGCGCAATCGTAGGTGATCGGGCCCCATACCGCGTCCTGGAAGTCGAGGATGCCGGGATTACCCTGGTCCATCCACATCAGGTTGCGCGAGTGGTAGTCGCGGTGCATGAAGACCTGGGGCTGGGCCAGGCAGTTGGCCAGGATCGCCTCGAACACTTGGTCCAGTTCCTGCTGCTGTTTTTCGTTGAGGGTGGTGGCCAGGTGCTTGCCGATGTACCACTCAGGGAAGATAGTCAGTTCGCGCAGCATGAAGGCGCGGTCGAATTCCGGCAGCACGCCGGGCTGGCTGGCCTGCTGGATCTTGACCAGGGACGACAACGCTTCGGCGTACAGGGTGGCGGCCGAATCGTGGTCCAGCGCCTGCAGGTAGGTGGTGCTGCCCAGGTCGGACAGCAGCAGGAAGCCCTGCTCCAGGTTTTCGGCGGCGATTTTCGGCACCGAGACGCCGGCCGCTTCCAGCAAGCCCTGGACTTTCACGTAAGCCGGCACGTTCTCGCGCTGCGGCGGGGCGTCCATGGCAACCAGGGTGGCGCCGTGGGCGGCGCGGTGCTGCGGCAGCACGTCGACGCGGAAGTAGCGGCGGAAACTGGCGTCCTCGGACGCCGGGCGTGCCGAGGCGGTATCCACCAGGCCGGTAGCTTGCAGCCATTCGGTGAGCTCGGCAAGGCGTGGATCGGCGGCTGGGGATGGTGAATTAGATAATAAAGACATTAAAGCAGCCTGCGAAATCCAGTGAGTGGTAAAGATTCCCATATAATAAGGGATTCACATTAAAAAATCGCCTTTATGGTGTTTCAAGCGCCCCACCCATGACCCGGTTCCTGGCACCCCCCAACTCCAAGCGCTGGGCGTTCGCCTTGACCGCCATTGCCGCCGCCACCACGGCGATGTCTGCCCATGCGCAGTCGCATCCCGCCGCCAAACGTCCGCCGCACGTGGAAGACAAGAACGCACCGACCACCGTGCGCGCCGAAGACATGTCCGGCCGCCCGGAGCGCGACCTGCGCCTGCTGCGCGACGTGGAAGTGGTGCACGACAAGACCCGCGTCACCGCCGATTCGGCCAGCTTCCAGCAGGTGGAGCAGGAACTGGAGGCCAAGGGCAATGTGCGTCTCTGGCGTTTCGGCGACTATTACACCGCCGATGAACTGAAGCTGAACATGGAAACGGCACGCGGCTATGCGCTGCAGCCGACCTACCAGCTCGAAACCAACAACGCCCAGGGCAAGGCGCAGCGCATCAACTTCCTGAACGACGACGAAGCCCAGGTGGTGGACGGCACCTACAGCACCTGCCAGGGTCCGAACCCGGACTGGTACGTCAAGGCGCGCTCGCTGAACCTGGACCAGGGCCGCGACGTCGGCACGGCCGGCGCCACCCTGATCTACTTCAAGGACGTGCCGATCCTGGGGACGCCGGCGATGTCGTTCTCGCTGTCGGGCGCGCGCCGCTCCGGCTGGCTGCCGCCGACCCCGTCCTACTCCTCGCGCGGCGGGGCGGAACTGTTGGTGCCGTACTACTTCAATATCGCGCCCAACCGCGACCTGACGCTGTACCCGCGCTATATTTCGCGCCGTGGCCTGCAACTGGGCGCGGTGGCACGCTATATCGGCGAAACCGACGCCGGCAACTACTACGAGGGCAGGACCCTGCTGGAGTACCTGCCGAACGACAAGGAAGCCAACCGCGACCGCTGGCAGCTGCATACCGTGCACACGCAAAACCTGGCCAAGGACTGGACCTATGGCTGGAACCTGCGCGCCGCGTCGGACAACAACTACCCGAACGACTTCTCCAAGACCGTTTCCTCGTCGGCCGAGCGGCAGTTGCTCAAGGAGCTGCGCACCGACTACGGCGGCGAGTACTGGAGCCTGACTGCGCGTGCCCAGAAATACCACGTGCTGCAGGATCCGGGCTGGCCGGCCGACCCGTCGTTGTTCGTCTCGCGTCCTTACGACCGCCTGCCGGCCATCAACCTGCATGCAGCGCGCTATGACGTCGGCGGGTTCGACTGGCAGCTCGATTCGGAGCTGACCCGCTTCTGGCACCCGGACCTGATCAAGGGCAACCGCATGGTGGTGGTGCCGCAGGTCAGCTACCCGATCATCGGCGCCTCCTATTTCGTGACGCCGAAAGTGATGCTGAACGCCAGCGCCTACCAGCTTGACGAATTCGGCACGGATCCATCGCGCTCGCTGCAGCGCGCGGTGCCGACTTTCTCGCTCGATTCGGGCCTGGTGTTCGAGCGCGACGCCAAGTTCGGCGGCAAGCAGCTGACCCAGACCCTGGAGCCGCGCCTGTTCTACGTCTACACGCCGTACCGCAAGCAGGACCAGTTCCCGAACTTCGACACCGCGCCGGCCACCTTCAACTTCTCGCAGATTTTCAGCGAGAACCGTTTTGTCGGCTCCGACCGCATCGGCGACGCCAACCAGGTGACGGCGGCGGTGGTGTCGCGCTTCCTGGAGTCGAGTGGCGCGGAGCGCCTGCGCCTGGCGTTCGGCCAGCGTTTCTACTTCGCCGACCAGCGGGTGCAGATCGACAATTCGACGCCGGTCAACAGCACCCGTTCCGACATGCTGCTGGCGGCCACCGGCCGCATCTCCAATTCCTGGGGCATCGACAGCCTGGTGCAGTACAACCCGAGCACCAGCAAGGTCACCACCTCGAATATGTCGCTGCAGTACACGCCTGGCACCTACAAGGTGCTCAACGCGGGCTACCGCTATGTGCGTGACAGCTTCAAGAATGCCGACCTGTCGGCCCAGTGGCCGATCTCGGACAAGTGGTTCGGCGTGGGCCGCATGTCGTACTCGCTGCGTGAACACAAGATGCTGGAAAGCGTGGTGGGGCTGGAATACAACTGCGATTGCTGGGTATTCCGCATGGGCGCGCAGCGCTTCGTCACCACCGCCAAGAAAAATTCCACCCAGTTCTTCTTCCAGCTGGAGTTGAACGGCTTGTCCAAGCTCGGTTTCGGCAACCCGCTGGAGGTGCTGAAGAACAGCATCCCCGGCTATCGCCGCGTCAATGAAGGCGTGCGTTAAGCTTTCGATTTCCTCAACACTGATACATGAGCGCCTCAGATATGCACCCGATCAAACTAGTTGTTGCCTTGCTGTGTGCTTCCCTTGCCGTCCCGGCCCTGGCGCAGGACGCCAAGAGTGCCAAGCCGGCAGCACCGGCTGCCGCCAAGGCGGCGCCATCGAAGGGCTTCACGCCGCCGGCCCAATCGGCCAATGCGCCGATCGACGCGATTGCCGTTATCGTCAACGACGAAGTGATCACCCAGCGCGAACTGAACGAACGCGTGGCCACCATCGTGGCGCGCATGCAGCAGCAGAAGCTGGCGCTGCCTGACGCCGGCGAACTGCGCAAGCAGGTGCTCGAGCGCATGATCGTGGAGCGCGCCCAGCTCCAGCTGGCCAAGGAAATGGGAGTGCGGGTCGACGACAATATGCTCGACCGCGCCATCGCCCGCATCGCCGAGCAGCAGAAGATGACGGTGCAGCAACTGCGCAACCAGATGGAGAAAGATGGCACCACCTTCGCCTCCTTCCGCGAAGAGATCCGCGAAGAGATCGTGATGCAGCGCCTGCGCGAATATGAGGTCGACAACAAGATCAATATCGCCGAAGCGGAAGTGGACAACTTCATCGCTGCCGAGAAAGCGGCGGCATCCGAACAGTTCGAGCTGAACATCTCGCAGATCATGGTGCGCATCCCGGAAAACGCTTCGCCGGACGTGATCGGCCAGCGCCAGAAGCGCGCCGAGGAAGTGCTGCGCCAGCTGCGCACCGGCGCCGACTTCGCCAAGATGGCCGCCACCTACTCGGACGCTTCCGACGCGCTGCAGGGCGGCGCCGTGGGCTGGCGCCCGGGCAGCGCCCTGCCGCCGATCTTCGCCGAGGCGCTGAACAAGCTGAAACCCGGCCAGAACAGCGCGATCATCAAGAGTGCGGCCGGCTTCCACATCCTGAAACTGGTCGACAAGCGCAGCATGGCCGATGCGGCCGCGCAGGAGACCGTGCAGCAGACCCACGCCCGCCACATCCTGCTGAAGGTGACGCCGACCATGAGCGCGGCCGACGCCAAGCGCAAGCTGCTGGAACTGAAGGAGCGCCTGGACAACAAGGCCGCCAAGTTCGAGGAACTGGCGCGCCTGTTCTCCAACGACAGCAGCGCCAGCAAGGGCGGCGACATGGGCTGGCTGTACCCGGGCGACACGGTGCCGGAATTCGAACAGGCCATGAACGGCCTGAAACTGGGCCAGGTATCCGATCCGGTGGAGACCTCCTTCGGCTACCACCTGATCGAAGTGCTGGAGCGTAAATCGGACGACGTCTCGAAAGAGAAGCAGCGCGCCGCCGCGCGCAATGCCCTGCGCGAGCGCAAGCTGGTGGAAGCGGTGGAAGACTGGCAGCGCCAGGTGCGCGACCGCGCCTACGTCGAATTCCGCGACGAATCGCTGAAATAAGCAGGCGGGCCGACCATGAGCGCCAAACTGCAAGCGCGGCGCCAGGGTGTGCGCCCCGTCGTTGCTATCACCACCGGCGAGCCGGCCGGCATCGGGCCGGAAATCGCCATCCGCGCGGCATGGGCCATGCGGCACCAGGTCAATGCGGTGCTGGTGGGCGATGCCGCCTTCCTGGCAATGACCGCGTCGGCCATCGATCCGGAGATCCGCGTCAGCGCCATTTCCACCATGGCGGCGCGCAACGCCGGCCTGCCGCATTTCGGCGCCGACCGCCTGTGCGCGCTGGACATCCCGCTGGGCGCCCACGTACAGCCGGGCGTGCTGGACAAGGAAAACGGGCGCTACGTGCTTGCCACGCTGGACGCCGCGATTGAAGGCATCCGCGCCGGCTGGTTCGAAGCCGTCGCCACGGCGCCGGTGCAAAAATCCACCATCAACGATGCCGGCGTGCCGTTCTCCGGCCACACCGAGTACTTTGCCGAGCAGACCGGCACCGCCCGCGTGGTGATGCTGCTGGCGGGCGACGCCGACGGCATGCCGCTGCGGGTAGCGTTGGCGACCACCCACCTGCCGCTGAAAGAAGTCAGCGCCGCGCTCACGCAACAGAGCCTGGCGCAGACGCTGGACATCATCCAGGCCGACCTGCGCAGCAAGTTCGGCATCGCCGCCCCGCGCATCCTGGTGGCCGGCCTGAACCCGCATGCCGGCGAAAACGGCTACCTGGGCCGCGAAGAAATCGACACCATCACACCGGCCCTGGAAGCGGCGCGCGCGCGCGGCATCGATGCGCGCGGCCCGTATCCGGCCGACACCCTGTTCCAGCACAAATACCTGAAAGACGCGGACTGCGTGCTGGCCATGTACCACGATCAGGGCCTGCCGGTGCTGAAGTACGCCACCTTCGGCCACGGCGTCAACATCACGCTCGGCCTGCCGCTGATCCGCACGTCGGTCGACCACGGCACCGCGCTCGACCTGGCCGCGCAAGGCCTGGGACGCGCCGACTGTTCCAGCATGCAGGCTGCGCTGGAAGCGGCGCTGCAGATGGCCCAGGCCAGCCAATAAGAAAGACTGAATATGAAACACATTGCCCGCAAACGCTTCGGCCAGAACTTCCTGCAGGACGACCGCGTCCTCGGCGACATCATCGACTCCATCGCGCCGGCCGCCGGCGACACCATGGTGGAAATCGGCCCCGGCCTGGCCGCCATGACCGACCTGCTGCTCAAGTCGCTGCCGCATATGCACGTGGTGGAACTGGACCGCGACCTGGTGGCGCGCCTGGAGAAGCGCTACCCGCGCGACAAGCTCACCATCCACGCCGGCGATGCGCTGAAGTTCGACTTTGGCTACATCCCGGTACCGCAAGGGAAGAAGCTGCGCGTGGTGGGCAACCTGCCTTACAACATCTCGTCGCCGCTGCTGTTCCACCTGGCCGAATTCGCGCCCGTGGTGCAAGACCAGCATTTCATGCTGCAAAAGGAAGTGGTGGAGCGCATGGTGGCCGAACCGGGCACCAAGGCATACAGCCGGCTGTCGGTGATGCTGCAATGGCGCTACCGCATGGCCATGCTGTTCGTGGTGCCGCCGGACGCCTTCGACCCGCCGCCGAAAGTCGATTCGGCCATCGTGCGCATGATCCCGATCGAGCAGCCGCTGGCCTGCGACCAGGCGCGCCTGGAAGCGGTGGTGCAGAAAGCCTTCTCGCAACGCCGCAAGGTGATCCGCAACTGCGTGGCCGGCATGTTCACCGAAGCGCAACTGGTGGCGGCCGGCATCAACCCGCAAGACCGGCCGGAAGCCGTGCCGGTGGCAGCCTACGTGGCGCTGGCCAACCTGCCAGTTTGAAAGTCGGGGTCAGCTCCGGCAATCGGACATTCGCTGCGCGAATGTCCGATTGCCGGAGCTGACCCCGACTTTCAAGTTAGTGCTTGGTGATCAGTTGCAGGACCTGGCTGGCGACGCGGTCCCAGGTGAAGGATTTGGCATATTCCAGGCTGCTGGCGCTGACCTCGCACCAGTAGGCGGCTTGCTCGAATTTCACGATCTCGCTGCGCCAGGCGGCGGCGTCCAGGTGCGCCGGGTAGCGTGGATGGTCCTTGGCCCAGATCTTGATGCTGTCGAGTTCGTGCGTCAGCACCGGGATCCCGGCGGCCATCCCTTCCAGGATCGTCAGGCCAAAACTCTCGAGATCGGTCGGATGCAGCAGCAGCAAGGCTTGCCGCAACAGGCTGACCACTTGCTCTTGCCGCTGGCGGCCGTGGAATGTCACATGGGGCGACCTGCCGTACTTGGCCAGCAGGCTTTCCAGCAGCGGGCCATCGCCCACGATATCGAGGTGGTAACCTTGTTGCGCCAGGCCGCTTTGCATGAAGAAGTCGGCCAGCCAGTCCACATTCTTGCTGCCGTCCAGGCGGCCGATGTACAGCAGGCGCTTGTCGCTGGGGTAGGGCGGCGGGCTGGCGGGGAAGAAGCCATCGTCGACGCCGAGCGGCAGCGACTGGATGTCGAGGCCCCATTTGCGCTTGGTTTTTTCGGCCGCCCGGTAGCCCAGGTAAAACACATCCTTGGGCGCGACCTGGCGGAAGAATCCGCGCATCGATACCCCCGGCAGGAAATGGCGCAAGCGCTGGCGCAGCGCGGGGTAGCGCTTGGACAGCAGGTAGGCGTCGGCTTCATAGAAAGTCACGATGTAGTCGTAGCGCGACAAGTCGATGCCCGATTGCTTGAGCGACCTGAAAAAGCTGTAGCTCTCGATCTTGAAACGGCTGGTCATCAGGATCTTGCTCAGCACGTGGTTCAGCCGCGAGTCGCGGGCGACGAAAGGCAAGGTCTGCAACTCAACGCCTTCGAGGTCGAACAGGCGCTGCTGCCCGTTGCCGGGGTCGCCGCTTAACAGCGTAATCCGGGCCTGCTCCTTGAGCCGTTGGCAGAGCTGGCTGACCACCGTTTCGGTGCCGCCGATGTAGGCGGCTACGGTGGGGCAGATGAATAGCAGGTGGGGTGTCTGGGGCTTCAAGCGGGACTCGCCTTCAGGTTGCGCGCCGGGGGCAGCTGGGCCAACAGGGCGCCTTGCAGGCCGAGGAACAGCATCACCCAGGCACGGCTGACAGAACCCATGAAGACGGTATTGGTAAAGCTGAACAGGATCAGCATCAGGGCAAAGGCCAGCACCACGCCGCCCTCGAAGGAATGGCGGCGCTGCCATCCGGTCCAGAATACGGCCGCATACAGCCAGAGCAGGGCCAGCAGCCCGAAGATCCCGTAAAAGGAGGCGTAGAACAGGAAGGCATTGTGCGGCTCGACGAATGCCTTGCCTTCGGCGCCTCTCGGCTGGCTGGTCCAGGCCGCTTCAAAGCCGGCCGGGCCGCCGCCCACCAGCGGATGGGCACGGAATACGCCCCAGGCGGTCTTCCACATCTCCAGGCGATAGCCAAGCGAGGTTTGCGTGACGTTCTGCTGCAGCAGCTGCATATCGCTGGCGGCGTCCTTGATCCTTTTTTGCACCGTGGGAGCCATCAGCAGCGCAGCGCAGGCGAGCACGCACAGCAGGGCCGCCTTGGCCCGGTTCTGCTTGGTAAACAGGTTGGTGATGATGAAAGGCAGCAAGACCAGCACCACCCACATGCCGGTGCGCCCCATGCCGGAGCTCAGGCCGGCGAAGAACAGCACCATGCCGACCGCGTAGGCCAGGCGGATGCGCTTGCTGGTTTCATGTTTATACAGGATCGAGAGCAACACCACGCCGATCGCCAGGAATTGGGAATGCAGGATGTAATTGGCAATCAGCGACGGTGGATCGAGCGGCCACCAGCCTTTGTAGGGCAGCACGGCATACAGGAAGCCGACCAGGGTGCCGGCCAGCAGCGCGCGCAGCCAGGGCAGGATGCGCAGCTGGCTGGCGGCCAGGAAGGTCATCACCGCAATGATCCAGTAGTAGCTGGACTCGGCGTGCACCACCGGTTTGGCGCTGCTCGGATGCACCAGCATCGACAACACGGGCAAGGCGGCCAGGATGGCCGCCGGCACGGTCCATGGCAGGCTGCGCCAGGCGCGCAGCGCCCTGGCAAAGCCGCCGCCCGCGACAAACAGCATGAAGGCGACCGCCAGCAAGATAAACAGGAATGCCTTGGAGAGCGGAAGGAAGAAGAATGCTGCCGTGTAGGCAACTTGTGTTGCATGCAGCAGTTTTAGCGGTTGGCCCTGGTCGCCGTCTGAGGTCATAAAGTTTTCCGGCAATGCCGCTTGGATCTTGAAACAGTAGGCGACTATAGCTTACAAATATCGCGCTCATCAAGACTGGCACGGCAGAGGCAGCGGGCGCCTTGGATAAAAAAAAGCCCGCTCAGGGAGCGGGCTGAATCCATTTCTGTTAAGAAGTGGAGGAGACGGGAGTAATTATGCTGCGTCGCCGCATATTGATCCAATTTATTTTGGTAATCCCAGTCATTCCTCCTGCTTATATCACGGCGTGCATTTCACCACGATATTGGTGCGCGGCGCATCGCCCATCACACCACTGCCGTTGGACACGCTGCAAGTCTGGCCTGCCGGTTGCGTCAGCACGGTGACGCCGTAGGCGGTGCCGACCGGGATGGTGCCTGGCACGGTGAAGCTGGTGGCGCCCTTGGTGACCGTGAAGCTGCCGGTGGCGCTGCCGTTGACCAGTACCAGGTCGCCGCCGGTCAAGCCTTCCACGGTGCCGCCCACGGTATAGGCGTTCTGGCTGCAGCTGAGCACGATATTGATGCTGGTGGTGTGGCCGGCCGAGCCCACTTCGGTGCCGCCCAGGAAGGCGCAGGTCATGTGGTCGGGCTGTTGCTTGATGCTGACCTTGTATTCGGTGCCGTAGCTGATGCCGTTCGGGAAGCTGAAGCTGGTGGCGCCGGCGTTGACTGGCAGGTCGTTGCCGCCATTGTTTTGCAGAATCAGGCCCTGGTTGGCCAGGCCGCTAATGCTGCCGCCGAGGGTGAAACTGGCTTTGCCGCCGCAGGCGGCCAGGGCTGCGGCCAGCAGGGCCGCGGCAATAAATTTTGCTTTCATCGGGATTCTTTCTTAGCTAGCTTTGGTGACGCAGGTAACCAGCACGGTGGTGACTGCCGAAGTCGGCATGGTGCCCGCGCCCAGATTGTTGCCGCCGCCCGTCACAGTGCAGGTCTGATTGGCCGGCTGGGTCAGTACGGTCACGCCGTACACGCTGCCGTTGCCAATCGGGGTGGCGAATTGCCAGGCACCGTCGGCGGTCACGCCCAGGGTCTGGGCGCCATTGGCCAGCACCAGGCCGCTGCCGCTCAGGCCGCTCACGGTGCCGCCCAGGGTGAACGCGTCCGGGGTGCAGGTCACGCTGGTCTGCTGGTAGGTGTAGTAATTGATCTTGCCGGTATTGTTGGCCAGTTTGCACGTGACATAATCCGGCGCGGTCTTGATCGTCACGTTGAACTGCGAGTCGGGCGCCATCAGGGTCTTGAAGTAATACAGGGCGTTGCCGGTGCCGGTGATGGTCAGGTCGTCGCCGCCATTGTTCTGCAGCACCAGCCCTGCGCGGTCGATGCCGAATACCTGGACGCCCAGGTTCAAGCTGCCAGAGCCCTTGCCGCCACAGGCGGCCAGTCCGGCGACGCACAGCAGCGCGGCGGCGGCAGACAGATACTTACTCTTCATTCCACATTCTCCAGTCGGTGGCGCGCCTTGCGCGGACAAATCGGCGCCTATTTTAGTGCATTTGCCACTTCTTTAGCCGATTTGACCAGCTTTTCCCTTGTAACAGCTTGCAACCGCGGCGCGGTACAATGCGCCCATGAAGCCGAAAGCCATCCTGTTCGACCTGGACGACACCCTGTGGCCGATTGCGCCCGTGATTGCCGAGGCCGAAGTCACGCTGCACGCCTGGCTGGCGGCGCATGCGCCGAAAGTGGCGGCGCAGTGGTCGATCGAGGCCTTGCGCGCGCAGCGCGCCGCCTTGGCGGCGGCCCAGCCCGAACTGCTGATCGACCTGGGCCGGCTGCGCCGCGCCGGCCTGCACGCGGCCTTTGCCGCGGCCGGCGAGGATGCGGCCCACGTCGACGGCGCCATGGCGCACTTCTTCGCCGCGCGCAATGCGGTGACGCCGTATGACGATGTGCTGCCGGGCTTGCTCAAGCTGCGCCAGCATGTGCAACTGGGCACGATTTCCAATGGCAATGCCGACCTGGAAGTGATCGGCCTGGCCCACCATTTCGAGGTCTCGCTGGCGGCCGCCCATTTCGGCGCGGCCAAGCCGGCGCCGGACATTTTCCGCGCCGCCTGCCAGGCGCTGGGCGTGGCGCCGCACGATGCGGTGTACGTGGGCGACGACCTGGCGCTGGACGTGGCGGGGGCGCAGGCGGCCGGCATGCGGGCGGTCTGGATGAACCGGCGCGGCGCCGCGCTGCCGGACGGCGCCGCGCAGCCGGAGGCAATGTGCGCCACGCTCGATGAACTGCTTGCGTGGCTGGAACAACAGTTGGCAGAATAGACCTATGCATCTCGATATCCGTGCCCAAACCCTGCTCAAAGCCCTGGTCGAGCGTTACATCGCCGACGGCCAGCCGGTGGGCTCGCGCGCCCTGTCCAAATGGTCCGGGCTGGAATTGTCGCCGGCCACCATCCGCAACGTGATGGCCGACCTGGAAGAGCAGGGCTATGTGGCCAGCCCGCATACCTCGGCGGGCCGGGTGCCGACCCCGCGCGGCTACCGCATCTTTGTCGACACCCTGCTGACGGTGCAGCACATCGACGAACGCGCGGTGCAGGCCGGCTTGCAGGTGGCTTCGCCGCAGCCGCAAAAGCTGATTGCCAATGCGGCCCAGATGCTGTCCTCGCTGACCCAGTTTGCCGGCGTGGTGCTGGCGCCGCGCCACGAGTCGGTGTTCCAGCAGATCGAATTCCTGCGCCTGGGCGAGAAGCGCTTGCTGCTGGTGATTGTCTCGCCCGGCGGCGACGTGCAAAACCGCATCCTGCTGACCGACGTCGATTACACCCCGGCCCAGTTGCAGCAGTCGGCCAATTTCATCAACCAGCACTATTCCGGGCTGTCGTTCGAGGACGTGCGCGGGCGCCTGCAGCACGAGCTGCGCCAGCTGCGCGACGATATGGGGCGCCTGATGCAGGCGGCGGTGGAGGCGGGCAGCGAGGCGATGGCCGAATCGGCCGACGACATGGTGATTGCCGGCGAGCGCAACTTGCTGTCGGTGGCCGAGCTGTCCTCCGATATGAGTTCGCTGCGCGCCATGTTCGACCTGTTCGAGCAGAAGACCGGCCTGATGCAGCTGCTGGACGTCTCGTCCAAGGCGTCCGGCGTGCAGATTTTCATCGGCGGCGAGTCGCAGCTGGTGCCGTTGGAAGAAATGAGCGTGGTGACCGCGCCGTATGAGGTGAATGGCAAGATCGTCGGCACGCTGGGGGTGATCGGGCCGACTCGCATGGCTTACGAGCGGGTCATCCCGATTGTCGATATCACCTCGCGCCTGCTGTCAAACGCGCTCAGCAACCATTGATCAGTGGCGGTGCGGGCACTTGTCCTTGGTGCAAGTGCCGTAGATGGCCAGCGCGTGCTCGGCGATCTTGAAGCCGCGCTCGGCGGCGATGCTTTGCTGGCGCTTTTCAATCTCTTCATCGACGAATTCTTCCACCCGGCCGCAATCGAGGCAGACCAGGTGGTCGTGGTGCGAGCCTTCGTTGAGCTCGAAAATCGCCTTGCCGCTCTCGAAATGGTTGCGGTTGAGCAGGCCGGCCTGCTCGAACTGGGTCAGCACGCGGTACACGGTGGCCAGGCCGACGTCCATATTCTCGGCCAGCAGCAGCTTGTACACGTCCTCCGCCGTCAAATGGCGCACGGGGCTGCTCTGGAAAATATCGAGGATCTTCAGGCGCGGCAGGGTAGCCTTGAGGCCGGACGCCTTCAGGTCGGTAGGGCTGTTACTCATGTTTGCTAACGTCAGTTGCGGGAAGTGCTTTATGATATAGCGTTTTAGGCACTTCTGCTCACGGAATTGAGGTATGCATACTATGCGTTTGACCCTGCTGTCTTTGTTGCAACGTAGCACTGCGCTGGCCGCTGCCGCCCTGTTGGCGGCCTGCGCCAGCAAGCCGGCCGCCGTGGCCCCGGTGGAAGCCGCGCAGGGGGCCCAGACCACCCAGATCACCGCGACCCAGAAGTTCTTCTGGTTCTTCTCGCCGTACCGGCCCGACATCCAGCAGGGCAATTTCGTGTCCCAGGAGATGCTGGGCCAGTTGAAGAACGGCATGAGCAAGGACCAGGTCAAGTTCCTGCTCGGCACGCCGCTTGATGGCGGACGCCTTCCACGGCCAGCGCTGGGATTACCCGTTCCGCCTGGCCAAGGGCAATGGCGAGCTGACCACCAGCACCGTGGTGGTGTTCTTCGACAAGGATGACAAGGTGGAGCGCTTCGAGGGCGGCAACCTGCCGACCGAACAGGAATACATCGCGCGCATCGCCGGCCCGATCAAGGATTTCAAGAAGGCCGAGGATGCCAAGGGCAACCTGGCGCCGGGCAAGGCGCCGCTGCCGGGCGGGCAGGAATCGGGCACCAAGCAGCCTTAAGGAACAGCAAGATGACGCAATTGAATATCGCCATCGCCGGCGCCAGCGGCCGCATGGGCCATATGTTGATCGAGGCGGTGCAGAAGGCGCCCGAGGCGCGCCTGGCCGGTGCCCTGGACCGCGCGGGCGCGCCAGCCCTGGGCAGCGACGCCGCCGCCTTCACCGGCCAGCCGGCCGGCGTGGCGATCACCGCCGACCTGGCTGCCGGCCTGGCCGGCGCCGACGTGCTGATCGACTTCACTCGCCCGGAAGGCACCCTGGCCCACCTGGCTTACTGCGCCGAGCACGGCGTGAAGATGGTGATCGGCACCACCGGCTTTGATGAGGCGGGCAAGGCGGCGATCGCCGCGGCGGCGCAGAAAACCGCGATCGTGTTCGCGCCGAACATGAGCGTGGGCGTCAACGTGACCCTGAAATTGCTGGAGTTTGCCGCCAAGCAGTTCGACCTCGGCTACGACATCGAGATCATCGAGGCGCACCACCGCCACAAGGTCGACGCGCCGTCCGGCACCGCGCTGAAAATGGGCGAGGTGATTGCCGATGCGCTGGGGCGCGACCTGAAGCAGTGCGGCGTGTTCGCGCGCGAAGGCGTGACCGGCCCGCGCGACCCTTCGCAGATCGGCTTTGCCACCGTGCGCGGCGGCGACATCATCGGCGACCATACCGTGATGTTTGCCACCGAGGGCGAACGCATCGAGATCAGCCACAAGTCCTCGTCGCGCCAGCACTATGCCAACGGCTCGCTGCGCGCGGCAGCTTTCCTGGCCGACAAGAAGACCGGCTTGTACGATATGTACGACGTGCTGGGCCTGAACGGCTGATGGAGCACTTTACCTTCGCCAGCTACTGGCAGCGCGGCGATGCGATCAGCCACGCCGTGGCCTATCTGCTGCTGGCGATGTCGCTCGCGTCCTGGTTCTTCATCCTGTGGAAGGGCTGGGCCTCGTGGCGCATCCGGCGCGCGGCGCCGGTGGTGCAGGGGTTCTGGGATGCGCCGTCGGTAGCCGATGGGGTGGCGCTGATGGCGGCGCGCGACCGGGAAGGCGTTTTTGCGGCGGTGGCGCAGGCCGGCGCCCACCAGCTGGCGCATGCCAAGAATGGCAGTATCGCGGCCGAGATGGGGCGTTCGGAGCAGGTGACGCGCGTGCTGCGCGATGCGATCCACGTCTCGACCACGCGGCTGGAATCGGGCCTGACGCTGCTGGCGTCGATCGCTTCCACCGCGCCGTTTGTCGGGCTGCTGGGCACCGTGTGGGGCATCTACCATGCGCTGGCGGCAGTGTCGGCGCAGGGCACGGTGCAGATCGACAAGGTGGCCGGGCCGGTGGGTGAAGCCTTGATCATGACCGGCGTCGGCCTGACCGTGGCGATTCCCGCGGTGCTGGCGTACAACGGCTTTAACCGCATCAACCGCATCACGCTGTCCGAGCTGGACGCCTTCGCGCACGACTTGCACGCTTACCTGGCGCGGGATTGAACTGATGGCATTCGGCTCCTTCAACCATCACCGGCAGAAGGAAGCCATGGCGGACATCAACGTCACGCCGATGGTGGACGTGATGCTGGTGCTGCTGGTGATCTTCATCATCAGCGCGCCGATGTTTACCAATGCGGTGCAACTGGAGCTGCCGAAAGCGCAGGCCAAGTCGCTGCAGCAGGAAGCCGATACCGTGACCGTGGCTATCGATGCCGCCGGCGCGCTTTACTGGAATAACGATGCCTTGCAGGCCGGCGAGCTGGAACAGCGCCTGGCCGAGGCGGCGGGCTTGCCGCAGCAGCCGGAGTTGCAGCTGCGGGCGGACAAGGATACCCGCTATGAAGTGGTGGCGCAGGTGATGGCGGCGGCACAGTCGCATGGCCTGACCCGCATTGGGTTTGTCACCGATCCGAAGGAAAAGAAATAATGGCTATTGCCACATTAAACGGCGCCGCGATCGGCGATGAAGCAGCTTTCCACGCAGCCTGCCAGGCGGAACTTGGGTTCCCGTCGGGCTATGGCGCGACTATCGATGCCTGGGTCGACTGCCTGTCCTACCTGCGCGATGAGGATAATATGACCAAGTTCAGGCTGAAGCCGAACGAGGTGCTGGAGATCGTCATTACTGACGCGGCGAAGCTGCCGGCCGATTTGCTGGAAGAGATTACTTACTGCGTCGGCGGCATCAATGAGCGTTACGACGATTACGGCGAAAAGCCGGCGTTGAAGCTGACCTTGCGCTAAAACCGGTAAATCCGGGTCAGACCCAAGGGTCAGACCCAACTTGCGGCAGGCACGGGTTTACCGGTTTTGCTCGCCCGGCGCCAGCGTCAACACGTCAAACCCGGTCTCGGTCACCGCCACCATATGCTCCCACTGCGCCGACAGCGACCGGTCGGCCGTCACGACGGTCCAGCCGTCCGGCAGCGCGCGCGTGGCGTGCTTGCCCGCATTGATCATCGGTTCGATGGTAAACACCATGCCCGGCTCCAGCAGCAGGCCGGTGTCGGGACGCCCGTAATGCAGCACCTGCGGGTCTTCGTGGTACACCATGCCGATGCCATGTCCGCAATAATCGCGCACCACACTATAGCCGGCCGCTTCGGCCAGCTTCTGGATCGCATGCCCGACGTCGCCCAGGCGCTTGCCCGGTTTGACGGCGCGGATGCCGGCCCACATCGCGTCATATGTCACTTCGCACAGCTTCTGCGCCGCTTTCGACGGCGTGCCGACGTAGTACATGCGGCTGGTGTCGCCAAACCATTCATCCTTGATGACCGCCACGTCGATGTTGATGATGTCGCCATCCTTCAGCAGCTTCTTGTCTGACGGGATGCCGTGGCATACCACCTCGTTGACCGAGGTGCAGACGGTGCCGGTAAAGCCGCCATAGCCGACGTTGGCCGGGATGACTTTCTGGGTATTGACGATGTAGTCGTTGCACAGCTGGTCCAGCTGGGCGGTCGTGACGCCCGGCTTGACGTACGGGGCGATGAAAGTCAGCACGTCGGCCGCCAGCTGGCCGGCCACGCGGGCCAGCTCGATCTGGTCGGGCGTCTTGATCAGGATGGATTTGTTATTGCGTTTGCGCATAGGGGGTGCATGGTATCACGCGACCTTGGCCCTGTCGAAATGCGGGTTCTGAATCAGGCCCAGGACGTTGCCGAACGGGTCGGCCAGTTCGGCCACCTTGATCCCTTCGCCCACTTCCTGGATTTCAGAGTGAGTGCTCGCTCCCAGCGCGAGGATGCGCTGGACTTCTTGCGCGATGTCTTCCACGCCCCAGTAGATCTGGCTGCCGGCCTTGCCGGGCTCGCCGTCCGGCAGCAGGCCCAGCTCGAAGCCGCCGATTTCAAAGCCGACGTAGAACGGCTGGTCGAAGTAGGGCTCTTTCTGGAATACCTTGCTGTACCAGGCTTTGCCGGCTTCCAGGTCGGGGGTAGGGTAAATCGCGGTGCGCAGGCCTTTGATCATGCTGTTCTCCTGTATGGGTGGGTGATGGGCGCATCTTGCCATGCCCTCCGCCTTCGCGATTGGAAAAATGGAAACTAGTCGAGCAACAGGTCTTCTGCACGGCGGAATGCCTTACGCCGCTCTTCGCAGTCAGGCCGCAATTGTGGCGCAGGCAGAACCCCGGCGGGCACGGCGCGCTGCGGGGCGGGTGGCGGGGAAGGATGCGACCGCGCTGGTGCTGGCGGGTGCTTGGCTGCCCGGCGCGCCTCGGCTTCCAGCGCGTAGCGCAAGCGCAGCGCCAGCTTCCATTCTCGCTGGCTTGGCATCTGAATATAAACGACCTCCCAGGCGTTGCGCGCTGATCCAAGCGTCATCTGCGCAAACCGGTTGGGGGAAGTTGTCATGGCCTCATAGACAAGGTCATCCCCAACGACTGCGGCATAGCGCGTTGTCATGTGATTGGAGACCCGCAGCCGGGTGCCGTCCGGAAGGAAGAGCTTCTTCCAAAAGTAGTCGCGCTGTCCGGCAGGTTTGGCGAGCTCGCGTTGCTGGTGCAGCCAGTCGCGGATGGCCAGGTCGGCCAGGTCGGCAGGATCAATTTCATTGTCATGCTCGCTTTGGAAGTCGAGCAGGGCGCGCAGCGTGGATGCGGAGACGGCGATACAAAGGTTCGGTGTCATTTTCTTCTCCCTCGCGAGAAAGTGCGATTTTTGCCGTAAATTGGCCTGACCAAACCGCTATTTCGTGCGATTTTTAGGCCTTTTTCGTGATTTTTTCCTTTGGACAGGCGAAATCACGGAAAGTTCCCGAAATTCGCACGAAATAGCGGTTTGGTCAGGCCAATTCGGGCCGAAAATCGCACTTTCTCGCGACAGAGTTGGGCGGCTCACCGCTTGCCTAAGTGGGCGTCGGGCGAAGTGCCGGTGAAGTCGTGGAAGTCGCGGATCAGGTGGGATTGGTCGAAGTAGCCGCTGTCGAGGGCGAGGCTGGCCCAGTCGTGCCCCTGCTGGCCAGGCTCAGCTGCGAGGGCGGAGGCGCGGGCGGCGCGGAAGCGGCAGATGCGGGCGAACAGTTTGGGCGACAGGCCGACGTGGTCGCGGAACTGGTTGGCGAGGTATTGGCGCGAGACGCCAAGCGCGGCCGCCAGCGTTTCCACGCGTAAGGCCCCGCCGCTGGACTCCAGTTCGGTCACCGCGCGCAAGGCGAGCACCTGGCCGGCCGGTGCGGCGGCGGCGATGCGCGAGGCCAGGGCAGTGGCGGCGCGGGCGCCAGCCGGGGCAACCGAGAGGCGGGCATACAGCGCCTCGGTCAGCAGCGCCAGGCGTTCGGCATCGCTGCGCGCCACCGACCATAGGGCGTCGCCGAGCCGGTCGGCAACCGAGCGGCCCCACAGCAGCTCGAGCTCGGCGCGCTCGTCGGCCAGGCCGGCCAGCGCGATGGGAGCTTGTCCCGGCCCCAGGAACAGGCTGGCCGCCCCCGGCCGAAAGCGCACCGCCACCGTGCGCACGGGGCGCGCCGCCGGCACATCGAACCAGCTGCTCATCATGCCGACAAAGAAAGCCGCGCCGCTGTCCTGCCACAGGATATCGGTGCAATTATCCGGCAGCACCCGGTGCAAGACCGGGGCCGGCGCGGCGGCCGCCGGCGGCGCGGCAGGGGCATCGGACAGCCACAAGCAGTCCACCAAGCCGGCTAGCCCCGGCGGGGGCGGAAATTCCTGATATCTCATTCTGACGCGCCGCACCAATGCATTGTTATAATGTCCGGTTCATATCCTCTCATTTTAGTGCGCTCCATCATGCAAGAAAAATATAGTCCAGCAGAAGTCGAACAAGCCGCCCAATCGCACTGGAAGGCGATCGACGCCTACAAGGCGGTCGAAAACGACCCGCGTTTCCCTAAAGGCAAGTACTACGCTTGCTCGATGCTGCCTTACCCATCGGGCAAGCTGCACATGGGCCACGTGCGCAACTATACGATCAATGACGTGATGTACCGCTACCTGCGGATGAACGGCTACAACGTGCTGATGCCGATGGGCTGGGACGCCTTCGGCATGCCGGCCGAAAACGCGGCCATGGCCAACAACGTGCCGCCGGCCAAATGGACTTATTCCAACATCGACCACATGAAACAGCAGATGGAGTCGATGGGCCTGGCGATCGACTGGTCGCGCGAGATGGCGGCCTGCAAGCCGGAATACTACAAGTGGAACCAGTGGATGTTCCTGAAGATGCTGGAAAAAGGCATCATCTACCAGAAAACCGGTACCGTGAACTGGGACCCGGTCGACCAGACCGTGCTGGCCAACGAGCAGGTGGTCGACGGCCGCGGCTGGCGTTCCGGCGCGCTGATCGAAAAGCGCGAAATCCCGATGTACTACGTGCGCATCACCGACTACGCCGACGAGCTGCTGGACTACGTCGACCACAAGCTGCCGGGCTGGCCTGAGCGCGTGCGCATCATGCAGTCGAACTGGATCGGCAAGTCGACCGGCGTGCGCTTCGCCTTCCCGCACAGCATCGCCGGCGCCGACGGCCAGTTGATCAATGACGGCAAGCTGTTCGTGTTCACCACCCGTCCCGACACCGTGATGGGCGTGACCTTCTGCGCCGTGGCCGCCGAGCACCCGCTGGCCGCCCACGCCGCGCAGGACAAGCCGGAACTGCAAGCCTTCATCGCCGAATGCAAGATGGGCTCCGTGATCGAGGCCGACATGGCCACCATGGAGAAGAAGGGCATGCCGACCGGCCTGTTCGTGAGCCACCCGATCACCGGCGCACAAGTCGAAGTCTGGATCGGCAACTACGTCCTGATGACCTACGGCGATGGCGCCGTGATGGGCGTGCCGGCGCACGACGAGCGCGACTTCGCCTTCGCGAAAAAATACCAGCTGCCGATCAAGCAGGTGATCGCCGCCGAAGGCCAGAGCTTCAGCGACGAGGCCTGGCAGGAATGGTACGGCGACAAGGCCGTCGCCGTGGTCACCAACTCCGGCAAGTACGACGGCCTGCGCTACAGCGAAGCGCTGGAAGCCATCGCTGCCGACCTGGCCGCCAAGGGCCTGGGCGAGAAGAAGACCACCTTCCGCCTGCGCGACTGGGGCATTTCGCGCCAGCGCTACTGGGGCACCCCGATCCCGATGATCCACTGCGATTCCTGCGGCTCGGTGCCGGTGCCTGAAAAGGACCTGCCGGTGGTGCTGCCGGAAGACTGCGTGCCGGACGGCACCGGCAACCCGCTGAACAAGCATGAAGCCTTCCTCAAGTGCGACTGCCCGCAATGCGGCAAGCCGGCGCGCCGCGAGACCGACACCATGGACACCTTCGTCGACTCGTGCTGGTACTACATGCGGTATACCTCGCCGGGCAGCGAGCAGGCGATGATCGACGCCCGCAACGATTACTGGATGCCGATGGACCAGTACATTGGCGGCATCGAGCATGCCGTGCTGCACCTCTTGTACGCGCGCTTCTGGACCAAGGTGATGCGCGACTTCGGCCTGGTGAAGTTCGACGAGCCGTTCACCAACCTGCTGACCCAGGGCATGGTGCTGAACGAGACCTACTACCGCGAGGAAGCCTCGGGCAAGAAGCACTGGTTCAACCCGGACGACGTGACCCTGACCACCGACGACCGCGGCCGCCCGGTATCGGCCGTGCTGAAGGCCGACGGAGCGCCGGTGAATCTGGGCGGCATCGAGAAGATGTCCAAGTCGAAGAACAACGGCATCGACCCGCAAGTGCAGATTGAGCAATACGGCGCCGACACCGCGCGCCTGTTCACCATGTTCGCTTCGCCGCCGGAGCAGACCCTGGAGTGGTCCGGCTCCGGCGTGGAAGGCGCCAACCGCTACCTGAAGCGCGTGTGGAACTTCGGCTTCGCCCAGCGGGACGCGATCCGCGCTGCCGGTTCGCCGCTGGCCGCCGTTGCCGCCACCGATGACGGCAAGGCGCTGCGCCGCGAAGTGCACAAGGTGCTGCAACAGGCCGACTACGACATCAAGCGCATCCAGTACAACACCGTGGTTTCCGCCTGCATGAAGATGCTCAACACGCTGGAATCGGCCAAAGGCGTCGAGCCGGCCGTGCTGGCCGAAGGCTATGCCATCTTCCTGCGCCTGCTGAATCCAGTGGCGCCGCACATCACCCACGTGCTGTGGCAGGAAATGGCTTACGCCGGCGACATCCTGGATGCAGCCTGGCCGCAGGTCGATCCGGCCGCGCTGGAGCAGTCCGAGATCGAGCTGATGATCCAGGTCAACGGCAAGCTGCGCGGCTCGGTGAAAGTGCCGAAGGCCGCCGACAAGGCTGCCATTGAAGCGGCCGCGCTGGCCGAGGAAAGCGTGCAGAAGTTCCTGGAAGGCGCGCCGAAGAAGGTCATCGTGGTACCGGGCAAATTGGTCAATATCGTGGTGTAAGGCAAAGATGACGACGACTCTGAAATCCCGCGGCGCCCTGCGCCGCACCATGCTGGCGCTGGCTGCGCTGGGCGTAGCTGCCGTGGCCACCGGCTGCGGCTTCCACCTGCGCGGCTCGGGCGGCACGTATACGCTGCCGTTCAACGCCATGTACGTGGGCTTGCCGGAGTCGTCGCCGCTGGCGATCGAGCTGAAACGCAATATCCGCGTCAACGGCCACACCACGGTGGCGGCCAGCAAGGCCGAGGCGGACGGCGTGATCGAAGTGCTGACCAACCCGGAAAAGACCCGCACCAAGTCGATCCTGTCCTTGAACAGCAATGGCCGCGTGCGCGAATACCTGCTCAGCTACAACATCCTGTTCCGCGTGACCGACAAGGCCGGCAATGAACTGCTGGCGCCGACCAATATCGTGCTGGGCCGCCCGATCACCTTCAGCGAGACCCAGCTCTTGGCCAAAGAGCAGGAAGAAGCCTTGCTGTACAAGGACATGCAGGCCGACCTGGTGCAGCAGATGATGCGCCGCATGGCGGCCATCAAGCCCGGCAACCCGGCGCCGGCGCCGACCCCGTCCGGCGTGCTGCCTGGCGTGCTGTCGGCGCCCGACGTGAGCGCCCCTACCGCGCCGGCCGCGCCGCCGGTCCGCTAAGGGCGCGCCATGCAGTTGCGCGCCGACGCCCTGGACGGCCACGTCGCCAAGACGCTGGCCCCGCTGTACGTGATCACCAGCGACGAACACTTGCTGGCGCTGGAGGCGGCCGACAAGATCCGGCGCGCCGCCCGCGCGCAAGGCTATTCCGAGCGCGAGGTGCTGTCGGTCGAACGCAACTTCAAATGGGGCGAGCTGCTGGCGGCGAATCAGGCCATGAGCCTGTTCGGCGACAAGAAGCTGATCGAGCTGCGCATCCCGTCCGGCAAGCCGGGCAAGGATGGCGGCGCCGCGCTGCAGGCTTACGCGAAAGATTTATCACCCGACAACCTGACGCTGATCACGCTGCCCAAGCTGGACTGGCAGACGCAGAAGGCGGCATGGGTGGCGGCCTTGCAGCAGGCCGCCGTGTACATCGACATCCCGAACATCGAGCGCAATGCGCTGCCGGGATGGATTGCGAACCGGCTTGCCGCACAAGGGCAGAGCGCGGAGCGCGCCAGCCTGGACTTCATCGCCGACCGCGTCGAAGGCAACCTGCTGGCGGCACACCAGGAAATCCAGAAACTCGGCTTGCTGCACGAGCCGGGCAAGCTGGCCCACCAGCAGGTGCAGGACGCCGTGCTCAATGTGGCGCGCTACGACGTGTTCAAGCTGTCCGAAGCCATGCTGTCAGGCGACACCGCGCGCCTGATCCGCATGCTGGAAGGCTTGAAGGGCGAAGGCGAGGCGCTGCCGCTGGTGTTGTGGGCCGTCTCCGAAGAAATCCGCACACTGCTAAAATTAAAGGCAGGCATGGCCCAGGGCCGTCCGCTGCCGGCGCTCCTGAAGGAATACCGCATCTGGGGCCCGCGCGAACGGCTGATGGAGCCGGCGCTGCGCCGCATTGCGCTACCCACGCTGGAGGCGGCGATGCAGCAGGCGGCCCAGGTCGACCGCATGGTCAAGGGGCTGCGCGCCAAGGCGTTCGCCGGCGACCAGTGGGATGCCATGCTGCAATTGGCTTTGCGCGTCGCAAGAGGGTAATCAAATGGACATCAAGCAGTACATGCAGGACATCGGCCAGCGCGCCCGCGCCGCATCGCGCGCCATGGCGCGCGCCGACAGCGCCACCCGCAACCGTGCGTTGCAGCTGATCGCCGAAGCGATCGAGCGCGAAGCGCCGGCCCTGCGCGAGGCCAACCAGCAAGACCTGGCCGCCGCGCGCGCCGCCGGCCTGGCGCCGGCCATGCTGGACCGCCTGGCGCTGACCGACAAGGCGATTGCCACCATGGTGGAAGGCTTGCGCCAGGTGGTCGCGCTGCCCGACCCGGTGGGCGAAATCTCGAACGTGAAAATCCGCCCATCCGGCATCCAGGTCGGCCAGATGCGCGTGCCGCTGGGCGTGATCGGCATCATCTACGAAGCGCGCCCCAACGTGACGGTGGACGCGGCCGGCCTGTGCATCAAGAGCGGCAACGCCACCATCCTGCGCGGCGGCTCGGAAGCGATCCATTGCAACCGCGCGCTGGCGCGCCTGGTGGCCGACGGCTTGAGCGGCGCCGGCCTGCCGGCTGACGGCGTGCAGGTGGTCGACACCACCGACCGCGCCGCCGTCGGCGCCCTGATCACCATGCCGCAGTTCGTGGACGTGATCGTACCGCGCGGCGGCAAGGGCCTGATCGCGCGCCTGATGCAAGAAGCCACGGTGCCGATGATCAAGCACCTGGACGGCATCTGCCACGTGTATATCGACGCACGCGCCGACCTCGCCAAAGCGCTCGACATCGGCTTCAACGCCAAGTGCCACCGCTACGGCACCTGCAACACCATGGAAACGCTGCTGGTGGCGCGCGCCGTCGCCGCCGAAGTGCTGCCGCAGCTGGCCGCGCGCTACGCCAGCGAGCAGGTCGAGCTGCGCGCCGACGCCGAGGCGCACGCCATCCTGAGCGCTTGCGCCTACCCGCACCTGGCGCACGCCACGGAACAAGACTGGGCCACCGAATACCTGGCGCCGATCCTGGCGGTGCGCGTGGTGGACGGGCTGGATGCCGCCATCGAACATTGCAATACCTGGTCGTCCAAGCACACCGAAGCGATCGTCACCGAGGACTACAGCGCGGCGATGCGCTTCCTGCGCGAAGTCGATTCGTCGTCGGTGATGATCAACGCCTCGACGCGCTTCGCGGACGGCTTCGAATACGGCCTGGGCGCCGAGATCGGCATCTCCAACGACAAGCTGCACGCACGCGGCCCGGTCGGGCTGGAAGGCCTGACTTCCCTTAAATACGTGGTGTTCGGCCACGGAGAGATTAGAAAGTAACGAATGCTCTGGATCAAAGCGCTGCATATCGTCTTCATCGTGTCCTGGATGTCGGGGCTGTTCTACCTGCCGCGGATTTTCGTGAACCTGGCGATGGACACCTCGGGCCCGAGCACCGAGCGGCTGCTGACGATGGCGCGCAAGCTGTACCGCTTCACCACCATGCTGGCGCTGCCGGCGGTGGGTTTCGGGATCTGGCTGGTGGCGCTGCAATACGGCGCCAAGATGCCCGGCTGGCTGCATGCCAAATTAGGCATGGTGCTGCTGTTGGTGGGCTACCACCACGCCTGCGGCTCGCTGCTGAAAAAATTTGAACGTGGCGTCAATACGCGCGGTCATGTGTTCTACCGGTGGTTCAATGAAGTGCCGGTGTTGATGTTGCTGGCGATCGTGATTCTGGTGGTCGTCAAGCCTTTCTAAAACCGGTAAATCAGGGTCAGACCCAAGGGTCTGACCCGACCGGTGACGGCCGCGTAGGCGGGTCTGACCCTTGGGTCAGACCCTGGTTTACCGGTTTTGATTCAAACAACGGATAAAGGGTCCCCCAAATGCCATCATATTTCTGCCCATGCCCGCGCGGCCTGGAAGCCGCCCTGGCGGAAGAACTGACCGAAATCGCGGCCATGAGCCCGACCATGAAGGTCCACAACCAGGTCCCCGGCGGCGTGCACGCCTCCGGCGACCTGTACGACGCCTACCGCATCAACCTGCATTCGCGCATCGCCTCGCGCGTCCTGATGCGCATGGGCGTGTGCCACTACCAGAACGAAAACGACATTTACGACCTGGTGCTGGGCCAACCTTGGGAAGAATGGTTCGGCGTGCACCACACCATCCGGGTTGACGTCACCGCCATCAAGTCGCCGTTGAAATCGCTGGAATTCACCACGCTGAAAATCAAGGATGCGGTATGCGACCGCTTCCGCGACATGTACAACAAACGCCCGTCGGTCAACACGCGCGAACCGGACATGCGCATCTTCGGCTTCCTCGACCAGCGCCAGTTCATGGTCTACCTCGACACCTCCGGCGAAGCGCTGTTCAAGCGCGGCTGGCGGGAAGAGACCGGCGACGCGCCGCTGCGCGAGAACCTGGCCGCCGGCCTGCTGCGGGTGTCGGGCTGGAAGCCGGGCGTGCCGCTGTTCGACCCGATGTGCGGCTCCGGCACTATCCTGTGCGAAGCGGCGCAGATGGTGCAGGGCATCCCGCCGGGCGCGCGGCGCCGCTTCGCCTTCGAGAAATTCCACGACTTCGACCCGGAGCCGTGGCTGCAGATGAAGAGCGACTTCAAGCCCAATCCGCTGCCGGCCGAGCCGACCATCTTCGGCTCCGATATTTCGGGCGACATGGTAGCGATGGCGCGCCACAACCTGAAGAGCGCCGGCATCCTGTTCGAGGTCCCGCTCAAGCAGATCGAAGCGCAGCAGGTGCAGGCGCCGAGCAAGGAGCCGGGCATCCTGCTGACCAACCCGCCGTACGGCGAGCGCATCGGCGTGCGCGGCGACGCCGGCCTGGAAGAGGACGAACTGGCGAAAAGCTTCTACAGTGCCTTCTCGACCACGCTGAAGCAGCGCTTCTCCGGCTGGACCGCCTACCTGTTCACCGCCGACCTGGGCCTGCCGAAGATGCTGCGCCTGAAAGAATCGCGCAAGACGCCATTCTTCAACGGCGCGCTCGAATGCCGCCTGTTCCGTTTCGACATGGTGGCCGGCTTCAACCGCAAGCCGCAGGCCGACGCGCCCGCCAGCGAGTAAATGTCCACTTTGGGGTCAGGAACAAAAGTGGACATTTCCTGCGAAAATGTCCACTTCCGTTCCTGCCGGAACGCCGTACCGCCCCAAGTGGACATTTGATGCTTTCTACGCCTACGCCCCCGCCGCCGCCCGACGCCCCGGTCGCCATTCCTGAGCCGGAGGCGCGGCAGCGCAAGCCTTTGGGGCCGGGGGCACTGGCGGCAGTGCTGGCCAGCCTGTCGATGCTGGGGCCGTTCTCGATCGACGCCTATCTCCCCGCATTTCCCAACATCCAGGCCACGCTGCATGCGACACCGATCGAAGTCCAGCAATCGCTGACAGCTTATATGCTGGCCTTTGCCGGCATGGTGCTGTGGCATGGCGCGCTGTCGGACGCCTTCGGCCGCCGCAACGTGATCCTGGTGTCGCTGGTGGCCTTCCTGCTGGGCACGGTGGGCTGCGCCGCCGCGCATTCGGTGCAATACCTGTGGTTCTTCCGCGTGCTGCAAGGCGTGTCGGCCGGCGCCGGGGTGGTGGTCGGGCGCGCCATCATCCGCGACCTGTATGCCGATGCCGCCGCCGCGCGCCTGCTGTCGCTGGTGACCATGATCTTCGCCATCGCACCTGCCGTGGCGCCGGTGCTGGGCGGCCTGATCGTCAAATATTCCGACTGGCGCACCATTTTCCTGGCGCTGGCCGGCTACACGGTGCTGCTGTTCATCGTCTGCTACCTGCGCCTGCCCGACACGCTGCCGCGCGACAAGCGGCAGCCGTTCAACCCGCGCTACCTGTGGCGCAATTACAAGGCCATCCTGTCCTCGCCGCTGTTCCACCTGAAGACCGGCGTGGTGGCCTTCAACTTCGCCGGCCTGTTCCTGTACATCACGGCCGCGCCGGTGGCGCTGCCGGCCCAGCTGCACCTGGGACCCGATCAATTCGCCTGGCTGTTCGTGCCGGCCGTTTCCGGCATCTTCCTGGGCGCCCTGGCCGCCAACCGCATCGCCGGCAAGACCAGCTTCATGCGCCAGATCGGGATCGGCTTTTGCTTCCTGATCACGGCGGCCACGGTCAACCTCGGCTACCACCTGCTGGCCGGGCCGGCGCTGCCATGGAGCGTGCTGCCGCTGTTCTTCTACACCTTCGGCATGTCGATGGCGGCGCCGGCCGCCACCCTGCTGGCGCTCGACCTGTTCCCCCACATCCGCGGCACGGTGGCCTCGGTGCAATCGTTTGCCACCACCCTGCTGGGCGCCCTGGTGGCCGGCGTGCTGGCGCCGCTCGCTTCGCATTCCTTCCTGTGGCTGGCAGCGGGCCAGCTGGCGCTGGCGCTGGTCGCGCTGGGACTGTGGTTGACGGCGCGCTCACTCCGGCGCAAGATAGTGCCTGTTTGAAAATATTGTTGGTATTAAGTAAATTAGTACCAAGAGTGTAGTTCTTTCTACACAAATGCAGTTTATTGCCGCCAGAAATTTGTATTGCTATTAAGTTATAGTATATTTATGCCAATTTGCGTAGTGGATTGCAAGCCGGAAGACAGCCGCTAAGACCCCATGCAACATCCCGACCAAGACATCCGCAATCGCTTGCTGATCGCGCGGCTCCCCGCCATGCCGCAGATCCTGATCAAGCTGATTGAGCTCCTGCAAGCCGACGATGCCGGCATGCCGGAGCTGGCCGCGTTGATCGCCAAGGATGCCGGGATGGCCAGCAAGATCCTGGCCGTGGCCAACAGCTCGGCCTACCAGCGCCATCAGCGCACGCTGGGCCTGGAGCAGGCCCTGGTCGCGCTGGGCACCGACACCATCAAGACGCTGGTGATCTCCGAGTCGGTGTTCCAGACCTTCAACAATTTCCCGCACAGCGGCAGCACCGACTTGCGCGCCTTCTGGAAAGGCTCGCTGACCACCGCCGTCATCGCCCGCGACTTGGCGCGCGCGCTCGACTACCCGCAGGTGGAGGAAGCCTACCTGGCCGGCCTGCTGCACAATGTCGGCCGCCTGGCGCTGCTGGCCACGGCACCCAAGGAATACGCCTATAACTTCAGCGCGCGCGACGACGATGAGCTGTGCGCAGTAGAGCTGCGCACCCTGGAAATCACCCACGCCGAAGCGGGCGCCTGGCTGATCGAACGCTGGAACCTGGACTCCTTCCTGGCCGACTCGGTGCTGTACCACCACGAACCGGTGCAGCGGCTGGAAGCGGCGCATCCCTTGATCCGCATCGTGCGCCTGGCGCACCAGCTGTGCTACCACGCCGACGCGCCGCACAGCGCGGCCGCCGCGGCCGCGCTGTGCGGCATCGAGGACGACAAGCTGGACGCCTTCGTCAAGTCGGCCGCGCGGCAGGTGGCGCGCGCCGCCGAAGCGCTGGGCATCGACCTGGCCGGCGCGGACGACGTGCCGGCGCCGCCCGCCGCGCCGACGGTGCCGCTCGATCCGGTGCAGGCGCGCTTGTCGGAAGAAGTGCGCAATATGGTGCTGGTGCAGGAGATGGGGCAGTGCTTTGCGCGCCAGCAGGGCGAGGCCGGCATGCTGGATGCCATGACGCGCTCGGCGCGCATGCTGTTCGACCTGGAGAGCACGGTGATCCTGCTGGAGAGCCCGACCGGCCACGCGCTGCAAGGCGCCGGCACGGGCGAAGCGCAGCAGCGCCTGGCCGAATTTTTGGTGCCCCTCAACAAGCCCGGCCTGTTGGCCGATGCCGCCAACCAGCGCCAACTGGCGTTTGCCGCGCGCGCCGGCGCCGGTTCCAGCGCCGGCGCCAGCCCTGGCCTGGGCATCGCCGAAGAACAGCTGCTGCGCATCGTCGGCAGCGAAGCGCTGGTATGCCTGCCACTGGTGGCCGGCCAGCGCTGCCTGGGCATGTTGGTAGGCGGCGTGCCGGCCTGGCAACTGCCGCTGCTGCAAAAGAAGGAGCGCTTCCTGCAAGCCTTCGGCAGCCAGGCCGCCAATGCGCTGGAGACTGCCCTGTCCGAGCGCGGCCACGCGAGCCGCCAGCTGGCGCACGTGGCCGAGGAATACCGTGAAGCCTCGCGCCGTGTCGTGCACGAGGTGAACAACCCGCTGTCCATCATCAAGAACTACCTGTCGGTGCTGGACGCCAAGCTGGCGCGGCGCGAGCCGGTGGTGTCCGAGATGTCGATCCTGAACGAGGAGATCGACCGCGTCGGCCACCTGATCAACGGCCTGGCCGACCTGCAGCCTAGCGAAGGCGGCTGCGTGACAAATGTGGCGCGCGTGGTGGAAGACGTGCTGCGCCTGTTCCGCGCCACCGACTTCCTGCCCGCTTCGGTGCAGGTGCTCACGCGCATGCAGGACGGACCGCAGGAAATCGACGGCGACGCCGACCTGCTCAAGCAAATCCTGGTCAACCTGGTCAAGAATGCGATCGAGGCGCAGCCGGACGGCGGCCGCATCGAACTGGCCAACCGCGGCCTGGTCAACCGCGAACGCCGGCTGTACGTGGAGCTGGTGGTCAGCGACGCCGGGCCCGGCCTGTCGCAGGAAGTGCTGGCCAAGCTGTTTACCGCCGTGAAGAGCAGCAAGGAAGGCAAGCACCACGGCCTGGGCCTGTCGATCGTACACAGCCTGGTCAAGAAAATGAACGGCATGATCAGCTGCCGCAGCGGCGCCAACGGCACCTCGTTTGAACTCCTGCTGCCGGCTCGCGGCAGCACCAGCCAGTTGGCGCCGGTGCAGGCGCGCGGCGTGGTGGATTCCGCATAAGGCCCGCATGAACCCGATGATCCAGAAGCCCCCGACCCCGGCACCGGAATTCCAGCCACGACTGCTGCTGGTAGACGACGAACCGCGCCTGCTGTCCTCCCTGTACGAGCTGCTGCGGGTGCAGGACAGCTACCAGCTGGTCACCGCCGCCACCGGCGCCGAAGCGCTGGCCCATCTGAACCGCCAGCAATTCGACCTGCTGCTGCTGGACCTGCGCCTGCCCGATATGAGCGGCCACGACATCATGGACTTCGTGAACGCGCGCGAGATCGACTGCGATGTGATCGTGATGAGCGGCGAGGCCGGCATCGAGGCCGCCATCGGCGCCTTGAAGCGCGGCGCCTACGACTACCTGCGCAAGCCATACAACCCGCCGGAGCTGATCAAGACGGTGGAGAACGCGCTGCAAAAGCGCCGCCTGGCGGTGGAGAACATGCGCATCGCGCAGCGCCTGGAAAACTCGGAAAAGATGTACCGCTACCTGGTGGACAGCTCGCCCGACATCATCTACACCCTGAACCATGAAGGCTGCTTCACCTTCGTCAACGACCGCGCCTACCAGCTGCTGGGATATTCGCGCGACGAATTGATCGGCCGCCACTATTCGCTGCTGGTGCACGAGGAAGACCAGGAACGGGCGCGCTATGTGTTCAACGAGCGCCGCGTCGACGAGCGCGCCTCGCGCAATGTGGAGCTGCGCCTGAAGTGCAATAACAGCGCCGCCGGCGACCGCACCTTCAGCAATACCCTGATGACGATTTCCTTGAACGCGATCGGCATGCACGTGCCGGGCGAGGAGGTGTCGCGCCACGAATTCTTCGGCACCTATGGCGTGGCGCGCGACATCACCGACCGCAAGCGCGCCGAGGAGATGATCTCCTACCAGGCCTATCACGACATCCTGACCGACCTGCCGAACCGCATCCTGTTCAAGGACCGCCTGGGGCTGGCCGTGATTCAGGCCAAGCGCAAGCTCACCGAGCTGGCCGTGATGTTCATCGACCTCGATCGCTTCAAGCTGGTCAACGATACGCTGGGCCACGTGAAAGGCGACGAATTGCTGCAGCAGGCCGCGCGGCGCCTGAAGGAATGCCTGCGCAAGGGCGACACGCTGGCGCGCCACAGCGGCGACGAATTCACCATCGTGCTGCCCGAGCTGCGCGACCGCGCCGACGCCAGGGCGATCGCCGACAAGTTCCAGGAAGTGCTGCAGTCGCCGTTCGACCTGGACGGCCACGTGGTGCACATCTCGGCCTCGATCGGCATTGCGGTGTATCCGAACGACGGCGAATCGATCGAGGAGCTGCTGCGCCACGCCGACATCGCCATGTACCAGGTCAAGGCGCAGGGCAAGAACGGCCACAGCTTCTACCATCCTTCGATGCAGGACATGTCGCACCAGAAGATCGCGCTGGAGCAGTCGCTGCGCAAGGCGCTGGAGAACAACGAGCTGGAAATGTATTACCAGCCGCAGGTCGACATGGCATCCGGCCGCATCATCGGCGCCGAAGGGCTGATGCGCTGGAACCACCCGAGCCGCGGCCTGCTGTCGGCCGGCGAGTTCCTGCCGTTTGCCGAAGAAAACGGCCTGATGCTGCCGATCTCGGACTGGATGATCGGCGCGCTGTGCCGCGACCTGCTGCTGTGGAATGCGGCCGGCGCCGACAATATCCGGCTGTCGCTGAACCTGTCGCCGCAATACCTGGACCGCGGCGACTTCTTCGAGAAGATGCGCAATGCGCTGGTGCGCTACCAGATTTCGCCGTCGCAGATCGAAGTCGAGATCACGGAGAACATCTGCATCCGCAACCCGCAATACGCGATCGAGCAGTTGAACAAGCTGTGCCAGCTGGGCGTATCGGTCGCCATCGACGATTTCGGTACCGGCTATTCCTCGCTGTCCTACCTGCACCGCTTCCCGATCCACACCATCAAGATCGACCAGAGCTTCGTCAAGGAGATCCACGACGAGCACGGCCACTATCCGGTGATCCTGGCCATCATCTCGATCGCGCGCGGCCTCGGCCTGCACCTGGTGGCGGAAGGCGTGGAGACCGAAGTGCAGGCACGCTACCTGGCTGCCAACGGCTGTGCCACCATGCAGGGCTACCTGTATCACCGGCCGATCGCGCTGAGCACCTTCATGGAAACACTGGCGGCGCAGAACCAGGCGGACGCCCCTGCCGTTGCCGTCCCGGCCGGCCTGCGCCTGGCGAGCCAGGCCTGAACTTCCATGCAGCGTCACGCCCAGACTGAAGTCGACGAATTCCTGCGCCTGCGCCATCTGGCCGAACGCGGCGTGGCCAGCGCCCAGCATAGCCTGGGCTTCATGTACTTCAACGGACAGGGCGTGGCGCAAAGCCATGAGCTGGCCGTGGCCTGGTATCGCCAGGCAGCCAACGCAGGCCTGGAGCATGCCCAGTACAACCTGGGCGTGATGTTCCAGAAGGGGCAGGGCGCCGACATCGACTTTGCCGAAGCCGCGCACTGGTACCAGCTGGCGGCGGAACAGGGTTACGCCGCCGCGCAATACAACCTGGGCTGGCTGTACGCCAAAGGCCAGGGCGTGCCGCACGATACCGAGAGGGCGCGCTACTGGTTCGCCAAGGCTGCCGAGCAGGGCGATCCTGGCGCGCAGAACAACCTGGGCATGATGTACGACACCGGCAAGGGCGTGCCGCAGGATTTCGCGCAAGCGATCATGTGGTACCGCAAGGCCGCCGAGCAGGGTTATGCGCGCGCCCAGTTCAACCTCGGCCTGCGCTACGACAACGGGCAAGGCGTGGCGCAGGACGGCAAGCAGGCGCTGGGCTGGTTCCGCAAAGCCGCGGACCAAGGCTATGCCGCCGCCCAGTTCAACCTGGCGCTACGCTACGATAAAGGGCAGGACGTGCCGGCCGACGCCGCGCGCGCCATCAAGTGGTACACGCTGGCGGCGGAACAGGACCATGTCAGCTCCCAGTTCAACCTGGGCCTGATCTATGACAACGGCAACGGCGTGCCGCGCGACGCAGCGCTGGCGCTGAAATGGTACCGCCGCGCCGCCGAACTGGGACACGCCGGCGCCCAGAACAACCTGGGCCAGTGCTACGACCACGGCCAGGGTGTGGCGCAGGATCACCGGGAAGCGGCACACTGGTACCGCAAGGCATCGGAAGCCGGCCACCCCGCCGCGCAATACCATCTGGCGCTGTTGTATGAACAAGGGCAGGGCGTGCCGCGCGACCAGCAGGAAGCCGTTTTCTGGTACCGCAAGGCGGCCGACCAGGGCCACTTGCGCGCCCAGTTCGACATCGGCCTGCGCTATGAAACAGGACAGGGCGTGCCGCAAGATGGGCGCAAGGCGCTGGCCTGGTTCCGCCGCGCCGCCGACCAGGATTACGTTGCCGCGCAGTTCATGCTGGGCCAGATTCACGATCGCGACGACGGTCCCGCCCCCGACCTGCTGCAAGCGAATGCCTGGTACCGCAAGGCCGCCGAGCAAGGCCACACGCTGGCCTGCTTCACGCTTGGCCTGCGCTGCGACAATGGCCAGGGCATGCCGCGCGACTTCCAGCAAGCGCTGTCCTGGTACCTGGCCGCCGCACAGCAAGGCCACGCCCGCGCCCAGCTCAATGCCGGCCTGATGTTCCTGTCCGGCCAGGGCACGCCAGCGGACGCCGAACAAGCCTGGCGCTGGCTGTCGCTTGCCGAACGCGGCGGACAGCCGGCCGCTACGCGCCACCTTGCCGCCGCGGCCGCCCGTCTCGCCCCGCACCAGTTGGACGCATTGCGCGCCGCCCCCGGACTGCTGCCCGCTTGAATGCAAAGCGTGGCATGCAGTGGGCGTTTGCCGCCTCAATGAAGCTTGGGATATCCGATGGAATTTCACGAACCTGATACATGGTCTAACGCTGCTGGCGTTGACTATGGCGCAGATATCATTAGTTTGAAAGCCATTGTGCCGGCACCCGGAACAAAAACTTCGGCCTTCTTTTGGAAGCGCGAATGCTCGACGGGCTGACGCCATGAGCTTGAGCTTGTCGCAAGCAAGCCCTTGATTGAATTGATGCGAGAGCTACGCGACGAGACGAGAGACGGGAAATGCATACGCATCCGACGGCAGGCGAAGCCATCTGATTTGGGACGACATGCGATGGTGCGGGACTACGCAAGTCGCCGGTTACCTGTACGTCGTCGCCGGGGCAAGCTTACGCCCGAAGAAAGCGCTTTGGTCAGGCGCGCGATAGGCATGTCCCCACCCTGACCCCTTGACCTCAGTCTTAGCGGCGACGCTGCGGTGGACGCGGGCCGGAAGTGCCGCGCTGTTCGATGTGACGGAATACGATACGGCCTTTGTTCAGGTCGTACGGCGAGAGCTCCAGCGTGACCTTGTCGCCGGCGATGATGCGGATGAAGTTTTTCTTCATGCGGCCGCCGGTGTAGGCGATCAGCTTGTGACCATTGTCCAGGTCTACGCGGAAGCGTTGCTCCGGCAGGATCTCGGTGACCACGCCGTTCATTTCGATCAGTTCTTCTTTTGCCATGGTGGGTTCCTTTGCGATTGGTTGGGCGAGGTGCGAAAAAAAAGCCCGCGTTGTTGCGGGCTTCGTTTCAATGTAATGCCAATATTTCAATCGCTGCTACAGCCCGTGCTATCTGCACGGTGCGAAGCGGTCAGCCAATGCTATCTGCAAGGTGCCGGCCTGTGACCAATGTTTGGTGCTACAGGGTGAAATTCTCGAGTACTTCACCACGAAACGCAGTATAGCACAGGTTTTGTGCGTTGCACAAATTATTTTTCAGGCGAGCGCCAGCTAGCAGGCATGCTACATTGGCAACACCTAATTTTTGGACATTCTCATGAAAATGCTGAGCAAGCTGCTTGCAACCCTGTTCGCCATGGCGGCCGCGACCGCGTCGGCTGCTACTGGCGAGCCTTTGGTCAAGACCATCGCCGATCTCGACGCCGCTGCGTTCGATGCCTTCAACCACTGCAGCGCGCCGGAGCAGCTCGAGAAGCACGCCGGCTTTTTTGCACCAGACGTGGAGTTTTACCACGACACAGGTGGGGTTACCTGGTCGCGCCAGGACATGATCGCCAATACGCAAAAATACGTGTGCGGTAATTTCCGTCGCGAGCTGGTTCCGGGTTCGCTCAAAGTCTCCCCGATCAAGGACTTCGGTGCGATTGAAACCGGCTCGCATCGCTTCTGCCAATTCGCCAGCGGCCAATGCGAAGGCTTGGCCGACTTCGCGATTGTCTGGAGCAATAAAACCGGCAACTGGCTGATTACCCGTGTCCTCAGCTACGGTCATCGGCCTAATTAACGATAGCTGCCCGGGTCGAACGGATAGGAGTAGATGTTCTCGATGAAGCGCTCGCCTTGCTTGACCTGGCGCGCCAGGTAGAGGCGATTGCCGTGTACAAACGGCGTGAATTCGGCTTGCGCACTGTTAAACGGAGCGCCGATATTTTTGGGAGCGCTCCAGCCGTTCTTGCCGTTGAAGCTGATGTAGAGGTCCATGTCGCCCGCGCCGCCCGGCACGTCGGAGAAGTACAGCAGATAGCTCTGGTCGGCGGTGATGAAGGGATTCGATTCGCGCCATGGGCCGGTGCTGACCGGTTCTGCCACCCGTTCGGGCGCGCGGTACTTGCCGTCCACCCGGCGCGAGCGCCACAGGTCGGATTTCCCTTCGGCGCCGTTCTTCATGAAGTAAATCGTGCCGTCGGCGGCAATCGAGCCGGATGATTCGGATTCGTCGCTATTGATGTCGTGGCCGAGGTGCAGCAACGGTCCCCAGCGGCCATCCTGCAGCGCCACCGAGTAGATGTCGAAGCCTGTGCGGGCCGGCTTGTCGGGCACCGGGCGGTTGGATTGGAAGATGATCGATTTGCCGTCTGGCGCAAAGGCTGGGTCGATGTCGCGCGAGCCGTCGGTGGAGGAGAATGGCACCGGCGCCGGCGCCTGCCACTTGCCGTCCACCTTATGCGACTCCACGATCACCAGCCTGGTCCGGGCGCCGCCCGATTGCACCCACAGCGCGTGCTGGCCATCGGGGGATAGCGTGAAGCCGAAGACGCCGTTATCGGACACCAGGCCCGGTTCGAACATGCCATCGCTGGGCGCGGCGGCGAATGCGGTGGCAAGCAGCAGGGCGGAAATATTCATTGATGTGATTCCTGGATATGTGGGTCGCGCCCTGCGCAACCGTACCCACATCGACGCGTCGCGCGCAGCGCTGAAGATGCAGCGCCATAGTGACGTATTTGCCAACCGCGTGCAATGTCTGCCGGGCGCATCACCTGGCGTAACTTTTTAGCAACTAAATTTGTGCATTGCCGGAAGGAACTATATACTACATAAATTAAAACTCTATTAATTTATTGATATGAAAAAAATTCTGGCATCTGTCCTCGCTGTAGCGGCCCTGGCCGGCTGCGCAACCGAAAGCCACCAAGCCATCCAGGTGGAAAAAGTCGCTAGCGCCGCGCGTCCTTACACCGGCCCGCGCACCCTGGTGGCGGTCGGCAAGTTCGACAACCGTTCTTCCTTCATGCGTGGCGTGTTCTCCGACGGCGTCGATCGCCTCGGCAGCCAGGCCAAGACCATCCTGATCTCGCACCTGCAGCAGACCAACCGCTTCAATGTGCTGGACCGCGACAATATGCAGGAGCTGCAGCAGGAAGCGGCCTACAAGAAGCAGGGCCAGAACATCAAGGGTGCCGACTTCGTGGTCACTGGCGACGTAACTGAATTTGGCCGCAAGGAAGTGGGCGACCACCAGCTGTTCGGCATCGCAGGCCGTGGCAAGACCCAGGTGGCATACGCCAAGGTCACCCTGAACGTGGTCAATATCGCTACCTCCGAAGTGGTGTACTCGGCCGCCAGCGCAGGCGAATACAGCCTGTCCAACCGCGAAGTGCTGGGCTTTGGCGGCACCGCCAGCTACGACTCGACCCTGAACGGCAAGGTGCTGGACCTGGCCATGCGCGAAGCAGTGGAAAAACTGGTGGGCGGCATGGAAGCCGGCGCCTTCGGTCGCGAGGCGCGCCAATGATGCGCCGCCTGGCCCTGGCGCTTGGCATCGCCGTCGCGCTGGTCGGCTGCAAACACCAGCAGCCGACGATCTATCAGTGGGAGAGCTACCAGCCGCAGGTTTACCAGTACTTCAAGGGCGAGAGCCCGGAGGCGCAAATCGCGGTGCTGGAAAAGGACCTGCAGAAGATCAACGCAAAAGGCATGATCCCGCCGCCTGGTTATCACGCTCACCTGGGCCTGCTGTACTCGGTGACCGGCAAGCCGGAACAGATGGCAGCCGAGTTCGAGGCTGAGAAGCTGCTGTTCCCTGAATCCGCCGCGTATATGGACTTTTTGCTGAAGAATACGAAGAAAGCCGTTCAATGATCAAGAAATGCATGAAACTGGCGGCGTGCCTGCTGCCTGCGCTGTTCTTCGTGGGTTGCGCCCACCACCAGGCACAGCCCTACGATTACACCGCGTTCAAGGCCGCCCAGCCGAAGTCGATCGTGGTGCTGCCACCGCTGAACAACTCGCCGGAAGTCAAAGCGACTTACGGCATGCTGTCGCAGCTGAGCTATCCGCTGGCCGAAGCCGGCTACTACGTGCTGCCGGTTGCTGCGGTGGATGAGACCTTCAAGCAGAACGGCCTGACCAACGCTCCCGACATCCACAACGTCAGCGTGCAGAAGCTGCACGAGATCTTCGGCGCCGATGCCGGCTTGTATGTGACCGTGACCAGGTACGGTTCCGTCTACACGCTGCTGAACAGTGAAGTGGTGGTGGCGGCCGAAGCCAAGCTGGTGGACCTGAAGACCGGCACCCTGCTGTGGAAAGGCCAGGCCAGCGCCTCCAGCGCGGAGCAGAACAATAACAATGGCGGTGGCGGCCTGATTGGCGCCTTGGTGGCCGCTGCGGTCAAGCAGATCATCAACACCAACACCGACGCAGCCTATCCAATGGCCGGCGTGGCTAGCAGCCGCATGCTGTCGGTCGGCGGCGGCAACGGCATCCTGTACGGCCCGCGTTCGACCAACTTCGGCAAGCCGTAACTCCTTCCCAATTGAAAGTCGGGGTCAGCTCCGGCAATCGGACACGGGCTCAGCCGCCAGCGGCTGAGCCCGTGTCCGATTGCCGGAGCTGACCCCGACTTTTGATTTTCAAGCCACTGCGCTAGCGCGCGAAGTGCGCTTCAATTTCCTCCAGCGTCTTTCCTTTTGTTTCCGGCAGCAGGAAGGCGGCTGTGAGGAAGTACACCACCGTGCATCCTGCCCAGAAGAAGAACATCGCGGCGTAGCCATGCCGGCCAACGGTCGGCAGGAAGACGGCCGCAATCGTGGTGGAAACGAACTGGTTGACCAGCAGCGCGATGCTCATGCCGTTGGAGCGGATGCGGGTCGGCATCAGCTCCGACAGCGCGAGCCACACGCACACGCCGGGACCAACGGCGAAGCTGGCCACGAACAGGCAGATTGCCAGCGTCACTTGCCAGCCATGCGCCACCGAAGGCAGGGCGCCGATTTGCGCCTGCTCGATGCGCAGCGGGGCGTTGCTGCCTTGCGCCGGGTCGGCAAATGGATTCAGGTGCAGGCGGCGGAAGAAGGCGCCGATCACGCTGTCCGGCTGCACGGTGTCGTCGCGCGACAGCACCATCGGCGCCAGCGCCGGGTCGTCGCTGCGGCGCGTCTGCACATTGGTGAACGGGCCGTAGGAGTAGGATACGGTCAGCAACTGCGGCGCGGCATCGGCTCCGGCCGGCGCGCCCAGTGCCTTCAGGGCTTTCGCGTCAAGGCGCAAGGACAGGGTGTCGCCCTTGGCTTGCGCGGCCACTATGGCGCTCACGTCGCGCTGTTCGCTTTCGACGCTGCGGAACAACAGGCCGGCAGCCAGCAGGGCGATCACGATGCCGCCGCTGCCCAGCATCAGCAGGAACTTGCGGCCTTTGCGGTCGACCAGCAGCACGGCCACCACGGTCATGATGGCGTTCAGCAGCTTGAGGCCGACGTCGGCCATGTTGGCGGTGGCGCCGGGCAGCCCGGCCTGGTTCAGGATGTTGACCACGTAGGCCAGCACGGAGTTGATGCCGGTGGCCTGGGTGCAGGCCAGCACCAGGCACGCCAGCAGGAAGGGCAGCAGGTAGCGGCGGCTCAGCAGGCGGTCGTCGGCGGCAGCGGCGCTTACCGCGCTGCGCGATGCCGGCGCACCGCCTCGGCCGGCGACGACGCCGCGTGCCGCGGCAATATCGCCTTCGGTGGGCTCGCCGGAGTTTGCGTTGCGTACGGCGACGCCGGCAGCAGCCTGCATATCGCGCAGTTCGGAATCGGCTTCGGCGGCGGCCCGGGTGCGCAGCAGGGCCGTGCGGGCCTGCTCGATGCGGCCGCGCTGCACCAGCCAGCGCGGCGATTCGGCCAGCAGCACGCTGCCGAAAGTAAATACCAGTCCCGGTGCAAGGCACATCCAGAAGATGCTGCGCCAGGCGTGGTCCTTGGCGTCGAACAGCGCGGCGGCGCGCGCGGCCTCCGGCAAGGCTTGCGCTGCTTGCGTTGCGCCTTCCACGTTCTGTGCCTGCACCAGGCCGATCACGGCTGCCGCGACCAGGCCGATGGTGAGCAGGAGCTGGAACAGGGCGGCGCCGCGGCCACGCTGCTCGGCGCGCAGGCATTCGGCCAGGTATAAAGGCACCACTACGCCGATCAAGCCGCCGCTGATGCCTTGCAGCAGGCGGCCCATTAACAACGGGGTGTAGCCGTCGGACAGCGCGATCAGGGGAATGCTGATGGTGAACAGGGCGCCGGCAAGCACCATCGCCCAGCGGCGGCCGATGGCGTCGGCAATGGCGCCGGCGAACAGCGACGACAGCACGGAGCCAAGCAGCACGGCGGCAACGATGAAGCTCAGTTGCTGCACGCTCAGCTTCCACGCGACGGAAGCGGTGGATTCAAGGTAAGGCAGGGCGCCGGCAATGATGCCGACGTCGATCCCGTAAAGCAGGCCGCCCATCCCGGCGATAAACAGTAAATAGCGCATGGATAAGGCCTGCATTGGATCTCCTGATATTTTTATGAGAGTGGAATGGCCTCGCCTTCGACGAAGACGGCCACCGGGTGTAAAGACTGGTCCAGCACGACAATGTCTGCCCACGCTCCCGGCGCCAGGCGGCCGCGCTGCGACTCGCCCAGGTAATCGGCAGGGAAGAGCGACAGGCGCTGCGAAGCTTCCGCCACTTCCATGCCCAGGCTGACGAAGTTGCGCAGGGCCTGGTCCATGGTCAGCACGGAGCCGGCCAGCGAACCTGTGGCAAGGCGCACGCAGCCCATGCACTTGAACACGCGCTGGGTGCCCAGCGCATACTCGCCGTCCGGCATGCCGGTGGCGGAAGTGGCGTCGGTCACGCCGTACAGGCGCGGGATGGCGCGCAGCGCGGCGCGCATGGCGCCGGGGTGCACGTGCAGCAGGTCGGGGATGATTTCTGCATATTCGGCGTGCGCCATGGCCACGTCCACCATGCCCGGCTCCTTGTGGCTCATGCCGCTCATGCCGTTGAACAGGTGGGTGAAGCCGGCGGCACCGGCGCGCAGGGCGGCCACGCCGTCGTCGTAGCTGCCGGCGCTGTGGCCGATCTGGACGCGGATGCCCATGTTTTTCAGGTGCGGGATCAGTTCCAGGTGGCCCGTCACCTCCGGCGCCATGGTCAGCACGCGGATCGGCGCGAGCGCGTGGTAGCTTTCCACCAGCGCGACGCTGCCGGTCACCACGTCGGGCGGCTGGGCGCCCAGGCGGCGGCGGTTCAGGAACGGGCCTTCCAGGTGCACGCCCAGCATGCGCGCGCCGTGCTGCGGGCGCTGCGCGATGACGCCGGCCAGGCCTTGCAATGCATGGCGGATCGAATCCTCTTTGGCGGTCAGCGTGGTGCCCAGCAGTGCGGTGGTGCCGTGCCGCGCGTGGCTGCGCGCCACTACGGCGCCGGCTTGGCCGCCTTCCATGATGTCGACGCCAGAAGCGCCGTGCACATGCAGGTCGACGAAGCCGGGGATGATGCTCAAGCCCGCGCCTGTCTCGGCAGGGCCTTCAGTGATGCTGCTGATGCGCTGGCCGAAGGCGATGCTGCCGTTGATCCAGCCGTCGGGAGTGAGGATGCGGCCTTGAAGCATCGTTACTCCGCGACGATCACTTCGATGCCGCGCTTCTCCAGCCCTTCGCGGTATTCGGTGCTGATGCTGGCGTCGGTGATGACGGTGTGCACGCGGTCCAGTTGCCCGATGCGGTGCAGCGACACGCGGCCGAACTTGGAAGCGTCGGTTAGCACGATGACCTTCTTGGCGCGCTCCACCATCTTGTGATTCAGGTTTGCTTCCGCTTCGTGGTGGGTGGTGATGCCGAACTGCAGGTCGAAGCCGTCGACGCCGAGGAACAGCTTGTCGAAGTTATAGGCGGACAGGCAGGCTTCGGCTTGCGCGCCCTGCAGCGACAGCGATTGCTTGCGCAGGCGCCCGCCCGTCAGGATCAGGTCCACGCCTGGCGCATCGGCCAGTTCCCACGCAATGTTCAAGCCATTGGTCAGCACCGTCACGTCGTTGGCGTCGCGCAAGTGGCGCGCCAGCGAGATGGTGGTGGTGCCGGAGTCGATGATCACGTTGTCGCCCGGCTGCACCATGCGCGCAGCCAGCAGGCCGATCTGCTCCTTCTGCGCCTGGTTCAGGGAATCCTTCTGGCGGATCGTGTGTTCGGTCGGCGGGGTGCGCGCCAGCAGGGCGCCGCCGTGGCTGCGCTGTACCAGGCCTTGCGATTCGAGCACACTGAGGTCGCTGCGGATGGTGACGGCGGAGACGCCAAGCTTGTCCACCAGGTCGGCTACCTGGACCGAACCATGTTGTACGATCGCCTGCAGGATGGTTTCGCGGCGTTGGCTGGTATTTCGCATGTCTTCTGTGGCTGGGTGTAAAAACGTCGAGCTTACCAGATGGCGGCAGCGTTGGCGCTGCAGGCGCGCGCATACTGCGCCAGCAGGCGGCCGACCTTGTGTTCGAGCAGGGCTTGCGGCTCGGCGGCCAGTTCGCCCTGCAGCACGGCGAGGAATTGCTCCGGCATGTATTGGCTCAGCAAAGGCAAGGGAATGCTGCGCCCGGCCAGGTTGCCGAACAACTGGCTGGCGGCGCTGGCGACTTCCGGTTCGCCCCAGTAATAGCGGCAGCGATCCGACAGGCCATAGCGGCGCATCAGGCGCTGTTCTTCGGCGCTGCCCAGGTAATGCTTTTGCCAGTGCTTCGGCTTGGCCAGCATGACCTCATCCAGCACGTCCATCAGGCGCGAGGCTTGTTGCTTGCCGAGCAGGGCTTCTTCGATCAGGCACAGCGCCAGCAAGCCTTCGCGCAGGGCGAAGGTGGCGGCCGGGCCGACCTTGAGGATGGCGTAGTGGTCGCGCACCATTTCATGCAGGCTCGATTCGCGCTGGTAGTCGGTGGAATGGGCCTCGAACACCAGGCCAGGCTGGCCGGCCACGAAGGCTGACAATTCCACGGCGGCCGCCGCGTTGTAGTGCTGCACATTGGCCTGGTCGAAATCCACGCCCGGCTGCACCACCATGGCTATCACGCGCTGCCATGCGTCCGCCAGTCCGGCCTCGGCGAAGGCGCTGCGATGCACTTCCAGGGTGCGTGCGGCAGCTGGCGGCGCAGTGACGGCAAGGGCCTGCTCGAGCGAGGCTTCGCCGCCCGGCACCGGCACCTCGGTGCCGATCACGTACACCGGCGGCGGCAGGCCGGCGCGCGCCGCCGCCTGTTCGGCGACGCCTGCCAGGCGCACCGCGCGGGCAGCGACCGTCTCGTCGCTCAGCACCGGCTGGTCGTCGGCGCAGCGCATGCTGCAATCGAGGTGGATCTTGTGGAAGCCGGCCGACACGTAAGCGTCGATCAGCACTTCGGCGTGCGCCATGGCGGTAGCGGCGTCCTGCGATTGCCAGGCGTTCGGGCCGAGGTGGTCGCCGCCCAGCACCAGGCGATTGGCCGGGAAGCCTTGTTCCTGCGCCAGGTGATGCACGTAGTCGCGGAATTCTGCCGGCCGCATGCCGGTGTAGCCGCCAAACTGGTCCACCTGGTTGGAGGTGGCCTCCACCAGCAGCGGCGTGCCGTATTGCGCGGCCACCTGCATGGCGGCGCGCAGTACGGTGGGATGGCTGCAGCAAACGCTGTACAGGCCGACCGCTGCGCCGGTGCGATGGGCCTGGACGATTTGCAGGATTGGGGAATGCTGGGCAGGCAGGTTCATGGTCGCCTTATTCGGTTTGTTGGCGCGCCAGCAGGGCGGCGCCGCGCGCACCGCCGGCATCGCCGAAACGCGGCGGCAGCACCGGTGGCGTTTGCACGCCGCGGAACAGGTGGCGGCGCATGGCAGCCGGCAACTGCTGGTACAGGTGCGTGAGCTTGGACAGCCCGCCACCCAATACGATGGCGTGCGGGTCGTAGGCCAGCACCAGGCCGGCCAGCGCGTGGCCCAGCAAGTCGAGGTGGATCGCCAATGCCTGCGCGGCCAGCGCATCGCCGTTGTTGGCGCGCGCGACGATGGCCAGCGGCTCGGCGCCGTCGCCGCCGATATGGGAGTGCAGTTTCGACAGGCCGGGACCCGAGACATAGCGCTCCAGGCAGCCCTTTTTGCCGCAAGGGCAGTCCAGCAGCGGCAGCTTGTAGAGGGCCAGCAGCGGCGCCGGCACAGTCCAGTGGCCCCATTCGCCGGCGATGGCATTGAAGCCGCGCAGCAGGCGGCCTTCGACGCAATAGCCGCCGCCGGCGCCGGTGCCGATGATGGCGCCGAACATGCTGGGCAGGCCGGCTGCCGCGCCGCCTTGCGCTTCCGACAGGGCGAAGCACTGGCAGTCGTTGCCGATGATGACCGGTCGCGCCAGGGCCTCCTGCAGCGCGGCGGCGACCAGGCGGCCGTTCAGTGCCGGCACATTGGAGCTGAGCTGGCGGCCGGTGGCGCTGTCGATCACGCCGGGCAGGCCGATGCCGACTGCGGCGGGAGATGCCGGCGCTCCAAGCGCCGCGTCGCCGCGTGCTACCAGGGCGACGATTGCGGCGACGAATTCATTGAAGTCGGCAGAAGGAGTCGCAATGCGTTCGCGGAACACTTCCTGCAACTCTGCGCCGGCATCGATCCAGGACACCAGTTCGATCTTGGTGCCGCCGATGTCGATGCCGTGATAGCCGGTGTGCTCAGAACTGGTCATGGCGATAAATGGTGACGCCTTGCACCACGCGGTTGACGGTGCCGTCGGCGAAGGGATTGTCGGGCGTGAGGCCCAGCGCAGCCGACTGGTGCAGGGCGTATTGCTGCGCCATCAGCAGCCACAGTGGTGCCAGCCAGGCGTCCGGCAGCATCGGTGCGGCAACGGAAATATCGGAACCGGTGCCGACGGTGACCACCGAGCCGGCCACGCCATCGCGGCGCAGCTCTTGCAGCAGGTCTTCTTCGTAGCGGCGCGACAGCGCCTGGCTGCTGTGGAACAGCACCACCAGTGATTGCTTGTTCAGCGCAGATTTCGGGCCGTGGCGGAAGCCGAGCGCGGTGTTCGACATGGCGAGCACGCGGCCGCCGGTCAGTTCCAGGATCTTCAGCGCCGATTCCTTGGCCAACGCCTCCAGCGGGCCGCTGCCCAGGTACACCACGCGCTCCACTGGCTGTGCCGCCAGTGCCGCCACCGGTGCAGCCCAGTCGCGCAGCGCGGCCTCGCCGGCTTGCGCCAGCGCTGCCAGGCGTTCCTGCCATTCGCCTTTGCCCAACACGCACAAAGCGGCCAGCAGCATGCAGGTGAAGCTGCTGGTCATGGCGAAGCCGCGGTCGCAGCTTGCGGCAGGCATCAGCAGGTTGAAAGTGCGTGCATCGGTATCGCCCTTGCGCGCCAGCTGGCCTTGCGGATTGCAGGTGATATTCAGAAAGCGTGCATCGGCCACCATGTCGCGCACCAGTTCCACGGCGGCCAGGCTTTCCGGGCTGCTACCGCTGCGGGCGAAGGAGACCAGCAGGGTCGGCGCATTCGGATCGAGATACAGCTCCGGGTGGGTCAACAGGCTGGTGGTCGCCACCGCGCGCACTTGCACAGGCCAGGCGGCGTTCAGTTCATCGGCGACGATCTCGCCCACATAGCAAGAGCTGCCGGCGCCGGTCAGGATCACGCGTTGCTGCGGATTGCGCAAGCAGGCACCGAGGAAAGCGGCAACGTCGGCGGCGCGGCTTTGCAGGCTGGTGCCCAGTTCGCGCCACAGGGCCGGCTGCTGCGCAATCTCTTCGGCGGTATCGATGCCGCTGATGTTGCGCCAGGCTTGTGGCTCACGCTGAAGGAGGGTAGTCATCGAAAAAAGAAAAGTTTTAAGTTGGCTCAAAGCATAAATAATATATTTCGAAAAGTCAAATACGAAAGAAAAACGAAAGAAGTTATCCGGTCGCCGATCGGCGGAAACGCACCGGAAGGCGCCGCAATCCGGCATATCGCGTTGCGCATTCGCTACTAATCGAAAGCTATTGCACTGCAATATCGGTAAAACGAAAGCTAAAATCGTCGAATTTTGAATCGAAAGCGCAGTTTTCTTTCTTTTTGTTGACCTTTTTTGCTTTTATTCCTAAAGTAGGTCCATCAAAACGAAAAAACTTGCACCTTAGGCAGGCTTATGAAGAGACTCACCCGCACTGCAATTGCCGCTGCCGCCATGTTCCTGGCCACCGGCGCCGTCCTGGCTGCCCCGCTCGGGAAACTACGCAGCATGACCGCCGCGCCTTCCGCTACGGCCGAGGGCCAATCCTGGGACCTGGCAACCGAATCCGGCGCCATTGTGCGTGTCAGCCTGCTGCAGGATGACGTGCTGCGCATCTGGGCCGGCCCGAAGGGAAAGCTGAGCGATGCCGGCGACAAGGCTGCCGCTATCGTGGTCGGCAAGCCGGCCGCACACATCGAGCATAGCGTAAGCGAACAGCCTGACCATATTCTGCTGAGCACCTCCAGGCTGACCTTGCGCATCGAGCGCAATCCGCTGCGATTCACCCTGTTCCGTGCCGGTGAAACGCAGCCGCTGTGGCGTGAAGTGCAGCCGTTGGAGCTGGGCGACAAAGCCAGCGTGCAGACCCTTTCCAGCGACAAGGCCGAGCGTTTCTTCGGCGGCGGGCAACAGAATGGACGCTTCGAATTCAAGGGCCGCCAGCTTGACGTGTCGTATTCGGGCGGATGGGAAGAGGGCGATCGCCCCAGCCCGGCGCCTTTCCTCATGAGCTCTCGCGGCTGGGGCATGCTGCGCAACACCTGGTCGGACGGCAGCTACGATTTGCGCCAGCATGATGTGGTGGCTTTGCAGCACGCCGAGCCGCGCTTCGATGCCTACTACTTTGTCGGCAAGGACGTGCGCGATGTGCTGGCGCGTTATACCGAATGGACCGGCCGCGCGCGCATGCTGCCGCGCTGGGCGCTGGAATACGGCGACGCCGATTGCTACAACGATGGCGACAACGTGAAGAAGCCCGGCACCGTGCCGAAAGGCTGGAGCGATGGCCCGAGCGGCAAGACGCCGGACGTTGTCGATGCGGTAGCGCGCAAATACCGTGAGAACGATATGCCGGGCGGCTGGATACTGCCGAACGACGGCTACGGGTGCGGCTACACCAATCTGCCGGAAACCGTGCAGGGCCTGGCCAAGTATGGTTTCCGCACCGGTCTCTGGACCGAGAACGGGGTCGACAAGATCAAATGGGAAGTCGGCACCGCCGGCAGCCGCGTGCAAAAGCTGGACGTGGCGTGGACCGGCAAGGGTTACCAGTTCTCGCTGGATGCCAACAAGTCCGCCTACGACGGCATCCTGGACAACTCCGACAGCCGGCCTTTCATCTGGACCGTCATGGGCTGGGCCGGCACGCAGCGTTATGCGGTGGCGTGGACCGGCGACCAGAGCGCGAGCTGGGATTACATTCGCTGGCACGTGCCGACGCTGGTGGGCTCCGGCCTGTCCGGCCAGGCATATGCCACCGGTGACGTGGATGCGATCTTCGGCGGCAGCCCCGAGACTTATACCCGCGACCTGCAGTGGAAGGCTTTCACTCCGGTGCTGATGGGGATGTCGGGATGGTCGGCCAACGCGCGCAAGCATCCATGGTGGTTCGATGAGCCTTACCGCAGCATCAACCGCCGCTACCTGAAACTCAAGCTGCGCCTGACGCCGTATATGTACACCCTGGCGCGCGAGGCGGAGCAGACGGGCGCGCCTTTGGTGCGGGGGATGATGTGGGATTATGCGTCCGACCCTGCCGCTTTCAGCGAGGCGCACAAGTACCAGTTCCTGCTTGGCCGCGACATGCTGGTAGCGCCCGTGTATCGCAGCCAGGCGGTGTCGCAAGGCTGGCGCAAGGCGATCCACCTACCGCAGGGAACCTGGTTCGAATACTGGGATGGCCGCCAGGCGACTGCCGGCGCAGCTGGGCGCGATATCGACCTGCAGGTCACGCTCGAAAAGCTGCCCGTCTTCGTCCGCGCCGGTGCAATCCTGCCGATGTATCCCGAAGTCCTGTACGACGGCGAGAAGCCGAAGGATGTGCTGACACTGGACCTGTATCCGCACGGCGAGTCCTCGTTCACGCTGTATGAGGATGACGGCAATACGCGCCAGTACCAGAAGGGGGCGTTCAGCCAGCAAGTGCTGCGTATGCGTGAAGCAGGCGGCGCGGTCAGCGTCGACATCACACCGGTCGAAGGCAGCTACGCAGGCCAAGAGGCGCGCCGCAGTTACGCCCTGCGCATGCTGACCCGCCAGCAGCCGGCCACCGTCGCCATGATGAACCGCACTCTGCCGGTGCTGGCCGAGCGCGCGGCGTATGAAGCTGCTGCGGAGGGCTGGTTCTACGACCCGCAAGAGCGCAACGGCACGCTGTACGTCAAAACGGCAAAACAGGACATCCGCCAGTCCCTGCAAATCACCGTGCAGGGCGCGCAAACGCTGGCCGCGCAGGACGACAGCTTCCCGCAAGCGCCGGAACTGGGCCGTGCGCTGCCGCCGGACGCGCTGCTGGTGGTGAACCGCCCAGCCGAGGAGCCAGGCCACCCGCTGGAGAACGCCTTCGACGAGAAATCCACGACATGGTTCCGCACCACGCGCAACCAGTCGATCCGCACCGGCGCCCACGAATGGACCATCGGTTTTACCGAGCGCCGCCTGGTGGATGGTATCGAGATTGCCCCTCGCAGCGACGAGCACTGGAAGCACGGCCAGGTACGCGACTATGAAATCTACATTGCCGACACCAATGGCGAATGGGGCAAGCCAAGCTTCACGGGCCGCCTGAAGCTGCAGAAGGAAACGCAAACCATCAATTTCCCTGCCACCGCAGGCCGCCTGCTGCGCTTCCGCGTGCTCAGCACACAAAACCCGGAAGGCGAAGGCGCAGCATCCACCGACCCAATGGTCACGGCCGCAGCGCAGGCGCCAGCCAAGGCAATCAATGCGATGCAGCCGGCCGAAGTCGGACCGATCGTGCTGTCCACCTTCCGCATCCTCGAGCATCGTGCAAAAGAAGGCGCCGAACTGCAAAGCTTCCTGTCGGACCTGCCGCTGCCAAAAGGTGTCGGACGCGATCGCCCTGCCGGCAAAGGCAAGGAGATGCGCATGAACGGCCTGTGGTTCCGCAAGGGCCTGGGCGCCGGTCCTTCCAGCCGCATCGACCTGCAACTGGAAGGCAGCTGGAACCTGCTGCGCGCCGACCTTGGCGTGGACGATAGCTGCCGTAGCGCCGGCGGCTTGCAGTTCCAGGTCTGGAGCGGCGAGCGCCTGCTGTACGACAGCGGCCTGGTAACTGCGCCCGCCGTCGTCAAACCTGAAATCGATGTACGCGGGCTGCAGCAACTCAGCCTGCGAACCCTGGGTGCGCGCGGCGCCCAACCTGCCCAGGTTTGCGGCAACTGGGCCAACGCCGTACTGCTAGGCACAGAGGGCGCCACCGTCCGAACGCGCTGACCGCATAGTTTCGTCACTAAGAACGAACCCCTCTTCGGACCGGGGAGGGCGTTTTGCAAACTAAAAAAAGGAGATGCAAGTGGAACTGAAGAAATTGATCGCTGCGCTGGCAGCTATTGGATTTGCCGGCGGCGCCTTGGCAGCCGATGGAGCGGATGACAAGAAGGACGAAAAAGGCGAGAAGGTCCATCGCGTGGAAGTAACCGGCTCCAGCCTGAAACGCATCAACGCCGAAACCGCATCCCCGGTGCAGGTGATCGACGCCAGGCAAATCGAAAACATGGGCGCGCGCACCCTGATGCAGGTGCTGGACAACCTGCCGGCCGCGCGCCCGGCACAGCAAGACTTCCGTTCCATGTTCACCGGATCGGACGGCGCCTCGCAAGCCAACCTGCGCGGCCTCGGCGCGCAAGGCACCCTGGTGCTGCTGAACGGCCGCCGCCTGTCGTTCTATGGCGCGCCGGCCGGCTTCCAGACCATGTTCGTCAACATCGACTCGATCCCTACCGCGGCAATCGAGCGCATGGAAATCCTGACCGACGGCGCTTCCGCAGTGTACGGCTCCGATGCGGTGGCCGGCGTGATCAACGTGATCACCAAGAAGAACTACCAGGGCCTGGAAGCGAAGGTCAGCACCGACCATTCGCAGAGAGTCTCGGCTTACGGCGAGCACCAGGCCAGCCTGGTGTACGGCAAGGGCGACTTTGCGAACGACGGCTACAACGTGATGGCGTCCCTGAACGTTTACCAGCGCGACCGCATTGCGCTGGCCGATACCTACGACAAGCGCCCGGACTACTTCTACGTCAACAATCCGAACTTCATTTCCAATTTCCGCCTTGGCGTCGGCAGCGAGCCTGGCCAACCAAATCCGGGCACTTTCTTCGTATTCGATCCAACCAAGAACAATGCCCGCACCCAGCGCGCAGTGAGCGGCTGCTCCACCACGATCACCGAAGCATCGGGCACCCGCTGCGTGTGGAACAACCTGCCTTACTCGCTGGACACCGGCCCGACCTCCGACCGCGCAACCGGCTTCCTGTCCGGCCGCATGAAGCTGGGCGAAGACCTGGAAGTATTCGCCGAAGCCGCCTTCACCCACATCAAGCTGCGCGGCGAGAACGGCCCGCGCAGTTTCAACAGCGGCACCACCAGCAACTGGTTCTCGCGCAACACCGGCACCAGCCTGAATACCTTCGTCAATCCTTACCTGGGCCCGAACAACGTCTACCTGCAGGGCAAGCTGGATGCCGACATGGCAGCCAAGATGGGCGGCGCGGCAGGCCTGAACTACATCCTGCAGGACGCGGTCGGCCACTTCGGCCAGAAGAACCTGGACGACAACTACCGCGTGCTGACCGGCCTGCGCGGCCACCTGGCCGGCAGCTGGGACTTCGAGACCGCGCTGGGCGTGGCAGGTAGCCACTCCACGCTGTACCAGACCACCAACATCAACACCAAGGGCTTCGAGAAAGCCTTCGGCCCGACCACCAAGGACCCTGTCACCGGCCGCGTCTATATCGCCGACAACCCCGCTTTCAAGTTCGGCGAAATCAGCGAATCGAATGCTGCCCTGATCCGCGAGGCGTTCCCAACTTTCGACATCCAGTCCTGGACCAAGCTGATCACCTTCGATGCCAAGGTGGAAGGTACGCTGTTCAAGCTGGGCGAGCGTGAAGTGCGCGCTGCCGTGGGCACCAACCTGATGCGCGAGAGCTTCGATACCCCCGGCAACCAGGATGCCGCCAATGGCCTGATTACGCAGCAGGGCGGTTCATGGTTCGACGGCAAGCGCACTGTCAGCGCGCTGTTCGGCGAGGTGGTGGTGCCGCTGACCGATACGCTGGAAATCAATGCCGCGGCGCGCCTGGACAAGTACCCGCACTTCTCCGCCAACCTGGCACCCAAAGTCGGCGTGCAATGGCGCGCGCGTCCCGAGGTCATGGTGCGGGGCACCTACTCGGAAGGATTCCGCGCGCCTAACCTGGCCGAATCGGGCAGCGGCGGCGTATTCGCCCAGGTGGGCGGCATCCGCGACACCGTGCGCTGCGATGAAACCAATGGCATCGCCAAGCTGTTGCAGAAGTCTGTCACGGCGACCGACCGCGACCTGGGCAAGACCCTGCTGAACTCCAACTGCTCGACCACCGTTGGCGGCTTGACCCCGCCAAACCCGAACCTGACCCCGGAGAAGGCCAAGATCTCGACCCTGGGCCTGGTTCTGCAGCCGGCCAAGGACGTCAGCATCTCGCTGGACTACTGGTTCGTGTACCGCCGCAACGAGATCGTGCGCCAGGACTTCAACCAGTTGTTCACAGAACTGGTGGAAAAACACGGCCCAAGCCTGGCCGGCACCAACCAGGCGATCCGCAATGAACTGAGCGATGCCGACCGCGCCAATATGGCCGCCGTGGTCAACATGTGCAACAACCTGGCAAACCTGCCTGCCTGCGTCGAAGCCGGCATGCCGAAATACTCGGTTGGTAACTTGGGTGGCTTGATCAACTCTTATTCCAACCGCGGCCGCACCCTGCTGGACGGCTTCGACATCGATGCGCGCGCCCGTTTCTCGCTGGGCGAATACGGCAAGCTGGGTACCGGCGCCGCTTTCACCATCCGCAAGCGCGAAACCTACAACTATGAAGACGGCGCCGGCTTCTCCGGCAACTATGTCGGCTACTACGATTCGCCGCGCCTGCGTGCCACCTTCAATGCCGACTGGACCTACCAGAACCTGGTGACCAGCCTGTTCGTGAATTACACCGGCAAGGCCAAGTGGGCATACGGCGCGTACGACACCGACAACGCACCGGAGAAATGCACGGCCGGCGGCGTGGCGCTGCCGGACAACCTGTGCGGCGGCCAGCCGTCGTTCTACACCGTCAACCTGGGCTTCAACTGGAAACCGGTCAAGAACCTGGACCTGGGCTTGAACATCAAGAACGTGACCGATAAGAGGCCGTACTACGACCCGAACGGCTGGGAGGGCTACAACCACCAGCAGAACCTGTTCGGCCGCGTCTTCTCGCTCTCGGCCAACTACAAATTCTGGTAACCTGCGACCCAACCAAAGAGGCAACGAATAGATGGACAAGCATTTCAATCGACGACACTTCCTCACCGCCGGCGCCGCGCTGGCGGGCAGCCTGCTGCTGCCGACAGCCTTTGCAGCCGGCGGCCGCGAAAAGCTCCGGCTCGGCATGATCGGAACCGGCATGCGCGGCCAGGTGCTGCTGCGCGAGCTGGTACGCCGTGACGACGTGGAAGTGGCAGCGCTGTGCGATATCGAACCGATCATGCTGGGCAAGGCCCTGTCGCAGTTCGAAAAGGCCGGCAAACCCAAGCCGCGCACCTATGGCGAAGACGGTGACAAGCAGGCCTACCGCCGCATGCTGGACTCGAAACAGCTCGATGGCGTGATCATCGCCACCCCATGGGAATGGCATGCGCAAATGGCGATCGACGCCATGCAGGCCAAGGTTCCCGTGGGCTGCGAAGTGGTGGCCGGTGTGACGCTGAAGGATCACTGGGACGTGCTGGACACCCAGCTCAAGACCGGTACGCCCTACATGCTGCTGGAGAACGTGTGCTATCGGCGCGATGTGATGGCGGTGCTGCAGATGGTGCGCTCCGGCCTGTTCGGCGAACTGCTGCACCTGCAGGGCGGCTACCAGCATGACCTGCGCGCGGTGAAGTTCAACAACGGCGATCCAGCCAAGCCATACGGCAGCGGCATCGAGTTCGGCGCCAAGGGCTGGTCGGAAGCGAAGTGGCGCACTGAACACTCGGTGCAGCGCAATGGCGAACTGTATCCAAGCCATGGCATCGGCCCGTGCGCGATGTACACCAACATCAACCGCGGCAACCGCTTCACCCGCATCAACACCTTCGCCACCAAGGCGCGCGGCCTGCACGATTACATCGTCAAACACGGCGGTGCCGAGCACCCGAGCGGCAAGGTGAAGTTCAACCTGGGCGACGTGGTGACCACCACGCTGTCCTGCGAGAACGGCGAGACCATCGTCCTGCAGCACGATACCTCGCTGCCGCGCCCTTACTCGCTGGGCTTCCGTGTGCAGGGTACCAACGGCTTGTGGATGGATGTGAACCATTCCATCCATATCGAAGGCAAGAGCAAGCCGCACCAGTGGGACGACTTCCAGGCTTACCAGGACCAGTTCGACCACCCGCTGTGGCGCAAGTACGCCGGCGAAGCAGCCGGCGCAGGCCACGGCGGCATGGATTACTTCGTGATCCACGCCTTCGTGGAAGCGTTGAAGGCGCGCGCGCCGATGCCGATCGATATCTACGACGCGGTGACGTGGAGTGCCATTACGCCGCTGTCCGAGCAATCGATCGCGCAGAACTTCCAGACGCTGGACTTCCCGGACTTCACCCGAGGCCAGTGGAGCAAGCGCAAGCCGCTCTTCGCTTTCGACGATCGCTACTAGTGAGGCGCACGCCGATAGCGCTGGCATCCCTTTGCATCGGCCTGGCAGCGCTGGCTGTGCAAGGGGAGGTGACAGCCCAGTGGCTGATGTAATATTGCCATTCTCTTAACCATTCAGAAAGAGTAAGAGGATGACAAGGAAAGTGATATCCGCCATGGCATTCAGCCTGCTGGCGGCAAGCGCCTGGGCGCAGGAAGAAGCGCCGGCGCTTGAAGGTGAACAGGTTGTGATCACGGGCCAGCGCCCCGGTCCAGGACTGTGGAAGGTCAGCAAAGGCGAACATGTGATGTACGTGTTCGGCGATTACTCGCCTTTGCCGATCAAGATGGATTGGCGTTCCAAAGAGGTGGAATCCATCATCGCCAAGTCGCAGGAGTACTTGCCGAAACCTTCATTCGGCATCAAAGTGGGTTTTTGGGGCGGCTTGAAGCTGCTGCCTTACGCAATCGGCTTCAAGAACAACCCGGATGGCGCGAAGCTGATCGACGTGCTGCCCGCAGAGACTTATGACCGCTGGCAGGTGCTCAAGGCCAAGTACATCGGCAAGAACGAGGACATCGAACGTGAACGTCCCATGTTCGCTGCCGACACGCTTTACAGGTCCGGCTTGGAAAAGAATGGCTTGACCACGCGCACCGGGGTGTATGACAAGCTGGATAAGCTGGTCAAACAGTACAAGGTAAAGGTTACCCCGAGCGGCTTCGAGATGGAGCTGGAAAATCCCGGCCAGGCCATCAAGGCATTCAAGAACTCGCCCGGCGCCGATACCGACTGCTTCGCCAAGACGGTGGAGCGCCTGGAATCCGATATCGACGCCATGCGTGTGCGCGCCAATGCCTGGGCGGTCGGCGATATGTCGAAGATTGCCGCGCTCAATTTCGCGGATCGCGAAGAAGCATGCAATCAGGCGGTCTTCGACAATGAAGCCTTCAAGTCGAACGAAAAGCTGCGGCACGCGGAACAATCGGCACGCAAGGCCTGGCTGGCCAATGCGGAGCGTGCGCTTGAGGCGAACGGTACGACGTTCGCAGTGCTGTCGTTAAGCCAGTTGCTCGGCCCGAAGAATTACTTGCTCGAGTTGCAGGCCAAAGGCTACACGGTGGAGGCGCCCGAGTAAGCGCCCCCGCGCGTGGTCAGGGGCGCCTGGATTTGCTGTTGCTTTGCGGCGGCAGCTTGAACACTTCCAGCGCCTTGGCGACGGCCTGCGCCTGTAGGTCCAGCACGCCGGTGGCGGCGGAGGCTTCTTCAACCATCTGGCTGTTCTGGCGCGTCACCTCGTCAAGCTGCACGATGGCGTCTTTCACCTGATTGACGCCGTCGCTCTGTTCGCGCGTGGCGCCGCGGATGTCGCCCATGATGACGGCTACGCGGCCGATGGCGGCAATCACCGCATCCATATCATTGCCGGCCGTGGTAGCCACGCTGGCACCACCTTCGATCTTGTCGGCCGAAGCATCGATCAGGGCCTTGATGTCTTTAGCTGCCGCAGCGCTGCGTTGCGCCAGGCTGCGCACTTCACTCGCAACGACGGCGAAACCGCGTCCGCTCTCACCGGCGCGAGCCGCTTCCACCGCCGCATTGAGGGCCAGGATATTGGTCTGGAAAGCGATGCCGTCGATCAGGCCGATGATGTCGACGATCTTGTGTGAGGACGCGCGGATCTCGTCCATCGCTGTCACTACCTGTGCCACTGCCACGCCGGTGCGTTCGGCCAGCGCAGTCGCTTCGGTCGCCACGCCATTGGCGGTATTCACGTTATCGGCAGTCTGGCTCACGGTGCCGGTGATCAGTCCTATATGGGCCGTGGTCTGTTCCAGGTTCGCTGCTTGCGCTTCGGTGCGCGCCGCCAGGTCGACGTTCGCGGTCCGCACTTGCGTGGTGGTGCTGCGGGTCAGCGCGAAGTTGCCGCGGATGTCGCCAAGGATCGACGCCAGGTTCAGGTTCAACTGGCGCACGAAGGCCTGCAGCTGGCCCAGTTCGTCGTGGCGGTCAACCGCCATGCGTGTGGTCAGGTCTCCGCCGGCCAGGATGCGGGTGGCGTTGATGCAGGCCTGGACCGGCGCCACGATGGCGCGATGCAGGTTGTACCAGCCGTACAGCGCCAGCGCCACCAGCAGCAATGCCTGCAGGTGCAGCGCGAAATCAGAATAGGGCAGCACGGCATGCAGCGCCATCGACAGCGCCAGCAGCGTCATGCTGCCGAAGCACAGCGCCATGCGCTGCGACAGCGAGATATCGCGCAGTGCGTTGGTGATCTTCTTGCGCCCGCTCGCGGCAGCGGTGCCACGCGCAATGCGCACGCCATCCTGGTTCGGGCCCTTTACAGTGCGGTACAAAGCCTCGGCATCCTTGACCTGCTGCGGCTTGGGCTTGGTGCAGACCGCCATGAAGCCGGTAGTGCGGTTTTTCTCGATCACGGGCGTGACGTTGGCGATGCACCAGAAGTAGCCGCCATTTTTGCGGCGGTATTTCACCAGCCCGCGCCACGGTTCGCCCGACATCGTGGTGCGCAGCATGTCTTCATCGACCTGGGCCGGCATGTCCGGGTGGTAGAGCGCCTTTTGCTGGCGCCCGATTAAGTCTTCGCCGGCGTAGTCGCCGACAGCGATAAAGGTCGAATTGGTATAGGTCAGGCGGCCCTGCAGGTCGGTGGTGATGACGATGGGTTTGCCATCTTCAAGCAGGGTTTCGTGTTCGGCTGCGATAAGTGTGCTGCGCATTTTTGACACTTTGTTTCAGTTGGGAAAGATCGCTGAGAATACTAGCAGATCGACGAATGGCCGCGCCGGAAAGCGTGGCCATTCGTGGTTTTTCCGCCAAAACAGTTGTGTCGGAGTTAATTCGGTAACTGCATCGCGAAGCCGACGCCGAAGCGGTTCCAGGCGTTGATGGTACCGATGAGGAAGGTCAGTTCCGACAGTTCCTGCTCGCTGAACTGCGCGGCGACGGCGCTATACACTTCATCCGGTGCACCGTTTTTCGACAGCTCGGTCAGCGTTTCGGTCCACAGCAGCGCGGCGCGTTCGCGCTCGTCGAAGAAAGGCGTTTCGCGCCAGGCCGGCAGCGCCATCAGGCGGCGCACGTCTTCGCCGTTCTTCAGCGCGTCCTTGCTGTGCATGTCGATGCAGTAGGCGCAGCCGTTGATCTGCGAGGCGCGGATCTTGACCAGTTCGCGCAGGCTGAGCGGAAGCAGCGATTCGGCGATTGCGCTTCCAGGCCCATCATGGCCTTCATGGCGTTCGGGGCGGCGGCGTAGTAGTTGATGCGTTTCATGGTGGTTTGCTCCGATTGGTTTTGATGAATCCACTTTAGTCTGAACGAGAATGCGGATAAACTGGCCTTTTACGTTTTAAATATACGAAAAGTCGAACAATCATGGCTTTTGACCGTCTTGAGGCAATGCGCGCCTTCTGCCGCATCGTGGAAGTAGGAAGTTTCGTCGGCGCGGCGGAAGCGCTGGGTGTGCCGAAGACCACCATCTCCGGCCAGATCCAGGGGCTGGAGGCGCACCTCGGCATGAAGCTGCTGCACCGGACCACGCGCCGCGTATCGCCCACCACCGACGGCGCGGCTTATTACGAAGGGGCCCGAGCGCTGCTCGACGACCTGGATGAACTGGAGTCTTCGCGCCACGATGCGCGCGGCCGCGTGCGGGTTGAAATGCCGTCGCCGGTCGGCACGGGACTCATCATCCCCGCCTTGCCGGATTTCGCCGCGCGCTATCCGGATGTGCAGCTCGATATCGGTTGCGGTGAGCGCGTGGTGGATCTGGTGCAGGAGGGAATCGATTGCGCCTTGCGCGGCGGTGCGGTAGCGGACCAGGACCTGGTCGCAAGGCCTGTGGGGAATATGCAGTTCTGTTTATGCGCCGCACCGTCCTATTTGGCATCGGCAGCGCGCCTGGTATCGGTGGAAGACCTGTCGGCGCACCGCTACCTCGGCTTCGTCTTCGCGGCCACGGGCCGGCAGCACATACAAACCCTGCTGCGCGGCGAACAGCGCTACACCATCGAGCAGATGCCGGCTATGCGCTTCAATAGCGCAGCCGCCTATGTCGCATCGGGAGTTGCGGGGCTCGGCATCCTCAATATCCCCCGAGCGGAAGCCGTACCGCATTTGCGCAGCGGCGCGCTGGTGGAGGTACTGACCGACTGGCACTTGGCCAGCATGCCGATCAGCCTTGTCTACCCATATGCGCGCAGGCTGTCGTCGCGCGTGCGCGCCTTTACTGATTGGGCCACGGCCTTGATGGCCAGCGACCCCTTGTGGCGTTAAGGCTTGACGACTTTCGCGCCAACCAGCCTGGCGACGCCGGCCAGCGTGGTCTGTGCCGCGTTCAGGCCAAGCAGGAAGTCCTTGTCCGAATAGTTCGAATACAGGTCGGTCGGCTGGTGCCAGTGCGGATTCCAGCCGGAACCGATCTGCTGCCCGCGCTCGTTCTCGCGCAGTGAGATTGACGGCACCAGGTCCATGAAAGGCGTGGAGTCGGTATTGGTCATGTGGAAGCCGACGGCGGCCGGATAGTTGGTCGCGTACTTGTCGTTCGCCGCGCGGAAGTCCCACGCCAGCCTGGCCGAAGCTTCCGCCTGTTTCGAGTTGGACTGGAATTCGATGTTCACGTCCGCTTCCGCGCGCTGTTCTTTCGGCAGCACGTAGACTGGATGGCCCTTGGCATCCAGCACCGGCTTGCCCGCGTCATCGAGTTTCGGCACGGGCATGCCATGGTCGAACATCATCATGTCGTGCTGGATCATGCCCAGCCAGCGCGGTTCAGGATATTTGCCGGAACCCTTCGGCGACTCGATGCCTTGCAGGTTCTTGCGCTGCTCGACGTAAGCGGCGGCGCCGTTCAAGCCGGTCTCCTCGTTGTTCCACAAGGCAAAGCGGATAGAGCGTTCGGTCTCCACGTCCGGCGCGCTGAAGATACGCGCCAGCTCCATCACCAGCGCGGTGCCGGAACCGTCGTCATTGGCCGCCTCGCCAAAGCCGATGCCGTCCATGTGGGCGCTGACGATGTACATTTCATCGGGCCGCGTCTTGCCGATCTTGGTGCAGTAGACATTCTCGCGCAGCGACGTGCCTTGCGGCGTCTGTTCCGCATTCAGTGCGCGCAGGCGTTCATCCGGCTGCTTCATGGGATCGTTGTTCACGCCGGTTGGCGCGCGGTTGCCGAACAGGGTGCTGCCGCCCTGGCCTGGAGGGCCGCCGGCACCGCCGCCGGCCGCCACCGCAGGTTTGCCGCGCACGGCCGGCTCGGTGAACTGGTATTGCAGGCGCTCCACATTGGAGCAGCCGTAAGCCTTCAACTGCGCCTCGATCCAATCCAGCGCCTGGCGATTGCGTTCCGTACCCTGGCGGCGGTCGCCGAATCTGGTCAGGCTCTTGATGGTGGCCTTGTATTTCTCCAGTTCGAGCTGGCCTACCAACGATGAAATCGGATCGGCCGCAGGGGCGGTTTGTGCATGCGCGGCATTTGCGGCGATGGCCAGTGCGATGCTGAGCGCTACAGTTGGTTTCATTTGGACGTCCATGAAGTTGAGTGGCCCGGACATTCTGCACTAGCACGTCATCCCCGGCCCCGATTTTTCAATACGACATAGAACGTTACATGCGCGATACCGAAAGGGGTATTGCGTCACACAGGCCTACGCATCCGCGGCGGACGTGCGACACTGGGGATCTATACGCTCGGCTTCACTGCCGACGGCTAGCCGTTCATTCATTCAGGGTTTGAGTTGCAAGGACGGACACCAGCGAGTGTCCTTCTTGCCAACATTGGGCAAAGCCGCATAGAATGCGTGGCACGCGGGTGTAGTTCAATGGTAGAACGGCAGCTTCCCAAGCTTCATACGAGGGTTCTTATTGCATGTTCTACCAGATGCACATTAGACTTCGCGATATCGGTGCGGGTGTAGTTCAATGGTAGAACGGCAGCTTCCCAAGCTTCATACGAGGGTTCGATTCCCTTCACCCGCTTTTTCGGTATCCCTCCTCAGCTTTTTCGGTTTCCGAATGTGCATCTAGACTCGTAGCCAGTCTCTGCATTGTCGGTTCTTGACCCAGCTCGCGCTAGTGCGGGCCGATTCGGTGCCAAGAACGTTCCTACTTGTACCGTATCGACGCCGTGTAGTGACCCCACAGCCACAGAAGAGTTGGCTTTCTTCGCTCATTTTGTTATAGATTTCCTTTTAAATCAGTGGGTTATTGAATAATCGACTTGCGCTTGGCATAGACTCGAATGTAGTCAAGCCAAGCGGGGGAAGTGTGAGCAAGTCAATTCTGAAGAACGTCTCCTTAATCAGGTCATTGAAAGATGGTCGGGAGTCCTGGCGTTTGCTCGGTCCCGATGGCAGGCCGGTTCATGCATATGAGATTTTCGCAAATTCGCTTATGCGACTGCCTTACCACACGCGTAGGCATTACAGCCGATGGGTCGCTGAATTTCTCAATTACTTGTTTGAAGCTTCGATCTGCCCGCAGATCACGGAAAGCGGAAATGTTAGTCGTGAAATGCTAGGCGACATCATCGGTGCCTATGACGAGTATTTGGTGTTTGGGGAGGATGCCGGCAGCGAAATCGCTCGGAACATCAGCAAGACGCTACCTTCACCTCGCATTTCGGGGTTTTCATCTGCAACCAAGCATGCTGCAATTCGATACCTTCTTAGGCTGAACGAGCGTGTGCGAGCGCAAATGCTGGAGCTGACGGAGGTAGGTGTTTGCCATTTCGTAGACCCTCAAAAACTGTTTGTCGAGTTGAATGAGAGACGAGTCATTCCAGCCTTTCAGCGTCAAGCATTGTTTGCGAATTCCATGATGGCGGGAGTGATCGCCGGCGGCCCCAAGTTTATCGAATGCATTTCGTTACGTACAGCGATGCCAGAGATCACTTACGACCACGAGCGAGCATTTCCGTTTGATTTAGTGTTCGAAACTCTAGGCTACTGTCGCACCTATCGAGATAAAGCCCTATATGCGTTATGTGCCGCAAGTGGATGCCGGATTAGTGAGGCATTACAACTACTGTGGGAGGACATAGATATGGTCGCCCAGTCCGTACGATTGGTAGACCCTACCGCCCGGAAAAACTGCGCTTCATATCTATCCCTCAAACCAATAGAGCGCGATAAATTGGTATGGAAAGGTCGAACAACCGTAGCGACCTTGCTAATTGATCCCTTTGCTACTTGGTTCTTCGAAGCACTCGCTGGCTACCTTAGATATGAATACGTCCCGCATGGGAGACATAGTTTTGTTTTTCAGTACGACGAAGGGGCGTTCCAAGGCGCCCCATATTTCTTGGCTTCAGCGAGCTCAAGAAATGGAGTCCTTCGACGAGCCGTAAAGCTTGCTGGAGTCGAACGCATTCAAGGCCCCCATTCGTTCCGGCACATGTATGGAACCTACCTACTTAATTTTTTTCCGCGGCCAAATGGATCGTATGGACTGCCGCTTGGAACAGTGCAGAAGCTAATGGGACACAAGCATGCCAAGGATACAGCGAAGTACGCTCGGATTGACATGGATCGTCTGGACGCCGAGCTTCGCTATGCAAACCTGCAATTGTTTAGTCATGGCGACGCGGTTTCGCTGAACGAATTTAAGAGGAAGATTTTGCTGGCTCGGCTAGCAGAGGTAGAAGCGCAGTTGAATCAAGAGAAGGGCGCAACGTGATCAATACTTCTAAGTCTGAGCTGGTCTTCCTGCAGTCAGGTGACGAATTTCTAAAAAGCGTTAAAGAAGCTTTTGCCGATGCCTCCCAATGGATTCTCCAAGCGTATCAGCTCCAAGGCCTGGATTTGCGGACTGTTTCAACGAAGAGCTTCTCTGAAGCTGCGTTCCCGGCACATATCGAAGAATTCGTTCTGACGGAAAAGGCTGAAATTTTTGACGAAGACTATGTGTGCGATGTCCTTAGGTTTGTAAGCATGAGATCGGGACAATGCACGTATGAGCTCTACGGCAGAGTGATAAATAACCCTGAAGTAACCGGACCAGGTAATGGTGGTTTTCGTAAGTCCTATTTCGAGCCTCTGAAACGAGGTTTTTCAGTCTTCTTGATTGCGTTGCACATTCGCCGGGCAATTGTCCTTCCTTTCTTTTTTAAGTGGCCTCGGGGGTATTTCAAGGACAGGAGCGGGCGAATTGTATGTAGGCGAGAACTGATCCCATTCGACGCGCTGCCTGAATTGCTTAGATTAATACGCTCGGTTGAGTACCGAAATGGAGCAGTGCAAACTGAGCCTGTCTTCGAGGCATACAATTCCATTCAACGTGAACGTCTTGTATGGATGGGACAGCGAATTCTAGTCGCGGCAGGATGGCTCGAACTTGCTGATGCAAACTATGATGATTTGTTAGCATTGAAGGTGGCCAATGAGGACACTGGCTTTACTGGGCATGCGGACCTTGGATTGCTGATGCTTTCCGATTTGTTAGGACGGAAATACGGTAAGGACTCGCCAATCAACGGGGATGGCTGGCGAGCTGTTCTGATGACTTCTAGACCGGTTCGGGCGCTGCAAGATTTGGAGAACTCGCTCGGAAAGGGCAATAGCAACCTAATTCAAATTGCTGCAAGTCAGAATCCATCTACTATGGAGCCAGGTGCTCTTGCTGAGTTGAAGGTCCTGCCTGGACTGGAAATGGATTTGAAAGGTGCATCGGAAGTTTGGCTTAAAATTGAGCGCTCATTCTTGCGTAAATTTAAGCTTGAAAGCAAGAAAAGCAGAGTTGCCGCGTTAGGGTATTGGAACATTTACCTCTTTGGATACCTCGCCTATTGGTACGCCGCAAACCCTGGCTTTGAATATGATTTTCCATCCTCGCCCCAAAAGCTTGTTGCGGCGGTGTTCGTTTCGGATTTGGGATTGCTTGAAGGCCGACAACGGCCGATGCCCTTTGTTGAATTCTTAATGGTTGTTGGTGGCATCAGAGAGTGGAGTAACACAAGCCATTATGCGATACTAAAACAGGTTGAGTTGCTATTTGCGTTCATCGAGCGTTACGGCGACTCGTTGCCTTCCTCAGACGGCTTTCGTCAGCCTCTTCATCGACATGACTATCCGCGGTCGGAAAGAAGCTCTGGGACCAGGAAGCGACCAATCCCTAGAAAAGTCTTCAAGCTGTTCTTGTCGCTATCCGAGGCGCTGGCTGAGCTATCAAAGGTGATCTTTGAACGTGTCTTGGCGGGAGAGGTTGCCCCCGATTATTTGGCGAGGTTTAGTAGGGAAGCAAAGACCATTGATTGCATGGAGCATCAAGACCAATTCGGTTTTGTACCGCTCGTCTGGTATCAAGGTAAGGCGTTTCCACTTTGGGAAGTGCCAAACGTCTTTGGTTTCGGGAGGCGCCTACTTAAAAACGGGCTATCAGCAATGGTGCCGCACCCACACGCACTTCACCAGATCGTGGTTTCGCTCTACACAGGGCTCCGCCAGAATCATATTCAGTGGTTAGATCGCATCTCATTTGATCGCCATTTGGCTGATGTGGAAGCGGCACAGGAGTTTGCAGAGCTCTACGTCAATACTGACAAGGTCAAGATGGCGGGATGGCGCCCTTTCGTCAACTTTCGCGTCATCGAGATTCTTCGACTGCAGCGTGACTGGTGTGAGGAAATTGCCGTTCAAGGCTTTGCAAACAAAATCTATTACAACAAGAACTTAGAAAGTAAATTTGGAAAGATTCTTCCATTGTTTGCTTATTATGCGGATGGTAGCCCACATAGCGACGATATTTACTCTGCTTGCTGGATGCGATTGCTGTCCGCATTGCAGGGCATGCTAGTACCTATTACCGGTAAAGACATTACTCTTTTTCGGCTACTTCCTCGTGGAATAGATTTCGGTGCGCCAGACTTGGAGCACAGACTTCGTGAGTACGGGGCGTCGCAATCGGAACGATGTGCGATTTTTCCTAAGTCGGATATCACTCCACATAGCGCGCGTGTAAGCGTGGTTTCGCAAGCCATAAGTATCCTACCCGCTGACCTAATAGGTCGCTACTGGACGGGTGAGGTAACCTGAGTTTTTCGGACACTTCCATTTGATAAACTTGTCAAAGGGAGTGAAATCATGAAATCAACAACATACACGCCAGAGTTTCGGGCCGAGGCGGTGAAGCTGGTACTGGCGCAAGGCTTGACGCTTGAGGAAGCAGCCAAGCGGATTGCGATACCCAAAGGGACGTTGGCCAACTGGGTAAGCGCCGCCAAACGTAGTACCGATGCTGCTGCGCCTCCAGGCAGCCGTAGCGTCGCCGAACTGGAAGCGGAAGTCGCCAAGTTGCGCAAAGAACTGGCTGTCGAACGGATGGAAAAGGAAGTATTAAAAAAGGCCACCGCGTACTTTGCGAGGGAGTCGCTGCCCGGTACGCGTTCATGAAATCGGTGCGACTTGAATACCCGCTTGGCTTGTTGTGTCGGGTCTTTTCGGTGTCGCGCAGCGGCTTCTATGCAGCGGTGGGTCGCCCGCCATCTCAACGACGGCAAGATGACGAGCGATTGAAGGTCGCCATCAAGGCCGCCCATGCGCAGACGCGCGAGACCTACGGGCCGTTGCGTTTGCAGCCAGAGCTGGCCGCACAAGGTTTTGACGCAGGGCGTGATCGCATCGTAAGGCTGCGGCGGGAACTGGGTCTGCGCTGCAAGCAAAAGCGGAAGTTCAAAGCGACGACCAATTCGAAGCACGCCTTCCCGGTGGCGCCGAACTTGTTGGAGCAGACCTTCGCGCCGACACGGCCGAATGAGGCCTGGGTTAGCGACATCACCTATGTCGCCACCGAGGAAGGATGGCTCTACCTGGCGGGCATCAAAGACGTCTTCACATGCGAGATGGTCGGTTATGCCATGGGCGCGCGAATGACGCAGGATCTGACGGCGAAAGCGCTGTGGCGGGCGGTGCGGAGTAAGCGGCCGGCGCCAGGGCTGATCCTGCACTCTGACCGGGGGAGCCAATACTGCGCTGACGACTACCGCAAGCTGGTCTCGCAGTTCGGAATGCGGGCCTCTATGTCGCGCAAGGGGAACTGCTTCGATAACGCGCCTATGGAGAGCTTTTGGGGCAGCTTGAAGAACGAAATGATTCATCATCAGAGGTACGCTACACGGGCCAACGCGGAGGCAGCCATCAAGGAGTACATCGAGATTTTTTATAACCGCCAGCGGCGCCATTCGCGCCTTGGTTACGAGTCGCCAGCGAGGTTCGCTGAGAACTTCGGCAAACAGGCGCTGGCTGCTTGAAACGGAAGTGTCCACCATTGACAGTACACCTCAGGGGCAGACTGAAGCGACCGTCTACCATTATGTTGTTCTGGATGAAGAGGAGACGCTTGCTGAGCAGCAGCGACAACACCTTCATCTAAAGGCCATCGGATACGAGCAGGGCTACGAAGCAATGTTGAGAGCAGCGCCTTCCCCTGGGTCTCCGCACATAAAGGCTGACGACGTTAATTCGAACTTGTCTGCTAGCTTGCGGACGAAGCCCGATGAAGCTATTTCAGCTTATGGCTTCATAAGCTTGAGTCTGTCTGAGCGGCTTAAGAGTGGGGTGGAGCTGCTGCGTGCAACTCGCGGGGCCGGAGCAATTGAGACGAAGACGGAGATTTGCCCCTACGGCGGCCATTGTCCTGCGGAAGTGGTGGCAGAGTTAAGGGGGTGGCGCCGCTGTGGACCTTGCAATTACGCTGTTAGGTCGATAGACCATCTTCCTGCACTTACGGCAAAAATCCGTCAAGTGCATGAAGGTTTGACTGAAATTGAGGGGCGAATCGCAGAGGCAGAGCGGCTGAATTACTCGAGCGAGGAAATCGATGCTCTCGAAGAGACGCGTTATGTTCTAGCAGAAGACCTCGCGGCATGGCAGATGTCGGCGGAGATTTTAGAAGTTATGCGTCAACGAATTGTGGCAGGAGCGAGTTCAAAGATTTGGCATGTGCGAAAACCAGAAATTGTGGAGCGTGACCTCAAGCGGGTACTGTTCCCCACTCGCTCTATTGAGTATGTTCTGGCGCGACTTCAGGAGTGCGAGGCATTTCCTTCACTTGAAAGCCCACAGATTCGAGCTCGCTTCGATCTGTTTCGCCGGCAGCTTCTTGCGAAAACAGGCCGCGTGCGGGAGGCGCTAACCCTCGAGCCCAGTGTGAACCCGAGGGCAGAATGCATTGGCCTACTTCGTTCGATTGTGGCTGCGTACGAGTTCTCGTTCGACGACCTTAAGAACGCTCTTGAATCGAATGAATTTCTGGATGCGTTGCCGAATCGAAGTATCTCAATACTTTCAGGGACTACTGCAAGTGACCGCTTGGATGGCTGATGAAAAAAACTTCCAACTGTAGGCACTATCAGGAGTCGGCCGTATCGGGACGAGAGTCTGCGATCAAAGAATATCTGAAATCGCTGAAGAGGTCGCGTGCAGAATTTGAGCACATCACATCATTGGCGACAGCAGTAGCCGCGCAACTTACCATTGTCGAAAAAAGGGACAGCCCCTGTAGCTACACGACTCTGCTTAGGAACGAGACCTACAAGTCGCACTTACATAAGTACATGTTGGCGAAAGGCTCCGGCGCCACAACAAAAGTGAGTGATCCGATTGCACAGGCCCGCATTCATTTAATAGAGTTGGACCTCGCAAACGCCAAGCGAGACAACGAAAGGTTGAGGCTGTACATCTCTGATCTTGAGGAACGGGTGAGCCGAGAACCAGCGCTTGCACCTCCGGTTAAGGCGTTAGGCGACTCGGCTAATGAGATTGTTCTATTGTCCAACGAGCGCGCCCAGGCCTGCAAAGCTCTGTGGTTGGTATTAGAGCATTTCGAAGGCTTGGTCAGTGTCGATTCTGGCCGAGGCTGCATTATTGACTTGGGGGCGCCCCTAAGAAGTAACGTCATCGTTGATCGAGATGCAGCGAAGGTCTTCTTGGACTGGCTTTCTGCGAATTCCTGGATTGGAAAGTGACGCGGTATCTCTCTTGTCGCGCACCCAGCCTGACAGCGGCGGAGGTAACCGGAGATGAGGCACCGCTAAACTTTAGTAGCGTAGATATTACCCGACAGAGATTGTGGGCAGGCAGCTTCCGCACCGTAGCGGACGCTTAGCGCCGGAGTTGACCGCTGTCGGGCGTCTGTGTCGAACGGACTATCGTGGAGCCCGTTGCCGAACGGTGACCAGTATTGGTCATCTGTTTTTCCAAAGCCAGTACGGGAACGTCATGAATCGCCGCATGATGCTCACGCCTCTAAACGCCTTGTTCATGATCGGTCTCGGCTTCAATCGGTTTTCAATATCCTCGTAAGAGCTTGCGCTAAGTCCCGACACAAACCCCTGACCAGTGGCTAATTCCTCTTGGTGAGCGAGTGCTCTCCGAGAGAATTCTTCGGCAAATGGTTGAAGGTGCTCCTTGATGTAAGTATCCAGATAATCCACATGGACGACATCTAGCGCCCAAAGCCGATCTTTCATCCAATCTTCTGTGTCCTTGTCATACTCATGTCGCGCCACCCGGACCCAAGGCGTCAATCGTGCTACCGGCTGAGCCTCAGTTGTCTCGAGCAGCACCATAGGAGCATCAAGAACGGCAACGGGAACTACCAGGTGAGCATCAAAGTAATAGAAGGTCGTGCGAGGCGCCTCAGTCTGCTCAAAGTGTGCTGCGGCCTTGATTAAAGGGAGAACTATCCCGTTGTATGAGTCCTCCCCTGAGAGTTCCAACTCTCCGCCAGATCGGCGCGCACATTTGCTGAAGATACTGGAAATGGGCACGTCCTTAACGAATCTGTGATTGTCCAGACCGAGCACACTTAAAACAGGCAGCGTGAATGTTGACAAATCGTCGTCAGTGACAAGCTCTATATTGGAAGACTTCAGCCCTGCCACGAGCGGGAAATTCGGAAGCCAAGGTTTGTGCCGATTAGCGAAGAACACAAATGGCAGCTCAGATTTTTTGCACTCGATGAGAATATTGAGCGTGGGTCGGGCGCGCGGCTGGGGCTCGTTGAACCCGAACAATGGGCGGCTTGCGAGAACATCCATGCTTCGGAGGCCCTTGCTGTCTCTGTCCAAATAGCTCCACTCTTCCCGAACATGAAATTCAGCAGCCAGCTTTTCAGCTACTATGGTCTGCAAGGGGTACCCGGAACGAGCGACAGCCGCAAGGACGGCAGCGTCTGTCACTCCGGCAGCGAGGACGTTTCGGGCAGGATTGTCGGGTGCTGAATCTATGCTCACTATTGCCCTTCTTGCTTATTTTAAATCGCCAATCTAACATGCCGCGCTGCCAATACCTGCTTTCGAGCCAGTAGCGGCCTTGCAGAACTCTAACGCAACATACAGCCCTCTCAGATACTGTCTCGATTTTCAAGTGCTGTACTTGACGCTATATCGAGAACACGGCCGTAGGCATGTTTCGCCCATTGTCGCTCCGGTTCCCAGCAATTCACCGCTGATAAGTGGTTGTATCGAGAGCGCAATCGACGATTTCCTCAGGGTTCGGATCGTAGTCGCTTATCGGTTTTCCGTTGCCCCATGTGTCGTTATTGGAGTCGTAGTCAGCCGGATAGAAAATTAGATTTGATGCGTGTGGCCGTGGCACGTTACATTCGAACACAGCCATGTATGCCTCGTGCAACCCATCCTGATCAGGTTTCATCGCGCGCCGGACAATTTCAACAAGCTCTTCTCGAGTAACATCTGGCACAGGTTTGATGCGCTGTTTGTGCAGCACCCTCCGCACAAAGTTAGCGTGGTTTTCGCTTCCGTACACACCTTGAAAAAAGCTCACAGGAAGTTCCGTGCCTGCGAGTTTGTTGAACTCGGCGCACAGAGCCTGACTTGGGTTGCCGTCGATGGCATCGGCAAGCTGGACGAGCCGATCAACAAGTTTTCCATCGAGTTGTGGTGGTGTTAGTTCTTGCCGCAGTTCCATATGTTTGCTTCGAAAAGTCGACGTTGGAGAAAGACCGATACTGGCCGTTTTCAGTCGCCGGTGAGTTTAGCTCATTTGACGGTCTCGGGGATAATCTGGCTGATACGCGACACTAGATCGAACTACAGCAAACATCATGCGCACAAGTTGCGCATGACCGCACCAATCACTGTCTTCTTTGGCAAGGCGTTCGTATGAAGACGCTCTGCAGAGTTCCTAAGCACCGGGTGTGGCGACGGGGCACGACAGCAGGCACATATAGCGCGCTTCTAGTTACCCGCCTCCCGGCTTCATGCACCTAGCGCTGGCCGGGTGTTTTCTCGAAAGGGCCACGGTTGCCGAAGATGCGTCATGTAGACTGCGTAGGGCATCTAGTTGTCTCGAGCAATGCCAATCGTTCGCAAATCGCTGCCTGAATTGCTGGATCGCTAAGCCCAGTCCGATCCTCTGTCTTGATTAGATTTTCACGGCAGCTGGCTGGCCAATCCTTATCATCATTGTCGATGGCGAACCAGGCCCTCGGTCTACGACGAAGGACGTCGGCGTGAACCTGGGCACCACGTGACATGCTATCGAACAGATACTTCCGCATTTCACGGCGGTGGAATGTGCCTCCCACGACGCGACTTTGTAGTGATGGTGTCAGCTGCTTCTTCGCATATCCAAAACCCTTGACCCTGACCCACGACGTCGAAAGCACTACTTTCACGTCGGGGTATGGAGCTAAAAGCTCCTCCAAGATTGGCATCCATTCGAACAAGGTTCTACCTGGTGTCCGCATATAGATGCCAGTTTTCGGCGACCAGTAGACCTCATCGCAGTGAAGAACACCGTCAAAATCGAGGTACACCACTACGTTCGAGGGGCGGAAATCCAATTCCGATGGATGCGAGCGTGATTCGCTGCCTACGCTCGTAAAGCCTGGCGACTGGGTCATTGCGGGCTGCCGTTTCCAGAGCGCCAGTACCCGCTAAAAAACACACGGTCCAAGCGCACGTACCGGCAGAAAGTGAACTCGAAATGGGTATCAGTGACAGCGGTCGCTTCAAAGGCTGGCCAACAGCCTATGTGTTCGGCCTCGTTTTCAGGGTGTGTGATATCCACACGATCAAGCTCCACCGTCGCATGCTTTGCACTTTCTACGATCTGCGCAAAATGAAGTCGAGACGTCCTGGTGGCAAGATGCGCGCGCTTGTAGACGTCTACAAGGGGCAGCCTATGGATTGAATCAGCTGGGGCGTTCATAGCGTGTTCAAATGCCGCATTCAATACGTGATATGCCGGCGTGGTCAATCCATCGACGAGTATTTGAGCGTGAAGCAGTTTAGCCATTCATTCGGCTGGCGCTATAGCGGAGCTCGGAACAGGCCAATTTAGAATGGCGGCTACGCGGCGAAAAACCCATCTCATTTCGTCGTCGGACCCCCATCCGGTTTTCATCGCCCGAGCACAATATTGGTCAAGAATTTCCGCTTCCGACATGTGGGCTCTTTTGCCAGCTTTTGATTCCCGTGACTTTTCAACGAACTGTCGTGCTAAGTCCTCGCAAATATCCCAGCGCTGGCGCAGCTCCGGCGGCGTGCACCCTGGAGCGTAGTAGTTTCCTTCATATTGAACGCGAAGTAGCTTCGGCTGGAAGCCGGCGACAGCTCCAGCGTGTCGAGGACGAGGGAAGTCGTCTGGCACTGTGAACTTAGGCTGATCCATGGAGTCATCCCTTTAAGGTCGTGTGTTAAGGAATCCGCTCTACCTGGCGGAGAAAAAGAGAACTTTCGATTGGCAATTCTACGAATTTCGTAGAGAAATCTCAACAAAATTCTACGACTATCGTAGAATGTTAAAGAAAGAGTTAGCGTCCGTTTTTGGAAAACGCTTACGGCAAGCCCGTAAAAGAGCTGGCCTGCCCCAGGATAAGCTTGGCGTTCAGATCGGTTTGGATGAACATACGGCCAGTGCACGAATTTCTCGGTATGAAGCCGGGATTCATGAGCCACCCTATGCGATCACCGTTAAACTGGCTGAAGCCCTAATGGTCCCAGCTTCATATTTTTACGCTGAGGACGACCGACTGGCATATGTGGTGCAGGTGTGGGGTGAGATGTCGTTCGATGAGCGGGCGCGTCTCGCTGAGTATCTTGAAGTGCTACGAGGCGGACGTTAGCTTTTGGATTTAGTTAGGGCCATTAGCGGTGCCTAACTTCCGAAACCTCACAAAGCGAGGGGCTGGCGGTGACAATGCTCGTGACACTTGATGCTAAGGGACGCTTTACGCTTCCGAAGAAACTCCGCACTTCCATTGGGTTGGTGGCTGGAGATCGCCTCGTGTTCTCAAAACTTGTTGACGGTACCGTCATCGTGCATGTGAAAAAGTGGCGGAGTCAGTGCCATGGGGGCCTGTCGGTAAAACCTGACCAATCTCTGTCTTGATTGACGATTTTGCCGTTGAGTGCCCAGAACTCTCTCCTGAAGCAGAAGGGCGGTATGACGATTCCTCTTTTATCATTGATGGCCTCAATTGCCTTTTGCAATAGCGCCTCTTGCAGATTGAATCTTCATTTCTAGCTCCTCAACTTTGGGAGCCACTACCGTAAGCACATCTTCCGCAGAACGAAACACTTTATCTGGCCCGAGTTCGATTAATCCAAGATGGGAGTCCGACAGAAACGGATAAGTGCCGCGGAAAGCCTTTGTAATAAGCTCTACACATAGTTCCACTGTGCGTGCTCCAGAATAGCCATACTCCCAGCCGTTGTCGCGTAGTCCATGCTTGATGCGCTCCCCCTTTGACATCTCCCAATACTGCTGTCGACAGGATTCGATCCGGTCATACAACTCACGTAGGCGCATTGCTAAGATATCGCCCCCAGCGGTGACACGAACCCGTTCAAGGTTCGTGACTTGAACACTGGTCAGATTCGCAGCTTCAATTGCTCCACTTTGAAATCCGGCCTCGCACAGTAGGATTCCCCTATCCGCACCCAGGTCTGCAACGATCTCTCGAAGAGCAAGCACGTGGAGTTTTGACACGGGAGTTTTCCAAAACTTACACTCTACGAGCCAGGTCACCTCGAACCCTGCATGCACGGACTGAACCACTACATCGACATCATGACTAGTGCGAACACCTTGGAGCGTCACGTCGGTCTCAGCACTGAGTCCCATCGAGCGAAATAGCGCGGCGGCCTCTTCTTGGTAGTCTTTCCAGTTTGTGGCCATGTGTCCCTTCGTTTTCTCTTGTAGCGGACGACACTGCTTAGTCTCGTCTTTTTGCCATCGCCTTATAGGCTTTGATAGAATGGTAATATTAAATGCGTCACAAAGATTCGACTTTTGTGTAGCAGAAGCGGGAAAGCGTATCCAATTGGTCCACGACGCACGTGATGGGAATGAAGCGTCGGCATCCAGGTAATAGCTGCCGACAAAATTAATCCGATGCCTATACAACTGGCGTTTCAAGACGAGAATCTTAGAAAAGTTTGCGAGAGCACTATTTCGGCAAAGCGGAAATATGGCGGAATCGTGGGGCCGTCGCTTCATGCGCGGTTGGCGGACCTTAGGGCAGCGAACTCGCCTGCTGATTTGGTCCATTGGGGATTTGCTGAATTTGACGAAGCGGCCAACGACCGAATTGTTGTTTTCATTGACGATTGTTATCGAATTCTTTTATCAGCCAATCACAAGCCTCCTCCTGGAGTACCAGGAAATTTGGACTGGTCGCAGGTAACCCGAGTAAAAATCTTATCTATTGAGCGTGCCAATGAGAACTGATGTTGATTTTGCTCCGATGTGGGCAGTTCCACCAGGCCGAACAATTTCTGATTTGATGAAGTCACGAGGGGTTGCCTCTGCGCGCCTAGCTCGTCTGGTTGACATGAGCGAGCTCGAGCTAGACGATCTTCTAGCGGGGCAATGTGCCTTGACGGCTCGGGTCGCTGAAGGCCTCGAAGCTGCGCTTGGAACTCCTGCTTGCTTCTGGCTGCGCCGTGAAGAGCAATACCGTAAGCAGTTGTCCGATTTGTGCGACGGTGTTGACCCAGACAGTGAAAGCTATAAGGATTGGCTCAAGAGTTTGCCGCTTAAGGAAATGCAAACGCTAGGTTGGGTCGACTCGACAAAGGATAAGGCTGAGAAGCTCCGTAGTTGCCTCGAGTTTTTTGGCGTACCGAATTTAGATGCGTGGTATCGAACTTATGTTGACGTAAAGGCGGCGGCTGCTTTCCGTACCACCGACGCATACTTGGAAGACGCGCCAGCTACTGCTGCATGGCTAAGGCAAGGAGAACTTCTTGCCGAGCGTATTGAGTGTCAGGAATGGAATCCTGAGCGTTTTGCTGCACAGTTGCCTAAGATACGTAGCTTAACCCAGCTTAAAGATCCATTGGATTTTCTGCCCAAGCTAAGAGCACTTTGTGCAGTAGCAGGGGTCGCTGTTGTAACCGTCAAAGCGCCGAAAGGATGCCGCGCAAGTGGCGCAACCTTTTTCGCCAGCCCGAGTAAAGCCGTATTGCTTTTATCGTTCCGCTACTTAACCGACGACCAATTCTGGTTCTCTTTCTTCCATGAAGCTGGTCACTTGATTTTGCATTGGGATACCGACCTGCTGATACTCGAAACATCTGATGGCCCCAAGTCACCGCGGGAAGAAGAGGCCAATCAGTTTGCGATGGACCAGTTGATGTCGCGCGAGCTGCAAAAGCGCCTGCCGGCAGCCTCAAAAACCTTAATTGGGATTATGAGGTTGGCTCGCGACGCAGGCGTTTCTTACGGCATCGTATTAGGTCAGATGCAGTTTCGAGGCCTGGTCCGGCCAGATCGTTTTAATCGCTTGAAAACCCGATACAAGTGGGAGCAATTAACCTCGGAATGCTAGGTACCGAGTTGGGCTCTTCTGCCAGTTGCAGAGCGAATCTTCGATTACCTGCATGCCGACGCCTAGCACTTTATCAAGGTCTATGGCTAATTGATCCAACTTCTTTTTGGACAGCGATTCATTTTCTTTCGCCCCACTGAAAAGTAAGCGCGCCCCGTCCACAGGTCCTGTTCCGTGAATCATATAAGCGGAGGGAGGTTCAATATCTGCAAGACCCATTTTCCCAACCATAGTTAGGAAGTCGAATTTTCCAGTTCTACCAAATCGGTGAACGGCATCCATGCTGTAGTACAAATAGTCGAACAGTTCCTTTGGATCAGTGCCTGCCTCCGCCTTGGCGGCGTCGATAAGTGTGCGGTGGGAGCGGTTCGGGCCAACCCATTCAGCGTAGCTTGCAAGTGTAGTATCGAGATGGGCGAGACTTTCATACTTGCGGTGATTGCCGAAAGGGAAGTTCCTTCGCTGTGCCTTTATCTCATCCAGATGCTGGTGAAGCCATAAGGAGAAGTGGTTGGGGTTGGCGGAGAAGCGATCCCACGTCCAAATAAACTGGTCGTTGAAGGCTCCGTAGACCATTCGCAGCAGACCATATCCTTTTCTCAGATGCTTCCCACAATGAACAAAGAGGAATACTAACCAAAAAGCTTCATCTTCGTTGCCGCTCCTGATGTTATGGATGGCCGCTCGCAGTGGGTCAAACATGATGTCTTTCGGATCAAGGCGCCTTGGCGAGATGTCTCGTGTTGCGATAGTCTTTACAAACTTGATGCGCGCGACACTATCGACCATCTGCGCGACAAGTGCAGTTGTCTCGGCATTAGAGGGGAGCCCTGGTAGGGGCTTTCCATTGATGCGATAGTCTGTAAGCTGTTGTTCTAGTCTTGCTGCGAGGTTAGGGTTCTTCATAGTAGAAATACGTCCTAAAGTTCTTAACGTTTTGCTTCGTCACCAGTCCGCAACTGCTGGAGAGCATCGAGTTCTGCAGGATCAAAGAGCATCGGTTCCATTGACTGACGAGGCTTGGGTAACCTGCGTTGGCGCTTCAAAATATGGCCATCGTAGACACGGGAACTCATCTGTTTTTTTATTTCGGCGATTCGTTTTTGATGTTCGCCGCGAGTGGAGTCCTGTGTATAGCGGAAGACCTCGAGCAGTCGCACGAAGTCACACCAATATGGGTCGAGGTTCGAGAACGATGGCGGCTGGCCTCGGCGAATTGCGCGCTCGGCTTTCAATAGGTTTTTGATAGATGGCCAGGGATCGCCAAATGGCATTGCCGGCATTGGAATGCGTTCCTGCACGCCCTCATCGAGGTAGTCTTGTATGGCTTGAGTATCCTTGGTGTACAAATGAAGGCTGCCAACCGCATGTTTGTAGGGGCCGATTTCTACGCCTAATGAGCGCGCGATAAGCTCCTGAAGCATTGTGAACGCAAAGACATCGTGTGGCAGCCCGAGAAATGCGTCGTTGGACCTCATCATGACCACTGCATGTAATTGGTTACCGCGGACAGTGAATTGCAACGTGCAGGTGCAGGGCAAGTCTTCTCGCCGGCTCTCGAGGTTATCGGCTAAGTCTTCGCCGCGAAATAGTTGGATGACTGCTCGGCGAGATGATGGGCTTGCTTTTAACGTATCAATAATATTCTGAACCTGGTTGATACTCCCATTTAGATTGAAAAGACGAGGTCCGTAAGCTCCATAGGTGGTCTTTCCGCCATCGTCCGAGTGCTTGCCATAGTCCTTGATGTAATACTGGACGAACTTCACTTTGTCCGTGCCCGCAAGGTACCAAAGAAATTCGCCGAGGCAGCTGAAGAATGTATTCTTACGCTCGGTCCGACTTAGACGTGCTCGGGGATTCTTGATCTGAAGTAAGGCACCGTTGATTTCGGTTGCAGGGCCTTTAGTTGGAACGATGTCGGACGAGCCGCGCTTGCGCAGCAGGTGGCGATAGAGCTTGAAAAGGAGATCGTCAAGTGTTTCCGCGCTTAAGTACATAGTGATAAGCCAATCAACGTTGCGCCAACCCGAAATACTGGTACGTCTCGTAGGCAACCTTTGTCAGTCAAACAAGCGTAACTGTGGCGCCCCTGCCAGCAGTTCGCTTCTTAATTGACGACCACGAGAGATTAAAGTGCGTCGATCTGCCGCTACGGCGCCGTGACTTATGGCAATGCCCCTTACTTCAACGGTGACATCGTAGTGAGGTAGCGAAGCATGAGCTTGAAACCAAGAACGCTTAAGGCCCAGTGTCTTAGCAAATGAATGCAATTCTTCAAGGGAATCTGCGACCAAATGGCACCATTGATGTCCACGCCATGCTATTCGAGCGTTGTCTACGTAGACTGCCAAGAAGTGCTCCCGGGAAACTATTCATTTATGATCTGATTGGCATCATACCTAAAAAGTTACCACTTTGTAACTAGGAATTTCTCTTTGATACCAAATTCGGCCCGCTATTGGAGACTCCTGCCGCCCCGCGCGGCGAGGCGATCATTGCGAGCTTTAAAAATGCCAGTGTGAAATTTCTGGGAAAGTTGGGAGTTGCGATAAACTTGATAAACTTGGGAATGTGGGGTATCCTGAGTGTATTGAGCAAAACCTTTAATGTGCCTCGGAGGATGTTATGGCAGCGGTATGGATTTCGCATGATGTTGCTTTAGAAGCAAAAGCGCGCATCGATTTCGCGAAGCTGCGTCGCATTCTTGAAGCATGGGCTTTTAGCAAGAACCAACGGAAGGTGCGCGACGACATTAGCGAATTCGAGCTGATGTATCGTGGCTTCCTGGATGACTTAGCGCGCATCCACAAGGCAATCGATGCCGGCTTAAAATGCCGTGCACCACGCCGCCAGTATTTCGCGAATTTGAAAAAGACGCTTTCGGGTCTTATCCGCATGGCGGTACTGCACAACATGGCAAAATCTACGGTCTGCCCACAGACCGTTGCGGCTTATCGCGTCCGTCAAATCAATGTGACGCATCCCACGTTCGCTCCGCCTAGCGCTGTTTGAGGACTGACCTATGACACCGACTGCAGAACGCCATGCTGGCTCGCGCACCGCTGCCCCTTTGAGCGAAAATGAGAAGCGCTTGGTCGATTACTTTTCCCAATTAGTTCGGGAGAAAATTGACTCACTAGCTCAAGGACTTGACCAGATGCTTCCAGTTGAATTGGCGAAGCAAGCTGTCCAAGAAGTGCAAGAATCTCTTGTTCGCAGTAGCGACGCAGTAAGCGGGCCAGATCGGCTACCGGTGTCAAAACTAAAGGTCTCGGAAGTCCTCGAGCAAGGCTGGGTGGACTTGTCTCAGGCGTCGTTATACCGCGCAGTGGAACAAGGGCGATTTTATTGCACCACTCCGCTCGGGCGAAGTATTGGTAGGGAGTTTCCGGCATGGCAGTTTATTGCGCCAGTTCCTGAACTGATACCCCCGGTGCTGACCTTACTCGATGGGAAGCCGAGCAGCGAAGTTCACATTTTCTGGATTTGCGCTGCGGATGAACTCAATGAACTTTCCCCGGCTGAAGTGATGGCTGGAAAACCATTCGAGTCCCGCGACGCGCTTCACAGCAGCCAGCAAGCTCTTTTGAGTTTGCCAACGTATGTAAGGGTTCGAAGAGTTTCGGACTTGGCAAAGTGGAGGAACCAGGGGGTGCCCGAAAATACAGGCTAAACCATGGCATACGCGCCAGATAATCTTCAAGTACCAAAAGTTACTGCATTAAAACTGCCGCCAATAGAACTTCTGCATACCATCTTGTCGGCCGATCTGTTGATCATTCCGCCCGGCACGCCCATTTATCGTGCAGCCTGGGTGCCCGATGCTGTCTGGCCAGCTGCAGTTACGCGTGGCTATCGCTTCGGTCCGCCGGACGAGGTAACGTCGGCGGGGGCATTTCCGTTCTTCTGGGTATACGCCGCACCGCTTCCCTTCACAGCAACCTGGGAAGCCCAGCTTTGCAAAAACCCAGCGACCATGCCCGGCAAGTTCATCATCTCCCCCGGCGCGGATCGAGCGCTGATCGCAACGTTGGTCTTCGACCAACCGTTGCACCTGCTCGATCTGACGGGCCATGCCGCAAGCAAGCTGGGAGTGTATGACATGTTGCGAAGCCCGGATTATGGCTTGTCCCAATGGCTCGGCGTTCAACTAGATCAGGTTATCTCTGGCCATCAAGGCGCCGTGCACGGAATTGCCTATCCGTCCCGCAAACATCCTGGCCACAACGCGTTCGCGATCTCATCGAGGGTCCAAGCTAGTCTTGCAGGGGGGCTCATCCGATCCGTTCAGAGCTTCGGGGAAAGTGAACTGTTCACCAAGCTGGTGCTCGATCCATGCTGCGTCGACCGCCAATGGGTATGATCTCCGTGTACCTCAGTTCGAGCAAGGCACACGATGGGAATCGCTGTGGAAGTCCTGCACATTCACAACGCCCGACCGGCTGCGACCAGTTGCCATCGCTCGCGGAACGGCTGCAGCGCACTGCCAGTATCCAACTGCGGCAAGTGCGAAATAGGGCTTGTCCTTGGAAGTCAAAGTTTGTTCCGGTGCTTGCAGCCAGGTCGCCGGAGTGACCGCTCTCATCGCTGAAGTAGGTGAACATTAGCCGATCCCAGATGAGTTTTGACCAGTTTATGTGGCATAAATCGGTCGCTTGAATTGCATATAAGCGCCTCTCATGTGCCGCGCCCGGCTCTATGCCATACTATCGCAATAAATTTATTTGGCTCCCCGATTATGGACGTCACCGTTAGAGGTAGGGGCTTAGCAGGATCATTAGTATTTTTCTGTTGGTGTTGATGCTAACAAATAAAGGGTAAGAAAATGTTTCATAAGCTAATTCAGAGCAAAATGCGCTGCACATCATTTTTGGTTGATATGCCCGTTCGTAATTACCTCGATATGGTCGGCCATATTTATAAAAATGACCAAGGTGGGATTCCTGGGCAGCGAGCTGCGCTGAAAACAAAAACGGCCAAAACGATTCGTGAGCGAATGGTTGCGGACATTTTAAAGGGGGTGTCCTTGCCTCCAATCGTTATAGGGGTACTTGCTGATCCCAAAGACTACCCCGACAGGGTCAACTCTTTTGAAAGCGTTGAACAAGTTCTCGCATTCGTAAAGGATGCAGCGCCAGGTGGACTTTCAATTATTGATGGTATGCAACGTACGACGGCTCTTCTTGAAGCATTGGCAATTGACGCAGATGCAGTTTTGAGCAACCTGAGAGTGGAATTTTGGGTTACTGACGGTGCGAATAACCTCGTTTATCGTATGTTGGTACTGAATACGGGGCAAGTTCCTTGGGATGTCGCTCGCCAGCTTGAAGCTGTATATCGTCCGTTACTAAAGCGTGTTGAGGCGCAAGGGTATGGTCTAGAGTTCTTGTCCAAAGATGTTGGGCGGCGTTCAAATCTTAGTGCTGCGGAGTACGAGACGGAAGACGTTGTTGAGTTACTCCTAATATTCTCATCTAGAAAGCGAGAGCTAAATCTGAAGGATCATATCGCACAAGATTTTGTTCGCTTGGACATGATTGAGTCTTCCTCTCACGTCGATTTCATTGATTACTTTACCAGAGCGCTGAAAATGCTTAGCCGTCTCAATTCTGAGATATCGAAGTTTGAAGCGCCCGTGGATATGCCACTTTCGCGATATAGCCAAGGTAGAGAACTGTTTAGAGGGTTTCCAGCGAAGGCAGGTTTTATTTCGGCGCTCGCAATTTATCTCTTTGATGCACCTGGATTTGATCCAATTTGGTCAAAGGTCGATGAAAAGTTTAATGTTGTCGAGATAAATATAAATCGTATTGTTGAATTGTTGAGTAATGCTCAATCAATGGAAGAGAAAGCAGAAATTCTAAATTTTGAAGACTTAGAAGAGCGAATCGCAAAGCATAAGGTTGGAACATCGCAAGTTGGTCGCTTTGAACGTGAGTATTTTGAAAAAGCATTCATGGCGATATTCAATAATGTAACGCGAATTTCTAATTTTAGAGCCGGTTGGCTTGCATATTGAAATGGCAATGGACTGGGCTCCCGTGCTTAACTCATTCGTTGCACCATTTGCGAATGTGCTTGGTGTTCCTTCAAATAATGTCCGCACAAAAAAAGTGTCTGCGGAGAGGATGGCTACGTCCAAAATTTTGGAGGAATTGTTATTTGATAAAAAATCTCCTGCGGTGGTCGGTCCGGATGGTTTTTGTGTCATCTTGACGACAAAAGCCGGTGAAAAATTTCTCGTTCTTCACCGCCCTGCAAGCACCGGTGCATTCGACGCAAGTTTTGAGAAATATTCTGATGAATTTAGATTTGACGTTGTAAAAGACATAGACCCCTTCATTTTTTTTGTCGCTAATCGCCTTCGGCTTCGTATCGACCCCTCGTTTACAGCGGCAAGTCTTACTCAAAGATTGGGAGCTACGCAAGTTGGTGAATCCTTTGAATTAGATTTCGATGTTGCGTGCTCGGTCTTCGGCGCTTTCAAAGTCTGGAAAATTTCCCGAGATGTTCCGATTTCCGATCTTACCTTGCTTTTGTCGTTTGCTGGCTCTCATTTTTCAATAAATTTTGTCGAGAATTACGATGATTTTGGATTTTCCAACATTAAAGAAATTAAGGTATTTGATGTAAATGGCTTTTTAAAGTCTGTATTTAATCCTATTTTTAAATTGGTCGACCAAATACCTAAGGCTGGTGTTATAAAATTCTCAGATGCGGCGAAGCTAGGTAGTTCTGTGGAATTTGCCATCAAGGAACCCGAAGATGTTGTGCTGGGCCCACAGTCTCGTGCATATTTTGATTTTAGATTCGATGGAAGAAATTATCTATTTCTTCCCTTATCTAATCTGACGGAAAGCCAAATCTATGATGTGATTGGAAATATTGAGTCTGCAGGTGGGATTCAGCAAGAGCTTTCCATTTCGCATGTGCTCGCATTTTCGTACAGCCTTCAAGGAAGTTTTCTTCCCTCTCAGAGGTTTGTTGGTAATCCGAATTCGATTGTTGATATGCTTGATATCGGAAGTAATATTTCTGTCGATTCTGATCAACTCTTAGCATTGTATGACGAATATTATGTCTTTGATATTTCTAATGCCGCAAATCTTTCTAAATGGGATATTCTTTGCGATTTTTCTATAAAGTATGATCCTTTCAGATCATCATTCGTCACTGAACCTATTATTGCTTCCGCCGGTCGGCTTGTTGATATAGGGAATGTGCCCGCAGAAAATATTTATACTTCCTTATCTGCTAGTCATTGGAAACATAGTTTCTTGGAGGTCTATAGAATTATTGAGGGGCTATACTATTTCCCTTGGATGATGAAATTGAAGGCGTCGCTGAACAGCCAGGTCAGTGAGTTCACATTGTTTGATCAATGCAAGAAAAACGCCTCATGGTCATATACCGAGCAGGCGTCAATTATGTCGTTGTTCGAACTCATTCCGTTAGAAATTTTTAGTTCCTGCTCACCTGTGAATATCGCTTGCTTGACGGGACGATTCGACGGAAAAAATCCTGCGGAGACTCTTAGAAGTTTTGCTGCCGCGCTCTATGCGGTTAGAAATACCAACGTGCATCAAGGCTTGCATAACCCTGCCGATGAAATTTATCCCACTAATCGTTGCTGGGAGCATTTAACGCACGCTTTATACTTGGCGGCTGAATATTTTTATAAAACTCATCCAAATGGAATGCCCCCACGTTGATGGAAATTGAATGAATGGACTCGAAGCTCTCCAAGAGGCTAGAGCAGTCAATAAGCCGTACCGCGGTCATGGTCCGAACGCCTTGCTTTGATCACTAGAACTGGACGGTCATCAATTCGTGTCGCTGAATTTCTACCAAACTCGACCAGGCGGTTCTACTAGATAGCCTTAAAGCGCGCAATATGCATCCAGATGCACGTTATAATTCCTTGTGGCAGAAGGGTGTATGAGGTTTGACTCTCCCTGAACCTAATATAAGGGTTCGATTCCCTTCACCCGCTCCATTCCTCAGGTCTCGAAAAAGAGCGCTGGACATGGCATGATGTTGCCATGATTTCAAGCCAACTTCTATTTCTGTTCAGTGCGCTGGGAGCGGTCAACGGGATCTTCCTGGCGTGTTACTTCTTCACTCGCCGCACTCATCGCATGGCGAACTGCATGCTGGGCGCCTTGTTGCTGGCAGTCGGTATCCGCACCGTCAAATCTTCTTTCTTCTATTTCAATCCTGATCTCGCCGCCGGTTTCCTGCAGATCGGCATCTCGGCTTGTTTGTTTATCGGACCGCTGACCTACCTGTATGTGAGCTGCTATCTCGCGGACCTGGCTCAGGCCACGGGCGACAAACTGTGGCGCTGGCATCTTGTGCCGCCCACATTGATTGCCGGGTTGGGCGTGTTTTTGCCGTTTTCCGACTATCCGTATGCCTGGCGTTGTGCAATTACCGGCATCCATGTTTATTGGCTGGGATACCTGGTCCTGGCTGGCCGGCTCATGTGGCGGGCACAGGCATTTAACCGGCAGGCCATCCTTCTCCAAAGTGTTTATTTCAGCAGCTGCGTGATCCTGGTTGCATACGCCAGCACGCGCTTTACGTCGTATATCGTCGGAGCAATTTCTTTCACATTTACCGTCCATATCACGCTCCTGACGTATTTCCTGCGGGCCGATGCCAAACCAGAGGCAACAAAAAACGATAAATACCAGAATCGGAAATTGGCCGAAGAGGACGCCCGCGCCATTTTGGACTCGTTGGATGAATTAATGCACCGCGATCAATTGTATTTAAATCCAAATTTAAATCTCGCTCTCGTGGCCCGGAAAGCCGGCAATCTGCAAACAACGATATCGCAGGTTATCAACGATAATCACGGGAAGACTTTTAATCTTTATATCAATGAGTTCCGTATCCAGCACGCGAAGGAACTGTTGGTCCGCGAATCGCACCTGAACATGGAGCTTGTCGCCGAACGCAGCGGCTTCAACTCCAACTCCACATTTTTTTCGGCTTTCAAAAAGATAGTCGGCCAGACCCCGGCCAGCTACCGCGCAGAATTCGCCTCGTAACACTACGAAATCATATATCCGGAGTCCGGAATCATGGTTCGGGACTTCGGGACGCCGCATAGCCGCTAAGTTGTCAGCTCTATCCACAACTTAGGGTCAATCCATGAATCGACATATTTTCCTGAGCGCCGTCCTTGGTGCTTTCCTATCTCTTTGCCTGCCGGCGCGGGCTCAAACTGATACTGAGCAAATCACCAAAACGCTCACGGAATATTTTGAAGGCACGGCGAATGGCGAGCCGGACAAACTCAGAAAAGCCTTTCACCCGGATTTCAAGCTGCACGGCGTTAACGAAGCGAATGAGCTCCTGGTGCGCTCAGGAGAACAGTACATCGCAGGAGTAACATCGGGCAAAAAAGTCAATCGTATTGGCCGGATCCTGGCGATCGACGTTGAAAAGAATGCGGCAACGGCAAAGGCTGAAATTCTTGTGCCGAATTACAGGATATACACCGACTATTTCCTGCTATTGAAATACCAGGGCTCCTGGAAGATTATCCAGAAGAGCTTCACGTGGAAAGAAATTCCAAAAGACAGCAAAAGAATCCTGTTCGTCACCTCAAATCAGCATACCTACGGCAATACGAATCTCAATACCGCCAACCATTTCGAAGAGATCGCGGTCGCCTATGAAATCTTCAAACGGAATGGCTTTACCGTGGACTTTGTCAGCCCCGATGGCGGTGCCATTCCCCTGGGTTATATCAAGACGTCCGATAGCGTCCAAAAAGAACATTTGTACGATCCGGCGTTCATGAATCTGTTGAAAAATACCAGCAGGCCGGAGCAGATCAATGCGGACGATTACAAGGCGGTCTATTTCAGCGGCGGTGGCTCGGCAATGTTTGGCGTTGCAGAGAACAAGGGCATCCAGCAGATCGCGGCAAGGATTCATGGAAATGGCGGCGTCATATCGGCTGTCTGCCACGGTACCGCGGGGATCGCGCATCTGAAAGACCGGGATGGCAAGTCCGTTTTCCTGAACAAAAAAGTGACCGGCTTCCCCGATATGTTTGAAGACATCAAGGCTGACTACTACAAGACCTTCCCATTCTCGATCGACAAGGAAATCAGTAAGAACGGCGGGAACTTTGTCTATTCAAAGAAGTTTGGGGACGATTTCCACGTCGCGGACGGCAAGATCATTACGGGGCAGGATCCTTCCGCCACGGCTTCGGTCGCACAGAAAGTCATCGACACCATTCAGGAAAAGTGAGGAGACGCGATGAAAACTAACTACCTAGTGGTCCCGCACCTGCTGCTCGCATGCCTGCTGTCCTTGCCCTTGGCGGGATACGCAGCGAATGATATCGATCCAGAGTCGGCACAAGCAATCGAGAAAATCCTTGGCGAAGTGAATTCCCCCGACAAACCTGCGCTGGCGATCGTCGCGCTCAGGAACGGAAAGCCGATCTACGAGAAGGCCTTCGGAAGCGCTGACCTGGAGCACAAAATCCCGGCAACCGTGGATACCAAATTCCAGGTCGATAAACTGGCGTGGGAGTTTGTCGCGATCGCCACGCTGATGCTGGAGGAGCAGGGAAAGATTCAGCTCGACGAGGATGTCCGGAAGTACCTGCCCGACATGCCGGATTTCGGAGAAAAACTCACGGTCAGGCATTTGCTGAGTTCAACTGACGGCCTGCACGGCTATAAGGTATTGAAAGCGTTGGCAGGATGGGAGTCCAGGGAGCCCGCGCAGCACAAGACGATCCTGCAGTTCATCAGCAGCCAGAAGGCTTTGAACTTCAAGCCGGGTAAGGCGTACTCCCCGGGCGGTGATACGCGCTTCGTCGTGCTGGCCAAAATTGTGGAAGCGGTTTCGGGCCAGGCGTTCGACGTCTACTGCCGGGATCGCATCTTCGCTCCGCTGGGAATGTCGAATACCTTGTTCGTCTATGACGACGGTGTTCCTTTGCTGAACACGGCCATACCTTATCGCCTTGGCGAGAACGGAACTTACAAGAAGGACTATGGCAGCGGCAACGTCGCCGGTCCAACCAACCTTTACACATCCGTCAGGGACATGGGAATCTGGCGGGCGCACGTCTCGTCCAGGGCGCCCGGCATTCAGTCGCTGGTCGAAAAGCTGGAGTCGCCCATACGGCTCGACGGCGGCGCGGTTGTGAAGGATATTTCCAGCGTTTCGATTTACGGCCAGCAGCACGTTGGCCAGGAGCGTGGCATTCCCAAGGTCTACCAGGTGGGGACCTCCGGCGGCTATGCGAGTTCCATATTCCGCTTCCCCGGCCAGGACTTCACGGTGGTCACATTGAGCTCCGGCCTGGCATACAGCGGAGGTTACGGCATGCGCCTGGCAACCGTTCTGTTGAAGGACCATTTTCCTCAGCCCTCAAACATCGATTACGGCAAGATCGCGTCCGTCAAGCTGACTGCCGGGCAGATGCAGAAGTACGCGGGAGACTACTGGAATCCAGTGCGCGCATTTTCCGCAAAAGTTTATGTCAAGGACGGCGCACTGCATTTCAGCAGGACCGAAGGGGCGGAAGGGCGTGAGATGCTTCCATTGGGGGGAGCGGTCTTCCAGGTGAAGGTTGAAGGCGACGATACATTCATCATCAAGTTCGTCGAAACCAAATCTGGGTTGGACCTGCAATACACCATGGACGGCAGCGACCCGATTGTTTACGAATCCTACAAGCCGACTCCTTACACGAAAAACGAACTGGCGCAATTTGCCGGAACCTTTTACAGCGAAGAACTGAATTCTTCTTTTGTCCTTGATGCAGGGCCTGGCGGACTCACCGCAGACAATATCCGGGTGGGCACGGTAAAGTTCAAACCGACGAATCCAGACATGTTTGCTGGCGACAAACGCTTCATGGCCGGCATTAAATTCATTCGAGGTAAAAACAGGGCGATCACCGGATTCCAGGTCGCTGTCGATGAAGTTCGGAACCTGGTATTCAGAAAGCTGCGGGGCAGTTACTGACCGCTGGCACTGGCCATTGTCAAAGCCCCGAAGCCCCGCTTATCATGCGGGGCAAACGGGTGCAGTTCAATCCAACTCTACTTTGACAATGGCCAAAGCGAACTTCCAGGTGCTACCGTGCGGTGATGCACGCATCCAGGCGGTGGAAGCGCATAGCAGCCAATCCTTTTCCCGGCATACCCACGAACAGTTTGGCATTGGCCTGCTCATGCAAGGCGGATCAAAGTCATTCAGCAGCTGCGGCATGGTGGAGGCTGGCCCGGGCGATGTGATCACCGTGAACCCGAACGAGGTTCATGACGGTGCGCCGCTTGGTGACGGCGGGCGTAGCTGGAAGATGTTGTATCTGGAACCTGGCTTTGCTGCCGACCTGCTGCGCGAAGCGGACGTCGGCGCTGGCGGCGCTTCGCTTGAGTTCAGGGCGCCAGTGCTGCAGGATGCCTGCCTGGCCGTGGGTTTCATGCGTGCCTACACTGCAGCCACATCGGCGCTGCCGGCAGCGCGCCTGGCTGCCGAGCACCACTTGCTCGACCTGATGGCGCGCACTTTGCTCCGTCGCCGCGCTGCTCCCGCGCCTACGCCTGCGCCCACCGCTGTCGCCCAGTCGATGATGGAAGACGATCCCCTGTCAGATTGGTCGTTGTCCGAGCTGGCAGATGCTTGCAGCTTGAGCCGCTTCCAATTGGTGCGGTCATTCTCCCGCAATACGGGCTTTACGCCGCACGCCTACCTCCTGCATCGCCGCATCTTGCTGGCGCGCCGCCTGATTGCTTGCGGCATGGCGCTGGCCGAAGCCGCTGCCGCCAGCGGCTTCGCGGACCAGAGCCATATGACCCGCGTATTCACCCGCAAATACGGCGTCGCCCCCGGCGCCTTTGCAATTTCGTTCAAGCCCTGAATTCGCAAGATGGTTTAGCCTTCAGCTTTCGTTGATGGAGGCTGAATATGGTGGGATACCTGTATTGCGCGCTGGCGATGGTGACGGTCGGCAGCACGGTGGTGGCCAGCAAGGTGATTGCGGCGGGACTGCCGCCGTTCACGGCGACGGCATTACGCTTCATGGTGGCGTTGCCGGTATTCCTTGCACTGTGCTGGCTGTTGCGGGTGCGCTGGCCGCGCATCGGGCGGCACGATGCTGCTTTGCTTTTGTTGCAGGCCGGCGCGGGAAGCGTCGGTTATACCGTACTGCTGATTTCCGGGATGTCGTTCACCAGCGCAGCGACTGCGGGCGTGCTGGTTGGCACGCTGCCGATCATCTCCGCGGCATTTGCAGTGCTGGGGCTTGGCGAAAGGCCGACGCTGCGTTTATTGGCCGCGATCGCCTTGGCCTCACTTGGCGTGCTGGTGGCGAGCGGCGTGCATTGGCGCTTCGCCGGCCCTGCGCCCGTCGTTGCGAACGAGGCGGGGCAAATGCTGGGGATGGCGCTGGTACTGGCCGCGGTGGCGTGCGAATCGTTCTTCATCCTGTTGAACAAGCGCCTGAGCGCACCGATTGAAGCATTGCCGCTGTCGACCTTGATGTGCGCCCTGGGACTGCTTCTTGCGGGCGGCGCCGCGCTGGTTTTTGAGCAGGCGTGGCGCATCAGCATGAATGCCGCCGCCTTGCAGGCCGTGCTGTACTACGCGCTGGTGCCGACTGTGCTTGGCTTCGTGCTGTGGTATGCCGGATCGGCGCGCGTCAGTGGGACGGAGGCCGCTTTGTTCACGGCCTTGTCGCCGATCTCGGCCACGCTGTTCGCCAACATCATCCTGCATGAAGCGATTACGCCGCCGCAACTGGCCGGCATGGTTTGCGTGCTGGCAGCGGTGGCGAGTCTTGCCTGGAAGCCTGCTGCATATGGTAGGGTTGAGACTTTGTAACCAAGGAGGTGCGCCATGAGCATCACAAAACAAGTATCTACCCTGCTGGCCGGCCTGGCGCTCGCCGCCGGCGCTTTTGCCAACCCGTTGGACGCGTTGACCGAGAAGGAAGCGGGCGGCGGCCTGAAAGCCGCGCTGGAAGCCGGCTCGGTGGCGGCGGTGGGCAAGCTGGGTGTTGAAGGCGGTTTCCTGAACAACGATGCAGTGCGTATCAAGCTGCCGCGCGTGCTGGAAAAAGCCCGCCCGCTCCTGGAAATGACCGGCCGCGGCGAACAACTCGATGAGCTGGAGAACGCGATGAACCGCGCTGCCGAGCAAGCGGTCCCGCTGGCCAAGCCGCTGTTGGTGAATGCGGTCAAATCGATGACGCTGAGCGATGCGAAGGCGATCCTGACCGGCGGCGAAACCTCGGTCACCGATTTCTTCAAGGAGAAGACCGCTGCGCCGCTGGCGGTGAAATTCAAGCCTATCGTGAAGGGCGTGACGGACAAGTCCAAGCTGTCCGGCCAGTTCAACAACGCGATGGCGCAGGCCACCAAATTCGGCCTTGCCACTGAAGAACAGGCTTCGGTGGAAAGCTACGTCACCCAGCGTGCGCTGGATGGCCTGTACCTGATGATCGGGGAAGAAGAGAAGAAGATCCGCGAGAATCCGATTTCCTACGGCAGCAAGGCGATTTCCAAGGTCTTCGGCCTGCTCAAATAAGCGTTCGGCCGCGCGGGTTGCGGGCTTGCGCGGCCGAGTTCAGGACTTCAAGCTGCCCTGATTTGAAGGTTTGCTGGTGCTCGCCGTCGCTGTCATGCCATCGGCACAGCACGTCCTCGTCATCGTTCCGGCCCGAGCGGCCCGGCGTGGTGCGGATCACCAGCATCTTATGGCGCCAGCCGATTGGCCGCACCGCATCCCCTGCCTTTGCCCGTTCGCGTTCCATGGTTGTCTCCTGCTAGCTGCTGGAGACATCATACGCCTGTCGGCAAAGGCAGGGCGCCTGATCAGGAGCCTACCAGCTGTACGGCGTCGATCTGCAGTCCGTGACTGGTCATGTTGTTGGACTTGGTGATGCGCGCTGCCTTGGCCTTGTATGCCGTTTTCTCGATCGGCTGCACGAACCAGGTGCGCGGGCCGCGATGGTCGGCTTTCACGCTGTGCACGCCGGACCAGATGGTGTTCCATTTGCCGTCGGTATCTTGCAGCTCAATCTTGGTGATGCCTTCCAGGCCGTAAGATTCGACCACCGCGACACGTAGCTGGGTTGCGTTGACAGGCTTTTCAAAGGTCACTTCCAGCGAATCGAAGCCGACATCGCCGTCTTTGGTAGACCAGTAGCTGCCATCGACTTTGCCGGTTGCTTTGGAAGCGTTGTAGCTGTCACTGTAGATCGAACTGGCGCTGGCAGCGCTGGCCCACTGTGCCGCAGGATCGGCCATATAGCCTTGTTCCATATTCGAGTAATCGAGCTTGGCCTGGCGCTTGGCGGTTTCCCTTTGCTCGTCGCTCATGTTATCTGTCGAGAGCTCTGGCGTCGGCAGCGGATTGTTGCCGGCTACTGCGGCAGCGGCCGGTGCCGGTGCCGGTGCGGCGGCAGGTGCCGGGGCCGGAGCAGCGGCTGCAGTGGCAGGGGCTGGAGCGGTAGCCGGTGCTGCTTCAGGTTCCGGATGCTTCTTGGCGCATGCGGCCAGCAGCAGGACTGGCAGCAGCAGGGCGAGTTTGGTCTTCATGGGACATCCTTTGCGGAATTATAAAAATTACAAAACCGCAATATGGCATAGAGATGCCAAAAACTCAATTGTGCGTGGGGGCTTTACGACAAGTTAACATCCAGCCACACGGCGTACGCCAGGCGCTTGCCTTCGTACACCTGGCCGCCGCGGATCACGGCGTCGGTCGACGTGAGCTGGCCGGTGATTTCCTGGCGCGCCAGCATGATGCGGAAGGCCGCGGCATCTTTCGGCGCCAGGTAGCCGACCATTTCATTGTTGAGGAAGACCGCCACCGCCTTGTCTTCGTAGGGATTGTTGTCGTCCGCCAGTAGCAGCGCCTTGTGGCGGGCTTCGGCTGCGGCCTCGCCATGTTCGCCGGCCAGCGCGCGGATGGTGTCCGAGTAGCGCGATTCGCCCAGCACTTCCAATTGGAAGCGGCCTTCGTCGCTCCAGTGGTGCACAGGTTCGCCCTGCGGCAGCGGGGTATAGGAGCCGCCCACCGGCTTGCCCGCCGGCTCTTGCGAGGCATTCGGGCCGCCCTTCAGCAGGAAATACAGCGTTACCAGTGCCAGGACGATGATCAGGATGTTCAGTGCGAGGGCCATTTCAGGGGGCTTCCTAAGGGACAAGACCCGCTATTATCGCAGGCCGGGCGATAAAACCGGAATGGTATAATCGCCCCTTTTCCTTGCACGTTTAGCCATGTCTTCCGAATCCACGCCAAAGGGCAAAATGCTCTATGACCCGACCGAACACCGCATTCGCAGCTTCGTTACGCGTGCTGGCCGCCTGTCCACGGGCCAGGAACGTGGACTGAAGGAGTTCGGCCCGCAATTCCTGATTGAGCACAAAAAGGAAGCCCTGGATTACGAGCAGGCTTTCGGCCGCAAGGCGCCGGTGATCCTGGAGATCGGTTTCGGCATGGGCGGCACCACTGCCCACATTGCCAAGGTCATGCCGGAGAAGGATTTCATCGGCGTCGAAGTGCATACGCCTGGCGTGGGCAGCCTGCTGAAGATGATTGGCGAAGAGGGCATCAGCAACCTGCGCGTGATCCAGCACGATGCGGTGGAAGTGCTGCGCGATATGATCCCGGCCGGTTCGCTGGCAGGCGTGCATATCTACTTCCCTGATCCTTGGCACAAGGCGCGCCACAACAAGCGCCGCCTGATCCAGCCCGCATTCGTGAAGACTCTGTGCGAGCACCTGGCGCCGGGCGGCTACATCCACCTGGCGACAGACTGGGAAGATTACGCGGTGCAGATGCTGGAAGTGCTGAGCGCCGAGCCGGCGCTGCAGAACACTGCGGAAGGCTACGCGCCGCAGCCGGCTTACCGCCCGCTGACCAAGTTCGAAAACCGTGGCCTGAAGCTGGGCCACGGCGTGTGGGACCTGGTGTTCACCAAGAAGTAAGCTAGGCAGTCGCCGGCGCCTGGGTCTTGGCCCGCGCCGGCATGAAGGCCAGCAAATTCCCTCCGATAACCAGCAGCAGCCCGGCCAGCGCCATGCTGCTCCACTGGTAGCCTTCGAAGACGGTGGACACCGTCAGCGCCACCACCGGGAACAGTACCGTGCAGTAAGCCGCGCGGTCCGGCCCCATCCTCCCCACCAGCAGCAGGTAAGCCGTAAAGGCAACCACCGATCCCGGCACTGCCAGGTAGAGCAGTGCTCCGACATAGCGCGGGCTTGGGTCGAAGTTGAACGGCATGCCGAGGGCCAGCGCGCCAATCGTCAGGATGGTGGCGCCGCACAGCATGGCCCAGGTGTTGGTCAGCCACGGCTGCATGCCCAGCGCCTGCATGCGGCTGGAGAGCAGGTTGCCGGTCGAAAAGCACAGCGTACCAAGCAGCGCCAGTCCAAGGCCGGCCAGCATGCCGGAATCGTTCCAGTGACCCTGCATGGAAGGCAGGAACAACATCACGATGCCCGCCAATCCCAGCACCGCGCCACCCAGTACCTGCCGGCGGATCGGCCGCTGCATGAAGAGGCGCCCATTAATCGCATTCCAGATCGGCGCGGTCGAAAACACCACCGCCACCAATCCGCTCGGCACCCACATGGTGGCGTAATAGAAGCACAGGAAATTACAGCAGAACAGGGCCAGGCCTTGCGCGACCAGATAGCGCCAGCCCGAACGCGGCGGCAGGATCTGCTGCCTGCGCACGAGCTGGATCAGCATCAGTACCAGCGCCGCAATCCAGAAGCGATAAGCGATCGACACCGGCGCTGCGACGACGCCGAGCTGGAATTTGATCGCGATCCAGGTGGTGCCCCAGATGAGCACCGTGGTGAGGTAGAGGGCAATATTCATAGTGCCCCCAGCATGCCGTCAATTGCGCGGGGCTGGTTGTCTGATCTTGCTGCTATTTGAGTCCGACGGGAGCGATGTGCAGTCGGGGCCAAGTTCGCGGGAATGGCAGGCAAGCTGCTTGCTTTCCTTCCTGCCTGGAATTAAAGAGATCACTTGGTACTGGGTCACCCTGCCATGTTCCAGGATGGCGGCCAGGGTGGGCGTTCCGGCGCCCTGCGGTAAGCGGGGCGTGACAGTGAACCAGAAGAGATAGTGCTTTTTGCCCGCCGCTGCGCTGAAGGCGAAGTAGTCTTCGTTGTCGCTTGGCGTAATGTAAGGCAAGCCAGTCCGACTGGTCAGGCGAGTGATATCTGCGCCTTCGACTTGCGGGAGCGACGATAGCGGCGATCGATCAATTTCTCCCGATTTCAGTGCTGCGACAAGACTGTCGGCTTGTTGCGTCGACATTACTGGTGTTTGCCGCTGGCTGTCGGCGGCAAAGACAGGCGCTGAGAAAAACAAGGCGACGGGCAAGCACAATCGGGACAGGCAAGGAATGGGGGACATGAATGACTCGGGCGCGGGAAACCGCCAGTGTACCTTGGTGCACACCGGCGGTTTTCAGCTTATTTCCCCGCGCGGCGGCGCGAAATGCCCAGCGCCGATAGGCCGAGACCGAGCAGCGCCAGCGTGCCGGGAACAGGCACTTGCTGCACTGGCGTGGTGTCGACGTTGATCTCGGAGAAGCCAAAGCCCTGCGTGCCGCCGTCCTGGTCGATATTGAAGACAACGGAAGTGACGTCGCCCATGCCGGCAATGGCCAGGGTACCGAGTCCGGACAAGACTTGCGTGACACCGTTGGAGCCGGTCACGGTGATCGAGGTTGCGCCATCGACGTAAGCAGCGATATTGATGTTGACCAGGTTGAAGCTGGCGCCGAAGAAGTCGATGACCCAGCTCACGTTATCGGCATTCTGGAAGCCGTTGTGGATGCCGATGTCGCCCAGGAAATTTGGATCGAAATGGTCTCCTGCACGCACCGTACGCAGGCGAAAACCGTCCTCGGTGTAGGTATCAACCACGGCCGAGCCATTGTTGTTGGCGAAAGTGCCACTGGTCAGGTCCAGCTGGATCGGCCCTGCTTGTGCTGCGGAGAAGGCGAGTGACAGGGCTGCGAGGCAAGCGAGCTTTTTCATCGATCATTCCTTTCAGAATAGTAGCTTGTTGACAGTATTAACTCAAATGCAATAAGCAATTTTTATACCCCATGCAAGCAAGTTACTGATTCTTATGGATAAGTGGTATTTGGGTTGGGTGTGACTGTAAATCTTCCCGACAGCCTTTGTCTGATCTTGCGCAAATCGGATAGCCCGTCGGCAGGGCTGAAAAGGGCGTGCTAGACTTTTCGGCGTGAAGCCTCTGACCGGACAACTTGATGATGCCGTTCCGCGCAAGCGCGTGGGAGCGGCGGCGCGCGCGGCGCTGGCGGGGACGCCGGGCGATGCGATGTCGCACGCTGTGTTCCGCACCATGTCCGGCACCGATGCGACGCTGGAGCGTTTTGCCTGGCTCGGTGACGGGCTGGCGGCAGCGGTCTGGCATCGCAGCACGGAGGAGGCGCTGACGGAGTACCGCCAGCCAGGCCATCACACCTTGTCCTGTTACCTGGGCGGCGGCTATAGCGTTGAGCGCGAAGGTTTGCCGGGCCAGTACGGCGCGCCGCAGCGACTTTGTTCACTGCCGGACTGGCATGAGTCGGAGTGGGTGGTGCGCGGCCAGTTGCGCATGCTGCACGTCTACTTCATGCCGGAGCATTTCACGCAGCGCGCCGTGGCGGAGCTGGACCGCGAGCCGCGCGAGCTTACGCTGCAGGACCGCACCTATTTTGAGAATGCGAAACTGGTGCAGTTGTGCGGCGACCTGCTGCAGCAGCCGTGGGACGACGCCGACCAACTACTGCGCGCCAACGAAATCACGCACGAGGCCTTGAGCGAGTTGCTGCACTCGCAGTCGATGAGCAAGCCCGGCCTGCGCTTGCGCGGCGGCCTGGCACCCCTGGTGCGGCGCCGGCTGCACGAATACATTGAAGCCCACCTTGACCAGAACATCACGCTCGGCATGCTGGCGCAGCTCGCGTGCATGTCCGAATTCCACTTGGCCCGCATGTTCCGCATCAGCTTCGGCATGCCGCCCTCGGCGTGGATCGCGGCACGCCGCATCGAACGAGCGCGCGGCCTGCTGCGCGCGGGCCGCTTGCCGCTGCAGCAAGTCGCCGAAGCGTGCGGTTACGCCGACCTCAGCCACTTCACCCATCGTTTCAGCGAAGCGGTCGGCGCGCCGCCAGGCCGCTATCGCCAGTTGACCACGTCAGCGGCTAGCATCGCGCTATAGCGCGCAAGACTATCGCGCCTGTGCGCACGATTTGAGGTGGCGCGCGCGCGGCCTGCAGCGTCGGCGCAGCATTAGCTCCTGTCCAATTTACAGGAGGTTGCCATGCCCAGGTTTGCTCGAATATTGCTGTCTGTGCTGGCGCTGCTGGCTTGCACAGCGCACGCCCAGAACACGCCCTCATATCAGGCGGTCAAGTTTGATGCGCAGTTCCGGCCGCAAATACTGAATGACCTTGGCCAGGTCGCAGGCATCGGCCAGGATGGCAGGCCGGCCATCTGGAATCCGGATGGCTCCATACTGCAGCTGCCTGGCACCGCCAGTGAGGTCACCATCACAGGCTTCAACAACCAGGGTACGGTGGTTGGCAATGCGATGATCCCTGGTTACAGCCTGCCGCAGCCCGTGGCCTGGCGCAATGGCGGTTCAGTGCAGCGCCTGCCATTCAAGGGCCTCGGGGGTTACACCGAGGGTATCAACAACCGTGGCGACATTATCGGCTATATGGCCGGCGCGTCCGATACCGGATCGGGGCAGCTTGGCTTTATCCAATGGGGCGACGGCAGCACGCCGCAACTGTTTGACGAATACAAGCCGCAAATGATCAACGACCGCGGCCTGGTGCTGGGGCAACGCAGCGATGCCTGGGGCCTGAGGAGCTGGCAGGACGGCGTCTTTGGTGAATCCCTGTTTAACGATCTCTACATCAGCGGATTGAACAACGAGGGCCGCATGTCAGGCAGTCATGACGCCATGCGCGCGTTCTCGATGATCGAGCGCAACGGCCAGCGCGAACTGCAGGAACTATGGTCCGGCTCCGGTACAGCTCTCAACGATGCCGGCAGCGTGGTCGGCTTTACGGAGTGGAGCAATCACGCCATGTTGTGGTTCGACGGGCGTGCGTACGTGCTCGATCACCTTTGGAACGACGCCCGATATTCGGGCTGGTCTCTGCTCAATGCATGGGACATCAACGCCAGCGGCGCAATTCTCGCCAACGGCTTCGGCGCTGGAGATGCGGCCTTCCTGCTGTTGCCGGTACCTGAACCAGGCGGCGCAATACTGCTGTTGGCAGGACTCACGCTGCTCGCGCTGCACGGGTTGGGGCAGCGCAAGCTGTTTGCGCGGGTCCTGTCTTCATCCCTGCTGGCGCTGTTGACCTGCAGCGCTTATGCGCAAGAAGCGCCCACATACCGCGCGACCCGGTTCGACGCAAGCCTCATGCCCAAGTTCCTGAACGACGCTGGCCAGGTGGCGGGCATAGGGCAAGATGGCAAGGCGCTCATCTGGAGTCCCGATGGTTCGGTGGTGCGCCTGCCCGGTATCGTCAACGATTTGAGCATTACCGGCTTCAATAACCAGGGAACGGTGATCGGTAACGGCTTCATTCCAGGGTTTGCGAAGCCGCAAGCGCTCATGTGGCGAAACGGTGGTGCGATGGAGCTGGTGCAGAGCGCCGGTGCGGGCGGTGTCGCTGCCGGTATCAACAACCGCGGCGACATTGTCGGCTACAACTACGAGGCGCTCGGGACGGGAAGCGGAGCGGTCGGTTTCATCCAGTGGGCGGATGGCAGGGCGCCACAACTCTTTGACGATTACGGGCCGACCATCATTAATGACATGGGCATGGTGCTGGGCGGCCGTACCGACGAATTCGGCATCAGGAGCTGGCGCGACGGCGTCTTCGGCGACGACCACACGCCGTATGACTTTTACGCCAGTGCGCTGAACAACGAGGGCCGCCGGGCTGGCTACCAGGAGAATGGCTATGCCCACACGCTGCTCGTGCGCGGTACCGAACGGGAATTCCAGCAGCTGTGGCCCCGGTATGCCTTCGACATCAACGATGCCGGCAGCGTCGTGGGAGAAAGTGCCTATGAACGCGCCATGCTGTGGTACCAGGACCGGCCATACGTGCTGGACCACTTGTGGAACGAGGAACAATATGCCGGCTGGTTCCTGGAACGCGCCTGGGACATCAATGTCGGCGGCCAGATTCTCGTCAGCGGGGGCAACGAATGGGATCAGGGGGCGATATTCCTGCTGTCGCCCGTGCCGGAGCCGGCGCAGGGCGCGCTGCTGCTGGCCGGGCTGGCGCTGCTGGGAAGCTGGCGCCTCAGCCCAGGTCGGCGATCAGCCTGACGATCTCGTCGCCGTAGGAGACCAGTTTTTTCTCGCCCACGCCGGAAATCCCGCGCATCTCGTCCAGCGTGGCCGGGCGCACCTTGGCGATTTCGCGCAGCGTGGCGTCGTTGAAGATCACATAGGCCGGCACGCTGTGCTCGCGTGCCGCGCCCATGCGCCACGAACGCAGGCGGTCGAAGATGCGCTGCTCGTCGCCATCCAGGTTGCTTTCCTCGTAGCCCTTCGGCGCCGAGCTGCGTTTCTGCTTGACCGGTTTCTGGTACTGGCGCAGTTGTACTTTCTGGCCGCCTTTCAGCACCGGGCGCGCGGCGTCGGTCAGTTTGAGCGAGCTGAATTGCTCGTGGTCGACGGTGACCAGACCCAGTGCGATCACCTGGCGCAGGATGGCGCGCCATTCCTGTTCGCTGCGGTCGGCGCCGACGCCGAACACCGACAGCTTGTCGTGGTGCCAGGTCTGGATGCGTTCGGACTCGACACCGCGCAGCACGTCGATCACGTGGCCGGCCGCAAAGCGCTGGTCGCAGCGATAGATCGCCGACAGCAGTTTCTGCACCGGCACCGTGCCGTCAAAGGAGACTGGCGGAATCAGGCAGGTATCGCAATTGCCGCAAGGCGTGGCAGGCTCGCCGAAGTACTCCAGCAGGCGCATGCGGCGGCAGCTCAGGGTCTCGCACAGGCCCAGCATGGAATCGAGCTTGGTCGACAGCACACGCTTGAAGTTCTCGTCCGCTTCCGACTCGTCGATCATGCGCCGCTGCAGCACCACGTCTTGCAGACCGTACGACATCCAAGCGCTGGCCGGCATGCCGTCGCGGCCCGCGCGGCCGGTCTCCTGGTAGTAGCCTTCGATTGATTTCGGCAGGTCTAGGTGGCAGACGAAACGCACGTCCGGCTTGTCGATGCCCATTCCGAAGGCGATCGTCGCAACCATCACGATATTCTCTTCGCGCAGGAAGCGTGCCTGGTTGGCGGCGCGCTTCGCATGCTCCATGCCGGCGTGGTAGGCCATGGCGCGCACGCCATGCTCGTTCAGGAATTCCGCCGTCTCTTCCACCTTTTTGCGCGACAGGCAGTACACAATGCCGCAATCGCCCGCATGCTCGGCGGTGATGAAGTCCAGCAGCTGTTTGCGGCCATTGGTTTTCTCGACGATCTGGTAGCGGATGTTCGGGCGGTCGAACGACGAGACGAATTGCGCGGCATCGTTCAGCGCCAGGCGGTGGATGATCTCGGCGCGCGTCTGCTGGTCGGCGGTTGCCGTCAGCGCAATGCGCGGCACGTTCGGGAACTGCTCGTGCAGCACCGACAGCTTGATGTATTCCGGACGGAAGTCGTGGCCCCATTGCGATACGCAGTGCGCTTCGTCGATGGCGAACAGCGCTATCTGGGAATCCTGCAGCAGGTCGAAGCAGCGCTGTGTCAGCAGCCGTTCCGGCGCCACGTACAGCAGGTCGATCTGGTTGGTGCGCACCAGGCGTTCGATGCGCGCCGCTTCTTCGTAGGTTTGGGTGGAGTTCAGGAAGGCCGCGCGCACGCCGACTTCGGCCAGCGCGTCGACCTGGTCCTGCATCAGTGCGATCAGCGGCGACACCACCACGCCCACGCCTTCGCGCAGCATGGCGGGAATCTGGTAGCACAGCGACTTGCCGCCGCCGGTCGGCATCAGCACCAGGGCATCGCCGCCATTGCCGACCTGCTCGACAATCTCCCCCTGCTGGCCGCGGAAGGCTGGGTAGCCGAATACGGTCTGGAGCAGGTGCAGTGCGCGCTGGTTGATTTCCTGGTCTTGCATTCTTTTATTCGGCCCAGACGATCATGCCGGAGTAGGCTGTGGCAATCACCACAAGGCCGAACACGATGCGGTACCAGGCGAAGACAGTGAAGGTGTGGGTGCTGATGTAGCGCAGCAGCCAGCGGATGCAGGCGAAGGCCGACACGAAGGCCACCACGGCGCCGATGCTGAACAGCGGCAGGTCGGCAGCACTCAGCAGCGCGCGATCCTTCCACAGCGAGTAAAAGGTAGCGGCCAACAGGGTCGGGATCGCGAGGAAGAACGAGAACTCGGTGGCCACTTTGCGCGACAGGCCGAACATCATGCCGCCGATGATGGTGGCGCCGGAGCGGCTGGTGCCGGGAATCAGGGCGAAGACCTGGGCGAAGCCGACTTTCAGCGCATCCAGCAGGGTCATATCGTCCACCGACTGCACGCGCACGGCGACCGGATTATTCATGGCGCGGCGCTCGACCCACAGGATGATCAGGCCGCCGATGATGAAGGCCAGCGCCACCGGTTCCGGCGCGAACAGCACGGCCTTGATCTTCTTTTCGAACAGGAATCCCAGCGCGGCGGCCGGAATGAAGGCCACCACCACGTTGAGTGCAAAGCGGCGCGCGCGCGCCTCGCTGAACATGCCCAACAGGACTTCGCCGATCTTCTTGTGGTACTCCCAGATCACGGCAACCATGGCGCCGCCCTGGATCGCGATCTCGAACACTTTGGCTTTCTCGCCCGTGAAATTCAACAAACTCCCCGCCAGCACCAGGTGGCCGGTGGAGGAAATCGGCAGGAACTCGGTAAATCCTTCGACCAGACCCATGATCAGAGCCTTCAGCGCGAGAACGATATCCATTGTGATTCTGTTATGTGTTTCGGTGGGGAAACGCGGGCGGGATGCTGCGCGGGCACGAAGCTTACCATGAGCGCGGCCCACCGATGCACATGAGTCAAGAGTAGCCCCGTTGCCGGGGCACCGGTTTGCGCTGTATCAGCTGTGGACCCGCACCAGGCGGCTACTGGCGGCCACCAGCAACAAGGCGCCGCCAAGGATGGAAAAAGCCAGGGTCAGGCTGGACAGGTGGGCCACGAAGCCGATCATGGCCGGGCCGGCCAGGATGCCGGCATAGCCGATGGTGGTGATGGCGGCAATCGCCAGGCTGGCCGGCATGGCGCGCTGGTTGCCGGCGGCGGTGAACAGGATCGGCACGATATTCGAGGCACCGAGGCCGACCAGCACAAAGCCGGCCAGCGCCACGGCCGGCGTCGGCGATACGACCGCCGTGAAGAAGCCGGCAGCGGCGCACAGTCCGCCCGCCAGCAGCACGCGGCGCCCGCCGAAGCGGCCCACCACGCGGTCGCCGGTCAGGCGGCCCACAGTCATGGCGACGGCGAAGGCGGCGTAGCCGAGGCCGGCACGGCCTTCTTCCAGCCCGCGTTCGGCGGTCAGGAACACCGCGCTCCAGTCGAGCATGGCGCCTTCGGCCAGGAAGACGATGAAACACAGCGCGCCGATGAAGATCACGGCGCCGTGCGGCATGACGAAGCTTGGGGTGTCGCCGTCGCGCGCTTCCGGCTGGTGCAGCAGGTCGGGACTGGCGCGCCATAGCAGCAGCACGATCAGCGCCACGATGGCCAGGCAGGCGAGCAGCGGGCCGCTGCCCAGCCACAGCAACAGCGCCATGCCGCCCGCGCCGGCGAAGCCGCCCAGGCTGAACATGCCGTGGAAGCCCGACATCAGGGCGCCGCCGCTGGCCTTTTCGACGATCACGGCCTGCACGTTCATCGCCACGTCCATGGTGCCCAGCGAGGCGCCGAACACGAACAACACCAGGCCAAGCAGGATCGGCGTCGGCGCCAGTGCCAGGCCGGGCAGGGCCAGGCAGACCGCCAGCGCCGACCACAGCACCACCTTGCGGCAGCCGAAACGCGCCGCCAGCGCGCCGGTCAGCGGCATCGCCAGCAGCGAGCCCAAGCCGAGGCAAAGCAGCAGCAGGCCAAGCGGGCCCTCCGCCAGCTGCAGGCGCTCCTTGGCGTAGGGCACCAGGGGCGCCCAGGCGGACATGGCAAGCCCCGCAGTGAGGAAGGCAAGGCGGGTGGAAAGGCGGTGGCGTTGGTCGATGGCTTGATTCATAGCTGAACATTCTAGCCGGGAATCGTTTCCAATGCCCGCTGCAGCTGTGTTCAGGGCGCCGTGGCCAATTCGAGCGCAGTCAGCCAGTGCATGGCTTGCCCGCGCGTTTCCACCGCACATTTCGGCTGAGGGTTGCAGGCCGCCGCAGAACGCCGGGCGCTCGGGCTGGCCGAAGATCTTGCAGAGATTGTCGTCACCCAACTGCACGCAAGGCACCCCGGCCGGCTTGCCGTTCGGCATACCGGGAATCGGGGACGTGATCGAGGGCGCCGTGCAGCAGGCGCCACAGGCTGGGCGGCATTGGAAACTCATAATGGGGCAGTATTTTACCGCTTCGGCCACCCCAGCCAACGCATGGCCTGCTCGCGCGACTCGCCGCACACCGCTTCGTCGGCGCTGAACGCGACGCACACAGGGGGACGTTCGGGCAAGCCGTACAGCTTGCAGCGCTTGTGTGAATCGAGCTGGATGCAGGGCACGCCCGCCGGTTTGCCTTCAGGCATGCCGGGAATCGGGCTGGAGATTGCGGGCGCCGTACAACAGGCACCGCATTGTGGACGGCACGGGATCGGGGTGCGGTTCACAGCCGTGTTGGCGGCTTTGCCTTGCTAATGGATAACGTGTTGCGTGCGGCCGCCGAAGGCTTTGAGGGCGTCGGACAGCGACACTTCAATCTGGCCAAGGTGGGCGTCGGCCAGCACCCACGGTTCGCCTTCCGCGGCGTGGCGTTTGGCCACTTCGCGTTCGACCATGGCCGCCATGCGCTCATGCAGCACCTGCTGGTAGCGCGGCGAATCCGGATTCCCAGCCTGGGCACGGGCATACATATCTGCCCCTTCCCAGAGTTCCTGGATGCGCTCATCCCCAAGTCCAGAGGCGGCAGCCAGGACTTGTAATGTTGTCTTGTTATGCATTTTTACTCTCCCAGACACGTTCTTTGACGCGTACTTAGCAGTAAATACCTAATTCTCTCGAATTACCAATCATTTTGAAGAAGTGGATCTTTCTAACAACAGTCGTTGTTCTTCTGGCTAGATTGTTCGCCAAATGCGGTCTGTTAGAATGGCGCACGTTATGTGATTGGTGCCTTCCTGCAAACCTGCAGGGAGGTGAAACGGGAAGCCGGTGCCGCGCGAGATAGCCATCTTGCGCCAGTCCGGCGCAGCCCCCGCTGCTGTAAGCCGGACGAAGCTGACCAACGCCACTGTGCACCGCACGGGAAGGCCAGGCCAACCGAGGATGAAGGCGAGCCAGAAGACCGGCCAGTCACTTTGATTGTGCAAAACCCGGGGTGTGGTTTTGCGTGCTCGGAAACCTGCTGTGCCTACCACTACCTTTGCCCGGACCATTGCGGTCCTGCTATGTGCGTTCGCTTGCGCGCGTGCCAATGCCGCCGTGCTGTTTGCCATCGTCACCGAGCGCGCAGCGCCCGTCGCCATCGAGGCCGCCCACCGCCACCTCGCCAGCCATCCCCAGGACCGCATCGTGCTGCGCACGCCGGCGCAGTGGATGGCGGCCGACGACAAGCAAGCCGCCCAGTGGCTGGCGCAGGCCGACAGCATCCTGGCGGTATCGTTGTTCGGCGACCCGGCGCGGCACCTGAAGGAAGCGTTGCCGCGCCACGCCCGGCCGCAAGCCACAGTGCTGGCCATGAATGGCGAAGCCACGCTCAGCCTGCTGTCGCGCGGACGGCAAGGCAGCCTGCAAGGCTTTGCGCCGGAAACGCTACGCCAGCTGTCGACCGAGCAGCCGCCGGAAGCGGCGCTGCAGGCGGCCAAGGCCCGTCCGGCAGCGGGGCAGTGGCTGGCGGCGCGCCAGTTGTGGCAGGCCGGGGGCCGCGACAACACCGCCGCCTTGTTCGCGCACCTGCTCGACCCGTCGCACGCCTTGGCGGAGCCGCAGCCGGAACCGACCCTGCGCCTGCGCGTCGGGCAGCGCGAGCTGCATGACGCGGGCTGCATGGGGCAGGGCGGCCCTGCTAGGCATACAGGCACGTCCAACGGTGGTGGTACTGGATTTGTCGAACATGGATGGCACGGTGCCCGATGCCGTGTGCCGCCAGATCGAGCGCAATGGCCAGCAATGCGTGCAGGTGCTGCCGCGCTGGGGCGGCGCCTCGCGCGAGGCGCTGGAGCGCTTGCCGGAACTGATCGCACCTGCCGTGCCGGCGGCGATGGTGGTGCTGCAGGACTTTGTGGTGGGCGCCGCCGAAGGGCGCGAGGCCGTCAGCGATGCGTTCAAGAAGCTCGACATCCCGCTGTTCAAGGCGATCCGATTGTCCGACCGCACGGCCATGCAATGGCGCCTGTCGCCGGACGGCCTGCCGCCGGATTCGGTGCAGTACCGCGTGGCGCTGCCGGAGCTGCAGGGCATCGGCCAGCCTATCGTGGTGGCCGCGCTGGGAGAGCCGCAGCGCGACAAGCTGACCGGCATCGAGAACCGTCCGCCGGTGGTGCTGGCGGCGGAAGCGGAACGCCTTGCCGCGCGCGTCGACCGCTGGCTGGCCTTGCGCGCCAAATCCAACCGCGACAAGCGTGTTGCCCTGGTCTACTACAACCATCCGCCGGGCCGGCAGAACATCGGCGCCGACAACCTCGACGTGCCGGCATCGCTATTCGACATGCTGCATGCCATGAAGGACGCCGGCTACAGCGTTGGCGAATTGCCCGCCACGCCGGAAGCGCTGCTCGACCGCATCATGGCGCACGGCGTCAACCTGCCGGAAGACCGCGGCGCCTTGCGCGAACTGGCCGGCTCGGTGAACAGTGTCAGCGCCGCCGATTACGCAAAATGGTTCGCCACATTGCCGCCGCGCGTGCAAGGCGAAATGACCAGCGGCTTGCTGGGCCGCCTGCACGCCGACGTGCTGGAAGCGGAAGCCGCCGGCGAATGGGCGCTGGGCCGCAAACAGGCGGAAGTCGTGATCAAGGAGCTGCAGCACCTGGTGGAAGGCGCCGACCATCCGCAGCGCGAGGCGGCGATCCGCGACCTGGCTTGCGCTGGCCGATGGCTATGCGGGATGCCTGAAAGCGAAGGCGCCCGCGCCGTTGTGCCGCGCTGGAGCCAGTGCGTCGCCGCGTGGCCTCTTACGGCATCGAGGGATTGAAGGGTTGGGGAGCCGCGCCCGGCAAGATCATGGTCGAAAGCGGCAAGCTGCTGGTGCCGGGCCTGGTGTTCGGCAATGTGTTCATCGGTCCGCAGCCACCGCGCGGATGGGAAGTCGATGAAGAACTGCTGCATGCGAATACCAGCGTGCCGCCGCCGCACCAGTACCTGGCCTTTTACCATTGGCTGCGCGATCGTTTCAAGGCCGATGCGCTGGTGCATATCGGCCGCCATTCGACTTACGAGTTCTTGCCGGGCAAGGCGGTCGGCCTGTCGGGCGATGATTTTCCCAGCCTGATTGCGGGCGACCTGCCCGGCATCTATCCCTATATCGTGGACGGCGTGGGAGAAGGCACGCAGGCCAAGCGGCGCGGCCTGGCCGTGATGGTCGACCACCTGACGCCGCCGCTGGCCTCCACGCCGCTGTATGACGAACTGCTGTCGCTGCGGCAGATCGTCGAGAGCTACGAGGCTGCCAGTTCCGACACGCTGAAGCAAAAGGCTGCGCAGCTGATGCGCGAGCGGGTGGTGGCTTTGAATTTAAAGGCGGAGCTGGAAGCGTCGATGGCCGACGTGCTGGCCGTGCGCGGCATCGGTTTCGACGCGGCCGACGACGATCTGCTGGCGCACGAAGTCGGCCACTACCTGACCAAGCTGCAGGAAAAATTCATGCCGCACGGCCTGCACATCTTCGGCCGCCCGTGGAAGCAGGAATCCATCGACCTGATGCTGGAGTCGATGAAGAAGGGCGGCATCGACGACCCCGAAGTGGCGCGCAAGCTGGCCGCTTCCCCGCTGAATGAAATGCGCGGGTTGCTGGAGGGCCTGGATGGCCGCTTCATCGAGCCGGGCAAGGGCAACGACCCGCTGCGCTCGCCGGAATCGTTGCCGACCGGCCGCAACTTCCATGCGGTCGATGGCGATATCCTGCCGACCAGGATCGGCTACCAGATGGGCTCCACCCTGGCCGCCAAAGCGGCCGCGCGCGAGCGCTCCGATGCGGGCAGCGAAGGCATCCTGCTGTGGGCGTCCGACGCGGTGCGCGATGAAGGCGTGATGGTGGCTTTCGCATTGGCCATGATGGGCGCCGAGCCTGTATGGAACGCGCGCGGCATCGTCAACGACGTGCGCCTGCTGCCCGGCGCCGTGCGGCGCGATGCGCTGGTCACCACCTCGGGCCTGTTTCGCGACCTGTATCCGAACCTGATCCGCCTGATCGACCGTGCCGGCCGCCTGTCGCTGGCCGCTTCCGCCGCCGCCATCGCCGAGCAGGAACCTGCATTGCGCGAGGCCCTGGAGTCCGCCCTGGCGCCGCTGGGCGGCAGCGCTGGTACCGGTAGCGGCAGCACCGGCGCCAGCGC
>NZ_JBNZFX010000007.1:0-78413 GCF_050709955.1 Massilia eburnea
GTGAAGGCGACCAGAAAACCCCGCTTGGCGTGTACTACATTACCGGCCGCGTCGCCGGCGCCAAGCTGCCGGACTTTTACGGCGCCAGCGCGCTGCGCATCAACTATCCGAACGAGTGGGACCGCCTGAATGGACGCAGCGGCGGCGGCATCTTCCTGCATGGCACGCCGGCCGACAACTACAGCCGCCCGCCCCTGGCGTCCGACGGATGCGTGGTGCTGACCAATGACGACTTGCGCAAGCTGGAAGGCACGGTGGATATCGGCAAGACCCCGGTGGTGATCGCCGACCACCAGGAATTCATCAGCAAGGCCAAGTGGGAAAACGAACGCTTCACCGCCAATCGCCTGGTCGAGTCGTGGCGCGCGGACCTGGTCAGCGCCGACAGCAAGCGGCTGCTGAAAAACTATTCGGGCAAGTTCAAATCGGCCAATGGTGAAGACCTGAAGACCTGGTACGAGAAAGACATGCGCCCGCTGGCCAGCGTGAATGGACTCAGCGTGTCGCTCAGCGAAGTGACCATCTTCCGCTACCCGAGCCGCGACGACATGCTGGTCAGCACATTCACCCTTGAATCGAAGATCGGCAAGAGCCGCTCCACCCAACGCAAGCGCCAATACTGGGCGCGCGAAGGCAGCGAGTGGAAGATCATTTTCGAAAGCATGATCTGAAGATCCCCCTGCCGCACGCAGCTATCGAGTTGCGCCGTGCTGGCGGCTATCGCCATTGCCATCCTCCTGCTCCGGCAAGTGCCGTTGGCGGGCCTGCTGCAGGCAGGCTTGCCATGGTGGCAGCAAGGCCTGGCAGGCATCGCCTTGGGCCTGGCTGCCGGCGGCATGTCGGCCCTGACCACGCTGCGCAAGCCCGATTCCGAAGCGGTGCAGCGCACGGCGGCCAGCTACGCGCGGCTCGACCTCAGTGGCTGGAATCCATTCTGGATATCGCTTGCGGCCGGCATCTCGGAAGAATTGCTGTTCCGCGCCGCGCTGCAGCCGCTGGTGGGCATCTGGGGCGCCAGCCTGCTGTTCCTGCTGGTGCACACTCGGCGCCTACGACTTCCGCCGCTTCGACCGCGCCGCCCTGTGGCAAGCCGGCGGCGTATTCGGCATGAGCGTGCTGTTCGGCCTGGGGTTCGACTACGTCGGCTTGCCGGCCGTGATGATCGCCCACACCATCGTCGACATCATCGGCCTTTACCTGGTACGCCACCTGGCCGAGCGCAAAGCCTGAATGTCCACTTCGGGGTCAGGAACGATTGTGGACATTTTCTGGAATGAAAATGTCCACTTTTTGTTCCTGACCCCAAGGTGGGACATTACTGGAAGGCGACCTCGGCGAAGCTGCGCAGCTTGCGGCTGTGCAGCTTGTCCGAGCCGAGGCCGCGCAGCAGTTCCAGCGCGCGGATGCCGATGCGCAGGTGCTGGTCGACCCGGTCGCGGTAGAACTGGTTGGCCATGCCGGGCAGCTTGATCTCGCCGTGCAGCGGCTTGTCGCTGGACGCATAGCAAAGTGCCGTACGGGACGCGGAAGCGGAAGCCGTTTGGCAGCGATGGTGGGCGCTTTCCATATCCAGGGCCACGGCGCGGCTCTGGCTGAAAACGGCGCTCCGGGGTACGCTGCGGCAGCAGCTCCCCAGTTGCGGTTATCGGTGCTGGCCACCGGTGCCGGTGCGCAGCACGCGCTTCAGGTCATGCCCGCCCAGTTGCGTGACTTCGGCCACCGCCGATTCGATCGCCACCTGCACTTCGGCCAGCGCCGGAATCGGCACCCCATAGCGGCAGGTCCCTCATCCAGCACATGGTCTTCGCGCACGTAGCCGTGGGCCAGCACGTAGTCGCCCAGTTGCTGCGTGTTGCGCAAGCCGGCGCAGTGGCCCAGCATCAGCCAGGCATGCGGGCGCAGCACCAGCGATATGGTCGGTGGGCCGTCTTGGCATTGGCCGGGCCGACGCCGATGTTCACCATGCTGATGGCCGGCTGCCATCGGCGCGCACCAGGTTGGTAGCCAGGCATCTGCGGCAGGCGTGGCGGTGCGGCGCCCAGGTCGTCGCCGGGCTGCATGGCGTGGCCGACCCGGCGCGTAACCGATATTGCCCGGTTCGACGAAGGGCTACGTAACCGTCGTTGTCCGGGCTGGCCATCAGCTCATGGCCAAGGCGCACGAATTCGTCGATGTAGAACTGGTAGTTCGTGAACATCACGAAGTTCTGGAAGTGTTCGGGTGAGGTGCCGGTTGTAGTGGCGCAGGCGCTGCAGCGAATAATCGACGCGCGGTGCGGTAAACAGCGACAGCGGCTGCGCTTCGCCCCGGCGCTGCTTCGAAAGTGCCGTTGGCAATGCCGTCGTCCATGGCAGCCAGGTTGGGCAGGTCGAATACATCGCGCATCAGCATGCGGCGCTCGGCGCTCAGGCTGCCCTCGATATGATCGTGCTCGGCGAAGGAGAAGTGGATCGGGATCGGCTGCGAGCTCAGCCCCACTTCGAGCTGCATCTGCTGCTGGCCATGGTTTGTCAGCAGCAGGCGGAATTGTTCGGTGTAATAACCCTCGAACAGGTCGGGGCCGCGTCAACGTGGTCTCGAAGGCGCCGGGGGCCGGCGACAAAAGCCGTACGACAGGCGCGAATCGGCGCGCGCAACGGTCTCGGTCTGCACCCGCACGTACGGGTAGCAGGCGCGCACGACGCTCGGCCGGCGTCTCGCCTTCGACAAAGCGCTGCAGCGATTCGCGCAGGAAGCGGATACTGTCATCGTAAATTGCCCGGACCTGGGCCAGTGCTGCGGAAGGATCGTCAAACATGCGGGGGTGCTACGTGGGGGACGGCTGAACATCGTGCTACTCCTTTCTGCGGGCTTGCTCCTATTATAATGGCTGCATGTGGCAGAAATATTTCATCGGGATGATTGCGGCAGGAAGCACGGCAAGCGCGCTGGCGCAAGCGCCGTTGACCGTGGCCTGGCGCGATAAACCACCCTACTATTACCTGGATGAGAACAAGGTCGCGAAAGGCTTCATGCTGGATCGCGCCAGGCAGGTATTTGCCGCAGCCGGCGTGCCTGCCGTATTCGTCAATGAGCCGCAAAAGCGCATCTGGGCCAACTTCAGCCACGGCACGCCGAATTACTGTTCCATCAGCTGGTACCTGCGCCTGCCCGAGCGCGAAGCAGTGGCGCAGTTTTCGGTTCCCGCTGCATGCGGACTTGCCGCATGCCGTGCTGGCCAGTGCCGGCCGTGGCGGCCCGCGTCAGGTCGCACCCGGACCTGAAGGCCCTGCTATCCGACAAGTCGCTGACGCTGGGCGTGATCGATGGCGTTTCCTATGGGCCGGAACTTGACGCCCGGATTGCCGCCAGCCAAGAACAAACATCATGCGCCGCACGGTGGAAAACCGCGTCCATGTTCCGCATGGTTGCCTTTGGCCGCGGCCGATTACCTGTTCGTCGACCGCGAAGACTGGAATTACCTGCGCCTTAAATTCCCGGAACTGCAAGCGCTGGTGCTGATCGATTTCGCCGACATGCCGCCGGGCTTGAAACGCCACATCGTCTGCAGCCGCGACGTGCCGGCTGAGGACGATGGAACGCCTGAACCGCGCGATCCAGGCCCGCAACGACACGCCGCGCCGCTAGCTTCAGATCCCCCTTGGCGCCCAGCACCCTGCATGCGTTGGCGCCACGCTGCCACCGCCAAGGCATCCATCTTGCCCGCGCCGCCGACCAGGGTCTTTCGCACCGGGGGCAATGCCGGACGAAGTTCAGGATATTGCGCTCCAGCGATTTCAGGCTGTGCGCGCAGAAGTACCAGCGATAGAACAGCGCCCGGCATCCCCATCGTCACTACCACGCGTGCGCTGCGGCCGGCCAGCAAACCGGCATGCAAGGGGTTCTTCGCCTCGCGCGACAGCGCGAAACCCGGTCGCGCCACCTGCTCCAGGAAGCCTTTCAGGCATGCCGGCATGTCGCCCAGCCAGAGAGGATAGAAGATGACGATATGCTGGGCATCGGCGATGGCGCGCTGCACCGGCGCCAGCGCCGGCGGCACCGCTCCCCTCCTCCCATTCATGGGCATTGGCCAGCAAAGGAAATTCCAGCGCCGCAGGCGTGACGACCTGCGCCTGGTGGCCTGCGGCGCGCGCGGCGGCGTCGACATAGGCCTCGGCCAGCGCATGGCACAAGTGCCCGCCCGCGGGATCGGGATGGCCCCTGGATCACCAGAATCCTGCTCATTGCGTCTTCCCACCGTGACAAGGTTACTCTGGGCCTCGGCGTATTCCAGCGCGTAGGCCAGCTCGCCTGGCGTGTCCGCATGAATCGACAGGATAGGCTGACCGACTGCGAGCTTGCTGCCCAGCGGCGCGAAGAAGCGCACGCCGGCCGCTGCGGCACGCGGGGCACCGGCCAGCTTGGCAAGCGTCGCCAGCTTGCGGTTGTCGATGCCGACCACGCGGCCCCGCATGGCGCGCTTCCAGCACCTGGGTGCAGGCCGCAACCGGTGGCTGGCGCAGGCCGCCCTGTGCTGCGCAGATGGCCTGGAACTTCGACCATGCGGCGCCTGAGTCCAGGGTCTGTGCGGCGAGCGCCATGCCCTCGCCGGGTTGCCGCGCGGGCCGCCCAGTTCCAGCACTCCGGCGGCCAGCGCCAGCGCGCGCTGGCGCAAGTCCTGCGGCGCGCCGGGCGCGCCTTGCAGCACCGCCAGCACGTCCATTGCTTCCAGCGCCGGCCCGATGCCGACGCCTACCGGCTGGCTGCCGTCGCTCAGGACGCACCCTGACCGCCATCCCCCAGCGCCTGGCCGGCACCCTCCAGGCGCGCAGCCAGTTGGCGCGCGGCCAGCTCGGAGCGCACCTTGGCGGTGCGTCCGACGGGAATGTCGATCAGCACATGGCTGGCGCCGGCCGCCAGCTTCTTCGACAGCACCGAGGCCACCAGCAAGCCATCGCTATCGAGTTCCAGCGGGCGCTCGACGCGAATCAGCACATCGTCCGCCGGGCTCAGGGTCACGCTGCCGCCCCCACACGATGCAGCCGCCCTTCCTGCTGCACCACGCGGCGCATGGCATCGATGCCGATCGCCACCGGCGCCAGGGTTTCCATGGTATCGGCCGTGCCGGCGGGCGAAGTGATGGCGCGCGAGGAAGTCTTGGGCATGGTCATGCCGCAGGCGGCAACGATCGGCACCACCAGCAGCGTGGTGCGGTTGCCCGGCAGGCCGCCGACGCAGTGCTTGTCCACCACCACTTGCGATGGCCAGTGCATGCTTTGGCCGACGGCGGCCATGGCGCGCGTCAAGGCGATGGTCTCAGCCAGGTCGAGGCGGTTGCCGGAGCAGGCTGTGATGAAGCTGGAGAGGTGGATGTCCGGATAGCGGCCGCCGGCGATATCGGCAACGATCGCCTGCGCCGCCGCGTCGTCCAGCGGCCGGCCGTGAATCTTGCCCGCGTACCGCAGCGAAGGACGCCAGTGGCGCCGGGTGGCGCACGCTGATTGCCACGCCCGGCACCGCAGCCAGCGCTTCCCAGGCCGCCTCGGACAGGCCGATATCCTGTTCGTCCAGCAGGTCGCCATCGACCACGTTCAGCGTGGCGGCGACGGTTTGCGCGCCGCATTGCAGCTCAATGCGCGATTGCGCTTCAAAGCCTTCGGCAAGGCATACCTTGCAATCGCGCCGCATATAGGGCAACCGGCTGCTGGTAAGTGTCGATGCCAAGCCGCCTGGCACGTAGTGCATATCCCATGATCACTCCTTTCGCCCAGCCTAAGCGATCGCCCCGGCACCGGGAATGACCTGGATCAAGTTCAGAAGCTGCGCGCCAGACCGAGCACCAGTTTGCCGTGCAGCTTGCTGGACGCTGAGCCGGCGGAGCTGCCGTAGCCCGGGCTGGAGGCTTGCCTGCGCAAGCGCGCCGCATCCAGGGAAAGCTGCAATTGCCAGCCATCGAGGCCTGTCGCGATGCCGAAGCGCCCTTCGGCGCGGTTGGTGGCCGCATTGCCGGGCGCAGCCAGGTAGCCGCCGCGCCAGAAGTAGCGCCAGCCGGCCGCCAGGGCTGCCCCGCCGTTCACTTCAGCATACACCGTGCGCTCACGAAAGCCGAGATAGTCGGGCGAGTAATGCAGGCGCGCCGAGTAGTTTTCGAAGGGACAGGCCGACGAAAACCTCGCGAAAATTCCAGTCCCGGCGCGCCATGGAAGGCATACGCCGAAAGGCCGGTTTCCCCAGGACAAGCCGGACTGCAGGCGCGCGGCATAACCGGCGTAACCCAGCCACTGCGCATTCCGGTGCGATTTGCGGCGCCAACTGGCCGCTGACCAGCTGGCCGCCGGCAAACCAGCCATGGGCGCCATCGACATCGAGCGAAAGCCGCGCCGCCGGCTTGCCGGAGCTGAGGGAGATGCCGCGGTACATATAGTCCGATACCATGCCGGCGCTGCCGCTCACCTGTGCCTGCGCCGCTCGCTGCAAAGATGCAGGCCAGCCCGGTCAGGGCGAACGTGCCAGGCTGTCGGAGGAAGGGTTGGGGCATGCGCAGGAACATTTACCGGTAATGGCGCATGATGGTGGCGCAAAGATCTATCCCCGTCAACGGTGCGGGGGCCGCTGCTGCGTACGATGCCTTCATGCAGGCCGCTGCGCGCTTAGCTGCGGCTTGATTTCGCCGATCAGGGCCAGCATGCCGCTCACATGCGCGGCGGCGTAGGACGAGCCGGAAACCATGCCCCAGCGCGCCGCCGGGCATGGTGGGTCGGGATGTCGCGTCCCGGTGCCAGCAGGCATTGGGCGCCATGGCGCGCCGCATCGTCGGCGGCGACGGCGAATACGCCGGGGCTGTTGGCCGGGAAACCGCCGTCGCTGCGGGACGGGTCGCTTGCCCCCGACCACCCCGGATACCGCGCGCCTGCGCCACCCCGACCAGCTGCTGCAGCAGGCGGTCCGGCGGAACCGGACAGGCTAAGGTTGATGACTTGCGCATTGTGCAGCAAGGCGTAGTTGAGCGCCTTGGCCAGCGTGAAGCTGTTGCAGTGCGTGCCGCGGTCCCGTTTGCCAGCAGGCGCGCAAGGCCATCAGGCGCGCTTTCCGGCGCAATGCCGGCGATTGCCGATGCCGTTATCGGCGCGCGCGGCAATGACGCCGGCGACCGCCCGTGCCGTGTTCTTCGGCCACGTAGGTTTGTCCCGTCAACGAAGTTTTCCCTGCACCGTCACCTGTCCTGCCAGGTCAGGGTGGGTGGTTTCGATACCGCTGTCGATCACGGCCACCAGCACCTTGCGGCCGGTGGCGGACTTGCGCACCTGCTCCAGCTGCCAGGGCACCGCTGCCGGCTGCACCCGGTACAGCGGGTCGCCGGACGGGCCCGATGCCCCGGCGCCTCCTTGTGCGGTGAAGTCCTGGATCGCCCTGCGCCCAGGCGACGCGGCTGTCGCGGGACAGTGCGGCCAGCACCGCAGCCGGATCCTGTCCGGCGGCCAGGCGCATGCGGTAAGCAGTCCACGTTCAGCGCCGGCATCGCCCAGTCTTCCATCATCTGCAAGCCGTGCTCACGCGCCAGTGGCGGCAGCGATGCGCTGGCGCGCCTGCCGGCCGGGCGTCATCGCGATAGCTTGCGCCGCTGTAGCCGTCCGCCCGGAAATGCGGCGCAGGCAGGTGCAGCATGACCAGGATCTCGTGGGAAGGGGCAGCGGGCGGCGCAGCTTGCGCGCACGACACTCCGGCCAGCGCGAACAGCAAGCACAGCGTCATTGCGGCCCAACGGATCACTGCTTGCCCTCCGCTGCCAGCGCTTCGGCCAATGCAACTGCGGGATCGGCGCGCAGTGCCGCCAGCACGGCGGAGCGCCGCCCCGCGTCAACATCCAGCAGCCAGGCGCCGCTGGCAGTCGGCCCCCCGACCAGCTGCGCGCCGGAGGTTTTCAGGAGGCGCTGCACGTCCTGCACGCCGGCATCCGGCTTGAACACCACCAGCACATCGGGCGTCGCAGCAGGGGCGCTGCCGAGCGCTTGGTACTCGGGAGGAGCAGCGGCCGGCAGCATCCTGGCGGCCAGCACGACGATCACCAGCGCCTGCGCCGCAATGGCCCAGCCTTTCCAGGTCGCCAGGGCCGCGCAACCAGTCCAGCATGGCCGCGCCGAAGCGGGACGGCTTGGCCACAGCGAGCGGCGCCTCGCCGAGCCGCGCCATCAGGCGCGCCAGCGCGCGTTCCTGGTCCAGTGCGGCCGGCAACGGTGCTGCCGTTTCGATCAGGCGGCGCTGCCAGGCCAGTTCGGCGCGGCACCCGGGACAGTCGCGCAGATGTCGCTGCACGCGCTCAGCCTCGCTGTCGGCCAGCGAGCCGGCGGCATACCAGGGCAGCAGTGCCTGCATGTCCTGGTGCTCCGCAACGTTCGATGGGTCTTGCATGTTCATCTCAATTCTTCCAAATGGTCGGACAACATGTCCTTCAAGCGCAGGCGAGCATGGAACATGCGCGTCTTCACGGTATTTACCGGGCAGCCCATGGTTTCCGCGATCTCCTGGTAGGCCATGCCGTGGTAATAAGGTCAGTGCCACGACGGCGCGCTGTTCCAGCGGCAAGGCGTCCAGCGCGCGGCCCGACGCCGCGCTGCAACTGCAGCGCAGCCAGCGCGTGCTCAGGCTCGTGCCCATTCTTCGCCGGCGACATCGGGCGGCTCTTCCTGCGGCTCGTCGAGGCCGCGCAGAGCCTTCAGGGCCATGGCGGTAGGCGATGCCGAAGATCCAGGTCGAGACTTTGCTGCTGCCCGTCGTAGCTGGCCCGCCCTTCTGCCACACCACCAGCATGGTGTCGTTGACGACCTCCTCCAGCAGCGGCACGTTGCGCGTCATGCGGTCCAGGAAACGGGCCAGGCGCGGGAAATAGGCGCGATACAGGGCCTGGAAGGCCAGGCGGTCGCCGCCCGCCCACCAGCCGCACCAGTTCACCTTCATCCGCGTCCCCTGTCACTCCCGCCCCTCCTGCCAAAACGCATGCACTTTTCCCCTGCTTTTCTCCTGTTTACGCCGGTGAATACACAGCCGGCGCAAAAAGGTTCAAAGAATCTTCAAAAATATTTCGCCACCCGATTTTGAAACCATTTTTGCGTGCGCAGGTATTGACCGTAACAACATTGACAGAATGTCCAGCACCTGTGTTCGCTACTACTGCCGTCTGCGGCCCCGCCCTGCTCTCGCCCGACCTGGCTGCCGTGCTGCGCCTGCTGCTGCTGGCGCCCTTGCTGGAGGAATGGGTGGTGCGCGCCGGGTTGCATGCCTGGCTGCTTGGCCACGCGCCAGCGGCACGGTGGCAGTGCTTGCCAGTGCCGCGGGCCTTCAGCGCGCTGCACCTGGGTTCCGGCGCGCCGGCGGCGGCGCTGGTGTTCGGCCCGGGACTGGCGTTAGGCCCTGGCCCTACCAGCGCTGGCGCGACTGGCGCCTGTGTGCCTTGCTGCACAGTGCATGCAATGCCTGGGCCCTGTCGATGTGTGCCTGAACAACTCACCAACCACGGGAGCAGCAATGAAAACATCAGCGACTTTGGGCTTTGCTGGCATTCGGCCTGGCGCAGGCTGCGCATTTCGCGCAGGCTGCCGATGCCCTGAACGGCAAAAGCCTTTACCTGAACGGTCCCACGTCCGGCGGCACCACCTGCGCCGCCTGCCACAGCGCATCGCCAGCGAATAACGTCAGCAACATCCTGGCCGCAGCCAACAACCCGTCAGTGATCAGCGCCGCATTTGCCGCCAACAAAGGCGGCATGGGCGCCCTCTACAACGGCAAATTCAGCTCGGCGGAGATCGCCGACCTGGCAGCCTTCATCGGCAACCCGAACGTGACCGCGGCTCCGGCTGCATCGGTGGCGCCGGCCAGCTTGTCGTTTGGCGGCGCCACCGTGGGCCAGGATAGCGGCGCGCTGGCCACCACGCCTTTCCAACACCGGCTCGGCGGCGTTGAACATCGGCAGCATCGCGCTTGGCGGCAGCCATGGCGGCGACTTCCGGCTGTCCGGCGGTAGCTGCGCGCCGGGTTCGGCCCTGGCAGCTGGTGCCCACTTGTACTGTGCAGCTGCTATTCCACCCGAGCGCAAGTGGCGCCCGCAGCGCTGCGCTGACCATCAACCACAACGCGACCGGCGGCTCCAGCAGCGTCGCCCTGTCCGGCACCGGCAACGCCGTGCCGCAAGCCACGTTGTCGCTGTCGGCCAGCGCGCTTGATTTTGCTGCGCTGCTGATCAACGCGCCGTCCCAGCGCACGCTGACGCTGACCAATAGCGGCCAGGCCGCCTTGACCCTTCTCTGCGATAGCGGTCAGCGGCGCCCAGGCCGGCTACTTCACGCTGGGCGGAACCTGCGCGGACCCGGAACACCGCTGGCAGCCGGCGCCAACTGCACCGTGGTAGTGCAGGCCTTTCCCACTTCGGCAGGCGGGTTTGCGGCCAGCCTGAATCTCGCATCGAACGCCAGCAATGCGAACGTTGTTGGTCGCGATTGCAGGCAATGCGGCTAGCCCTGCGCCGGCCATCAGCGCCACTCCCGGCGCTGTCGCTTTCGGCCTGTGGACCATTGTGTGCGGCACCGCTCGCGCAGCAAGTCACGCTGAAACAACAGCGGCAATGTGGCGCTGGCGTTCAGCAGCATTGCCGTCAGCGGCGCGCCAGGCATCTCGGGCGCGAATGGCGGCAGTTGCGGCAGCAGCCTGGCCGTTGGCGCCAGCTGCACGGTGGCGCTGGCGTTCGCACCGGCGGCGCCAGGCGACGTGGCGGGAACTCTACTTGGTGCGCTCCAACGCGGCCGAACCTGTCGGTGGCAGTCACCGGCTCCGGCACCACTTCGCCCGTGGCGCGTCCCGCGCTCAGCAGCGGCGGGCCAGTGGCCTTCGCCGATACCCAGGTCGGCCAGCAATCGCCGGTACAGCGCAATACGCTGTCCAATAGCGGCACCGGCGCCTTGAAGATCGCTTCGCTGGTTCTTGGCGGCAGCAATCCCGCCGACTTTGCACTGGCTGGCACTTGTGCTGCCGACACGACGCTGAGCCCCGGTGCAAGCTGCGCGATTGACGCTGCCTTCAAACCGACAGCAGCCGGCGCGCGCAATGCCGACATGCTGCTGGTGACCGATGGCGGCGCCCAGTTCACCGTGCGGCTGAATGGCAATGCCAGCGCTGTACCGGCGCCGATGCCCACGCTTAGCCTGACACCGCAAGCTTTCGACTTCGGCAGCACTGCCGCAGGCGGCGCCGGCCTGGTCAAGCGCTTCACCTTGTCGAACACCGGCTCCGCCGCACTGGTGCTGAACAGCGTCAGCTTCAGCGGCCCGTTCGCCGTGGCAAGCAGCGAAGCCAATGCCTGCGCCGCCTTCCCGCTGACATTGCAAGCCGGCGCTTCCTGCGAGCTGCCGGTGCGCTTTGCCCCGCCGGCAGCCGGCAGCGCAAGCGGCACCGCCACCTTGCAGGCAAGCGGCGCAAGCTGGCAGGCCGCCCTCAGTGGCCAGGGTTCGACCGACGCAAGGCCCGCCGGCGCGACGCAAAACCATGGCGGCGGCGGTTGCTCGTCGATCAACGGCGGCAACGACCCGATGCTTGCCGTGCTGGCGGTGCTGGCCGCCGCGGTGCTGCTGTGGCGCCGTCGCCAGGCGCGCGTGCTGGCCGCCGCCGCATTCATGGTGGCCGGCCAGGCCATGGCGCTGGAACCAGGGCAGGCCGCGCCCGCCTTTCGCTGAGCGGCCCAAGCGGAACCGTCAAGCTGGAACAGTACCAGGGCAAGCTGGTGTATATCGACTTCTGGGCGTCGTGGTGCGGCCCTTGCCGCCAATCCTTCCCATGGATGAACGAGATGCAGGCCCGCTACGGCGGCCAAGGCCTGCAGGTGGTCGGCATCAACGTCGATGCCAGGACCGACGACGCACGCAAATTCCTGAGCGCGACGCCAGCCAGCTTCGTGATCGCCTTCGACCCGAACGGCTCCGCGCCGCGCAACTACGGCGTGAAAGGCATGCCCAGCAGCGTGCTGATCGGGCCCGACGGGAAAGTGCTGTATGAACACAGCGGCTTCCGCCCCGCCGACCGCACCGTGCTGGAAGCGCGTATCAAGACGGCGCTGGGAGTACGGCAATGAGCGCGCGCCTGCTTGCGATTTGCGCGGTGCTGGCCGGCCTGTCCGGCTGCGCACTGAAACCGGTGCAGCCTTGGGACAAAGGCGAACTGGCGCGCAGCGACATGCTGATGCAGGGCGACGGCTGGAGACGCGCTTCAATGAACATATTTACACCAGCAAGGAAGCGGCGTCCGGCGGCAGCGCCGTGGGCGGCGGCGGATGCGGCTGCAACTGACAAGGATCACCATGGATAACAAACCACACAACGGCGTGCCGCTCGGCCAGGCCTTGCTGGCGGCGGCCATGCTGCTGCCGGGGATCGGCACCGTGCACGCCGAGACGCCGCCGGAACGGGGCAGCATCGGCGTGAAATACTTGTATTACAAGGAGGACCAGCCGGGCCTGGACCGGGTCCGCGTGCATGCGCCGGCGCTGTCGGTGCTGGCGCCGATCGCCGGGGAATGGTCGGTGGCTGCCAGCGCCACGGTGGATGACGTGTCGGGTGCTTCGCCGCGCTATCACACGGCAGTCTCCGGCGCTTCGCGCATGGACGACTTGCGCAAGGCGGGCGACGTCACCGTCACGCGCTACCTGCCGCGCGGCACCGTCAGCGTGTCGGCCGCCTATTCGACCGAGCATGACTATGTGTCGCGCGCGCTGTCGCTGCAGGCATCCCTTGCCAGCGAGGACAAGAACACCACCTGGAACTTCGGACTTGGCGGATCGGATGACAGCATCAATCCGGTCACCGTGCGGTGCTGGATGCGGGGCGGCAGACCGTGAGCCTGCTGGCTGGCGTAACGCGGGTACTGACGCCGGTCGACATCGCCCAGTTCACGCTGACCCACACCCAGGGACATGGTTATTACTCCGACCCGTACAAGCTGGCCGACCAGCGGCCCGATACGCGGCGGCAGGACACCGCCCTGCTGCAGTGGAACCACCGCTTCGTCGCGCAGGGTGCCAGCAGCAGGCTGATTTACCGCTATTACCGCGACAGTTACGGCATCAGCGCCCATACGCTTGGTGCGGAATGGGTGCAGGGCCTGGGCGATGGCTGGACTGTCACGCCTGCCGCGCGGCTGTACACCCAGCGTGCTGCCGATTTCTATTCGATCCGGTGTATGACAGCCAGCTGGGCGCGCCCTTCCCGCCCGGTTACGTGTTCGCCAGTGCGCAAGCCAGTTCCGCCGACCAGCGCCTGTCAGGTTTCGGCGCGGTCACGCTGGGCGTGAAGCTGGCGAAGCAGCTCAACCGGGACTGGGCTGTCGACTTCAAGGTCGAACGCTACGAGCAGCGCGGCGCATGGCGCCTGTTTGGCAGCGGCAGCCCGGGGCTGGCGTCCATGCGCGCGCTCAGCCTGCAAATCGGAGTGACACGGCAGTGGTAAGCCCGGTCTTCACGGTCGACTTCCAGGCGATGGCCAGCCGCTGCGAGATCCGGCTGGCTGCCGCATCTGGCGCCGAAGCCCGGGCACTGGCCCGAGCCCGCGCTGCGGGAAGTGCGGCGGATCGAAGCCAAATACTCGCGCTATCGCGCCGACAGTATCGTGAGCCGCATCAATGCGGCGGCCGGCGCGTGCGCGGTCGCCTGCGATGAAGAGACCCTGGCGCTGCTGGAGTATGCAGACGCTGTGTATCGCAGCAGCGGCGGGCGTTTCGACATCACCTCCGGCGTGCTGCGCAAGGTGTGGGACTTCCGCATAGGTAGCGTGCCTTCAGCGCAAGCGTTGGAGCGGTGGTTGCCGCTGGTCGGCTGGCAGCAGGTGCAGCGCGACGGCGCCAGCGTGATGCTTGCCCAGGCTGGCATGGAGCTCGATTTCGGCGGGTTCGGCAAGGAGTATGCGGTTGACCGCGCAGCGGAGCTCCTCGCTTTGCAGGGCGTGCGGCATGGTTATGTGAACCTGGGGGGCGACATGCGTTTCCTGGGCCCGCGGCCGGATGGGGAGGAGTGGAACATCGGGATCCAGCATCCGCGCGATACCCAGGCCACGCTTGCCAGCGTACCGCTTAGCCGGGGTGCGCTGGCAACCAGTGGCGACTATGAGCGTTTTTTTGAGGCGGATGGGCGGCGCTATTGCCACATCCTCGATCCGCGCAATGGCATGCCGGTGTCGTATTGGCGTTCGGTGAGCGTGGTGGCCCCGATGGCCATCGCAGCCGGCAGTTGCAGCACCACGGCCATGTTGCTGGAGCGGGATGGACTGGATTTCCTGGAGCAGTCTGGCTTTTCCTTCCTGGCGATCGACCAGGATGGGCGAATTTTTCGGAGATGAATATGAAGTTCCTGATTCAATGGCTGGCGGCGGTGCTGTTGGCTTCCGCCCTGGGCGGGACAGCCCTGGCGGACGATTTCCTGGCGCCGGAGCGGGCATTTGGCCTGCGCGCGGAGTTGCGTACCGATGGCCAGCTCGCGCTGCACTGGACCATCGCGCAGGAGTACCATCTGTATCGCGATCGCATCACCGTGCGCAGCGATGGGCGGTACTGCCGGTGTTGCTGCCGGCGGGCAAGCGCAAGTACGACGAGAATTTTGGTAAGGAGATGGAGACTTATGCGGATGCATTGGCCTTGCAGCTGCCTTGGCAGGGACGGACAGGCGGCACGTTGACTGTCGGATATCAGGGGTGCGCGGACGCGGGACTGTGCTACCCACCGGTTGAACGCCGCTACCGTATCGATCCGGCGCGGCCGGGCACGCTGACAGAGCTTCCCATGGCGGCGGCAAGCGACGTGGCGGAAGACGACACTTCCCTGGCACAGCGTACGCTGCAAAGCGGCAGCGCGTGGCGGATCGGCGTGGCGTTCCTGGCGTTCGGCTTGCTGCTGTCGTTCACGCCTTGCGTACTGCCGATGGTGCCGATCCTGTCCTCCATCATCGTCGGCCAGGCGCAGGTGACGCGCAAGCGCGGGCTGTTGCTTGCCGCCGCGTACAGCCTGGGCATGGCGCTGGTCTACACCTCGCTTGGCGTCGCCGCAGGCCTGGCGGGTGAAGGCCTGGCCGGCGCGCTGCAAAAGCCGTGGGTCCTGCTCACCTTCGGCGCGCTGCTGGTCGCCCTGGCACTGTCGATGTTCGACGTCTACCAGCTGCAGCTGCCAAGCGCACTGCAAACGCGCCTCAGCAACGCCAGCGGCAATTTATCCGGCGGCCGCCTGGCCGCTGTGTTTGCCATGGGCGCGGTGTCGGCACTGATTGTCGGGCCGTGTGTCGCGGGTCCACTGGCCGGCGCCCTGCTGTACATCAGCCAGACCGGCAACGCCCTGATCGGCGCCGGCGCCCTGTTTGCGATGGCCTGCGGCATGAGCGTGCCGCTGTTGCTGACGGGCCTTTCCGCCGGCAGCCTGCTGCCGCGCGCCGGCGCCTGGATGAACCATGTAAAGAAAGTCTTCGGTCTCCTGCTGATCGCCGTCGCCATCTGGATGGTCAACCCGGTGCTGCCGGTGACCGTCAGCATGGCACTGTGGGGCGCTTTCGCCATCCTGTGCGCAGCCTTCCTGCGCGTGGGCGAAGCCGTCCCGCAAGGTGCCGGCGCAGGCCCCTACGCGGCGAAAGCGCTCGGCTTGCTGATGCTGCTCGGCGGCCTGTTCGAACTGGTCGGCGCCGCCAGCTCGGGGCGCGATGTCCTGCAACCGCTGGCCCACCTGCGCGGCGCCGGGAACGGTGCTACTATTGCCGCCGCAGGTGCGGGCCAGGCACATGATGCCGAACCCCGCTTCACCCGCGTACGCAATGTCGCCGACCTTGACCAGGTACTGGCCAGTGCGAAGAAACCCGTCATGCTGGACTTCTACGCCGATTGGTGCGTCTCATGCAAGGAGATGGAACGCCTTACCTTCACCGACACCCGCGTGCAAGCCGCCATGCAGGACATGCACCTGCTGCAGGCCGATGTCACGGCCAACAGCGAAGAAGACCGCGCCCTGATGAAGCGCTTCAGCCTTTTTGGCCCGCCCGGCATCGTCATGTTCGACGCCGCCGGCAAGGAAGTCCCTCAAGCGCGAATAATCGGCTACCAGCCACCCGAAAAATTCCTGCGCCGCCTGGAACTGGCGGCCAACAACCCTGAAAGGACCAATCAGTGAAACGAACCCTCTCCTTCCTGCTCTGCGCTGCCCTGTTGCCTGCGGCCGCCTTCGCCGAAAACGCGCCGGCGCATTGGAGCTATGATGGCGCCACCGGCCCGCAGAACTGGGCCAAGCTGGAACAGGACTTCAGCACCTGCAAGCTGGGGCATAACCAGTCGCCGATCGACATCCGCAAGACCAGCAAGGCCAAGCTGCCGCCGCTGGAATTCGCCTACAGCCCGTCGCCGCTGAAGATCCTCGACAACGGCCACACCATCCAGGTGAACTACGCGGCAGGCAGCGGCGTCACCATCGACGGCAAGCGCTACGACCTGCTGCAATTCCACTTCCACAAGCCAAGCGAAGAAAAGATCAATGGCCGCAGCTACCCAATGGTGGCGCACCTGGTGCACAAGAACGCGGAAGGCAAGCTGGCCGTGGTAGCGGTGCTGTTCCGCAAGGCGCCGAGAACCCGCTGGTGCAGACCCTGTGGGACGCCCTGCCGAAGGAAAAAGGCGCGGCCCAGGAAGTGGCCGGAGTGAACATCGATATCGGCAAGCTGCTGCCGGCGGCCCAAGGCTATTACAACTTCGCAGGTTCGCTGACCACTCCACCATGCAGCGAGGAGGTCAACTGGTTCGTCCTGAAAACGCCGGTGGAAATGTCGGATGCGCAGTTGAAGCGCTTTGCCCATGTCTACAAGCATAACGCCCGTCCGATCCAACCGTTGAACGGCCGTACCGTGCAGGAAAGCCTGTAAGGATCAACAGCGGGCCTGCGCCCGCTTGCAGCGATCGCGCCCCTGCCGTTTGGCGGCATACATGGCCGCGTCGCTGCGCCGCAGCAGGTCTTCCGCCAGTTGAGCGTCATGGGGAAATACCGCCAGCCCGATGCTGGCCGATACCAGGGCCGGCTGCTCATCCGGCATCCGCACCGGAGCCCGCACTGCCGCCAGGGCGCGCTCAAGGATTTCCTCCGCCTCGCCGACATCGTTCAGGCCCGCCAGCAGCAGCACGAATTCGTCCCCGCCCAGGCGCGCCACGGTATCGTTGGCCCGCACCACCTGCAGCAAGCGTCCCGCCACTTCCACCAGCACGGCATCGCCGGCCTCGTGCCCGAAGGTGTCGTTGACGTTCTTGAAGCCATCCAGGTCCATCACGCACACCGCAACCAGCTTTTCGGTGCGCGCGGCAAAAGCCAGCGCCTGTTGCAGGCGGTCTTCCATCAGGCGCCGGTTCGGCAGGCGCGTAAGCGGGTCCATGAAGGCCATCTTTTCGATCTCCTCCTGGCGCGTGCATTCGTCCGTGATGTCGGTGAACAGGCCGAAATAGTGCTGCACCTTGCCATGTTCATCGCGCACCGCGCTCAGGGTAAGGTGGGCCGCGAACAGGCTGCCGTCGGAACGCTTGTCCCACACCTTGCCCTGCCACTGGCCGGTGCCCAGCAAGCCTTGCCACATCGCCTTGTAGAAGTCCGGGTCCTGCCTTCCGGACTGCATGATGCGCGGATGCTGGCCCACCAGTTCGTGACGCGCATAGCCGCTCATCGCGGCAAAGGCGCGGTTGGCTTCGACGATGCGCATGTCGCGGCTCACCACCAGGATGCCTTCCGACGTCGCATCGAATACCTTGGCCACCAGATGCTCGCGCGCAGCGGCGCTGCGCATGCGCTGGCGCAGCAAGCGGGAAATGCTTGTCACATGGCGAAACATCGACCATGCAGTGAGCCCTGCGGCGAGCAAGGCGCCGCACATTGCGGCAAGCGAGACTTCCAGCAAGGCCGCCATGGCATCCCCTATTCGAGCACCACCTCTTCCAGATAATCCGGCACCCGGCACGGCCATTGAAGCTGTTCCGAAATGCGAAGCCGCAGCGCATCGGCCGCCGCCGGTTCGCCATGCGTGACAAACACCTGCCGAGGAGTGGCCGAGGAATGCGACAGCCAGCCCAGGATTTCGTCCGCGTCGGCGTGGGCCGACAGGTTGCCGATCATCTCGACACGCGCCCGCACCGGGTAATACTCGCCGTGGATCTTGACCGAAGTTTCACCTGCCAGCATACGGGCCCCGCGCGTGCCCGCCGCCTGGAAGCCGGCAAACAGGATGGTATTGCGCGAATCGCCGGCAAAGGCTTTCAGGTGGTGCAGCACGCGGCCACCGGTGGCCATGCCGCTGGCGGCGATGATCACCATCGGCGTTCGGCGCCGGTTCAGCGCCATCGACTCTTCCACGCTGTTGACGATGTGCGCCACGTGGCCCAGGGCGTCGCAGCTGCGCTCGTCCAGGCGGTGCTGGCCCTGGTGCTTGATGTAGAGCCGCGTCGCGTCCACTGCCATCGGGCTATTCAGGTAGACCGGCAAGGCGGCCGGGATGGCGCCGGCCTGCTTGAGCTTCCAGATCTCATACAGCAGCTCCTGCGCCCGGCCCACTGCAAACGATGGGATCACCGTCACGCCGCCGCGCGCTGCGGTCTTGCTGATGACTTCCGCCAGCTTGCCGCTCGGGTCGGATGCATCATGGCGGCGATCGCCGTAAGTCGACTCCACCACCAGGTAATCGCATTTGCCGAGCACGGTCGGCGGGCGCATGATCGGATCGTTCGGCCGCCCCAGGTCGCCGGAAAACATCACGGTGCGGCCGCCGCAGCGCAACGAAACCGAAGCGGCGCCCAGGATATGCCCCGCCAGCTGGAAGCGCGCCACCATGCCCGGTGCGGGTGAGAACTCATGGCCGACCGGCACCACTTCCAGGTGTTCCAGCGCGCGCAAGGCATCGGCTTCGGAATACAAAGGCAAGGCCGGCTTATGCTTGGAGAAGTTGTGGCGATTCGCGTACAGCGCCTCCTCCTCCAGCAAGCGGCCGCTGTCGGGCAGCAGGATATGGCACAAGTCGCGCGTCGCCTCCGTGCAATACACCTTGCCGCGGAATCCGGCACTGACCAGCACCGGCAGAAAGCCGCTGTGATCGAGGTGGGCGTGGGTCAGCACCACGCTGCTGATGGCCTCCGGCGGCACCGGAAAAGTCTCCCAGTTGCGCAGGCGAAGCTGCTTATAGCCCTGGAACAGGCCGCAATCGACCAGTACCTGTTCGTCGCCATGGCGCAACAGGTATTTCGAGCCGGTGACGGTGCCGGTGGCACCAAGAAATTTAAGTGTGAGCATATTTGCAGCATATCCAAAGCCAGGTACAAAATATTTGATTTAGGTCAAGGAGCGCTCTCCCTAAATGCGGCAGTGCGAAAAAGACATTGTTGCCTTGCGACGAGGTAGAATCAGGGCCTTTGATTATTTCGACACCAGGACGCCATACATGACAGAACTGAAACGGGGCCTGAAGAGCCGCCATATCCAGCTGATTGCGCTGGGCGGCGCCATCGGCACGGGCCTTTTCATGGGCATTGCGGACACCATCAAGCTGGCCGGGCCTTCGGTGCTGCTTGGCTACGCAGTGGCCGGCTTCATCGCCTTCCTCATCATGCGCCAGTTGGGCGAGATGGTGGTCGATGAACCGGTGGCCGGCTCCTTCAGCTATTTTGCCGACAAATACTGCGGCCATATGGCGGGCTTCATGTCGGGCTGGAACTACTGGGTGCTGTACGTGCTGGTCAGCATGGCCGAACTGACGGCGGTCGGCATTTACGTCCAATACTGGTGGCCCGGCATTCCGACCTGGGTCAGCGCCCTCGCCTTCTTCCTGATCATCAACGCCGTCAGCCTGGCCAATGTGCGCGCTTACGGCGAGATGGAGTTCTGGTTCGCCATCATCAAGGTGGTCGCGGTGGTGGGCATGATCGTGTACGGCGGCTACCTGCTGGTGTCCGGCAATGCCGGCCCGGAAGCGTCCGTGGCCAACCTGTGGCAGCACGGCGGCTTCTTCCCGAACGGCATGTCGGGACTGGTGATGGCGATGGCCGTCATCATGTTCTCCTACGGCGGCCTGGAACTGGTGGGCATCACCGCCGCGGAAGCGAGCAACCCGTCCGAAACCATTCCCAAAGCGACCAACCAGGCCATCTACCGTATCCTGATCTTCTATGTCGGCGCGCTGGGCGTGCTGCTGTCGCTCTACCCATGGCAGAAGGTGGTCACCGGCGGCAGCCCGTTCGTGATGATCTTCCACGCCTTGAACGCCAACTGGGTGGCGAACGTATTGAATGTCGTGGTACTCACCGCCGCACTGTCCGTCTATAACAGCGGCGTGTATTCCAACAGCCGCATGCTGTACGGCCTGGCCAAGCAAGGCAATGCGCCGCAAGCCCTGCTGGGCGTGAACAAGCGCGGCGTGCCGCTGGCAGCGCTGGGCGTGTCGGCCCTCGCCACCGGCATCTGCGTGGTACTGAACTACTTCATGCCGGGCAAAGTGTTCGGCTTCCTGATGGGGCTGGTTGTCTCCTCGCTGGTGATCAACTGGGGCATGATCAGCTGGATCCACCTGCGCTTCCGCGCCCGGAAAACAGCCGACGGCCTCGAGACCGGCTTCAAGAGCTGGGGCTACCCGCTCACCAACTACCTGTGCCTGGCATTCCTGGCGGGCATCCTGCTGATCATGTTCATGACCGAAAGCCTGCGCATGTCGGTATACCTGATCCCTGTATGGCTGCTGGTGCTGTTCATCGGCTACCGCTTCCGCGGCGTTCCCGACAAGGCAGCGGCGTAATGTCCAAGGTCGCACTCCTGACGATCCACGGCATGGGCGAGCAGCCGCTCGACTATGCCGACGATATGCGGCGCGCGCTGTCGCACCGCATGGGTGCAGCGTTTGCCAACGTCGATGTGCACAGCGTGTATTACCAGCACCTGCTCAAGCCCAATGAGCTGGACGTATGGAACCGCACGCGCGAACGCGCCACGGTGCGCTACGAGCAGCTGCGCAAATTCATCCTGTTCGGCTTTGCCGATGCAGCGGGACTGGAAAACCGCAAGGAATATGACAACTCGGTCTACGAGCAGGCGCAGATGGAGATCGCCCGCGCCCTGCTGGCAATCCTCGCCACCCGCGGACCGGACACGCCGATCGTGCTGCTGGCGCACTCGCTCGGTTGCCAGGTCATGTCCAGCTTTATCTACGATGCGCAGAAACGCGCCGGCGGCGGCCTGGTCTCCGCCGGCATCTGGAAGCCCGGCCGCATGGCGGACAGCCTGAGCGCCGAGCAGCGCAAGTTCCTGCAATGCGGCACGGTGCGCTCCTTCGTGACCACCGGCTGCAATATTCCGGTATTCGTCTCCGCCCACCAGCGCATGGACGTCAAGCCGATCATCAAGCCCAATCCCGGCTTCCGCTGGCTCAACCTGTACGACCCCGACGATGCACTGGGCTGGCCGCTGCAACCGCTGGAAGGCGGCTACGAAACGCTGGTCGAAGACCGCGTAGTCAACGCCGGCCAAGGTATCCTGGACTTCATGACCAAAAGCTGGAACCCGCTCTCCCACACCGCCTACTGGACCGATGACGAAGTCATCAAACCTTTAGCCAACCTGCTTTAAAGACAAAAGTCGGGGTCAGCTCCGGCAATCGGACATTTTGCTATGCAAAATGTCCGATTGCCGGAGCTGACCCCGACTTTCATTTTGCTGCTTCGGCGGCTTGCCGCTGTTGTTCGATGCGGCGGATTTTTTCGGCGACTTTGGCCAGTTCTTCGGGCGCGATGCCGGCTTCGCGGCCTTGTTCGAGGTCCGTTTGCAGGCGCGCCAGTTCGGGGGCTGCGGCCCGGGCGTAGGCGGCGAACAGCCGCTGTTTTTGCGCTTGCTGATGGGCTGCATAGGCTTGCGGGTCGGCCAGCACGCTGGCGTCGGGGTGCTCGGCCGGGGCGTCGTGCAGGATTGGCGGGCTGCGGGCGTCGCCGGTTTCGCGTGCCTGCGCCAGCGGGAGCCAGGCTGGCGTGCTTGTATCGACCGGCGGGATGGGGACGCGGCGCAGGCCGTCGCCTTCACCTCCATCGTTTGTCGCGGCGGCGGTGGCCTGCGGGGCGCTGGCAAGCGGCGGGGGCGGCGCGGCCGGCATGGGCGCTGCTCCGCTACGGCCTTGGCTGGCCGGCGTCGTGTCGCCAACGCTGGCGACGTACCATTGGCCGGCGACTGCGGCGAGCAGCGCGGCGATCACTGCACTACCTTGCCAGCGTTTCATTGGGCCTCTGCAATCTCAACATGCGCCGAGCGGCGCGCCTGTTCCATGATTTCGCCCAGCTGTTGCAGCGCTTTTTTGAGCGCGATCATGCGGCTGGCCTGGTAGCGCACCGTTTCCGATTGCAGCGGGTGGGCGCCGTGCACCTGTTCTTCTACCAGCACGATTTCCCAGAAGGCGGGTTCGGTCGGGCCGACCGGGGCGCGGATCGGGGCGGATGGCTTGCCGGGCTGCTGGCTGAAGGCCAGGCTGGCGAGCCAGTCCTTGCTGCCGTCGGCACCGATCCAGCCCAGGTCTCCGCCTTTTGCCGCGTCGGGCGCGCGCGACATCCTGCGTGCAGTGGCGGCGAAACTGGCGCCTCCCTGCAGGGTTTTCAGCACGCGCTGGGCCTGTGCTTCGTCCGCTACGCGGATGTGGCGCGCGCGGATTTTGTCAATGCGCGCGAACTGGTCCTTGTTTTGCTGGTAGTAGGCTTCGATTTCCTGTGGGCTCGCTTCGCTTGACAGGCGGTTCAGCAGCGGGCTGCCGGAGTCGGTGTCAAGGCCGATGCCGTACAAACGCTGCAGCGTCACCACGGCTTCGCCGTCGGCGATCGCCTTGCGCAGGTCGGCCACGGCGTCGGGACCGAAGCGCTGGAGCGCCCAGTGCAGCACGAAGGCGTTGGCGACGATGCGGCGGGCTTGCTGGGCGGCGACGTTCGCGGGCTGCTGCGACAATGCCAGGCGGCCCTGGACGTTCTGGCGGTGGTAAACGTCAAACAGGCTGATGCTCGTGGCTTCGCCGCCGGGAAGCTGGTAGCGCAGCACTTCGATGGCGCCGGCCTGCGCTTGCTGTTCTTTGGACAGGGCGATTTCCAGCTGCAGCGAACCGGGACGGCCGAAGATGGCGTCCAGTTGCTGCTGCGGCACTGCCGGCTGCACGGTGAGCAGGCTGTCCAGCGTGGCGCCGGGCAGCGCTTTGATGGCGGCGTCGAGGTCCTTGCCATGCACTTCGCGCAGAGTTGCCACCAGGCGTTCTTCCAGCATCACGTCGGGGGCGAAGGCTACCGTGACGCTGGCCCCTTCTTTTGGCGCTGGAACGTTGGCATGTGCCGCCAGCAGGCGAACCTGGATCAGCTCGTCCAGCGCAGTGCTCCGCTCGAGCGCGGGGGTGACGGCGCGGCGCTGCCGCCACAGCGTGTCCAGGGTGAAGGCGTAGAGCGGGGCGCCGTCGATGCGGGCGGCTACCGCCGCGCTGCTCGGCGCTGCGCCGGGCAGCGGCGCGGCGGGGCCCGCCACCGCGTTGGCGCCGGCGAGCGCTGCGGCGACGACTGCGGCAGCGGCGCGGACGATGGCAGCGCGGGCGGCGCGGTGGACGAGGTGGCGGGCGGCCATCAGTTGGCCAGGCGCTCGGCGGCGCGGTTCAGCACGTGGACCACCATGGCGATCGAGTGCGGAATCATCTTCTTGCCCACCACGACACGGTCGCCGTGCGCATTCGAAGACAGCACAATGCCGCCATTGGCATACGAGTAGGTGCCGCCCTGCGTCAGCAAAGGACGGATGTCGCTGCCGCCCGCCGACACCGGCGTGAAATCGGCCATGGCGGCAGTCACCAGCGCGGAGTCGTTCAGGCGCTCGCTGTCGTAGTAGTCGTACACCCACTGCTCCCAACCCGAGTGGTCGTGGGCCGAGGTGGTCCAGCTGTGGTGCGGTTGCAGCAGGTCGGTGGTGTGCAGCACGAAGCCCAGCGACTGCGCGGTCGGCTGCGCCAGGAATTGCGAGAACCAGTACTGGCCCAGGTTGTCGATCGGCTGGAATGGCGCGGCTTCGAAATCGGCATACATGGAAGGCGTGGAATAGCCGCCCAGGCGGTAGTGCGCTTCGGTGATGCCGTAGGCGTTGTATTTGCTGCCGTCGCCGAACCATCCCTTCAGGCCGCCTGCGCCGTCATCCAGGTAGTCGCCGTACAGCCAGCTCGCAGCCAGGTTGTCGATGTCGCCGGCTACGGCCATCTTGGCGTAGTTGTAGCCGCCGAAGGGATTGCCGTGCACGTCGCGGCCCGTGGTGTGGTTCTGGAAATGCCAGAAGGTTGTGTATTTGACGATGCTGGCCCCCGCGCCCCACACCGGCGCCATCTGGCAGTTGCCGGTAGTGGCGCCGCAGATATACGTGTCGGCGAAATCGTCGACGTCATACGCGCCCTGCCCCAGCGCAGCCGCAAACTGGTCCATCGTGTAGCCTGCGCGCGTGACGCCGGCCAGCAGCTTGTTGTAGTTGGTGCTTCCAGGATTGGCCTTCATGTAATTGACTGCGTCCAACACGATACGACGGTGCGTCTCTTGCTGCCATGCATGGGCCGGAAGGCTTACTGCGGATGCTGCCAGTGCGAGGCTGGCAGCGATGGTGCTCAGTTTCATCTGGTGTCTCCTGGTTGAAAGGAGTCCAGACGATAGCCTCAAATTATGACGGACAGATGAAAAAGTATTCTAAAAATATTAACAAACTCAGAACTGCTCCCACTCGTCGCCAGCGCTGGCACGGGCCACCTTGCGCTGCCGTGCCGGGCGCACCGCAATGGCGGTGGAGGCGGCGGGACTGCCGGCACTGCGCAGCACCGGCGCCGACTTCAGGTGGGCCACGCCGATGCGGAATGCGCTCACCGCGCGGGCCAGGACTTCGGCCTGGTCCTGCAAGGACTGCGACGCCGCGGCTGTTTGCTCCACCAGCGCGGCATTCTGCTGCGTCACCTGGTCCATCGAAGTAATCGACTGGTGCACCTGGGCGATGCCGGCATTCTGCTCGGCGGTCGCGGCGCTGATGTCGGCTACGATGTCTGAGACTTGCTTCACGCTCGCCACCACATCGCTCATGGTATCGCCGGCGCGCACCACCAGCCGGGTGCCCGAATCGACCTTCTCCACGCTGTCGTCGATCAGGGACTTGATTTCCTTGGCCGCAGCGGAGGAGCGCTGCGCCAGGTTGCGCACCTCGGTCGCCACCACCGCGAAGCCGCGCCCCTGCTCGCCAGCGCGGGCAGCCTCCACGGCGGCATTCAGCGCCAGGATATTGGTCTGGAACGCAATGCCGTCGATCACGCTGATGATATCCACGATCTTGTGCGAGGAAGCATTGATCGACGCCATGGTGTCGATCACTTCCTTCACCACCTCGCCGCCCTGCACCGCGATCTGCGAAGCATTCTGTGCCAGCTGGTTGGCCTGGCGCGCATTGTCCGAGTTCTGGCTCACGGTGGAAGTCAGTTGCTCCATGCTGGAAGCGGTTTCCTCCAGCGCAGCCGCCTGCGCCGAAGTGCGGTTGTTCAAGTCTCCGGTGCCGACCGCGATCTGGCGTGAGGCGGTGCTGACCGCATCGGCCGCGGAGCGCGCCGTGCCCACCACGCCGCCGATTTCACCCAGCAGCTTGTTGAAGGCCGCCCCGGCGTGGCCGATTTCGTCCATGCGCTCCACTTCGACCTGGTGCGTCAGGTCCAGCGAAGAACTGACGTCTTCCATTGTGCCTTGCATCCGGTCCAGGCCACCGCTGATCACGCGGTACATTTTATAGCCCATGACGCCCACGATCAGCAGCACCGCCACTGTGACAACGACCAGCACGGTGACCGCCTTCGAGTAATCGGCATCGCTGTCGGCCTTCACCTTTTCGATCAGCTTCTGGTTATAGGCCACGTGGTCGTCCAGGCTTTTCTTCACGCCGCCAGCACCCAGCGCCAGCGGCGAACCGGCCACCAGCGTGGCACGCACGCCATCCATATCGCCGGCATGCGCAGCGGCGATGAATGGCACTAGCGCCTGGCGATACGTCTCCATCGCTGCCTTGTCCTGCTCCAGCATCTTGCGGTCGGTGTCGTCGAAGACATTGTTCTTCGCATAGTCGGCCAGCACTTTGTCAAAATTGGCATGGGCATCGTTATAGGCCTTGTCCAGCGCGCTCTTGTCGGGCAGGTTGGAGAACACCGACAAGCGATAGCCGGCCAGGCGGCTGTCGCTCACCGCCGCCTTGGCGGCATTGATGGCTGAGACGCTGGGGATCAGGCGCGTCTGCACCAGCTCCATGCGCTGCTGGGCATCGCGCAGCTGCCACAAACCCTGCGCGCCGACAAACAGCAGTCCGAGAAATGCAATTGCCAGGGTAATCATCAGTCGATTGCTGATCTTCATGATGGGCTTTCTTCCTATGCAAGTGAATCGCTATCGCGGCCTTAGGAACATGCAATTGGCCACACGTATTGATGACGCCTATCATCCATTCATCGTTGCAGTCCAACCTTTATCTTGAGGAGCTATCATGTCCCCACTTGGCATCTTCCACACTGCGCTCGGCCTGCTGGCCCTTGGTTCCGGCATCGCCGCCTACGCCCTGCACGGTGGCATCAGCCCGCGCAGCAAGGCCGGCTTGCTGTACCTGGCCAGCACCGTGGTGGTCAGCCTCACCGGCTTCGGGCTGTTCGCCCATGGTGGTTTCGGCAAACCCCATGCCCTTGCCGTACTCACCCTGCTGGTCCTGGCCCTGGCCTACGCTGCCGGCTCGCTCGGATGGTTCGGCGCCGCCGGCCGCAAGATCGAGACCGCCGGCTATTCGTTCACCTTCTTCCTGCATTTCATCCCGGGCATCACCGAGACCTTTACCCGGGTCCCGGCCGCCAATCCGGTTTTCGACAGCCCCGAAGCCCCGGCGCTGAAGGCGATTGCCGGAGTATTGTTCCTGCTCTACCTGGCCGGCGTACGCTACCAGTTCAAGGCCATGCCGTCAGAATTGCGTCGCCAGTGATTCGTGGAAGATCGGCGGCTGGAGATCCGAGCCGAAAGCGTTGTCGAGTTCTTCCAGGCGACGCTGCGGCACCTCCTTGAGGTCGGCGATCTGCGGGGTCCAGCGCAGCAAACGGTCTGCCTCGAAACGGTCCACGGCACAGGCAATCGCATAGCCGCTCATGGCGCTGACGCGTTGGCGGGCCTGGGCCTGGGCCTCGCGGATCGCCAGTACATAACGCTCCACCGTCAAACCGGTCGAAGGAGCCTTGCCGACCCTCTCGCGCAGGCGGTTCAGCATATCGGTGTGCGTCGCAAGCAATTCCATCAGCCCCAAGCCCGGCCGGCCGGTTGCGACATCGTGTTCGCCGCGGATCATATAGGTGGCGGCCATCGGCTTGTGGTTGCTGGTGACGACGCGAATGCTGCCGCCCACCATCGACATGATGCTGAAATAGATGCCTTCTTTTAAAGCGGCTTTGTCGGCCTGCGGCATCAGCTTCAGTTGCTGGATCTCGATGATGATGCTGCCCTCGGCATTGCAAAACATGGCCGCAACGCCGACCAGGGTCGGCGGCGCCGGATAAGTAGTGTAGTCGCCGAGCGGACGGAAGCCGCGGGTCGCGAGCTGGGTCGCATAATCGTCGATCAGGCTCCAGTCGACCTGCTTGCGCGCCTGCGGGCTGGCACGATCGATGTGGACGTAGGAGGCAAGCTCCTGCAGGCGCGAAAGCATGTCCTGGCGAATCTTGTAGGCAGTCCGCAGGAAAGTCACCAGGCCGACCCCGCCAACCAGCACGGCCAGCCAGAGCATCCCGACGGGCGCCCCAAACAATGGTATGAGGATGGCAACCAGCGCCGCGCACACGCCGCTGTTGAATACCGAATTCCTGATCATTGCCTTCTTCAAATGCAGCGCCATACACTCTCCTAATCGATGGGGAAAATTATAGCGATGCGGATGGGGTTGAAAATGCGCGCATTCTCACCATTCCTCACCTTTCATCATGAAAGGTGCTGACTGAACCAGTCGCGCGCCAGGCGGGCCACCTCTTCCAGCGCCCCCGCCTCCTCAAAGAGATGGGTCGCCCCAGGCACGATGTCGATGCGTTTTTTGCAATGAAGGTTATGGAAGGCGGACTCGTTGAGCTCAACCACTCCTGCGTCACGGCCGCCGACAATGAACAGGGTGGGCGCGGTGACGCGCGCCAGCGCCACTTGCCCGGTCAGGTCGGGCCGGCCGCCGCGCGACACCACCGCGGCCACGCCGGCTTTGCGTTCGGCGGCAAGCTGCAATGCCGCGGCGGCGCCGGTGCTGGCGCCGAACAAGCCCAGCGGCAGGCCGCGCGTGGCCGCCGCAGTGGCCAGCCAGTCGGCGGCCAGGCCGAGACGCTCGGCCAGCAGTCCGATATTGAAACGGGTGCGGTAGACCTCGTCCTCGGTGGGGGTGAGCAAGTCCATCAGCAAAGTGCCGATGCCGGCCGAGCGCAAGGCGCCGGCCACGAAATTGTTGCGGGGGCTGAAACGGCTGCTGCCGCTGCCATGGGCAAACAGCACAATGCCCCTGGCGGCGGCCGGCAGGTCGAGCGTGCCTGTCACTTCCCCGGCAGGGGTGGCGATGCTGGCTGTTTCGCGATGCATGGCTGGCTGTCCTCCTGGCCCACTATACCTCCCGCCCCATTGTCAATGCGCGCGAATGGCTTTCAGTTCGGTGCTTAGCCAGGCCTTGCTTTCCGCCGGCGCCGCCGTGCCGCATTTGACCAGATAGGCTTTTCCGCTCGAGCTGCTGCTGCTGGCGCCAAGGTCGATGAACTGCTCGGCGTTCTTGACCATGTCTTTCTTTTCCAGATATTCGAGCTTGCGCAGCAGGTGGGTCCTGGCATCGGCGCCGCTGTACCAGCTGCCGTTGCGGTTGAACTGGCAGCCGGACGCTTGCAGGCGGTTGAGCAGCGCATCGACTTCGGCGCGGGCCGGCGCCGGCAGCGGCGCGGCCTGGGCGGCGGCACCAGCCAGGGCAAATACAAGGGCGGCGATCTTGCGCATCATTTTTCCTTCCTGCGAACGTTATATGGCGCGAGAATATTGCCGCAGCGGATATTGCCGGCAGCGACGCGTGCATTGAAGGCATGCAGCTCTTTCTCAAGGCTGTTGCCTTCCGTATTCAGGCTGGCCGCCCGGGCGTTCAGTTCTTCCTGCCGGGCGTTGTAAGCGGCGACGGCGGCACTGTCGGTGCGCACCACCTGGGCCGCGGCGGCATCATGCGCCGCCAGTTCGGCCGAGGTACGTTCCAGCGCCGTTTCATGTTCGCGGAAGCGGCGTGTCAGGGCCTGGCGCTGCGGGCGTAGTTCGCCCTCTTCCGCCATGCAGGCTTTATAGGCCGGAGTATTGGGCTGCGGCGGCATCGGCTGGGCCAAGGCGGCGCTGGCGAAAGTGGTCGCGGCCGTGGCCGCGGCGAGTATCATATATTTCATCTGTGGGGCAAGGAATTTAAAGGCAACAAACAATTCAGATTTACAATCCTACAACATCTGCCCGCAAACCCCGTGCTAATATGCGGCAGCCTTTTTTTGGCGATCCCAAAAGAGAAGAGATACTGGAGAGACAAGTGAGCATTTTTAGGACTAAAAACCTGGACGACATGCTGGCAACCGCCCGTACCCCGGGCGGCCTGCAGAAAGTACTGGGTCCGATGGACCTCGTGCTGATGGGCATTGGCGCCATCGTGGGTACCGGCATCTTCGTCCTGACCGGCACCGGCGCATTGACCGCCGGCCCGGCCCTGACGATTTCCTTCGTGGTTGCAGCACTGGCCTGCGGTTTCGCCGCCCTGTGCTACGCCGAATTCGCCTCGACCGTTCCGGTTGCCGGCTCCATTTACACCTATAGCTACGCCACCCTGGGCGAGCTGGTGGCATGGATGATCGGCTGGGACCTGATGCTTGAATATGGCCTCGCCACTTCCGCCGTATCGGTAGCCTGGTCTGGCTACTTCCAATCGCTGATCGCCGGCATCGGCCTTCACCTGCCGGCCGCCCTGACCGCCGCACCAGGCGCCGTGCCTGGCGTGACCACCCTGTTCAACCTGCCGGCCTTCCTGATCATGATCCTGCTGACCGCCATGCTGGGCTGGGGCGTGCGCGAATCGGCCCGTGTCAACAACATCATGGTGGTCATCAAGATCGGCGTGGTGCTCCTGTTCATCGGCGTTGGCGCCGGCCACGTGCAGCCAGCCAACTGGCAGCCATTCATGCCGTTCGGCGCCTCCGGCGTGATGAGCGCCGCGGCCCTGGTGTTCTTCGCCTTCATCGGCTTCGACGCCGTGACTTCCGCCGCGGAAGAAGTGAAGCGCCCCGAGCGCGACCTGCCGATCGGCATCATCGGCTCGCTGGCCGTCTGCACCATCCTGTACGTGATCGTGGCAGGCATCATGACCGGCATCGTCCCTTACCAGCAATTCCTGGGCGTCGACCACCCGGTATCGCTGGCACTGCAATACGCCGGTGAAAACTGGTTCGCCGGCTGGGTATCGCTGGGCGCCATTCTCGGCATGACCACCGTGATCCTGGTGATGGCCTACGGCCAGACCCGCATCATCTTCGCCATGTCGCGCGACGGCCTGCTGCCCAAGAAGCTGTCGCAGGTGCACCCTAAGTACCACACCCCGTTCTTCGCCACCTGGATGGTCGGCCTGATCTTCGGCTTCATCGCCGCCCTGGTGCCGCTGAACGTGCTGGCCGAACTGGTCAACATGGGTACCCTGGCTGCCTTCTGCCTGGTATCGATCGCCGTGATCATCATGCGCAAGAAGCGTCCTGACCTGCACCGCGCCTTCCGCTGCCCTGGCGTGCCGGTGGTTCCTGGCCTGGCAGTTGTGTTCTGCCTGTCGCTGATGGCCTTCCTGTCGGCGATTACCTGGATCGCCTTCGGCATCTGGCTGGCCATCGGCCTGGTGGTGTACTTCGGCTATTCGCGCCACCACTCCGAACTGGGTAAAGCGAAGTAAGCTTCACGCTCTCCCGATGAAAGCCCGCATCCGCGGGCTTTTTTCATTGTTGCGCGCCTACCACGAAAATTGGCGCAGCCGCCGACAATCTGTAACACTGAGCCCCGTAGTCAGCTTGTTCACCACCAATAGCAACGGGAGAGAGCATGACGATGAAAAGAATGTGCAGCGCGCTTGCCGCGCTTTCAGCAGCCAGCTTCGCCTTGCAGGCAAGCGCCCAGGAAGCAGGACCTTCCGTCACCATCAGCGGCTTTGGCACCGCCGCCCTCACCTCCACCGACACCGACGACGCTGAATTCATCCGGCCCAACCAGGCATCGGGTGTGCGCAAGGATTGGCGCACCGGAGTCGATTCGAACTTCGGCATCCAGGCCACGATGAAGATCAACGACATGATCTCGCTCACCGGCCAGGGCCTGGTGCGCAAGGATGCCATTGACCATTACCGCGCCCAGGCCGCATGGGCCTTCGCCAAGTTCAAGGTCAACGACGAATTCAGCGTGCGCGTGGGCCGCATGGGCGCGCCGATCTACATGATTTCCGACTTCCGCAACGTGGGCTACGCCAACACCATGCTGCGTCCGCCGGCCGAGGTCTACCGCCAGGTGACGCTGGACTCCTTCGACGGCATCGACCTGCTGTACCAGCACAGCTTCGGCGACACTTCGCTCAGCGTGCAGGTAGGCACCGGCCGCGCCGACGTCGACCAGCCGGCGCAGGACGTCGAATTCCGCAAGATGCTGCTGCTGCACGTGGTGGCGGAAAACGGACCGTTCACGCTGCGCTTCGGCCGCGCGCAGGCCGACTTCAGCGTGGTCGACAATCCCACGCTGACCGGACTGGTGACAACGCTGCGCACCGTGGGCCTCGGCTCGGTGGCGAACATGATGCCGCTCAATGACGTGAAAGGCACGTTCACTTCCGTCGGCGCCACCATGGACTGGAAGAACGTGGTGCTGCAGGCCGAGTACGCCATGCGCCGCACCGATACGCTGATCGTGCACGACACCAATTCGTGGTACGCGATGGCGGGCTACCGCTTCGGCAAATTCCTGCCCTACTACTACCACGGCAGCATCAAGCAGAAGTCGGACCGCAGCGTGGCGGGTTTGCCTACCAGCGGGCCGCTGGCGCCGCTTGGCGCGGGCGTCAACAGCCTGGCCAAGGCGGCGCTGCAAAGCTCGGACGCGATCGGCGTGCGCTGGGACTTCTACAAATCGCTGGCACTGAAAGTCCAGGTCGACCACATCAAGCCGAAGGACGGCCCCGGCGCGTTCGTCAATTACAAGCCTGGCTTCAATGAGTCAGTGAACGTGTACGCGGTAGCACTCGACTTCGTGTTCTGAGGAGGCAGCCATGGACAAGCGAATCAAGCCGCTGCTAGCCGCAGCGATGATGTGTGCCGCCCTGCCCCTGCTGGCAGCCGAAATCGTGGTGGTGGTCAATCCGAAAAATCCGGCCTCGCGCATGTTCAGCGAGCAGGCAGCCCAGTTCTTCCTCGGCAAATCGACCCTGTTCACGCCGGTCGAACACACCGAAGGCCCGCTGCGCAATGAGTTCAGCCAGAAGGTGCTGGGCAAGGACAGTGCCCAGGTCAAGGCGCAGTGGTCGAAACTGGTGTTCACCGGCAAAGGCACGGCGCCCAAGGAGTACGGCTCCAGCGCCGAGGTGAAGAAAGCCGTTGCCGCCGACGTCCAGGCCATCGGCTATATCGAGAAGTCCGCCGTCGACGACAGCGTCAAAGTCATCCTCACTGTGCAATAAATCGGCACAATCGCGGGAAATGACGGGGACGTGCCCATAAATGGGGTACGTCCCCATTTTTTTTCTGCGATGATGAGGGCAATGCGCCATCCCGTACTCACCTACATCATCGCCATGCTCATGCTGAGCACCCTGGGCGTCTACGTCCAGGAGGCGGGCCTCGATCCAGTCACCACGGTCTTCTTCCGCTGCGCCATCGGCGCGCTGGCGCTCGCGCTTTACTGCGGCTGGAAAGGCATGTTCAAGCGCGCCAACATGCCGCCGCGCGCCTTCAAGCTGGCCGCCTTCAGCGGTGTGCTGATGGTGGTGAACTGGGTCGCCTTCTTCGAAGCGATCCGCCGCATCGGCATCGCGGTCGCCACCATCGTGTTCCACGTGCAGCCCTTCATGGTGCTATTGCTTGGCGCCCTGATCTTGCGCGAGCGGCTGGCGGCCAACAAGCTGGCCTGGGTCGTGCTGGGCTTTGGCGGATTGGCCCTGGCGTGCGGCGTGCGCTTCGACGAACCGATGGACGCCAACTACCTGCTGGGCATCGCCAGCACCCTGACCGGCGCCCTGGCGTATGCCGGCGTGACCCTGACCACCAAGTCGATGGGCGGCACGCCGCCGCACCTGACGGCGCTGGTGCACTGCTTGACCGGGGCACTGCTACTGGGCGCCTTCAGCACGATTCCGGCCGGCGGCCTGGCTGCCGCGCAATGGGGCTGGCTGGCCACCCTTGGCCTGGTGCCGACGGCCATGGCTTACGTGATGATCTACGGCGCGACGCCGCGCATGGAAACCGCGGCAATCGCGGTGCTGACCTTCATCTACCCCGCAGCCGCAGTCTGCTGGGACTACCTGGTTTACGGACATTTGATCAGCGCCTGGCAGGTCGCCGGCTTCGGCCTGATCGTGCTGGCCAGCCTCGGCGTCAATCTTGATTGGCGACTTGCTGTCGGAAAACTTTACAGTAGGTAACGGTGTATTCTGTAAGTCATTGATTTATTTGCATGGCATAAATTTTGCTTAAATGCATCTCTGTTTGATCAACAACAATCTGAGAATCCTGAATGAAATTCAAAGCAATCCTCGCAGCCCTGGCAGTAGCCGCTGCCATTCCCGCATCGGCGGACGTCCTGTACAGCAATAATTTCGAATCCAACGCCAACGGCTTCACCGGCGCCGGCTTCCTGACCGGCACCCAAGGTTATAGCTCCGTTGGCTTCGGCCAGCAGATGCTGCGCAACAACGCGCAAGGCAATCCGGCCGCAGCTTCGGTCCTGAACCTGAATTTCGGTGGCGCCGTCAACGACGCCACCCTGAAGCTGTCGTTCGGCGCCATTGATTCCTGGGACGGCAACAACTGCTGCGGCCCCGATTACTTCAACATTCGCGTCGACGGCAACCTGCTGTTCCAGCAGAACTTTGACACGTTCGGCGCTGCCGCCTCGGGCCCAAACCTGAACTTGCTGGCCAACCGCACCCATCTGGGCTTCTCCGGCTGGGAAGACCAGGCTTACGCAATGAGCTTCAACCTGGGCAACCTGGCCGCAGGCGCCCACACGATCGAGTTCTTCGCGTCCGGCAATATTTGGCAAGGTGCTGACGACGAGAGCTGGGCAATCGACAATATCAGCCTGGCTGGCGAGCAAGCCGTTCCTCCGGCCGACGTGCCCGAGCCAATGAGCGGCGCCCTGCTGCTGGGCGGCCTTGGCGTCATGGCCCTGGCACGCCGTCGCCGCCGCGCTTAAGCCCTTTCCACGCGCGCTTTACCCTGGCGCGCCGAACATCGCTTCGGCGCGCTGGAACAGGATCCACGAAGTAGCCACATATTTATCGCCGCTGCGCGATACATTTCCCTTGTGCGTATGGGTGAAGCCGGCCGGCGCGATGATCAGCCGGCCCTGGCGCGCCGCCACCTTGCGCTGCTGGTAGTAGAACTCCGTCTCCCCGCCCTCCGCCACATCGTTCAGGTAGAACTGGAACAGCAATGCCCGATGCAGCGTTTCGCAGCTTGCGTTCTGCGGGTAGATTTCGGAATGCCAATGATGGTAGCCGCCGCTGTCCTGTAAATACTTCTGCAGGTTGATCGGCCCGCAACGGTACATGGACTGGATCAGCTCCGCCAGGTACGGCCGGCCACAGCGGTCGAAATTCTCGATATTCAGCGTGACCGGCTGGCCGTTGTCCGGATCGGCCACGCGCGGCGACAAGGCGCCGGTAAGCAGCATACGGTACTTGTCCATATAGGCGGACAAATGGGTCAGCACGCTGGCCATCATCAGCTGCGACACGTCATTCCAATCCGCATGCTGGCTGATGGTCAGGTCATAGCTATCCTTCTTGGCCACGTCCACGCCCTGCCCGGTCTTGCCGCGCACGGCTTTGCCGCTGGCCTCGAAGCGCGCCAGGATCTGCCGGCACTGTTCCGGCGTCAGGGCGCCGTCGTAGATTTCAATAAAGTCGTCCATGCCGGCCAGCATACGACATAACCAACTTTCATTTGTTAAGTTTGAGACACCGGCTAGCGATCCGTCTCATTCTTAACAAATGTGTATGCCAATTTCAACAGCCGGATACAACTCGAGACATTTTGATAGATTTTCAGCTTTTTTCTCCCTACACTCAGTTCCAGTCGAGTGGGAAAAATTTCCACTACGGCAAAAATAATTCATGCCGAACAACGGCTATCGGGATATACACCTTACACAGAGTGGAGATTTTCATGGTTCAGAAGCAATTCCGGGTTTCCAAAATCGCACTGGGCGCCAAGCTGCTGGCTGGCGCTATTGTTTTCGGCGCAGTCGGCAACGCATTCGCGGCCGACGACAGCGCACGCTACATCGTGACCTTCCATGCCGGCAAATCCGGCAACGTCAAGCAGCACGTCGCCAAGCTGAAGGGCAAGCTGAAGCACGAAGTGTTCGGCGCCGATGCGATGGCAGTTGAACTGACCAAGGCTGAACTGGCCAACCTGAAAAAGCACGCTGACGTGGTCGACGTCGAAGAAGACGTAAAGCGCTACCCGTTCGCCACCACCTCGCCATCGACCGGCACGCCATACCAACTGGGCCAGCTGGTACCGTGGGGCATCAAAGCCACCCAAGCCGACCAATTGGCCGACGCCAGCACCGCCAACCGCAAGGTCTGCATCATCGACTCCGGCTACGACCGCGCGCACGAAGACCTGAACGGCAATAACGTGACCGGCGAATACGACTCCGGTACCGGCTGGTGGTACACCGACGAAAACCACCACGGCTCGCACGTGGCAGGCACCATCGCCGCCATCAACAACAGCGGCACCGGTGTAGTCGGCGTGAATCCGAACAAGAACCTGAAGCTGCACATCGTCAAAGTGTTCGGCGCTGACGGCTGGGCCTACTCCTCGACCCTGGCTACCGCGGTCAACAAATGCGTTGCAGCAGGTTCAAACGTGATTTCGATGTCCCTGGGCGGCGGCGGATCGAGCAAGACCGAACAGCGCGCCTTTGACTCCGCACAATCGAAAGGCATCCTGTCGATCGCTGCCGCCGGCAACGACGGCAACACCGTGGTTTCCTACCCTGCAGGCTACTCCAGCGTGATGATGGTCGCCGCTGTCGACGAGTTCAAGAAGTGGGCGACCTTCTCGCAATACAACAGCAAGGTCGAAATCTCCGGCCCAGGTGTGGCTGTGCTGTCGACCGTACCGATGGGCGCCGGCTCCGAGTCCCACCTGACCGTTGGTGCCAGCACCTACACCCCAGGCGACATGGGGGGCTCGCCAAAGCTGACCCGCACTGCCCCGCTGGCCGACTTCGGCCTGGGCGATGCAGTCAACAGCGCCGTATCCGGCAAGGTCTGCCTGATCCAGCGTGGCACGGTGGACTTCGCCACCAAAGTGTCGAACTGCCAGGCATCCGGAGGCGTCGGCGCGATCGTGTACAACAACGCAGCCGGCACCTTCGGCGGCACCCTGGGCACCACCGTGACCTCGATTCCATCGGTCACCGCTACCGACGTTGACGGCGCAGCGATGAAAGCCCAACTGGGCCAATCCGCGACTGTTGAAGTAAAGGCCACCAACTACGCCTTCTACGACGGCACCTCGATGGCAACGCCGCACGTATCGGCTGTTGCGGCACTGGTATGGTCCTACTTCCCAACCTGCACCGGCTCGCAGATCCGCTCCTCGCTGACAAAGTCCGCGCTCGACCTGGAAACCGCCGGCAAGGACAACAAGACCGGCTACGGCATGGTGCAAGCCAAGACCGCCTACGACCGCATCAAATCCCTGGGTTGCGGCAACTAAGTTACTGCTTTCTCCAAGCACGAAGGGCGCCTTGCGGCGCCCTTTTTTTAATTCGGTGCCAGGTCTAATTCGGTGCCAGGTCTGTCAATCGGACAGCTAGCGCGATCATTTGATCTGTCTCAATACGCAAAATAGCGGAGATTTGCGTATTGAGATTTATCAAAGAACTGGCCTGCATGTCCGAATGACAGACCTGGCACCGAATTTTTGGCACCGGAATTTAGTTACTGGAAGCGTTCATTTCCGACGATGGCGATATTGCGCACGCCGAGTTTCTGCGCCGTGGCCAGCACGCCGGCTACTACCTTGTATGGGGCGAGGCCGTTGGAGCGCAGTTGGATGCTGTCGTCGCCTTTCAGCGCTGCCAGCTTTTCTTCCAGCGCTGCGCGGCTTGCGAGCTGGGCGCCGTTCCACCATAGCGTGCCGTCGAAATCGACTTCCAGCTTCTGGGCTAGCTTCTCGACGGCGCCACTCGGACTCGGCATGTCCATGCCGATGGAGTGGTTGGCTCTAGGGATGGTGACGATCAGCATGATGATCAGGACCAGCATGACGTCAATCAGCGGCGTCATGTTCAACTGGTTCAGCGGCTCAGCCTCGGCTGATGGTGCGGACAGTGCTGCATTGCGCGAGTAACGCATGGTGCCTCCTCAGGTTACTGTTATCAAAACGAACAACTCCGGAGTGAGGCCAATATACCGCGCGGAAACAACAGTTGCGAAAAGATTAGAAGGGACCCTCTAACTCAACCCAGGTCGGTGCATGGTCGCTGGGCTTTTCACGGCCACGCACGTCGCGGTCGACCTCTGCGCTGCGCAGGTGCGGTGCCAGCACGGGATTCAGCAGAAGGTGGTCGATGCGCAGGCCGGCGTCGCGACCAAAGGCGTTGCGGAAGTAATCCCAGAAGGTATAGATTTTTTCGTCGGGGTGCATGGTGCGCAGGGCGTCGGTCCAGCCCTGCCTGACCAGCCTGGCGAAGGCGGCCCGCGTTTCGGGGCGGAACAGCGCATCGTCCACCCAGCGTTCCGGCTTGTAGACATCGAGCTCGGTCGGCATCACGTTGTAGTCGCCGGCCATGATGACGGGCTTCTTCGAGGCTACCAATTCCTCGCCGCGTGCGATCAGGCGGTCGAACCATTTGAGCTTGTAGTCGAACTTGGGGCCGGGTGCGGGATTGCCATTGGGGAGGTAGAGGCATGCGACCATCAGCTTGCCCACCATGGCTTCGATATAGCGGCTTTGCACATCTTCCGGGTCGCCCGGCAAGCCGCGGCCAAGTTCCACCGGGGTGCTGCCGCGGGCCAGGATGGCGACGCCGTTCCAGCTTTTCTGGCCATGCCAGATGGCGCCATATCCGGCGTCGTTGATGGCCGCTTCGGGGAATTTTTCGTGCGGCGCCTTCAACTCCTGCAGGCACACGACGTCCGGCTGGGTTTCATTCAGCCATTGCAGCAGCGCCGGCAGGCGGGCGCCTATTCCATTGATGTTGAAGGTCGCGACTCGCATGGCGACCATTATGCACAAAGCGGGTCAGTTGCGGCGCATGACGATGGCCGGCAGGTGCTGGCCATTATCCGAGGCGAAATAGCTTTCAATTTCGCCGATTTCGATAAAGCCTTCGGCGCGGTAGATGCGGCGGGCCGCCAGCCATTCGGGATTGACAATCAGGATTGTGCTGCGCAGGCGCGGATGGCGGGCAAACATCTCGGACAAGGCGTCGCTGAACAGCTTGCGTCCCCAGCCTGTGCCGCGGGTGGCCGGATCGATCACCATGGAGGAAACGTAGACCTCCTCGCCGTCCGGCGCATGGGTATCGGCCGCTGCGTGGTTGCGCGCAAAACGGGCGGGATTGAAGCCCTGCTGCAGCGGCCAGAATTCGGCACAGAGATAGCCGAACAGCCGCCCTGCTTCGTCTTGCAGCACCCAGCATCCTTCGGGCGCCGCTGACAGGCGCTCGGCGAAAGCGTCCTCGGTTTCCTGGATCGCTTGCGCAAAACCGGCGCGTTCGAGCCGCATGATTTCGGCCATGTCGGCCGTCGCGGCTGGCCGCAGGGTGAACGGCATTACTGCTGCTTAGGGCAGCCCTGTGCCACGCTGCGTACCTTGAAGGCAGCCACCGTATCGCCTTCGGTAACAACTTTCAGGCAGATGCCGTCATAGGAGACGAAGAAGTGGATGCATTGGCCGCTGGCCGCTTCGCAGGAACGCAGTTCCGGGAACTGGCCCTGAAGCTGGCGCTCCCACTCCGCTCCTGCATTGCGATGGTCCGGACGCCAGCCGGCGTCGATGACCTCCTTGCGGGCCTTAGCGTATTTCATGCCTACGAGGTTGTCCCAGGTATTGGCTGGCTGGGGGGTAGCGGCAGCAGTACCGACGGCCAAGGCCATCGACAACGCCATAATCAATCTGGAGACATTCATGAATTGTTCAGGAATATTATTAAGAACTAAATCAATTATGCCACGCAGAAATGCCCCCCGGCCAGAGATATATACAACAATTCAGGCATTTGCGACGCACACTACAACCTTGCCGAAATTGCTGCCCTGCAACAAGCCGATCAGGCCTTCCGGTGACTGCTCCAAACCATCAATAACGTCTTCGAACAACTTGATCTTGTCATCCGCAACCCATGCCGACATGTCCCGGGCGAAGTCTTCATAGCGGGTTTGGTAGTGGTCGAGGATGACCAGGCCTTGCATCCGGATGCGCTTTTGCAGGATGGTCGACATGACTTTCGGTAGGCGGTCCTCACCTTGCACTGCACCATTCTGGTTGTATTGGGCGATCACGCCGATCACCGGCACGCGCGCGCCGATGTTTAACTGAGGCAACACTGCGTCGAATACCGCCCCTCCCACGTTCTCAAAATAGACGTCGATCCCGTTTGGCGCCGCCTCGGCCAATTTTTGCGCGAGTTGCGGGTCGTGGCGGTCCAGGGCCACGTCGAAGCCCAGTTCGTCGCGGGCAAAGGCCACCTTGTCGGCGCCGCCGGCAATGCCGATCACGCGCGCGCCTTTCAACTTGGCCAACTGGCCGACGATGGAACCGACTGCGCCGGTCGCTGCGGCCACTACCACCGTGTCGCCGGGTTTCGGCTGGCCGATGTCCAGCAGGCCGACATAGGCGGTGAAAGCTGGCATGCCGAGGCCGCCCAGCGCCAGCGAGGGCTGTTTCATGTCGCCCAGTGCGCGCAGGTCGCTGCCGTCGGACAGGGCGTAATCCTGCCAGCCGGCGTTGCCCAGCACGATTTCGCCGGCCTTGAAACCTGGATGGCGCGAGGCCACCACGCGGTTGACGGTGCCGCCGACCATGGTGGCGCCCAGTTCGACGCGCGGCGCATAGGCAGGAGGGATTTCGTCCATCAGGTTGCGCATATAGGGGTCGAGCGAAAGGTAAAGGGTGCGTAACAGGACCTGGCCTTCGGCCGGTTCCGGCACCGGTCCCTTTTCGAGGCGGAAGTTGCCTGGCACTGGCGCACCTTGTGGGCGGGAAGCGAGGGCGATGCGGCGGTTGGTAGTGGCAGTCATTTGATGCTCCTTTCAATATTAGACCAGTCGTCTATTCGTTAGGTGCAAAAAAGGCAGGACGCCTGCGAGGCGCCCCGCCCGGTTCAGGCTTGCTGCGTTTGATTCAATACTTGCTGCGTGCCCGCCATGGCCGCATCGAGCGGCGCGCGGTCATGGTTGATTTTGGCGAGCAAGCTCGCGCCCACCCAGCTCTGGTAAAGCGCCACGGCCAGCACCTTCGGGTCCAGGCCTTGCGGTAGCGAGCCATCCGCCATCCCGCGCTCAATGCACTGTCCCAGCCGCGAAGTGATGCCGCTGACGCCCCGATGCAGCGCTGCGCGCAAGACATCCGACAGGTCGCTGACCTCCGCGCCCAGCTTGACCGCCAGGCACTGGCTGGCTTCGCCCAACTGGCATTCACGCCAGTCCTCAAAATAGTTCAACAGGCCTTCGCGCCCGGTTGCGCCTTGCGCCAGCAGATCGTCGATGCGTGCCAGGGTGCGCTCGAAATAGCTGTCGATGACGGCCGCGCCAAAGACTTCCTTGGATCCAAAGTAATGATAGAAGGAGCCTTTCGGCACCTTGGCTGCCCCCAGGAGTTCAGTCAACCCGACACCGTTGAAGCCCTTGTGCATGAACAGGGGCATGGCTGCATCGATGATGCCTTGGCGGACGTCGGCGTAGTTGGTGGAAGTCATGTGGCACAGTCTAGAGCGAATTAGACCAGTCGTCTAGGAATATTTTTGACCCAGGTCATTCCTTCCCCGCAGGGCGCCGTGGCACCATGGGCGCATGAAGATCCGTAAAACATTCCTGGCCGCGATGCTGGCCATGCCGGTGCTGGCGATGGCTGCCGCACCTGTCATCAACGTCTACAAGAGCGCGACCTGCGGCTGTTGCGAAGCCTGGGTCAAGCACTTGCGCGATAACGGCTTCAAAGTCGAGGCGCACAACGTCGCCAACCCTTCCGATACGCGCGAGAAGATGGGCATTCCGGACCGCTTTGGCTCCTGTCATACGGCGGTGGTGGATGGCTACGCCATTGAAGGCCATGTGCCGGCGGCGGAGGTCAAGCGCCTGCTGGCCACCAAGCCTAAGGCGAAGGGACTGGCGGTGCCGGCCATGCCGCTTGGTTCGCCGGGCATGGAAGGGGCGCGCAAGGATGCGTATGACGTGCTGTTGGTGTTGCCCGACGGTTCGTCGAAGGTCTACCAGCACTACAACTAAAGCGCGAGCAGCAGCAAGGCAACGCCGGCAACGGCCACCAGTGCGTGGCCGATCATGATCGCGTTGGGAATCAAGACGCCCTGCTGGTGGCGGCCAAGGTTCATCCATACGCCGCCAATCGCTGCCAGCAACAGGGCCAGTAAGCTGATCTGGGCCAGGTTCGGCACGTGCGAAAAGATCGTTACGTAGGCCAGCAGTGTCACGCCCGCTGCGGCGATAAAACCGTGCAGCATGGCGATCCAGTGCGGTGGATTAGCCTTCTTCCCCAAGCGGATCAGCGCCATGACGATGCCGCCGGCAGCGGCGATGCCGAACAGCACACAAGCAACAAACAATATTGTATGGGTATCCATGCAGGCATTCTGCGCCCGCTGCCTGCTACCGTTCGGTGCGCTGACTCACGCAGCGGCCAATGCCTCTCCCAGCAGTCGGTGCAACTGGGCAGCATGCGCGTAGCCGGGGCTGACCTCGCGCACGCCATCGCCCGTGTCGAGCAACAAGCAAGGGAAACTGCTCACGCCAAGCTTGCGGGTACGGGTGAAGTCGGCGTGGGTTTCGGCAATAGTGGCGGGCTCGCGCCAGGTGTAGAGGAAACCGGCGTCGCTGATATCGTGACCCTGGCGTTGCAGTTCGGCGGCACCGATTGCGGCCAGCTCCTTGCCGTCCGTGGTGTCGCGCCCTTCTGCGTAGAAGGCGTGCTGGAACGCGCGGAACACCGCCAGCAGATCGGCTCGCGGCGCAAGGCGGCGCGCTGCCACCACGGCGCGGCACACGGGCTCCGTATCGTAGATAAAGCCTTGCCGTGCCACGAAGGCTTCGCGGTTGAAGGGCAAACCGCTCGCTGTCTCCACGCGCGCCCAATGCTGCAAGCGGAATTGCTTGGCCGCGTCGTCCACCATTTCGGTACCGCCGGCGCGCAGGCCGCCGACTACGATTTCCAGTTGCAGCGCAGGCTGTGTCACCAGCAGTTGCGCCAGCTCCTTGCCGAAGCCATAGCACCAGGAGCACATCGGGTCGCCAACATAAATGAGTTTCATCAGGTTCTTCCAAAGGGGTTATCGATGGAAGGCACTATACTGTCGGCCCCTGCGCCGAAAAATGGGGTGCGGGGCAAGACTATCTATACCTGGTGTAACAAATGGAAGCAAAGCCTGAACTCCGCAGCCTGGCGCTGCAATGCCTGATCGAAGCAGATCCCGCCGCTAAAGTGGCCAAAGTCGCCGCCATGGCCGAAGCCTGGGCCGGCGGCACGCTGGTGCTGGATGCGGCGGTCGCATTAGGCGAACCGGCAGCACAGATACCCGGCCGCCCTGCCCGCCCCGAACTGGTGGCGCCACGCCTGGTTGGCCGCCGTTCCATGGCAACGGTGGAAGGCCGTGCCATGCTGGTGCACGCGCTGGCGCATATCGAATTCAACGCCGTCAACCTGGCGTTGGACGCGATGTGGCGCTTCCCCGCCATGCCAGAACAGTTCTATATCGACTGGCTGCGCGTGGCGAAGGAAGAGGCTTACCACTTCTCGCTGCTGTCTACCCACCTGATTACGCTCGGTTTCGCCTATGGCGACTACACTGCGCACGGCAGCCTGTGGGAAATGGTGGAGAAAACCAGCGGCGACGCCATGGCGCGCATGGCCCTGGTGCCGCGCACGTTGGAGGCGCGCGGCCTCGATGCGATTCCGCCGCTGCGCGCCAAGCTGGCGCAGGCCGGCGACGAAGCGGCGGCTGCGATTCTCGACATCATCCTGCGCGACGAAATCGGCCATGTGGAAATCGGCAATCGCTGGTACTGGCACTTGTGCGGCCTGCGCGGGCTCGATCCGGTGGCGACTTACGGTGAGCTGGTGGAGCAGTACAAGGCTTCGGTGCGTGGTCCTTTCAATATGGAAGCGCGCCGCAAGGCGGGATTCAGCGAAGAAGAGCTGCGCGCTTTACTACATTAAGCAATTGTTGCCAGCGAGCTGTAGGCGCGCTAAATTTTCCCGACGTCAACATACCGGGAGATCCCTATGTCGCGCCTGAACTATCTCATCGCAACTGCCGTGCTGGCGGCCAGCGCCGCCCCAGCGATCGCCGGCCCCAAAGCCTGGACTGCCTTGAATGCCAGCCGCACGTACACCGCGATTCCCGTCGCCAGCGACGACACAATCAATCCCTTGCGCGGTTATTACCGCTGGCAGAACCAGGAATTGATACCGCAATCGGCGCCGGCCAAGGATGCCTACCGCCGCTACTACTGGAAAGATCTGGAAGCGGCCGAAGGCCAGTACAACTTCAGCGCGATCCTGAACGATCTGGCGGCGGCCAAGAGCCAGGGCCGCAAGTTCGCCTTCCGCGTGCGCATGATGGCGGGCTACGACGACAACGTAGTCTACGCTCCGGCCTACATCGTCAGCAACGCCAACTGCCAGGTGGGCTGCGGCTTCTGGGCCGACACCGATACGACCGTGCCCGGCCAGACCTTCATCCCCGACTGGAACGACCCGTGGCTGCAACAGCGCTCGCGCGCCCTGCTCTCCGCACTGGCCGCCGCGCTTGGCCCGAACACTTCGGACATCGCATGGATCGACGTCGGCATGTACGGCCAGTATGGCGAGTGGGCGGTGCGCTCCAGCGCATACGCTAGCCCACCGACCGGCATCGCCCCTGCGACCAACGCCAGCAAGCGCGAATTCGCGAAGATGCATTTCGACGCTTTCCCAAACCAGCAGCACGTGATGTTCATCCCCTACTCCAACAAGGACGCGCTGACCTACGGCCTGCTGGAACAAACCGTCACGAGCAGGCCGGTGGGCCTGCGTGCCGACTGCCTGAGCCGCTACGGCTATTTCGACCAGTGGACCAACCGCCCTACGGAATGGGCTGCCTTCGCCGGCCAATGGCAGAAGGCGCCGGTCGTCTCCGAGTTCTGCCCTTTCACCAGCGGCGACCCGCAGAACAATCCGGCCACGGCACGCCAGCAGGCGGCGGCCTTCCATATCACGCTGTTCAGCAACGGGAATTTCGAGACCAGCCGCCCGGACTCGGAGCGCTGGGGCGCACTGACTCCATCCGAGCAGAATGACTTGCTGATGATGGCGCGCGAAGCGGGCTACCGCTATGCGGTTGCCAGCAGCACCGTCAACCTGACTTCCAACGGCGCGCTGACGCTGACCACTGTGCTGCGCAACGACGGCAGCGCACCAGCTTACGAGACGTGGCAGGTCAGGGTGGAATTGGTGAGTTCGACGGGCACGGTCGTGTGGACGGGTCAGACTTCCGCCAACCTGAAAGCGCTGCTGGGCGGCGGCGCCAGCGCCAGCTACCAGGGTAACTGGGCACTGCCGGCGCTGCCGACGGGCGACTACACCTTGCGCCTGGCCGCACGCGATACCAGCGCCTCGCCCCGCGCGCCTTTGAAGTGGACCATCACCGAGCGCGCCGCCGACGGCACGCTGGCGGTGGCGACGCTGCGCCGCCGATAAGCCGAGTCAGGCCGTCGGCAGCCAGCGCGGCTTGGTATCCGTGTGCAGCTCGTGCTGCACGCGCCCCGCGTACTCCGGCTCCATGGTGCCGAGCGTGATGGCGATGCGATCGGGCGACTGCGTGCTGCGCCAGGTCAATGTCGAACCGCACACCCTGCAGAAGCCGCGCCGGCCGTGGTCCGAAGAATGGAATTCCGTCACCAGGTCGGCGCCTTTGACGAAGCTGAAGCGGTCGCTGGCAACATTCGCGTAAGTTCCCGATGCCGCGCCATGCTGCTTCTGGCACATGGTGCAGTAGCAGTGGCTGGCACTGCGCACCGATTTCTTGTCGGCCTTGTACTCGACGCCGCCGCACAGGCAGCTACCGCGCAGGTATTCCGTCATGCCCATCTCCTTTGGAGGAATGCCGGGAATGATAATATATCCAGGCACCCAAGGGAGACGCACATGACGACCGAAGCCATGCCTTTCCGCACCCTGCTCTACCGCTTCATCTTCTTCGACTGGTTGTTCAAGGACGTGAGCGCGGCACGCAACGTGATCGAGCGCCACGCCGCCCTGCAGCACAATAAGTACATGAGCCGCTACCTGCCGATCTACTTCCGGCGCTGGACAGTCATGGCCACGTTCGACTTTGGCCTGGGCTGCCTGTTCGAACGCGCGCTGCAGGCCACCGTGGTATCGGCCTATTTCTTCACCTGGTCGTGCGTGACAGTGGCCGGCATGGTGGTGATTGCCGCCGCATGGATTTTCCTGACCTTCGGACGGCTGAGTTGATGGAAAATTGAGCAGCGAGCTTATTCCCCATCAAATCAGTCGCTTAGCGCGCAATGGCGTTCCTTGTTAACAGAGTTTTCCACAGAAACCGTTAACAACTCAGGCGCCCGCCTGCTTCAATTCATCGCTCCCCGCCACACCTGCCGCCAGCTTGGGCGCCACCATCGGCACAGTCAGCATGGTGCTGGCCACCGCCATCAGCAGCAGCGCGGTAAAGGTATCGTTGGTGATGATCTGCTTATCGAGCAGGATGTTGGCGAATACGATTTCAATCAGCCCCTTGGATTGCAGCAGCCAGCCGATAATCGATGCCTCGCCCGCGCGCCAGCCCAGGATGCGGCCCGCCGCCTGCGCCGCCAGCAGCTTGCCGCCGACCGACACCAGCACCAGCAAGCCCGCTGCATAAAACACGGCGTAACCGCCCACTCCCCAGTTGGTTTTCAAGCCGGTACTGAGGAAGAACACCGGCATCACGGCCAGCAGGATATTGTGGCGGAACTGGTCCATCTTCTCCTGGTTGAACCAGGACGCATCCATCACCACGCCGGCCAGGAAGGCGCCAACCATGAAGTGCAGCCCCGCCCAATCCGCGCCCAGGGCACACAGGATCAGCCAGACCAGGGCGAAGTACCAGCGGTCCTTTTCCTGCGCCTTCAACATCCCTTTGCGGAACGGAATCGTCACCAGCGCAAACACCAGCAGGAAACCGAGCTGGCGGCCGACGCGCTCCCAATCGAGCATGATGATCGCCAGCACGCCCCAGATCGCAACGTCGTCCAGGCTGGCGTAGCGCAGGATGCGTTGGCCAATAGGAAGGCGCAGCATCTCCAGTTTTTCAAGCAGCAGCACCAGCACCGGCAATGCGGTGACCGCGCAAGCCATGCCGATACCGAGGACGAATTGCCAGCTCATGCCCTTGGCGCCGATCCAGCCGTGCTGGCCCAGCAGAATCACGGCGGCCAGGCAACCCAACGCCAGCGGCACGCCCAGCGAAAGCCCAGCCGTCACGAAGCTCTCGCGGCGGAAGTTCCAGGCCAGCTTGAGGTCAAGCTCGATCCCGGCCATCATCACGAAAATCATCACGCCCCACCACGCCAGGCCATTCAGCGAATGCACCACCGGCTGGGTGAATACGAAGTGGTAGTAGTCGGGAAAGACCGCGCCCAGTACCCCAGGCCCCAGCAGCACGCCGCCTATAATCTGCACGATGACCAGAGGAGCGAAGTAGTCGATATTGGTGTAGCGCCAGATCAGGTAGGGCAAGGTGAAGATCACCAGCATGGCGATCAGGAATATCTCCGTTGTTGACATACTTCGCTCCAAGTATTTTTTATAGTCGGTTGACTCTAGCACAACTATGGAAACGATACCAATGATTAGTTTTGATCGCCGGATGGACCGTTTTGAGCTGTTCGACAGCATGGACAGCCCTGCCCTCAACCTGACCTTCGTGCTGGAATTGCCCGACTTCCGGCCCTGGTGCAAAGCACAAGCCTTGCCGCCCTTCCACGTGATGCTGTGCGCCGTGCTGCGCTCAGTGCTGAAAGTGGAGAATTTCCGCTACCGCATCCTGGACGGCGAAGTGATTCGCATCGACCGCCTGATGCCCTCCTTCACCGTGAAGAACCAGCATGACGACTTGAACTTCGCCCAGTTCGAATGGTCGGACGATGTGCGTGAATTCGCGGCGCGCGGCGTGGCGGCAAGGGACGAAGCGTCGAACATGGAAGCGCTGAACCGAAAATACCGCAGCATGACGCCGCGCGAGGCAAAGGAGCAGGTATTCGTCACCTGCATACCCTGGCTGAATTTCACCTCAATCCAGCACCCCATCGCGGTGCTGGCGCAGCCCGATATTCCATCGTTCGCTTGGGGGAAATTCAGGGATGCAGGCGCGGGGCGCCTTGAATTGCCATTCTCGGTGCAGGTACACCATGGCTTTGTCGACGGTTATCACATTCACCTGCTCGCCGAGCAAGTGGCCGCCGAAATGACGGCGATGATGCAGGCCTAAGCCAGACGGATATCACGCGCGCCCGCTGCGGCAAGTCGCGCCAGCAGATCCTCCAGTGCCCGGACTGGCGCCGAGCCGAGGTCCAGTTCAACCACAACTTGAGCACCTTCCGGCCGAGGATCGCTCGCGAAATGCACCACGCCAAACAGCCCTTCCTCATTCTGCCGATTGGCATCTTCCGGATCGAACCAATCCATGAACCATGGCGCCAGCACCTCGCCCACCTGCTTCGGCACAAGGCCGCTGACGCGCAAAGCCACCGCATCCCACATGAAAGGCGCGACATAGACAATGGCAGGAGGAACCGGCAAGGTGTGCACGCTGAACTGCATGCGCGTGTGCGAGTCGATCGAGAGCAGCTTGCCGGCCTGCAAACCGCGCCGCGGCACCAGGTCCGCGCGCATTGGCAAATCGTAGTCGCCATCGAGTGCCAGGCTGCCATCGTCGCGCCGCAATGCCGCCTCCACATGCGAGTGCGCGGATGATGCAACCGCATCGGCCAACGTAGCGGCATAGGCCATGCGAATGACCGAGAAGAGCTCAGTCATGGGCTCACAACACGTTTGGCAAAGTGATGTAGACCAACCCACTTAACAGCAGCAGCGAAGCACATGCAACGACGCGATTCAGCGATTGTTCCCAGGCGTGGTCGCGGGTGCGGGCCATGCGCGCATCGGCCGCAGCCTGGATGCGCTCGAACTCTTCATCTGTCACCGCAGTGGCAACGATGTGCATAGGATTGAGCAGCAGCGAGACAGCATCGTCGTATTGGTGTGCTAGCCAGATGCAAAGTACCCGTCCCTCTTTCGACGGTTTGGATGGCTCGAATACCGGAATGCCTGCGTAGGACAAACGATCCCACGCATCTTCAAATTCGAGCTCACAGTTTGTGACAAAGACCTGGCGCATGGGGCGGTATAGTAACCGCCAAGGGGGCCTCAGAAACTCTCAGAATTTCACTTATCAAATATTTTTATTTGCTGGCGCACGCTTGCCGCATAAGAAAAAAGCGCCGTCCGCGCGAGCGCGGCACGACGCTTGAACAGTGAACCCCTGATTAACGGCAGGTGAACGTGGCAACGCCGCGGAAGACATTGCTGTTGCCCATAGCCACGCCATAGCTCGCAACGACGAAGATCGCACCATTGCCTGCGTCACCGATGGTCACCATACCGCCAGTACCGAGACCGCCCACCGTGCCAGCGAAATACGTACTATCCACAGTCTTGACGGTACCCTGCAAATTCGCCGTAGCGGTAGAGCCGTTGCCGGTGGTAGTGATACCCAGCGAAACATTGGCGCCGTTTCCATCGACCGTGACTGCTGCCGTGCCGGTCGACGTGCCTACGAAGTTTGCGGCAGTTCCACCGCCGGCATAAGTCGGCTTGGTGAATTTTCCGGCATCGCAAGTCAGCGAGCCGTTGATCGGCATCGATGCCAGCGTATTGAATACGACGTAGTGATACGAATTGCTGGTGGCGCCACCCAGCGGATAGTCGCCGCTCGAAGACGTTAGGCTGCCATCGCTCCAGCGCCCTTGCGCATAGTTTGCGTTCCCCGAAATTTCCTGCGTTGCAGCCGAAGCGCCAGTGAGAGCGTAGCGACCCAATACCGTCACCGCCCCGTTACTCGTTTGTGTGAACGGCGATGGGTTTCCGGCAGACTGCGATGCCGACGACGTAACCATGTAGCGGGCATTAGCCTTGGCCGCGAACGATGCGTCAACAGAGCCGGAGTTTGTAGGCGTATTAGTCGCTGGTGGTGGATTGTTTACCGAAGGCGGATTAGTTACGCCAGACGAGCTACCTGCTGCAGGGGCGGAACTACTGTCACCGCCGCCACCACAACCAACCAAGGTAAATGCTGCGGCTACTGCCAACGAGAGAAACTTAATGTTCATGTTCTTCTTTAAGAAAACCTACGCAACTTCAAATGTCCGATTTCTTGAGATGCGTAGATTCCTCATGAAACCAGTTTTTCCTTGAGAGGGATGCCGCGTGATCCAAGCGATTCCAGCAGGCGTGACGATGCCTCGCCCGATTCACGCGTTCCTCTTTGTTTGCGAAAAGATTGATGTCGCTACTGACTAGGCAGTAGCAGTGTGGGCGTCACCTGCCGGTGTGGTGACCTGGCAGAAAAATCACCCGAATGACCGAAAGCAGAAGCACACACGAAGTGATGTACTTTTGAAATATTGCTTTCCAATATGCATTTTTTACAGGACTGAAGTATAGCGATACCGGATCGCAAAATCAATTGACGGACTTACACTTTCTTAAGATTTTAGAGTAAATAGCTAAAACTTGAGATGCATTTAACGACATTTAGTGAGTTTTGGAGAGAATTGCACTCTCAGCTTTTTCTGAATTGTCAAGAAATGGCTTCCTCAAGCTAAAGGCCGGTTTCAAGCGCGTGTTTTGCGCGCCCCCCGGTCAGGCGCGCGCTCGCCGCACTTCGCCGTAGTTGGTAAGGTCGCCAATGCCAAAGCCATCGTTGTGAACCCGACCAACCACCCATGGTGGCGTGGTCAACAGCCAGCTTATCCAGCAGGTAGTCGCTGGAGGTCCACTGTTTGTAGTGGGTGAATTTCGGGTTGGTCTCGACCGGATAGCCGGACTGGCCATCCGCATGCGTCTTGAACAGGCTAGAGATTAGACCGCTCGGAGATCACCGCACCGACGGTCGGAACATCCGGCACGGTGACTGGCTGTCAGATCAAGCTGGGCCCGCTACAGTTGATCGTTATCGATCAATGCATTTGCTTCAGCTGTCGTGCGAATCTCAACTCGATCAAAGACAGCACTTATGAACTTAAATCGATTCGCAAAGTCATTAAATGTAGTGGTCGCGATCTGATCTGACAGTGCCCCGGTTTGACGTCGGTTCTGTCAGGTCAAATTCAGCTATTCAATATGGTGATTTTATCGCGCCACGCCTCCTTTCCGTCAATGAGCGTTTGCATAGGTGTCCTACCACAGCACATCTTGCCTTGATGCGTGCGATGGTTGTTGTAGTAGATAAGCCAGTCATCGAGGTCGGCTTGTAGCTCCTCGATACTTCGATAGATCTTGCGCCGGAAGGCGACCTGGTAAAACTCCTGCAGGATCGTCTTGTGGAAGCGCTCGCAAATCCCGTTGGTTTGCGGATGCCGAACCTTCGTCTTTGTGTGCTCGATTTCGTTGAGCGCCAAGTACAGCTGATAGTCGTGCTTCTCCAGTTTGCCGCAATACTCGGTTCCACGATCCGTAAGGATCCGAATCACTCCCATCCCTTGCTCCTCCATGAACGGCAAGACACGGTCGTTCAGAAGGTCAGCAGCAGTAATGGGCGTCTTGGTGCTGTATAGCTTTGCTGCAGCCCATTTGGAATACGTGTCGACAAAGGTCTGCTGGTAGATCCGTCCAACGCCCTTGATGGTGCCGACGTAGAAGGTGTCTTGGCTTCCAAGATAGCCAGGATGTGCGGTTTCGATTTCCCCACAGGCGACATCGTCGTCCTGCTTGCGCTCAAGTGCGACCACCTGGGCTTCGGTAAGTACATCGCCCGTCTCAGCGACATGCCGCTCAAGTGCCACTAGGCGCTTCTTAAAAGACTCTAGCAGGCTGCTGAAATACCTCCCCACAGCCTCTCGGGGTCGGACTGTTGATGATATCCTGAGTTCCCCACCTGATCCGGAGCACCAATGCGCGGCGGCGATCCCTTCAGCGAAAGCCTGGTCACTATGCGCAAGCTGGAAGACTTCATTCCAGCCGGGCATCCGTTACGGGTGATCCGCCAGATGGCCAATACGGCACTGGAGAAAATGAATGGCTTGTTCTCGGCGATGTATGAGGCCGACATCAAAGGTGGCCGCCCCAGCATCGCGCCAGAAAAGCTGCTGCGTGCCATGCTACTGCAGGTGCTCTACGGCATACGTTCGGAGCGCCAACTGATGGAGCAGGCCCAGTACAACCTGCTGTATCGCTGGTTCATCGGACTGTCCATGGATGATGCTGTATGGGTGCCGACGGTATTCACAAAGAACCGCGAGCGCCTGATCAAACACGATGCGGTCATAGAGTTTTTCAACGAAGTGCTGGCCATCGCCGAGAAAAAGAGTTGGCTCTCCGGTGAGCACTTCAGCGTTGATGGCACGCTGATCCAGGCCTGGGCCGGACACAAGAGTTTTGTGCGCAAGGACGGTGATGACGACAACGGTGACGGCGGTAATTTCAAGGGCAGCAAGCGCAGCAACGAAACCCAGCAGTCGAAAACCGATCCGGATTCGCGCTTGTACCGCAAGGGCAACAGCACCGGCAGCGAGTTACGCTACATGGGCCATACCCTCAGTGACAACCGCCATGGCCTGATCGCAAATGCGATGGTGACCAGGGCCGACGGCTTTGCAGAGCGCGATGCCGCCAAGACAATGATCAACGATGCACGCCAAGCCTTGGACGATCCGGCGCGCGAGATCACGCTGGGCGCCGACAAAGGATATGATGCGGCGGAGTTTGTGCAGGCCTGCCAGGCCATGAATGTCGTGCCGCACGTGGCACAGAACACCTCTGGACGCAGCTCGGCAGTGCCTGACACGATAGCCCAGAGCGAGGGCTACGCGATCTCGCAGCAAAAGCGCAAACTCATCGAGCAGGGCTTCGGCTGGGCCAAGTCTATCGGCGCCATGCGTCAGGTGATGGTGCGCGGCCTGAGGAAAGTCGATCAGATGTTTGTGCTGACCATGGCCGCTTACAACTTGGTGCGTATGCGCACGCTGGGACAGGTCCGCCCACAGCCAGCGCAGTGACCGGAATTCGCTCTAAATCAGCTTGAAACCGCTGATACAGCCCCGAAAAACCCTGCTTTCGATGGAAAAACTAACTATCACCGTCATCCGGTAATGGCGCCGACAGGTATCACCAGTATTTCAGCAGCCTGCTAGCGCTTGCGCATTAAAAGGAAGTAGAAAAGCAGGCCTAAAAAGACACCAAAACCAGCAGCCTTCTTGATACGAAATAGAATGCGCGTTCCATCAATATCGCTCCACAGCCCACCGCTCATAACAAACTCAGATAGAGTTTGTTGGGTCTTGCTCGCACATTGCGCAAAGAATCCGCACCAACTAACTTGGACGGAATTTAATTCACCGATCAATGGTGCAGCCAACATATCAATGAATATAATCAGCAAGATCATTCCGATAACCGAGAGCGCAAGCGTTAGAAAAAGGCTCTTAAGTTCAATTTTAATCATCTCAATCTTTTCTCTTCTGTACGTTTTCCTTTACAGCATTGCCTGAAGGTTCTTGAGCGATGCTAGAACCAACGCCCCCCATTATTCCAGGTATTGCGCTTCGGTTATTCCAAACTGTGATCCCAAGCCCAACACTTCTCCAGTCAGGGGACCACCATCCTCGCGGATCCAGCTTTTTCGTAAGGGGAACTTCGATGACTTTGCCTACGGCATAGCCGCCAACAGTGCCAACTGTCGCCCCAGCAATTCCACCATTAGGGTTTTCACCTTTAATGCCAGAACCCAAGTCCGTACGAACGCCCGTACGTAGTTTCGAATTGGCGGTTGAATTCAGGATTGGCATATTGGGGATCGTCTTTCTTCCCACTGCAATTTAAGTTCTGGCAGCCAACGATACTGGACCTGTCAGGAATTTTGTGTGCCGGGGTCGCGGTTCGTAGTTAGTTAATCGCGTTGGTGAAGCGTTCCCCAAACAGAATGGCAAACTGATTGGCGGCCATCTTCCAGGTCCGCTGCGGCATCTTCCAATCTTTTTCGATATTGCGCAAGGCCAGATACAGCAATTTGGTCGCTGCCTCGTCGCTCGGGAAGTGGCCGCGGTTCTTCACGATCTTCCGCAATCGCATGTGCAGGCTCTCAATAGCATTCGTGGTGTAGATGATCGAACGTACTTCCGGTGGGTACGAGAAGAACGGAATCACCTGCTCCCATTGGCGCCGCCACATCGTCGGCACGGTCGGGAAGCGCTGCCCCCACGGGCGTCTGCAAAGGCATCTAGCGCCGCCGCTGCCGCGTCGGCGTTAGCGGCCTGGTAGATCGGCTTAAGCGCAGCAGCAAGCTCCTTACGGTCCTTCCAGGACGCCAGCGTCATCGAGTTGCGAATCAGGTGCACGATGCAGGTCTGGATTTGCGCTTGCGGGTACACCGCCTCAATCGCTTCAGGGAAGCCGCGCAGGCCATCGACTACCGCGATCAGAATGTCTTCCAGCCCACGGTTGCGCAGCTCGTTGAAGACCTTCAGCCAGAACTTGGCGCCTTCGGTTTGTTCGATCCACAGGCCCAGCACTTCCTTGCGGCCATCGGCACGGATACCCAGCGCCAGATACACGGCCTTGTTTTTGACGGTGCCCTCATCGCGGATCTTCAGCCGCAATGCATCGAAGTAGACGATCGGGTACATCGTCTCGAGCGGTCGCTGCTGCCATTGCGTCACTTCGTCCATGACCTCGTCGGTGATGGTCGAAATCAGGTCTGGCGACACTTCGGTGCCGTACAGCTCCAACAAATGCGCCTGAATCTCGCGCACGGTCATGCCGCGTGCATACATGCCGATCACATGGTCATCGAAGCCTGGCATACGACGCTGGTGCTTGGCGACCAGCTTTGGCTCAAAGCTGGAAAGACGGTCACGCGGGATCTCCAGATCCAGCTCGCCGCCTGGCGCCAGCACGGTCTTGCGACTCTTGCCGTTGCGGTGGTTCTTTGCGTCGCCTTCGGTGGCGAGATGGTGGGTCAATTCGGCTGTCAACATGCGCTCGGCCAGCATCTTTTTGAGCTGGCCGGCCAGGCCTGATTCCCCGAGAATGGATTCAGCATCTTTGTTCTCGACCTGTGCCAGCAGCTGGTCGATCAGTTCAACGGGAAACGGGTACTGCTTCTTGGTTTTCGGCTTCTTTGTGGTCATTACGTCGGTCATGGACAATCCCTTTCGGTATTATTTCATGACCCCGGATTCACACTAAAATTCTGACAGGCTCACGATACTGCGTACTTCATAGTCATGAATCCCACCAGTGCCAACGGCGTAGTCTTTATCAGAATTTCGCATCATCTCCGCGACAATTCTCCCTTCCGCCACTACTTCATTGATTCCAAGTTTTTGGCCCACAATTCTCGCATTCTTCCTGGCAAACTCATATTGATTTCGATCCAGTTGACGATTGTTCGTATCTGTAGTCAATGCAGCTGAAGCGCCCCCACTTCCACCCGCAGCTGATCCCACGCCAAGGGCAGTCGCTTCGGCAATGCCTTGTGCGACCATGAGCGCGGCACCTGGGCTCAATCCCTGCGCAACGAGCCCAGCAATGGCCTTATCTTGGAGCTCATTCAGAATGTCTGCAGAGCTTGCAACAGCTCCAGAACCAATAGCGCCGCCAACACCGCCAGTCAGCGCACCACTGACTGTGTGCAACGCCACGCGATAAGCGCCCCCTTCGTCCCACTTGGCAATCTCATCGACACTTCCTCCTGCAGATTTCAGTTCTTGAATCTTCTTGTTGGAATAGTCGGCAATTGCCTTCGGCGCGTGTTTGCTGAACTCCTGTGTGATCGCCACGCCAGCATTGACTTCCTTCTGCAGCTGCTGCGCATCCCATGCCTTGGCCAGTACTCCACCATTAGCTGATTCGGTAGTCACATCGCGCTTCACGTCCGCCAGTGCAGTCGCGGCATCCTTGCCAGTGGCCAGTTGCTTTGCCTGATCAGTAATGTTGACCGCACCGCCGCTGATACCGCTGTAAGTCGTGCTCTCTTGGCTGCCGCTGGACGACGAGAAACCGCCGCTAGCACTAGGCCCGGCTTTGGCGCCGTTCTTGGCAGCTAATATGTCGGCTTCCTTGGTCGCGGAAGCTTGGTCGCCAGGCGCTCCACTAACCGACCCGGAAACTGCAAAGCCGCTGGCATTGAAGCTATCTCTATTTTTCAGGTCACTCGCGGTCATGCTGGCGGTAGTCAGGACATTGCGGCTTTGATCAACCGCGGCTTGGCTACTGCTAATCAAACCGCCCTTCAGGTCGGTATTTCCGCCAACCTGAACTTGGAAGCCGCCGTCGCCAGACTTAATGCCGCTTTGTTCCGCGACGCTCAGGAAGTCGCCATTCACTTTGGACTTGCTTAGGCTGCCGCCGACAGTGCTCGCGCCGTAGCAGAAGGGCGGGACACACAGGCTCAGGTTCACACCTGCACTGACCTGCTTGCTGGTGTAGGTGCTGCTGTCCTGCAGGCTTTCGATATTAAGATTGCCACCGACATTGGCCTGGACGTTATCGGCAGCGATTACGCCACCTTTCAAGGTGGTGTCGCCACCACTGTTCACCTTGACGTTGTTGCCGGCGTTGACGTGCGTATTGGCATAGCTGATATCTTCGCCGTCGGCTTTGCCACGCGCCTTGTTGACGCCCAGATCGAGTGTAAAGCCGTTCTGCGTGCCACCAATTGCAAAACCGATGCCGATGCTGGCGCCACTGGACTTGTTGGCGCTGTTCTGGCTCGCCTTGTTCTGGGCTGCCAGGAGGCTAACATCATTATCAGCGGTCAGCGTCACATCCTTGCCAGCTTTGATGTCGCTGCCAATGGCGGTGATATTGCTGTTGGCGCCATCGCCTTTGGCGATGATGCTTACGTTGCCACCGGGGGAGATGGTCGAACCAACGGCAGTTTCCTGATGCTGATCGACTTTACTTTCAGATTTCGTGTTGCCCTAAAGTGGACCCATCAGTCAAGACACTTTGCCGCTTAGTTTAAGCTGTGCCCATTTCCAATTCCACAGCTGCACGGCGCTGCCCCGTAATTCCAGCATTTTTCTGCTCGCCGTCATCGTCGCCAAATTTATCGACGATCAGTGCGCCGCCGCCGATCCCCGACCTGTAGACGCGATCCGGCGTTCCATAACCGAGTGCCTGATGCGGGCGCTCCGCGTTGTAGAACGCAAAATACTGCGCCAGGCCGACCATCAGCTCCGCCATGTTGGCATACCCTTTCAAGTACACGTCCTCATACTTCACGTTGCGCCACAGGCGCTCCACGAAGATGTTGTCCAGTGCCCGCCCGCGGCCGTCCATGCTGATCGCTACGCCTTCGCGTTTCAGCACACCAGTAAAGGCCGTGCTGGTAAATTGCGAGCCCTGGTCGCTGTTAAACACTTCCGGCCTGCCATGGTGGCGCAGCGCATCCTCCAGGCAGTCCACGCAGAACGACGCGTCCATGCTATTGCTGATGCGCCAGGACAGCACCTTGCGGCTGTACCAGTCAATCACGGCAACCAGGTAGGCGAAGCCCCGCGCCAGCCTGATATACGTCAGGTCTGTACTCCACACCTGGTTTGGCCGCGTGACCGCCACGCCGCGCAGCAGATACGGGTAGACCTTGTGCTCTGGGTGCGGCTTGCTCGTCGCCGGCCCCGGCGCCATGCCTGCCAAACCCATCCCGCGCATCAGGCGCTGTATCCGCTTGCGATTGACGCAGTAACCGCGCCCTCGTAGGAACACCACCATGCGCCGGCTGCCATAGAACGGCCGGTTCGTGTACTCCTCGTCGATCAAGCTGCGCAGCTGGCTATCCTCTTCGGTCAGACATTGCTCACGCGCTGCAGCTTCCATCCGTCGATAGACCGAAGAGCGCGGAATGCTTGCCAGCTCGCACTGCATCGTCAGCGGCATATCGTCGTCCCGCTCGATCCACCGTGCTCGCTCCGCCGGACTCATTCCCCTAGCTTTTTTTAAGCCAATCCACCTGCATCTTCAGCTTGCCGATCTCGCTATACAGCTTGTCCTCGGGGCTGCTTTCATCGACCGGTTGGGGGCCGCGCTTAACGTCGAACAGGGCACCGGCATTCTCCAGGATCTCTTTCTTCCACTGACCGACAAGCACCGGATGCACACCGTACTCTTGCGCGATTTCCGTGACCGTCTTCACCCCGCGCACAGCCTCCAAAGCCACCTTGGCCTTGAATTCCGCCGTATGCACCCTGCGTTTTTTGCCTTCACTCATTTGCTATCATCCTTTCGCGGACGACAGCTTAAACCACCGTCTCAATTTCGGGGTCCACTTTACCCAGACTGACGCTAATCTTGATGCCGCCCATATTGCCGCTGGCAATAGCACTTGCGGCGCCCGCCGCTTCAACCGCGCTACTTGCGGCATTGACTGCAGCCAGCGCCTTCATACGATTGTCGCCGGTGTCTTTGGCGGATTTGGCCATGCCTTGCATGCTTTGCAGGGCATTCACCAAAGGCACACTGACTGAGCCGCCAATTGCCGTCTTGGCGTAGGTATTTTGCTCCATGCTGTTGCTGGTGTTGGTCGCGGCGGTGATTAGCACATCCTTTGCAGCGATGCTGACGTCGCCTTGCGGAACGGTGATCTGGCTCGCGGTTTGAGTGTACTTTTCACCGGCGCTCAAATGGACATCACCGCCCAGGCTAGCGACTTGACTGCCAACTTGAGTAATGTCGTTGCGTGTGCCGTCTTGCGTCGTTTTCACCTTTCCGGTTGCCACTTGCCAGAAGTTGCCGATGGAACCGGATTTCTTGCTGATGCTTGAGGACTCCTCCTGTTTGCTGTTTTCGGCGCTAACGATGCTGAGGTTGCGTCCAGCATTGATGTTGACATCGCTATCGGCGACAACGGTACTTGCAGAAAGCAGCGTATCGCGACCGCTCGTGGCGGTTACCGTTCCACCGCTCAGGGAACTGCCAACCTGAGTCACGCTGACGCCGTCGCCGGCGCTCTTTTGCTGCGCCTTCGAGTAGCCAACACCGCCCGTACCAAACGAGAAGCCGCTCTTCTTGTGATCTTCACTATGTCGTTCGCTGGAACTTGCAGCGGCACTGGTCACGTTCAGGTCACGCCCGGCATTCAGCTGCAACGCCTCGCTCGCAGTCAGCGCGCTCCCTATCACGTTGATGTCGTTTCGTGCCACCACGGCGACGCTCTTACCACTCACGCTGCTGCCCACTACCTGCTCAGAAGCGATATAGTCGGCCGCGGAATGGCTGCTTTTCTTGAATGTGCTCTTCGACTCGCTGTGCATGGCAATGTCAGAAAGATGCTGTTCATTGACGCTGACAATATTGACGCTGTTGCCCGCGGCAAGGGCCACCGTGCCGCCGCCAGCCACATTGCTCGCCTTCAAATTAAGGTCGCTACCGGCACGGATTACCAGGTCGCCCGCAGATGCCACGTTGGCACCCACCACGGCCTGGTTCTCGCGAATCTGTTTATCCCAGTTTTTCTTGGTCGGGTCACTCAGGAGGCTGGATTTCACTTCATCGACCACGGCGGCAATGTTCACGCTGCCGCCTGCCATCAGTGTGCCTGCACCCTTGCCGCTGGTACCAATCGACAATTGGGTACCCGTCAGGTTCAGGTTGCCCGTGGCTGCCATCAGCAGGTCTCCACCCACATTGACTCGGCTGAGTTGGTTGTATACGGCGCTATTATTCTCGGCATTGCCATCGATCAGCGCATGGTAAGTGCTGCCTGTTTTCACCGTGTCAAAGCTGATGTTGTTTCCAGCGAAAATAGAAGCACTGGCGCCTGCGTTAATCGTGCCTGCCAGGTCAGTCAGGTTGCGACCGGCGTCCATGATCAAGCCATTGGTGGCGCTAATCGTCGCCTGGTTGGAGAGCGAGGTAAAGCTGCCGCCGTTCACCTTGGACGACCACTTGCTGTCCACGGTCAGGGTTTCATTCTTGATATCGCGGCCAGCTTGCAGGGCGACGTCGCCGCCCTTGATGGCGCCGCCGCGGTTGATGATGTCTTCGCCAGCCAGCAGGATCGTGCGGCCATTGCCACTATCGATCACGCCACCTTGGTTCATGATGGATTCGCTGACGTCGATCGTCACGCTTGCGCCGGTGACCAGGGCACCGGTTGGCTTGACTGCGTTCGCGTTGACGTGTGCCAGGTAGACCTTCGGTACCAGCACAGTCTCGATGGAGCCATCCGGCAGTTGCACCGCCTGGCTCTCCAGCCAGACGATATCGCTGGTCAGGTGGCTGACTTGCTCGGAACTCAGGGAAATGCCTGGACGCAGGCCGAATTCCTGCGCGACGCTGGCTGCGTTGTTCAGCATTTTCTTGTACAGCGCGTCATCGCCAGGACCGGCGCTTGGAGCACGGCCGGTCAGCTCGGACAGCTGTTCGCGCACCAGGCGTTGTTCGTAGAAGCCGTCACCGAGGCGTTTCTGCGCGGTGGCGTGATCGACTGCCAGCTTGTCCAGCAGGTAGTCACTGCTGGTCCACTGGTCCTGGTTTCGAAGCGAACGTTATTGCAGCTTGCGAAGAAGTGCGAATTTCACGTCGACGCGGCATGAGGTAGAAAGTCGCCTCCCTAAACCGCCACGGACGCGTGGCGGCAGGCTGTTTGACGCAAAATTGCTATAGGAATTCGAAAACGCTGTTTACGGCACATTCGGCCTCTATGACGAAGTCAACGCCGATTCTTATGTATGGCCGTGTTAGTGCCTTGCCTATAGTCCACCAGCGAAGCGACATTTGCCTAGAACCCGAAAATGCCAGCGACGATACATCGATCTAAAACCTAAATTTCCCCCGACTCAGGTGCAGGAAAGCGAGAGATCGCCTTTTCAATAAGCCTGTATCCATAAGTAAGCATCTTCGGCAATACTTCCAATTCTTGCTCGGATGCCGGTCCCAGATGCTCATCTCCAATCCAAACATCACCACCGACTGTTCGCTTCGACAACAATTTCTCGGCTTCTGATATCGGTTGGAAACCTACTTTCGTCCACCTACCTTCCGTGACCGGGTCGGAACTAGTGTAGTAAAGATCGGATAACTCTTCAACGGCAGGAAGCTCGTTGATGTCTAAATTTGGATAAGTTTTCCTATAGAGCCTGAGTAAAAGAACATTTCGGAAGAAGTCCGAAGTGTAAACAACCTTCGCTAGTCCAATCCGATCGCCTGATGGTATCGCAATCAAGTCACCAATATTCAAATTTTTCATTTCCCAACCTTTTTCATCGTTGCCTCCCATAATATATTTGTCGCCGAATCCCTGTAAAGGGTAGAGTTTGGATTGTCAGGGGCGTATGACCGATACCGATTCAGCAGCGATGAATCGGGGTTTTGGCGTGATGCCCCGCCAAAATTGTCCATCAATTTCTGTTCCAATCCTTTCGCCTGTGCCTTCGAAAGATTATTCGGCCAGAGGATCTCGCCAATTAGATCGCCTTTATCAATGGAGTCGGCATGAGTTGCGAGACGATCTGGCGCATCCCCTCTACCAACATACTTAACCTTTCCTGCCTCATCGCGAAGTATGTATAGTCCTTGCCCTGCCACCTTGTCGTAATTGGGACCGGTCCCTCCAACACCAGATGGGAGCTTGGTATCGCCCGCGTGCTTAGCATCACTTGCGGATTGAACAACTCCTGTAGCCCCAGTAGTGGCGTTAGTCGAGCCTTGCCCCCCTTAGCTGCGTTGCTAGTGCCACCCTGACGTTCAGAACTAACCACCGCTTCAGGCTCTTTCTGTCCAGAAGAATATAAGACACTATTGGGCACATAGATCCTGGCACCGGGTGTCGCAATTGCTGGCGAAAGAGTGCAGAACGGTGGCTGCAAGCAAATGGGAGCTGGCGGAAGTACCGTGCCTCCGACTACGGCACCGCTGCCTTTAGGCCCACCGAAATCATCCGGCAGGTCAGGCGGGGCCTGCACGTTTCCGTATGGTCCATTTACACCAACCAAGACGATCGTCTCACCCACTTTACGATTGATGTGTTCCAAGCCGTACCGCATCGCCTGCAGACTCAAACGGACATCCATTGCCAAACTTGCAGCCCCGTCCCTTAAGCCATCTTTGTAGTCATCGTAATTGAAAAGACTTTCACTTCTCAGTTCAGACAATTCTTGATGGTATGTCTGGCCTCGCGCTTCTTGCTTTTCTGCAGCGTCTTTTCGCGGGTCATAGTCTGACAGTTGCGCGGCGCAATGCACTAGCGCACAAGCGGCATCAGCAAGCCTTTGTTGTGCATCAACAGGTCTGCCTTTTTGCAGCCGCTGAAGCTTTGCAGTTTCGTCCCGATGCAACTGCCGATTATAGGTATCGACCGTTCCCGCTGCCTGGCCACCTTGCGCTGCTGCCATCAAGGCGCCAAAGTCTGCTTTTCCGCTTACAGTTGTTCCAGCAGTAGTACCCGCGACCATGCCTCCTACGACCGCACCAGTACTTTGGAATGCGTTGACGAACGCGTCACGCGCTTTCCCTTTCAGACCAAGCTTTTGCGCTTCAGCTTCGCCCAATTCCGCGGCGAGTTGCTGGCCTAGATTGCCGCCTACAACACCTGCCGCACTTTGCACCGCGCCGGCTTGGCCATTTGACAGGCTACCTAGCATGCTTTGCGTAGCTGCATGTAACCCAACGCGATAGATGCCGTTTTCGCCCCATTTCAAGGCAGTCTCCGCTGCCTCGTCTGCCTTCGATGTATATTCAGCCGCAGCCAATGGGTCGTTAGCGCGTGTGAATTTGTCAGCCAGGTCTCGATACTCATAAGCCTTGTCTGAAGCTTCCTTGGAAAGCGAAGCACCTATGTCACCTACCGTCTTGGCGACCGTCGGTGCGATGGCATTGGCCGCAATTTGACCGCCGCCCTGCCCTGCGAGCTTGCCAGTCAAGATGCCGACGCCAGCGTCCAGCGCACGACTGAAAATGCCACCAGGGCCCCAGTCTTTCAACGTTTGCTGGGCTTCATCGCTTGCCTTCGAGGCAGCTAGCTTCTGCTCAGCGGTACTCTTTGTATCATTCAGCGTCTTCTGCGCTGCTTGTTGCGCCTTCGCCGCCTCGTCCGCGATGTCGCCCGCAATCTGCTTGCCAGTCGCAATAACGGTGCCGGCTGCGGCCGACATGGCTTGCTGATCCTTCAGGAGTTTCTGCAGGTCAGGCAGCTTGTCGAGCGCGGTGTTCGCCTTGCTCACGTCATTGTTTATGCCCAGATCCTTGACGGAACTGGTCGTCACACCACCAATGGTGATCTTGCCGTCGGTGATCGTGGCATAGGTGGTGGAGCTGTCGCTGCCTTTCTCCACCATCGGCAAGCCAGGGGTGACGTTGCCACTCTTGGCGGTACCGAAGTTCTGTTGCTGGTCTTTTGGCTTAGTGTTGCCCTCGGCGTCCTTATCGCCCGCACCGCTGCCGCCGCCAACGCTACCTGCCATGCTGACATTGCTGGCCGAGTACTTCATCTTGTTCTCGATGTCGGACGTGGTCAGCTTGTTGGTCGTCAGCTCGGACGTTGCCGCATTGGTGCTGGCGATCGCGCCGCCTTTCAGGTCGATGGTGTCGGCCTTCACGTGGTAGCCGCCGTCGCCTGCGAACAAGCCCGATTGCTGGCCGACACCTGCGTAGCTGCCGCTGCCTTTCTGCTGCGAGATGTTGCCGGAGGCGCTCCACGCGTTGCCGATTGCGATCTGCACGCGCACGCCGGTGTTGGTCTGCACGCTTTCGAATTGGCTGGTGTCTTGCAGGCTTTCGATAGCCAGTTTTCCGCCCACGTCCGTATTGATCGTGTTGGCGGTTGCTGTTGCGCCTTTCAGCGTGGTGTTGCCCTTGCTGGTGATGTTGATCGTGTCGGCGTTGAGCTGGGTGTTGTTGTTAATCGTGGTGTCGTTCTTGTTGTGGCCCTTACCTACGTTGGCAGAGGCGTAGACGTACACGCCGGTCTGTGCGCCGACCTGGAAGCCGACACCTGCTTCAACACCGGAGCTCTTGTTCTTGCCATCGCTGTGCAGTGTGCTCTGGCTGGCGTCCAGCACGATGTTCTGCGCTGCGTCCAGGCTCAGGGTCTTGCCGGCATTAATCGCGGCGCCGGTGGCGTGGATGTCGCCTCCGGTGGCAGTCAGGTTGACGTTACGGCCGCCGTTGATGGTGCTGCCTTGCGCGGTGCTGTCGTTGGCATTGCTGGAGTTGCTGCTGCTGGCGAAGCCGATGCCGGCCTCGCCCTTGACCAGGACTCCGCTGCCCGGGCCACCCAATGCGCTGCTTGCTGCGCTGACGGCCTGGTAGCCGTTGGCGGCTGCCGCCATGCCTTGCATCGCTTGCAGGCGGCCATCCGATTTGCGCGCTGCTTCCACGTTGTTGACCAGGTCGATCAGCGGTGAGCTGATGCGGGCGAAGGTGCCGATCTTCAGGTCGCTGTTCGATTCCTGGTGGCTGCCGGTGTTTTGCAGCGCCGTGATGTCGATCGTTTTGGCGGTGATGTTGACGTCATTCCCGGCCAGTACATTGCTTGAGGTTTGGATGTACTTGTCGCCCGCTGTCAGGTTCACGTCGCCCTTCAGGCTGGAGACGTTCGATGCTACCTGGGTCACCTGGTCGCTGTTGTCCTTGTGCTTTTCGTTGTGGTAGCCGGAGAAGCGCTCGGTGTCGGAGATGACCACCTTGCCAATGGCTTTGTTGTTGCTCTGGTTGGCGTTGTGGAGCGTGTCCTGGGCGCTGGTGATGGTCAAGTCGCGCGCGGCGTTGATCGACAGGTTGCCTTCCGAGACCACGTTGGCACCGGTCAGCGTGATGTCGCCGGTTTGCGTGGCCATGGTCGTGCTGCCGCCGACCGACAGCTTGGTTCCGGTCACCGTATCGGTGTCGCCATTGCCGGTGCCGTTGTTGTGGAGCATACCAATCACTTGCGTCGAACGGGTGTCGATGCTGAAACCCGACTTCTTCGCGTCTTGCGACCGGCTTTCCGTGTTGTGGGCAACATCGAACTTGATGTTGTCCTTAGCCAGGATCAGGGCATTACCTTCGGCGCTGATCTGGGTGCCCTGGCTGGTGATCGAGCCGTCGGTGGCGAGGATGGTCAGGTCTTTGCCGGCAGTGAGCGTGCTGGTACGTGCCTCACTGGTGGCGTGGTTTTGCGTGCTGTTTGTGCTCTTGTTGCTAAATTGCGCGTTGACGACCGAGAGCGCAGCCATGGTGCCTTCTGCCGCGCCTTCAGCTTTCGCGAATTCTTTGCCGATGAAGCTGCCGGACTTGGAGTTTTCGGTGCTGGACTTGTAGGCATCCTTGAAGGCAGCCAACGGGTTGACCGTGACGCCAACGCCGAAGCCGGAGGACTTGCTCTGGCTGTTCAACTGGCTAACAGAGGTGTTCTGCGCTGCGGCCAGGTCGACGTTCTTGCCGATCAGGGTCAGGTTTTCCTTAGCGGCGATGTCAGAGGCGACCACTTGCAGCGTTTCGCCGGACTTCAGCTTGACGCTGCCGTCCAGGGCACCGATGCTGGATGCCAGCTGGGTCACCGTTTCCTGCGCGATTTGCGAGGACATGTTCGATTTTCCGTAGCCAGTACTGAGATTGCCCGACGAGTAGCTGACGCTGAAGCCGGATTTCTTCTCCTGCCTGGAGCTCGATGTCTTGCTGGTTTCCTCGGCGCTGACGATGCTCAGGCCACCTTTGGCATCGATGCTGAGGTCTTTGTCGGCCAGCACGGTGCTGCCCTTGATCAGGGTGTCGCCGCCGCTGGTGGCAACCACGTTGCCGCCTTTGACGCTGCTGCCAATTGCCAGCGTGGTGACGTTGTAATCGGTGATGTCGCTGCTGCTCTTTTTGAGCTTGTTGCCCGATTTGCTGTGATTCTCCATATCGGACAAGTGCGTTTCGGCGACGCTGCCGATATTCAGGTCCTTGCTCGCCTTCAGCGTCAGCGCGCCGTCAGCGGCAAGCGCGCTGCCCTTGATGTTCAGGTCACTGCTTTGGCTGACACCAGCGCTGACCAGCAAGTCCCCGGTGGACGCCACACGCGCTCCAACGACCGATTGGTTCTCGTGGATATCCTTACCCCAGTTCTTCCTGGTCTTGTCGTCCTGCAGGCTAGTCTTAACTTCATCAACCACCGCGTTGATGTTCACAGCGCCGCCGGCCAGCAGAGTGCCTGTGCCGCTACCCTTGGTGCCAATTGAAACCTGGGTGCCGGTAAGGTTCAGATTACCGGTAGCTGCCATCAGCAGGTCTCCACCCACATTGACTCGGCTGAGCTGGTTGTATACGGCGCTATTATTCTCGGCATTGCCATCGATCAGCGCTTGGTAAGTGCTGCCGGTTTTCACCGTGTCAAAGCTGATGTTGTTTCCAGCGAAAATAGAAGCACTGGCGCCTGCGTTAATCGTGCCTGCCAGGTCAGTCAGGTTGCGACCGGTGTCCATGATCAAGCCATTGGTGGCGCTAATCGTCGCCTGGTTGGAGAGCGAGGTAAAGCTGCCGCCGTTCACCTTGGACGACCCCTTGCTGTCCACGGTCAGGGTTTCGTTCTTGATATCACGGCCAGCTTGCAGGGCGATGTCGCCGCCCTTGATGGTGCCACCGCGGTTGATGATATCTTCGCCAGCCAGCAGGATCGTGCGGCCGTTGCCACTATCGATCACGCCGCCTTGGTTCATGACGGATTCGCTGACGTCGATCGTCACGCTTGCGCCGGTGACCAGGGCACCGGTTGGCTTGACTGCGTTCGCGTTGACGTGAGCCAGGTAGACCTTCGGTACCAGCACAGTCTCGATGGAACCGTCCGGCAGTTGCACCGCCTGGCTCTCCAGCCAGACGATATCGCTGGTCAGGTGGCTGACTTGCTCGGGACTCAGGGAAATGCCTGGACGCAGGCCGAATTCCCGCGCGACGCTGGCTGCGTTGTTCAGCATTTTCTTGTACAGCGCGTCATCGCCAGGACCGGCGCTTGGAGCACGGCCGGTCAGCTCGGACAGCTGTTCGCGCACCAGGCGTTGTTCGTAGAAGCCGTCACCGAGGCGTTTCTGCGTGGTGGCGTGATCGACTGCCAGCTTGTCCAGCAGGTAGTCGCTGCTGGTCCACTGGTCCTGTTTTGCGAATTGCGGACGCGTCTCGAACAGGTACTCGCCTTTCGGGTCCGGGTTACGCAGGAACAGGCCGCCCGGAGAAATTTTCTTCACGCCGCTGATGCTTTCGCCGCGTACAGCGGAAGCAGACTGCCCCAGCGCATCGCTGGCTGCGGTGTTGACGTTGCCGAGCGTACTGTTGCGGGCCTGGTTCGATACACGTCCAAGCAGTGCGCCTTCGCGTGCGGGGCCGCCCGACTGTGCAGCTCCTTCGGTATCGAGGCTGTTGCCGGCGCCGCTGCCGGATGCTTTGCTGCCAGCCAGCAGTTGGTTGGAATTGCCGCTGTTACCCGCTTGGCCTGTGCTGCCAAGGTTGGCGCCAGCTCCGCTGGACCCAAGCCGACTTGCCAGATTGGCATATGCGCCAGCTGCGCTGCCGGACACGTTGCCGCCAGCGCCGCCACCATTTCCGCCGCCAGCGCTGGCGTGCGCACCGGCGCTCGCAGCACTATTTGCGCCGCTTCCAATCACATTGACCGAGTCGCGGAAATTGCCTACTGTACCAGCGCTATAGTCCACATTGCGGAAGCTGCGAGCGCTGATGAATACACCCTGCGCACCCAACATCGTTCCGCTAAACGCGCCAATCTCCTGATTGATATCCGGATTGCTCCAGGCAGCAGTGTAACGGCCGGTATATGTCGTGAACGTACCGCTGAAGCTGTGCCTCCGAATCAGTTTGGTCCCGTCGTTGGAAATGGCGGGCCTGCCGGCTACGTCCAAGGTGCCAAGAGCCTTGATCTCGCTAAGGGTGTTGTCCAGTGTATTGGTGACCGTCAAGCGCATATTTCCGCCGGAGAGGATCTGGCCAGCTTTGCCAGCGCTCGGGGAGATCTGGTCTTCGACGATAGTGTGGTTTGCCACCCGTTTTTCTTCGAGTTGATCGGAATTCTGTGTTCCAGTATGCCTTTCCGTATGGCGCAGGATGGTATGTTCCGGATCATCATATGCCGGCTGGGTCACAATGCGGAGGCAGTTGGTGCTACAGCTGCCATATGCACTGGAGAAGTTGTACTCCGGCGTATTCCAGTCAATCTGACGACTGTCTGGCAGCTGATACGCATCCTTCGCTGCGCCACCTTGGTCAGGATTGGTCGCAGTACGGCTTTCGTAATAATAAATGACCCTTACACCATCGCTCGTTGGGATGCGGCTACGCGAACCCCATTTGGCAAAGTAACCACTGAGGGCACTGAAGAACGCTGAGTCGTTGGCATGGGTTCGTATCACCGCTCGGGTAATCTCATAGCCATCGGGCGTGATAAGTTTTTCCGATTGCAGAATGTCTGCCGGGTTAACGAAATAAACTTCCCATGGCGTGTAGTTACTGGAACCAGGATCGTAGCCGTTGGGGTTCCCACCTGGTTTATACCAGGATGGCATCGCCATATTCACCGTTTCCGTTCTGGTGACCCTGGACAATCGATGCGTTGTCTCGAATATTCTGCAACGTGACCGCATTCAAGTCCAAATTGCCGCTCGCCTCAATGGTGGACGAAACGTTATTCACCTGCCGCGCTCAAGCCGCCGTTGGTAGCGCCAATAAACATGCTTGCGGCGCTGTACAGCGTACCGCCCTGGAGGTTGTTCAGCGTTCCATCCACACCCAGCGCCATATTGCCAGTGGAACCGATCAAGGCGTTGGCGCCAGTGTTATTGAGGTTGCCGGTGCGGACAGCCACGTTACCGCCGACGATGCCGGCGGTGTTGCTGATGTTGGCGGCGACCAGGTCGAGCGCACTTTCGCCGTTGATCTCACCGGAGTTGGCCAGGTCGCCAGCCGCGCGGATGGCGACTGCGCCTCCTTCGATCACGGCGCCGGCCTGGTTGGTCACCTGGTTGCCGCTCAGGGTCAGTGTTCCTTCTGCGCCGAGGGTGCCGTTGTTGGTGATGTTTCCGGCAACCGTCAGGCTCAGATCGCGGTTCGAGTGGACTTGCTGCACACCGGCAGCTTGAACGAAGTCGCCGTTCATGCTCATCGCAAGGTCGCGGCCCCCGAAGATTTCGCCCAGTGCGCCGACCGTACCGGCCGAGAGGAACAGGTCGCGATCGGTGGCAATGCGGCCGCCCCGAGTTGCCTCAATTGCGGGGTGTTCAGCGTCAGGTCGGCGCCGGAGCCGCCCGCAGTGCCAAGGCTGCCGCCGTCGTTATTCACGTATTGCGCGCGAGATGTAGGCGTTGCCGCCGGAGAGTACCTGGCCGCTGTTGACGAAGCCTGAGCCGGCCTGGTTGAAGGTCAGCGTGCCGCCGCTGTTTACTTTGCCTTGGTTCGTGAGCTGCTGTGTAATCGCCAAGTCCATGCCCTGGCCGGAAGCAATGATGCCCGAGACGCCATTCCACATTGTGGAGCCAGACAGCAGCAAGCTGCCCATGCCGGCTATGGTGCCGTGGTTCGTGATCCCGCCTCGGCTCTGGAGCCTGGTGGCGCCGCTGCCTTTGTTGGCGATGCGGCCGGTGCCGTTGTCGATGGAGTCGCTGTTGATGGTCAGGTTGCTGCCTGACGCCAATCGCTTCGATTCACGCCGCCATTATTAAACAGTGCGCTGCCGGACGTCAGTTGCAGGTCGGTTCCGGCTTGAACGATGCCGCCGACGTTGTTTGCGGTGCTACCAATGGAGAGCGTGGCCTTGCCGTCTGCCACGAGCTGACCGCTGTTGGTGAAGCTGTTCGTCGTTATTTCCAGTTCAGCGCCCGAAGCCGCTCACGGTGGAGATCTGGCCGCCATTGGTGAAGGAGGACGAGTTGATCAGTGCCCTGCCCTTGGCCGCCACTTGGCCGCTGTTGGTGAAGGACGCTGCGGCCTCGTCGAAGGTCAACGTGCCACTGCTTCCGATTGCGCCTTGGTTATTCAGTTGCTGATTCACGTCCAGCAGCATGGCTGCGCCGGAACTGAGCTGGCCCCCGGCCTGGTTATCCAGCGTGTTGGAGTGCAGGTCCAGTGCACCGTTGCCGGCGATGCTGCCGCTGTTTGTGATGCTGCTAGCGCTCGTGACGCTGGTGTTGCCACTGCCAGCGTTGACGATGCGGCCACTGCTGCTAACCGATTGCGCGTTGGCCGTCAGCCTGGAGGCCGCACCGGCAGCTTCGATGGTGCCGCTGCCGTTATTCAATGCGCCGCCTGCATTCAGGGTCAGGTCGCCGCCAGCGTGCAAGGTGCCGCCGTTGTTGCCGACAGTGCCACCAATCGTTGCAAGCAGTTGGCCGTCGGCGGAAACCGCGCCACCGAGGTTGGACAGGCTGCCAGCCTGCAGGGTGATTCCTCGGCCGGTGCCGCTCACCGTGTAAAGCTGGCCACCATTGTTGGCGATGCTGGAGGCGATGATGCTCATCTCGCCGCCGGATGCCAGGCGGCCGCTGTTTGCAAAAGAGGCTGCTGCCTGATTGAACGCCAGCGCGCCGCCGCTGCTGATGGTGCCGCCCTGGTTGTCGAGCTGCTGGCGCACGGCCAGGTCGAGCGTAGTAGCGGCGGAGATCACACCGCCAGCCTGATTCTGCAAGCTCTGCGCGTTCAGTACCAACGCGCCGTTGCCGGCAATGGTGCCGCTGCTGATGATGGTGCTCGCACTCGTGATGCTGGTGCGTGCATTGCCTGCGTTGACCATGAGGCCCGCCAGGTTGCTGATCGTGTTGGCTTGCACGTCCAGCGTGGAGCCTGCGCCCAGTGCTTCCAGCGCGCCGCTGTTGTTGGTCAGCGCCCCGCCGGCGGTGACAGACAGTTTTCCTGCGGCCTGAACCTGGCCTTGGGGTGTTGTCGAAGTTTGAGCCCGACACCACGCTTGTGTTGCCTGCGGCTGCAATTGCGCCGCTGCGGTTGCTCATGGGATCCTACGCTGTCCAGCGTGATGTTTGCGCCGCCAGCAATGGCAGTTGCGATCTGACCGCCATTGTTGCTGATTGTAGCGGCGTGTACGTTGATCGCTCCCGGCCGCAGCGATCTGGCCACTATTGCTGAACTGCGCGGCTGCCTGCTCGAAGGTCAATGTTCCGCCGCTGCTGATCTTGCCGGCGCTATTCAGGGATTGGCGCATGCCGAAATTCAGGTTGCCGGCGGAGGAAATACTGCCGGCGCTGGCGTTGTCCAGCGTTGACGCAACCGCATTTGAGCGCGCCGTTACCGGCAATCTGGCCGCTGTTGGTTATTGCACCAGTTGCGGTCAGGTTGGTGGCGCCCGTGCCTACATTGACAATGCGGCCAGTGCCGTTGTTGATGTCGCTGGCTGCGATGTCTGAGCGTGCCGTTCGGTGCCGACGATTCAATCACGCCCCCCTGGTTGCCCAAGGCGCCGCGCGAGGTAATGTTTGCGCTGCCGTCGGAAACGATGGCGCCCACTGGTATTGCTGATGCTGTCAGAGTCCAGGCGCAGGTTGCCGCCGCCATCCTTGACGGTCACCAATTGGCCACCATCGTTATTGAAAAGCGCCCGTTGCGAAGTTCGCATCGGTACCGCTGACAAGCTGGCCGCTGTTACGTACGGCTTTGCCGCCTGCGTTCAGCGTGAAGGTGCTACGGCTGCTGATTGCGCCTGCGTTGTCCATACCGTGGCCAACCGTCATGTCCAGTTTTCCGCCGGATGCGGCGATGCTGCTGCCGGTGCGGTTGGTCAGGTCGGCTGCAGATATAGCAAGGTTGCCATTGCCTGCGATCAGGCCAGCATTATCCAACGTGGTGTCGACGTTCACGGTGGTGGCATTGGTACCGACGTTGACGATGCGGCCGGTGCCATTTGCCAGCGAGCCGGCGTGCAGGTCGAGCGTGGCATTCGGGGGCCAGTGCCTCCACCACGCCGCCGTTGTTGCTCATTGCACCTGCGGCGCTAACATCCAACGAGCCGGCGGATTGAACGGTGCCCTGCGTATTATCAAGCTTGCCGGCGCTGTCGATCGTTGCCGCTGCGTCGGACATGATCACGCCGCTGCGGTTGCTGATCGAGGCGGCGTCGATTGCCAGTACCGCGCCGGAGCCTTTGGCGGTGGCGAGCTGGCCGCCATCGTTGTTGAAGTCTCCGGCGTGCAGTGTCATCTCGCCTTGCGAGACGATCACCTTGCTATTGCTGGCCGTAGCGCCGTTGGCGTTGACTTGCCAGCTTGCCGCCGCTGTTGATCGTACCGGCATTGGCCAGCGAACCGGTCACCGTGGCGGTCATGCCTTGTGCGGACGCGATTGTGCCGTTAGCCTGGTTTTCAAGCGTGGCGGCGGAGATTTGCAGCGCGCCGTTACCAGCGATTGTGCCGTTGGTCGTGATGCCATGGTCGGCGTCCAGCGTAGTCGCACCATTGCCAACGTTGACGATACGGCCCGGTGCCGTTGGCCCAGTTCGCCCGCTTTCAGGCGCAAGGTGCTGGTGGCGGGGAAACAGCTTCGATATTGCCGCCGTCGTTCTTCACGGTGCCGCCGGATTGCAGATCAAGGTCTGTGCGTGCTTGTAACAGGCCGCCTCGGTTGTCTAAGTCGCCAGTGACATGCAAGTCCGCTTTATTGTCGGACATGATCGTGCCGCCCTGGTTGCTGACACTTTGGGCGTTGAGGAGAACGCTGGCATTCGAGCCCTGCGTCGTGGCGAGCTTGCCTCCATCGTTATTGACGCTTGCTGCGGTCAGGTCGATGGCGCCTGCGGCAACCACGGTGCCGCTGTTGCGCAAGGAAAGGCCGGTCTGGTTCGACTGCAAGGCGCCAGCGCTGCTAACGGTGCCGGCGTTGTCGAGCGAGGCACGCACGGCGAGCGACATGTCGCCGCCGGCGCTGACGGTGCCTTGCGCCTGGTTGCGCAGGCTATCGGCGGACAGGCTCACGTTGCCGTTGCCGGCGATCTGCCCGCTGCTTTCAATGTGGCCGGTCGCGGCGACGCTGGTATTGCCGGCGCCGACGTTGACGATTCGGCCGGTCGTGTTGTCGATCGAACCTGCGTTCAAGTGCAGCGTGCTGCCTGCGCTGGTCGCCTGGACCAGGCCCGCCGGTGTTGGTGACCGCACCGCCCGCGTCCCAAGCGCAGCGCATGCGCGGCCTGGATTTCACCGCTGCTGTTGTCGATGGCACCTGCGACGGTAAGAGTTGCATCAGCGCCGGAACTCACAATACCGCTGCGGTTATCCAATTTGCCAACATGGGCCGAGATGCTGGAACCGCTGGCGGTGATGATCTGTCCGTCGCGGTTGTCGATCTCGCGCGCGCTCAAGTTCGCGGAACCTTTTGAGGAGATAGCGCCGCTGTTGCGCAGGGAGGGCACCCTGCTGGTCAAAATTCAGTTTACCCTGTGTGGCTGATCTGGCCATCGAGGTTGTTCAGGTCAGTACGCACCTTCAAGTCCAGGTCGGACATGGCGGTGACAATGCCCGCCGGTGCCATTGGTCAGGCTGTCTGCGCTGACGGTCAGGCCGCCGTTGCTGCCGATCAGGCCATTGTTGGCAATGTAGCGGTTGATAGAGAGCGAGGATTGGCCGGTACCGGCGGAAACTATGCTGCCTGCCCGGTTGGTCAGGGAGTCGCCGGCCAGGGACAGGTCGCCGCTGCTTTCAATGCGGCCGCTGTCATTGTTGATGCCGGTGCCGGCGCGCAGGTCCAGTGTATTGCCGGAGCCGAGGTAGCCGGCTGCATTGCTTGCGTCGCCGGCGATGTGCGCGGATGCGCTGCCATCGGCGCGGATTGTGCCTGCGTCGTTTTTCAGGGAGCCGGAGGTGATGTCAATGCGGCTGGTGCTGCCTTCAGCAGTGGCGATCGTGCCGTCGCGGTTGTCGATCGAGCTGTTCTCGATCTTCAGTGGGCCTTTCGACAGGATTTCGCCGGAGTTCACCAGGGCGGACTGGTCCTGCGACATGGTGAAGCTGCCGCCGTTGCTGATGCTGCCCTCGTTTTTCAGCAGGGAGCTGACGTTCATGTTCACGTCGCTGGTGGCAGTGATGCGGCCTTGGGCAGCGTTGGTCAGCGTGGCGGCATCGATGTTCATAGCGCCATTGCTGCCGATGCTGCCGGTGTTGCTGATGGTTGCGGCCTTCAACGCGAGTGGGCCGCTACCGGTGTTGACGATGCGGCCGGTGCCATTGTCGATTGCAGAGGCTTGCACAACAAGGCTGCTTTGGCTGCCGAGCGTTTCGATGGAGCCGTCCTGGTTGCGCAACGCGCCGCCGGTTTGCAGGTTCAGGCCTTTGTTTGCCTGGATTACGCCCGACGTGTTGGTCCACGTCGTCCGCAATTTGCATGGCTGCCTGGCCGCCGGTCGAGAGCTGGCCGTGCAGGTTGTTCAACGCGTCGGCCTTCAGCGACAGGTCGCCAGCGGGCGGCGATGGGCGCCGGAGGTGTTGGTCCAGTGCGCCGGTTTCCAGGCGTGCGTTGCCGCCGATGCGCCAGTCGCCCTGTTCAGTGGCGGTGGTGCCGCTATTCAGGGTGAGATTGCCGCCGACGTTCAATTTGCTGGCGGTGCCGGAGATTTCACCGGCGCGCAGGGTCAGGTTTGCTGCGGTTTCCAGCTTGCCGCTGGCTTGCAGGAACTTGCCGCCGACGTTGATAGCGGCATCGCTGGTGCCCAAGTGAAGCATGGTGCCGCTGTCGTTGTTCAGGTAGCGGGCGACGTCGATGGAGAGTTTGCTCGCTTGCAGCAGTCCGTTGTTGTTGTCGAAATCGCCGAGGGGTGGCGTTGAAGGCGCCACCTGTGAGCAGGCGGCCGGCCTGGTTGTTCAGGCTCGAGAGCGCCAGGGTTGCGTCTTGTTGCACGCCGATCTGGCCCTGGCTGTTATCCAGGGCGCCGCCCGTTCACTTTCAGCGTGCGCAGGTTGACCTGGCCGCGTTGGTTGGTCAGCGCGGGTGGTGTCCAGGTTGATGCCGCCAGTAGCGGTGACCAGGCCGTGCTGGTTGTCCATGGCGGCGAATTTGAGTTCGCCCCGCTGGCAGGGACGGAACCGGGGTGCCACCGGAGTTTGTTCCGGTGCCGGTTCCATTGCCGCCGGTGCTGCCGGAGCCTGTCGTGCCGCCCGTGCCTGCGTCGGCGCCGCCGCTGGAGGTCCCTTCGCCAGTACCGGTGCCAGTGCTGCCGCCGGTGCCGTCCGTGGTGCTGGCTGCTGCCTGGCCCAACACGCCATCCGAGTTATTGGTGCTGCCAATGTTCACATTCAAGCGCGGAACGAACCGCCCTGCACAATCTTGCCGCCTGCCGTTCAGCAGGGTGCCGCTCGCGCTACTCAGCTCGACACGGCGTGCCTCGATGCTGCCGCTACGGTTGTCGACATCGCCAGTCACTGCGGCAACCAGTTGCCCGCCAGCGTACACACTGCCGGTGTTGGTCACGGAAGCCGACTTGAGCGCCAGGTCTTCGCCCGCCTGCATCTTGCCCTTGTTCTCGACCGCTTCCCGCGCATTTACCTGCATGCCCTTCGATGCGGCCAGCGTGCCGGTATTCTCAAGGCGCCCTTCGGAAGTGACGACCAGTTGGCCCGCCGCCGCGCCGATCTCGCCGGCGTTGCGTACGCCGACACCGGCTTCAGTGCCGACCAGGAAAATCTGGTTGGCATACATGCCGCCCAGGCGCGAAGCGTCGATCGCGAACTGCGGCGCAGCAATCGGTTGACTGGCCAACCTCCGTCACGGTTGGCGACTCGCCCTCCGCAACCTTGTTGACGCCCGGTGACCACGTTCAGGCGCTGCGCCCACAGGGATGCATTCAGCACCAGCGAACGGCTGATCAACGCCGTGTACTCGGTCTTGCTCGCATCCAAGCCAGCACCATCGAGCACGATCTGGCCGCGTTGCACGTCATAGCCAGCCAGACGGCCGTCCGTCATGAACGGCGATCCGGTGGTCAGCGTTGCGCGGCTCACGTTGATAAAGCCGCCGCCGTCCACGGAAATGCCGGACGGGTTGGCGATCACTACTTCCGCCTTCTGGCCCGCCACTTCGATATAGCCGCGCAGTGCGCTCGGGTTGTTGGAGTTGACCTCGTTCAGGATCACCTTCGCGGCGCCCGCTTTCAGCCAAGGATTGGCTTCAACCCAACCGCCCAGTTCCGTCTGCACGTTCGAGCGCGAGTTGTTCAGGATTGCACCGCCCTTGGCCACGTCGAATTGCGAATAGACGTTGCGCGAAACGCCGGCGGCACTTGGCTCACGCACGTTCACCTGCGGCACACCGTTAGCCGCCTTCAGCACGATGGCCTGGTTCTGGCTTGGCGCTTTAGGATCGGCGATGATCTGCGCCTGCACGTGGCTGGCCCAAAGGAAACCGCCAAAGGCCGCTCCGAACAGGAAAGGTCAGTCGGCGCAGCGCAGGGTGTCCCATTACGGGCAGGCGCCGAACTAGTCGAGCGCGCCAGTCTGGCCGGCGCCTTTGCAGCAGCTGCGGGCGTCCTCGCCCACAGCCATCAGCATGCCACGTGCTTTGTTGAAAACGATACGGTAGCGAAGTTTATTCATGATGCTCAGAACTCGTAATTCAGGTTGAAGCCAGTGGCAACGCTGGCGGTGCGGAAGGCGTCCGGTTTGCTCACCGGTTTGCCCGCAAAGAAGTCGGTACTCAAGCCGCCAAACTGGCCGCGCCAGCCAAGGGCGGCGCCGGTCAGGTGGGGTGCCGCGCAGCAGCGCAGCGGACGGGCCGGAGACGGCGCCGTGGTCCAGCGCGAAGTAAAGCTGGTGGCGGGTCTCGGGGATGGTCCAGCTCAGGTCATTGCGCAGCAGCCAGCCGCGTTCGGCCGACAGGCTGGCTTCACCGTCGAAGCCGCGTACGGGTGTAACGGCCGCCGATGGAAAAGCGGTCCTGTGGAATCAGCTTGGTGTGCGGTTCCACTGGCGGCGCCAAGCGGCCTGGTAGGACAGTGATTTGGTCAGGGGCCAGTTCAGCGTCACATCGGCATTAAAGATGCGCGGGGCGGGCGGTGCCTTCGTCGAAGGCCTCTTCCTGCGCCGGCAGGCTGCCATATGAGCTTGTGCCCAGCTTCCAGGTCAGGTTGCTGTCCAGGGTGGCGGGGCCGATGAATTCCTTGTGTGCGACGCCTGCCACGAAGCCGGCCATGCGGCGGCGCTGGACTTCCACTTCCATGTCATCGATGTAGTTGCGGCTGCCGCGCTGGTAGGTTCGCAGCGACAGCGTGGTCTTGCGCGTGGCGTCGCGATAGACCAGGGCGCGAGAGCTTCAGTTCGGCGGTGTTGCTGGTGCCGCGATAAATGTAGTCGTGGAAGGCGCCGGCCCACGGGTCTGGCGGTAGCGATAGTCGTTCAGTTGCAGCGAAAGCAGCCAGTAATCGAACGGCACCGAGTAATGCAGGGCATAGCCGCTGGTGCCTATATTCGCCGCCAGGGCTGTCGCCCGGCACATTGCGGTTGATGGTCAGGTAGAACAGGTCTTGCAATCCAAAGGGATTGTCGACCGAAAGCGTGAGTCCGCCCTGGTAGGTGCCGGTCGAACGGCTGCCACTGTCGTCAACCGAAGCGCTGAATCGATAGGCGCGGCCCGCCCTTCCATTTCACTTGCAGGTCGCTTTCGCCGGGCTGCTCGCCAGGCACGATTTCGATATCCGCTTGCGCGCCGGGGACGCGTTTGAGGTTCTCCAGCCCTTGCTCGATATCGCGCAGGTTCAGTAACTCGCCAGCGGCAAGCGGCAGTGCGTTGTCGAACGCTGGCTTCTGTTCCGGATAGCGCAGTGCGCGAATGCGGCCCGGTACCAGTTTCAGGTGCAGTTCGCCGGTAAGTAAATCCTGCGGGGCCGCCAGCACGCGGGCGGTAACATAGCCTTGGGCCACCAGCGCGTTCTGGACTTCCCCGACGAGGACATTGATGCCGGGCGCTGCCAAGGCAACGGCCTAGCGCACCGTCGGCGGCTTTCAGCGCCCACTGGAATTCGCCGGCCAGGTTCGCCTTCCAGGAAGACACGGCGGATCGGGAAGCACGGTGACTCGTTTTCCGGCCAAAGTGGCTGGGCGGACCTGACCTCGCGCTGCAGGCGAACGTCGGGCTTGGCCTCATCCTGGCGCGCGCGTTCGCGCTCCCGCTGCTCCTGGCGTTGTAGTTCCTGGTTTGCCAATGCAGGATCGACCTGCGCCAACGCAGGCAAAGCTGCGCCAAGGCCGAACGCAAATTGCGCGGCCAATCCTATTCTTTTTCACAACATTTATTTCTCTTGGGTATTTTTTTCAGCCCAGAAGTATAGCTGTGTATCACTCGTAACGAGATGTTTCGCTTATATATATTTATTATTTGGTGATAGTTTTAAGGCACTAAGATGTGTTTTAGTGACAATTGGAGAGAATTAATCTAGTTAAAATCTCCCCAACAGGCCCAAAATAATCAAAAGTTACTCAAATTTAGTAACTTATAGTTAACTCATGGCGTAAGGGTTGGATAATCGGTGTAGCCTGCCGCGCTGCCGCCGAAGAAGGTGTTGCGGTCTGCGAGGTTGATCGGGGCGTTGGTCTTGAGGCGGGTGATGAAGTCCGGATTGGCCAGCACCATCTGGCCGTATGCCTCTACTTCGGCCAGGCCGGATTCGACGTCGGCGCCGATCTGCTCGCGCGGGCGGCCGGGGCGGTTC
>NZ_JBNZFX010000008.1:0-81123 GCF_050709955.1 Massilia eburnea
TCGCCTTCTTCATGGCGTTTGCCGTGAAGGTGCCGATGTTCCCGGTCCACACCTGGCTGCCGGACGTCCACGTGGAAGCGCCGACCGGCGGTTCCGCCGTGCTGGCCGCGATCATGCTGAAACTGGGTGCTTACGGCTTCCTGCGATTCTCGCTGCCGATCGTGCCTGACGCTTCGCACAAGATGGCGCCGTTCGTCATCGTGCTGTCCCTGATCGCCGTGATCTACATCGGTCTGGTGGCCCTGGTGCAGAAAGACATGAAGAAACTGGTGGCGTATTCGTCCATCGCGCACATGGGCTTCGTGACCCTGGGCTTCTTCATGTTCAACGACATGGCAGTGCAGGGCGGTATCGTGCAGATGGTGTCGCACGGCTTCATCTCCGGCGCAATGTTCCTGATGCCATTCGGCGTGCTGTACGACCGCATGCATTCGCGCCAGATCGCCGACTACGGTGGTGTCGTGAACAAGATGCCTAAGTTCGCAGCACTGTTCATCCTGTTCTCCATGGCCAACTGCGGCCTGCCGGCCACTTCCGGCTTCGTCGGCGAGTTCATGGTGATCCTGGGCGCCGTGCAGTTCAACTTCGTGACCGGCATCCTGGCGGCCACCGCCCTGATCTTCGGCGCGGCTTACTCGCTGTGGATGGCCAAGCGCGTGATCTTCGGCGCTATCACCAACCCGCACGTGGAAGAACTGACTGATGTTAACAACCGCGAGTTCCTGATGCTGGGCATCCTGGCGATCGCTGTGCTGGTGATGGGCCTGTACCCAGCGCCATTCACGGACGTGATGCAGGTTTCCGTGGCTGACCTGCTGGCGCATGCCGCTCAAAGCAAGCTGCCAGCCGTCGTGGCCCCTTGATTGCAAATAGGACCAAGTTTTCATGAATACCACTAACCTGATCCCGCTCTACGCAGAAGTCTTTCTGCTGATCGCCGCTTCGGCGATCCTGCTGATCGACATGTTCCTGGACCAGAGCAAACGTGCGATCACCTACATGCTGACGCTGGCCGCCCTGGTGGGCGCCGCCTTCTTCAGCTTTGCCGACTACACGTCCGGCAGCACGGTGTATGCGTTCTCGAACATGTTCATCAGCGACCCGATGGGCAACCTGCTGAAACTGTTCTCCTACCTGACCATGGCGATGACGCTGGTGTATGCGCGCCAGTACTCCACCGACCGCGGCATGTTGGGCGGCAACCTGGGCGGCGAGTTCTACGTCCTGGCGCTGTTCTCCCTGCTGGGCCAGATGGTGATGATCTCGGCCAACAACTTCCTGACCATTTACCTGGGCCTGGAACTGATGTCGCTGTCGCTGTACGCCCTGGTGGCCCTGCGCCGCGACGATGCCCGCGCGACCGAAGCTGCGATGAAGTACTTCATCCTGGGCGCGCTGGCGTCCGGCTTCCTGCTGTATGGCATGTCCATGCTGTACGGTGCGACCGGCACGCTGGATATTTCCCGCGTGGCGACCGCCATCGGCTCCGGCACCGTCGACAAGTCGATCCTGGTCTTTGGCCTGGTGTTCGTGGTGGCTGGCCTGGCCTTCAAACTGGGCGCCGTGCCGTTCCATATGTGGGTACCTGACGTCTACCAGGGCGCGCCAACCGGCGTGACCCTGCTGCTGGGCGGTGCACCGAAGCTGGCGACCTTCGCTATCTGCGTGCGCCTGCTGGTGGAAGGCATGCTGCCAATGGCATTCGACTGGCAGCAGATGCTGATGATCCTGGCCGTGCTGTCGCTCGCGATCGGTAACCTGACCGCGATTGCACAGACCAACCTGAAGCGCATGCTGGCTTACTCCACCATCGCGCAAATGGGCTTCGTGCTGCTGGGCCTGATGGCTGGCGTGGTTGGCGGCCACGATAGCGCCAACGCTGCCGCGGCCTACTCGGCTGCCATGTACTACTCGATCACCTATGTGCTGACCACCGTCGGTTCGTTCGGCCTGATCATGGTACTGGCGCGCCAGGGCTTCGAAGCGGAAGAAATCGACGACTTCAAAGGCCTGTCCAAACGCAGCCCGGCCTACGCGCTGCTGATGTCCGTGCTGATGTTCTCGCTGGCCGGCGTGCCTCCGATGATGGGCTTCGCCGCCAAGTTCGCCGTGCTGCAATCGGTGCTGGCGACCGGCGCCGTGTGGCTGACCGTGTTCGCCGTGATGTTCTCGCTGGTGGGCGCGTTCTACTACATCCGCCTGGTGAAAGTGATGTGGTTTGACGAGCCGGCCGACAGCACCCCGCTGTCCGTCAGCAGCGACAAGGGCATTGTGCTGGCACTGAACGGCCTGGCCGTCGTGGTGCTGGGCATGATTCCAGGCCCGCTGCTGAACGCGTGCATGGCGGCCATGCAGAAAACCCTGGCTTCCTGATAGATGGACGTCAATGCATCATCCTGGCTGGTCATCCTGCTTGCAGTGGTGGCCGCCAACCTGCCTTTTCTGAACGATAAGGTATTTGCCCTGGTTCCGCTGAAAGCCGCGCGCAAGCCATTCCTGGTGCGGCTGGCGGAACTGGCAGTGCTGTATGTCGTCGTCGGCGGCATCGGCATCGCGCTCGAATCCCGCATCGGCACCGCGTTTCCGCAGAACTGGGAGTTCTACTGGGTCGCGGCTTTCGCTTTCCTGGTGTTTGCTTTTCCTGGCTTCGTGGTACGCTACCTGCGGAAACACCACTGATAAAACCGGCAAGGGTAGGGTTGTGCGGCTTTGATCTTCTCAATAAGTCAAAAGCCCTAAACCACCCCTAAGCCGTAAAACCGTTGAGGGTCTGACCCTGCGGGTCAGACCCTGGTTTACCGGTTTTAGAAAGCAACCATGGACAAACACCTCAAAGAAACCAAAATAGACGGCAGCATCGCCTACGACGGCGGCTTCCTCAAAGTCCACCGCGACACGGTCAGCCTGCCCGACGGCAAGCACACCAAGCGCGAATACATCCGCCACCCCGGCGCCGTAGTGATCATCCCCGTGCTGGACAACGGCAAGGTGCTGCTGGAGCGGCAATACCGCTACCCGAACGACCGCGTCTTCATCGAACTCCCGGCCGGCAAGATCGACCCGGGCGAGGATCCGCTGGCCTGCGCCATGCGCGAGCTGGAAGAAGAGACCGGCTACACCGCCACCGACTGGCAATTCGTCAGCACCATCCACAATGCCATCGCTTATTCGGACGAGCACCTGGACATCTTCCTGGCGCGCGGCCTGACCGCAGGCGAAGTTAAGCTGGACGACGGCGAGTTCATCGAAACCATCACCGTCAGCGTCGACGAAATGCTGGACTGGGTCCGCAGCGGCAAGATCACTGACGTCAAGACCGTGATCGGCGCCTTCTGGCTCGACAAGCTGCGCGCAGGCGCCTGGAAGCTGGACTGAGGCGATGAATGCCGCGTGCAGCCTGCTGTTGGTTGGGGCCCTTGCGGCAAACCAGGTGCAGGCGGCGCAGGTACACCGTACGCCATTCCAGATCCGCTGCGAGGACACGATCAGCAAGACAGTCTCGGTATTGTCGGCGCGCCAGAACGGCTACACGGTCAATACGCAGCTCTCGTACAGGCAGCTCTCCGCCATGCGCACCGAAAAGATGCCGGCCACCGGTTATGTGCTGGGCCTGACCCGCACCGAGTCGCGCGTGCAGATCGGCCTTGACGGCCCGATGCTCATGGATCCGGCCAGCGGCTATGAATGCGTGGCGCCGCAGATCAAGGTGCAGCTGACGTACGCGCCAGTACGCATCTACGTCGGCAACGAGTTCCCGCCCGGCACTTGCGGCTATGCCGAAATCCTGACGCACGAACTGCGCCACATGAACGCCTATATGGACCATCTGGTCAAGGTTGAGGAGGTCGTGCGCACGGCACTTGCGCGGCGTTTCGAGGCCAAGCCGCTGTACGCGCCGGCCGGCACCGCGCGCTCGGCGCTGGCGCACGAAATCGATAGCGGCTGGCTGCCCTATATCAAGGCCGAAATGGCCAAGGTGGAAGTGCAGCAGGCATTGATCGACTCGCCGGCTGAATATGCCCGCTTGAGCAAGGCGTGCAACGGCGAGATACAAACAATTTTAAGGAAGTCACGTAACAAAAAATGAAGCGATACTTCGCACTGATTCCCGCAGCCGGCGTTGGCGCGCGCATGGCAGCCTCCAGTCCCAAGCAGTATCTGCCGATTAACGGCGTGCCGATGCTGCAGCACACGCTGGACGCATTCCGCCACAGCGCACTGATCGCCCACACCTATGTGGTGGTGAGCGCCGGCGACGGCTACATTGATTCCATCACGCCCGAACTCGGCGTGACTGTCTTGCGCTGCGGCGGCGCCACGCGCATGGAGTCGATCCTGAACGGCCTGCGCGCCATCCGCGCCGCTGTGGGCGATGACGACCTGGTGCTGGTGCACGATGCGGCGCGCCCCGGCCTGACACCGGCCCTGATCGCCAAGCTGATCGCAGCAGTGGGTGAACATGAAGGCGGCGGACTGCTAGCACTGCCGGTGGTGGACACTGTAAAGTCCACGCGTACCGGCGCAGTGCAGACCACGCCGCGCGATGGCCTGTGGCTGGCACAGACGCCGCAGATGTTTTCGTACGCGCTGCTGCTGCGGGCGCTGGCGCTGGCGCCGGATCCGAACGCGATTACCGATGATGCCAGCGCGGTCGAGATGCTGGGCTTCTCGCCCAAGCTGGTGGAAGGCCACCCGCGCAATATGAAGGTGACGCTGCCGAGCGATATCGCGATCGCAGAAATGTATTTAGGACAGGATTCAAAATGACGCAACTCCCATTCCGTATTGGCCAGGGCTATGACTCGCACCGCCTGGTTGAGGGCCGCAAGCTGATACTCGGCGGGGTCGAGATCCCGCACGAACGCGGCTTGCTCGGACACTCGGATGCCGACGCGCTGCTGCACGCGATCACCGACGCCATCCTCGGTGCGGCGGCGCTTGGCGATATCGGCAAACATTTCCCGGATACCGCCGAAGAATTCCGCGGTGCCGATTCGCGCGTGCTGCTGCGCGAGGCAGCCAAGCGTGTGCGCGCCACCGGCTACGATATCGGCAATGTGGATTGCACCATCATCGCGCAGCGCCCGAAGATGGCGCCGCATATCGCCACCATGGCGGCCAACATCGCCGCTGACCTGGGGGTGCCGGTCGGCCACGTGAACGTCAAGGCCAAGACCAATGAGAAGTTAGGCTATCTCGGCCGCGAGGAAGGCATCAACGCCGAAGCTGTGGCGCTGCTGGTGCTGCGCCAGGGGGCTTGAGGCCATGACGTCACGCCTGCCGCCGCTTGAAGCCTCGCGCAGCGTCCCGGCCGAAGAGTCGGCGCAAGCCGCCAAAGCCGAAGCACGCGAGCGGCGCGATGCAGCGGTGCGCGGCGTTTCGTCGATGCAGGAAATGCGCGAAGCAATCCGCATTGCGGCCCGCGCTTTGCCGGCCATCGATGCGGTGCCGCGTGTCCGAGCTATGAGCGCAACAGCATTCCGCGCCCGTGCGCGCGAGGGATTGCCATTCCTGATTCCTGGTGCCGTCGCGCGCTGGCCGATCTGCGCACTCGGTCCGGAAGTACTGCGCGAGCGTTTCGGCGATGTGCATGTACGCGCCCGGGTTGGCGACTACATCGGCACCGCCTTCGCGCCTGACCGTGCGATGTTGGACACGACCATGCGCGAATACCTCGACATTGCCGATGCGACCGAAGGCTTGCCGCCATACCTGGGCAACCTGGAGCTGCGCGAGTTGAACAGCCTGTGCCACTGGCCGACATATTTCGAAAAGATGGGGCCGCCGCGCTTCTGGATCGGCCCCGCAGGAACCGTCACGCCGCTGCACTGCGACTTCGACGACAACATCTTCGCGCAAGTGTGGGGCACCAAGCGCATCTTCCTGGCGCCGCCGCACCACGACGAATTCCTTTACACCCGCGAAGCGAATCCGGTCCTGTTCGGCAGCCCATTCGACCCCGAAGCGCCGGACTTCGATCGCTATCCACTGGCGCGTCAAGCCACGCTGGTCGAGGTGATCGTGCAACCGGGCGACATGCTGTACGTTCCCGCCGGCTGGTACCACCAGGTCCGCGCGCTGACATTCTCACTTTCATCCAACCGCTGGGCGCGTGGAAAACCGTTTGCGCTGGGTGAAGGCGCATAGCGCTGGGCGGTGTTGAGATGGATCAGGTAAGATCGCGGGATGACAAGGGATACTTTTGATTACCGCGACGTGGCGGTGGAGTCGGTCGAGGAATATGGCCGGGTAGTGGTGCGGCCGGTAAATGGGCAGGCGTTCAGCCCGGAGATGCGGGTGGAGTGTTCGCGGCAATTGCGCGATACGGCCGTCTATCCGCTTGGTACTTGCTTCCTTGTACTGGCGAAGATGACTGACCGCCTGGGCGGTGAGCCGTACCTGTATGTCTTCCATGGCGATCCGGTCAAGGTGCTGTCGCCGGCGCAGTTGGAGACCTTCCTCAATGACCGCCGCCGCTTGCGGATTTAGGAGAACTTCGATGAAGCTTGCTTTTGCCGCTTTGCTGGCGATGCCTGCGCTGGCTTTGGCGCAGGCGGCCGATCCGCAGCCTGACGAGTTGCTGCAAATCGCTTTTCCGAAGTGGAAGGATGAGGAGGGCGGCCGCGTGCAGTCAATCCCGACCAGCGCCGTAACGCGCAGCTGGAATGCAAAGCAGGGCAAGAAGCGTAATGTGATCGTGCTGCCGCGCCAAGCGGTGCGCGTTGCTCCGGACCGCATCGTGCTGCTGGCAACCCTGATGCCGGCCGGTGATGGCGGTGAGCCGCAAGTGGCGCACGGTACGCCGGTGGGCCTTGCCGCCTATACCTTCAAGCCCGGCAAGGATGGATGGACGACCGCCAAGCGACAGGAGCCGTTTGACCTGCAGGGTTTTGAAGGACGGGCGCAGATGGCATTGGCGCCATCGCCGGCGATGGCGCAGGTGCTTCAAGTCACTTGGGGAAGCTGCTGGCAAGGGCGATGTGTGGACGTCTTCGCGCTGTATGCAATCGGCGCCGACGGCGTTAAACCGAAGCCGCTGGTGCTGCAGAAGATCAAGGGCGGCAATGTTTACTCTCGCCCCGATTGCGTCGACCGGTTGGCCGGCGTGGCGCAGGGCTTGCCCCCGGCTGATCCGGCGTACGCCGATGATAAAGTACCGCCGGGCCAATGTTATGCCATCGAAGGCCATTGGGACATCACTGGCCCAGGCGCACTGACGCTGCGCTTCACCGGTGCCATGAGCAAGGCGGGCAAGCAAGGCAATGCGCCGGCACAGCGTATCGACCAGGCGATGAAATTCGAACTGCGTGGCGGGCGTTACGTGCCCGTCTCAGGCAGCAATCCGATTCCAGATGCATAAACCCAAGGAGACTTACGTTGATCAAGATCCGCGAGATTGACCATATCGTATTGCGCGTCGTCGATGCCGACCGCATGATCCGCTTCTACACCGAGGTACTTGGGTGCACCATCGAGCGCCGCCAGGACGAAATCGGACTGATCCAGCTGCGCGCCGGCAGTTCGCTGGTGGACCTGGTGCCGATCGACAAGAAGCTGGGCAAGATGGGCGGCGCCGCGCCGGGCAAGGAAGGCCGCAATGTCGACCATTTCTGTTTCCGCGTGGAGCCGTTTGACGAAGCAGCGATGCGCGCCCATTTAAGTGCACACGACGTGGCGAACGGTCCGTCCGAGTCGCGCTATGGCGCGGAGGGCGAGGGGCCGTCGATCTACGTCAACGACCCTGAAGGCAACACCGTCGAACTGCGCGGCGCGCCTTACGCGAGCTGATTACTCGTCGTCGTCCTCGTCGTCTTTCTTGAGCTTCGAGGACTTGCGCGCTTCGTCGGCCGCCGCTTTCAGCTTGGCCGCATCGCCCATGAATTCATCCACGCTGTGGTCCTGGCTGCGGCGCACTTCCGGCGGCAAGATCACCGACATGTACAGTTCATCGCGCAGGCGGCCGGCATTCTCATGATTGCGCATCAGGATCAGGCCCGAGCCCAAGGCCAGGAACACCGCGCAGGAAGAAATGAAGGCACGCGGCTTGAGTGGTTTGACGGTGCGCAGGTGGTGATAGATCATCGCCACCAGGATCAGCATCACCACGTGGTTGCCATAGCGTGTGAACGCCTCGGCTGACCAGGCATAGGCCAGCACGCTGCTCAGGGCCTTCCATGCTCCGATTGCCACCAGGCCGCTGCCGAGGATGAACAGGTGGCGCCCCAGGCGTGCATGGCCGCCGAACAGGCGATTGGCCAATGCCCAGACGCCGCTCCACACCATGCCGGCGCCAATCCCGGTGACAATCACCAGCAAGTAGCGGATGGCCTGGAAGGCGCCGGTATCGGACAGCGCTTCGGTGACCCCGACGAACAGCGCGATCAAGGCCATGCCTGCCAGGGCTGGTACGCCGCCTTCCCACGCGTGCATGGTAGTGTCGGTGACTTCGGCTTCCACCGGGAAGGCCGCGTCGCGCACGCGCAGGCGGGTGTGGCCGAGGCGAACCACGGTGGTGCCGTTGATCGGCACCGAGGCCAGGCGTTTGCCGTGCACGACGATGCCGTTCTGGCTGCCCAGGTCGCGCATCACCAGCGCGCCATCTTCAGCCAGTTCCACTACGGCGTGGGTAGCCGCGGTATGCGCATCGTCGAGGATGAAATCGTTGTTGTAGCCGCGGCCGATGGTGAGCGGCAGCTTGTCGACGCGGTGGCGGTGCAGCACATCGCCATTGCGCGCCAGGGTCTCGATGAAGAACGGGCCGTTCATTTCTTGCCCCCGCGCGCCAGCGATTCGAGGAAGGCACGCGAGGCACGCAGGCCGTTTTCATACGATACGCCGCGTGCATCGAGGCGGCTTTGCAGGTTCATCTTGCCTTCGTCGGTGCTGGAGGTCAGCAGGGCGAAGTCGTACAGGCCGTCGAACTTGCGGTAGGCGCGCACGCACATCACGGCGCGCATCGGCAAGGTGCTGTTCTTGACGAATTGTTCGGGTGCACATCGGGCCGGTCAGGCGCTTGTCCTTGTGGCTGCCGAAGTTCTCGTTCTTGAACGAGTTGCTGGACAGGACAGCGAAGCGCACTTCATCCAGGCCGGTGCTCTTCATGTACTGGTGCTGGATCTGCACCTGGCCGGTTTGCAGCGAGCCCGAAACGAACAGCGAGGACTCCATCTGGCAATTGGTGACCTCGACCGAGAATGAATCGCGGTCGTTGGATCGTCCCCAGCAGCGCATCTGCTCCGATTCGCGCACCGGCACCGAGTACGGGCCCATGGCCTTGGCAGTCAGCGGTTTGCCCAGCAACTGGTCGATCATGGCCTTCTGGTGCACCAGCAGTTGCTGGGCGACGATGGCGGTGAAATCTTTCGGCGGCTTGGCTTCCGGATCGACTTTCTTCAGCAGTTCCTGCGCGTAGCGGGCCGGGACCAGGAAGGACACCAGCTCGCCATCCAGGCGCTTGGAGACGTTGATGCCGGCCACCGCGCCATCCACGGTCACGCTCGGGCCGCCGCTCATGCCGGCGTTGATCGGACCGGTGAACATCAGTTGTTCGTAGAAGCTGCGCGCGATCACGCCGTTGAACGAGCCCTCGGAGATGGCAAAGCCCAGGTCGAGCGGATTGCCCAGCGAGTAAAGGTATTGGCCCTGCGTCAGCGCGACCGGCTTGTCGCCCAGCTTGAAGTAGCCGGTGCCGTAGCGGTTGACGCGTACCACGGCCAGGTCGTGCAGCACGTCCACCGCCAGCAATTCAATGTTGCCGCGCTGGCCGGCGGTATCGACCCATTCGCCGGTGTAGGTGTCCGGGTCGAGCGCGAACTGGGAGACCACGTGGTAGTTGGTTAGCACCAGGTTGGAGGTGCCGACCAGGAAACCGGAACCGACCGAGGATTGGGTGCGGCCGGTTTTCAGCAGCGAGCGAACTTGCAGCAGGTCGGCCTTGGCGGCGGAATAGAGTTTTTGCGCGGTGCTCGATGGTGTCGGCAGCGCGACTGCATCGGGAGCGGTGGCGGGAGCTTGCTGGGCGTTGACTGCTGCACAGCCCCAGGTCAAAGTCAGTAGTAAAGCAAGTTTAGTGAATTTCATCTAATCCTTCGACCGGGGGCAGTGAGGCGGGGATTACAGCTCGCCGTCTTCGGCGGCAGGCGGGGTGACTGGGGTCATCATATGTCCCAGTTTGAGCGCCTTGGTATTCAGGTAGTGCTGGTTGAAGGCGTTGCGGTTGACCAGCAGCGGCACCCGTTCGGCCACATCGACGCCGAGGGCGCCCATGGCCGCGATCTTGCGCGGGTTGTTGGTCATCAGCTTCAGGCTTTTCACACCGAACTGCTTGAGCATCGGCTCCACCAGGGCGTAGTTGCGCTGGTCGGGCTTGAAGCCCAGTTGTTCGTTGGCTTGCACGGTGTCGGCGCCTTGCTCCTGCAGGCGATAGGCGCGCATCTTGTTGATCAGGCCAATGCCGCGGCCTTCCTGGCGCAGGTAGAGCAGCACGCCGCGGCCTTCTTCGGCGATGCGTTTCAGCGCGCCTTCAAGCTGGGCGCCGCAGTCGCAGCGCTGCGAGAACAGCACGTCGCCGGTCAGGCATTCGGAGTGGACGCGTGCCAGCACCGGCTCGCCATTGCCGATATCGCCCAGCACCATGGCCAGGTGTTCCTTGCCGGTGGCATGTTCGACGAAGGCATGCAGCGTGAACTGAGCCCACGGCGTCGGCAGGGCGCACGAGGTGACGTAGTCCAGGTCTTCTTTTACCGGTTGTTCTGCTACGGGCTGCATGATGCTCTTTCAATCTTTGTATTGTGGAACCCTGCAATCATAACAAAAACCCGGTAAATCTGGGTCTGACCCTGCGGGTCAGACCCCGGGTTACCGGTTTAAGGCAGGTCGAACAGCAAGACTTCAACATTATCGGCACCGGACAGCGTCACCGACTCCTCGCCAGTAATCTTGACAGCATCACCACCTTTCAGCGCGCAGCCGTTGACGCTAATGGCGCCGCGGATGACGTGGACATAAGCCTGGCGCCCAGTGCCCAGCGTATGCACCGCACCTTCGCCGCCATTCAGGATGGAGGCGTAGATAAAGGCATCCTGGTGCACCAGCACCGACCCGTCTCGCCCATCCGGCGAGGCAATCAGGCGCAGGGCGCCGGTTTTGCTCTCTGGCGTGAAGTGCTTTTCCTCGTAACCTGGCTCGATGCCGCCTTGCGAAGGCTGGATCCAGATCTGCAGGAAGTGCACGCCTTCCTGGTTCGAGTGGTTGTACTCGGAGTGGCGCACGCCGGTACCCGCCGTCATGCGCTGCACGTCGCCGTAATGCAGGACCGAGCCGTTGCCCATGCTGTCCTTGTGTTCCAGCGCGCCGCTCAGCACATAGGAGATGATCTCCATGTCGCGGTGGCCGTGGGTGCCGAACCCCTGGCCTGGCGACACTTTGTCTTCGTTAATCACCAGAAGCGGTCCGAAACCGACGTGTTTCGGATCGTGGTAGTGGCCGAAGGAGAAGCTGTGGCGGGAATCCAGCCAGCCAAAGTTGGCAACACCGCGGTCTTCAGATTTACGTACTTGCAACATAATTAGCTCCTTGTGCGATAATTTCGATCAGATGTTTCACAGTATAGGCGTGAACAATCGTGTTAAAAAGCGAATAATTTGCCTCTCTATGATCGAAAAAATCGAATGCTCAGATTAAGCCTTGAAGCCTTGCAAATCGTGGACGCCATCGACCGTGGCGGCTCCTTCGCCGCGGCGGCACGTGAGTTGTACCGCGTGCCGTCTACAATTTCCTACACAGTGGGCAAGCTGGAAGAGGAGCTTGGCGTGCAGGTGTTCGAACGTTTCGGGCCGCGCGTCGAACTGACGCCGGCCGGCCATGAACTGTTGAAGGAGGGGCGCTACCTGCTGAAGGCGGCGGCCGACCTGGAACAGCGCGTGCGGCGCGTGGCGTCGGGCTGGGAAACGGAACTGGCTGTCGGCCTCGATTCCATGTTCGGCGCCGCCGTGCTGGCGCCGGACGTGCGCGCCTTCTACGAAGTGACGCAGCAAACCCGCCTGCGCCTGGTGCAGGAAACACTGGGCGGCAGTTGGGAAGCCTTGCTGGATCGGCGTATCGATATTGTGGTCGGCGCACCGGGCGATGGTCCGCCTGGCGGGGGCTATGTGTCGCAGCCGATCGGCCGGTTGAAATGGGTGTTCGCGGTCGCGCCGCAGCATGCGCTGGCGCAGGTGCCGGGACGCCTGGGACGCAACGACTTGCAGCACCATCGCGCGATTGCCACCGCTGATTCGGCACGCCTGCTGGCGCCGCGCACGGTCGGCCTGGTGCTGGGGCAGGACACCCTGACCGTGCCGACCATGCAAGCCAAATTCGATTACCAGTTGGCTGGCGTGGGCTTCGGTTTCCTGCCGGAGCGCTGCGCGCGCGCGGCGATTGCCGCCGGCCTTCTGGTCGAGAAGGAAGTGGAAGAACCGAAACCGGACGAAACCTTCTACCTGGCATGGCGCAGTGGCGAGTCCGGAGCGGCGCTGCACTGGTGGCGGCAGCGCATGGCGGAAGCGGGCTTGTTCGACCGGCTATGTTCCCACCTGCCAAGCATCGCGCTGGCCCTATAGAATTCATCGTTCCTGGACCTTTGTTGGGGCCAGGTTGCGGTGCACACTATCCCTGACAAAATCGAAAGGGATAGCCATGCTGGACTTCTACTACGTCGCGACACCCCAAGGGCAGCAATTGCTGATGTTGCTGGAAGAGACCGGGCTACCATTTCGCCGCATTCCCAAGGCAAAGTCGCTGGCGATGGTCGACCATTGGCCGATGGATGCCGGCGAGCCGCTGCCGCTGCTGGAATCGGGCGCCATGCTGCTCTACCTGGCCGAAAAGGCGGGATTCGGCGTGCCGGCCGGCATGCGCGCGCGAACTGAGGCGCGCCAGTGGCTGTTCTGGCAGAAGTCGTTCGAATGTCATGGCAATGTGACTGCTGAGCTGTTCAGTACGCTCGACAGGCAGCTTGCTGAGCAGGCCTATCTGTGCGGCGCGCAATACTCGGTGGCCGATATCGCATGCTTCCCCTGGGTCAGTTCGCGCGGCGCCCACCTTGCGGCCTATCCCAACCTGGCGCGCTGGTTCCATGCCATCAGCCAACGCCCCGCCACACAGCGCGCCTACGGCCGCGAAGGCCGCGAAATGTCCACTTTGGGGTCAGGAACGAAAGTGGACATTTTTGCCTCTGGCGAAATGTCCACTTTCGTTCCTGACCCCGAGGTGGACATTTCTGCGCTGGCGGGGGTGTTGCCATGAGGCGGGGGGATGCGGGGAGCATGCTGTCGGTGGCGGCGATCTGGGGTGCGTCTTATCTGTTCATCCGCGTCGGGGCGCCGGAGTTCGGCGCTGCGGCGATGGGTGGGGTGCGGGCGGTGGCGGCGGCGCTGCTGTTGTTGCCGCTGCTGGTGTGGTGCGGCCAGATGGGAACACTGCGCAAGCATTGGCGCGGCATCGGCTTTGTCGGGGTGACGAATGCGGCGCTGCCGTTCCTGCTGTTCAATTTCGCGGCGCTGACGATTCCGGCCGGCCTGTCGTCCATCCTGAGCGCGACCACGCCTTTGTTTGCGGCGCTGATCGGCGCTATCTGGCTTGGTGAACGGCTGACTTTGACGCGCATGGCCGGCTTGTCGCTGGGCTTTGGTGGGGTGGTGTTGCTGGTAGCTGGAAAGCTGCATTTCCTGCCGCAGCAAGATATGTTGCGCACGGTGCTGGCTGCGCTGGCGTGCTTGGCGGCGACGCTGTTGTATGGGATCTCGGGCAATTTCAGCAAGCGCTACCTGGCCGAGGCGCCGCCGCTGGCGGTGGCAACCGGCAGCCAGATGGTGGCGGCCGTCCTCCTGGCTGGTCCGGCACTGGTGTGGTGGCCAACTGCACCACCTTCGGCCAAGGCCTGGGGCGCGGTGTTGGCGCTGGCTGCACTGTGCACGACCTTTGCTTACGTGTTGTTCTTCGGCTTGATTGCTCGGCTGGGTGCCAGCAAGGCGATGAGTGCGCTGTTCCTGATTCCTGCCTTCGGCGTGCTGTGGGGCTGCCTGTTGCTGGGAGAGGCTTTCTCGCTGCAGATGGGATTGAGCTGCCTGGTGATCCTCGCGGGTTGCGCGCTGACCACCGGGCTGGTTGAACCGTCGCGCTGGACGGTTCCGTTCACGACGGGGCGCGCTTAGCGCTTGTCATCGTTTTTGTGGCTCTGACGGCCGGCTTCGGCATGCTGCTCAGGGGTGCCGCCACGGGTGCCGGCTCCGCTACCACCGCTACCACCGCTGCCGCTTTGGCGGCTGCCGCCATCGGATTCGGAACCCGACTGGCGGTTGCCGTCATTTTTGTGGCTCATGCTGCCGGCCTTGCGTGCTTCTTCCGAGGTGAACTCGTGCGCATTGCCGGATGCATGGGCTGCCTTGCCGCCTTCGCTGGCGATTTCACGCTGGCGCTCTGGATCCATCGAGGCGAAGCCACGGTTGCTGGTGTCGCCGCTTTGGCGATTGCCGCCCTGGTTGCCCGACTGTTTGGAGCCGCCGCGATTGTCTTGATTGCTGGATGCCATGATCATCTCCCATTTCGGTTCGAGGAGTCGTCATGGTAGGCGTGGCAGGGGCACCACTTAATCAGAACACGCTACCAGACGTTGTAGGACAATGGCTCATTGAAAAGTAACGTTTTCGAGGCAGGCCATGTGCCGGCTGGCTCGCTTTGTCGCAGCGCGGGGCGGCCACGACCCACAAGTGGCCACTGGATGTTCAGGGAGCCACAGTACATGGTATCTTCAGGCCAAGCGCTGTTGCGCGATTGCCTCGACAACGATTTTTGCGGCGCGGCCGACCAGGCCACGCCGGACTTACTGCACAAGGAAAAACAATGACCCGTATCATCCTCGACGACGCCCACCTGCACCCGGCCATTCGCGAACGCGTGGCAAAGAACCACGCCGACATCGTGACGGAAGTGCAGGCGGCCATTGCGGCCAACCGCGTGGTAGTTGTCGGCATGCGCCAGAACCCGTTTCCGAAAAAGACCTGCCGCCTGCTCGATGCGCAAGGGACCAAGTACGCCTACCTCGAATACGGCAGCTATTTCAGCCAATGGCGCCGCCGCACGGCGCTGAAAATGTGGACCGGCTGGCCGACCTTCCCGATGATTTTCATCGACGGTGTTTTGATCGGCGGTTATAACGACCTGGAGCGCCTGATCGAAAAGGGTGACTTTACTTCGCTGGTGGCGCCGCGCCTGCAGGGATGATGGACGCGCTGCCTTTGCGCCTGAATCCGGGCGACGATTTGCGCGGCGCAGTGGAACAGGCTGCGCGATGCCGGTGCCGCCGCGGGCTACCTGGTGCAGGGTATCGGCAGCTTGTCGGTGGCGCAGATCCGCTATGCCGGATTGGCGCAGCCGACCGAGTTGCTGGGCGACCTGGAAATCCTGACCTTGGCCGGTTCGGTGGCGCCGGACGGCGCCCACCTGCACATGATGCTATCCGACGCGCGCGGCCGCGTTTTTGGCGGGCATGTGGGCCGCGGCTGCATCGTGCGCACCACGGCCGAACTGCTGCTGGTGCTGCTGCCCGCGCACCAGTTCTCGCGCCAGCACGATCCGCTTACGGGCTTTGCGGAGTTGGCGATCCGGCCCGCGCCAGGCTAGGCTTGCGTTCCTTCTGCAGGCGGGCCGCGACCTGCTCCGCGCTGGCGAAGGCGCGCACCAGGTTGCCGCCGGCCAGCTTGGCCAGGTCCTTGTCGCTCCAGCCGCGGCGTATCAATTCCGCGAACAGGGCGGGGTAGGTCGACACGTCTTCCAGGCCTTCCGGATTGACGGAGCCGTAATAGTCGCCGGCGATGCCGACATGATCCCTGCCTGCCACGCGCGCCACATGTTCGATGTGGTCGGCCACCATGGAGAGGGTGGCTTTCGGCGCCGCGCCAGCCTTGGCGATGTAGGCGTCCTTGACGGCATTGAATTCAGGGCTGCCTTGCGCGGCGCCGACGCCGCGCAAGGCCTCGCCCAGCCCTTTGTGCCAGGCTGCCACTTGCGGCGAGATGAAGGCCGGCACGAAGGTCACCATCACCACGCCGCCGTTGGCGGGCAGGCGTTTCAATACTTCGTCCGGCACATTGCGCAGGTGGTCGTCCAGGGCGCGCGCGCTGGAATGCGAAAAGATCACCGGCGCCTCGCTGGTGTCGAGTGCCTGCTGCATCGCTTCCGCGCTGACGTGGCTCAAGTCGACCAGCATGCCGAGGCGGTTCATTTCGCGCACCACTTCCCTGCCGAAGGGCGCCAGGCCGCCGTGCTTGCGCTCCCCCATGGCTGCGTCGACCCAGTCCAGCGTGGTGTTGTGGGTCAGCGTCATGTAGCGGGCGCCAAGGTCGTAGTAGGCGCGCAGGGCGCCCAGGCTGTTCTCGATCACGTGGCCGCCTTCCATGCCGATGAAGCTGGCGATCTTGCCTTCGCGCTTGGCCTTGGCGATGTCGCTGCTGCGGGTGGCCAGCACCAGGCTTTCCGGATACTTGGCGATCATGCGGCGCGCCAGGTCGATTTGCTCCAGCTGCGCGACGGCCCAGCCGCTTTTCATTTCGCCCGGCACATAGACGCTCCAGAACTGGGCCGACAGCTTGCCTTGCTTCAGGCGCGCCAGGTCGGTTTCGTGCGGGGTGCGCTGGCGCAGGTCGTAGCGCTCCACATCCATCGGGTGGGTGGCGTCTTCGCGGATGGTCCAGGGCAGGTCGTTGTGGCCGTCGATCAGCGGGACTTTGTCGAGCAGGGCGCGGGCGTGCTGCAAGGCCGCGTCTTGGGCGAAGGCCGGCGCGCTGAACAGGAGCCCGCTAATGATTGCTGGGTAAAGATATTTCATTTGTCTCCGTGGCGGTTGGGTGGTGTTATTAAAAAAGCACCATATCATGCATTAACGCAAAAACGACGGTATACTTGAAAGAACTTGTTCAGGATAAATTCCCCATGCTCCGCCAGTCCCAAGCGCGCAAAGCCCCGGCCAAAGGCTTTACGCTCGTCGAATTAATTGTCGTATTGGTCATACTCGGGATTCTAGCTGCGGTGGCACTTCCGCGTTTCGTCAACTTCGGGCAGTCGGCCCGGACCGCGTCGATCATGGCGCTGGCCGGCACCGTCAAGACTTCCATCGGCCTGGTGCGCTCGCTGACAGCGCTGCGAGGCGAGGGGACTGCCAGCAGTATCGCCAACATCACTTTCGTCGACATCGATAGCGGGACTTCAATGCGCGTCTGGAGCGGCTACCCGGACCGCTGGTGCGACGGAATCGGCGTAGCGCTGCAAGGCTCAAAAGTCCCCGCTGGCGGATGCTACCTTTCGCCGAGCGCGGTCCCTTCCGGCGAATACACGTTCTATGGCTATGGCAACAGCCAGATTCCAGGCGGCGATGCTGGCTGGCGGATCGAAAGCGCGCCCACGCCGATGCAGTGCTCAGTCCAATATACCTATAACGGCAGCGCAGCCCCGGTCATCAGGGCCAATACCAGCGGCTGCTGAAGCCGGCTCAATTCCTGCGTGCGCGCAGCGGGTCGAGCAGGGCGCGCAGGTTGTTGTGGTCGATCTCGTACATCAATGCCAGCAGCGCGCCCAGCTCCCCTTTCGGGAAGCCTTCGCGCGCCATCCAACCCAGGTAATGACCTGGCAAGTCGGCCAGCTTGCGGCCCTTGTACTTCCCATAGGGCATATCGCGCGCCACCAGCATTGCCAGGTATTCCGGGTTCATCGTCTTACAGTGCTTTCACAGGTATGCAGATCTCGCAGGTAAAGCTGCCGTCGGTTTGCGTCGCGAGGTTTTCGTAGCGCTCGAAGCATGGGCGCTCGTCGCATTGCAAGCCGCTGGAGGGCAGCCATTCCTTCATCAGGCGGCTCCACACCGGACCGATATCGCGCGGCGAGCCGGTGTAACGGGTGACAGCGTAGCGCCCGCCGGGAAGGTTGGCAACGCTGAATTGTCCGCCGGGTTCGAAGCCCTCCGGGATTTCGACACAGGCGTCGTAGCGGCATTTGTCGGCCGGGGTGACGCTCGGGTCGTCGTGGCCGATGCCATAACAGGTGGCTGCGGCCAGGCCATGGCCGAGCATCCAGGGCATCACAGCCTGGGCCCAGAACTGGCCGACGGCCGGACCGTAAGGTCCGATATGGCGGCGGTAGGCGATGCGGGCCGGCGGCAGGTCGATAACGTTGACGTCCATTTTTCGTGCTCCATTGTGGTTGTTGGAGCCATCATGTTCGTTCGTTGCGCCGTTGCCGGCCTGACCGTGCTTGCTGTTCGCCTGATCAGGATTGCTATTTTGCGCGTCCATCTCAGCCAGGAAGGCGGCGATGCGCGCGGGAGTGTTTTGGCGCCACTCGGTCGGGGTGCTGCCGAAGCGGGTCTTGAAAGCGCGGGCAAACGCTTCGCCCGAGCCGAAACCGGTCGACAGCGCGACGTCCAGCACCGTGCCGCCGGCTGCCAGCTTGTGCGCGGCGACTTCCAGCCGGCGCCGACGCACGTAATCGCCCAGCGTTTCGCCCATCCACGCCGCGAACAAGCGGTGGAAGTGGTAGCGCGAGAAGTTGGCGATGTCGGCCAGGCCGGGCAGGTCCAGCTGCGCGTCCAGGTTGCGGTCGATGTGGTCGAGCACCCGGTTCATGCGGCGCTCGTATTCGCTGCGCGGATCGTTCATGCCAGTGGGTAGATGCGATCGAGGCTGCCGGGGCCGAAGTATTTTTCATACTCCTTGGCAGCGTAGGAATCCATCATGCCGGAAATGTAGTCCACCACCAGCCGTTCGCGCGAATCCTTCAGGCTGCGGATGGCCGGCGGCAGCAGGATGCCGCCCTTGTTGTAGTTCTTGTCGGTCAGGACCTCGAACAGGCCGCGGATGATTTTCTCGCCGCGCTTTTCATACAGCTGCACGTCCTTCTTGCGCAGGATGGCACGCCACAGCAGGCTTTTCAGGCCGCGCGCCAGCAGGCCTTTGGTGCGGTAGCCCAGTTCCGGACCGTGCTTGCCTTCCACCACGGCGATGTCGCGGCACAGTTCATGCACGATCTGCGAGGTCAGTTCCTTGCGCAGCACGATGGAGTATTCCTCCGAGCTTTCCTGCATATCGCATTTCAGCGCTTCCTCGTGGGCGTGGTTGGCAATGCTGGCGAATTGCTCGTAGGCTCCCGAATAATCCTTGCTGATCTTGAATTCGTGGACGATCTCGCCCCAGGTGATGATGCCGAAGCTCAGAGCGTCCTCGACATCGTGCGCGGCGTAGGCGATTTCGTCGGCCAGGTCCATGATCTGGGCGTCGATGCTCTTGCTCAGCGCGACGCCGCGGGCATTCAACTGCTCGATGAGGAAGTCGTAATCGTCGTCGTACAGGAATTTCTTTGGATTGTCGGCGCGGCGCTGGAAGTACTTGGTGATGCCGAGCAGGGAGCGCACGGTCAGGTTCAGGCCGGCGTAAGCGTGGTGCTTCTTCTCCAGCGTACGCAGGGTGCGGAAGGCCTGCGCATTGCCTTCGAAGCCGCCGGCATCGGCCACCAGCTGGTCCAGGATCTTTTCGCCGTAATGGCCGAAGGGCGGGTTGCCGATATCGTGCGCCAGCGAGCAGGTTTCGGACACCACGCAGCGCTCCAGGCCCAGGTCGGCGGCGATGGAGCGGGCGATCTGCGCCACCTCCAGGCTGTGGGTCAGGCGGTTGCGGTTGAAGCGGTTGGCATCCACGCCGAGCAGTTGCATCTTGCCCTGCAGGCGTCGGAAGGAGGATGAATACAGTACGCGCGCATAATCGCGCATGCACTCTTCGCGGCCCTCGCCGCGGCCGTCGGCCTGGGCGTGGACCCGGTATTCGAGCGGCAGCACCAGCGCCTCCTGGGCGCGGGCGAAATCGATGGTCTGTTGGTGGTACATGGTTTTCCTCAGGTTTGCAGGCGATTCTAAGGCGCTTCGGCATTCCAGTGTATATTGCAGCCCAAATTGTTTCATGGCTGGATAATAAAATGTCACCTGTTTCACTGTTCCTCGTGGTGCTGGCCTATTTCGGCCTGCTGCTTGGCGTGGCCTGGGCCACTTCGCGCAATGCCGACAACGACAGCTTCTTCATCGGGAACAAGAGTTCGAACTGGATGCTGGTGGCCTTCGGCATGGTGGGCACCACGCTGAGCGGCGTGACGTTCATCAGCGTGCCGGGCGCGGTGGGGCGCGACGGCTTTGGCTATATGCAGATCATGCTCGGCTATGTGCTGGGCTATATCGCCGTGGCCTATGTGCTGCTGCCGCTGTACTACCGGCTCAAGCTGACGTCCATCTATCACTACCTCGATGTGCGGCTGGGCCGCCGCTCTTACCAGAGCGGGGCGGCTTTCTTCATCTTGTCGCGCACCCTGGGTGCGACGGCGCGCCTGTACCTGGTGGTGAATATCCTGCAGGCCGTGATCCTGGACAGCCTTGGCGTGCCGTTCTGGCTGACCAACCTGGTGATCCTGGCGATGATCCTGCTGTATACATATGAAGGCGGCGTGAAGACCATTGTCTGGACCGATACGCTGCAAACCACGGGCATGCTGTTTGGCCTGGTGGCCTGCACGGTGTTCCTGATGAACGAGATGGACCTGGGCTTGCTGGACAGCCTGGAGCGCATGCGCTCGGCCGGCCTGGCGCGCGTTTTCACGACGGATATCGACAGCCCGGGCCACTACTGGAAGCAGATCGTGGCCGGCTTTTTCATCGTCATCACCATGACCGGCATGGACCAGGAGATGATGCAGAAGAATATCTCGGTGAAGACGCTGGGCGATTCGCAGAAAAACATGCTGGCGCTGAACGCCATCCTGGCCGGGGTGCTCACGCTGTTCCTGTTCCTCGGAGGCCTGCTGTATCTGTATGCGCCGCAGGTTGGCGTGGCGGCCACCGGCGACAAAATTTTCCCGGCCGTGGTCATGGGCCATCTGCCGGCGCTGCTGCAACTGGTGTTCATCATTGCCCTGATCAGCGCCTTGTTCCCGAGCGCGGACGGCGCGATCACGGCACTGACGTCGTCCTTCTGCATCGACATCCTGGGCCTGAAACGGCGCGATGACCTGGGCGAGGGCGCGCAACTGCGCATCCGCCACCGGGTGCACCTGGCGTTCTGCGCACTGTTCCTGCTGCTGGTGATGGTGTTCAAATGGATCGACAGCGCCAGCATGATCGGCATGATCCTGAAACTGGCCGGCTACACTTACGGCCCGCTGCTCGGCCTGTTCGCCTTCGGCCTGCTCAGCAAGCGGGCCGTGAACGACAAGCTGGTGCCCTGGGTTGCGCTGGCCGGGCCGCTGCTGTGCGCCCTGGTCGACTTCAACCAGCAAAACCTGTTCGGCAGCTACCGCATTGGGCTGGAGCTGCTGGTCCTCAACGGCCTGCTGGTCATGGCTGGGCTGTATTTGATTTCTTCACCCTGCAAGGCGAATGTCGCTTATAGTGTGAGGTAGTTACATTTTTTGCATTAGGAGTAGAGATGTCCCGCCCTGTTTTCTCGTATGTCCGTGGTGGATTTGCCTGGTTCTGGGGCGCAGTGGATAAGAGCCGCCGCGCCACCATGAACTTCCTGTTCCTGCTGATCGTGGTGCTGCTGATCGCCGCCATTTTCGGCGGCGGCGTCAAGCCTTTGGGCGACAAGACCATGCTGGTCCTGAACCTGGAAGGCGCTTTGGTGGAGCAATCGTCCGGCAGCAGCCGCGACGCGCTGATGGCCGGCCTGGCCGGCGGCGAAGTGCACAAATCGGTGCAACTGCGCGATGTGTTGAACGTGCTCGATGCGGCCGCCAAGGATCCGCAAATCGGCGGCGCCGTGCTGGTGCTGGACGAGATGCAAGGCGGCGGCCAGGCCATGCTGCGCGAAATCGGCTCGGCGGTGGACCGTTTCAAGGCCAGCGGCAAGAAGGTGGTGGCCTGGGGTTCCAGCTATAACCAGCGCCAGTACCAGATCGCGATCCATGCCGATGAAGTCTACCTGCACCCGATGGGCGCGGTGTTCCTCGATGGTTTCGGCAAGTACCGCAATTACTACCGCGATGCGCTGGACAAGGTGGGCGTGACCGTCAACCTGATGAAGGTCGGCACCTACAAGAGCTTTGCCGAACCGTTCATCGCCAACGGCCCTTCGCCGGCCGCTGCGGAAGCCGATGCCTTCCTGTACAACGACCTGTGGGCGCGCTACACCGCCCAGGTGGAGAAGTCGCGCAAGATGCCGGAAGGCTCGCTGATGAAGGCGATCGACAACCTGCCGGCGCTGGTTGCCGAGACCAAGGGCAACCTGGCGCAAGTGGCGCTGAACGCCAAGCTGGTCGACGGCTTGAAAACCAAGGATGAACTGCGCGTGCTGATGACCAAGCGCGGCGTCGACGATCCAGCTGCCAAGTCTTTCCGCCAGGTCGGCTATCACGATTACCTGGCGCGCGTGTTCCCGAAACTGACCGGCGACGCGATCGGCGTGGTGATGGCAGTTGGCGAGATCAGCGACGGCGATGCGCCGGCCGGCCAGATCGGCGGCGCGTCGACGGCACGCCTGGTGCGCATGGCGCGCGAAGACAGCGCGATCAAGGCGGTAGTGCTGCGCGTTGACTCGCCTGGCGGCAGCGCATTCGGCTCGGAGCTGATCCGCCGCGAACTGGAACTGACCCGCGCAGCCGGCAAGCCGGTGATCGTCTCGATGGGCAATGTGGCTGCTTCCGGCGGCTACTGGATCTCGATGGCATCGGACGAGGTGTTTGCCGATCCGGCCACCATCACCGGTTCTATCGGCGTGTTCGCGCTGTTCCCGACCGTGGACAAGGTGATCGACAAGCTTGGCATCCATACTGCGGGCCAGACCACCACCTGGCTGGGCGATGCGGGCAATCCGCTGCGCCCGATGGACCCGCGTTTCGGCCAGTTGATCCAGGGCGTGATTGGCCATACCTACCAGGAATTCACTGCCAAGGCAGCCAAGGCTCGCAATACCACGGCTGACAAGATCGATGCCGTGGGCCAGGGCCGTGTCTGGACTGGTGCACAGGCAAAAGAGCGCGGCCTGGTCGATACGCTGGGCGGCTACACCGACGCCTTGAAAGCGGCGGCGCAGCGCGCCAAGCTGAGCGGCGAACCGCGCATCGTCTACATCGAGCGTGAGGTCTCGCGCTTCGACAAGGTGCTGGAGTTCTTCGGCGCTTCGACCGCGAAAGCGGCTGCCGCCAAGGCCTTCGGCGACCAGGCGCGCACTTCGCTGCTGCCTGCCGGCGTGCCGGCTGGCGTAGCCACCGAAGTGGTGCAGGACCTGAACTGGCTGAACGAAATGACTGCCCAGCGCAAACCGTTCATGGCGCTGACCCATTGCCTCTGCAGTTCGCCTGATTAGTTTGTAGCATCTTTGTAAGCAGTTATTACAGGAACCAAGCCGCCAGCCAGTCTGGCGGCTTTTCTTTTGGGGCGCCAGGGCGTCTGAATTGTTTCCCATGTTTCTTGCCTAACGCATTTGGGCAAGGACCGTGTGCTAGAGTCAATTCGAACATCACCCAAAAGAAGAAAGGGTCGCCTTATGGAGACTCCAACAACACCCAATGCCCCGTCGAAACCTCGCGCCAGCAAGCGGGCGCGCTGGATTGGGGGAGTTGTCGCCCTGCTCGGGATGCTGGCCCTGGGCGGCCTGGCCTGGTACCTGACCCACCGCGGCCCTGCCGAGGGCGGGCCGGGTGGTTCGGGTACCCGGGCTGCTGCTGGAGCGGGTGGCGGCGCGGCCGGCCAGGGTGCCGGCGGCCGGGGTGGGCGCAGCGGCCGCGGCCCCGCCGCCACGGTTGGCGTGGCGACTGCCGAAAAGGCCGATTTGCCGGTGACCCTGGACGCACTTGGCACGGTGACCGCCGCTGCCACCACGACCGTCCGTCCGCAAGTCTCCGGCATCCTGCAGAAAGTCCTCTTCAAGGAAGGCCAGATGGTAAAGGCTGGCCAGGTGCTGGCACAAATCGACCCGCGCCAGTTCGAGCTGCAGCTGATGCAGGCCTCCGGCCAGCGCGAGCGGGACGAGGCGCAACTTGAGAACGCGCGCCTGACGCTTGAACGCTACCGCACCTTGTTGTCGCAGGATTCGATTGCGCGGCAGGATGTCGATACGCAGGCGGCGCTGGTCAAGCAGCTGCAGGGCACGGTCACCACCGATCGCGCGAATGAAGGTACGGCGCGCCTGAACCTTGGCTATACCAAGGTCGTGGCACCGATCAGCGGGCGGGTCGGCTTGCGGGTGGTCGATATCGGCAACCTGGTTGGCTCCAGCGACGCCGCCGGGATTGCGGTGATCACGCAGTTGGCGCCGATCGATGTGGAGTTTGCCGTTCCACAGGATCGGGTTTCGGAACTGGCGCCGCGCGCCGGCGATGGTGCGGGTGGCCGCATGGCGGCGCTGGCGTATGACCGCACGCGCAGCACGGTGCTGGAGAAGGGGGAGTTTTACGCGCTGGATAACCAGGTCGATACCCAGACCGGCACCGTGATGGCCAAGGCGCGCTTTGCCAATGCAGGTTCTTCCTTGTTCCCGAGCCAGTTCGTGAACGTGCGGCTCGAGCTGCGTACCATCAAGGATGCGGTGGTGGTGCCGGTGACGGCGTTGCGGCATGGTTCTTCGGGCGATTACGTGTACGTGCTGCAGGATGGGCAGACCGCCTCGCTGCGGCCGGTCAAGCGCGGGATTGCCACCGTGGACAAGGTGCAGATCGAGAGCGGCCTGGCGGCGGGCGAGCAGGTGATTACCGAGGGGGCGGACCGCATCAAGGACGGGGCGCGCGTAACATTGCCTTCGCAGCGGGCGGGGGCGGACGGCGAACATTCCGGACGCTCGCGCCGCGAGGGACGGGCAGGGCGGAATCGTGGCGACGCGGCAGCCGGCGCCGCCGCTTCTGGCGCTTCTGGCGCTCCTGCCGCGGTGCCGGACGGCGCGACGCGATGAGTCCATCGGCGCCATTCATCCAGCGGCCGGTGGCGACGGCGCTGTTCATGCTGGCCATCGTGCTGGCCGGCCTGCTTGGCTATCGCTTCCTGCCGCTGTCGGCGCTGCCGCAGGTCGATTTTCCAACCATCCAGGTACGGACCCTGTACCCTGGCGCCAGCCCGGAAGTGATGGGCCGCACGGTCACGGCGCCGCTGGAGCGCCAGTTCGGGCAGATGTCCGGGCTGCAGCGCATGAGTTCCACCAGCGCCGCCGGCGTCTCCATCATCACGCTGCAATTCGGCCTGGGCCAGACGCTGGACGTGGCGGAGCAGGAAGTGCAGGCAGCCATCAACGCCGGCGGTTCGCTGCTGCCGACCGACCTGCCGGCGCCGCCTGTGTACGCCAAGGTGAACCCGGCCGATGCGCCGGTGCTGACGCTGGCCATCACCTCCAAAACCATGCCGCTAACGGAAGTGCAGAACATCGTTAACACGCGGCTGGCGCTGAAAATCAGCCAGGTCAACGGCGTCGGCCTGGTCACGCTGGGCGGCGGCCAGCGCCCCGCCGTGCGCATCCAGGCCGACACGCAAGCGCTGGCCAGCTACGGCCTTGGCCTGGACACGCTGCGCACCGCCATCACGGCGGCCAACGCGAACAGCGCCAAGGGAAGTTTCGACGGGCCAGCGCGCGCCTTTACCATCAACGCCAATGACCAGTTGCTGGCGGCCGATGATTACCGCCAGCTGATTGTCTCCTACCGCAACGGCGCGCCGGTCCGGCTGCAGGACGTGGCGCGCGTGGTGGACAGCGCGGAAAACGTCAAGCTCGGCGCCTGGGCCGGCCTGACGCCCGCCATCATCCTCGACGTGCAACGCCAGCCGGGCGCCAACGTGATCGCCACGGTGGATGCGATCAAGGAGCGCCTGCCGGAGCTGCAGGCCAGCCTGCCCGGCGCCATTGAAGTAGCGGTGCTGAGCGACCGCACCCACGGCATCCGCGCCTCGGTGCTGCACGTGGAACTTGAGCTGCTGCTGGCGGTGGTGCTGGTGGTGCTGGTGATCTTCGCCTTCCTGCGCAGCCCGCGCGCCACGGTGATCGCCAGCCTGGCGGTGCCGATCTCGCTGGTCGGCACCTTCGGCGTCATGTACCTGCTTGGCTATAGCCTGAATAACCTCAGCCTGATGGCGCTCACCATCGCCACCGGTTTCGTGGTGGACGACGCCATCGTGATGATCGAGAACATCGCGCGCCATATCGAGCAGGGCGAAAGCCCGATGAGCGCCGCCCTGAAAGGCGCGCAGCAGATCGGCTTCACCATCATCTCCCTGACGGTGTCGCTGATCGCCGTGCTGATCCCGCTGCTGTTCATGGGCGATGTGGTGGGACGCCTGTTCCGTGAATTCGCCGTCACGCTGGCCATCACCATCCTCATTTCTGCGGTGGTGTCGCTGACGCTGGTGCCGATGATGTCGGGCCGCTGGCTGGCCGAGCATAAGGAGCATGAGGCGACCCTATTCGACCGCCTGGTCAAACGTTACGACGGCACCCTGCAATGGGTGCTGGAGCGGCAAGGCCTGACCCTGCTGGTGGCGCTGGCAACGCTGGTGCTGACGGTGCTGCTCTACCTGTGGATTCCGAAAGGCTTGTTCCCAACGCAAGACACCGGGCAACTGCAAGCGCGCATCGAAGCGGCGCAGACCGTTTCTTACGAGCGCATGGCGCAACTGCAGCAGCAAGCCGCGCGTGCCATCCTGGACGACCCCTCTGTGGCCTCGCTCAGCTCCGTGGTCGGCGTCGACGCCGGCAACAATACCATGCTGCATACCGGCAGCATGCTGGTCAACCTGAAACCGGAGCGCGACAAGCTGCAGGTTGTGATGGAACGCCTGCGCAAGCGCGTGTCACAGGTGGCGGGCGTCAAGCTTTACCTGCAGCCAACGCAGGACCTGACCATCGATGCCGAAAGCGGCCCGACCCAGTACCGCGTCTCGCTGGAAGGCGCCGATAGCGCCAGCGTATCCGAATGGGCGACCAAACTGTCGGAGCGCATGGCGGGCAAGGAGCGCCTGCGCAACGTGGTGTCCGACGTAGGCGCCACCGGTGCCGGCGCTTACGTCAGCATCGACCGCGATACGGCGTCGCGGCTGTCGATCACTGCCGCCGCCGTCGACGATGCGCTGTACAGCGCCTTCGGCCAGCGCATTGTCTCCACCATTTTCACCGAGACCAACCAGTACCGCGTGATCCTGGAAGCCGACCAGGACCGCATGGACACGCCGGAAGCGCTGGGCAACCTGCAGCTGCGCACCGGCAGCGGCAAGCCGACACCTTTGTCGGCCATCGCCAGCGTGCAGGAGCGCCCGGCGCCGCTGCAGGTCACCCATGTGGCGCAATACCCCGCCACCACCATCGGTTTCGATGCCGCGCCGGGCGTGGCGCTGGGGCAGGCGGTGGACGCGATCCGCGAAGCTGCGAAGGAAGTGGGCTTGCCGCAATCGGTCAGCCTGACCTTCCTCGGCGCGGCGGGCGCCTACCAGGCTTCGCTGAGCAACCAGCTGTGGCTGATCCTGGCGGCGGTGGTGTGCGTCTACATCGTGCTGGGGGTGCTGTACGAAAGCTATATCCACCCGCTGACCATCCTGTCCACGCTGCCGTCGGCCGGCGTCGGTGCGTTGCTGGCGCTGATGCTGACAGGGCAGGAGCTGGGCGTGATCGGCATTATCGGCATCATCCTGCTGATCGGCATCGTCAAGAAAAACGCCATCATGATGATCGACTTCGCCATCGAGGCCGAGCGCGAGCAGGGCATGGCGCCGCGCGAGGCGATCCACCAGGCGGCGCTGCTGCGGTTGCGGCCTATCCTGATGACCACCATGGCGGCGCTGTTTGCGGCGGTACCGCTGATGCTCGGTTGGGGCGAAGGCGCCGAGTTGCGCCGGCCGCTGGGCTTGTCGATCTTTGGCGGCCTGATTGTCAGCCAGTTGCTCACCTTGTACACCACGCCAGTGATTTACCTGGCCTTCGACCGCCTGGCGCAGCGCAGGCGCCGGGGCCGCGAGGAGCCGGCATGAACCTGTCCGAGCCCTTTGTCCGCCGTCCGATCGCCACGGTGCTGCTGACGATCGGGCTGGCGCTGGCCGGCATCGCGGCCTTTTTCGTGCTGCCGGTGTCGCCGCTGCCGCAGGTGGATTACCCTTCGATCTCGGTCAGCGCCAGCCTGCCCGGCGCCAGTCCGGATACCATGGCAAGCAGTGTGGCCACGCCGCTGGAGCGGCGCCTGGCGGTGATCGCCGGTGTAAACGAAGTGACTTCCTCGTCCGGCAGCGGCTCGACGCGCGTCAACCTGCAGTTTGAGTTGAACCGCAAGATCGACGCGGCGGCGCGCGAAGTGCAGGCGGCCATCAATGCCTCGCGTGCCGACCTGCCGGCCACGCTGCGCAGCAACCCTACCTACCGCAAGGCCAATCCTTCCGATGCGCCGGTGATCATCCTGGCACTGACATCGGCAACGCGCAGCCCGGGGCAGGTGTATGAGTCGGTGTCGAACATCGTGCAGCAGAAGCTGGCGCAGGTGAAGGGCGTTGGCGACGTGGAGATCGGCGGCGGCTCGCTGCCTGCAGTGCGTGTCGAACTGCTGCCGTTTGCGCTGAACCGTTATGGTGTCGCGTCGGAAGACGTGCGGGCGGCGATCCAGGCCACCAATGCCAACCGGCCCAAAGGGACGATCGAGGTGGAAGGGCGGCGCCTGCAGATCTATTCGGCGGCATCGACCGCCAGCGGTGGCCGCAGCGCGGCCGATTACCGCGACCTGGTGGTGGCGTGGCGCAACGGCGCTGCGATCCGGCTCGACGACGTGGCGGAGGTGACGGACGGCGCCGAGAACCGTAACACGCTTGGCCTGTTCAACGGCGAGCCGGCCGTGATCGTGCTGGTGACGCGCCAGCCGGGCGCCAACGTGATCGAAACGGTGGATGCGGTGCGTGCCTTGCTGCCGCAGTTGCAGGCCCAGTTGCCGCCGGACGTGAAGCTGCAAGTGGCGTCGGACAGTACCAATTCGATCCGCTCGTCGCTGCTGGAAATCGAATTCACGCTGCTGATCTCGATCGTGCTGGTGGTGCTGGTGGTGAGCGCCTTCCTGCGCAGCGCCCGCGCGACCGTGATCCCGGCCATTGCGACCGTGGTGTCGCTGCTGGGCACCTTTGGCGTGATGTATTTGCTGGGTTTCAGCCTGAACAACCTTAGCCTGATGGCGCTCACGGTGGCCACCGGCTTCGTGGTGGACGATGCCATCGTGGTGCTGGAGAACACCGCGCGCCACATGGAGCAGGGCATGGAGCGTTTCGCGGCCGCGCTGCAGGGAGCCAAGGAAGTCGGCTTTACCGTGCTGTCGATCAGCGTGTCGCTGGTGGCGGTGTTCATTCCGCTGCTGTTCATGGGCGGACAGGTGGGACGGCTGTTCCGCGAATTTGCCGTCACCTTGTCGGCGGCGGTGATGATCTCGCTGGTGATCTCGCTGACCACCACGCCGATGCTGTGCGCCTGGCTGCTGCGCCCGGGCGCCGGGCACCAGGCGCCGGGGCGCGTGTCGCGCTGCTTTGAGCGCGGCTTCGACATGATGCTGCGCATGTACGAGAAGTCGCTCGACTGGGCACTCTCCAGCGCGTGGCTGGTGATGCTGATACTGGTGTTCGTGGTGGGGCTGAATGTCTACCTGTATGCGGCGGCGCCGAAGGGTTTCTTTCCGCAGCAGGACACCGGCCAGATCAACGGCGGCATCCGCGCCGACCAGAGCATCTCGTTCCAGGCCATGCAGGGCAAGCTGCGGCAACTGGTGAACATCATTCGCGACGATCCGGCGGTGGCGACGGTGGTTGGCTTTACCGGCGGCTCGCGGGCGGGCGGCGGCTTCATGTTCGTCAGCCTGAAGCCGGCGGCTGAGCGGGACGCGACAGGGCAGCAGGTGATTGCGCGCTTGCGGCCCAAACTGGCGCGGGTGACTGGCGTGTCGCTGTTCCTGAACACCGTGCAAGACTTGCGCATGGGCGGGCGGCAGAGCAATTCCACATACCAGTACACGCTGAAAAGCGATAACCGCGCCGATCTGAAACGCTGGGCGGCGCGCCTGGCCGATGAAATGAAGCGCCAGAAGGCGCTGGTGGACGTGGATACCGATCAGGCGGACAACGGCGTAGAGACCTTCGTGGCGGCCGACAAGGACATGGTGTCGCGCATGGGCCTCTCCATGAAGGATGTCGACAACGCGCTGTACAACGCGTTCGGTCAGCGCCAGGTGGCGACGATTTACGATGAGCTGAACCAGTACAAGGTGGTGATGGAGGTGGCGCCGGAATATGCGCGCAGTCCTGAAGCGCTGGCCGACGTCTACGTAGGGCGGCGCGCGGCCGTAAGCACGGGCGCCTCGGTGGTCGGGGCCGGGATGCGCGACCCTTCCGGCGGTTCGGCGCTGAGCACGCAGGCCGATGCGATGGTGCCGCTCTCGGCGCTGGCCACGTTTTCCGAACGCTCGACCCCGGCCTCGGTGAACCATCAGGATGGCGAACTGGCGACCACGGTTTCCTTCAACCTGGCCGACGGCGCCAGCCTGGGCGAGGCGCAGCAAGCCGTGAAAGAGGCGGAAAACGCCATCGGCATGCCGAACAATGTGCGCGGCAGCTTCCAGGGTACGGCGCGCGCGGCGCAGGAAACCAATCAGCAGCAGCCGCTGCTGATTGCGGCAGCACTGGTGGTGATCTACATCGTCCTCGGCATGCTGTACGAAAGCCTGGTGCACCCGATCACGGTGCTGTCGACGCTGCCTTCGGCCGGCGTAGGCGCGGTGCTGGCGCTGCTGCTGTTCCGCATGGAGTTCTCGCTGATCGCCCTGATTGGCGTGTTCCTGCTGATCGGCATCGTGAAGAAGAACGCCATCCTGATCATCGACTTTGCGCTGGAGGCGGAGCGCACGCGCGGGCTGGATTCGTACAGCGCCGTGCGGGAAGCCTGCCTGCTGCGCTTCCGTCCGATCCTGATGACGACCATGGCGGCGGCCCTGGGTGCGCTGCCGCTGGCGATCGGTTTTGGCGAAGGCTCGGAGCTGCGCCAGCCGCTCGGCATCGCCATCATCGGCGGCCTGATCGCCAGCCAGTTGCTCACTTTACTGACCACGCCTGTGGTCTACCTGCTGCTCGACAAGCTGCGCCTGCGTGGCGCAAAGGCCACATCATGAAAAAAATTCTCGGCGCGTTCACCCTGGCACTGGCCGGCTGCGCCACCGGCCCGGCATACAAGGTGCCGACAGCGCCGCTGTCCGCCGAATTCAAGGAGGCGCAAGGCTGGCAGCCCGCCGCGCCGGCCGACCTGCTGGAAAAAGGCGCGTGGTGGGAGTTGTTCGGCGACGCCACGCTCAACGACCTGGCCCGGCAGGTGGAAGTGAACAACCAGAACGTGGCGGCGGCCGCGGCGCGCTACGCGCAGGCGCGCGCCGCCGTGGCCGAGCAGCGCGCTGAGCTGTTCCCGGTGGTGACGCTGGACGCCAGCGCCAACCGCAGCGGCGGCGGTGGCGACACCCGCAGCGCCAGCCAGTACCGGGTGAATATCGGCGCCAGCTGGGAGCCGGACGTGTGGGGCCGGCTGCGCGCGGGCGTCAGCGGCGCCCAGGCCAGCGCGCAGGCCAGCGAGGCCGACGTGGCGGCTGCGCGGCTGGCGGCGCAGGGCGAACTGGCCGCCAACTACATCGGCCTGCGCTTGTCGGACGCCCAACTGGGGCTGCTGGACGAAACGGTGGAGGGCTACCAGCGCGTGCTGCAAATCACCCAGAACCGCGTGAATGCCGGCGTAGCGCCCAGCTCCGACCTGCTGCAGGCCCAGACCCAGCTTGCCGACGCCAGCGCCGACCGCCTGACCTTGCAGCGCCAGCGCGCCCAGCTCGAACACGCCGTCGCCATCCTGCTTGGCAAGGCGCCGGCCGATTTCACTCTCCAGCCTGCGCCATGGGCGCTGCAAGTGCCGGACATTCCGGCCGGCCTGCCTTCGACGCTATTGGAACGGCGCCCCGACATCGCCGCCGCCGAACGCCGGGTGGCGGCGGCCAACGCGCAGATCGGCATCGCCCGCAGCGCCTATTTCCCGAGCCTCAGCCTGGGCGGCAGCTACGGCGTGGCCGGCAGCCAGTTGGGCGGCTTGTTCAGTGCCTCCAACACACTGTGGTCGCTCGGCCTGTCCGCCGCGCAGGCCGTGTTCCATGCCGGCGCCACCGGTGCCCGGGTCGACCAGGCCAGCGCCGCGCGCGACGTGGCGGTGGCCAATTACCGCCAGTCGGTGCTGGACGCGCTGGGCGATGTGGAAAACCAGCTGGCGGCCAGCAAGGCGCTGGCGCAGCAGCAAGCGCTGCGCGAGACATCGGCCGCCGCCGCCAGCCAGGTCGAGCAGCAAATGCTCAACCGCTACCGCGCCGGCCAGGTCGGCTATACCGAGGTGGTGACGGCGCAGGTGACGGCGCTCAACGCCCGTCGTGCCCTGCTGCAGGCGCAGGCGGACCGCCAGTCCACCGCGGTGGCGCTGGTGCAGGCACTGGGCGGCGGCTGGCGTGCGCGGTAACCGACAAGTGGTTTGCCATTTGTATAAGGCACTGGCATGATGGCGGGATGACTAACCCATTAGTGTCAGCTGAAACGGAATCCAGCGAGGCGCCGCGCCAGCGCCATGCGGTGCAGATTGTCGGCATGGGCGCATCGGCCGGCGGGCTGGACGCCATCTCCGAGTTTCTCGCTTCCATGCCGTCCCGTACCGGCATGGCATTCATCGTGCTGCAGCACCAGGACCCATCGCGGCGCGGCCTGCTGCCCGAACTGCTGCGCCGTATCACGTCGATGGAGGTGTGCGAGATTTCCGAGTCGACCGAAGTGCGGCCGGACTATGTCTACGTGGCGCCGCCGAGTTTCGACCTGGCTTTTTCCAACGGCCGGCTGATGGCGGTCGAAACGGCCGACCCGCACGGGCGTTACCCGATCGATTCCTTTTTCCGCGCACTGGCGGCGGAAAAGGGCCAGGCCGCGGCCGGCGTGGTGTTCTCCGGCATGGGCACCGACGGCACCGCCGGCCTGCGCGCGATCCAGGAAGCGGGCGGCGTGACGCTGGCACAGGAACCTAGTTCCGCCAAATTCGATTCGATGCCGCGCAGCGCCATCACGGCCGGCGTGGCCGATTTTGTCGCGCCGCCCGGGGCCATGCCGATGTGGCTGTGCCAGGTGCGTTCGGTGCCGCATAGTGGCGCGCATGGCGCGGCACGAACCCGGCGCCAGGCCTTGCGCGAGCTGATGTCGCTGCTGCAGCGCCATACCGGCAACAACTTCACCGAGTACAAGATGAGCACCGTGCTGCGCCGTATCGAGCGCCGCATGAAACTGCACCAGCTCGACTCGATGGAATCGTATGTCGGCTACCTGCGCGAAAACCCTGCCGAAGTGCAGCTGCTGTTCCGCGAAATGCTGATCGGCGTCACCAGCTTCTTCCGCGATCCTGCCGTGTGGGATCACTTGTCCAGGATCTCGATTCCCGAGTTGCTGGCAATGCATCCGAACGGCGCCGATTTCAAGGCCTGGGTGCCGGCCTGTTCGACCGGCGAGGAGGCATATACCCTGGCCATGGTGTTCGATGAGGCGGTCAGCCGGACCATTGAAGCGGGCAAGGACAGCGGCAAGTACTCGCTGCAAATCTTTGCCACCGACCTGCATGGCGACGCCATCGACAAGGCGCGCCAGGGCATATTCGGGCGCGGGGTGGAAGACGCGATGTCGCATGAAAGGCTGCTGCGCTATTTCGTGGCGGACGGCGGCGGCTATCGCATCCGCAAGGAACTGCGCAATATGATCATCTTCGCGCAGCAGAACATCATCTCCGATCCGCCGTTCACCAAACTCGATATTCTTAGCTGCCGCAATCTGCTAATCTATTTCAATCCAAAGCTGCAGGAGCAATTGATACCGTTGTTCCACTACGCTTTGAAGCCGGAAGGATTGCTGGTCCTGGGCAGCGCGGATACGCCGGGAAGCTATAACGAATTGTTTACACCGGTGCCCGGCTGCGGCCGCATCTACCGCCGCCTGGACGCGAGCACACAGCGCGTGGCGAACTATTTCCCGACCAAGATCGCCAAGGCGGCGCAACCGAGTTCCACCGAAGTTACCACCATCACCATGAATGGCAATATCCAGACACAAGTAGAGCACCTGCTGCTCAAGGCACACACTCCGGCAGCTGTCATGATCAATGCCGAAGGCGATATCCTGTATATCCACGGCCGCACCGGCACCTTCCTGGAGCCGGCCGCCGGCCGCGCCAACTGGAACATCCACGCCATGGCGCGCGATGGCCTGCGCTACGAGCTGGCCGACCTGATCGAGCGCGCCAGCCGCAGCGAAAACCAGGAAACCGTGCGCGAGCTGCTGTTCAAGGACGGCGCGCAATCGCTGCTGGTGGACATGTCGGCCGAAATCGTGTGCGAAGACAACCAGGGCGGCCATAGCCTGCTGGTGACGTTCAACGCCGCGCAGATGCCGGCCCGCAAGCGCGGCAGCCGCGGCGCCGATACCCGGCCGCAGGAACTGGAGCAGCAACTGACCATGTCGCGCCTGGAACTGCAGTCCGTGCGCGAAGAAATGCAGACCTCGCGCGAGGAACTGAAGGCGGCCAACGAGGAACTGCAGTCGACCAACGAAGAACTGCAGTCGACCAACGAGGAGCTGACCACCTCGAAGGAGGAAATGCAGTCGCTCAACGAAGAGCTGTACACCGTCAACGCCGAACTGCAGTCCAAGGTGGACGACCTGTCGCTGGTCAACAGCGACATGAAGAACCTGCTGAACAGCACCGATATTGCCGTCATCTTCCTGGATAGCCAGATGAACATCCGGCGCTACACCAACCAGGCCACCCAGTTGTACAAGCTGATCGCCACCGACCTGAATCGTCCGCTGAGCGATATCGCCAACGACTTGGTGTATCCTGACATGGGTGACGATGCGGCCGAAGTTCTGCGCTCCCTGGTGTTCTGCGAGCGCCAGATCCCGACCCGCGACGGCCGCTGGTTCATGGTGCGCATCATGCCTTACCGCACCGTCAACAATGTGATCGACGGCCTGGTGCTGACCTTTGTCAATGTCACCGAACTCAAACTGCTGGAAGCGCGACTAACGCCTGAAGGAGGCAGCCTGAAATGACCCGAACCGACGCTCTGCGCCAATGGCATGAGCTGCAAGTGAACCAGCTGGAGCTTGAAGTCCAGAGTGCCGCACTGGCGGAGCTCGAGCGTCAGAAACGGGAGGTGGAGCAGGGCTTGCTGCGCTATGCAGGCCTGTTCGACCAGGCGCCGGTATGCTACCTGGCGCTGGCGCGCGACGGCATGATCGCCGGCGCCAACCGCGCGGCGGCAGCCTTGTTTTCCATGCCGCTGCGGGACCTGCCGGGGCAGCCGGTGGAGCGCTTCCTGGCGCCGGCCTGCCAGCCGGGCTTGCGCCATCTGCTGGCTGCCCTGCACGCCGACGGCGCCAGCGCCACCATGGAGGCGCAGCTGTTTGACGCCATCGGCGGCGGGCGGGTGCGCATCGAAGCCAACCTCGATCACGCCGGCGAGGCGATCCGCATGGTGGTCAGCGACATCCGCTCGCATGAACAGAACGACATCGCGCTGCGCCGCGCCTTTGCGGTGCTGGATTACTTGGGCGAGGGCGTGGCGGTGGCCGACGCCAACGGCGCCATCGTGGCCGTCAATCCCGCCTTCTCCGCCATCAGCGGCTATACCGAAGCGCAAGCCATCGGCAGCGAGCTGGCGCTCGTATGCGGGGCGGAAGCGGCAATCATGGTGCTGGATGGCGGCACCTGGCAGGGTGAACTTTGCGGGCGTCGCCCGGATGGCGGCGACTACCAGGCTACTTTGTCGCTGCGCACCCTGGCCGGGCCGGACGGCAGCGTCGCCGGCGTGGTGGCTGTGCTGTCCGATATCAGCCGCCGCAAATACGCCGAATCGGCCCTGCAGGACCTGCACCGCAACCTCGAAACGCGGGTGGTGCAGCGCACCGCCGAACTGCTGCACGCCAATGGCCAGCTGCGCCAGCTGTCGGCCCACATGGCGGCGGTCAAGGAAGAGGAACGCAAGCGTATCGCGCGCGAAATCCACGATGAACTGGGCCAGAACCTGCTGGCGCTGAAGCTGGACATCGCCCAGCTCAACGAGCGCATGAGCGGCCGCCAGACCCGCTTTGCGCGGCGCGTGGCGGCAGCGCTGGAGAACATCGACGCCACGCTGCGCAGTGTGCGCGGCATCATGAACGAATTGCGCCCATCGGTGCTGGACCTGGGCCTGGCGGCGGCCCTGGAATGGCTGGTGAACGATTTCCGCCACCGCAGCAGCCTGCATTACGAACTGGCCCTGCCGGGCGACGCGGAGCTGGCGAGCATCGACAGCGAAACCAGCCTGGTACTGTTCCGCATCGTGCAGGAAGCGCTGGTCAACGTGCTGCGCCACTCGCGCGCCACCCAGGTGGCAGTGCGGCTTGGGATGGCGGAGGGCGCGGTGCTGCTGGAGGTGGAGGACAACGGCATCGGCATCGTGCCCGCCTGCCGCGAACGGCCCGGCTCCTTCGGCCTGATCGGCATGCAGGAGCGCGTCGACGCGCTGCACGGCAGCTTCGCGCTGAACGAATATGAGCCGGGCGCGGGATGCCGCGTGGCGGTGCGGCTTCCGTTGTAAAAAAGTCAATAGCCCTGGGGCCCCGGAACGCATATACTGCCGGTGCTTTTATACGATCAGGGGACTGTTTTGACTAAAAAACTCGCACTTTCGGCAGCTATCGTGTCTGCCATGGCCGCTTTCGCACCTGCCCAGGCCGACGAAGGCCAGTGGCAGCCGCACCAACTGCCGCAACTGAGGGCGGAACTGAAACGCATCGGCATCACCATCCCTGCCGAGCGCCTGGCCGACCTGTCCAAGCATCCGATGAGCGCCATGGTGTCGCTGGACGGCTGCTCCGCGTCGTTCGTGTCCCCTGAGGGCCTGGTGGTCACCAACCACCACTGCGCCTACGGCGCCATCCAGCGCAATTCGACCGCCGACAAGAATTACATCGCCAACGGCTTCCTGGCCAAGACCCGCGCCGAAGAACTGGCGGGCGGCCCGACCACCCGCGTCTACGTGACCGACAAGGTGGACAACGTGACCGAGCGCGTAAACGGCGGCCTCGACAAGCTGGCCGGCAAGGACCGCCACGCCGAGGTGAAAAAACGCATCAAGGCGCTGATTGCCGACTGCGAGAGCGACAAGAACTACCGCTGCTCGGTGCCGGCCTTCCACCGCGGCGCCGAGTATTACCGCATCCGCCAGATGATGATCAAGGACGTGCGCCTGGTGTACGCGCCACCTGAATCGATCGGAAACTACGGCGGCGACATCGACAACTACGAGTGGCCGCGCCACACCGGCGACTATTCCTTCCTGCGCGCCTATGTCGGCAAGGACGGCAAGCCGGCCGATCCGTCGCCCGACAACGTGCCGTACAAATCGAAGGACTTCCTGGTGGTTTCCGCCGAAGGCCTCAAGAACGGCGATCCTATCCTGCTGGCGGGCTACCCTGGCCGCACCAGCCGCTACAAGCTGCCGGTGGAAATCCGCTACGCGCGTGACCTCAGCTACCCGCTCATGGTGGCTGATTACCAGGCCGACCTCGACGCCATTGCCGCCGCCACCAAGGGCAAGGACAACGACGTGGTGCGCTACGCCAGCGTGGTCAAGTCGATCAACAACCGCATGAAGAAAACCCAGGGCCTGCTGGACGGCTTCGCCCGCAAGGACCTGGCTGCCATCAAGGACAAGCAGGATGCGGAATTCCGCAGCTGGTACGGCAAGCAGCCCAAGTCCTCGCCGGCGATGCTGGCGGAACTGGATGCCGCCATCGCCGCCGACATGGACCTGGGCGACGATGAGTTTGCCTATGGCGTGGCAACCTACAGCGACTTGCTGAAATCCGCGCGCACCCTGTACCGCCTGGCGCTGGAAAAGCAAAAGGCCGACGCCGACCGCGAACCGGGCTTCCAGGAGCGTGACCTGGCCAATATCAAGGCCCGCCTGAGCCGCCTGGAGCAGTCGCTGGTGCCTTCGGTCGACCAGGCGCGCTACGTCGCCGGCCTGCAGCGCTACGTCAAGCTGCCGACCAAGGCGCATCCGCAGTGGCTGGACAACCTGACCCCGGCGCTGGCCGACGTGCCAGGCATGTACCAGAAGACCGGCCTGGCCGATACCGCAACGCGCCTGGCCTGGATGGACAAGGCACCGGCCGATTTCGAGCGCTCCACCGACCCGTTCATCAAGCTGGCCGTGCGCATGCATGGCGTGGCCATGACGCTGGAAGAGAGCCGCAAGGAAGTGGACGGCAACCTGGAAAAGATCATCCCGCAGTACATGGGCGCCGTGATTGCGTGGAAGAAGTCGCAGGGCAAGCCGGTCTACCCTGACGCCAACTCCACCCTGCGCGTGACCTACGGCACCGTGTCGGCCTATCCGGGCCGCGACGGCATCACCAAAGGTCCATTCACCACGGTGGAAGGGATCCTCGAGAAGCACACCGGCAAGGAGCCGTTCGACGCGCCGAAAGCGCTGATCGATGCGGTCAAGGCCAAGCGCTACGGCCAGTTCAAGGATCCGGTGCTGGGCACCGTGCCGGTCGACTTCCTGTCTTCGGCAGATACCACCGGCGGTAATTCCGGCTCCGCGGTCGTCAACAAGCGCGGCGAACTGGTGGGCCTGAACTTCGACTCCACTTACGAGTCCATCACCAAGGACTGGTACTTCGACCGCGACATCACGCGCGCCATCCACCTGGATGTACGCTACATGCTGTGGGTGATGAAGGAGGTTGACCACGCGGACAACCTGCTGAAGGAAATGACGATCAAGTATCCGCAGAAGTAAGCAAAACAAGGGGCTCGCTATGAGCCCCTTCATCCAAGCGCAACTAAATGAACGAAACCATCTCCCTGTTCGGCCTTGCCGCCACTACTCCGCTGGAGCTGGTGTCGTTCGTGCTGGCCGTGCTGACCGTGTGGCTGAATATCCGCCAGAACCACTGGGCCTGGCTGTTCGCGATCCTGTCGTCTGCAACTTACGGCGTGGTGTTCTTCGGCGCCAAGCTGTATGGCGACATGGCGCTGCAGGGCGTGTTCATGGCGGTTTCGTTCTGGGGCTGGTACCAATGGCTGCATGGGAATCACGGCAAGGAGCTGGCCGTGTCGACGCTCAATGCGCGCGGCCGCGTATGGTCAGGCGTGGCCTGGCTGGCGGGCTTCGGTGTCCTGGCCTGGTTCCTGCGCCGCTTCACCGACACCGACGTGCCCAATGCAGACGCCTTCCTGACTGCCGGCAGCCTGGTGGGGCAAGCCCTCCTGTCGCGCAAGAAGATCGAAAACTGGCACGTCTGGATCATTGTCGACGTGCTTTATGTCGGCCTGTATGTCCACAAAGGCCTGATGCTGACGGCCGTCCTGTATGGCATGTTCGTCGCCATGGCGATTGCCGGCCTGCTGGCCTGGCACGGCAGCAGCGACGAGCCGGAAGAAGCAGTCGTCTGGAAATGAAGCAGCCTTACCGCGTCGCCATCATCGGCGCCGCATCCTCCGGCAAGACCACCCTGGCGCAAGCGCTGGCGCAGCGCTACGGCGCCGTATGGGTGCCGGAATACCTGCGCGAGTTCTGCGACACGCGCCAGAGCGTACCCGTATCGACCGACCAGTTCCACATCGCCACTACCCAGGTGGCGCGGGAAGACGCACTAGCCGCGCAAGGGGGCCGCTTCCTGTTTTGCGATACCACCCCGTTGATGACGGCGGTCTATAGCATCCACTACTTCGGCGGCATCGACCAGCAGCTCGAAAGCCTCGCATCGTCGCGCCAATACGACATTACTCTGGTCTGCAAGCCTGAATTTGCATGGATACCTGACGGCCTTCATCACGAAGAGCAGGATGTCAGCGGTATTATTGATGCGATCCTGCTCGGCGAACTGGCCCGGCGCGGCGTACCTTACACGCGCATCGCGGGCGAGCTCGAAGAGCGACTGAAGCAAGTGGCCGAACTCCTGGGAGATTGAAGCGATGAAAAAACTGCTCGCGTTGGCCGCCATGCTCCCCATGGCGGCGTTTGGCGAGACGGGTTATTACATGGTCACCACCTATAACGTGGAAGGCCAGGCTTCAATCGACTACAAGTACTGGAACGCGCACTACAAAAACTCACGCAACACCGCCAGCCCGGAAATCGGTATCGGCTACGGCGTGACTTCGCGCTGGTACACCGAACTCACCACGCAATGGTTCCAGCGCGATGGCCGCCAAACGCGCAACACCGGCATCGAATGGCAGAACGACTTCCTCCTGACGCAGGGACAATACGACGTGGACCTGGCGCTGCACACCCTGGTGGAGCGCTCGCGGCGCCGTGAAGATGGCTATGCCGTCGAAATCGGCCCGGTGCTGCAGGCGCAGATCTGGCGCACGCAGTTGAACTTCAACCTGTTCTTCCAGCGCGAAATGGACAACGGCGAGCGCAACGAAACCGAGCTGGCCTACCAATGGCAGGTCAAGCAACGCTGGAAGCACTGGTTCTCGCCTGGCCTGCAGGGCTTTGGTGAAGTAGGGAAGTGGAATGACTGGCTGCCGTCGAAGAAACAATCGCACCGGGCCGGCCCGGCATTTTTCGGTGAAGCGGGCCACTTCAAATACGAAGCAGCCTACCTGTTCGGCAAAAACTCAGGGCGCGCAGCAAACTCTTTCTCGATGCGCGCCCAGTACATCTTTTAGAAGTCCACCTGCGCCGAGAGCTGGAAGGTGCGTGGCGAGCCTGGGAACAGGTAGCCGCCCAGTTCCGGCGTCACATCGCGCCAATAGAACTTGTCGAAGGCATTCTTCACCTGCGCGCGCAGGATCACGGCCGAACCGCCCACGCGGGTTGCGTAAGAGCCGCCCAGGTTCACCACGTGGTACGACGGCACCATGGTCTTGTTCTCTTTGTCGAATGCCTTTTTGCCGGCGAACTGCCAGTTTGCATTCAGCTTCAGGCCTGGCACTTCGGTCACAGCGTAATCAGCCCACACGGTCGACTTGAAGTTCGGCACGTTGGTCACGCGCTTGCCGTCCACGTCCGCCAGGCCGGTGCCTTCCTGCTCGGTGTGGATTGCAGCCATCGATGCGCCCAGCAGCAGCTCGCGCGTCACCTTGCCTTGCGCGCTGAACTCCAGCCCGCGGTGGCGTTCCTGGCCATTGCGCACGAAGGTGTTGGAGGTCAGGTCCGTGAACTCGAGGCCCTGGTCGATCTGGTACAGCGCGGTCGACAGGGTGATGCCGTTGATTTCAGCCTTGGCGCCCAGTTCCACCTGCTTTGATTTGCCCGGCGCCAGCGCACGTGCCTGGTTGGTGGTGCCCATCGGCGCCACGCTGCCGTACTGCAGGCCCTGTGCGTAGTTCGCGTAGTAGGACAGTTTGGTGGTGGGGGTGAAGACCAGCGCCACATTCGGCAGCCAGAAATTCTCGCGCACCGGCGCGGCCTGGCCCAGTTCATTGCGGCGCAGGGAGGCATAGCGCACGCCCGTATGCAGCGCCAGTTGATCGGTCAGGCCGATGATGTCCTGCACGAAGGCCGAGCGTTCATGGTCGTTGCGGCGTTCGGAAACCGGTCCTACTTGTTTGTCCGTCATCGCTACCGCGACCGGGCGATAGATGTTGCTCACGCCAGCGTATTCATACACGTAGTCGCCCCAGCTCTCACGGTTGCTGAAGAAGGACAGGCCGGCAGCCAGTTCATGGCGAATCGAACCGGTCGCAAAGCGGCCATTCAGCAGCGCCTTGGCGGACAACGGCTTCTTCTCTTCGCCCAGGCTGCGGTAGTCGTACACATCGTAGTCGCCATTGGCGCAGTAGCCCGGCCACAGCGACTCGCTGGAGCAGCCGTAAGGGAAGGCGGTATAGTCATCGCGCTTGAAGCGGTGCTGGTTGGCGCTCAAAGTTGCTTTCCATTCCGGCGAAAGCTGGTACTGGAAGTTCACGCCGATATTGCTCGATTCGGTTTCCACCGGCTTGGCCCACGGTTGGTCGTTCAGGAAGGTGGCAGCATCGACCACCGGCAGGCTGGTGCCGCCAATCAGCTGGAAGCCAGGCGCCGACTTCTGCGATTTCTTCTGGTAGTCGGCGTCGATCTGCAGCAGCGCCTGTGGGCTGATGCGGAAGTCGAACGCGCCGGACACGAAGCTGCGGTGGCCGTCAGCGCCCTTGATGATGGAACGCATGCGTTCACCCGCAGCGTTGAAGCGGTAGCCGAAGCGGCGGTCTTCGAAGCGGCCGCCCAGGTCCACGGTACCCAGTACGGAGCCGCGCTCGCTCACTTCAAACAGCACCGAACGCAGGTTGTTGTCGGTCGGACGCTTGGTCACGTAATTGACCACGCCGCCCGGCGCCGCAACGCCAGCCTGCAAGCCGGCCAGGCCGCGCAGCACTTCGATGCTTTCCTTGTTTTCCAGCGGGATCTGGGTATCGCCGGAAATCGCATGGCCATCCTTGCGGTAGGAGTTGGCATTGTTCAGCTTGAAGCCGCGGATCGAAAACTGTTCGGCATAGCCGACCGCGTTGTAGGCGTCGCCGATGCTGGCGTCGTACTTGGCAGCGTCGGTGGTGCTGCGGATGTTCAGTTCTTGAATCTGTTCGCGGGTCAGCACGCTGACGGACGCAGGGGTCTGCAGCAAAGGCTGTTCGCTGAAACCGGCCACGGAAGCACGTTCGGCCGCAATGCGGTTGGCGGAGACGACCACTTCGGTCATTTTCTGGTCCTGCGCGTAGGCGGCAGGGGCGAAGGTGGAGGCGACGGCCAGTGCGGCCAGGGTGAGGCGGTATTGAGTCATTTTTGTGCTCTTGCTGTACGTTGCGCCAGCGGGAGAGCACGAGAGGTGAGAGCAGGGCCCGGAACCGCGGGCCTTCAACCATCTACGCTTTCCTTCGCTGGCATTATCCAGATCAGGTTCGGAGGGTATTTCTCACCCCGCGCATATGCGCGAGGACCCCTAGCGAGGCGGTATTGTACTACAGGCTCAGTTGCAGCGCCTTGCGCACGTCGGCCGGCGTGATATCGCGGCGTTCGCCAAGGCCGCTCACCCCGGCCGCTTCCATGGCTGCGACAACCGCGTCGATCGCTTCCGATCCCAGGCCGTAGCCCGACAAGCGGGTTGGTACGCCCATCTGCTCGAAGAAGGCGCGCGTGTTGCCGATCGCCGCATCGATGCGTTCATCGTCGGTGCCTTTGCCTTCGTGCAGGCCCCATACGCGTTCGGCGTACTGCAGCAGCTTGCCGCGTTTTGCTTCACGGCGAATCTGCAGGATGCCCGGCAGCGCAATCGCCAGCGTCTGCGCATGGTCCAGGCCAAACAGCGCGGTCAGCTCGTGGCCGATGCCGTGGGTGGCCCAGTCCTGCGGCACGCCGACGCCGATCAGGCCATTTAGCGCCATGGTGGCAGTCCACATGATGTTGGCGCGCACTTCCACGTCTTCCGGACGCGCCAGCACTTGCGGGCCCAGCTCAAGCAGGGTTTGCAGCAAGCCCTCGGCAAAGCGGTCCTGCACCGGCGCGTTGGCAGGGTAGGTCAGGTACTGCTCGGTGGTGTGGACGAAGGCATCGACCACGCCGTTGCCGACCTGGCGCAGCGGCAGCGTCAGCGTCTTGGCCGGGTCCAGCACCGAGAAACGCGGGTAAACGTGGGGGCTCATGAAAGCGCGCTTTTCCTGCGTCGCGGCGCGGCTGATCACACTGGCGCTGTTCATTTCGGAACCGGTCGCCGGCAGCGTCAGTACGGCGCCAAAGGGCAGGGCAGCCTTCACCACCTTGCCGCCGATTTTCAGGATGTCCCAGGCGTCGCCGTCGTATGCCGCCGCGGCGGCAACAAATTTTGTACCGTCGACAACAGAGCCGCCGCCCACCGCCAGCAGGAAGTCGATGTTTTCGCGGTGGATCAGCTCGACTGCCTTCATCAGCGTTTCGTAGCGCGGATTCGGTTCGATCCCGGCAAACTCCAGCACGCTGTGCTCGGCCAGTGCCGCACGCACTTCGTCATAGGTGCCGTTGGCTTTGATACTGCCGCCGCCATACAGCATCAGCACTTTTGCATTGGAAGGAATATGTTTTGCCAAGGAGGCAATTTGGCCCGTACCGAAAATGACGCGGGTTGGATTGTGGAATTCGAAATTTTGCATAGTGCCGCGGATTATCGCGCAAATCTGGCCCATCCGTGCGACAGCCCGCCTGGCGCCTTGCTACACTTGAGAAATCCGCGCCGCAGGCTGACAATGCGTGTACCCGCATGCCTTAGGAGAGTGAGATGACACAGGAACACGTGGTCGAGCCGCGCGACTACCTCAATGCCCAGGTGCTGGACATGCACCGGGCGCTAACGTCGTTGAGCGAGAAGATCGAGATGCTGGATACGTATAACCAGCGTATCGAAACGTGCACCGATCCCGAGCTGAAGCTGGTCATGGCCAGCCATCGTGATGCGACGCGCAAGCAGATCGCGATGCTGCTGGAATGGGTGCGCCGGCGCGACCCGAAAATGGACAAGGAAATGAAGGACGCGCTGTTCAAGGCGGGACCGATCGCCGCGCAATACCACTACGAGTAATGTCCTGGTATCGCGCTGCAAACAGAAAGGAAGTCGATGAAGTTGCAGCCGTACCGGGAGGGCAGCTGGTTTGCCATCCCGCTTAGAAATGGCGGCTTTGCCACCGGATTGGTGGCCCGCCTGTCACCGCAAGGAAAGGTCATGCTGGCCTATCTGTTCGGGCCGACCCACTGGACGCTGCCGACCCTGGCCGACGTGCAGCCGCTGACCGCGAACGTGGCGCTGAAAGTGATCCGCACCGGCGACATTGCGGTGGCCAACGGGCGCTGGCCCGTGATCGGCAACACCATCGGCTTCCAGCGCAGCGACTGGCCGGTGCCGATGTTCATCCGCCGTGCCGACGCCTTGAAGCGCGCCTGGCAAGCCACTTACGGCGACGACCCGGCCAAGCCGGAACGCGAAGTGTCCGTGCCATACGACACGGAGGGGTTGGAGAGCGATTCGCTGTTTGGCTATGGCTCGGCGGAACTGCTCATGACCAAATTGCTGGAATAGGGAGATCCCTATGTACACGGGCGGCTGTTTTTGCGGCGCGGTGCAGTATGAAGCGGATGCGCCGGCGTTGGTGAGTACCTGGTGCCATTGCTCGATGTGCCGCCGCCTGTCCGGCGCGCCCAGCGTAGCCTGGTTCAGCGTCCTGCGCTCCCAGTTTCGCTATGTGCGCGGCAAACCCGCCATCTTTCACTCCAGCCCCGGCGTGACGCGCGAATTCTGCGGCGCATGCGGCACCCACCTCAGCTTTGCCGACGACAGCTCACCCGGTGAAATGGACGTCACCACCGCCAGCCTGGACGACCCGGAAGCCCTGCCGCCGCAAGACCACACCTTCGCCGACAACCGGCTGCACTGGGAGAAAATTTGCGACGACCTCCCGCGCTACCGCCGCACGCGCCGCGACGGCGCCCTCGAACGCGCCTAGCGTTGCGTAATCCGCGGTGCAGCCGCTAATGACGTACCAGGGGAAGGTGTCATTCGGGAAGCCTGGCCTATTTCGGGAAGCGATCCATATCAATAAGCTCGAAGTCGCCCATTTTCTGAAAAGTCGGAGCGAATGTTTCCCATAACTCCTTCGTCGTGCCTGCTATAGAGACGACTGCGATGTCCATGCCGTCGCTTCCCCAGAAAAGTGAGTAGAGGATGTGATGTGGGCCTTCCACGGTTTCCAGGCAGACGCGGTTGAACAGCCCTTGATCTTGCTCTGCGCAAGTGTGAATCACCTGGGCGCTCTTCTTCTTTGCCGCGACAAAATCAAGGATGAATTCCTTGGCGGTCTTGCCCGTGCCTTTCTTGACTCCCACAAAAGTTTGGACCCGGACCCCAGTCGTGTACGGACGATTTCCGGTAATGTCTTCGCGCGAGAGCGTCCACATATACATCGAGCCGCGATGGCCTTCAGAATAGAACCAGGACTTCGGCCGGAGCATCTTGCCACCGGTAGGTTCAAGACTCTGCATGACGAACTCGGTCGGCGGCGGCTCGGCAAACGCTGGCGTGCCAACCATAAGAATGATGAGTGCGAATAGTGTCTTCAGGTGCATGGGTTTAGTCCAGCCTACTTGTTAGCTGCAGGCGGCAGCTCGCGTGTGCAATAGCTGGCGCTCCTGCTCATTCTGCGTCAGCGCGGCGGCGCGTTCGAATTCGAAACGTGCTTCGGGCAGGCGGTTCAACTTGAACAGGAAGTCGCCGCGCACACTTGGCAGCAGGTGGTACTGCTTGAGCGCGGGTTCATCGAGCAGTTGGTCGACCAGCTCCAGGCCCACGGCGGGGCCATAAGCCATCGACAGTGCGACGGCGCGATTCAGCTCCACCACTGGCGACGGAGCGCGCGTCGCCAGCGCGAGATAGAGGTCAGCGATCTGCTGCCAGTCGGTGTCTTCAGGCCGGCGCGCGCGGGCGTGGCAGGAAGCGATGGCCGCCTGCAGCAAATAGGGCCCAGGCACGCGGTCCAGGGCCTGCGCGCGCTGCAAGGCCGCCAGCCCTCGCCGGATCAGCAACTGGTCCCAACGCGTGCGGTCCTGCTCGAGCAGCAGCACCGGCTTGCCCTCCGCATCGGTGCGGGCCCGTGAACGTGATGACTGGATTTCCATCAGCGCCACCAGGCCATGCACCTCCGGCTCACCCGGCACCAGTTCGGCCAGGATGCGGCCGAGGCGCAGGGCTTCATTGCACAGGGCCGGGCGCATCAGGTCAGCACCCGCGCTGGCCGAATAGCCCTCGTTGTAGACCAGGTAGATCACTTGCAGCACGGCGGCCAGGCGCTCTTCCAGCTCCGCGCCGCGCGGCACTTCGAACGGTACCTTGGCATCGCCCAGCGTGCGTTTGGCGCGCACGATGCGCTGTGCCACGGTCGCTTCAGAGGCCAGGAAGGCGCGCGCGATTTCGTCTGTCGTCAGGCCACCCAGCAGGCGCAGGGTCAGCGCCACGCGCGCCTCCATGGTCAGCACTGGGTGGCAGGAAATGAAGATCAGGCGCAGCAGGTCGTCACCGATATTGTCGTCGAGTTCGCGCTCCAGGTCAGGCGCGGCATCCTGCAGCAAGCCTTCGATCTCGTAAGTCAGCTCCGGCTCTTTTTCGTGCACCAGCTTTTGGTGGCGCAGGTAGTCGAGCGCCTTGTTCTTCGCCGCCTGCATCAGCCACGCGGCGGGCCGGTCGGGCGTACCGTTTTCCGGCCAGGTTTCGAGCGCGCTGACCAATGCGTCCTGCGCCATTTCTTCCGCCAGCGCGACGTCGCGCAGCATGCGTGTCAGGACCGCAATGATCTTCGCTTCTTCAATGCGCCAGACAGCGTCGATGGCGCGGTGGATGCTGTTGTCGTTCATGCAGCTACTTTACCATCAAGGCCGTGGCCGCGTGATAAACTCGGCAACTTTTCCAATTTAGAACCGGGGCGATGAAGAAGAACGTAGCGACAATCCGTGATGTAGCCGCCGCCGCCGGCGTTTCCACCGCCACGGTTTCCAAGTTCGTCAACGGCGCGCAGCGCTTCTCGCCTGCGGTCGAGGCTCGTCTCACCAGCATCATTGGGGAGCTGGGCTACCGCTCCAACCCGATGGCGCAGTCGATGATCACCGGCCGTACCAAAGCGATTGGCCTGTCGGTGCTCGACATCACCAATCCTCACTACGCCAGCGTGGTGAAAGGTGCCAACCGGGTGGCCCAGGCCCACGGCTACACCTTGCTGCTGGTCGACACCGAAGAAACGCCGGAACGCGAACGGCAGCTGCTGGAAGCCCTGAGCCGGCGCGTGGACGGCATGATCGTCTATTCCCGCACGCCCGAAGAGGAATTGGGTTGGCTGCTGGCGCTGGACCGCCCTTCGGTATTTTTTGGCCGGCCCGACGCCATCGATCTGCCTTCCGTTGCAAGCGACGACCAGTTGGGCGCCTTCATGGTCACGCGTCACCTGCTGGCGCAAGGGCACAAGCGGGTCGGCTATATGGGCTTTGCCAATTCGCGCCGCAATCCCGAGCGCATGGCTGGCGTACGGGAGGCTCTCGCGGCGCAAGGCCTGGAGCTGACTGCATTCGAAGCCGAAGCGCCCACCTCGGACGCGGGCGAGAAGCTGTGCTCCGCGATCATGCTGGGCCGCCAGCCGCTCGACGCGCTGGTCTGCTTTAACGACCTGCTGGCGCTGGGTTTCATGAAAGCCGCGCAAACCTTGGGTTTCCGCGTGCCGAACGATATATCCGTGGTCGGCTTCGACAATATCCAGTTCGGGAATTTTGCCTCGCCAGCGCTCACCAGCGTTGACCTGAATAGCGAGCAAATGGGCTCCGCGGCAATGGAGAAACTCCTGGCCTCGATTGAAGGCCAGGAGGTCGAGCCGCTCACCGTAATCAACGCGCAGCTGGTGCTGCGCGCCTCCACCGCAATACGGCCTTAAGTCGCGATCTTGCGCAGTTCCACTTCCATATCGCCCGGATTAGGGTAGGGGTAGGACTTGACCCAGGCGATGACGTCATCGCGCGAAGCCGCATCCACCGCCCAATAACCGGCGATCAGTTCCTTCACCTCGGCGAAAGGACCGTCGGTGATGAAGGGCTTGCCGCCGCTGAACTTGACGCGCGCACCGCGGGCGGTGGACTTCAAGCCTTCTCCCGACAGCGCAATGCCAGCCGCGATACCGGCATTGTTGGCGCGGTTCATGATGTCGATCACAACGGCCGGTGGCTCGACATCCTGCTCCGCCACAGGATCGGAACGCAGCAGGATGGCCCAGGCAGCGTGCTTGGGCGCCTCGCCGGTGTCGAAGCCGACGCAGCCGCCGGGGCAACCGGCTTCGCGCACCTCGACCACGGCACTACCTTCGGCATCGGCCGATGGCCAGCGCGCAGCGACTTCGCTGGCGGCGCGGCGGTCTTCGGCCTCGATGAAGGTGAAGCCGGCCACGCTCACATCGTCGAACGGGCCTTCTTCGTACAGCCATTGGCCGTCGCGGCGCCGCATGCGCAAGCCGCCGTCGGCACTGGAACGCAGCCATTTGGCACCCGGTACGGCCTGTACCAGTTCAGCGGACGGGAAGTTGTCCTTTTCCGACGTGGCGTCGGCCTTCCGAATTACCATGTACTGCATCACTGCCTCCTTTAGACTGGCGCTGCGATCTTGCTGGCGATGCGCGCTTCCTGTTCACGCAGTTCCGGCGTGAATTCGGCGCCGAAATCCTCGGCCTCGAAAACTTGGCGGATTTCGATATCTGAGTCGCTTTCCATCGGATTGGGGCAGCGCTTGACCCATTCGATGGCTTCAGCCAGCGACTTTACCTGAATCAGCCAGAAGCCGGCAATCAGCTCCTTGGTTTCCTGGAACGGACCGTCGACGACGGTGCGCTTGCTGCCGGAAAAGTGCACGCGGGCGCCGCGCGAACTCGGGTGCAAGCCTTCGCCTGCCAGCAGCACGCCGGCATTCACCAGTTCCTCGTTGAACTTGCCCATCGCTTCGAGCAGTTCGGTCTTGGGCATCTTGCCGGCTTCGGAATCCGGAGTGGCTTTTACGATGAGCATGAATCGCATGTTGTCGTCTCCTCAGGCTTTGCACTCAGGCGAATTGGCCATCATTTCCTTCATTCCTTCCTGCATCTGTTCGGGAGTCAGGTCGCGCTTATGGGTGGCGATCGACCAGCTATGGCCGAATGGGTCGACCAGCACGCCGTAACGGTCGCCCCAGAACATGTCTTCCGGTGGCATTTTGGCGGTGCCGCCGGCGTCGATGGCGCGCTTGTAGGCGGCGTCGACGTCTTCCACGTAAATGTGCAGGGTGACTGGCGTGCCCTTATAGTGTTTCGGGCCGAAGCAGCCGGCGTCAGGGAAATCGTCGACCAGCATGATGTGCGAATCGCCGATGCTGATCTGGGCGTGCATGATCTTGCCGCCCGGTCCCGGCATGCGGGCATTCTCTACCGCGTTGAAAGCCTTCTTGTAGAAATCGATGGCGGCAGCTGCGCCTTCACACACCAGGTGCGGGGTTACAGTGTGCATGCCTTCTGGAATCGCTTTGACAGTCATGGTCGTTCTCCATTCATGGTTGAGGAAAGAGGACACTTTTTGCGGCCTCCATATTCCCACGACGAACGGCGATGCGCCAGATCGACACGATTACAAAAGATTTTTTTGAGCCAGCCATTGCGGGTTGAACAGGCGCGCCGCGTAAGTGGCGCCGCGGTCGCACAGCAGGGTGACGATGGTGTGGCCGGGGCCCATCTGTTTTGCAAGCTCAACCGCGGCAGCGACATTGATGCCGCTGGAGCCGCCCACGTACAGGCCTTCTTCGCGCAGCAGGCGGTAGACCATGTCCACGCAAGCCTTGTCGTCGATGCGGAGGGCGTCGTCGATCGGCGTGCCTTGCAGGTTGGCGGTGACGCGGCTGTTGCCGATGCCTTCCGAGATTGAACTGCCTTCGCTCTTCAGTTCACCATGCTTGATCCAGTGGTAGAGGGCGCTGCCGTAGGGATCGGTCAGAACTATTTTGACATCCGGCTTTTGCTCTTTCAGGTAGCGGGCCACGCCGGCCAAGGTGCCGCCGGTGCCGGTGGCGCAGGTAAAGGCGTCGATGCGGCCTTGCGTGTCGTGCCAGATTTCGGGGCCGGTGTGTTCGTAGTGGGCCTGGCGGTTGGCGAGGTTGTCGAACTGCTGGGCCCAGATGGCGTTGGGCAACTCTTGCGCCAGGCGGCCGGCGACTTTCTGGTAATTGTTGTCGTCGGCGTAGGGGACGGCTTTGACCGGACGTACTTCAGCGCCCAGCGTGCGCAGGGTGGCGAATTTTTCTTCGGACTGGGTTTCGGGGATGACGATCACGCATTTGTAGCCGCGCGCGGCGCACAGATGGGCCAGGCCGATGCCGGTGTTGCCGGCCGTGCCTTCGACCACGGTGCCACCGGGTTTCAGGCGGCCTGAGCGTTCGGCGTCAAGGATGATGGCGAGCGCGGCACGGTCTTTGACGGAGCCGCCGGGGTTCATGAACTCAGCCTTGGCCAAGATCTCGCAGCCGGTCTCGGCCGAGAGGCGGGCGAGACGGATCAGGGGCGTGTGGCCGATGGTGTCGGCGAAGCCTTGGCGGATGGTCATGGCTTCAATGTAGTCTAAAACCGGTAAGTCTGGGTCTGACGGCTTGGGGTGGGTTCGAGGCTGTTGACTTTCGACGAAGACCAAAGGCGTACCACCAAAACCACCAGCGGTCGAGCAGACGGGGTCTGACCCTTGGGTCAGACCCCGGTTTACCGGTTCTAAAGCGCGCGCAGCGAAATAGTGAACTTCAGCCCGCCACCCTCACGATTGGAAACCTCCAGCTCCGCCTCATGCCGCGACAGCACCCGATCCACAATCGCCAGCCCCAGCCCGGCCCCGTTGGCCTGCCCGCGCGCCGTATCCAGGCGCGTAAACGGCTTCAACAGCTGTGCAATCTGCCCCTCCGGCACACCCACGCCATGGTCCTGCACCTCGATCACCACCCGCTTGGCCGTATGCATGCCCCGTACAGTGCACTTGATGTCGATCTCGGTCACCTCCGAATCCGGCGTCTTGCCATAGCGCCGCGCATTCTCGACCAGGTTGGCAATCACGCGTTTGAGGTCGGTCGCATTCCCCAGCACTTGCGCCTGTTCTGGCAGCTCAGCCGTAACCTTCATATCCGCATGCCGCCCCGCCTCGTGCGCGCAATCGGCCAGCAGTGCCGCCATGTCCACGTTGATGAAGCTGGAGGCCTCGGTCGGCTTGGCGTAATCGAGGAACTGCGCAATGATCGCGTCCATCTGCGCAATATCGGACTGCATGCCTTCGCGCGCCTCCTGCGACAAGTTGGCCATTTCCACTTCGAGCTGCATGCGCGCCAATGGCGTGCGCAAGTCGTGCGAAATGCCGGCCAGGATCACCGCGCGGTCCGATTCGACTTGCCGCAAGTCATCTACCATCTGGTTGAAGCTGCGGTTGGCCTGGCGCACTTCCTGTGGACCGGCTTCCGGCAGCGGGTCTGGTTGGCGGCCCTGGGCGATCTCGCGCGCTGCAGCAGTCAGGCGCTTCAGCGGCAGGTTGATCAGGCTGGAAATCAATGCGGCGCCAAGCAGCGAGACCAGCGCCACCACACCTGCCCAGCCCAGCCACTCGACCGGGCCCGGCAGGCGTTCGCGCTCCAGCATCAGCCAGTATCGGTCGTCGGCAATCTTGAAGCTGACCCAGTAGCCGGGCACGCCGTTTACCTCCGAGGAAAAACGGGTATCGGCGCCCAGCTTGGCGCGCACCAGGGACTGGATATCGGCCATCAGCCCCGAGCTTGGCGGTGGCGCCACCTCGTCGTCATCCTCCATGGTGAATACGCGGATGCCCTCGTTCGACACCAGTTCGAACAGCAGCTCGCGCCGCAAGTCGGTGGCCGAGTGGGTCAGGGCGGCGCGGGTGATGGTCACCACCGACACCACCTGGGCCGCAGTCTGCTGCGCCAGCGGTTCGCGCTGGACGTAGTTGACCATGCCGAACCAGGCCGACATGGAGAGCGTGGTCAGCACGCTCAGCAAGAGGAAAGTGCGCCAGAACAGGCCGCTGGTCAGCGACGCCGGGCGCGGCAGGCGGAATTTCATCGACAGCCCAAAATCAGCGTGGCTGGCCTTCAGGGATGAAGACGTAGCCCAGGCCCCACACGGTCTGGATGTACAGCGGACTGGACGGGTCAGGCTCGATCAGCTTGCGCAGGCGGGAAATCTGCACGTCCAGGCTGCGGTCGAACACCTCGTACTCGCGGCCGCGTGCCAGTTCCATCAGCTTCTCGCGCGACAGCGGCTGGCGCGCATGGCGCGCAAACACTTTCAGCACCGAGAATTCGCCGGTGGTCAACGGCACGGTTTCGCCATTTTTCTTCAGCGTGCGCGTGCCCAGGTCCAGCACGAACTGGCCGAATTCGAACGTTTGCGGGTGCTCGGAAGGCGCGCCCGGGATTTCGTCGGGCTGCTTGCGGCGCAGCACGGCGCCGATACGGGCCACCAGCTCGCGCGGGTTGAACGGTTTCGGCAGGTAATCGTCGGCGCCCATTTCCAGGCCCACGATGCGGTCCACGTCCTCGCCCTTGGCGGTCAGCATGATGATCGGGGTCTGGTCGCCGGCGCCGCGCAGGCGGCGGCAGATCGACAGGCCGTCTTCGCCGGGCAGCATCAGGTCCAGCACCAGCAGGTCGTAGCGCTCGCGCAGCCACAGCTTGTTCATGGCGGTGGCGTTTTCAGCGGTGACGACGTTGAAGCCTTGCTCGGTCAGGTAGCGGCGCAGCAGGTCGCGCAGGCGGACGTCATCGTCCACCACCATGATCTTGGCCTGGTGGCCTTGCTGGCCGCCGGTCGCGGCTGGAGGGGTAGTGGTGGTATTCATAGGGAGGTTTGATCTTGTTGAATTGTCAGATGCATGTCGCTATGGTAACGTCATATTGATGGCCGGTGCCATACCGGTGAAAACTCATTACAAATTCTTACAAACTTTACCCGGTCGCTCTTACTATAGGAAGTTGGAGCGCATACACTGCGGGCATGGATACGGCAAGTACGACGAGGACTGCGATGAAACTTGGTGCGAAAACAGGATTGGGCAAAGCGGCTTTGGCGCTGTGCGCCGGCCTGTGTTGCGCCATGATGGCCAGCGCGCAAGCGCAGTCCGACCAGCGCAACCGTCAGCAAGAACGCCGTGAAGCGCCGCGCGACTTCCGCGACAATCGCATGAACGATGCCCGTGAAGCGCGCTATCCACGCCAGTATGAAGGGCGCATGGACGATGCGCCGCGCATGATGGACGACCGGGACAATGCAGATGCACGCCGCATGGGGGGGCGCATGACCCCCGATGAGCGGCGCGACCTGCGGCGCCAGATCAATGAAGCGGGCCAGCAAGTGTACTCCCTGCCGCGCAAGCGGTGACGTTTGTGACGTTTACGTAACGCCAGGAAAACTTTCAGCCCTAAAAACCTCCGGAATTTGATGTTTTGCGTGTAATATTGATTGCCCGCAAGACAACGCGCCCCGGCGCGCCCATGATCAGGGCACTGGAGGAAGAGCTTTGTCCCAAATTGCACAACAGGAGAACGCCGGCAGCCTGCCGGCCGGCGTAGCCCAGCGGCCCGATGGAGTCTATCTGGACGTGCGCCTGCTCGCGCCTGAATTGAGCGCAGCGGTCGACGCACTGTTCCGCAGCGGCTATGTGCTGCGCGGCCTGGACTACCCGGTGCTGGCGCGTGTCCTGTATGGCGTGGGACCGGAGCTGGCGCCCAATCCCGAGCTGCTGGTGCGCGTGGGCGAGCGGCTGGAGCCGTTCCCCACCGGGCGCAAGTCCTTGTACCGCAACGTCAAGATCCGCGACGGCGAGGCGGAATACTTCTTTGAACCGATCTACCTGCCGGCCGAGGAGCTGCCGGACGGCACCTTGCTGCCGGAGCGCCTGGCCCAGCTCGACTTCGACGAATTCGTCGCCGATATGTGGCTGAAGAATGTGCGCTTCGGCATCCAGGTGGCGGCCGTGCGCGCCGCCCTGGCTGCGCCGAAGGGCGAACGCGTGGCCGCAGCGCTCGACCTGGAGCCGACGCCGGCCCAGGATGCGCGCGTGGTGGAAGTGGCGTCCGAGCTGCACCGCAGCGATGCGCCGCGCCAGCGCGCCGACGGCACGGTCGACCTGACCAGCTTCCAGAACCGCTTCCCGCAGATCAAGCAAGGCATGCGCCTGCTGCAAAAACTGCCTGGCGTGCCGGGTGAACCGGGCCGCAATATCGCCGGCCAGCCGCTGGTGGCGCTGGCGCCGAACGATGTGGACCTTGGCCGCCTGGCAGGCGAGGGCACGATCATCGCGCGCGAGCCGGACGGCGAATTCCTGGTGGCGGCACGCGAGGGCTTCCTGAATGTGGACCCGAAAAGCGGCCAGGTGGCGCTGAGCGACAAGATCATCAGCCGCGAAGGCGTCTCCGGCCGCACCACCGGCAACCTGGAGCTGATGGGCGCTTTCGAGGAATTTGGCGACGTGCAGGAACTGCGCGACGTGAACGGCAGCGACATCACCGTGCACGGCGACGTGTTTGGCAACATCAATTCCAGCGGCGGCACCATTGTCCTCGGGCGCAACCTGGTGGGCGGCCGCGCCATCAACGCCAAGGGCGATATCCGCATCGAGGGCGTCGCTTCCGGCGCCACCATCCAGACCGCCAGCGGCACGGTCACCATTACCGGCCGTGCCGAAAGCTGCGTGATCAGCGCGCCCAAGGTGGTGATTGCGGAAGCGTCCAACTGCGAGATCTTTGCCGACGAAGTGAGTATGGAGCTGGCCATCGGCTGCGCCGTCGCCGGCCGCAGCGTGCTGGTGGAAAGCGCCGGTCCGCGCAAGAGCAGTGAAATGTTCGTCTACGTGGTGGTGAAGGACGTCGCCGGCCACGACGCCGAGCTGGAAACGCTGCAGAAACAGGTCGCCGTCCACGAAGTGGAGATTGCCGCCTGGCGCGCCGAACATGACCGCCTGAATGCCCTGGCCGAAGTGCGCAGCTACCTGACGCTGGCCGAAAAACTGCGCAAAGGCGAGATCCACCTGACGCCGGCCCAGGTGCCGCACCTGAAGAAAGTGGCGGGGGCCGTGGCGCCGCATATCAAGGCGATCGGCCAGCTGCTGCAGTCGATCAAGGTGGGGGAAGAAGCGATCGCCGGCGCCCGTGCCCGGCGCGACGAGCTGGAAGCGCTGAAGCGCGATGCCGCCTCCCGTTCTTCGGTGCGGATCAGCATGGTCGACGGCGAAGTGCTGGTGCGTACCTTGCCGTTGGGCGAAGCGGTGGCAGCCAACTTCATGGGGCAGCCCAAGGATTACAAAGCCATGCTGCGCGGCCCGAGGCTGGACAGCCTGCCCATTTTCGCCGGCTCCAGCGGCGGCGTTAACTGGCATGGCGCGGCCCTGGCCGAGGCGAGCGTAGCGTAGTGGGCCGATAGCCGTACAATGGCGCAACAAGACTACCCGGGAGACATGGTGCCTGCAGATGCTGCCACGGCCGCCGCGGCGGCTGGCGATCTGCCATCGTCGCTGGTCCAGCGCGCCGATGGCGTCTATTTCAAGGCGGAAGCCCCTGCGGCTTTGCTGCAGGCGGCGGCCAACCAGGTATTCCTGTCCGGCGCCTGCTTCCGCGGACTTGACTACGGCATTTTCATTCGCGCCCTGTATGGCGCCGGCCCCGGGCTACCGGAAGGCATGGAGCGGCAGCCCCTGTGGCGCTTTGCCGACGACATCGTGCCATTCCCGGTCGGGCGGCGCGATTTGTACAAGGCGGTGCGCATCGTCGGCGGCGAGGCCGAATACTATTTCGAACCCGTATTTATCGAGACCGAAGGCGAGGCGCCGCTGCCGGCATATCTCGACTTCGGGGAATTCGTGGCCGACATGTGGACCAAGGGCATCCGTTTCGGCATCGATGCGCCGGTGGTGCGCGAGGCCATCGCCAGCGGCAAGGTGGCGCGCCTGATCGTGGCGCGCAAGCTGCCGCCGGTGCCTGGGCGCGATGCCGCCATCGTGGAAGTATCGGAAAGCATCCACCGCTCCAATGCCCCGCGCCTGCTGGCCAATGGCCGCTTTGACCTGCACAGCTTCCAGAACCGCTTCCCGCAGGTGAAAGCCCAGGTACGGCTGCTGCGTCGCGAGCCGCCGCAGGCCGGCACGCGCGGCTTCGAGCTGTCCGGCATCGTGCTGGAACCGCCGCCGGCGCGCGACCTGGAGCTGACCACGGTGGCCGGCGAGGGCACCCTGGTGGAGCACCATGACGGCGTCGATTACCTGGTGTCCTCGCGCGAAGGCTTCATCAACGTCGACAGCAAGAGCAAGCGCATTTCCATCGGGCCCAAGATTGTCAGCCGCGAAGGCGTCTCCGCACGCACCACCGGCAACCTCAAGCTCGATGGCGATTACGAGGAGTTCGGCGAGGTCCAGGAGCAGCGTACGGTGGAAGGGGGCAATATCACCGTGCATGCCGACGTCTTCGGCAATATCGTTTCGCGCGGCGGCACCATTGCGCTGCAAAAGAATTTAATGGGCGGCAGCGCGACCAATGCGGACGGCAATATCCGCGTGGCCGGCGTTGCCTCCGGCGCACTGCTGCAGTCGAAGACGGGCGAAGTGGTCCTGGGCAAGGCGCAGAACTGCGTGATCACCGGTTCCCGCGTCATCATCACCGAGGCTTACAACTGCGAGATCATGGCCGACGAGGTGCTGATCAAGCTGTCCGCCGGCTGCGCCATCGCGGCGCGCCGCATCGAGATCGACAGCGCCGGCCCGCGCAAGCAAGCCGAAATGCAGCTGCACGTGATGGTGCCCGATACCAGCAAATATGACGACAAGCTGGCCGAATGCGCCGCCCGCGCTGAACGGCACGAGCAGCAGGCGCAGCGCTGCAAGACGCAGATGGACGCCATCACCGCCGACCAGGAAGTACGCAACTACCTGCAGCTGGCCAGCAAGGTGCGCAAGCAGGAAGTCACGCTGAACCAGGAGCAGCTGGCCCTGTTCCAGAAAATGGCGCTGAAAGTCGGCCCTTCCCTGAAGATGGTGGCGCGCCTGCAGGTGGCGATGAAGGAAGCCCAGGCAGCCCAGCAGAAGGAGCAGGAACTGGGCGCGCATGTCTACCAGCAGAAGCTGATGGTGGTCGGCGGCGCACGCTGCACGGTACGCCAGGTGGCAGGCGACATGGTGGTGCGCAAGCTGGTCTTCAATCCCGACCTGGGACCGGCCTACCTGCTGCCGCCGAAAGAAGTCAAGCTGCGCGTGCGAGCCCCTCTGGGCGCACAACAGCCGCTGTTCGTCGGCAGCGGCGGCCAGTTCGACTGGAGCGGCAGCGCAGCTTAAATTGCAGCGTAGCAGGGCATGGCGCCCAGCGGCAGGTCGTGGAACAGGTTGTGATCGGTATCGTTGATTTCGCCATTGACCTGCAACATCCGGATCTTGGACAGGTAATCGCCCACCGCCAGCACGCGTGCCATCGGCGTTCGCGCTTCGCCCTTGCGCATGGTTTCCTGCTCGCGGATCGCCTGCGTGATCGAGGGCGGGAAGTTCCACGCCTCCGAGATGCCGGCGGCAATCGCAAGCGACTCGTGCGCCAGGCGGGCACGGAAGGTGGCCGAACCGAGCTCGCCGGGCTTGGCGCCGGCCCCGTCCATTACACGCAAGGCCGTCAGCAAGCCCGAATTCAGCACCAGCCCCGCCAGGAAAGCCTCAAACGGATCGACGCCGAATTCCGGCGCCAGCATGCGGCAGGCCACCGCGCTTTTCTCGGACTGCTCCCAGATGCGCGGCGCGAGCAGCTTGGTGTAATGGCCCGAATTGAGGTCGATGATGGGGCGGAAGGCGACCGTGGTGATCAATTGCCGCAAGCCTTCCTGCCCCACCACGATCACGGCGTGTTCGACGCTGTTGATGGTGGTGACTTCGCCGCTGTTCTGGATGGCGGCATTGGCCAGGCGCAGCACGGAGCCCACCAGCACCAGGTCGTTGGAAATCTTGCGCGCGATCTCGGCGCCGGCAAAATTTTCGCTGCGCAGGCTTTGCAGCAGTTGCGGGATCACGCCTGGCATGCGGCGCAGCATGTCGGCGGCATTGTGGCCCGCTTGCGCGGCCAGGATCAATTCGTGCAGCACGCGGCCTTCGGGCGCCGTGGTATCGAGCGATTCGTTCTCGCGCAAGCCGAACAGCCAGCGCTGGAAGTTGGAGTTGACCAGGTCTTTCTGTTCGAAATCGGGGCCGCCCTCGAGCGCGGGCGACAGAATGGGGATCGGCGCCGGCGTGGGCGCTGGCCGTGCCGGCACGGCGGGGGCGGCCGACTGCGGCCGGCTTTCAGGTTTGGCGAGCAATCGCTTCAGCCATTGGAACATGGATGCTTTCCCAGCAATTGTTATGAAAGCATTGTAGCCCAGGCCGCAATCTTTGAGGATGGTCAAACTGCTTGCTGTTGCGTAACGGTACGATGGAACAGCGTAACACCGGAATCAGAGGAGCAATATGGAAGCCGACCTGCGACAGTACCTGACGTTCCGCCTGGGCGGCCTTGAATACGCGCTGGACTACCGCCGCGTGCAGGAGTTGCGCCCATTGAGCGCGCTCGAACGCATCGCGTCGGGCGGGGAAATCGTCGAAGGCGTGGCATTGTCGCGCGGTGTCATCATGCCGATCGTCGACATGCGCGTGGCATTCGGTCCGCGCCCGCCGCTGCACGATCCGCGCACGGACGTGATCATCCTGCAGCTTTCGACCTGTGTGATGGGGATGGTGACCGACGGTGTCACCGACCTGGTGTCATTGCCGGTTAGCGCCGTCCACCCCCTGCCGCATACGGGCGAGGAGGTGGATTACCTGTTGGGGATGGGCCAGCTCGGGGAACGCCGGCTGATCATGCTCGATATCGACCGCCTGATGGCGGTACGCGGCATGCCTCGCCCGCGTCAGGCGGCCAGCGCTTCGAGCTGCTCCTGAAGCTCGAGCCACTCGCCTTCGAGCTGCTCCAGTTCCTTGCTGCATTCGACCTGGTCGGCCAGCAGGGTTTTCAGTTTCGGCTTGTTTTCCGCTTCATAGATGGCCGGATCTGCGAGGGCAGCGTCGATTTTGGCTTTCTGCTCGCTGCGCTGGGCCATGGCGGTTTCCACCTTCTTCAGGCGGTTCTCCAACGGCTTGCGCTGGGCCGACAGGCGCTGGCGCTGCTCGGCTTCCAAGCGCTTTTGTTCCTTGCGGTCGGAGGCCGAAAGCGGCGTTTCTTCCACTGCGCCGGTGGACGGGGCGGCATTGGCGGCGGCCGGTGCCGCAGCGGCAGGCTTGGCCATCTTGGTTTGCAGCAGCCAGTCCTTGTATTCATCAAGGTCGCCGTCGAATTCGCGCAGGCGGCCGCTTTCGACGATGATGAATTGTTCGGTGGTGGCGCGCAGCAGGTGGCGGTCGTGGGAAACCACCAGCAGCGTGCCTTCGAACTGGGCCAGCGCATCGGTCAGCGCTTCGCGGGTTTCCAGGTCAAGGTGGTTGGTCGGTTCGTCCAGCAGCAGCAGGTTAGGGCGCTGCCACACGATCAGGGCCAGTGCCAGGCGCGCCTTTTCGCCGCCGGAGAACGGCGCGATCTTGCTGGTCACCATATCGCCAGGGAAGTTGAAGCTGCCCAGGAAGTTGCGCAGCTCCTGTTCGCGCACGGTCGGCGCCATTTTCTGCAAGTGCCACAGCGGCGATTCGTCGTGGCGCAGCATTTCTACCTGGTGCTGGGCGAAGTAGCCGATCACCAGGCCTTTGCCGGTGGTGGCGGTGCCTGTCAGCGGGTCGATGTCGCCGGCGATGGTCTTGATCAGGGTCGATTTGCCGGCGCCGTTCACGCCCAGCAGGCCAATACGCTGGCCTTGTACCAGCGAGAAGGTCACGCCGCGCACGATGGTCTTGTCGCCTTGCTCGGTGTGGTAGCCGCAGTTCACGTCTTCCATTACCAGCAGCGGGTTCGGCGCGCTGACCGGGTCGCGGAACTCGAAGCTGAATTCGGCAGCGGCGCGCAGCGGCGCCAGTTCTTCCATCCTGGCCAGTTGCTTCATGCGGCTTTGCGCCTGGCGGGCTTTGGTGGCCTTGGCCTTGAAGCGGTCGATGAAGGACTGCAGGTGGGAGCGGGCGCGCTGCTGCTTCTCGATGGCTGAAGCTTGCAGCACCAGTTGCGCGGCGCGCTGGCGCTCGAAGCCGGAGTAGTTGCCCGAGTAACGTTTCAGCTTGCGCTCGTCGATATGGACGATCACGTTCACGATCTCATCGAGGAAATCGCGGTCGTGGGAAATGATGATCAGGGTGCCGGGATAGCGCTTCAGCCAGTCTTCCAGCCAGATGATCGCGTCCAGGTCCAGGTGGTTGGTCGGTTCGTCAAGCAGCAGCAGGTCGGAAGGGCACATCAGCGCCTGCGCCAGGTTCAGGCGCATGCGCCAGCCGCCGGAGAAACTGGCTACCGGTTGCTGCATCTGTTCCAGCGAGAAGCCCAGGCCGAGCAGCAGCTGTTCGGCGCGCGACTGCACGGTGTAGGCGTCGGCATCGGCCAGTTCGGCGTGAACGTGGGCGATGTCGATGCCGTGCTCCTGCGAATCCGGCAAGGTTTCCAGGCGCGCCAGTTCGACCTGCAGTTGGCGCAGGTGGGCGTCGCCGTCAATGGCGTAGTCGATGGCGGTGCGCGGCAAGGCAGGAGTTTCCTGCGCCACGTAGGCCATGCGCCAGCTCTTGGGGAAATCAATGTCGCCCACGTCCGGGTGCAGCTCGTTGCGCAGCATTGCGAACAGGCTGGATTTGCCGGCGCCATTGGCGCCGATCAGGCCGATCTTGTCGCCCGGATTGAGGGTCAGGTCGGCGGATTCCAGCAGCGGCTTCAGGCCGCGCATAAGGCTGACGTTGATGAAGCGGATCATTTTTTTGGTCGTTTCTTTAAAACCGGCAAGACGGTGTCTGACCCGCAGGGTCAGACACCGTCTTGCCGGTTTAGATTTTGAGTTGGTCAGCGGTGAGCAGGAACACCATATCGTCGCCCTGGCTGGTAGTCAGCCAGGTCAGCCCCAGGTGACCGAAAGCCGCTTCCGCAAACTCTTTCTCGTTGCCGATTTCAACAATCAGCAAACCATCGTCGGTCAAACGTTCAGCCGCGCCGGCCACGATCTTGCGTACCAGGTCCATGCCGTCCGCGCCGCCGTCCAGGGCGATTTGCGGCTCATGCAGGTACTCCTGCGGCAGCTTGGCCATCGACGAAGAATTCACGTACGGTGGATTGGTGATGATCAGGTCGTACTTTTTACCTGCCGGGACGTTGGCATACAGGTCCGACTGGATCAGCTTCACGCGGTCTTCCAGCTTGTAGGTCTCGACATTCTTGCGCGCCACTTCCAGCGCATCGCCTGAGATGTCGACCGCATCGACTTCAGCGTCGGGGAACGCATCGGCCATCATGATCGACAGGCAGCCGGAGCCGGTGCACAGCTCCAGGATGTTCGAAACGTTCTCGGCATCGTTGACCCAAGGCGCGAAATAGTTCGGGATCAGTTCCGCGATATACGAGCGTGGCACGATGGTGCGTTCATCGACGTAGAAGTTGTAAGTGCCCAGCCAGGCTTCATTGGTGATGTAGGCAGCCGGCACGCGGTCATTGGCGCGGCGCTCGATCACGGCCAGCACTTCGGCGATTTCTTCCGGTTGCAGGCGCGCGTCCATGAACGGCTCCAGGCGGTCCAGCGGCAGGGCCAGGGTGTGCAGGGTCAGGTAGGCCGCCTCATCGTAAGCCTCGGCGCTGCCGTGGCCGAAGAACAGCTTGGCCTTGTTGAAACGGGTGACTGCGTGGCGAATCAGGTCGCGCGGGGTGGTGTACAGGGTGGTATCCATAGTGTTCTTCTTAGCGCAGGAGGTTTTCCAGGGTGCGGCGGTAGATGTTCTTCAGCGGATCGATAAAGCGCACTTCGATGTGCTCATCGATCTTGTGGATGCTGGCGTTCGGGGGGCCAAATTCTATCACCTGGGGGCAGATCTGGGCGATGAAGCGCCCGTCGGAAGTGCCGCCGGTGGTGGACAGTTCGGTGTCGACGCCCGTTTCATCCTTGATCGCATGGCACAGTGCTTCAGACAGCGTGCCGCGCGGGGTCAGGAAGGGCAGGCCCGACAAGATCCAGTCCAGCTGGTATTCCAGGCCGTGCTTGTCGAGAATGGCGTGCACGCGTTCGCGCAGGCTCTCGTGCGTGGAAGCAGTCGAGAAGCGGAAATTGAAGTCGATGTGCATGTCGCCCGGGATCACGTTGTTGGCGCCGGTGCCGGCCTTGATATTCGACATCTGCCAGGACGTCGGCAGGTAGTACTCATTGCCGTGGTCCCAGACTTGCGCCACCAGGTCGGCCAGCGCGGGCGCGGCCAGGTGGATAGGGTTCTTCGCCAGTTGCGGGTAAGCGATATGACCTTGCACGCCCTTGATGGTCAGGCTGCCCGACAGCGAACCGCGGCGGCCGTTCTTGATCATGTCGCCCAGGGTCTGGTCGGAGGTCGGCTCGCCGACGATGCAGTAATCGATGCTCTCGTTGCGCGCCTTCAGCTTTTCCACCACCTTGATGGTGCCGTCGGTGGCCGGGCCTTCCTCGTCGGAGGTGATCAGGAAAGCGATCGAGCCTTTATGATTCGGGGTCGCTGCGAGGAACTCCTCGCAGGCGACCACCATCGCGGCAATCGAAGTTTTCATGTCGGCGGCGCCGCGGCCATACAGCTTGCCGTCGCGGTGGGTCGGGTAGAACGGCTCGGACGACCATTTTTCGACCGGGCCGGTTGGCACCACGTCCGTGTGGCCGGCAAACACCAGCACCGGGCTCTCGCTACCCTTGCGCGCCCACAGGTTGGTCACTTCGCCGGAAACGATGGTCTCGCATTGGAAGCCAAGCGGCTCCAGCCAGGATTTCAAATGGTCCTGGCAGCCCTTGTCGTCCGGCGTAACGGATTCGCGGCCCAGCAGCTTTTCGGTCAGGTCGAGGGTGCGGGACGCGCTCATGCTGCGAAGATTTCCTGGTACATGGCGTCGTTAAAGCCGACGTGGGCCTTCGGGCCGGCGCCAACCAGCACCGGGCGCTTGATCACGGACGGGTTTTCCAGCATCAGGGCGACAGCGGCATCGGCGCCGGTGATGGCAGCCTTGCGCTCGTCGGGCAGGGCGCGCCAGGTGGTGCCCTTCTTATTGACCAGCACTTCCCAGTCCAGGGTTTTCAGCCAGGTGCGCACGGTGGCCTCGTCCAGGCCTTGTTTCTTGAAGTCGTGGAAGGTGAAGTCGCGCTGCTGGCCAGCCAGCCATACGCGGGCTTTCTTGACGGTGTCGCAGTTGGGGATGCCGTAGAGGGTAATCATTCGGAAAATATTGTTGTGCTGTGGCCGCGCTGCGGCCGGAGGACGACATTATATCGTGCGGCAGGGGCGATAAACCGTGTCTCTTTTGGCAATGTTTCCTGCTCTTACCCGGCGCTGAAAGCGGGCACGTACACCTCGCTGAATTCCGGCGGCAGCCGTTTGGGGCGGCCGCTGGAAAGCTCGATACATACCAGGTCCCAGCGGGCGCGCAGCACAGTTGTGTTATCGCGCTGGCGGACCAGTTGGAAGCAGCGCTGCATCGATAGCGGGCTGTCGCCAGGGAGCAGCCAGGTGCCGAGTAGCAGTTCTTCGCCCTCGTTGGTGGCGAAGATGTAATCGAACTCGCTGCGGCGGATCGCCATGCCGCGGTCCAGCCGCTTGTAATCGGCCAGCGTCAGGCCCAGGGAGTTGGAATGCGCCCAGCCAGCTTCCTCGCACCAGCGTACGTAGACCGCGTTATTGGTGTGATCGAGTCCGTCGATATCGCCGGCTCGCGGTGTGACCGGCAAGATGAAGGGAGCCGGCCGGTCCCATTGCGGCATCGTCATGGTCGGGGCGCCAGCACAAGTGCAGGCTTGATGACGTAGGTGTCGTAACCGCCCTTGGTCTTGGCCCAGCCGCGCCAGGTATCCTGGAATTCGATCTGCTCCGTGTAGTGAGCGATGCCGCCGAATTCCACCTTCAATTCAATGCAATCTTTCGTAGCGACTCCAGACACAAGGCGACGGTGGGGCGGGCTGTTGGCATAAATCACGTCCGATGCATTGAACTTTTCCCCAATGTCGGCGATCGCGGGCTGGGGCTTTTCAAAGCGCCCCAGCAAGGACAATACGTCCTTCGGCAAGTCGCTTAGTGAAACGATAGGCCGTGCTGCGTCGGCATTGCAGGCTTGCGCCTGCAATGCCGGCAGGAGTGCGAACAGCAGAACGGCAGCCCGCACAATCAGCGCTTCTTCAGGATCGAACCGAGCACGCCGCGGATGATCTCGCGGCCCACTTGCGAGCCGATGCTGCGGGCGGCCGACTTGACCATTGCCTGCACGGCGGTGTCGCGCTTGCTGCTGCCGCCGAACAGGCCGCCCAGCACGTCGCCGAAGATGGAGCCGCCGCCGCTGTCGGCAGGGGCTTCGGCTGGCGCCTGAGCGGTGCCGCGGCCGGTCGGGGCGCGGCCGCCAGGGGCCGGAGTCGTGCCGCTGCCGGCGTTGGCTACGCGGCTAGTCAGTTTTTCATACGCCGACTCGCGGTCGACGGCTTTCTCGTACACGCCGGCCACAACGGAACTGGCGCGCGCTGCCTGGCGTTCGGCAGGGGTGATCGGGCCGAGCTGCGATGCCGGCGGCAGCACGAAAGCGCGCTGCACGATCTGCGGCGTGCCTTTTTCGTCGAGGAAGGACACCAGCGCTTCGCCCACGCCAAGTTCGGTGATCACCTGCGCCACGTCGATCGCAGGATTCGGGCGGAAGGTCTCCGCTGCCGATTTGACCGCCTTCTGGTCGCGTGGCGTATAGGCGCGCAGCGCGTGCTGCACCCGGTTGCCGAGCTGGCCCAGCACAGTTTCGGGAATGTCGAGCGGGTTCTGCGTGATGAAGAATACACCAACGCCTTTGGAGCGGATCAGGCGCACCACCTGTTCGATCTTTTGCAGCAGGGGCTTGGGCGCTTCCGCAAACAGCAGGTGGGCTTCATCGAAGAAGAACACCAGCTTCGGCTTATCGAGGTCGCCCACCTCCGGCAGGTTTTCGAACAGTTCGGACAGCATCCACAGCAGGAACACGGCGTAGATGCGCGGTGCGTTCATCAGCTTGTCGGCCGAGAGGATGTTCACCACGCCTTTGCCTGCCGCATCGGTTTGAATCAGGTCGTCGATGTTCAGCATCGGCTCGCCGAAGAACTGCTCGCCGCCTTGCTCTTCAATCGACAGCAGGCCGCGCTGGATGGCGCCGATGCTGGCTGCGCTGACGTTGCCATAGCTGGTCTTGTAGTCGGCGGCGTTGTCGCCCACGTGCTGCAGCATGGCGCGCAAGTCCTTGGTGTCGAGCAGCAGCATGCCGTTGTCGTCGGCGATCTTGAACACCAGTTGCAGCACGCCTTCCTGGGTATCGTTCAGGTTCAGCATGCGCGCCAGCAGCGTCGGGCCAAGGTCGGAAATGGTGGCGCGCACCGGGTGGCCTTGTTCGCCGAACACGTCCCAGAAGGTGACGGGGCAGCCAGCCCACTGCGGGGTTTCCAGCTTGAGCGCTTCCAGGCGCTTGGCCATTTTCTCGCCCAGCACGCCGGGCTTCGCCATGCCGGACAAGTCGCCCTTGATGTCGGCCATGAAGACCGGCACGCCGATGTCGGACAGCGACTGCGCGATGCGCTGCAGCGTGACCGTTTTACCGGTGCCGGTGGCGCCGGTAATGCAGCCGTGGCGGTTCACCAGGCTGGACAGCAAATCGAGGGAAAGGGCGTCGGTTTTGGCGATCGGCAGGGCGGTGCTCATAGGGGCGGAATTTCTTGTTGATATGAAATTCCGATCATACCATCAGGCATGCCGATATCGACTCCGGGTAGCGGACAGTGCAGCGAGGCCAAGCACTAGCAGCGCAAATGTCGCGGGTTCAGGGATCGCTACCGTCGTGGCTTGGTATTCCGCTCCGGCGCCGGACAGTATGGTGGTGCCTGCCGGGACCAGGAATTCCAGCGTTGCCGTATTGCCGAAATGGGCAAAGCCGCCGAATGTACCGCTGACTTGCAGCAGGGCTTCGAGCGAAATGGGTACGCCGTAATCCAGCGTGAACGTTGCCGTCAGCGCGGGTCCGCCGGCGCTTGCCTGAAGCTCGGGAAGGTTGCCGAAAAAGTCGGCGACCAGGGCGGTATTCTGCCCGTTGACGGTCAGGGAAACCGTCATGCTGGCGGAAGTGCCCTGCGTTTCCTCCCCCCTGGCCCCCAGCGTGCCTTCGAAATGCAGGACTACAGTGACTTCCTGCGGACCGCTAAGTCCGCCCAAAGTGACCGTATCGCTGAACTGGGCCAGCGACGAGCCGGTACTCATGCTGATAAAGCCGCCACCTGGCGTACCGCTATATGAACTGTCCACGCTGGCTTTCAGCACACCGTAGCCGGCTTGCGCAAAGATGGCCCCGTACTGGTCGCTGAAGGTGAGCGGCGTTGTGTCCTGGCCAGTTGCATTGACGACGGTGGGACACGCTGCGCCGCAGGAGAAGTAGGAAATACTCGACAGTAAGGACGCCTTGGCCAAGGATCCGCTCAACAGCAAGGAGGTCAGCAGGAATAGGCGTAGCAAGGATTTCATGATCCCCTCCGGTCCGGGCACGACAGTCGATTGCTTTTTGGAGGTGACGCAAGAAATGCACCAGAATAACTAAATTCCATGAATTCAGTTACTTATGGTTGCAGCTTTGTTGGGACGGGGTGTAGGTGTAAAGATTTGCGACACGGCGGGCAAATAATGCCCGCCGCATGCGCCGGCCAAGCTCAGGAGTTCAGGGTGAACTCGGTGAAGTTGGCGTCGGACGGGGATTGCAGTTCTTCTTCCTCGACAGGAGGTGGCGCTTCCATGCCGTGGTTCAGCAGCCACAGCAAGTTGGTGGCGGAGTCGGCATTGGCCAGCGCCTCTTCCTTGGTGATGGCACCTTCCATCACCAGCTTGTACAGCGCCTGCTCGAACGATTGCGAGCCGGGCGACAGGGATTTCTCCAGCGCTTCCTTGATCTGGCCGATCTCGCCTTTCTCGATCAGGTCCGAGATGTAGCGGGTGTTGACCATGATTTCGACCGCTGGCGTACGGGTGCCGCCGCCGGCCGAGCGGATCAGGCGCTGCGACACGACAGCCTTGATCGTCGAGGACAAGTCCTGCAGCAGGGCAGGGCGGTTCTCGATCGGATAGAAGGAAATGATACGGTTCAGCGCGTTGTACGAGTTGTTCGCGTGCAGGGTTGCCAGCACCAGGTGGCCCGACTGTGCATACGCCATGGCCGACGCCATGGTCTCGCGGTCGCGGATCTCACCGATCAGGATGCAGTCCGGCGCCTGGCGCATCGAGTTGCGCAGCGCGGTGTAGAAGTCCTTGGCATCGCTGCCGATTTCGCGCTGGTTGACGATTGACTTCTTGTTGCGGAACAGGTACTCGATCGGGTCTTCCAGCGTCAGGATGTGGCCCGAACGCAGTTCATTGCGGTGGTCCAGCATCGACGCGATGGTGGTCGACTTGCCGGAGCCGGTGGCGCCCACCAGCAGCACCAGGCCGCGTTTTTCCATGATCAGGTCAGCCAGCACCGGCGGCAGGCCCAGTTCGCCCAGCGGCGGGATGCTGGCCGGAACGAAACGGAAGACGGCGGAAATGCTGCCGCGCTGGCGGAAAGCCGACAGACGGAAGCGGCCCAGGTTGGGCACGGAGATACCCATGTTCAGCTCATTGGACGTGGCCAGCTCTTCCACTTGCTCGGGCGAACAGACTTCGGCCAGCAAGGCCTCCAGGTTCTCGGGCTCGAGCTTTTGCTGGTTGATCGGGATCAGAAGACCGTTGATCTTCAGATGCACCGGCGAGCCTACGGCAAAAAACATGTCCGAGGCGTTTTTTTCCTTCATTAGCTGGAACAGGCGGTCCATAGCCATTTTTTGGATATCTCCTTGTTACGGTTAAACGCCGCGCAGCAATTCGTTAATGCCTGTTTTGGCGCGGGTTTGCGCATCGACGCGCTTGACGATCACGGCGCAGTACAGGCTGTACTTGCCGTCAGCCGACGGCAACGAGCCCGAAACCACCACGGAGCCGGACGGCACACGGCCGTAGAATACCTCGCCAGTGGTGCGGTCGTAAATCTTGGTGGACTGGCCGATGTACACGCCCATCGAGATCACCGAGTTTTCTTCGACGATCACGCCTTCCACGATCTCGGAACGGGCGCCGATGAAGCAGTTGTCTTCGATGATGGTCGGATTGGCTTGCATTGGCTCCAGCACGCCGCCGATGCCCACACCGCCGGACAGGTGCACGTTCTTGCCGATCTGTGCGCAGGAACCCACGGTGGCCCAGGTATCAACCATCGCGCCTTCGTCGACATAGGCGCCGATGTTCACGTAGGAAGGCATCAGCACCACGTTCTTGCCGATGAAGGAGCCGCGGCGCGCCACAGCTGGCGGCACCACGCGGAAACCGCCCTTGGCGAAATCTTCGGCCGAGTAGTTGGCGAACTTGGTAGGAACCTTGTCATAGAACTGCATGGTGCCGTCGGAAGGCATGACCACGTTGTTCTCCAGGCGGAACGACAGCAGCACGGCCTTCTTGACCCACTGGTTGACTGCCCAGGCGCCGTTCTCTTTCTGGGCGACGCGCAGCGAGCCGTTGTCCAGGCCAGCCAGCACGTGGTTGACGGCGTCGCGCACTTCGGCAGTGGCGTTGGATGGGTTGATCTCGGCGCGGTTGTCCCACGCGGTTTCAATAATTTGCTGGATGCTCATGATTTCTTCAGTTGATTGCAGAATTGGACGATACGGCGCGCCGCTTCCAGGCCTTCCTCGGTCTCGGCAACCAGCGCCATGCGGATGCGGTTGCGGCCCGGGTTGCTGCCATGGGCGTCGCGCGCCAGGTAACTCCCCGGCAGCACGGTGACATTGTACTCGGCGTGCAGGCGGCGGGGCGAATTCGGTGTCGGACAGGCCGCTGCGGGTCACGTCGGCCCACAGGTAGAAGCCGGCGTCCGGCATTTGCACGTCCAGCACCTCCTGGATAAGGGGCGTGATGGCGGCGAACTTGGCGCGGTATTGCGCGCGGTTTTCTTCGACATGGGTTTCGTCGGACCAGGCGGCGACAGAGGCGGCCTGCACATGCGGGCCCATGGCGCTGCCGTGGTAGGTGCGGTACAGCAGGAATTTCTTCAGTACTTGCGCGTCGCCGGCCACGAAGCCGGAGCGCATGCCCGGCACGTTGGAGCGCTTGGACAGGCTGGAAAACACCACCAGTCGCGCATATGGTTCGCCTTCCTTGGTCAGGCCAAGGATATTGGCGGCCTGCATGGCGCCCAGCGGCGGCTCGTCGCTATGATAGATCTCCGAATAGCACTCGTCGGCGGCGATGATGAAGTCATAACGTTCCGACAGCGCGAACAGGTGCTCCCAATCGGTCAGCGTCAGCACGGCGCCGGTCGGGTTGCCCGGCGAGCACAGATACAGCAGGCGCACGCGCTGCCAGACTTCCTCCGGCACGCTGTCGTAATCCGGGGAGAAGTTGCGGTCCGGGTCGGAATTGACGAAATACGGCTCGGCGCCGGCCAGGAAAGCCGCACCTTCATAGATCTGGTAGAACGGGTTGGGGCACATCACCAGCGCGCCGGTATCGGGTGCGATCACCGTCTGTGCAAACGAAAACAGCGCCTCGCGCGAGCCGTTCACCGGCAGCACCTGGGTGGCGCGGTCCAGCGTCGGCAGGCCATAGCGGCGCTCCAGCCAGGAAGCGATCGCATTGCGCAGCGCCTCGCTGCCGGCGGTCACCGGGTAATTGGCCAGGCCGTCCAGGTTATCGATCAGCGCCTGGCGGATGAAGGCCGGGGTCGGGTGCTTCGGCTCGCCCATGCCCAGGCTGATGGGCTTGAAAGCGGGGTTGGGCGTGCTGCCGGCGAAGAGCTGGCGCAGTTTTTCGAACGGGTAGGACTGCAGCTTGTCGAGATGTGGATTCATGGCGCATACGGCTGGTTGAGCCATCGATTATAGCCGTACTGGGCAACAGTGGCGTTGCTGCAAAATTGACAAGAGGATATGATCGATACATGGAAGCCACAACCCCCGAATCCGACCTGTTGGCGCAGGAAGCTGTACGCGACGCCGCCGTAACCCGCCGAGTCGGGCAATTGCGCCTGATCACCGGCCTGCTGCAAGGCGGTCTGTTGTATTTTTTATATCACTCCCGGCAATCAGGCGCTTGGCCGGCCAATCATCCAATGCTGTATTTGCCGCTGGTGCTGGCCGCGATCGTGCTGCCGGTGCTGCTGATTTCCAGCCTGGGCCACCTGGAACGACGGCCGTTGGCCTGGTGGCTGGGCGCTGCCGCCGTGGTGCTTGCCGCGGTCGGCATGCACGACGCGTGGCGCAGCGCATTCGACCATGCGCCAGTGCTGCGGCCAAGCTTCCTGCTGTTCCCATTTTGTATAGGCTTTTTCTTCGTCGCCCACAGCCTGGTGATGGCCGGGGCGCACGACCGGCGCTGGGTCGCCCATTACGCCACCTGCTTTGAAAGCGCCTGGAAGCTCGCCATCCAGCTTTTGTTTTCCGCCCTGTTTGTGCTTGGCGTATGGCTGGTGATGTGGATGGGGGCGGCGCTGTTCGGGCTGCTGAAGCTGGATTTCCTCGAGACGCTGCTGCTGAAGTCCTGGTTCTCGGTGCCGCTGGTGTGCCTGGCTTTTTCCAGCGCCATGCACACCACCGACGTACGGCCGGCCATCGTGCGCGGCATCCGTAGCCTGCTGCTGGTGCTGAAAGCGTGGATCCTGCCGATCGCCGTGCTGCTGGTTGGCGGCTTCCTGGCTTCATTGCCGTTTACCCGGCCTGGAAGTGCTGTGGCAGACGCGCCACGCCACGGCTGTGCTGCTGGCAAGTTGCGCGGTGCTGGTGGTGTTGGTGAATGCCGCCTTCCAGGCCGGCGACGCGGCAGCCGGGCTGGCGCGCATCGTGCGCCTGCTGCCCGGATGGCGTGCTTCCTGTTGCCGCCGCTGGCGCTGCTTGGCGTCTACGCGCTCGGCCTGCGCGTGGCCGATTACGGCTGGACGCCGGACCGCGTCATTGCGGCGGCTTGCCTGGTGGTGGCCTTGTTCTATGCCGCTGGCTACCTGCGTGCGGCCGTGCGCCGTGGCGGACCCTGGCTCGATGGCCTGCGCCAGGTGAATATTGCGTCAGCATTCCTGGCGCTGGCGGTGTCGCTTGCCATGTTCACGCCGGTGGCCGATCCGGCGCGCATTTCGGTGGCCGACCAGGTGGCGCGCCTGGCGCGCGGCACCACGCCGGCCGAGAAGTTCGATTACGGATTCCTGCGCTACCATGGCGCGCGTTATGGCATGGAGGCCTTGCAGGCGCTGGCCGCGCGCGGCACCGGCCCCAAAGCCGATGCGGTGCGCATTCGCGCGGCCGACGCTCTGAAGGAACGTTATGAGGACAGGACGGCAGCCCGGTCACCGGCCCCCGCCGGCGGGCCGCCCAGCCTGCGCGTGTGGCCGCAAGGCGCGCAATTGCCGGCTGGATTCCTCGAGCAGGACTGGATGAAGACGTGGCAACCGTATCCGCCGCCGGGATGCATGCGCGGCAATGGCACCCGCTGCGACGCTATCGTGCTTGACGGCGATGGCGATGGCCGGCCGGACGTGCTGCTGCTGGGCGAGGAAAGCGGCGATGGTGCTGCGCTGCTGTCCAAGCGAAATGGCAAGTGGCAGGTCATTGGACGGCCGCCAATGTGGCTGGCCGGTTGCCAGGGTTTGCAGGAGCGTTTGCGCACTGGCCAGTTCAAGCTCTCCACCACGGCCTTGCGCGATATCGAAATTGGCGGCCAACGCATCGTCCTGCTACCGCCGGAACCCGAGCTGCTCGATTGCGCGCAGCGTTAGCCGCCGTCCACGCCCTGGCTCTCCAGCAGCGTCTTCATGCGGCGCCAGTGCGAGCCGCGCCAGAATATGCCCTGGCACACATCGCAGGTCAGGAATTCCTCCTGCGACGCGCGCACCGATGGCGGCAACTGCGCCGCCACAGCGGCCTTCGACACCTGCCGTAGCGGCGCGTTGCAGGCCAGGCACAGCGTGAATGGCCGCGCGCTGGCCGCCAGGTCGAGGCGCTGGAAAAGCTCGGCAAACTGCGCAGCAGGCTTCAAGGCCCGTACATAACAGCCGTGCGTGATGCCGCGCCGCTTCAACAGATCGCGGTCGCGGGTGAGGGCGACGCGGCCCTCGTCTCCAGACAGCGAGGCCACGGTAGGATCGTCGATCCGGTTGTCGTACAGCGTATCGAATCCCGCCATGCGCAGCAGCCGCGCCAGCCCGCCCAGATGGGCGTCCGCCACAAAGCGCATCACGCGCAAAGGCTCGGCGCGCACCCGCAGCAGTGGCCGCACGTCGAACGCCTCGAACTTGGGATAGACTGCCACCCGGTCGCCATCGCACAGCATGCGCTCGAAGCCGGAAGACTCGCCATTGACCAGGATCAGTTCCACCTCGGTATGCGGCACGCCGAGCGCCTCGATCATGTGCTTGGTGGTGGCGGCGCGCGCACACGGCACCGTGAACTCGATCTTGCGGCGCGCGCGCGGCAGGAAGTCGTTCAGTTCTTCGTAGAAGCGGAAGGTGGCGCTGACCATGGCTCAGTATACGGCTGCCGCGCCGGCGCGCAGCGGGCAGTCCTCCATCTGTGCGCTGAGGCGGCGTGCCAGCTCGCCGCGCAGTTCCTGCAGGCCGCCGATGCGGCGGTCAATCTCGGCCAGCTTGGCCTGCAGGGCCGCACGCAGCGCAGCAGCGGTGGCCGCGCTGTCGCGCGCCGGCGCCGCCAGCAACGGCAGGTCGGCCTCGATTTCCTGCAAGGTAAAGCCCAGCGCCTGCGCCATGCGGATATAGCGCAGCCAGTCCGCTGCTTCCTCCGGATAGTCGCGGTAGCCGTTGTCGCTGCGGCGCGCGGCCAGCAAGCCGCGCCTTTCGTAATAGCGCAAGGTATCGCGGCTGAGGCCCGTGGCCTCGGCCAGTTCGCCGATCTGCATCCTGCTGCTCCCAAAAAGTGCTTGACCATGGAGTGTACTCCAAGGTTTAAGCTGCGCAGCATGAAAACTCCAAACATCCGGAAACTGGTGCGCGCCAGCGCCGCCTACGACCTGCTGCTCACAGCACCATTCGCCACCCCATGGACCTTTGCCATCGCCCACGGCCACCTGTCGGCGCTTAACCAGGCGCTTGGCGGCCCGCCGCTGCCAGCCTTCGGCAGCATGCACCTGCTGTTCGCCTGCCTGATGGGCAGTATCGTGCTGGTGTGGTCCTGGCTGCGCCTGCGCGACCCGCAACCGCAGTTCGCCACCTATGACGGCAGCGCACGCTTCATGTTCAGCACCTGGTTTGCCTGGACGCTGGCCGGCGGCGGCCTGCCGCTGGTGTGGCTGTTCATCGTTCCCGAATTCGCATGGGGCGTCGCCAGTGGTATGCTGTTCCTCCGTTGAGCAAAAGGGGAGAGTGACATGCAAGCGCAACCTTTAATTGCTGTCAGCAACGTCGAAGCGACCAGCCGCTGGTACCAGAACACCCTGGGCCTCACGAGCGGCCATGGCGGCAACGAGTACGAGCAATTGCTGCACGACGGCCGCATGGTGTTGCAATTGCACCGCTGGGACGCCCACCACCATCCGCACATCGGCAACCCTGAACAGCGCCCCTACGGCAACGGCGCGCTGCTGTGGTTCTGGACCGACGATTTCGACGACGCGGTCGAGCGCGCCAGCGCGGCCGGCGCAACGGTGCTGGAAGGACCGAAGGAAAACAGCAATGCGCAGCACAGGGAATTGTGGCTGCGCGATCCGGAAGGTTATGTGGTCGTGCTGGCCGGGCCTTACGGCGACGTCGGCATGTAGTTACAGCCAGGTGTCGCGCGCCACGCGCAGCATATTGCGGCCCAGGACTTGCTCGATTTCATTGGGTGCCATACCCAGCTTGCGCAATTCCAGCGGCAGCGAGCGCCAGGCATAGATCGGCACGAACGAGGGCGAACGGCCGGCGCGGTAGCCGGCCGACTCCGGCCACCACCACGCCGGATTGAAGCCGCCAGGCGGCGTATCGTCCAGGTCCTTTTCCCTGAAACAGAGATCCAGGCCGACCCCGGCGTGTGCCACGCCCACCAGGTCCGCCACATAGGCCACATGGCGTGCCACGTCGGCCGCGGTCGGCTGCTCAGTACCCAGGAACCAGGACAGGCCCGACACGCACACTACGCCGCCGGTCGCAGCGCAAGCCTGGATCTGCTCATCGGTCACATTGCGCCCATGCGGCACCAGCGCGAAAGGATTGGCATGGCTGAACACCACCGGCTTGTTGGACGCGGCCATGATCTCCAGGCTGCACAAGCGGCCGGTGTGCGAGCAATCGACGATGATGCCCGCGTCGTTCACCGCTTGCAGTACCCGATGGCCCAAACGCGTCAGGCCGCGCGCCGTGTCGTGGCAGCCATCGGCCACATTGTTGTTGCGGTTATAGGAGAACAGCATCTGCCGCACGCCCAGGCGGGCATACACTTCGGCCATTTCCGGCTGCTCCATGAGCGGCATCGCCCCTTCAAGGTCAAATCCGATGGCCAGCACGCCATCGGCCGCGGCCTGGATCACCTCATCCACGCCGGACACCAGGCGATAGCGATCCGGACTGGCGGCGATGGTGGCGCGGAATCCGGCGATCACCGACATCACCTGCGCAACCGGATTCATGTCGGCGCCCACATTGACCGAGACATAGTTCACGCCAGCGGAATGAAGCTGGCTAAGCGGGGAAAAATCCGCCTGCGGATGCTGCGGCAGGCAGAGGTGGGCGTCCCAATTGATCATTCTTCTGTAAATGTTGGTAGTTTGATAGCAAACGTATAGTCGCACGAAACCCGGCGCAAGGTATACTGCCGGCTTCTCCAAACCAAGCACGCCATGACATTTTCCAACCTGGGCCTCGCGCCCGCACTGCTCAACGCCATCACCGAGACCGGCTACAGCACGCCGACCGCCATCCAGTCCGCTGCCATTCCACCCGCCTTGCGCGGCGCCGACGTGCTGGGGCAGGCGCAAACCGGTTCCGGCAAGACGGCCGCCTTCGCGCTGCCGCTGCTGAACGCCTTGCTGGAGTCGGGCCGCCACGGTGCCGGCCCGCGCAAGCTGTACGCGCTGGTGCTGGCGCCGACGCGCGAACTGGCCGCGCAGGTTGGAGAGGCATTGCGCGGACTGGCGTCCCATTTGCCGTCGCCGGTCAAGGTCTCGGTAGCCTTTGGCGGCGTATCGATCAACCCGCAAATGATGACGCTGCGCGGCGGCACCGACATCATGGTTGCCACGCCTGGCCGCCTGCTCGACCTGGTCGAACACAATGCCATCCAGCTGGACGGTACCTCGGTACTGGTGCTGGATGAAGCGGACAAGCTGCTGGACATGGGCTTCGCCGACGAAATCGCCCGCATCATGGCACTGCTGCCGGCGCGCCGCCAGAACCTGTTCTTCTCCGCCACCTTCCCGCCGGCCGTGCAGGCGCTGGCGGACAAGCTGCTGCGCGACCCGGTGCGCGTCGCCACGCTGGACGATGCCGCCCACGCCCCCGATATCACCCAGCGCGCAATTGAAGTCGACCAGTCGCAGCGCACCTCGTTGCTGCGCATCCTGCTGAAAGAGCAGGGCTGGCGCCAGGTGCTGGTGTTTGTCGCCACCAAGTACGCCTCCGAGCACCTGGCCGACAAGCTGCGGCGCGGCGGCGTGGCAGCGGAAGCCTTCCATGGCGATTTCAGCCAGGGCGCCCGCACTTCGGTGCTGAACGACTTCCGCGAAGGCAAACTGAAAGTGCTGGTCGCAACCGACGTTGCCGCGCGCGGCATCGACATCGCCCAATTGCCGGTGGTCGTGAATTACGACCTGCCGCGCTCCCCGGCCGACTACACCCACCGCATCGGCCGCACCGGCCGCGCCGGCGCCTCCGGCCTGGCAATCAGCTTCATCACGCCCGAAGCCGAACAGCACTTCCGCCTGATCGAAAAGCGCCAGGACGTGCGCGTCCCGCGCGAACGCCTGGCCGGATTCGAACCCAGCGAGGAATCGCCGCCGCTGCCGCCCGGCGCCAACGACGGCACCGGCGGCATCAAGGGCAAGCGCAAGAGCAAAAAAGACAAGCTGCGCGAAGCCGCCGCCAAAGCCGCCAGCTAACAACAGCCGCGCTCGTGTCACACCTTGGGGTCACACCCGAAGTGTGACACGCTCTCATCCATGGAAATGCTTGAGGCCGTGTCACACTCGGGGTGTGACCCCACGGTGTGACACGGCCTCGGCTGTTATGGGGTGGTGGCGAGCTTGATGCGGCGGCGCAGGCGCTCGGCTTCGGTGCTGTCGCCGGCTTGTTCGGCGCGCTGCAGCTGGACGTTCAGCCACGCCAGCACTGCGCGGCGCCAGCCTTGGGCCGAGGCGGTGTTGATCGCCGTTGTCAGCAGATCCGGCGTGGCGCGGTTGGCGCGCATCAGGGCGCCTGCGGCGACCATTCGGGACAGCGGGTCCCCGATGGCGGCTGCTGCCGACGCGGCAGCGGTGTCGCTCGTAGCGGCAGCAACCGCGCGTTGCGGCTCGGGCAGCAGGGCGGCATCGGATGGCGTGGCGCGTCCCGCCAGGTAACGCGCATAGGCCTGGTCGGCCGCCGCAGCATCCGGCTGTAGCGGCGTGAAGCCGGGACATTCCTCGAACACCAGCGCCGCCACCTGCACCGCGCAACGCAGCAACTCGATCCGGATCGCCAGCGCGGGCTGGGCGGTGCTGCCGACCTGGCTGCGCGCCAGGCTGAATTCGCGCTCGGCGACTGCTGTCTTGCCTTCCATGTAGGCCGACGTGGCGCGCTCGCTGGCGCCGGCGGCGTTCAACTGCCAGTCCGGCACGCGCGGCCCGCTGCTGCATGCGGTCACCAAAACGGCAGCCAGTGCTGCGGCGAATATGGTCGTTCTCATGGGAGCTTGATCTCCGGTTCGCTGCGCTTGAACGGCCATTTGCGGTTCAGCTCATTGATCATCTGTTCCACCTTGCGCAGGTTGGCGTCTACCTCTGCGCGCAGGGCGCCGAGGTCTTGGGTGGCCTCGCGCGTGTTGGCGCCGACGGCTTGCGCTTCCACCAGCACCGCATCGAGCTTCTTCAACGAATTGCGCGCATCGGCCAGCAAGGCATTCAGCTGCTGCACCGCTGCCTGGGTATCGTTGGCCAGGCCCTTTTCGCCGAACACGCGCTTGTCGGCGTTGCCCACCAGGCTGTCGGCCTTGATCACCAGCGAATTGGCGTTGCGTAGCAGCTCGCGCGCTTTCTGGTCTTCTCCGGCCAGCACGCCGAGCGCGCCGCCCGGGCCATTCAGTTTTTCGGTCACGCCCTGCACGTTGCGCAGGCTGGTGCCCAGGGCGGATTCTTCCTCCGTCAGCGCCGCCAGGTTGTTCAGCAAATCCTTGGCCGATTGCAGCAGGCGCGGGATCTCGGCCGCCATATCGCCTACCAGCAGGGCGCGTTCGGCATCCGGCGACAGCGGCGGATCGGCCGGAATACCGGTAAAGGCGCGCAGCTTGGCGCCGCCCACCAGGCTCTTTTCCAGTGTGAAGATACTGCTGGTACGCAGCCAGTGGGCGTCCTTGCGCGGCACGTCGACCAGGATGCGCGCCTTGCCGTCCTGCGCCAGCTCGATGCGCTGCACGCGCCCGATCGGGAAGCCGGCGAAGGTCACGTCCATGCCGACCGTCACGCCTTCGGAATCGTCGGCAGTCAGCACCAGCCTTTGCGTCGGCTCGAAAGCGCCGCGCGCGTACATCAGGTAAATGATCGCGCCCAGCACCAGGCCGACCAGCAGCACCAGCAGGGCCACCGCCTTGGCTTCCGCGTTATGGATCGGCGCTGGGTCGGGGCCGGAAGTTGGGGGAGTCGTTTCGCTCATATCGTCAATAATAATTACCCATCAGGGATGCCGCTTCGACCACCAGGATCACGGAAAACATGCGCACCATATCGGCCAGGCCGTGCGCGATGCCGATGCGCCGCAGCGGGCTGGAAGCGCCGGTGTAGTAGGAAGAAGCCAGCGGGATCACTGACACCGCCAAGCTGAAGAACACTACCTTCAGCACCAGGATCAGGCTCACGGCCGGATTGAAAATCTGTCCCACTACGCGCGTATAACCTGGCAGCGCCCATGGAGTGAAGCCATACATCACCAGGTAGGCCAGCACCAGGGTTAGCAGGCAGCTTACTGCAGCCAGCATCCATACCGCAAATACGCCGGCTGCGGCACGCGGATAAAACTGGGTGCGCAGGGCCGCGCGGGCATCGGGCGCATGGCCGGCCAGCCTTTGTTGCGCGAATTCGACGCCTGCCGGCAGGGTAGTGCGCAGCGCCACGAACAGCGCTGCCGTCAGCGGCACCAGTTCCAGCACCAGCACCCGCACCACCATTTCCAATGCATAGCGCGACAGGCCGTAGCTGGCCGACGTGACCACAACGATACGGATGATGACGAGGCTGATCAGTGCCCAGAGCACGGAGAACCAGGCCAGGTTGACGGTGGTGGCAACGACGATCTGTTCGGACAGCATGCGCCGGTTATCGCGCCGGTAGCTGGAGGGCGCCATGGCGCGCGTCAGCAGCAGTGCGGCGAACTGCAGCAGCTGCCACCAGCTGGTCAGCCATGCGATTGCAGAGCGGTGAGCGTTCATGGTTGGCATACTAGCATTAAGGATGACCTATGGTGTATCGTACTATGTTATGAAACTACTAAAACTGCTGCTGGCAGCGACCCTGGTGTGCTGCTCTTTTGCGGCTTTTGCCGCCCCCGATCCCGCTACGCTGCTGCCGCTTGATCCCCAGATCAAGACCGGCAAGCTGGCGAACGGCCTTACTTACTATATCCAGCGCAACCGCCGCCCGGAAAAACGCGTGGAGCTGCGCCTGGTGGTGAAGGCGGGTTCGGTGCTTGAAGACGAGGACCAGCTTGGCCTGGCCCACTTCACCGAACACATGGCCTTCAACGGTTCCACCCATTTCAAGCGCCACGAACTGATTTCGTGGCTGCAGTCGGTGGGCGTGAAATTCGGCGCCGACCTGAATGCCTACACCAGTTTCGACGAGACGGTGTACATGCTGCCGATCCCGGTCGACAAGAAGGAAAACCTGGACAAGGGCTTGCTGGTGCTGGAAGACTGGGCACAGGGCGTGACCTTTAACGATGCCGACGTCGAAAGTGAGCGCGGCATCGTGCTGGAAGAACTGCGCCTGGGCAAAGGCGCGACCGATCGCATGAACAAGGTGCTGCTGCCGAAGATCTTCAACGGTTCGCTGTATGCGCGCCGGCTGCCGATCGGCAAGGAGGAAGTCCTGAAGTCCTTCAAGCCGGACGCGATCCGTCGCTTCTACAAGGACTGGTACCGCCCAGACCTGATGGCGGTGATTGTGGTGGGCGACGTCGACCCGATCGAGGCGGAGAGCCTGGTTGCCCGCCATTTCTCGAAGCTGGTAAATCCTGCCAAGCCGCGTCCGCGCATCTACCAGCCGATCCCGGAGCGCAAGGAATCGGAAGCCATTGTAGTGACCGACCGCGAAGCGCCGTCCAACCTGGTGACGATCCGCTATCCCTTCATTGAGCGCACAGAGTCGAAAACTGTCGGCGAATACCGCACCCGCATGGTGGAATTGCTGTCGGCCGGGTTGCTGAGCCAGCGCATCGCCGAACTGTCGCAGCAATCCAATCCGCCATTCCTGCAAGGCTATAGCAATATGGCCAAGGCGGTGCATGGCTACCAGGCTTTCGTATCGAGCGCCGTGGTGGGCAAGGCTGGCGCCTTACCTGCCATCCGCGCCTGGTGGAGGAAGGCGAACGTGCGCGCCAACTCGGTTTCAACATGGTGGAGCTTGAGCGCGCCAAAAAGAACATGATGCGCTTCATGGAGAACCTGTACAACGAGCGCGACAAGTCCGAGTCTTCTGCCTATGTGAGCGAGTTCACCCGCCATTTCCTGGATGGCGAATCGATGCCGGGCATCGAGAACGAATACGGCTATTACAAGGACTTGCTGCCGGGCGTAACGCTGGAGGAGGTTAACGCCCAGGTGCGCAGCGCGATCCCGGTCGGCCAGAAGAAACTGGTTATCTTCATGGGCAACGACAAGTCGGGGACCGTGGTGCCGCAGGCAGGGCAGATGCTGGCCACTGTGGATGAAGCCGAAAAGGCCACCATGTCGGCGCATGAGGAAAAGGCGTTGGCTGCCAGCTTGATGGCGCAGCCGCCCAAAGCCGGCCGCATTGTCAAGGAAACCGCCGACAAGCAGCTGGGCACCACTGAGCTGCTGCTGTCGAACGGCGTGAAGGTCGTGCTGAAGCCGACCGATTTCAAGAACGACCAGGTCCTGATGACGTCTACCCGCTTCGGCGGGCAGTCGCTGGCGGAAGAGGGCGATA
>NZ_JBNZFX010000009.1:0-74170 GCF_050709955.1 Massilia eburnea
TGCGAGCGAGCCGCCGGCTGTTTGTACGATGCGGTCGACGTCGGCCAGGTTGACCAGATGGCGGCTGCTGGCGCGGAAGAATTGCTGCGGATCGAGCAATTTCCTCCAGCAGCGACAGTGGGCGGGCAATCAAAGGCGAACCGCCGTCGAAATAGATTCGCGTGTGCCGGCCATCCGCTTCGAACAGGCGGATATCGGTCAGGCGCACGAACCAGCAGCGTTCACCATCGCGGATGAACAGCCTGCGCGGCTTCTTGCCCATGCCGGTACGGACAGCGGCACGTTCCAGGGCGGCAGCGAGGCGTTGCGGATGGATCGGCTTGAGCAGGTAGTCGGCCTGGCAAGGGCCATGGCCTGTGGTGAGAATGACTTCCGGCACGTCGTCCAGCGCATCGAGCAGGTCGAAGCCGCTGCCGTCCGGCATTTGCACATTGAGCAGGATCAGGTCCGGCGCCAAAGCGGCGGCTTTCGCAATGCCGTCGGCAACGCCGGCCGCTTCCCCGACGATTTCCAGGTGCAGGTGGCCGGCCAGCAGGCGGCGCAGTTCCTTGCGGGCCAGCCGTTCATCGTCGACGACCAGCACGCGCATCATCATGACAAGGGGAAGGTCAGGCTAGCGCGCACCCAGCCATCGCGTTCGACCAGGTCCAGGCTGGCGCTACCGCCCTTGGCATGCAGCAGTCTTTTGCGGGCGTTGGCCAGGCCGACCCGCGTTGAATTGCCAAGCTTGGCCAGTGCGCCGCGGTTGGCTACCTCAATCAAGGCACGGCCATTGGCATGGCTGGCGCTGATGCGGATCTCCGTTCCGACACTGCTTTGCTCGACACCGTATTTGACCGCGTTCTCGACCAGCGTCTGCACCGCCATCGGCGGGATTGCGACGCTATCCATGCCGCCGGCGATGTCAATCGCTACGCACAGGCGTTCCTCAAAGCGTATCTTTTCTATGGCGAGGTAGGACTGCACCGGCCTCCATCTCCTCTTTCAGCGGCACGGTGTCGGCGTAGCTGGAAGCCAGCGTGTAGCGCATCAGTGTCGCCAACTGGTCGATCATTTGCGCGGCCGATTGCTGGTTCTCGAAAAATCAGCGCGCGCACACTGTTCAGGCTATTGAAGAAGAAATGGGGATTGACCTGCGCTTGCAGGGCTTTCAATTCGGCTTCCTTGGCCAGCACATCCAGGCGCAACGCTTCCGCTTCGAAGCGGTTGGCGCGGCGCAAGGCCGTGGCAGCCATATACGATACTTGCCATGCAAGCATGATGCCGGACCAGAACAGGAACAGCATCGGCAACCAGCTGCCGCCGTCGGCGGCGCCGACCAGCGTGCGCGCGATGACCGTGACACTCGCCAGTTTGCAATGGGCCGAGAATGAAAATGGCCACGGCGAGCTGGCGCCAGTCCGCCCGGCGCGAGTTCCAGTCGCGCAGCTTCATGTAGCGGTGCCATAAGTCCGTCAGCAGCATTCCGCTGACTCCGTCCAGGATGCAGGTCAGGACTGCGCCTGGTTTTTCCAGGAACGGTCCGTTGACCAGCAGGACGAAGGCGGTGACAGCACCCCAGCCGAGTCCTTGCAGCATCCAGTACCAGTTGATCCTGGGCCCAGCAGCGGTTTTTGCGATGGTTCCATGTTTGTGTATGTCAGGCGGTGAGCGGAAAGCGCAAGGTTGCCCTGTATCCAGCCATCATCTTCGCTGAGGTCCAGGCTGGACTGCTCGCCTTTGGCGAGTTGCAGCCGTTTGCGCGCATTGCCCATGCCAACACGGGTCGAGCCGGTATTGGCGAGCAGCGTGCCCTGGTTCGTGACTTGGATCACCGCATGCTGGCCAGACTGGCGCGCAATGATGCGGATCTCGCTGCCATCGGTACTACTAGCGCTCGACGCCGTACTTGACCGCATTTTCAACCAGGGTCTGCAAAGTCATCGGCGGGATCGTGACGTGCGCCATGCCGGCGTCGATTTCAAAGTGTGCGCGCAGGCGTTCCTCGAAGCGCAGCTTCTCGATGTCCAGGTAGGCGCGCACGGCATCCCAGTTCCTGCTGCAGCGGCACGCAATCGCTAAAGGTCGACATGAGCGTGTAGCGCATCAGGGTCGCAAGCTGGTCGACCATGTGGGCGGCATTGTCGATGTTTTCGTACATCAGGGCACGGACGCTGTTCAGGCTATTGAAGAAAAAGTGTGGGTTGACCTGGGATTGCAGGGCGCGCAGTTCTGCGTCCTTTGCCAGCACTTCCAGCCGCAGCGCTTCCGCTTCGAGCCGCGAGGCGCGACGCAGGGCGACAGCCGCCATGTAGCAGATGGTCCAGCCCAGCATGACCGCACACCAGAAGGCCAGGTCCATTGGAATGCGTTCCGAACGGCCTGCTGCGGCCATCTCCGGTGAGTAGATGTAGGTGGCCAGCTCAGAGATAGCTGTCTGCAACGGCGCCAAGACCAGCGCAGCCACCACTGGCAGGCGCCAGTCGTTGCCATGGCGGTTCCAGCGCCACGACTTGAAGAGACGGTGCCACGCGTTGGTCAACATCCAGCCGCAGCCAAACACCAGGATGAATGCGGTCAGCAATTTGGCGTCCGTATAGCGGCCATTGCCAAGGATGAGCAGCAGGAACAGTGTTCCCCAGCCTACGGTTTGCAGTGTAGCGAACCAGCCAAGGCGGGAGATCAGGGAGCGTTGACGGTCCATGTCGTCGTTTCCTTTATGCTGCGATAGGGAAGCGCAGGGTGGCTCGCACCCAGCCATCGTTTTCAGCCAGGTCCAGGGTGGCATGTTCGCCTTTGGACAGCACCAGGCGCTTGCGGGCATTGCTGACCCCAACGCCGGTCGAATGACGGTTTGGCTGGAGGCTGCCCCGGTTGGCGACCTCGATGATGGCGGCGCCTCCGGCGCGCTGCGCACGAATCTTGATTGCGCTGCCGCTGGAGGATTGTTCAACGCCATATTTCACCGCGTTCTCCACCAGCGTTTGCAGCGCCATCGGCGGTACTGTGATGGTTTCCATGTCCGCTTCCACGTCGATGCCGAACTGCAGCCGTTCTTCGAAGCGGATTTTTTCGATCGCCAGGTAGGCTCTGACTGCGCCCAGTTCTTCTTGCAGGGGAACGCAATCGTTGTAGCTGGAGACCAGGGTGTAGCGCATTAGGGTGGCCAACTGATCGATCATATTGGCTGCGGAGCCGATATCCTGGTAGAGCAGTGCGCGTACGCTGTTCAGGCTATTGAAGAAGAAGTGCGGGTTGACCTGGGCCTGAAGTGCGCGCAATTCCGCATCCTTGGCCAGGACTTCGAGGCGCAAGGTTTCTGACTCCAGCAGTAGCGCTTCCGCCTCCAGGCGTTGGTTGCGGCGAAGGGACAAGGCTGCCATGTAGCAGACATTCCAGGCCAGCATGACGCCAATCCAGAACGACAGCAGCATCATGAACCACACGGGGCTGCCGACGTACCAGTTTGCACCGGAAACGTGATAATCGATGGCGGTGTTACTGACAGTTTGCAGCAGGCCCATGGCGGCTGCAGAAAGGCCTGCGGCTTGCCAGCTAAGCTGCTTGCCGCGCTTAAGCCGGAAGTTGCAGAGGTGCCGCCACAGCGCGGTCAAGGCCAGGCCGCCCAGCCCGCACCAGGCGGCAAGCGGAAAGTAAGTGACGTGCAGCTTATTGACGACGGCTACGAACAGGGCGACACCGCTCCACCCGAGCGCCTGCAGCAGCCAATAATAATGTTCTCTTTTCATGGGTTGGGAGCATACCGTATCCAGTCCGCCGCAGTTGCAGCGACATGACGAGTGGTCGAAATGGATGACGGGCGGTTGCTCAGCGACGGTGCCGGCGCGCATGCAGGGGAAAGACGAACCAGGTGCAGATCAACAGCAGGAAGGCGGCCAGGCCCCCGGCGGCGCTGCCCACATCGCTGCCGGTCACCATGTAGAGCACCACCGCAATGTCCAGCGCCAAGCCGGCGGCGAGTGGCGCCAGGGCGTAGCAGATGGCGCGCGAGGAGATCTTGATCGCGTGCATGGAAACCTGGCCCGGTTCCGCCAGGCGGTGGTAGGCGGCAGGCAGCATGACCAGCGCAATGGCTACCACCACCAGTGCCAGGGCGGCGGCGTGACAGTCCTGGGCGTAGACCGGCAGCTTTTCGAAGCGCTCGTTGAAGACGGCAATGGCCTGGAAACCGAACAGGGTCTGGATACCAGGCAATATCATGCGCGCCTCTTCAATGATGCGCCCCATCTGTTCTTTCAGTGACTCTCTTTCGGTGTGCTGGTCCATGCCGCCGATTCTAGTGGGCAGCCGGTTTCGCAGGCGCGCGGCTGCCCCGCCACGACGCTGTGTGCCACCAGTCCCGCACCGTAGGTGGACATGTGGTCGTCGTCGAAATACAGGGCCTTGGCGTCCTTGACGGCGTAGCAGCGCGCGGCATCGCAGAACAGCGATTCGGGCCGCAGGATGCGCACGCCGGCAGGCAGTTCACCCAAGCGCTGCTCGACATAGGCGCTTCGGCGATGCCACCAGTCCATGCTGACGCCGTCCACGGTGCGCGGGTCGTCGGCCTGGCGTATCAGCTTATCCACCTGGCGCGGCAGTTCAGGCGCTTGCAGTACCACGGTCACGTGTTTGCCTGCGCTGATAAAGCGGTTCAATATCGTCTTGTAGGAAGCCCAGATGGCGGCCCGTTTGGTATCGGTGAATTCACCCGGCAGGCGCGGGTAAATGCCTTCGTGGTCGCCGAACAGGGCGCTATGAATGCGGTAGCTGACCACCACTTCCTTGATGTGCGGGTCCGCGGCGATGAAGTCGACTGCTTCGCGCGTCCAGTCGCTGCAACCGGGATTGACATCGGCACGCTGGTAGGAGGGTGTGCAACCACTGAAAGTGAATTGGCGCACGCCCTGCCGGCTGCCCTTTAACTCCACTCCCAGCGCGTACGCCAGTTCGATCGCATGGCTGTCGCCGAACACCGCCCATTCGCCATCGGGGCCATTGAAGGCGCAGGCGTCTTGCGGCTTGCGATAATCGAGGCCTTTGGTATGGCAGGCCGTACGCTTGGGGCTTGCCGTGACAGTACGCAGGACTTCCTGCTGTTGCGGCGTGGTCTTCACGCTTCGCATGCCGTCGGTCTTGTGGCCGACGACGCCGATGCCCAAGAACAGCAGCGAGCCGGCAATGGCGAAGCCGAACACCTGGGGACGCCCGAACTTGCTGCGGTTGCGGAAAGGCTTCTCGACAAATTGCCAGCTAAGGTAGGCCAGCACCATGGTCAGCACGACCAGACTCGCCATCAACGCTGGACTCGGGCCTTCCATGCTGCGGTGGCGTGCGAACGCCAGGATAGGCTGGTGCCACAGGTAGGCGCTGTAGCTGACAAGGCCCACGCCGACCATCGCCCGGCTGCCCAGTATCTTGCCGGCTATGGTCGCCGGCGCGGCGAACAGGATGATCATCGCCGCACCGACCGTAGGCAGCAGTGCATAAACGCTGGGGAACGGCGTGTATTTGCTGAAGGCGAAAATACTGATGCCGATCATGCCCAGGCCAGCCAGGCTCGCGAGTTCGCGCACGCGCGGCGAATGCTGGCCTGCGCCGGGGCGGGACATGTAGTAGGCGCACAATGAACCGATGGCCAATTCCCAGCCGCGCGTGGGCAAAAGGAAAAAGGTCGCGGTTGGGTCCTTGGCGACGCCCCATTGCGCCGCGCCGAGGCTGGCGAGCGCCGACCCCACCAGTACCGCCAGCAACAGCCGCTGGTCGCGGCGCCAGAACAGCATCAGGAACAAGGGGAACAGCAGGTAGAACTGCTCTTCGACCGCCAGGCTCCAGGTGTGGAGCAGCGGCTTGAATTCGGCGGAGGAATCGAAATAATCGCTCTGCTGCCAGAACAGGATATTGGACGCGAAGCTTATCACCGCCACCAGGCTTTGCGAGAAGCTTTTCAGGTCGTCGGGAACCAGCCAGAACCAGGCGAACGGCAGGCAGGCAAGCAGCAGCAGGAATAGCGCGGGCAGGATGCGGCGCGCCCGTCTTTCGTAGAAATTGAGGATGGAGAACTGGCCAGCTTCCAGCTCGTGGATCAGGATAGTCGTGATCAGGTAGCCGCTGATGACGAAGAAGATATCGACGCCAACGAAGCCGCCCCCAAAGAACTGGAACCCTGCGTGAAACAGGATTACCGGCAGGACGGCAACCGCCCGTAGACCATCGATTTCCCTGCGATATTCCATGTAATGCCCCTGAACTCAACGCAAGAAGATACTACGGGATTGTCATTGATGCAATATGGTGTGGCGTTGATGCCTCGGGCGCTTCAGAATTCCTGCTCTTCCCGCAGGCGGCGCCAGAGGGTGGTGCGGCTGATGCCAAGGTAGTCGGCGGCGGCGTCGCGGCGGCCGCCGAAGCGGGCCAGCACTTCGGTGGCGCTCTCCGGCGCGCCGGGACGCCAGTTGGACGCTGGCGCCCCGGCCAGTTGCGGCACCGGGTGCGCAAGCGGGTGCAGTTCGGGCGCGACGCCTGCGACCAAGCTGGGCGTCAGGGCTTGCAGCGGTTCGGCAGCCAGGAACAGGGCGACTCGTTCGGTCAGGTTGCGCAGCTCGCGCACGTTGCCGGGCCAATCGTAGCGCAGCAGCAGGGGCGCACAGGCAGCGAGTTCGGCCGGCAGGTTAGGGTGGGCACGCGCACCCAGGCTGGCCAGCGCCGTGCGCAGCGACCACTCGGCCAGCGGCAGGATGTCGGTCGGGCGTTCGCGCAGCGATGGCAGCGGCAGGCGCAGCACCGCCAGGCGGTAAAACAGGTCGGCGCGGAAGCGGCCTTCGCGCACACGCGCTTCAAGGTCGCAGTGGGTGGCGCTGATGATGCGCACATTGACCGGAATCGGGCGCGTGCCGCCGACCCGTACCACCTCGCGTTCCTCCAGCACGCGCAGCAGGCGGGTTTGCAGTGCAAGCGGCATTTCGCCGATTTCATCGAGGAATAGCGTACCGCGGTTGGCCGCTTCGAACAGGCCGGCGTGGCCGCCGCGCCGGGCGCCGGTGAAGGCACCTTCTTCATGGCCGAACAATTCCGATTCCAGCAGCGACTCGGCGATGGCGCCGCAATTGACCGCGACAAATGGCCGGTTGGCGCCCCCTAGCGTGCGCGGCGACTCGCGGTGGATGGCCTGCGCCACCAGCTCCTTGCCGCACCCGGTTTCACCCTGGATCAGCACCGTGGCGGGCGATTTCGCGTACAGCACGACGGCCTGGCGCACGCGCTCCATCGCCTCGGACTCGCCGCGCAGGTCGGCCAGCCCGTGTTTGGCGCGCAGCGTATCGGCCACCACGTGGCGCCGGTTGCGGTTGGTTTCGAGCTGCGCCAGGCGCGCCAGTTCCAGCGCGTCGTCAAAGGCCTGGCGGATTGATGCGGCGGAGTAGACGAAGACGCCGGTCAGGCCGGCTTCTTCGGCCAGGTCGGTAATCAGGCCGGCGCCGACGATGGCCTTGATGCCCGATGCCTTCAGGTCATTGATCTGCGCGCGCGCATCTTCTTCGGTGGCGTAGGTGCGCTGTTCGATCGGCACACCGAACGTGGCGGCGAATTCCGCCAGCGCCGGCATGTCGTCCTGGTAGGTGATCACGCCGATGCGGTCGGAGACCTTGCGGGCGCGGGCCAGGGCCTGCATGAAATCGAAGCCGCTGGCCTTGGCGATCACCACCGGTATCGACAGGCGGCCTTTCAGGTAAGCCGCGTTGGAGCCGGCAGCTATCACCGCATCGCAACGCTCGGTCGCCAGCCGTTCGCGGATATGGCGCGCCGCCTCGTCGAAACCGAGATTGACCGGTTCGATATCGGCCAGTGCGTCATATTCCAGCGTAATGTCGCGGAACAGTTCCGACAGGCGCGAGACGGAAACCGTCCAGATCACAGGCTTGTCGGCGGGGTCGAAGGGCAGGGGAGTGGAATGTCGCATGTTTCACCTGAAACGTTTCACGTGTTTCAATTTGAAACATTATACTCTGGCGATGGGGTTGCAAGTGCTTGATTTTGCAGGGCAGCGGCCGCTGGCACGCCACTTGCAGAATGGACGGCAAACTTCTCAATAACGTTCAAGGACATCATGAGCCAATTTTCCGCAGGTGCCGCCTTCCGCAAAGCCGTGCAAGAAGAATCCCCGCTGCAGGTGGTGGGTGCGATCAACGCCAACCATGCCCTGCTGGCCAAGCGCGCCGGCTTCAAGGCGATCTACCTGTCGGGCGGCGGTGTGGCAGCCGGCTCACTGGGCTTGCCGGACCTGGGCATCTCCAACCTGGATGACGTACTGACCGACGTGCGCCGCATCACCGACGTGTGCGACCTGCCGCTGCTGGTGGACGTGGATACCGGCTTCGGCTCCTCCGCCTTCAACGTGGCGCGCACCGTGAAGTCGATGATCAAGTTCGGCGCAGCTGCCATGCACATCGAAGACCAGGTGGGCGCCAAGCGTTGCGGCCACCGTCCGGGCAAGGAAATCGTCTCCAAGGGCGAGATGGTCGACCGTATCAAGGCAGCCGTTGACGCCCGTACCGACGAGAACTTCGTGATCATGGCCCGCACCGATGCGCTGGCAGTGGAAGGCCTGGAGGCGGCAATCGAGCGCGCGGTGGCTTGCGTGGAAGCCGGCGCCGACATGATTTTCCCGGAAGCGATGATCTCGCTGGAGATGTACAAGCAGTTCGCGGCCGCCGTGAAAGTGCCTGTTCTGGCCAACATCACCGAGTTCGGTTCGACCCCGCTGTTCACCGTGGAAGAGCTGAAGTCGGCCGACGTGGGCCTGGTGCTTTACCCGCTGTCGGCCTTCCGCGCCATGAACAAGGCTGCCGAGAATGTGTACACGGCGATCCGCCGCGATGGCACCCAGCAGAATGTGGTCGACAGCATGCAGACCCGCGCCGAACTGTACGAGCGCATCAACTATCACGACTTCGAGCAGAAGCTGGACGCACTGTTCGCAGCCGCAAAAAAATAATTCGACGATCCGAGGAGAGACCAAAATGACCGAGCAAGCCCCAGCCTTCAAGCCTAAGAAATCCGTTGCCCTGTCCGGCGTTGCAGCCGGCAATACCGCCCTGTGCTCCGTCGGCAAGACCGGCAACGACCTGCACTACCGCGGCTACGACATCCTGGACGTCGCCACCACCTGCGAATTTGAGGAAATCGCCTACCTGCTGGTGCATGGCAAGCTGCCGAACGTCGCTGAACTGAAAGGCTACAAGAAGAAGCTGAAGTCCCTGCGCGGCCTGCCGCAAGGCGTGAAATCCGCACTGGAGGCGCTGCCGGCCTCCGCCCACCCGATGGACGTGATGCGCACCGGAGTATCCGTGCTGGGCTGCTGCCTGCCAGAAAAGGATGACCACAACATTGCCGGCGCGCGCGACATCGCCGACCGCCTGATGGCTTCCTTCGGCTCCATGCTGCTGTACTGGTACCACTTCAGCACCAACGGCAAGCGCATCGACGTGGAAACCGACGACGAAACCATCGGCGGCCATTTCCTGCACCTGCTGCACGGCGAGAAACCGTCCGAAGCGTGGGTACGCGCGATGCATACCTCGCTGATCCTGTACGCTGAGCACGAGTTCAACGCTTCCACCTTCACCAGCCGCGTGATCTCCGGCACCGGTTCCGACATCCACTCCGCCATCACCGGCGCGATCGGCGCACTGCGCGGTCCCAAGCACGGCGGCGCCAACGAAGTCGCGCTGGACATCCAGCAGCGCTACGAAAACGCCGACGAAGCGGAAGCCGACATCCGCAACCGCGTCGCCAACAAGGAAGTGGTGATCGGCTTCGGCCACCCGGTGTACACCATCTCCGACCCGCGCAACGTGGTGATCAAGGAAGTGGCGCGTTCCCTGTCGCAGGAAGCCGGCTCGATGAAGATGTTCGAGATCGCCGAACGCCTGGAATCGGTGATGTGGGAAATCAAGAAGATGTTCCCGAACCTGGACTGGTTCTCCGCAGTTTCGTACCACATGATGGGCGTGCCGACCGCCATGTTCACCCCGTTGTTCGTGATCTCCCGTACTTCGGGCTGGGCGGCCCACGTGATCGAACAGCGCATCGACAACAAGATCATTCGTCCAAGCGCCAACTACGTCGGCCCTGAAGACCTGGCCTTCGTACCACTGAAGGACCGTAAGTAATCATGAACAGCCAATACCGCAAACAACTCCCAGGCACCAAGCTGGATTACTTCGACGCGCGCGAGGCCGTCGATGCGATCAAGCCGGGCGCCTACGCCACGCTGCCGTACACCTCGCGTGTGCTGGCGGAAAACCTGGTGCGCCGCTGCGATCCAGCCACGCTGACGGCGTCGCTGTCGCAGCTGATCGAGCGCAAACGCGACCTGGACTTCCCATGGTTCCCGGCGCGCGTGGTGTGCCATGACATCCTCGGCCAGACCGCACTGGTCGACCTGGCCGGCCTGCGCGACGCGATCGCGGAGCAGGGCGGCGATCCGGCCCTGGTCAATCCCGTGGTGCCGACCCAGCTGGTGGTCGACCACTCGCTGGCCGTTGAATGCGGCGGCTTCGACCCGGACGCATTCAACAAGAACCGCGCCATCGAAGACCGCCGTAACGAAGACCGCTTCGACTTCATCAACTGGACCAAGAAGTCGTTCCAGAACGTTGACGTGATCCCGCCGGGCAACGGCATCCTGCACCAGATCAACCTGGAGCGCATGTCGCCGGTGATTCAAGTGAGCGATGGCGTGGCCTACCCGGACACCCTGGTCGGCACCGACTCCCACACCCCGATGGTGGATGCGCTGGGCGTGATCGCTATCGGCGTGGGCGGCCTGGAAGCGGAAACCGTGATGCTGGGCCGCGCGTCCTGGATGCGCCTGCCGGACATCATCGGCGTCGAGCTGACCGGCAAGCCGCAGCCAGGCATCACCGCCACCGACACCGTGCTGGCGTTGACCGAATTCCTGCGCAAGGAAAAAGTGGTGTCGGCCTACCTGGAGTTCTACGGCGAGGGTTCGACCGCGCTGACCCTGGGCGACCGCGCCACCATCTCCAATATGGCGCCGGAATTCGGCGCCACTGCAGCGATGTTCTCGATCGACGCGCAGACCATCAAGTACCTGAAGCTGACCGGCCGCGACGACGACCTGGTCGAACTGGTGGAAGCCTACGCCAAGCACACCGGCTTATGGTCGGACGACCTGGCCACGGCGGAATACGAGCGCGTGCTGAAGTTCGACCTGTCGACCGTGGTGCGTAATATCGCGGGTCCATCCAACCCGCACAAGCGTGTACCGACCAGCGAACTGGCTGCGCGCGGCATCTCCGGCGTGGTCGAAAACGAACCAGGCAAGATGCCGGACGGCGCCGTGATCATCGCCGCCATCACCAGCTGCACCAACACCAATAACCCGCGCAATATGATTGCCGCAGGCCTGCTGGCGCGCAACGCGAACCGGGCCGGTCTGCTGCGCAAACCATGGGTCAAGTCGTCCCTGGCTCCAGGCTCCAAGGCGGTTACGCTGTACCTGCAAGAAGCGGGCCTGATGCCAGAGCTGGAAAAGCTGGGCTTCGGTGTCGTGGCTTACGCCTGCACCTCCTGCAACGGCATGTCCGGTGCGCTGGATCCGGTGATCCAGAAGGAAGTGGTTGAGCGCGACCTGTACGCCACTGCCGTCCTGTCGGGTAACCGCAACTTCGACGGCCGTATCCATCCATACGCAAAGCAAGCCTTCCTGGCATCTCCGCCGCTGGTGGTCGCCTACGCCATCGCCGGCACCATCCGTTTCGACATCGAGAAGGACGTGCTGGGCCACGATGCCGCCGGCAAGCCGATCACCTTGAAGGACCTGTGGCCGACCGACGAAGAGATCGACGCCATCGTCGAATCCAGCGTCAAGCCGGATCACTTCCGCAAGGTCTATATCCCGATGTTTGCGCGCAGCGAAGAAGCTGCCGAACGCGCCGAGCCGCTGTACGACTGGCGTCCGCAATCGACCTACATCCGCCGTCCGCCGTACTGGGAGGGTGCGCTGGCAGGCGAGCGTACCCTGAGCGGCATGCGCGCGCTGGCCGTGCTGGGCGATAACATCACCACCGACCACCTGTCGCCATCGAACGCGATCATGATGGATTCCGCTGCAGGCGAATACCTGCACAAAATGGGTTTACCGGAAGAGGACTTCAACTCTTACGCCACCCACCGCGGCGACCACCTGACCGCGCAACGCGCCACCTTTGCCAATCCAACGTTGAAAAACGAAATGGTGCGTAGTGCCGACGGCAGCATCAAGGCCGGCTCGTTGGCCCGCGTGGAGCCGGAAGGCAAAGTGACCCGCATGTGGGAAGCTATCGAGACCTATATGGACCGCAAGCAGCCGCTGATCGTGATCGCCGGCGCCGACTACGGCCAGGGTTCTTCGCGTGACTGGGCGGCGAAAGGCGTGCGCCTGGCTGGTGTTGAGGCCATCGTGGCCGAAGGCTTCGAGCGCATCCACCGCACCAACCTGGTGGGCATGGGCGTGCTGCCACTGGAGTTCAAGCCCGGCGTGAACCGCCTGACCCTGGGCATCGACGGCACGGAGACCTTCGACGTCATCGGCGAACGCGCACCGCGCGCCACGCTGACCCTGGTGATCAATCGCAGGAACGGCGAACGCGTGGAAGTGCCGGTCACCTGCCGTCTCGACTCGTCGGAAGACGTATCGATCTATGAAGCCGGCGGCGTGTTGCAGCGCTTTGCCCAGGACTTCCTTGAATCGGCAAAGGCGGCATGATGGCACACGCACCGCAAATCAAAGTAGCCGCCACCTATATGCGTGGCGGCACCAGCAAGGGCGTGTTCTTCCGTCTGCAGGACTTGCCGGAAGCAGCCCAGGTGCCGGGCAAGGCGCGCGACGCCTTGCTGTTGCGCGTGATCGGCAGCCCCGACCCGTATGGCAAGCAGATTGACGGCATGGGTGGCGCAACGTCGAGCACCAGCAAGACGGTGATCCTGTCCGCCTCCACCCGCTCGGACCACGATGTGGACTACCTGTTCGGCCAGGTCAGCATCGACAAGGCCTTCGTTGACTGGAGCGGCAACTGCGGCAACCTGTCGGCTGCCGTGGGCGCGTTCGCCATTAGCGGCGGCCTGGTCGCCCCGGCCCGCGTGCCGCGCGATGGCATGGCTGTGGTGCGCATCTGGCAGGTCAATATCGGCAAGACCATCATCGCCCACATCCCGATGACCAACGGAGAAGTGCAGGAAACCGGCGACTTCGAGCTCGATGGCGTGACCTTCCCGGCCGCAGAAGTGCAGCTTGAATTCATGGACCCAGCGGCGGAAGAAGAGGGCGCGGGCGGTTCGATGTTCCCAACCGGGAACCTGGTGGACGACCTGGAAGTGCCAGGCGTCGGCACGCTGAAGGCCACCATGATCAATGCCGGCATTCCGACCATCTTCATCAACGCGGATGCCGTCGGCTACACCGGCACCGAGCTGCAGGAAGCGATCAACGGCGACGCAGCCGCGCTGGCGAAGTTCGAGACCATTCGCGCCTTCGGCGCATTGCGTATGGGGCTGATCAAGGATGTGTCCGAAGCGGCCACCCGCCAACACACGCCGAAGGTCGCCTTCGTCGCGCCGCCGGCGGGTTACGTTGCATCCAGCGGCAAACAGGTGCAAGCAGGCGATATCGATCTGCTGGTGCGTGCGCTCTCGATGGGCAAGCTGCATCACGCCATGATGGGCACTGCCGCCGTGGCAATCGGCACGGCAGCCGCGATTCCAGGCACGCTGGTCAACCTGGCGGCCGGCGGTGGCGAGCGTGAAGCTGTGCGCTTCGGCCATCCATCCGGCACGCTGCGCGTCGGCGCCCAAGCCACGCAGGAAAACGGCGAGTGGACCGTGAAGAAAGCCATCATGAGCCGCAGCGCACGGGTCTTGATGGAAGGTTGGGTAAGGGTGCCAGCCGAGTGAGTTCACAGCGCCCGGCCGCAGGTCGGGCGCTAATCACGCGTGTTTGCGCTGCAACGCTCCTCGTCGCGAGAGTCCGAATCTCCTCAATATCGGACGACGAAAAGTCAGCAAATGACTCGACATTGCTCGATTCTGACGGGGCGATAGCCCTGCCAAGCGCCGTGCTTATTTTCTCATTGAGATATGGGTTAAGCGATTTTGGATTCATTTGAATCTCTGGTAAGTCGATATGCAGGCACAAACTCATGATCTTGGCACATCAAGAAGGCGGCAGTTTTTCTTCCAGTGCATTCTGATGGAGTCGAGCGCAGCGATCGTCACCTCATCGTCTCCCACTTGCATAAGCTGCAGCAGTAAGTCAAACGTCGCTTCGTATCCGTGACTTCGCTCAGCGTTTCCGCGCACGCAACCTGCCAGCCCTTCCACCGCTTTGCAGGGCATCACATCTACTCAGCATAAGTGCAAGATTAACCTCTGGACATCTTCCGCACGCGTGCTGTGGCGATCCTTCAACTGATCCAGCAATTGCTGCAGTCTTCCCAGCAGGGCAACTGGCAGCTTAATCTCCATGTCGTCAAGCTGGCTGGCAGCGATTGCCGCGACATCGAGGTAGGGCGAGGATGCGAGAAGCGTCGTCAAAACGCCGATAGCGTCGTTACTTCCTGAGTCGCCAACTGCTTCGGCACAGCGCTCTTGGACGCATGCGGAAAATGATAAGGCCTTGGACTGCAGGTCGTGCCAATTCTTGGAGGAAAATGCATTCAAGGATTCGCTCGCCATCTCCAGATTGTATTCAAACCATGGAGAGGTCTCATTTCCAAGCAGTCTTTCGAATTCGCACAGGGCGCTCGCACTCATATTCAATCTTTCGTCGTTTTGAGTCATAGTCCATTGCCGCCGGTAGGGAACGAGGATGTGATGACACCGTTTTCAGTGATTACCTGCCATTCAACGCCATTGATCATGTCGGTATGTAATACCCTGGTCACACCGTTGGACTCGCCGAGCACCCTGCCAGGCGCCTTGGCAGTGATCTGACCTGCCCGCAAAATGTCCGCGTTACTCCAGTTTTTCGGCGCAATGGTGTGGGTGTTCGGAGATTTACCTTTGGACCATCCCCATGATCCGTCTTTTCGCACGATCATCATTTTAAAGTCTTTGACCGAAATGGTACCGTCCGCGTTGACGACGGTTTGGTCATGACTCAATGTGTGGTTCGGCGAATTCAGGACATCCGGGGAATGGCCTCCGATAATATTGTTGGTTCCGGGCTTCGACGCCCCAAACAGAATCTTCGAGTCGATTTTTGACAGCGGCCCGATGAAGTCTGGATCGCCAGGCACTGGCGGCGGTTTCGGTGCTTCAACCCCTTCTGCCGCCATGACGCTCGTCGGTTGATTGCCAGCCGCTTTCCAATTGGCGGCATATTTGCCGCCGAGAATTCCCCCCAAGAAGCTACCTGCAAGCATTGACCATTTCTGACCATCTGAGCCTTCGCCGAATAGCGTCCCGCCGAGCATACTTCCGCCAAAGCCGCCGACGAGACCGCCAGCCAGGCCGGCTGCAGCAATGACCGGGCCGGCAAGCACCACCGCCGCACCCGCGCCAACTACAAACAAGGCCACGTGCACCCAGGTCGGCACCAGGTCTTCCGCATGGATTTCGTCGGTCTGCACGGTCTCGCCGCCGATGTTTACGTTGGGGGAACCTTTGGTGATGGTGGCGCTGCAAGTAGTCTTGTCGTCAACCCTTGCAGCCGGCATGCTGTTGATGAACACCTTCCCGCTGCCGGTCGCCACCTTTTCAGTATCCGTATGCTTGTCGCATTTGGCCATGTCGAGGTGGGCGCGGATGGCACGCAGGCTGTTGGTGAAGACATTCGGCGAGCCGGTGGCGGTGATATTGCCCACTTCCTCCTTGGGGGCCCAGCTCATGGTGCTCAGTACTTCACCGATGCCGCCGCCCGCTGCTGCTGCACCGCCAATGATAGCGGCTGCGGCCAGGCCGCCGGTGCCGACGACAGCGACCGCCGTCACGGCAATGGCCGCGGCTGCGATGACGCCGGCCAGCAGCCAGCTCATGGTCGGGCTATGACCGATAGGGTCGTTCAGCCTTGCTGCCGCTTGCGCCATGACTAGCCTGCCTGCTGTTCGAGGAAACTGCGCACGGCATCCAGGTGGGGCAGGGCAGGAATATCCATCGGCGGATCGTAGATGGCCGCCAGGTGCAGGTTGTCGAGCAGGTTTGTGGCCTCGGGGTCGGAATGGGCTGCGAGCTGGTACATGCCGGTGTTGCGCAGGCCAGGATCATAGGAATTGGGCACCGTGAAGTGAGGTTGCAGGCGGTTCCCCGCGGCGTCGAAGAAGGCCCAGGTTTCCAGCTCCACTTCGCGTGGGTCGGTCTTGCGGCAGGCTTCGTCCTGGTTTGCATAGACGTGCAGGCTGCGCCGGCGTGCGGAAAGTGCGAAGGTGTACGGCTGCGTAGCGGCCACCACCTTGCGTTTTGGTGCGGCCGCAGCGACGCTCAGTGGCTTGCGCAGCGTCATGCTGGAGAGAAGGCCGTCAAATGCGGCATTCCATTCCTCGCTGAAGGCGTCCAGGCAGGTGGCTGCAATCAACATGGCCTGGCGGGTGCCGGGTACTGGCCCCTCGATAAAAACAATGGCCTGGCGCTGGTGCATGAAGTTGCCTTCCTTGCGCCAGCTATAGGCCAGTTCGATCGCTGGCGAGCCGCCGACCAGGCAGTCTTTCAGGCCACGCAGTTGGAAGCCGAGGCAAGGCGCGCCCCAGTTCCTTGTGCAAGCGGTCGCCGAAGTCGGCCAGGCTTTCCTCCGCCGGTACATCGGCATGGGTGATGACCACGCTGAATTCGCTGGGACCATCGTCCCGCATCACGAACATGTGCATGCTTTTGTCTTTGAGTTGGGCCGGCAGCTCGAAGGTGGCGCTGTTGGTGTGGTATTGCATCGTTGTATGCTCCTACTTATTCAGGTCGATCCGGTCGCTGCCGATTATGTCGATGTGTTTGCCCGAGATGGTGATGGTGCCGTCAGCACGCAGTTCGATCTTGCTGGCGCCTACCTGCAGCGTGATGTCTGTAGTGGCAGTCAGGTGGATGTGCTGCGTGTCGGATTTGATGTCGACGAACTTGCTGGCGCCGATTTCAACGTGCTCGGTTTCGGCTTTGAGCTGAATGTGCTTTTTCGCCGTCGCGGCGAGATGCTCGGTTTCGGCCTTCAGATCAATGTGCTTTTTTGCGGTAGCGGAGATGTGCTCAGTCTCCGCCAACACCTCGACGTGTTTTTTCGCGGTCAGCGCGACATGTTCGGTTTCCGCTGTCAGCGCGATATGCTGCTTGGCCAGCAGGTCGATATAGGACGGTCTCCGACACTATTTCGATCTGCTGTTTGACCGTGTTGCGCTGGTACCCCTGGCTCACCGTATTGGTCTGGTGCGGGCCATTCACCGTTGTTGCGTGCGCGTTCTGCACGGTGGTAACCATGTCCTTTTGCGCATGGATGTTGATCAGCTCCGAGCCCTTGGAGTCGTGGATCACCATCTCGCTGAAGCCACCGCCGCCTGGCGTGGAACGGCTCTTGAAGCCCATCATGTGGGCGCCAGCGGGCAGAGCGTAAGGCGCCGGCTGGTCGGCGTTGAACAGGCGGCCGGTACACACCGGACGATCAGGATCGCCTTCCAGGTAGTCGATCAGAACTTCCTGCCCGATGCGGGGGATGGACACCGTGCCCCAGCCCTTGCCGGCCCACGGTTGCGAGACGCGGATCCAGCAGGAGCTGGCTGCGTCGCGGCGGCCATAGCGGTCCCAGTGGAATTGCACCTTGATACGGCCATATTGGTCGGTGTGGATTTCCTGACCCTTTGGTCCGACCACGGTGGCAGTCTGCGGGCCGGGCATGCGCGGTGAACGGTGTTCTCGCACGGGGCGATAGGGGATCTTGCGGCGGATCGCCGTGAAGCTGTTGCGATAGACGTCGTCCTGGTCGCTGGCGAAAAAGTTGTTGCGGCAATCGAGCTGCACACCAATGACCAGGAAGTCGTTGTCCTTTTCATCGGTCACGTCGAACCAGTGATGGCCGTTCAGCTTGAAGCTGTGGCCCGGAGCCATGCCGCGGCAGTCGGATTCGCCTGAAAATAGTTTCGCTTGCCATTCCATTGCCTCCATGCGCAACTGGGCCTCGCGCTCGCCGCCGTCGCGGTCTTTGTAGGAAAACGCAGGATTACCGTCGTAGACTTCGAGCGGTCGGCACATCGCCCTGGCGCGATGCGGTCGGCAGCTCCACGTATTGCACCGTGTTTGGCGATTTGAAGTCGAAGGTGTTGAGGGCGACCTTGGTCGGCTGCAGCACGCGCCGCGCGGTGAAGGCGGAAACTGCATCGCGGTCGTGCCAGCGGTTGCCGCCATTGAATTCGATCTCGGCGTGTGCCGACTGCGGCGGGCAGAATGTGCTGTCGCGCGAGTCGTCGCTGATCACCATGACGTGGCCTTCTTCGCTGTGCTCGAAGTAGTAAAACAGGCCGTACTTCTCCATCAGGCGGCTGACGAAGTGTTCGTCAGTCTCGTCGTACTGAACGATGTAGTTTTCAGGCAGGTAGGTCCTGGAGGTCCTGAATTCGTACGCCGCGAGACTGCCGTAATCGGAAGTAAAGATCTGCGTCAGCACATCGACCACGCTCAAGTCCTGGAAGATCCTGGAGTTGGTGCGGCGTTGCAGGAAGGCCAGCCATGGAACGATTTCGGCGTGGTAGAACGCGAACCCTCCGTCCGAGCGGGCGAAGCCGAACACATTGACGTAGCCGTTGATGAAATGTTCGCTGCCATCGGCCAGGCGCACGCCTACGCTGACGTTCTTGCCCAGCAGGTCTTGCAGGTCGATGCTGGAGCTCTTGGAGAGCAAACTCAGTGTGAAGCGGTAAGGCGACGACAACCGGGCCTCGCCCTTGATCGTCTCGACCAAAAGTGCATTGCTGCCTTCCAGCGGCGAATAGAAGCGCAACAGGCGGCTACCCTCGTGGAAGGCTGCAAACGGGCCGCTGCCGACGGATTGCTGCAGCGCCGCCAAGTGCGGTTTCATGACGGCCGGCGCGTATTCCGATGCGGGCGACATGAAGTCCGTGATAGCCAGGCCAGCCAGCGGGTGTTCTTCGATCTGCAACGCCTTGGCGGCGGTTTGCACGGCGGCGGGCGGAACCTCCTGGACAGCCATGGTCTCGCCGGCCAGGCCAGCTGACGCCAGCGTGGTGGTGTTTTGTGCAAGCGCGGCGGACGGTGCTTCGCTGCCCACCGCTGCGCCAACGCCGGCGGCGCCGATCGCGGTTTGTGCCAGTTGCGTAAGCGCGGCCGGCATTTCCTGGCCCATGCTTTCCACTGCCAGCGAGGACGCACTCCGGGTAAGCGCTGCGGCAGGTGCTTCGCCCTCCGATAACGCGCCAAGTCCGGTGCTGAACGTAGTGTGTGCCAGTTGCGCCGCTACCGGCGGCAGCTTGTCCTGGGCTGCCAGTTCAACTGCGGCAGGTACTGCGGTTTCGGCTAGTTTGCCGACCAGCGCGGACCTGCCAGGGGTCTCGCTTAACGGCGGCGACGAGAGCGCGGTCTTGCCATCCAATGGACCAAACGACATGCGGGGCAACTCCTATCAATTTTCCGGTTGTGAAAAAGTGCGATGCATGCACTTGTCAAATTTACAAAGTTGCAAAGAGTATCAAATTACGCCGAGTACAAACGCACGGTTGAAATGGGAGATTGATGCTGCGTGGCGGCAAAATCACATGTTCTTGTTGTAACAATGTCAGCAAACCCGGCCATTCCTTTGACTCGCCAGTTTTGTACGCTATGATCGGCTGGATACCCCCGGAGTCCAGGCGTACATGAATTCTGTTTCGAGCAATGTTGAAGTTGTGGCCAATGCCTTGCAGTTGGTCGGAATGCCAGCCTGCGCATGCGATGCCGACGGCTTGGTGTTCGCTTCCAACTCTGAATTCGACGCCTTGCTGCAGTCCGACCCGCGCGGGCGCAACGTGGTGGAAATGTGTGCCCGCCATGTTCGCGCCGAGGCGAATGCGCAGTTGAATGCCGCGCTGGTGGTCTCGGCAGCCTTGCCGAATATGGCGCCGCGCACCGCGCCCAGATGGGATAGTGTGCTGGTCAACGCCAGCGGCCATTACATCGCTGTGCAACTGACCGTCAAGGCGCTGCCGGGGGGGCTCGATGGCGGCGCCACTATCATCTTCAATGACATCAGCAGCGCTCAGCGCGACCAGCGTGCCCTGCGCAAGGCCATGCTGGAACAACAGGCCATTCTTGAAAATGCGGCCGTCGGCATCATCCTCGCCAAGAACGGCTACGTCGTCGAATGCAATATGCGCGCGGCTGAAATGTTCGGCTATTCACGCCAGGAGCTGGAAGGCGCGCCGAGCGACATCCTGTACCCGACGCCGGAGGAGGCGCTGCGCATCCGTGCCGAATACTTCCCGATGCTGGCGAAAGGCACGCCGCTGACGCTGGAACTGCAATTGCGCCGCCGCGACGGGAGCCTGTTCTGGTGCCGCTCCAATGGCCGCGCGCTTGACCCGGGCGACGCGCGGGAAGGCACCGTCTTCATCCTGGAAGACATCAACGAACAGCGCATGGCGAACGAGGCGATGGGGCGCCTGCTGCTGGAGCAGAAGGCGATCCTGGATAACGCGTCGGTCGGCATCCTGTTTACCAAGAACCAGGAAATTTTGACGGTCAATCCGCGCATGGCTGAAATGTTCGGCTATACGCTGGAAGAGCTGCGTGGCCGTCACGCGTCGCAGCTGTTTGAAAACGTGGACCAGCATTCGGCTTTCGGCTTGCAGGCGGCGCCCCTGCTGGCCGCCGGCCAGTTATTCGAATTGCGTGAGTGCGAGCTGGTGCGCAAGGACGGCACGATCATCTGGTGCCGCGTGCGCGCGCAGGCGGTGGACCAGGAGCATAACGCGGGCGGCACCATCTGGATCCTGGAAGACGTGACCTTGTCGCGCCAGACCCAGATGGAAGTCGAGGCCATCATGACCAATGCCTCGATCAGTATCCTGTTCACCAAGAATCGCCTGATCACGCGCTATAACCGCGGCTTTGCCGACATGTTCGGCTACCAGGGCGACGAGGCGCTCGGCATGCCGGGCCGCGCCATCTATCCGGACGATGAAACTTATCACCGTGTCGGCTCGATTGCCGGTCCGCTGCTTGGCCAGGGCAAGCACTTTCACTCTGAAACGCCGATGCGCCGCAAGGACGGCAGCGACTTCTGGGCCCAGTTGATCGGTTATGTGGTCAACCCAGAAGACCCGACCCAGGGCACGATCTGGATCATCGAAGACCGCACGGCGCAAAAGCATGATGAAGAATCGCTGCGCAACGCGCTACTGGAAAACCAGGCGATCCTGGACAGCGCCGTGATGGGCATTTCGGTTTGCGAGAAAGGCCGCAACCTGCGCTGCAACGCCAAGATGGAAGAGCTGTTCGGCTACGGTCCGGGCGAGATGGCCGGCGTCAGCGTGCAAACCTTCTACCCAGACCTAGCGGGATGGGACTTGGCGCGCAAGGCGACCGAAAAGGACTTCCTGGCCGGTCACGCCAGCTCTTACGAGTACCAACTTGTGCGCAAGGACGGCAGCAGCTTCTGGGCCCGCCTGTCGGGACGTCCATTCGACATGGCCGATCCGAAAGGCCGCTCGGTCTGGCTGATCGACGACGTTACCTCGCGCCGCGAAGCCACTGAAGCGGTGCGCCGCGCGCGCGACGAGCTGGAAGTACGGGTGCTGGAACGCACGGCGGAACTGGCCGGCGCCAATGCGCAGCTGCAGGCTGAAATCGTCGAGCGCCGCCAGGCCGAAGCGCGCGTACACCACATGGCCTACCACGACAGCCTGACCGGCCTGCCCAACCGCGCACTGTTGGCCGATCGCCTGGATCGCGCCATGCTGGCGGCCCAGCGGTCGGAGCGCCGGCTGGCCGTGATGTTCATCGACCTTGACCGCTTCAAGACCATCAACGATTCGCTGGGCCACATGACCGGCGACGCTTTATTGAAGGAAGTGGCGGAGCGCCTGGTGGGCGCGGTGCGCGCCAGCGATACCGTGGCGCGCCTGGGCGGCGACGAATTCGTGGTGCTGCTGCCCGGCATCCACTCCACGGACGAATCGAGCCACGTCGCGCAAAAGATCATCGACTTGCTGTCCGAGCCGATTCCGTTGGAAGGCCGCCTGCTGCATATCACGCCATCGATTGGCATTTGCACTTATCCCGACGACGGCAGCGACGTCGCCACATTGATGCGCAATGCCGATGCGGCCATGTACCACGCCAAAGCTTCCGGCCGAAACAACTACCAGTACTTCAACGAAGAGATGAACATGGCGGCTGCCATGCATTTCGAGATGGAGAGCGCCCTGCGTTCGGCACTGCAGCTTGGCCAGTTCGAATTGCACTATCAGCCGATCATGGATATCGCCACGCGCCGCCTGGCCACGCTGGAAGTTCTGCTGCGCTGGCGCCGCCCGGCTACCGGCCTGGTGATGCCGGACCAGTTCATTCCGCTGGTTGAAGAGAATGGCCTGATCGTGCCGATCGGCGAATGGGTGCTGCGCCGCGCCTGCGAACAAAGCATGGAGTGGCAGCGCCAGGGCATGGCTCCGGTGCCGATGGCGATCAACCTGTCGGCGCGCCAGTTCATGCATCGCGGCCTGGTCGATTCGATCCGCCGCACGCTGGACGAGACGGGCGTTGATCCGGCGCTGATTGAATTCGAGATCACGGAAACGGCGCTGATGCAGCATGGCGAACAGACGCTTGAGATCCTTGGGCAGATCAATGCGATGGGCATCCGCCTGTCGATCGACGACTTCGGTACCGGATATTCCTCGCTGGCTTATCTGAAACGCTTCCCGGTTCGCAAGATCAAGATCGATCGGGCCTTCATCAAGGACCTGGAGGAAAGCGCGGAAGACCGCGCCATTGTGGCGGCGATCATCGCGCTTTCTGACAGCCTTCAGCTATCGGTGGTGGCGGAAGGCGTGGAGACGGAAGCGCAGTTCCAGCTGCTGCGCGAACAGGGATGTACGTTCGCGCAGGGCTACCTGTTCTCGAAACCCGTGCTGGGGGTGCGCGCCCAGCTCATGATGGAACGACAGGCGGCTTAAGCGCCCAGGGTCGCAATGACCGGCGCGTGATCGGAAGGCTGCTGCCATTTGCGCGGCGCGCGGTCGATGACGCAGGAAAGGCAGCGCTCTTTCAATGGTGCGGACAGCAGCACGTGGTCGATGCGCAGGCCCTTGTTCTTCTGGAAGCCCAGCATGCGGTAGTCCCACCACGAGAAAGCCTTCTCCGCCTGTTCGAACAGGCGGAACGAGTCGTGCAGGCCGAGGTCGTATAGGGCTTGCAGGGCGGCGCGCTCCTTGTCCGAGCAGAAGATGTCGCCTTCCATCGCCGGATCGTGGGTGTCGCGTACATCCGGCACGATGTTGTAGTCGCCCAGCACGGCCAGGTGCGGATTGCCTGCCAGTTCTTCGCCCAGCCAGTCGCGGAAGCTGGCCATCCATCCCAGCTTATAGGTGTATTTGTCCGAATCGAGCGCCTGGCCGTTCGGCACGTAGGCATTCACCACGCGGATGCCGTTGATGGTGGCGGCCAGGATGCGCTGCTGCTCGTCGGGGTATTTCGGATTGTTCTTGACCACGTCCTGCATCGGATGGCGCGACAGGATGGCAACGCCGTTGTAGGTCTTCTGGCCGTTGAACACAACCTGGTAACCCATCTCCTCGATTTCCTTGACCGGGAACTTGTCGTCCGTGAGCTTGGTTTCCTGGATGCAGAGCACATCGACCGGGTTTTCACCCAGCCATTTCGTAACGTGCGGCAAGCGAACGTTCAATGAGTTAACATTCCAAGTGGCTAATTTCATGTCGGGCTTTCAAGATGCGTGGGGGCAGATCTTATCAATACTCACTATGCTATGGGAAGCTGTCGTATTTGAGCCAAACAATGATTCTACGGTGACATCAAAATTGTGCTTTCCTGTCGCAAAAAAGGTGTCCGCGTAAAAATAATTTCCAATAGTGCTTCAAAGTTATCAGATTGGTACTAAAATTACGCTATCAACAACCGTAAATGTCAATATACTTACAAGGTTGGTATCGAAGTTGTTTCCACGAAGCTGGGTGATTTTGCTTATTCACAACGGATTTTAATGTTGTCCTACGTTAATAAGTGGTAATATAGGGAAACTAATTCCGATTTAACGGGCACTGCAAACTAAAGGAATACACATGCGATCTGCATTCGAAGCATGGGCGCAGAAGGACGGTCAAATCGTCCGTCGGCGCGAAGATAAGCCAGAAGAGTATCTGGTTTATGAGACACAACGTCGTTGGCTGATCTGGCAAGCGGCACTGGAACACGGCAAATCGCCTAGCGGCCGCAAGTCTGCCCGCGAGGCAACTGCACGCGCAGCGTCCCAGCGTCCACAAGCCATTGGCGTAGCTGACGCCGAAGTGCGTAACGAAGTCCTGAACGAAGTCCTCGACGCGTTCCAGGGTATCGGCGCGAACAGCATGGACGACATCATGCACGTCATCCAGGGGCTGCGCCAGAAACGAGGCCAGTCGGCCGACTGAGCCCGACTGCATGCCATCCAGGCTAAGCCGACTTGCGATCGCTGCGCTGTGCGCAGCGGCGTTGGTCGGCTGCGCCACTTTGTTCGATTCGACCGAGCAGTCGGTGTTGGTGCAGACCGTGCTGGATCACCAGCAAGTGTCTGCCATCGGCTGTGTGCTCTCCAATGACAGGGGGCGCTGGTTCGTTACATCCCCCGGGCGCGTGACGGTGCACAAGAGCACCCAGCCGCTGGTGGTGGATTGCCGCCGCGAAGATGTCTGGGCTTATGACCAGATCGAGGCGCGCCAGAATGCCTCCAAGTGGGGCAACATCATCTTTACCCTCGGGGCCGGCCAGATTGTCGACAAACAGACTGGCGCCGGCTTTGACTTGCCCTCCACACTGACGGTAGTCCTGCAGCGCGGGGAGGGTGCCGCTGCGCGCGGCGCGCCGCCGCAGCAGCCGATTCCGGCATCGTCGATCTACTAAAGAAAAAGCCGGGTTGCCCCGGCTTTTTTGTTGCTCAACCCATCGATCAGCCGGCGCGGCCAATCAGGAAGTTGGCCAGCATCGGCACTGGGCGGCCGGTGGCGCCTTTGGCGGCGCTCGACTTCCAGGCGGTACCGGCGATATCGACGTGGGCCCATGGGTACTTGCGGGTGAAGTTTTCCAGGAAGGCCGCAGCGGTGCAGGATGCGCCGCCTGGCGAGCCGATATTGGCCAGGTCCGCGAAGTTGGACTTCAGCTGCTCGTTGTACTGCTCGCCGATCGGCAGGCGCCATGCGGTGTCGCCGGTGGCTTTGCCCGATGCCATCAGGGCGTCGACCAATGCATTGCCGGCGTCGTCGTCACGTGCGAACACGCCGCTGTTATGGTGGCCCAGGGCGACGATGCAGGCGCCGGTCAGGGTCGCCACGTCGATCACGGCAGCCGGGTTGAAGCGCTCGGCGTAGGTCAGGGCATCGCACAGGATCAGGCGGCCTTCGGCGTCGGTGTTCAGGATTTCGATGGTCAGGCCGTTCATCGAGGTAACGATGTCGCCCGGTTTGGTGGCGCGGCCGGATGGCATGTTCTCGCATGCAGCCACGATGCCGACCACGTTGGACTTCAGGCCCATTTCGCCGATTGCGCGGAAGGTGCCCAGCACGGAGCCGGCGCCGCACATATCGTATTTCATTTCGTCCATGCCTGGGCCGGCCTTGATCGAAATGCCGCCGGTGTCGAAGGTGATGCCTTTGCCCACCAGGACGGTCGGCGCATCCTTGGCCTTGCCGCCTTTGTGTTTCAGGACGATGAATTTGGGCGCCTGCTCGGAACCGTTGGTCACGGACAGGAAGGAACCCATCTTCAGGGCTTCCATCTGCTTGCGGTCCAGGATCTCGACTTCGAAACCGAAGTCCTTGCCCAGTTTCTTGGCGACGTTGGCCAGGTAGGTCGGGGTGCAGACGTTGGCGGACAAGTTGCCCAGGTCCTTGGTCAGTTCCATGCCGTTGGCGATGGCCACTGCCTGCGACAGCGCCAGCTTGTTGCCGGCATTGTTTGCAACGGCCAGTGCCAGCTTTTTAGGGCCGGCCCATGCCGGGTCTTTCTTGGACTTCTGCGCGTCGGTGCGGTACACGGCGTCGCGGCCTGCCAGCACCACGCAGCGGATCGCCCAGTTGGCGTCGCGGCCTTTCACTTCTTCCAGAGGCAGTGCGATAATAGCGTCGGTCGAAGCGACGGTGCCCAGCGCCTTGATGGCGGCGTTGATGGCGGATCCGATGGCTTTTTCGGCGACTGCTTCGTCGGCACCCAGGCCCACCAGCAGCACGCGGTCGGCGGCAGCGCCTTTCAGGCCGCGCAGCAGCAGGGTGGTGCCGGCTTTGCCGGTAATGTCGCCGGATTTCAATGCTGCGGTGATCTCGCCTGCGCCGTCGAGGGCTTTAGCCGCTTTGGAGAGCTTCTTGTTTTCGAAGACGCCGACCACGATGCAGCCGCTTTTGGCGCTGGCGATGGTGTTCTTGGCGTCGAGTGCTTTTATGCTAAAGTCCATTTGGTTTCTCCTAAATTTTGTAGAACGAATTATAAACGTCGAATGATTTTCCATCGCGCCCTCCGCCGTGAGCTGGTCAGCTCTGCCGGGGCTTCCTTTACGGTACTGTTCTCGATCCTCCTGACGTGGACCCTGATTTCGATCCTCGGCAAAGCCGCAGGCGGCAAGGTCGCATCCAGCGATGTCATCGCGCTTATCGCGTTCGCAGCCCTGAATTATCTGCCAATTGTCCTGATTTTCACCAGTTTTATTTCGGTGCTAATGGTGGTGACCCGCATCTACAAGGATTCGGAGATGGTGGTCTGGTTTGCCGCGGGCGTCAGCCTGACGCGTTTCATCAAGCCGGTCTTCCTGTTTGTCTTGCCGCTGGTCCTGCTGACCGGCGCGCTCAGTTTTTATGCGACGCCATGGGCGCGCTCGAAGAGCGCCGAGTACATTGAGCGTTTCACCAAGCGCGAAGACCTGCAGAAGGTTTCTCCCGGCCAGTTCAAGGAATCCTCATCGGCCAACCGAATCTTCTTCGTGGAAGGCGTCTCCGGAAGCAGCGCGGTGGTGCGCAATGTGTTCGTCAACCAGGTTGATGCCAAGGGCACTTCCGTGGTGGTGGCGAGCGAGGGCGTGATCGAGACGCTGCCTTCCGGCGACCGCCACCTGGTTCTGAAAAACGGCCGCCGCTACCAGGGTAAGCCGGGCGACGCCGATTTCCAGAGCATGGAGTTCGAGCGCTACAGCATGCGCGTTTCGCAGCAGTCGTCCGAGTCCGACGGCCAGAAGGAAACCAAAACCTTGCCGACGTCGGAATTGATCGCCGCCGGCACCAATCCGGCCAAGGGGGAGCTGATGTGGCGCATGTCGCTGCCGCTGGCCTGCCTGGCGCTGTCGATGCTGGCGATCCCGCTGGGCTTTGTCAACCCGCGCGCGGGCAGCTCGGTCAACCTGATTCTCGCTGTGCTGATTTTCTTCACATATAACAACCTGATCAACGTGTTCGAGTCGGGCATCCGTCGCGGCAACTTCACGTTTGGCATGAGCTGGTGGCCGCTGCACCTGGCGATGGCGCTGGCAGTGCTGGCATTTTTTGCCTGGCGCCTGAACGTGAATCACCGCTATCATCCGCGCGCGATGTGGGCGGCATTCAAGCGGGGGGTACGCAAATGAGCACCCTGCAACGCTACTTCTTCGTTTCGATCCTGCAGGCGGTGGCTTTTGCACTGGCGGCCTTGCTTGGATTGCAGGCATTCTTTGACTTGACCGGCGAGCTGCCTGTCGTGGGCAAGAACGGTTATGGCATGCAGCATGCCGTTCTGTTCACGTTGACGATGCTGCCCCAGCACGTGAACGAGGTGCTGCCGGTGGCGGCCCTGATCGGCACCATCTACACTATGGCGCAATTCGCCTCGACCTCCGAATTCACGATCATGCGCGCCTCGTCGATGTCTACGCGCATGGCCGCGGTCATGGTCGGCAAGGTTGGACTGGTCCTGGTGCTCATTGCCTTCATCTTTGGCGAACTGATTACACCGCGCCTGGCGCCAGTGGCGGAAAAGGTTCGCCTGATGGGCCGCGGCGCCACGGTGTCGTCGGAGTTCCGCTCCGGCATGTGGACCAAGGACATTATCAAGAGCGAAGGCATGACCGGCGAGGTGCAGGGTACCCGCTTCTTCAACGTGCGCGAAGTGCGCTCTGATGGCCAGCTGGTGGACGTCAAGCTGTACGACTTTGATAACCGTTTCCGCGTGCGTACGCTGACCTATGCCAAGACGGCTTCTTTCAAGGGCAACAATACCTGGCTCCTGAATGAAGTGACGGAGAATATCTTCAGCAACCCGGCGTTGGCAGTGGATGGCGCGCAAGCGAACCTGGCCAACAATTACGCGCAGGCGACCAGTGCGGTGGAGATCAAGCGGCATGCCAGCAAAGAACTGATTTCCGAGATTACGCCGAAAATCCTGTCGGTATCGGCCTCGGATCCGGAGCACATGTCGGTCAATGAGCTGGCCGTGTATACCCGCCACCTGCAGGAAAACAGGCAGGGCACGGAACGTTTCAAGATCGCCTTCTGGAAAAAACTGTTCGACCCGCTGGCAATCTTTGTGCTGATGGCGCTGGCGCTGCCTTTCGCCTACCTGCACACCCGTGCCGGCGGCGTGAGCCTGAAAATCTTCATCGGCATCATGATCGGCGTCAGCTTCCTGCTGGTGAATACGCTGTTCTCGCATATCGGCCTGTTGTCGGCGCTGCCGGCATTCCTGACGGCGCTGATGCCAAGCCTGCTGTACCTGCTGCTGGCGCTGGGAGCCCTGTACTGGGTGGAGCGGCACTAGCATGGGCGGCCGTGCCCTGGTCCTGTTCGCGCATGGCGCCCGTTCCGCCAGCTGGGCGGCGCCATTCGAACAATTGCGCGAGATGATCAAACTGCGGGTTGCGGCGAGCGAGCCCGATCTCGATGTCTCGCTGGCCTTCCTGGAATTGATGTCGCCCCGCCTGCCGGAGCAGGTGGCAGCGCTTGCCGCGCAGGGCGTTGACGATGTGACGGTGGTGCCGGTGTTCCTGGGGCAGGGGGGTCATGTGCTGCGCGACCTGCCGCTGATCCTCGATGAAATGCGCCTGGCGCATCCAGGCGTGACCATCCGCACCGTTGGCGCGGTAGGGGAAGACCCCACCGTGCTGCGGGCGATGACGGATTATTGCTTGTCGTCGCTGCCTTTGGCGTGAGCCACCATGGCGGCAATGGTGCTGCCAGGGTTGTCGAATTCGCGCTGCACGGCATCGCGCAGGGCTTCCGACTTCAGGGAGTCGAGCGCGGCTGCGCTGGCATTGGCCACCTCCTCATCTTCGCCCAGGCGGCGGAATACTTCCACCACCAGGCGTACTTCCTTGGTGTAGTTCAGCACGAACGCCAGCAACTGCGGGGCGGACGAAGTGTTGCCGCGCTTGGCCAGGTCTTCGGCGAAGTCGTTGACGCGCTTGGCCTGGGCGGTGATGCGGGCCACCGGATCGGGCAGGTAGCGCCGCGCCAACTGGAAATCTTCGACCGCCACCAGGGCCGGCAGGGCCAGTTCGGCGCAGTCCTTGGCCAGTTCCGGCAGCTGGGCATCGATCTGGGTGAACAGGTCGTGGGTGGCGCGCTCCTCGCCCAGCGCGCTGTTGATGGCACTGATGTCATGGAAGCGGCCCAGCGTGGCGCTGCCGCTCAGGATGCGCTGGGTGTCGCGGTCGCGGATCGCCTGCAGCGCGCGGCGCGCCAGCGGGAATTGTTCGGCGAGGTAGATCCAGTCGCGCAGGGCGAAGGACAGGCGAACCCCAGCCAGGGTTGGGTCGTCTTCGAGCGCATGCTCGTGGAACCACAGGTGGTCGCGCAGGGCGTCTTCGTACTTGCCTGCCAGGCGCGCATTGCGGGCGCGCTCCAGGACTTCATGGGCTTGGCTCATCTTGTTCCTCTCATTGCAAGAGGACGCTATTTTACCGTTTTTGCTGCGGCCGCGGCGCCATTGCCTTGCCCAGCATGACCAGTACCGGGCCGTGCGCCGCCGGCAGGCCATGCGCCAGCTCAGCCAGGGTGATGCGTTCCACGCGCTGATCAGCACGGCTGACATTCTCGACCACGACCACAGGAGTGTCCGGTGAGCGGCCCTGCGACAGCAGGTTGCTGGCGGTGGCGATCGCTTCACGACCGCCCATGTACTGCACCAGCGTGTCGGTAGACGGAATGGTGAGCTGATCCGGATGGCCCGGCGCGGTGGAGGAGGTAAAGAAGGCCACGCTGCGCGCCACGCCGCGTTTGGTCAGCGGCTGCTGGGTCGCCGCGGCGGCGGCCACTGCGGTGGTGATGCCGGGAACCACTTCGACTTCGATGCCGTGCTGTTCGAGCGCCGTCAATTCCTCATCGGCGCGGCCGAACAGCATCGGGTCGCCGCCTTTGAGACGCACCACCATGCCGTAGCGCGCGGCGCAGTCGACCAGCTGCTGGTTGATCAGGCCTTGCGCGGTGGAGCGCTGGCCGGCGCGCTTGCCGACCGAGATTTTCTCAGCCTGCGGGCAAAGTTCCAGCATATCTTCGGTCACCAGCGCGTCGTACAGCACTACTTCGGCTTGCGCCAGCAGGCGTGCGCCGCGCATGGTGATCAGGTCCTGCGCCCCCGGTCCAGCTCCAATCAAATACACTTTCCCGTATGGCATGCGCAGGCTCCTGTCTGGCGTTGTTATTCGCCGAGGCGGATCATGCCGGCGGCTACTGTCTGGTGCGTGACTTCATCGATCAGGATGAAGGCGCCGGTGGCGCGGATATCCGAATAGGCATCGGCCGCCAGCGCTTGCTGCACGTTCAGCGCAATGCGCGCCACGTCGTTCAGCTTCAAAGCATCCGCATCGTGCCGCTGCTGGGTGTTGATGTCAAGGATGGAGTCGATTTTGGTCACTTTGGCGGCGGTCTGCCTGGTGCCGTGCTTGAGCCAGTACTTGCGGCGCAGGTCCAGCGGCTCCTCGGACAGCCAGCATACGTCGGCGCTCACTTGCTTGAGCAGGGAAGCGGGCTGCGTGCTGGAGGCCAGCAGGTCGCCGCGCGACACGTCCACATATTCTTCCAGCACGATGGTGACCGACTGGCCGGCGCTGGCGGTTTGCAGGGAACCGTCGAAAGTGACGATTTCCTTGACCGTGGCGCTCTGGCCCGAAGGCTGCACCACCAGCTTGTCGCCCACCGAGACGTTACCGGCCTCGATACGGCCCATGTAGCCGCGGAAGTCATTGGCTTCGTGGCCGTTGTGGCGCGCTACCAGCTGCACCGGGAAGCGGAATGCCGCGCCGTGCGATTCGTCGTACACCGACAGGTCTTCCAGCAGTTCGATCAGGGTAGGGCCCTGGTACCAAGGCATGCGCTCGCTGGCGTCGACCACGTTGTCGCCGGCCAGTGCGGACAGCGGGATGGTCTTGACGTGCTTGACGCCCAGCGTTTCCGCGAATTCGCGGTAAGCCTTGACGATACGCTCGTACACTTGCTGGTCGTAGTTCACCAGGTCCATCTTGTTCACGGCCACCACCACGTGCTCGATCTGCAGCAGGTGGGCGATGGTGGAGTGGCGCTTGGTCTGGATCAGCAGGTCCACGCCGCCGTCTTCGCGCAGCTTCACTTTCGACACGTCGACCAGGATGATCACGGCGTCGGCGGTGGAGGCGCCGGTCACCATATTGCGGGTGTACTGCTCGTGGCCCGGGGTGTCGGCGATGATGAACTTGCGCTTGGGCGTGGCGAAGTAGCGGTAAGCCACGTCGATGGTGATGCCTTGCTCGCGCTCGGCTTCCAGGCCGTCGGTCAGCAGCGACAGGTCGATGGTGTCGCCCACGGTGCGCTTATGCTTGGCGCGCGAGACGGCTGCCAGCTGGTCGGCGAAGATGCCTTTGCTGTCGAACAGCAGGCGGCCGATCAGGGTGCTCTTGCCGTCGTCGACGGAGCCGGCGGTGATGAAGCGCAGCAGATTGCGTTGGTTCAGGTTGTCGTTCAGTGCGTTCATCAGAAGTATCCTTGCTTCTTGCGTTTTTCCATGGAGGCTTCGGAGGTCTGGTCGTCCATCCGGGTGGCGCCGCGCTCGGTGATCTGGGTCACTGCCGTTTCGGCGATGATCGCGTCCACGTCGGCAGCGTCGGAAGATACCGGGCAGGTGCAGGAGATGTCGCCCACGGTGCGGAAGCGCACTACCTGCGTCTCGACGCTTTCGCCTTCACGGGCCGGGGTCAGGTCGGTCAGCGGCACCAGCAGGCCGTTGCGCGGAATCACCTGGCGCTGGTGCGCGAAATAGATCGATGGCAGCGCCAGTTTTTCGCGGGCGATGTACTGCCACACATCCAGCTCGGTCCAGTTCGAGATCGGGAACACGCGCATGTTTTCGCCGGGGTGGACGCGGGTGTTATACAGGTCCCACAGCTCCGGGCGCTGGGCCTTCGGGTCCCATTGGCCGAATTCGTCGCGGAAGGAGAAGATGCGCTCCTTGGCGCGGGCCTTCTCTTCGTCGCGGCGGGCGCCGCCGATGCAGGCGTCGAAGTTGTGCTCGGCGATGGTTTCGAGCAGCGTCACAGCCTGCGCGGCGTTGCGCGAATCGGTGGCAGGGTTACGCAGGCGCACGGTGCCCTTCTTGATCGAGTCTTCCACCGAGCCGACGATCAGGCGTTCGCCCAGTTCGGCCACGCGGCGGTCGCGGAATTCGATCACTTCGGCGAAATTATGGCCGGTGTCGATGTGCACCAGCGGGAACGGGAACTTCCCTGGACGGAACGCCTTCTCTGCAAGGCGCAGCAGCACCACGGAGTCCTTGCCGCCGCTGAACAGCAGGGCAGGGTTCGAGCATTCGGCGGCAACCTCGCGCAGGATGTGGATGGCTTCCGACTCCAGCGCGTCGAGGTGGCGCGAATTGACGTGTTGTTCTACCAGTGCGTTCATTTAGCCTACTTTCTTAATTCGAATCAGTTTGCCGTCTACCAGGTGCAAGCCGCATTCCTTCGAGTCCGGGTTTTCCCACCACCAGCGGCCGGCGCGAACATCTTCGCCAGGCTGGATGGCGCGGGTGCAGGGTTCGCAGCCAATCGACGGATAGCCCTGGTCGTGCAGCGGGTTATAGGGCACGTCGTTGGCGCGCAGGTAATCCCACACTTCCTGTTCCGACCAGTCGGCCAGGGGGTTGAACTTTTCCATGCTGTGCGAGCCATCATACTCCTGCACCGGCAGGTCGGAGCGGGTGGCTGATTGGGCGCGGCGCTGGCCGGTAATCCACGATTTTTTGCCGTTCAGGGCGCGCCCCAGCGGCTCCACCTTGCGGATGTTGCAGCATTCCTTGCGCAACTCAACGCTGTCGTAAAAGGCGTTCAGGCCCTTCTTTTCCACGTAGGCGTCGATGGCGGCCGGCAACGGGCGATACAGCGCGATCTCGTAGCCGTAACGCTCCTGCACACGCTCCACCATGTTGGTGGTTTCCTTGTGCAGGCGGCCGGTCTCGAGCGAGAAGATACCGATCGGCAGGCCGGCTTTCAGGATCAGGTCCGTCAGGACCATGTCCTCGGCGGCCAGGCTGGAGGCGAAAACGGCAGGTGAAAACTCTTCCGCAACGCGTTCGAGCGTGGCTAGCGTATCCCGCACGCGGGTGGCGAGCTCGCTCATGGTCAAGCCTCGGACGTTGCGGCGGCGGGCGCCGGACGTGCGTGGCGGCGGAACAGCGGTACCCGCTGGTCAACCGATGCCTGGTAAGTCTCGCTGAACACGGTCAGGCCTTTCAACGCATCGTCAATGCTGCGGTCCGAGCGCGTGTCGTAGGCGTCGAAGCCTACGCGCTGCATCGAGAACAGCTGGTCGCGCAGTACATCGCCGATCGCGCGCAGTTCCCCGGTCCAGCCGAGGCGGGAGCGCAGGTTCCAGGCGTGGGAATAGCCGCGGCCATCGGTGAATTTCGGGAAATCGACCGCCACCAGGGCCAGGCGTGGCAGGTCTTCGCGCAGTGCGGCAGGGTCTTCGTCAGGCGCCAGCCAGACGGCGATTTCGCCGGCGGCGGCACGGGCGGCAAGCGCATCGCGCTGTGCCAGCCAGGTTGCCAGCGGAAGGATCACGCGGCCGGCCGGCACGGCCAGCGCGGCCACGGTGGCGGATTCGGCGCCTTCTTCGGCGCGCACCAGGTTCCAGTCGTCGGCCACGATTGCGCGGCCCTTGATGATTTGCTTAGGCATATTCGTCTTCTCCTACCAGGCGGCCAGCGGTTTCAATCGGCGTGGCGTATACAAATTCCTTGAACGGGGCAATGCCCAGGCGCTGCGCGGTATCGACGAAACGCTCCTCGGCAGTGCGTTCGCGTACGTACACTTGCAGCAGGCGGTCGATCACTTCCGGCATCTGCTGCGCGGAGAACGACGGGCCAATGATCTTGCCGATGGCGGAGTTGTTGCCTTGCGCGCCGCCAATTGACACTTGATACCATTCGCTGCCGTCTTTGTCGACGCCCAGCACGCCGATGTTGCCGACGTGATGGTGGCCGCAGGCGTTGATGCAGCCCGAGATATTCAGCTCGAAGTCGCCGATATCGTGCAGGAAGTCGATATGGTCGAAGCGCTCTGCGATTGCCTGCGCGATCGGGATCGACTTGGCATTCGCCAGCGAGCAGAAGTCGCCGCCAGGGCAGCAGATAATGTCGGTCAGCAGGCCGATATTCGGCGTCGCCAGGCCGTGCGACTTGATTTCCTGCCACAGGGCGAACAAGCGGGATTGTTCGACGTCGGCCAGCACGATGTTCTGCTCGTGCGTCACGCGCAGCTCTGCAAAGCTGTAACGGTCGGCCAGGTCGGCCATGTAATCCATCTGCTCGGCGGTCGCATCGCCCGGCGGCACGCCGGTCTTCTTCAGCGACAGCACCACGGCAGCATAGCCCGGCACCTTGTGCGCTTTCACATTGCGCTTCAGCCAGTTGCTGAAGGCCTTGTTGTCGGCGTGCTCGGCTGCAGGATCGATGGCTGGCAGCGACTTGTAGGCGTGCGGCTGGAAATAGGCGATGATGCGCTCCATTTCCGCCAGCGTCAGGGTCTGTTCGGTGCCTTTCAGGTCTTCCCACTCGGCTTCCACCTGGCGCGCGAATTCTTCCACGCCCAGGGCTTTCAGCAGGATCTTGATGCGGGCCTTGTACTTGTTGTCGCGGCGACCGTGCAGGTTATACACGCGCATGATCGCTTCGGTATAGGTCAGCAGGTGTTCGCGCGGCAGGAACTCGCGGATCACGCTGCCCAGGATCGGGGTGCGGCCCATGCCGCCGCCGACCATGACCTTGAAGCCGATTTCGCCGGCTTCGTTGTGCACCACGGTCAGGCCGATGTCGTGCACGGCGATGGCGGCGCGGTCTTCCACCGCGCCGTTGATCGCCACCTTGAACTTGCGGGGCAGGGCGATGAACTCAGGGTGGAAGGTCGACCACTGGCGCAGCACTTCGGCGTATGGACGTGGATCGATGATCTCGTCGGCGGCGACGCCGGCGAATTCGTCGGAAGTGACGTTGCGGATGCAGTTGCCCGACGTCTGGATGGCGTGCATCTCCACCGAGGCCAGGTCGCTCAGGATTTCCGGCGTTTCTTCCAGCTTGATCCAGTTGAACTGGATGTTCTGGCGGGTGGTGAAGTGGCCATAGCCGCGGTCATATTTGCGGGCGATATGCGCGAACATGCGCATTTGCGCGGAGCTAAGCAGGCCGTAAGGGACGGCGATACGCAGCATGTAAGCGTGACGCTGCATGTACAGGCCGTTCTGCAAGCGAAGCGGCAGGAATTCGGCCTCGGTCAACTCATCGTTCAGGCGGCGTTGAACCTGGTCGCGATACTGCTCGATGCGTTCGCGGATGATGAGGTGGTCGTATTGATCGTATTGATACATAGCTTTCCCAGTAAGGCATGCCCAAAGTGGATTCAATGGTAATAAACTAGGGCCTTATTCCAAACAACATAGTCTTTATTTGCTTATATGCTGTTAAGGCATAAGCATCAGCGTAAAATATGCGCTGGGGAGTCCAACGAGAGCGAGAATGAACCTTCACCAACTGCGATTCGTGCGGGAAGCCGTGCGCCAGAACTACAACCTGACCGACGCCGCCAAGGCCTTGTTTACGTCCCAGCCTGGCGTCTCCAAGGCAATCATCGAGCTGGAAGAGGAGTTGGGTGTTGATATTTTTACAAGGCACGGCAAGCGGATTCGCGGCCTGACCGAGCCTGGCCGGCTGGTTTTGTCCTCGGTTGAACTGATCATGCAGGAGATCGACAGCCTGAAACGGATCGGCAAAGAGTACGCGGCGCAGGATTCTGGCAGCTTCACTATCGCCACCACCCATACCCAGGCGCGCTACACCCTGCCTAAAGTCGTGCAGGCCTTCATGCAGAAGTACCCGAAGGTGCGCTTGTCTTTATTGCAAGGCAACCCGAAGCAGATCGCGGAGATGGTGCAGCGCGACCAGGCCGACCTGGCCATCGCCACCGAATCCATTGCCGCCATCGACGGCCTGATTACGCTGCCTTGCTACCAGTGGGAGCACGTGGTGGTGGTGCCGCCGGACCATCCGCTGTTAAGGATCAAGTCCGTCACGCTGGAAGAGGTGGCCGAGCATCACATCATCACGTATGATGCCGCCTTCGCCGGCCGCTCGCGCATCGACCAGGCCTTTGAAAAACGGGGTTTGAAGCCGGATGTGCTGCTGGAAGCGATCGATGCGGACGTGATCAAGACCTATGTGGAACTGGGCATGGGGGTCGGGATCATCGCCGGCATGGCCTTCGACCCCGAGCGCGACCGCAACCTGCGGGCCATCCCTGTGGGCCACCTGTTCGGCATGAATGTGTCGCGCGTGGCCGTCAAGCAGGGTGCCTACCTGCGGTCCTATATATATACCTTCATCGAGCTGCTGGCGCCGACGTTGAACCGCAAGCTGATCGAACAGGCGATGAAGGGCGAACATGAGAACTACGAACTGTGATTAACGAAGAAGAACTGTACGAAGTGCGCGAGCACATCGAAGAACTGCTGGATGGCCATGAGGTCCTGCAGCTGGAAAGCCTGGACCTCGATAGCCTGGAGGCCGCGCCCGGCCAGTACACGGCCGTCTACGCCGAATTCCTGTGGGCCCAGCTGGGGCGTGAGAAACAGGACAAGTTCCTGAAACAGCTGCGTGACAAGGTCGGCAAGGATGTGCTGCTGGTCTTGATGGGCGAAGACTATGTCGATGGCGAGAGCTTCCCGGTTGCCCGCACCGACCAGCATGGAAATACCTACGAGTTCCAGAAAGATGACGACGGAAACCGCGTCGAAGTGATGAAGAACTACCCGTCCGACAGCTGGCTGCGCAAGCGTTTGGGCATCGCTGCACGTGAAATCAAGGTCTTGCGATCTGATTATTACTGGGTTGTTACATCACGCCTGAAGTAAATTTTTCCTGTCACATTGTTGAAGTAATTGAGGGGCAATATAGCTGCGTTTGAAACATTTCCCTCAACTTCAACAACGTAGGACAACAAGTGAAAAAACTTACTCTGGCAGCACTGATCATCAGCGGTTTCGCAGCACAAGCTCAAGCCCAGTCCAATGTGACCATCTACGGTATCGCTGACGCGGGCTTCGTCGCAGAGCGCGGTGGCGTGAACGGCAGCGTCAACAAGGTGACCAGTGGTGTGGGTTCGGCTTCCCGTCTGGGCTTCAAAGGGGTTGAAGACCTGGGTGGCGGCACTTCCGCTATCTTCGCGATTGAATCCGGCGTCAAGATCGACACCGGCGACCAGGACACTGCGGGTGTGTTCGCACAGCGCCAGGCTTTCGTCGGCCTGAAGAGCACCGAAGCCGGCCAGATCACCCTGGGCCGCCAGTACACCATGCTGTACAACGCCCTGTCGCAAGTTGCCGACCCGTTCGGCGCCGGCTATGCTGGCAGCGCCAAGAACCTGTTCCCTACTGGTGGCGTCAACACCCGCCTGTCGAACTCTATCGTGTATAACTCGCCAGTGTTCTCCGGCTTCAGCGTTGATGCCCTGTACGGCATGGGCGAGCAAGCTGGCGACAACACTGCCGGCCGTCAGTTCGGCTTCGGCGTGAACTACACCAGCAAGGAACTGAACGTTCGCCTGGTTCACAACAACAAGAACAACGACACCGCCGCAGTGGGCGCCACCCCGGCCGTGCGCAAGGACAAAGCCAAGAACACCCTGTTGGCTGCCAATTACGACTTCGGCGTCGCTAAAGTCTACTTCGGCTACGAGAAAGACAAAGGCGCCGGCTCGGCACCGCTGCCAGTGGCTAATGCCTACGGCTTGAAAGTCGCTCCCAAGTCCTCGGCCGACAGTGCCGAATGGCTGCTGGGCGTAGGCGTGCCAATGGGCGGCGGCACCCTGGTTGCATCCTATATCCACAAGGACGACAAGCAAAACGCGCAGGATGCCAACCAGTTCGGCATCGGCTACCTGTACGCCCTGTCCAAGCGCACCACCGCTTACACCGCGATCGCCAAGATCAAGAACAAGAACGGCGCGGGCTACACCGTTGGTAACAACACCGAAGCCGGTACGGGCGACAAGGCTTTCAACCTGGGCGTGCGCCACGCCTTCTAAGCAGTTTTGTAGCAAGTTGTAGCACTCTCTCTCGAGGTGATTCATGATCTTTGGCGGGTCTTCTGACCCGCCTTTTTTTATTGGCCGCCGGGGAGGGGAATCCGGATCGCGATGCGCGTGCCACTGGCGCCGTCGACACCCATGCTGCCACGCAGTGCGGCGACGCGTTCACGCATGCCAAGCAGCCCAAGCGCGTCTGTCTTGGCCATGTCGCCGACGGCAATGCCGCGTCCATCATCCGAAATGTCTATGAGCAGTTCGCCCGCTTTGCGTTGCATGCGGACCTCCGCAGTGTTGGCACCGGCGTGGCGCGCGATATTGGTTAGCGACTCCTGCACCAGGCGGTAGATGGCGGTGCTGTAACGCTCGTCGAGCACCAGGGCATCCGGCAGTGCAGCGAGCAGGCAGCTGATGCCGTGCCGTTTCTCGAACTCCCGCCGCAGCGATTCCAGCGCAAAGTACAAGCCGCCTTCGTCAAGGGCGCGTGGGCGCAGGTTGCCTGCAATGCGGCGCAGGGAGCCGATGGCATTCAGCAGCAGGTTGTCCATGCTGGCCAGGCGGGCTTCGGCATCCGTAGAACCGGGAGGCAGTTGCTTCAAGAGCGTGAGTTCGACCCGCAGCGTCGCCAGCAATTGCCCCAGGTCGTCATGCAGTTCACGCGAAATGTGGACGCGTTCATCCTCCCGGATTTCCGCCACGGCGGAATCGGTGGAGCGGCGTCCCTGGACGCGGGTGCGGGGATTCTTCAAAGTTGGCCTCCTGGTGGCAGCAAGCACCAGGACACCGTATTACAGCAAGCCGCCGGGCGGCTTGATCTGGATCACATCTGCTTGAACAGATGGAGGAAGGAGCGGCTGACTTCCAGCTTGTCTGGGCGGCCTTTGATCATGACCAGGTGCCGGCCACGGATGTCGCGCGTCACGCCTTCGATGGCATTCACGTTGACCAGGGTCGCGCGGTGGATCTGCCAGAACAGGGCAGGGTCCAATTCATCGGCCAGGTCGCGCACCGGCTTGCGGATCAGCGCCTCGAATTTATCGGTCTGCACGCAGGTGTATTTTTCGTCCGAACGGAAAAACAGGATTTCCTCGACCGGGATCATGCGCAGGTCGGAACCGATGCTGGCCTGGATCCATTGCAGGTACTTGGGCTTGGGTGAAGCGATCTTCTCCGCCAGCTGGTTCAGGATAGCTGCCATGTCGGCGCCTTGCGCTGCGCTGGCGGCTGGCGAGGACAGGCGGCTTTTCAGGCGCTCGACGGTGATCTTCAGGCGTTCAGGCTCGGGCGGTTTCAGCACGTAGTCGACAGCGCCGCGCTCGAATGCCTCCACCGCATAGGCGTCATACGCGGTGACGAAAACCACATTGCTCTTGTTGCCGATTTCTGCGGCTGCTTCCATGCCGGTTTTGCCAGGCATGCGGATATCGAGGAAGGTGAAATCCGGTTTCAGTTCGTCGACCAGTTCAACTGCTTCGTCGCCGTTCTTTGCTTCACCGAGAATTTCCAGTTCCGGCCAAACTTGTTCCAGCCGCATGCGCAGCTGGTCGCGCATCAGTCGCTCGTCGTCGGCAATAATTGCTGTGGGCATAGTGCTCAATATTAGGAAATAAGAAGTATCAATTATTCAATGGATTGCAGCGTATGGCAATCGCTTATTCCGAGCGCGCCAACTGGTATGGCACCTCGATTATCGCGATGACGCCGCTTGGCTGGTTGGGCTCGATTTTCAGCGAGGCCTGGTCCCCGTGCAGCAGCTTCAGGCGCTCACGGATATTGGTCAGGCCGAGGCCGGTGCCGGTGCTTGGCTTGGCGCCAAAGCCCAGGCCATCGTCGGACACGGTCACGCGCAGCTTGCTGTGCGCCACGTCGGCGCGGACTTTCAGGTAGCCGCCTTCCGGCTTGCCTTCCAGGCCGTGCTTGATGGCGTTCTCAACCATCGACTGCAGCATCATGGGTGGGAAGGCTGCCGAGCGCAGGCCTTCCGGCACGTCGAAATCGACGGTCAGGCGCTCCTCCATGCGCATCTTCAGCAGGGCCAGGTAAGCCACCACCATGTCGGACTCGCTGCCGAGCGTACTGGTCAGCTTGTTTTCACGCATTTGCGGCAGCACGGCGCGCAGGTATTTGATCAGGCTGCGCTGCATTGCTGATGCGCGCGGGGGATCGGTTTCGATCAGGTGCTCGACCGACGCCAGCGTATTGAACAGGAAGTGTGGCTCGACCTGGGCCTGCATCATTTGCATCCTGGCTTCGCTTAACTGGCGCTGCATGGATTCGCGCTCGGCCGCGGCATTGGCCACTTGGGCTTCCGCTTCCGCTTTCTTCTTGCCGCCAACTAGCGCCTTCATCGCGAAAAGTGCCAGCAAAAGCAGGGTGATGAAACTGGTGAACCAGGTCGAGGCCTGCTTGTGATAGCGCGAGACTTTTTCTTCGGCCGCGCTGTCTACCGCCTGCTCCAGCGCGTTGGACAGTTCTTCGCCGATCTGCGGTGGCAGCTCGATGTGCACTTCTTCGCCCGGCATTGGCGCCGCCGGTGCGGTCGGTGCGACAGGAGGTTTTGACCTGGTGGCCGGTGGTGCTGGCGGGGCAGGGGGCGCCGGGAGCGCCGGATCTGCTGGCTCGGCAGGCATGGCTGGTGCGGCGGCTTCTGCAGCTGCCGCTTCTTCAGCATCCGTGTCGTCGCGGTGAGTGCTGGCAGCTTCGTCGCTGCTCGCCTCGGCGCTGGCTTGTTTCTTGATTTTGCCGGCGCGTGGATTGAAGTGGATGCCGCTGTCGTCAATCGTGATATTTGGATCTGCATTGCCCGACTTTGTGCGCTTATGCGAGCGGATCACCATCTCTTCTTCGCGCGAGGGCGAAAACAGCTCATCCTGCAAGATCGACGCTGCAATCATCGACAGCGCGGCAAACAGGAAGAACTTCCACCAAGACAGGTGCGTCACCCAGCTGGTCGTCGCATCAAAGCCGCGGTGGAGCCAGGCCAGGATGGTTTTTGCTGTGTCTTGGGCTTTCGGGGTTGGAAACATGCGCAACTTTCTATTGAATATGGGGCAAGTGTAGATAAGCTTGCGCAAAGCTGCCACCGGTGTGCGACAGAATGCAGAAATACGGGAATAGAAGAATGCCCTTGCGGACAGCCGGATGGTTTGCTATAGTTCTGTCCCTCGCAACGCAGCGCCGATCAAACGGCAGAGCGAAGCGGGAAAAAAGAGGGGTTGACGAGCTGCACGATGTACCGCATAATCTCGCTTCTCTGCTGCAACGAACACAACGCTTCGTACGATAAAAGCAGCGATCTTTAAAAATCAACAGTCGATAAGTGTGGGCGTTTGACGAATATGCCCGAGCCTTTATGGCTCGATGCTCAAAATATTAGTTGTAACGCTCGCACAAAATATATTAAACGTAATCTCGCAAGAGATTCGTCAGTATTTTGAGTGAGTGACCTCCGATAGCAGTATCGGAAAAACAGAGATTAAACTGAAGAGTTTGATCCTGGCTCAGATTGAACGCTGGCGGCATGCTTTACACATGCAAGTCGAACGGCAGCGCGGACTTCGGTCTGGCGGCGAGTGGCGAACGGGTGAGTAATATATCGGAACGTACCCAAGAGTGGGGGATAACGTAGCGAAAGTTACGCTAATACCGCATACGATCTAAGGATGAAAGCAGGGGATCGCAAGACCTTGTGCTCCTGGAGCGGCCGATATCTGATTAGCTAGTTGGTGGGGTAAAGGCCCACCAAGGCAACGATCAGTAGCTGGTCTGAGAGGACGACCAGCCACACTGGAACTGAGACACGGTCCAGACTCCTACGGGAGGCAGCAGTGGGGAATTTTGGACAATGGGGGCAACCCTGATCCAGCAATGCCGCGTGAGTGAAGAAGGCCTTCGGGTTGTAAAGCTCTTTTGTCAGGGAAGAAAAGGCTGCGGCTAATATCCGCAGCTGCTGACGGTACCTGAAGAATAAGCACCGGCTAACTACGTGCCAGCAGCCGCGGTAATACGTAGGGTGCAAGCGTTAATCGGAATTACTGGGCGTAAAGCGTGCGCAGGCGGTTTCGTAAGTCTGTCGTGAAATCCCCGGGCTTAACCTGGGAATGGCGATGGAGACTGCGAGGCTAGAGTTTGGCAGAGGGGGGTAGAATTCCACGTGTAGCAGTGAAATGCGTAGAGATGTGGAGGAACACCGATGGCGAAGGCAGCCCCCTGGGTCAAAACTGACGCTCATGCACGAAAGCGTGGGGAGCAAACAGGATTAGATACCCTGGTAGTCCACGCCCTAAACGATGTCTACTAGTTGTTGGGTCTTAATTGACTTAGTAACGCAGCTAACGCGTGAAGTAGACCGCCTGGGGAGTACGGTCGCAAGATTAAAACTCAAAGGAATTGACGGGGACCCGCACAAGCGGTGGATGATGTGGATTAATTCGATGCAACGCGAAAAACCTTACCTACCCTTGACATGGATGGAATCCCGGAGAGATCTGGGAGTGCTCGAAAGAGAACCATCACACAGGTGCTGCATGGCTGTCGTCAGCTCGTGTCGTGAGATGTTGGGTTAAGTCCCGCAACGAGCGCAACCCTTGTCATTAGTTGCTACGCAAGAGCACTCTAATGAGACTGCCGGTGACAAACCGGAGGAAGGTGGGGATGACGTCAAGTCCTCATGGCCCTTATGGGTAGGGCTTCACACGTCATACAATGGTACATACAGAGGGCCGCCAACCCGCGAGGGGGAGCTAATCCCAGAAAGTGTATCGTAGTCCGGATTGTAGTCTGCAACTCGACTACATGAAGTTGGAATCGCTAGTAATCGCGGATCAGCATGTCGCGGTGAATACGTTCCCGGGTCTTGTACACACCGCCCGTCACACCATGGGAGCGGGTTTTACCAGAAGTAGGTAGCTTAACCGCAAGGAGGGCGCTTACCACGGTAGGATTCGTGACTGGGGTGAAGTCGTAACAAGGTAGCCGTATCGGAAGGTGCGGCTGGATCACCTCCTTTCTAGAGTCGGCATCAGACTCAAACGTTCACACTTATCGACTGTTGTAATACGAAGAACAGCAAATGGGGCTGTAGCTCAGCTGGTTAGAGCACCGTGTTGATAACGCGGGGGTCGTTGGTTCGAGCCCAACCAGCCCTACCAGTCCCAACGTAATACCTACGGGGGATTAGCTCAGCTGGGAGAGCACCTGCTTTGCAAGCAGGGGGTCGTCGGTTCGATCCCGTCATCCTCCACCAAAGATTTCAAATGTAAGCGCAGACGCTTAGATTTGAACTTTTAATGTTCATCGTTCTTTAACAATCTGGAAGAAGTAAAAGTTTTATTAAGCGATATCGAAAGATATCACTTAGGGTAGTAGTAAAACTCATCAAACACAGTAGTAAGTGCTTGAACTTATAGCCGTCAAGGTTATAGGGACAAGTGAATAAGTGCACATGGTGGATGCCTTGGCGATTACAGGCGATGAAGGACGTAGTAGTCTGCGATAAGCTTCGGGGAGCTGACAAACAAGCATTGATCCGAAGATTTCCGAATGGGGAAACCCGGCCTTTTAGGTCATTGCATACTGAATACATAGGTATGCAAAGCGAACGCGGCGAACTGAAACATCTAAGTAGCTGCAGGAAAAGAAATCAACCGAGATTCCCAAAGTAGTGGCGAGCGAAATGGGAAGAGCCTGTATGTGATAGTCGTTCTGATAGTGGAAGCCTCTGGAAATAGGCGCCATAGCGGGTGATAGCCCCGTACGCGAAATCAGAGCGGTGGTACTAAGCATACGACAAGTAGGGCGGGACACGAGAAATCCTGTCTGAACATGGGGGGACCATCCTCCAAGGCTAAATACTCGTAATCGACCGATAGTGAACCAGTACCGTGAGGGAAAGGCGAAAAGAACCCCGGGAGGGGAGTGAAATAGATCCTGAAACCGTGTGCATACAAACAGTAGGAGCCTCGCAAGGGGTGACTGCGTACCTTTTGTATAATGGGTCAGCGACTTACATTCAGTGGCGAGGTTAACCAATTAGGGGAGCCGTAGAGAAATCGAGTCCGAATAGGGCGCTAGTCGCTGGGTGTAGACCCGAAACCAAGTGATCTATCCATGGCCAGGTTGAAGGTGCGGTAACACGCACTGGAGGACCGAACCCACTAATGTTGAAAAATTAGGGGATGAGCTGTGGATAGGGGTGAAAGGCTAAACAAACTTGGAAATAGCTGGTTCTCTCCGAAAACTATTTAGGTAGTGCCTCAAGTATCACCGACGGGGGTAGAGCACTGTTATGGCTAGGGGGTCATCGCGACTTACCAAACCATTGCAAACTCCGAATACCGTTGAGTGCGAGCTTGGGAGACAGACATCGGGTGCTAACGTCCGGTGTCAAGAGGGAAACAACCCAGACCGCCAGCTAAGGTCCCAAAGATTGGCTAAGTGGAAAACGAAGTGGGAAGGCTAAAACAGTCAGGATGTTGGCTTAGAAGCAGCCATCATTTAAAGAAAGCGTAATAGCTCACTGATCGAGTCGTCCTGCGCGGAAGATGTAACGGGGCTAAGCCAGTCACCGAAGCTGCGGATATCCGCAAGGATATGGTAGGAGAGCGTTCTGTAAGCCTGCGAAGGTGTCTTGTGAAGGATGCTGGAGGTATCAGAAGTGCGAATGCTGACATGAGTAGCGATAATGCGGGTGAAAAGCCCGCACGCCGTAAGCCCAAGGTTTCCTGTTCAACGTTCATCGGAGCAGGGTGAGTCGGCCCCTAAGGCGAGGCAGAGATGCGTAGCTGATGGGAAGCAGGTTAATATTCCTGCACCGTCGTATGATGCGATGGGGGGACGGATCGCGGAAGGTTGTCTGACTGTTGGAATAGTCAGTTTCTGGTTCATAGAAGGCGCTTAGGCAAATCCGGGCGCGTAATTCAAGGGACTGGGACGAGTGCACTAGTGCATGAAGCAATCGGAAGTGGTTCCAAGAAAAGCCTCTAAGCTTCAGTCATACGAGACCGTACCGCAAACCGACACAGGTGGGCGAGATGAGTATTCTAAGGCGCTTGAGAGAACTCGGGAGAAGGAACTCGGCAAATTGGTACCGTAACTTCGGGATAAGGTACGCCTCGGTAGTTTGACCACTTTACTGTGGAAGGACGAAAAGGTTGCAATAAACTGGTGGCTGCGACTGTTTAATAAAAACACAGCACTCTGCAAACACGAAAGTGGACGTATAGGGTGTGACGCCTGCCCGGTGCTGGAAGATTAAATGATGGGGTGCAAGCTCTTGATTGAAGTCCCAGTAAACGGCGGCCGTAACTATAACGGTCCTAAGGTAGCGAAATTCCTTGTCGGGTAAGTTCCGACCTGCACGAATGGCGTAACGATGGCCACACTGTCTCCTCCCGAGACTCAGCGAAGTTGAAGTGTTTGTGATGATGCAATCTACCCGCGGCTAGACGGAAAGACCCCATGAACCTTTACTGTAGCTTTGCATTGGACTTTGAACCAATCTGTGTAGGATAGGTGGGAGGCTTTGAAGTAGGGACGCCAGTTCCTATGGAGCCAACCTTGAAATACCACCCTGGTTTGTTTGAGGTTCTAACCTTGGTCCGTAATCCGGATCGGGGACAGTGCATGGTAGGCAGTTTGACTGGGGCGGTCTCCTCCCAAAGTGTAACGGAGGAGTTCGAAGGTACGCTAGGTACGGTCGGACATCGTGCTAATAGTGCAATGGCATAAGCGTGCTTAACTGCGAGACCGACAAGTCGAGCAGGTACGAAAGTAGGACATAGTGATCCGGTGGTTCTGTATGGAAGGGCCATCGCTCAACGGATAAAAGGTACTCTGGGGATAACAGGCTGATTCCTCCCAAGAGTTCATATCGACGGGGGAGTTTGGCACCTCGATGTCGGCTCATCACATCCTGGGGCTGTAGCCGGTCCCAAGGGTATGGCTGTTCGCCATTTAAAGTGGTACGTGAGCTGGGTTTAAAACGTCGTGAGACAGTTTGGTCCCTATCTGCCGTGGGCGTTGGAAATTTGAAGGGGGCTGCTCCTAGTACGAGAGGACCGGAGTGGACGAACCTCTGGTGTACCGGTTGTCACGCCAGTGGCATTGCCGGGTAGCTAAGTTCGGAAGAGATAACCGCTGAAAGCATCTAAGCGGGAAACTTGCCTTAAGATGAGATTTCCCAGAGCCTTGAGCTCTTTGAAGGGTCGTTCGAGACCAGGACGTTGATAGGTCAGGTGTGGAAGTGCAGTAATGCATTAAGCTAACTGATACTAATTGCCCGTACGGCTTGTCCCTATAACCTTGCCGGTTATACAGCACTTGCCTGTGTTTGAGATACCCAACTTTACTTCTTCCAGATTGCGCACCTTGCTCAGCGAGCGGGGTGCATACAAGTTATGCCTGATGACCATAGCAAGTCGGTCCCACCCCTTCCCATCCCGAACAGGACCGTGAAACGACTTTGCGCCGATGATAGTGCTGCAACCAGTGTGAAAGTAGGTTATCGTCAGGCTCTTATTAGAAAAGCCCGCTAGGCATATGCCAGCGGGCTTTTCGCTTTTGCAGCGCCAACTGCTTGTTGTTAAAAAGCATCAAAGTTTTCATTTATATTATGTTGCTTAATGGAGAGTTTATATAATTTATATTTTCCACCTTGCAAGTAACTAATATGGCGTCGAAGTTTCGGTACGTAGCACTCCTGGCTTGTCTGCACTTCCCCGTGCAATTTGCACATGCACAGGCTTTTTCCCGCACCCCTAACGAAGAATACGCAAAAGGTAATTTCGCACGTGCATTCCGTGGTTTCTTCGAGCAGGCCACCCGGAGCAATGACCCCAATGTGCAATTCAACCTGGGCATGATGTATGAGCGCGGCCAGGGCACTGACCAGAATGACGTCGAAGCGGCGAAGTGGTACTCGCGCGCAGTCGACCAGGGCCACGTTCTTGCGATGCGCCAGCTTGCAGGCCTGATGGCCGCCGGCCGTGGCGTCAAGCAAGATGGCGCTGGCGCCCTGGCCCTGCTGCGCAAGGCCATCGAGCAGAACGACGTGGCAGCGATCGAGCAGGTGGCAGGCATGTACTTCGAAGGTCGTGGTGTCCCGGCCGACCAGGCGCAGGCGAAGCAGTGGTACCAGAAAGCCGCCGCCGCCGGCAGCAAGAATGCGCAGGAGGCGCTGAGCCTGATCGCCGCAATGGAACGCCAGGCTGCCGGGCCGCTCGCGCCGATCCGCAAGCGTGCGATCGCCGGTGACGCTAACGCCCAGTATGACCTGGCCGTGGCCTACCACACCGGTAACACCGTGCCCAAGGATCCGGCCCAGGCATTGGATTGGTACTTGAAAGCGGCCGAGCAAGGGCACGGGATGGCGCAGTTCTACGCAGGCCTGCTGTACTCGAATGGCGATGGCGTGGCACAGGACCTGGTCCAGGCCCGTGCATGGTTCACCAAAGCAGCGGCGCAGGACAACAAGGATGCTGCCACCAACCTTGCTGTGATGCTCGACTTGGGCAAGGGCGGTCCGGTTGATTTGCCGCAGGCCGCGATCGCATACCAGCAGGCGGCAAAGCTGGGTAGCGCGCAGGCGCAGGTAAGGCTGGCGGGCATGTACTGGATGGGGCAGGGCGTCAAGAAGGACTACAACCAGGCTGCAGTCTATTATCGCCAGGCGGCGGAGCAAGGTGAAGTCACTGCGATCCGCAAGCTGGTCTACCTGCTTGAAAACGGCGTGGGCACTGCCCGCAACGTCGACGAGTCGAAGAAATGGGCCGCCAAGCTGGAGCAACTGGGCGGCAGCAACTAAGCAATGAGAAAAACCCGCCAGCACCGAGCTGGCGGGTTTTTTTTCAAGGGCTGACGTTCATGCGCTGCGTGTGCGTCCAATTATGGTCGGATGCACTGACGGCGGAAGCAAAGGTGCGATAAGTCTGTCCCTCGCCCGGCCACGGGTTCATGATGTAGACATAGTTGGTCCCGTTATAGGTTTCGTAGCCGCGTCCCACCATGATATGGCCACCGCCATTGGTCCAGCCGTAACGGATCACGAAGGGACGGTTGCCATTGATTTCATTCACCACCGAATTCCACGACAGGTAGTTGTTGATCGCGGTATTCGGCACGCCCCAATTCGCCAGGATGTTTTGCACGCTGCCCGAGGTGCCGTACATATTGTTCGGGCGGTTGGCGTAGCTGTTCCAATTGAAGGTACTGTTGCCGCAGGCGTAGTTGATGCCATAAGCCCAGTTCACGATCTGGCATTGGCTGGGCGTCCGGTTGTAAACATTCAGGACTGCCTTGCTGGAGGCGGACCAGCACCACTGGCTGTGCTCCTGGGTGGTCAGGGGGACATTGAGCGTACGCCATTGGGCAAAGGCGGAGGGCAGGGCAAGCACCAGCGCGGCGCCGGCGGCGATTTTTGCGATTTTCATGTTCGGCTCCTCCTTAACGGAATGCTTCGATATTGGCTTTGACTGCGGCGCGCAGTGGCTCAAGCAAGTCCGTTCCTTCAACTAGCTGGTTGCCATTTTTCTGAAGCAGCAGCGATTCCCGGGCCGAGTGCAGCGGGGCGAACTTGGCGCGATCCACTTCCAGCAAGTCTGCGCGCGCCTGGTAGATACGGATGAAGCGCAGGTTGGAACGCACGCTGTTGCCGTGCACCGCCATAGCGGCATCCACGTCTTTCGCCAGCACTGAGGCGCCGTAGGCGACGGTTTCATAGCGGCCATTCACTTGCTGTACGGTTGCCAGCCCGATCGGCTTTCCGTGCAGGGAAATGACAAAGCGCCATTCGCCGGTCGGTTTGGCCAGCGATGCCAGGTCGCCGCGCGCCAGCAGTTCTTTCGGATCGACGGTATACACTTCGAAGCCATGGCTTACCTTGGCCTGCTTCAAATCGCCTACGTCCGTGATATCGAGCGGGAAGTCCACCGGTGCGCTGCCGGGGCGGATCGCCTGCTGGTGCTCGGCGAATTGCGCGAGACCGCGTTTGGCGGCTTGTAGTGCCGCGCCGTTGTCTGCTTTTGCCAGGAACGGGGCGGCCATCATCGCTGCGCAGGCGATGCGCAGCCAGAGTCGATGCATATGCATGTGACTACTCCTCTGAAGGTTGATCAGATATTTTTGAGGTGCGAGGTGATTGCCCCCTCTGTGCTGGACCTGAGAGTTTCACAGGCGTCGGCGGCCTGCTTGCTCCTTCGGTGCGCCAACGTTGCTTTGCAGGCGGCTCTTCAGAGTTTTGAAAACGCGCGACCGGTCCTTTGGCCTGAGAGATTCCGGGGGCGGCTTGCTCCTTCGGCGTTGTCCATGGGTGGGACAAACTCTCCCGATCACGCGACCGGTGTGCACCGGCAGCGAATTCAGGATAGCCCAGGGATTTATACGATTTCAATCGTTTTCCGATACACGTTGCGTTTTCGCCAAGCGGGGCGTTCCTGTTATTCTATTGACACACGCGAGGGAAATTGGTAACGTTTCCAAAAATAAGCAGCACACTACAGGAGACGGGATGTTTAAGCAGTTATTCGCTTGTGCCATGGCGCTCGGCGCCGCATCCGCACAGGCTGCCGGGCCGAGCGCAGAAGTGATCCACTGGTGGACTTCAGGCGGCGAATCCGCTGCCGTGAAACAGCTTGCGAATGCCTATCGTGCCGCCGGTGGCAACTGGGTCGATACGGCGATTGCCGGCGGCGAGCAGGCCCGCGCAGTTACCCTCAATCGCATGGTTGGCGGCAAGGCGCCGGCAGCCGCGCAGTTCAATATCTCCAAGCAGTTCCTCGATATCGTTGACCAGGACATGCTGGTGCAGCTGGATGATGTCGCGCGCCAGGAGCACTGGGAAAGCACGTTGCCGGAACCGATCGTGAACACCATCCGCATCGATGGCCATTACTACGCGATGCCGATGAACATTCACATGCAGACGTGGATCTGGTATTCCAAGGCCGCCTTCAAGAAGGCCGGCATCGCAAAGGAGCCCGCAACCGTCGATGAACTGTTTGCCGTGCTGGACAAGCTGAAGGCCGCCGGCCTGGTGCCGCTGGCGCACGGCGGGCAGGCATGGCAGGAGCACATCCTGTTCGCGTCGCTGCTGGCGAATATGGGCGGGCGCCAACTCTACCTGCAGGTGATGCGCGACCGCGACCAGCGTGCCATTAATTCGGAGCCCATGCGCAAGGTGCTGCTGGCATTCAAGCGCCTGCAGGCTTACGTCGATCCCGCATCGCCCGGCCGTAACTGGAATGACGCGACCGCGATGCTGGTCAGCGGCAAGGCCGGCGTTCAGGTCATGGGTGACTGGGCCAAGGGGGAATTCAACAATGCGAAGATGGCGCCTGGCGTTGATTACGGATGCATTCCGGGCCTGGGAGCGAATGCGCCCTACCTGATCCAGGGCGACGCTTTTGTCTTCCCTCGCTCGGACAGCACGGACGTGCAGCAGGCGCAGAAGCTGATGACGAAAGTGCTGCTGGCACCTGCCACCCAGGTGAATTTCAACAAGCTGAAAGGTTCGCTGCCGCCACGCGCCGATGCCGATACCAGCCAGCTCGACGCGTGCTCCCGCGCTGGCGCCGCCATCATGCGCGACCGTAATCGCCAGGTTGGTGCGCCCGAGATTTACCTGACGCCCGATCAGAACGGCGCAGTGCAGGATGCGCTGACCGCGTACTGGAACACGTCGATGCCGGTTGAAAAAGCGCAGAAGGCGCTGGCTGCGGCGTTGAGGAACTAGACGGTGCGTCGAGCCATGTCCTATGCGGCGCTGTTGCCGATGCTGCTCACGGTTTGCGTGGGTTATCTCGGCTCGTTCGCCTGGACCTTCTATGTTTCGCTCACCAGCTCGCGCAGCATCGCCACCAATAAGCTGGTTGGCATGGCGCAGTACGAGCGCTTGTTCGACAACGAGCGCTGGCTGCTGTCGCTGCATAACCTGGCGCTTTTTGGCGTGCTGTTCGTGCTGGCCTGCATGGTGATCGGCTTCCTGCTGGCGGCTGCTATCGACCGGCAGGTGGCAGGCGAGGGTGCGCTGCGCACGGTCTTCCTCTATCCTTATGCGATGTCGTTCGTGGCGACCGGCCTGGTATGGCAGTGGATCCTGACGCCTGGCGGCATACCCGGCGTGGAAATCAATTGGCTGGTCGACCAGGACATGGTGCTCTATACGGTGGTGCTGGCATCGGCCTGGCAGGCCTCGGGCTTTGTGATGGCGCTGATGCTGGCCGGCCTGCGTGGTATCGATCCTGAAATCTGGAAGGCTGCGCGCCTGGACGGCATCCCGGCCTGGCGCGTTTATTTCTCCATTGTGCTGCCGATGCTGGCGCCGACGATGGCGACTGTATTCATACTCTTGGCGACCATGGTGGTCAAGCTGTATGACGCAGTGGTGTCGATGACCCAGGGTGGCCCCGGCACAGCCAGCGAAGTGCCTGCGAAATTCATCATGGACCACCTGTTCCTGCGTGCGAATATCGGCCTGGCTTCGGCCGGTGCAGTGGTGCTGCTGCTGACGGTGCTGGCCTTGCTGGCGCCATGGGCCTATGCCCGCAGCCGGAAGAGGGCTGCATGAAGGCGGCACGTATCGGTCTGTATGTGTTCCTGGCCAGCGCGGCGCTGTTCTTCCTGCTGCCGCTGTACGTGATGCTGGCGACCTCATTGAAATCGATGGATGAAATCCGGCTGGGGAATATCTTCGCGCCGCCGCTGGCGCCCACGCTCGATGCCTGGCGGGCAGCCTGGAGCGAGGCCTGCACCGGGGCCGCCTGCGAAGGCGTGCAGGGCGGATTCTGGAATTCGGTGCGGATTGCCGTGCCAAGCACCATGCTGCCGATAGCGCTGGGCGCGCTGAATGGCTACGCCTTGTCTTTCTGGCGGCCGCGCGGTGCCAAGCTGTTGTTCGGCATCCTGCTGCTGGGAGCCTTCGTGCCGGTGCAAGTGATGATCTATCCGCTGGTACGCATGATGGCTGGCCTGGGCGTGTTTGGCTCGCTGCCGGCTATTGTGCTCGTGCACCTGGTGTTCGGCATGCCGGTATTGACGCTGCTGTTCCGTAACTATTACGCGGCGCTGCCGCAGGAGCTGTTCCACGCTGCGCGCATCGATGGCGGCGGCTTCTGGCGCATTTTCTGGCATGTGATGCTGCCGTTGTCGGTGCCGATGCTGGTGGTGGCGGCGATCATGCAGCTCACCGGGGTCTGGAACGACTACATCCTCGGCCTGGTGTTTGCGGGGCGCGACAACCTGCCGATGACGGTGCAGTTGAATAACGTGGATCAATACGACGACGGGAACCCGTCTTTACAACGTCAATATGGCCGCCACGATCCTGACGGCGCTGGTGCCTTTGGCAATCTATTTCTTGTCGGGGCCGCTGGTTCGTGCGCGGCATCGCTGCCGGCGCGGTGGAAAGGTTGAACGGATGTCGAACGTAAGTCTGAAAAAGCTGGACATTTCCCTTGGCGGCAATGCCATTCATCCCGTCGGCCCTGGACCTGGAGGTGGAGGAGGGCGAGTTCCTGGTCCTGCTCGGGCCTTCGGAGTTGCGGCAAATCGACGGCTCCTGCACAGTATTGCGGGGTTGACCGAAACCATCGGGGGCACCATCGAGATCGGCGGCAAGGATATGTCGCGCACAGATCCTAGCGAGCGCGGGATCGGCATGGTGTTCCCAAGTCCTATGCCCTGTATCCGACCATGACGGTCGAAAAGAATATGTCTTTCGGCACTGCGCATTGCCGGAGTGGCGAAGGCGGAAATCAAACGCCGCGTGGAGCGCGTGGCCGCGATGCTGCACCTGGACGATCTGCTTGGACGTAAGCCCGGCCGCGCTTTCCGGCGGGCAGAGGCAGCGGGTGGCGATTGGCCGGCGCCATTGGTGCGCGAAGCGGGCGTCTACCTGTTCGATGAACCGGCCTGTCCAACCTCGATGCGAAGCTGCGCACCCGATCTGCGGCGCGAACTCAAATTGCTGCACCAGCAACTGGGTTGCAACCATGATCTACGTCACTCACGACCAGGGTCGAGGCGATGACACTGGCCAGCCGCATTGTCGTGATGCGGGCGGGGCAGATCCAGCAGGTCGGCACGCCCGAGCGAAGTGTATGAGCGGCCTGCCAACCTGTTCGTAGCCGGTTTTCTCGGCGCGCCAGCCATGAAACCTGATTGAGGGCGAAATCGATGCCGCCGGCATGTTTGCAGGCGCCTGCCTGCGGCTGTCCGATGGGGCGAGCCTGCCGCGGGGGGACTGTGGACGCAAAGCCGTGTTGGGTGTGCGCCCTGAGCATATTTCGCTGGTTGCCGGCGGCTCGCTGCATGGGCAGGGGTGACACTGGTGGAGCCGATGGGTGTCCCACCGCGTGGTGTGGCTGGATTGCGGCGGGCAAGCAGCTGTCCTGCATCCTGCAGGGGCAGCCGTGCGCTTGCGCCGGATGACACAGGTCGCATTCGAGATTGATGCACAACGCGCTTCGTTGTTCGACCCGGACAGTGGCAAGCGCTTTGATTTGGCGGGCGCTTCAAGTATGCTCGCGATGACGTTATAAGAAGAAAAGGATTCCAGTGGCCACTATCAAAGACGTAGCCCGCCTGGCGGGCGTAGGTTTGGGCACCGCCTCCCGCGTAGTCAGCGGCAAAGGTTCGGTGTCGCCAGCCACGCTTGAAAAGGTGAAGAAGGCGATCGACGAACTGGGATTTCGCCCGTCGCATGCGGCGCGCACGCTGCTGACCGGCACCAGCCAGATGATCGGCGTCTATATACCGGTCCTGAGCGGCACCTTTTACACGCCTATCCTGCAGATCATCGACACCGAGCTGCGCACCGCAGGCCTGCACATGGTGGTGGCCTTCGGCGTGGGCCTGGGCGATGAACGCAAGCAGGCCAAGGACGGCATCCAGTTCCTGATGGAGCGAGGCTGTGATGGCTTGATCGTGATGACCAGCGCCTTGCATGACGAAGACGTCGAGGCGCTGGGCACGCAACAGGGCAGGATTGTGGTGCTGAACCACAACCTGGCCAGTATTCCGGAGCAGTGCTTCACGTTGGACCATAAGCCTGGGCGGCCGCCTTGCCGCGCGGGCGCTGCTGGACCACAAACATCGCGATATCGCGGTAGTGGCCGGCCCGGCGCGCCTCGCCGACAACGTGGCGCGCGTCGATGGCTTCATGGCGGAGCTGCAGGCCGGCGGTATCGACACCAGCCGCATGTGGGTTGCCGAGAGCGATTTCTCGCCGGCCGGTGGCTGGGCCGCTGCCAAGGAACTGGTGGAGTCGGGGCATCGCTGCACGGCCCTGTTCTGCGCCAATGATGAAATGGCGGTTGGTGCGCTGTCCTACTTCCAGGAGGCCGGTATCCGCGTTCCGAATGACCTGTCCGTCATCGCATACGACGACACGCCAAGCGCGGAGTTTTCCGCGCCGCGCCTGACGACCGTTCATATGCCGTGGCGCGAAATGACGATGAATGGCTTGAGCGCCTTGCTGAATCGCTGTTATGGCCTGCGGCGGACGGTGACCCGCAGTTTCCCCGTGACGGTAACGCTGCGTGCATCGCTGGCCAAGGCGGCCAGTGCCAAGCGCAAGGCCGCTGCTTGAACTGAACCGGCAAAGGGGCGCGTGCGCCCTTTTTTTCGACCTGATGTGGAAACCTTTCCAAATCCTGTACACTACTGAATATGACTACTCCAGACCAGATTGAACCAGGCGCCCCGGCGCGCAGCGACTTCGCCCGCGACTTCCTGTGGGGATGCGCCACCTCGTCCTACCAGATCGAAGGGGCCGGCAGGGAGGATGGGCGGGCGGAATCAATCTGGGACCGCTTTGCCGCCACGCCCGGCAAGGTGCGCGACGGCTCGAGCGGCCTGGTGGCCTGCGACCATTACCACCGGTGGCTGGAAGATATGGATATCGCCCGCGACATGGGCCTGAACGCCTACCGTTTTTCGATTGCCTGGCCGCGCATCGTGGCCGAAGTCGGCGCGGCACCCAACCAGAAGGGCCTGGGATTTCTATTCGCGCCTGGTGGACGGCATGCTCGAACGCGGTATCCAGCCCTGGGCCACTTTGTACCACTGGGATCTACCGCAATACCTGCAGGAGCGCGGCGGCTGGGCTGAACGCGACACGGTGCTGCGCTACCTGGAATTCGTGGACGCCGTAACGCGCCGTTTGGGCGATCGCGTGCAACACTGGATTACGCACAATGAGCCATGGTGCACTGCCATCCTGGGCAATTTCGAAGGCCTGCATGCACCGGGGCTGACCGATTTCGGCACGGCGCTGCAGGTCTGCCATCACGTGCTGCTTTCCCATGGAAAGGCGGTGCCGCTGATTCGCGAGAATGTGCCGCAAGCACGCGTCGGCATCTCTCTTAGCCTGCATCCACTGCGCGCTGCCAGTCCAAGCGAAGCGGACCGCGCGGCCTGCGAGCGCCATGACGGCCTGCGTTACCGCTGGTTCCTCGATCCATTGCATGGCCGCGGCTATCCGGCGGCGACGCTGGAGCAGGTGGGCGCAGCGGCTCCGGTGGTGCACGAGGGCGATATGGAGGCGATCGCGGTGGCGACCGATTTCATGGGCGTGAACTACTATTTCCCCGAAACGGTTGCAGACGCGCCCGGCCACGAGCCGCTGGATGCACGCGTGCTGCCGCCGCCGGCCGGTGCGGAGACCACCGCCATGGGCTGGGAAGTGGCGCCGGAAGGCATGAGCGAGCTGCTTGGCCGCATCCACGCAGATTACGCGCCGAAGGAGCTGTACATCACCGAGAACGGCTCCTGTTTCGACGATGAAGTGCTGGCCGATGGCAGCGTACCCGATGCTGGCCGCCGCCGTTACCTGGCGCGCCACCTTGGCGCCATGAAGGATGCGATTGCGGCCGGCGTGCCGGTAAAGGGCTATTTCGCCTGGAGCCTGGTCGACAACTTTGAGTGGGCGGAAGGCTACCTGCGCCGTTTTGGCCTGGTCCACATCGATTACACAACACAAGAACGAAGGCTGAAGGAAAGCGGCAAGTGGTATCGCAGCTTCCTGCAACAGCCATGAAAGGAGACAGGATGAAACAGGTTTCACTGCTGGCCGCGGCGATAGCCATGGCGCTCCCGGTAGCGGCCGCGCCGCTGGCCGACTGGCCGCACGTAAGCAGCGCAATCAAGGCCGATCCGGCGCTTGAGAAGCGCGTTGCCGGCATTCTCGGCAAGATGACGCTGGAGCAGAAGATCGGGCAAATGACCCAGCCCGAGATCAAGACCACCACGCCGGATGACGTACGGCGCTACTACCTGGGCTCGGTGTTGAATGGTGGCGGCAGCTGGCCCAATGGGAACAAGCGCGCCAATGCTGCGGAGTGGCTGGCGCTGGCCCAGAAATATTACGACGCCTCGATGGCGACCGATATGGCGGTGAAGGTGCCCGTGGTATGGGGCATCGACGCCATCCACGGCAACAGCAATGTGTTTGGCGCCACCCTGTATCCGCACAATATCGGCCTCGGTGCCGCGCACAATCCCAAGCTCGCCCACGAGATCGGCGCCGCGACCGCCAAGGCAGTGCGCGCCAGCGGGATTGCCTGGGTCTTCGGCCCGACTATCGCGGTGGTGCGCGACGACCGCTGGGGCCGCACCTACGAGAGTTTCTCGGAAGATGGCAAGCTGGTGGCGCAGTATGCCGGCGAATACGTGAAAGGCCTGCAGGGGCGTTTCAAGACCGATGCCAACGTGCTGGCCAGCGCCAAGCACTTTGTCGGCGATGGCGGCACCGACCAGGGCAAGGACCGCGGCAACAACAAGGCTTCGCTGGCGGACCTGGTCAACATCCACGGCGCCGGTTATGTGCCGGCGCTGGCGCAAGGGGCGCAGACAGTGATGTCGTCGTTCAACAGCTGGAATGGGGTGAAAGTGCACGGCAGCCGCGAGCTGCTGACCGATGTCCTGAAGACGAAGATGGGCTTCGACGGATTCGTTGTCAGCGATTGGAACGGCATCGCCGAAGTGCCGGGCTGCCGCAACGACAGCTGCCCGCAGGCGATCAATGCCGGCATTGACATGGTCATGGTGCCGGATGACTGGAAAGCCTTCATCGCCAACACCGTAGCGCAGGTGAAAGCGGGGGACATCCCTATGTCCCGCATTGACGATGCGGTGAGCCGTATCCTGCGCGTCAAGCTGCGCGCAGGCCTGTTCGGCAAGAGCCCTTCGCAGAACCTGTATGCCGGTAAGGATGCGGCGCTGCAGGATCGCGAACTGGCCCGTCGCGCCGTGCGCGAATCGCTGGTGTTGCTGAAGAACGAGGGGCCGGCGCTGCCGCTGGCACGCGGCATGAAGATACTGGTGGTCGGCAAGAGCGCCGACAATATCTCCAACCAGTCCGGAGGCTGGTCGCTGACCTGGCAGGGGACCGACAATACCAATGCCGACTTTCAGCATGCCGATAGCATCCTTGCAGGAATTCGTGCGGCAGCGGGCCAAGGCAATGTGGAGTTCAGCGCAGACGCGAACGGCGTCGACCTGTCGCGCTTCGACGCAGTGATTGCGGTGGTCGGCGAGCGTCCATATGCGGAGGGCGACGGCGATATCGGCCCATCGGGCACGCTGCGCCACAGCAGCCGGTATCCGGAAGACCTGGCCGTGCTGGAAGCGGTGGCAGGCAAGGGTAAGCCGGTGATTACCGTGTTCGTTGCAGGCCGTCCGTTGTTCGTGAACGACCTGCTCAATCTGTCCGACGTTTTCATCGCGGCCTGGCTGCCCGGTACCGAAGGCAAGGGCGTATCCGACCTCCTGGTGGCAGGTCCGAGCAGCCGTGACTTCCGTGGAAAACTGTCCTTCTCGTGGCCCAAATCGGCATGCCAGACGCCTTTGAACTTTGGCGATGCCGGCTATGCTCCGCTGTTCGCTTTGAACTACGGCTTGCACAAAGGGCAGCGTTCGAAACTTGGCAAGCTGGATACTTCTTACGCTCCAGGCGGCTGTGGCTCCAGCAATACGGTGCCGGTGCATGGACAGGCCGACCGCGCGAGCTTCCCCTTGTCGATCCGCAGCGGCAGCGAGCATCTGGCACTCGGGGCGGATTTGAATGCGACGTTCCGCCTGCCCGGCATCACGGTGCAGACGGCGCAGCTGACTACGCAGCAGGACGCCAAGCTGGTGACCTGGTCGGCTGGAATCCCGTCCGGCGCGGCGCTGGTTGCGCGTGGCGCCAAGCCGATGGTGCTACCTGCTGGCGCGATACACGATGGGGCCCTGCAATTTGACGCTATGGTAGCCGCAGCGCCGCAGGGCAAGGTCACGCTGGCAATGCAGGACACCGGACTCGATGCGACCAGGCTGTTCACGCGCATCGCGGGCAAGGGCAAGCAGAGCGTCAAGCTGCCGTTGGCCTGCTTCACCGCACGCGGCCTGAAGCTGGATCACATGGATACGCCTTTCGCCATCAGCGCCAGTGCGCCGTTTGCAGCGGCTATCGCCAATATCGAAATTGCAGGCGGCGCCGCCACCGCACCCGACGCGGTGCGTTGCGAAGAACTGACACAGGAGAACTGAATGGCCAGCATCGCACCCAACTCTTCGGCCGCACGGCAGGATGCCGCAGGCGCTACGCAGGACGGTAGCAACACCAGCGCACTGGTGATCGTCACCGTCCTGTTCTTCATGTGGGGCTTGATCACTTCACTGAACGACGTCCTGATCCCGCACCTGAAGGCAATTTATACGCTCACCTATGTGCAGGCAATGCTGGTGCAGTTCTGCTTCTTCGGTGCTTATTTCATCGTATCGCTGCCGGCGGGAGCCTTGATCCGCCGCATTGGGTACCAGAAGGGGGCTGTGGCCGGCCTGCTGATTGCCGCTGGCGGCTGCGCACTGTTCTATCCCGCGTCGTTTGGCGGCTACGGCTTGTTCCTGTTTGCCTTCTTTGTGCTGGCGTCAGGCATCACGATTCTGCAGGTGGCAGCGAACCCGTATGTGACTGTGCTGGGCGCGGCGCGCACGGCATCGAGCCGTCTGACCCTGACCCAGGCGTTCAATTCCCTCGGCACTACCGTCGGCCCTGCCGTTGGCGGCTTGCTGATCCTGTCGGCTGCTGGTGCGGCCGCCGGCGCGGCGGCCGATGCGGCAACCGTGCGGGGGCCTTACCTTGGATTGGCCGGTGCGCTGGCGCTGCTGGCCATGCTGTTCTTCGCAGCCAGGCTGCCGCAGATCTCGGGTAGCGACGATGTGGCGCTGCCGGGCGAGGGCCTGGGCTCTGCATGGGCGCACCGGCACCTGGTGCTGGGCGCTATTGGCATCTTCCTGTATGTGGGCGCGGAAGTCAGTATCGGCAGCTTCCTGATCAACTTCCTCGGCGAATCGCACATTGCCGGCCTGTCGCACGCCGAAGCGGCGCATTACGTCAGTATCTATTGGGGCGGCGCCATGGTTGGACGCTTTATCGGCTTCGCCGTGATGCGCGTTGTCAGTCCGGGCAAGACGCTGGCCTTCAATTCCCTGCTGGCCATTGCCTTGGTGCTGGGAGCCGTATTCGGCAAGGGCAACGTGGCGATGTGGGCAATCCTGGCTGTTGGCTTGTGCAACTCGATCATGTTCCCGACCATCTTCAGCATGGCGCTGAACGGGCTGGGCAAGTACACGGGGCAGGGCTCGGGCATTCTTTGCATGGCCATCGTCGGCGGCGCACTGGTGCCGTTTGCGCAGGGCGCGCTGGCAGACTCGGTCGGCGTGCAGGCCTCCTTCATGCTGCCGGCCGCCTGCTACGTTTTCATCTTTTACTTCGGCGCCAAGTACTCTTCCATGTACGGCGCGCAGTAATTTTCCACATACTGCTGGTGCGGCGGGAGTTGCGCCACGGTGCGCGCCACATTGTTGCGGATGCTGTCAAGGAAGCAGGACAGCTCCGCGTCCCCCATCAAATCCGCAGACGGATGATGCTGCAGCGGCGTGATGCCCTGGCCCAGCATCACCTGGACCCACGAATTCTCGGCAAATAGTTCGTTCGACAAACGGAACACGCGGCCCGTTTCGCGGAACATGTCGATGCGGTGACGCAGCGATGCGGGTACCGCCATTTCGGCGCAGTGGCGCCAGAAAGGGGAGTCGCTGCGATTTGTGGCCTTGTAGTGCAGGATGATGAAGTCGCGGATATGTTCGATCTCGGTCCAGGCCTGCTTGTTGTATTCGTCGATCTCGGTCTGGAAGATGCCGGCGGAAGGGAACATCTGCATCAGGCGGATGATGCCGCGCTGGATCAGGTGGATGCTGGTCGATTCAATTGGTTCCAGGAAGCCGCTGGCAAGGCCGAGCGCGATGCAGTTCTTGCTCCATACCTTGCGCCGCTGGCCTGGCGTGAAGCGGATCACGCGTGGCTGTACAAGCTGCTCGCCGGTGATATTCGACATCAGCCTGGTGCGTGCGGTATCGTCGTCGACGAACCTGCTGGAGAAGACAATGCCATTGCCAACGCGATGCTGCAGCGGAATGCGCCACTGCCAGCCCCATTCGTGGGCGATGGCCCGGGTGTAGGGTACGGCCGGCCCGGTGGAAGACGTCTGTACTGCGATCGCGCTGTCGTTGTGCAACCATTGCGACCAGTCTTCGTATTCCTCACCAAGGCTTTCGCCGATCAGCAGGGCGCGGAAGCCGGTGCAATCGATGAACAGGTCGCCCTCGAGCATGGTGCCGGAATCGAGTTGCAGCGCCGTGATATGGCCGTTTTCGGCGTCGGTGTGGACCTTGGCGATCTTGCCCTCGATGCGTTGGGCGCCGTAGCCTTCCGAATACTTGCGCAAGAAGCGTGCGTAGGCGCTGGCATCGAGGTGGTAGGCGTAATTGATGCCTTCCCGCGGCAGGTGCCCAAAGCGGTTCAACTGCGCTGCTTTCAGCTCAAGGCAATAGTCGCCATAGTCGCTGGCCAGCTTGCGTTCTCGGCCCTTGTGCCAGAAATGATTGAATCCGGCGCTCCAATGGTCGGTGCCGGTCATGCCGAAGGAGTGGATATAGTCCTGGCTGACGTTGCGCCAGTTTTCGAAACTGATCCCCAGTTTGAAGGTGGCCTTGGTGGCGGCCATGAATTCCTGTTCATTAATTTCCAGCAGCCGGTGAAAATTCAGCAGGCTTGGAATCGTGGCCTCGCCTACCCCGACGGTGCCGATTTCATCCGACTCCACCAACTTGATGTCGAGGACTTTGCCAAGGCTGCGGGAAATCGCGGCGGCAGCCATCCAGCCGGCGGTTCCGCCGCCGGCAATGACAACGCGCCGCACAGGGCGGCGCTGGGACTGTTCATCTTTCACTTCGGTCTCCGTTTATCGGTTGATTTTTTTGAGAAGCTGGGCGCGCAGCATGCGTGCCGCGTTGTCGTCGATGGTGCCGAGCACGCCCCTTGCAATCGCGGGAATATGCGCTGCGGTCTGTTCATTGGCCTCGAATACGTAGTGATGGAAAATGTCCTGCCAGGCGCGGCGCTGTTCTGGCGGCAGGTCCCGGATCGACAGCAGCGACAGCATCAGCGCATTGACTGGCGTGTCCATGTAGGCGGGCGACTGGCGCCACCAGTAATTGACCAGCACATTGAAGCACTCAAGCGATTCGACATGGTGCCACCACATGCTGGGAATGAAGATCGCAATCGCCCGGCTCCAGTTCGGCGAATTGCGCGTGGCGCATCGCCTCTCCGAAGCGGGGGAAGCGTTCGAGATCCGGCTGATGCAGGTCGACCAGGCTGATTGGCTGGCCGGCCGGCGTGAAGTCCAGTGGGCCTACGTAAAGATTTTCCAACTGGCTTGGCGGGAAAAGGGGTGAACCTGCGGCGTCCCGCAGTCACGCACGCCAGGTTGTCCGGAAGGTCGTAGTGGGCCGGGATGCGGACCTGGTTGCCGATCCAGATGCTCATAAGTGCGTCGCGCGCTCCCAGGTCGAGTGCGTTCTCTACGCTGTAGCCCGGCAGCGCAGTGTCTACCGTGGTGGAGCCGACATAGATGGCGGGAGGGCGCGGATTGCCGCGGTGCCCGGCGAGTTCCGTCAGAACGTGGTCAAGACGTGCCTGCAGCGAGGTGAAATTGAAGCCGCTCAGGTCTTCGTTGTAGGAGATACGCCCGCCGGTGCCCGGGTTGCCAAGCATGGCGATCACCGTGGCATCGCGGTAAAAGCGGCGCAGGTAAGTATCGGCGCTGGCAGCGCGTGCAAGGCTGTCGGTGCCGTTGCGGCCAGCCTGTACCGCGGGCCAGTGTGCGACCAAGCCGCGCAACACCAGCGGCTCCGTGGAGTGCAGCACCTCGTCGCCAAGGTCTGACGGCGTTACACCGCGTAGCTCGCGGATCGGTTCAGCACTGGCCTGCATGGAGGCGGTTCTTGCGTTCGATCAGCGCGCGGAAGTTGGACATGGAGGCGAGCACCATGTAGATCGGTTGCAGGTAGCCGGTGCGGTTCAATCGTTCCAGCACGTCGCCCGGCAACGCGGCAAGGCGTTCTTCGTTGATGGTGTGTAGAAACCGGCCAGCCGGTATTGCGGGCCGTCGTCCAGTTCGATGTCGAACACGAAAGATTCGAGCAACTGGTGCTCGAGCAAGGCCGCCTGGAAGCCGCGTGCCTGCTGCAGCCCCTGGTGAATGGCCAGCAGCGTGGAGTTGACACGCTCCAGGTAATCGGAAGTTCCGCCATGCGGCAGGAACACCCGCTCGCCGTTTGTGGCACTGAGGCGCGGATTTTCCAGGTCCACATGCAACCGTCAATTCGTCGCCGTTCACGCCGATCAGGAAAGGCTGGCGCTCGATTGCCAGGGGGATGTAAGGCGCCTCCCAGCCGTGCATGCCGAGAAACAGGTTTTCCCCCGTCCTGGAAGCCGAACAACGCATGCGCCTCGAAGTCTCCAGTTGCCCCTTTGCGGAAGACGATCGGATAACAGGCCTGCACGTCGCGGAACTCCGACGGGAAGGTGAGGGCGGACATGACGTTGTCGCCGAAATGGGCGCCGCGCCCGGTCTGCACATGCAAGTCCTTGTGATCGATATTATTGAGCAGGACAGGTTTTGCCATGGTGATCCTTTATGGTGGGCAGAGCGAAGCGCGGCTGGTCATCAGAATTTGTAGCGGGCACCCAGCATGTAACGCGGGCCGGATTGCGTCACAAAGAGCGCCATCGATTCGGCGCGGCCGTGGACGCGCTGGATTTCGTTGGTCACGTTGATCGCTTCAAACTGCACGCTGAGCTTCTCATTGAAGGCGTAGCCGATGCTCAGGTCCAGCTGGCCGTACGCCTCGGTGTAGTTCGGATTAGGACCCGCGCCGTCGAAGGTCGAGGACAGGAACTTGTCACGCCAGTTGTAGGCTGCGCGGATCGACCAGTTCTTGTCTTCGTAAATACCCACCAGGTTGGCCGAGTTGCTCAGGCCGACCAGCGCGAAACTGCTCGCCGATCTTGAAGTTGTCGTACTTCAGGCCCGAATCGACCCAGGTATAGTTTGCCGAAAGTCCGAAGCCGGAACTGCCGAACATATGCTGCACATTGACCTCGGCGCCTTTCAGCTTTTCGTTCTTCTGGTTGGCGAAAGAGTTGATCTCGAACGACATGACCGGATCTCCCGGCTGGCCGACGATGGTACCGGTGGCATTGCCGCTGGCATCGTCCGGGCCGCGCGCTACGCCGGCGGCGGTCGGGTGGTTGCGGAAGATGTAGTTGCGGATGCAGACACGGTCGGTGCTGCAATTGCCTTGCTGGACAGCTTCGTTCCCACAGTGCTCCGCCAACCGGGGTGTGCAGGTTGAACGGGGTAGCCGTGATCTTGGATTGGCCGGCGTAGTTGCTCAAATCCTTGTGGAACAGGCCAATCGAGGCGAAGCTTTGCTGGCCGTAATACCACTCCCACGACAGGTCCAGGTTTTTCGACTTGACCGGTTTCAGTTGTGGATTGCCCTGGCTGCCGGTACCGCCGAAATCGCGCGCCAGGCGGTCCAGCGTGGTGCCGCCCTGGATCTGGTCATAGCGCGGACGGCCGATGGTTTCGCCGTAGCTGGCACGCAGCTTCATGTCCGGACGGATATCCGCATCCCAGTCCACGCTAGGCAGCCAGTGCTGGTATTTGCCATTGAGCGTGGTGAAAGTCGGCGCGCCGAAGCTGAGAGGGAATTCGTTGGCAGATACCCAGCTGATGCCTGTCGCTGCAGGTACCAGAGCGGTCGACATGACGTCGGTCTTCTCGTAACGCACGCCGATATTGGTATGCATCGGGATCGCGGTATCCCAGTCGGTGCCGAACTGGACGTAGGCGCTCTTCGATTTTTCCTCGGTACGCTGGTCGGTGTCGAAGGTGCTCTTCGGCATGTACATGTCCGGCAAGCCGGTCACCTTGGCGGTCAGGGCGCGCAGCTCGGCGAAATTGAAGGTGTAGAACTGGTTGAACAGGGCAGGGTTGCCGCTGCCTTTGATCTGGTCGTAGTACTGGCGCAGCGACTCGCGGTGGAACAGGCTGGCCGGGTAATCGGATGCCGTCGACGCGCCGCCCCAGGAATCGCGCTGCTGGGTCGACATGGCGGAGCGGTTTTTCACTTCGATCGCGCCCACGCCGAAGTTCAGGTTCGATGCTTGCAGCAGCTTCAGGCTGCCCTTGAACTGGGCCTGTTCGATCTCGCCTTTCATATAGCCGTTCTGGAACACGGAGCCGGTCACCTGCTGCGGGGCCCTGGTGAAATCGGCGCCCTGGATGCTCAGTACCGGGAAGTCGTCGCGGAAGTCGACCGTGGTGTCGCCGCGGCTGAAGCTTGCGGTGCCGAGCACGTTGCTGGAGCCGAACGGGCTGTCGGCCTTGGATTCGGCGCTGGATTTATGCACGTCCAGTTCCAGTTTCAGGCCGTCGGTTTTCCAGGCAGCGTTGAAGCCGAGCGATTGGTTCTGGGTCTTGGTGGCGAAGTCGGCGCCACCCATGGCGATATCGCTGTTGGCCGCAGGCAGCAGTTCGGTGTACACCAGTGGAGCGGCGACCGGGCCGTTGCTCCAGGTCGAAGTGGACGGACCGAAGTTGAACCAGGCCGACAGGTCCTGGCGACGGGTCTGGATCTTGTTTTCGGAGTAGGTGTAGTCCAGCGTGGTGGTGAGTTCCTTTACCGGCGCCCATTGCAAGGTCAATTGGCCATTGGTGCGCTGGCGCTGCACACCGTTCATGTTGTAGTTCAGGTTTTGCGGCAGCGAGTAAATGTCGCCGTCTTTCGGGCGGTTGGTGGCGCCGGTTTGCGGAAGCGGGCCTGCGTTGCCGAGGAAAGGACCGCGCCAGCCGTTCGCCACGGAAGCCTGGTTGAAGCCCAGGTTGCGCTCCTGGTAGCTGGCGCTCAGCGCCACACCGAAGCGGTTATCGTCAAAGGTATTGCTGTAAATGCCCGAAATTTCCGGCGTGGTGGCGCTGCCTTGCTTCACGTCGCCAGGCAGGTTGTTATGCGAGGTGTCGTGCACCGCCTTGACGCCAACGCTGGCCAGCATGCCCGGACGATCCAGCGGGCGCGCCGTCATCACATTGACGGTGGCGCCGATGCCGCCGGTCGGTGTTTCGGCGCGGCCGGTCTTGTAGACCTGGATCTGCGAGATCGCTTCCGACGCCAGGTTGGCGAAGTCGAAGGCGCGGCCATTCAGGTCGCCCAGGTTGGAGGTCGGCATCTGGCGGCCATTCAGCAGCACCAGGTTGAAGTCGGGGCCGACGCCGCGTACGGTGATCTTGGAGCCCTCGCCGATGGAGCGGTCGATCGACACGCCGCTGATGCGCTGCAGCGATTCGGCCAGGTTGGTGTCCGGAAACTTGCCGATGTCGGCTGCCACGATGCCGTCCACGATACCGTCGGCATTGCGTTTCAGGTTCATCGAGGAACCCAGGCTGGCGCGCAGGCCGGTAACAACCACGGTCGCTACTTCGCCGCTGTTGGACGGGGCTGGCGCCACGCCTGCCTGCTCCGATTCCTGCGCCTGGGCCGGTGCGATGAGCGCCGCGCAGGCGGTGGCTACTGCAAGGCTCATCAATGTCTGCTTCGCCTTTGGATAGTGCATTTGGTCTCCTTGGTTCTTATAGTCTGGCCGCCTCCCCCAACCAGCATGGAAACGTTTCCATGTAATGCTTAAAAATACTAGGGGCAGCAAAATCGATTGTCAATAAAATACGCCGGGGATCGGCAGGAAGTGTGGGGTTTCCGTCATCAAACTGGAAACGTTTCCATTCTGGTCAGCGCAATATAGCACCGTTCAAATTTTGAAGTCAACAGCTTCACCGTGCTATATTCGCAACAAAATTGGGAACGTTTCCACATGGGGGCAAATGATGTTAAAAGCGATTTTTGTCATATTGCTGGGGCTGCAAAACGCGCAAGCAGTGGAAACGTGGCCAAATGGAGCGCACGCGGCGGTCAGCCTGGCTTACGACGATGCGCTTGATTCGCAGCTCGATCATGCGCTGCCGGCGCTGCAGCGCCATGGCCTGAGAGCCACGTTTTACCTGACGCTGGCAAATACGCCAGTGCGCCAGCGCATGGCCGACTGGCGCGCGGCAGCGCAAGGCGGACATGAACTTGGCAACCATACCTTGTTCCATCAGTGCTCCGCCAGCACGCCAGGCCACGCCTGGGTCGAAGCGCATCGCAACCTTGATACCACCAGCGTCGCGCAAATGCTGGACCAAGTGCGGCTGGCCAATACCCTGCTGCAGGCGATCGACGGCAAGCGCGAACGCACCTTCAACGCGCCGTGCTTCGAACAGCAAGCAGCAGGGCAGTCATACTGGCCCGCGATTCGCGATGAATTCGTGGCGTTGCGCACGGCGGGCATTGCGCCGGTGGGTTTGACCGGCGCCCAGCTCATCGCGCTGGTGAAGGAGCAGGGCGCGCAAGGCGGCGTGGTGAACCTGGTATTCCACGGCGTCGGCGGCGACTATCTCTCCATCAGCAATGAAGCGCATGAAGAACTGCTGCGTTTCCTGGCCGCGCATCGCGACCAGTACTGGACCGACACCTACCTGAATATCGTGCGCCACCAGCGCGGCGCCAAACCGGGCTGGGTGCTGGATTGGGGCGACGAATTCGATGGCGATGCGCTCGATGCACGCAAGTGGGTCGCGGAGGAGGCCGGCCACGGTTACGGCAATAACGAGATGCAGTACTACACGGCCCGAAAAGAGAATCTGCGGGTAACGGGCGGCAACCTTGTCATCGAGGCGCGCAAAGAGGCCTACCGCGGTAGGCAATACACGTCGGCGCGCCTTAAAACCGCGGGCCTGATGGAGCGCCGCCATGGACGTTTTGAAGCGCGTATCAAAGTGCCGCGCGGGCAGGGCATCTGGCCGGCGTTCTGGATGCTGGGTGCCGATATCGACAAGGCGGGCTGGCCGCGCAGCGGCGAGATCGACATCATGGAAAACATCGGCAAGGAGCCCGGCATCGTTCATGGCACGGTGCATGGCCCGGGCTACTCCGGCGAAAAGGGCTTTGGCGCACCGTCGCAGCTGCCGGATGGGCAGTGCTATGCCGACGCCTTTCACGTCTTTGCGGTGGAATGGGAGCCGGGTGAAATCCGCTGGTACCGCGACGGCCAGCATTACCACAGCGCACGGCCGCAATTGGTGAATGGTGAATGGGCGTTCGAGCATCCCTTCTTCGTGCTGCTTAACCTGGCGGTGGGCGGCTATTGGCCAGGCTATCCTGATGAAAATACTCTATTCCCGCAAGTGATGCTGGTTGACTACGTTCGGGTATATCGCAAGGAGGACTGATGGTACACTCAATGCATGAATGCAATCATTCTTGCTGCGGCCTTAATGGCCGCCCCCGCCACGCCGGAGCAGGCGGTCGCCGCCCTGTGGCGTTCACTGAGTCACGACGCTGGCCAGCCCGGCGATGAAGCGGCGCTGCGCGCCATCCTCCACCCCGACGCCATGGTCTACGGCGCCCGTTACCGCAACGGCGCTGCTGCGCTGTCGGTCGCGCGCGGCACCGATTTCGCCGCCGGCATCGGACGCGCCGGCGACAAGGGCTTCCATGAGTGCGAAGTGGCGCGCGAGGTGCGCCAGTACGACCGTTTTGCCACCGTCTACAGCGTGGTCGAATCGCGCACTGATCGCAGTGCGCCAAAAGCGGATTTCACAGGGGTCAACAGCATCCATTTGTTCCGCGCCGACGACGGCTGGCGCATCATCGGCCTGTACTACCAGGTCGAACGGCCCGGCCAGCCTATCTCGCTACAAGGCGGCAAGGCAGGCGCCTGCCTGGAGGGATGATGAACGAGAAGACCGCCCGCGCCATCATGCTGGTCAAGGCGATCGAAGTAGCCGACCAGCACAAGGAAGTGCTGACCGACGATGACCGCAAGTTCGCCAGCCGTACCGCGCGCGAACTGGCGCACTGGCAGGCGGCAGAGCAGCGGTCGGCATCCACGCTGCCGGACTTTCTTTACCACCGCGCAGAACAACTGCTGAAACGCCTGGCAGCACGTCACAAGATGTTTGCCTCCGTGACGCAAGGCCATAGCGGCATGTGGGGAGCAAGCTGGCTGCTGCCGCTGGCGGCGCTGCTGGTAGGCGGCATGGCCGAGCGCTTCGGCGACCCGCACCGCGTCGACGTGCTGTCCATGCCGCTGCTGGGGATCATCGCCTGGAATTTGCTGGCCTACCTGCTGCTGGTACTGTGGGCGTTGCTGCCCGCGCGCCGTGCCGGATTGCGGCGGGGCCTGGCCAACCGCATGGCCCTGGGCAGCGGGCATATTCCGCGCCGCCTGCCGCACGCACTGGCGGGCGGCGTACTGCAATTCATGGTGGACTGGGCCCGCCTGGGCGCGCGCCTGAACATGGCCCGCATCGCGCGCATCCTGCACTGGTCGGCCGCTGCCTTCGCCACCGGCGCCATACTGTCGCTCTATGTGCGCGGCATAGTCGAGCGTTATGCGACGGGCTGGGAGAGCACCTTCCTGGAGCCAGGGCATGTGTATCGCCTGTTATCCCTGCTGTTCGCGCCCGCAGAGCGAATTTTCGGCCTGGAAGGTTTCACCGCTGACGAAGTGATGGGTTTGCAGAACTGGGGTGATGCGCACCCGGGCAACGGCGCGCGCTGGGTCAACCTGTACGCTGCCAGCCTGCTGCTGTATGTGGTTCTGCCGCGCCTGGTACTGGGTGCCTGGGCAGCAGCACGCGCCATCTGGCTGCGCCAGCGTTTCCCGCTCGACCTGGACCAGCCATATTTCCACCAGCTGTCGGTGTCGGCTGGCGGCGAGCCGGGCCTGCTGCGCGTGCTGCCTTACAGCCTGACAGTGGACGAAGCGCGCAGTAGGGGACTGGACACGGTGGCGCAAGAGATGCTGGGCGAGCAAGCCCGCGTACGGCTGCTGCCGCCTGTGGCCTACGGCAGCGAAGCGCCGGCGCTGGAATCCGGCGAGGGCGTGACGAACGCTGTCCTGTTCGGCCTTGCTGCCACGCCGGAGCAGGAAAACCATGGCGTCTTCCTGGCCGCGCTGGGCAAGGGGCGCAAGCTGGTCGCGCTGCTTGACCAGTCCGCGCTGGCCGCACGCATGGATACCAGCCGTTTGAGCGAACGCATCGAGTTATGGCGAGAGTTCTGCATCCTGCACGGTGCCGAGCCGAAAGTGGTCGATTTGCTGGCCCCTGCGGAAGCGCATGGGAACGCGGCATGACGGGCGCTCCAGTCACCATCCAGCTGGCGCTGGTTTCCCATACCAATAACGGCAAGACCACGCTGGCCCGCACCCTGCTGGGCGCCGATGTGGGCCAGGTGCGCGATGCCGCCCACGTCACGACGTTCGCCGAATCGCATGCGCTGATGACGACCCAGAGCGGCGACCGCCTGGTGTTGTGGGATACGCCAGGCTTCGGCGACTCCATGCGCCTGATGAAACGCCTGGCACTGACCGGCAACCCGATCGGCTGGTTCCTGCGCGAGGTGGTGGACCGCTACCGCGATCGTCCGTTCTGGCTTAGCCAGCAGGCCGTGCGCACCGCGCGCGACGAAGCGGACGTTGTGCTGTACCTGGTCAACTCCACCGAGAACCCGGGCGATGCCGGCTACATTCCGGCGGAAATGCGTATCCTCGATTGGCTGGGCAAGCCGGTACTGGTGCTGCTGAACCAGATGGGGCCTCCACGCCCGCTGCCGGAAGAACAGGCCGAACTGCTGCGCTGGAAGGACTTCATGCTGCAATTTGGCCAGGTGCGCGAAGTCCTGCCGCTGGATGCCTTCGCCCGTTGCTGGGTGCACGAGCGCGTGTTTTACGATGCGCTCGGCGCCCTGGTCAGCCCCGATAAGCAGCAAGGCTATGAGCGCCTGTTCTCGGTCTGGGAAGACACCAATGCGCGCCGTTTCAAGCAATCCATGGCGGTGATGGCGCACCAGCTGGCGGACGCCGCGCACGACAAACAGATCGTGGAAACGGTGGAGCGCGGCATGCTCGCATCGGCGCTGAAGATCATCGGCATTGACAAGGGCGAGGACCGCAAGCGCCAGGAGCGCGCCATGAACACGCTGGTGTCGCGGCTCAACCTGGCTATCGGCCAGGCGACCGTCAACCTGCTGGCGCTGCACAAGCTCGACCCTAGCGAAGCGCCCAAGATCAATGCACGTGTCAGCAACAACTTTTTGGTGCTGGCGCCGGTGGACAAGGGGCAGGCGGCATTGCTGGGGGCAATCGTCTCCGGTGCGGCCACCGGCTTCTCGGCCGACCTGGCAGCCGGCGGCCTGACCCTGGGCACGGGCGCATTGCTGGGCGGCGTGATCGGCGCGCTGACCTTTGCCGGTGCGGCCTGGGGCTTCAATGTCGGCATGGATCGTGAAGTGCCGACCATGTCGCTGACCGACGATTTCATGCGCACCCTGCTGGTGTCCAGCGTGCTGCGCTATCTGGCTGTGGCGCACTTCGGCCGGGGGCGCGGCAACTTCGTTGAAAGCGAGGCGCCGCCGTTCTGGCAGGAGGAAGTGGAGCAGGCCGTGGCACTGCACGACGCGCAGGTAAAAGCGCTGTGGCACACCTTGCGCGAGCAGGAGTATCGCGACCTGGCACCGGCCAGCGCCGTGCTCACCGCAATCACGGCGCACGTGCTGGCGCGGCTTTACCCCGAAGGTCAGGCAGCGAATCCGCCATCGATATTGAGGCCGGCACCGGTCACGTAAGCGGCATCCTCGCTGGCCAGGTAGGCTACCATCGCAGCAATTTCATCGCCGCGCGCGTGGCGCTTGATCGCCATCAGCTCGTGCAGCGATTTGGCGAAATCGCTGTGCGCCGGATTCATGTCGGTATCCACCGGGCCTGGCTGCACATTATTGATGGTGATGCCGCGCGGTCCCAGGTCGCGCGCCAGGGCCTTGCACCAGGCCGGTCAGCGCCGATTTGCTCATCGCATAAACCGAACCGCCAGGGAAGGGCATGCGTTCGGCATTGGTGCTGCCGATGTTGATCACGCGTCCGCCTTCCTTCATATGCGCCACTGCCGCCTGCGTGGCTGCGAACACGCCGCGCACATTGACGGCGATGGTGCGGTCGAAATCTTCCAGCGTCAGTTCGGGACACGTCGCCCAGGTGCAGTACGCCGGCGTTGTTGACGAGGATGTCGAGACGGCCGAAGCGCTTGGCGACATCGTCGATGGCGGCGCGGGTGGCTGCAGCGTCTGAGGCATCGACTTTCAGTGCGATGGCCTGGCCGCCAGGCAGCGCCGATTTCGCTGGCCAGGGCGTCGGCTGCGGCGCCCGAGCTTTGGTAGGTGGAAGGGCCACGGTGGCGCCATCTTTTGCCAGGCGGCGCACGATGGCGGCGCCGATGCCGCGGGAACCACCGGTGACGAATGCGATCTTGTTCATGATTTGCTCCTGATTTGGGTTGGGATGGAGCTAGTATGGCCGCGACATTGCATGCCGACTAGCTGGTAATATTGAGTATCACTTTCAACTAAATGTATTAAATGGAGCCACTGAACCTGCTCGAATCCTTTCTGCAGAGCGCCGAATGCGCCGGCTTTTCCGAGGCCGCGCGCCCGCTTGGGCCTGACCCCGGCCGCTGTCAGCAAGAACGTGGCGCGGCTGGAAGCACGGCTGGGCGTGCGCCTGTTCCAGCGCAGCACGCGCCGGCTGGCGCTGACCGAGGCCGGCGCGAACGCTTGCTGCAGCAGGTGCGCGGCCCGCTGGCCGAGCTGCAGGGCGCCATTGCCGGCGCGGCGCAGGATGCGGGCGAGCCGGCCGGCACGCTCAAGGTGGCGGTGGCGCATGGCGTAGGGGCGCATGTACCTCCTGCCGCTTGCTGAAAGGCTTCCTGCAGCGCTGCCCGGGCGTGCAGCATGACTGGCGATTCGACAACCGCCACGGTGGGACCTGATCGGGGAGGGCTACGACGTCGCCATTGGCGGCGGCATCGAGCTGGCGCCCGGCGTGGTGGCGCGCGAACTGGGGCGTCCGCGCATCCTGGTCACCGCGGCGCCAACCTATCTTGCGGGCCGCAAGCTGCCGCGCCATCCATCCGAGCTGGCCGGCTGGGAGGGCATTGCACGCCGCTCGGCCGAAACCGGGCGCCTGCGCGAATACCTGCTGCGCAACGCCGGCGGGGAGGAAGCGGTGGCCGAATTCCGGGCAGTTGCCACCTTCGATGATCCGGAAGGCGATGGCGCAGGCGGCGTGCATGGGGCTGGGCGTGGCCTTGTTGCCTGGACCGCATGCGGCGCCACTGCTGGAATCGGGCCAACTGGGTGCGGCTGCTGCCGGACTGGCATGCGGAGGTGGGAGCGCTCTCGATTTACTATTCCAGCAAAAAACTGTTGCCGGCCAAGACGCGTGCTTTCGTCGAATACGTGATTGGTCAAATGCGCGCTGACGACTTTGCGGGGCGGCTCGACAGGCTTTGAAAGATCACGGTAATATTGGCTTCCAATTCATCAGCGATAGGGGTGCCTTCCATTGAAGTTCCGCCTTGTTACCCGCAGTGATTTTGATGGCCTGGTGTGCGCGGTGCTGCTCAAGCACCTGGACTTGATCGACGAGATTCCTGTTCGTGCACCCCAAGGATATGCAGGACGGGAAAATCGCGATCACCAGCCGCGATATCACCACCAACCTCCCTTACGTATCAGGCGCCTATCTCGCGTTCGACCATCACCTGTCCGAAACCATCCGCAATACGGGTGGGCGGCAGAACCACGTCATCGATCCCAATGCGCCTTCGGCTGCGCGTGTGGTCTACGACTACTACGGCGGTGGCAACAAATTCCCGTCGGCCTGGAACGACATGATGCTGGCGGTGGACAAGGGCGACTCGGCGCAATTCAATCGTGACGAGATCCTGGACCCAAAGGGCTGGGACCTGCTGAACTTCCTGATGGATGCGCGCACGGGCCTGGGGCGCTTCCGCGATTTCCGCATATCGAACTACAACCTGATGATGGACCTGATCGATTACTGCCGCTCGCATTCGATCGGCGAGATCATGGCGCTGCCGGATGTGAAGGAGCGCAGCGACCTGTATTTCGACCACGCCGAGAAGTGCA
>NZ_JBNZFX010000010.1:0-37144 GCF_050709955.1 Massilia eburnea
ACCAACTTCAATGACTACACGGTAGCGCGCATGACGGATATGCCGGTGGTGGAAGTATTTACCGTGGCATCGACCGACAACCCGACCGGCATGGGCGAGCCGGGCTTGCCGCCGTTGGCGCCGGCCCTGGCCAACGCGGTGTTCAAGCTGACCGGCAAGCGGGTGCGCAAGCTGCCGTTCGACCTGGCCAAGGCCTAAGGCAGGCATCCCGCGTGGCCATCCTCACCGCCGCCCATGCGCCTACCGAAGTTGCAGGCGCAGGCGCCGTTGAGGGCGGCGCGCTCACCGGCATCCTGCTGGCGGCGGGCCGAGGCAGCCGTTTCGACCCGACGGGCGAGCGCTATAAGCTGCTGCAGGCGCTGCCCCAGCGGCGAGCCTGTTGTGGTTGCCAGCGCGCGCGCCTTGCTGGCGGCGGTGGCGCGCGTAGTCGCGGTGGTGCGCCCGCAAGACGTGGCCATGGCAGACCTGTTACGCGGCCTTGGCTGCGAAGTTGTCGCTTGCGCCAACGCAGGCGACGGCATGGCTGCTTCGCTGGTGTGCGGCGTCCAGCACGCGCGCGATGCCAACGGCTGGCTGATCGCGCTGGCCGACATGCCTTATGTGCGGCCATCCACCATGACTGCGCTGGCGCAGGTGGTCGGGCAGGCCGGCGGCGGCGCGGGGCGCCGCGCAGATCGCGGCGCCGGTACAACCAAGGCCAGCGCGGCAACCCGGTCGCCTTCGGCCGCACCCACCTGCAAGCCCTGCTGGCGCTGGCCGGAGACCAGGGCGCCCGCAGCATTTTGAAGAACAACCCGGTTAACGAACTGACGGTGGACGATCCCGGCATCCTGCAGGATATCGACACGCCGTCCGACATCCAATGAAAAACAAAAAAATCAGCTACACCATCGCCGCCAAAGATCCGGCAACCCATATGTTCCAGGTCGCGATGACCATTGAAGCCCCCGCACCGGAAGGCCAGGTTGCTGGTGTTGCCGGCCTGGATCCCGGGCAGCTACATGATCCGCGAATTCTCGCGCAACATCGTGCAGATCCGCGCCGAGGCGAGCGGCCAGGCGCTTGAATTGACCAAGCTCGACAAGCACTCCTGGCAAGCAGCTCCCTGCAAGGGCAAGCTCACCGTGCATTACGAAGTCTATGCCTGGGACCTGTCGGTGCGCGCCGCCCACCTCGACCAGACCCACGGCTTCTTCAACGGCACCAGCGTCTTCCTGCGCGCCGTCGGCCAGGAACATGAGCAGCATATCGTCGATATCCAGCGTCCAGGCCACGAGGCAGCGGCCAAATGGCGTGTCGCCACCGCACTGAAGGAGCTGAAGGCCAAGCGCGCTACGGCTTCGGCACCTACATCGCGCAGGATTACGACGAATTGATCGATAGCCCGGTCGAAATGGGGTTGTTTGAAATGGCCAGCTTCAAGGCGCTGGGCGTGCAGCACGACGTCGTGTTCACCGGCCGCGTGCCCAACCTCGACATCGCCCGCGTCTGCGCCGACCTGAAGCAGATTTGCGAAACGCAAATCGCCTTCTTCGAGCCGCGCACGAAAAAAGCCCCGATGGAGCGCTACGTCTTCATGACGATGGTGGTGGGTGACGGTTACGGCGGCCTGGAACACCGCGCCTCCACGGCCCTGTTCTGCTCGCGCGCCGACTTGCCGACCACCGCGCAGAAAGGCAAGGAGCCGAGCGAGGGCTATATGAAGTTCCTCGGCCTGTGCAGCCACGAGTACTTCCACACCTGGAACGTCAAGCGCATCAAGCCCGCGGTGTTTGCGCCATACGATTACCAGGTGGAGAACTACACCCCCGCTGCTCTGGTTGTTCGAAGGCTTTACCAGCTACTACGACGACCTGATGCTGGTGCGCGCCGGCCTGTTGTCGGAAGAGGGCTACTTCAAGATGCTGGGCAAGACCGTCGGCGCCGTGCTGCGCGGCAGCGGCCGCACCAAGCAAAGCGTGGCCGATTCCAGCTTCGACGCCTGGGGCAAGTACTACCGCCAGGACGAGAACTCGCCGAACGCCATCGTCAGCTACTACGCCAAGGGCTCGCTGATCGGCCTGGGGCCTGGACCTGACCATTCGCGCCAAGACCGATGGCAAGCGCTCGCTGGACGACATCATGCGCGCGCTGTGGCAGAAATTCGGCCGCGACTTCTACAATGGCAAAAGCGCGCGGCGTGACGCCGGAAGAAGTGGAAGCGCTGTTCGACAACGTGGCCGGCTTCAAGCTGAAGTCCTTCTTCGACAAGTACATCCGCGGCACCGACGACGTGCCGCTGGCCAAGCTGCTGCCGCAGTTCGGCGTCGCTTACAAGGACGAACGCAAGGCGTCCAAGCCTAGCCTGGATGTGAATATCGGCCGCGATGGCGCCGACTGCAAGCTGAGTGCCGTGCATGACGGCGGCGCCGCACAGAAAGCCGGCCTGTCGGCCAATGACCTGCTGGTGGCAATCGATGGCCTGCGTGTCAGCGGCAGCCCGCCCAATGTGGATGGCCTGCTGTCACGCTACAAGGTTGGAGAAACCGTGCAGGTGCACGCCTTCCGCCGCGACGAGTTGCTGAGCTTCGACGTGGTGCTGCAAGGCGACCGCGTGCCGGCCCATCACCCTCGCGGTGGAACAGCAGAAAACCAGCCTGCGCCGGCCGACCGCATGACGTAGCCGTGAAATTCGCGCTGGATCCGTTCACCATCCTGTTCACCACCACGCTGACCTGCGCGGTGCTGGCAGTAGCCATGTATTCGATGCACGTGAGCTTCCGGCGCGAAGTGGCAGGCGTCGGACATTGGGCTGGCGGCCTGCTTTGCATGGTTGGCGCAGGTGGGCTGTTCCTGTCGCGCGGCTTGCTGCCTGACGAGTGGGTGCTGCCCGCGGCCAATACCTGCCTGATGTGGGGGCATCGGCCTGTCGATGGTAGGAACGCGGCGCTTTTTCGGCGAGCCGCCGGGATGGCCGATTTTCCACGCCGTGTGGCTGCTGGAGCTGGCGGCCATCCTGTGGGTGGCTGCTGGCCGAGCCCAACTTCCCGCGTCGCGCCACGGCGTTCAGTTTCCTGGTCGCGGTGTTCTATATCGATCAACTGCGCCTGGCCTGGCGCCATCGCACGCCGCACTTCACCAGCTGGTTGTTCGGCATCCTGCTGGCGCTGCAGGTGCTGAATGTGCTGACGCGCGGTGTGGCCGCCATATTCATCAGCGGCGAGGTGGCGGACCTGATGCAGCGCAGCCCCCTGGTCAATGTCTACCTGGCGCTGGCCAACTTCATGGCCTTGCTGCTGACGGTAGCCTTCCTGATGCTGGCCACGCGCAAGCTGCAGAAAATCCTGGAGCAGCGCTCCACGCACGATCCGCTGACCGGCGTGTTGAACCGGCGCGGCTTCCTGCAGTGTTTCAGCGCGGTGCGCGCGCGCCGGCAGCGCCACGCTGCGCCGCTGTCGCTGATGGCGCTCGACCTTGACTTGTTCAAGGCCATCAACGACCAGCACGGCCATGCGCAGGGGTGACAAGGTGCTGGTGCACGTCGCAGCGGTGGTGATGCGCTCGGTGCGCCAATGCGATTTCGTGGCGCGCTTCGGCGGTGAGGAGTTTGTGGTGCTGCTTGCCGGAGACCGCACTGCCGCATGCGCAGCAACTGGCGCTGCGCATCCAGTCGCTTTTGCACGAATGCCAACAGCCTGGACTGCCGTATTGCACGATCAGCATCGGTATTGCGTGCCAGGAAACAACAGGCGAGTCTCTTGACAGCTTGCTATCACGCGCCGACGCCGCCCTGTACCGCGCCAAGGAAAATGGCCGCAACCGCACCGAGCTTGCGGCCTCTACACCTTTGGCGGCCTGACTGGCGCCGCGTTGAAGGCTGTCGTTTTCATGCCGCACGGACTATTATTTTGCTCGCCGGTAATTTACCATCACTCATTACGAGTTTGGCTACGATTAATTTATGACTTATCTACTGCACATCGTCGCGCGCGAGGTTCCTGCCAACGATGCGGAAGTTCTCCCATTCCTGGAACAGATTGCCGGTGCAACCATCAGTATTGCGCCATCCCAGCAGCTGAAGAGTTTTCGCGATGCCATCGTGAAGCTGTTCCCCTGCCTGAGCAGCTATGCCGCCGGCGACCAGGCGCTGGCAAGCTGTCCTTGGGCGGATGGCCCGTTGGCAGACAATTTCAAGGGCGGCTATGGCAGCGTGGCGATTTCGCGCCGTCATGACGAAGTGATTCCTCACGTACTGCGCATCGCCAGCGACCTTGGCGTGACCGTGGTGGACGAGCAAAACGGTGCCGTCCACCGGCCGCAGGCATACCAGGTGGTACTGGAAGGCCCGCTGGAAGGCGTGGAAGTCGAGGTCGCGGCGACCCAGCTTGCGGAACTGATGAACCAGCCGCTCCCGCAAATGGTGCTGCTGTTGCATTCGCGCCGCCGTACCCTGGTCAAGAAGGGCCTGACCCGCTCGCAGGCCGAGGTGTATGTGAGCGCCTTGCGCGAACGCGCCAGCTGCCGCGCTTCGGTGTCGGCCGAACCGCGCAAAGCCGCCGGCAAGAACGCGCCGGTGGCGCCAGCCATGGCGCCACCAAAGACGGCGGCCAAGGCGCCAAGCGCGCCGCCGGTGCGCGCGGCGCAAGCACAGCCGGTGACGACATTCGACCAGCCGGAATTCATTGGCATCCAGCCTGACGACCGGATGTTCAAGGCCGCCGATTCGCAGCGCACGGCGGCTGCGGTGACTGTTGTCAGCATTGCATTGCTCCTGCTGGTGATGGTACTGCGCGTCAAATCGCCGTACCTGACGTCGATCGCATTGGCGATGCAGGTGCTGGGCGCAATCGCGGTGGTCCGTTTTGGCCAGGCCATGGATTCCGGCCTGCTGCGTACCCTGATGTTTGCTTTGCTGGCACTGGTTCCGGGATTGGGTGCCGTGCTGGTAGTGTGGACTTACTTCCGTGCCGCGGGCGCCTTGAAAGCGCACGGCCTGACGACCCGCAACTCCTTGCTGGACGCCGACGAGGTGCGCGAACTGGGTGGCCTGGAGGGGATGCTGCCGTCGACCAAATTCCTGCTGGTCTTGCTGGTGCTCGGGGCGGCTGGCGGCTACGCCCTCAGCCAGGGGTTGCTGCCGATGTGATTTTCGTTGTAATCGTGCAATGGAAGTTTAATTCTATGCATGGTTTTCAATTAAAATCACGGAATGAACCATCAGCTACAACTGGCCTCCGTGGCCGCTCCCGAGTCCGATCTCGACGTTTTCCCCTTCATGAACCAACTGCGGCAGGAGGCCGGCGACCAGCCGCCTTCTGCCGTGTTGACGCGTTTTTACGACGCGCTGGCAGCCCTGTTTCCGGATACCCCCTGGTCGGACGGCCATTTCGCCGGTGATGCGGGCCGCCTGACGGTGACCTATCGCCGCAACGAAGTCCTGCCGCACGTGCTCCATCTGGCAAGCGAACTTGGCCTGACCGTGGTGGATAACCATTCTGGCGCAGTGCACCGCCCGGCGATCTACCAGGTTGTGCTGGAAGGCCCCGCGCCAGGCGTGGAGTTGGGCGATGCGGCCCGCCGCCTGGCGGCCGTGATGAGCAAGCCGATCACGGAAATGCTGCGGCTGTTGTCGGGCGGGCGCCGGACCGTCGTCAAGAAAGGCGTGTTGCGCGCCCAGGCCCAGTTCTATATCGATGCGCTGAAGGAGCGGGCCGGCTGCCACGCGACGCTGCTGCTGGAGTCCGGCCGCGAAGTAGCTGCTCCACCGCCACCGAGCCCACCGCCGGCACGGCCGGCCCCGGTCAAGCAAGCGCCGGCTGCCGCTGGCCTGTCGCTGGAAGCGGCGGAAGCAAAATCCGCCATGCCGCCGCTGTCGCGCCGCGAGCCCGAGCCGGAACACTATGCGGTGGCCGATTCCGGCGCCGATCCGCGCTTGTTCATGCTGGCCGATGGCTTGCGCCTGACGATTTATGCGACCGTGTTATACCTGGTCGCGGCTTACTTCATTCGCAGCCTGGCCGGCTGGCCAAAGTCCTGCCTGGCGCTGGGCGTCACCATTTTGGCGATGCTCGCCGTCTACCGCCTGTCCAAAGGCGCGGGCTCGAATATCGTGATGCGGATCCTGGCAATGGTCCTCATCATCATCCCGCTGGCCAATATCCTGGTGCTGATCCTCCTGATCCGGCGCGGCAAAGTGGCGCTGCGCGAAAACGAAATTGGCGCCGGCTGGTTTGGCGCTTCGTACGACGACATGGTCCGTTTGCGCGGCGGCAGCACCGCCACCCTGCCGTCGACCCTGATGGGCCTGGTCGCGGTGCTGGGCGTGGCTGGCATGGTGGGCCTTGGGAAGCAGACCGCGGAAAAATATGTTGACGCGATGCTCGGTAAACATCCGCAGCCTTGCGCCATTGTCGGCATCTGGGAGTCGAGCAAGCTTGGCCCGAACGGCAGGGTGGTGATGCGCGATGACGGCAATTACTTTGTGCTGCCGTTGAAGGGCCAGGAAGACAAGGTAAAAGAAGAGCAGGGTGAATGGTCGGTGCGCAACCGCAACTTCGTCTGGCAAGTGCCGCTGGCTGACAAACCATGGATGAAGGCCGAACATATCGAGACCTTCAAGCTCAGTCTCGATGGCCAGTCCATCACCATGTTCGAACCGCAAGGAAAGAGCTTGTTTACCGAATGGCGCCGCGCCGGCGCCATGAAATCGGAGCGTTGCGGCTTTAATTGAACAGCTTGCGCAGCTCGGCCCCCGGGTCGGGCGCGCGCATGAATGCCTCGCCGACCAGGAAGGCGTGAACGTCGCGTTCGCGCATGCGCTGCACGTCGGCTGGCGTCATGATGCCGGACTCGGTGATCACCATGCGCTCTTGCGGGATGCGCGACAGCAGGTCGAGCGTGGTGTCCAGCGTGACGTCGAAGGTGCGCAGGTTGCGGTTGTTGATGCCGATCAGGCGGCTCTTCAGGTTCAGCGCGGCGCTCAGCTCGTCGCCGTCGTGCGATTCGATCAGCACGTCCATGCCCAGTTCATGGGCGCAGGCTTCCATTTCCGCCATCAGGCCGTGGTCCAGCGCCGACACGATCAGCAGGATGCAGTCGGCGCCCATCGCGCGGGCCTGGTAGATCTGGTACATGTCGACCATGAAGTCCTTGCGCAGCACGGGAATGTCGCAGGCGGCGCGGGCCTGCTGCAGGTAGTCGTTGGAACCCTGGAAAAAGTTCACGTCGGTCAGTACCGACAGGCAGGCGGCGCCGGCCTGGGCGTAGCTCTCGGCGATTTCGGCTGGGCGGAAGTCGGCACGCAGCACGCCTTTCGAAGGCGAGGCTTTCTTCACTTCGGCGATCACCCCGGCCTGGCCGGCGTCGATCTTCTGGCGCAGGCTGGCTTCGAAACCGCGCAGGCCGGCGCGCAGGTCGTTGTCGCCCTCCACCTCGTCGCGCAGGGATTGCAGGCTGCGGTGTTTCTTGGCAGCGGCTACTTCGTCGGCCTTGACGGCCAGGATTTTGTTCAGGATATCGGACATGATGAATTTATCTGCGATGCTCAGTGTTGTTCGGCCAGGGCCAGGCGTGCGCCGAGCGCGATGAACAGGCTTCCGGTCACGCGGTTCAGCCACAGCGCCACCAGCGGTTTGACCTTCAGCTTGGCACTCGCGAAGGCAGTGAAGATGGCAAGGCCGTTACACCACAGCATGCCGTTGAAATTGAAGATGCAGCCAAGGATCAGGAAGGCCAGTGGCTTGTTGGCCGCATCGGCATCGATGAACTGCGGCACGAACGCCAGGAAGAACAGTGCGACTTTCGGGTTCAGCACATTGGTCAGGAAACCCTGGGCGAAAGTGCGCCGATAGGGCTGAGGCGCCGGAGCGCTCGCTGGCGCCTCGGGCGTGCCGCCCTTAAGCCGCGCACGCAGCATGCCGATGCCGCACCAGACGATATACGCTGCGCCCACCCACTTCACCACGGTAAAAGCGGTGGCGGAAGTTGCCAGTACCGCCGATAGGCCCAGTGCCGCCGCGCCAATATGCACCATGGTGCCGGCGCCAATCCCCAGCGCCGCCGCGCATCCCGCGCGCCAGCCCTGGGTAGCGCTGCGCGCCATGATCAGCAATGAGTCCGGCCCCCGGCATGATGTTCAGCAGCAGACCGGAGATGACGAACAGTGTCAGGTCATGGATGCCGAACATCGCCTAGCCCTCCCGGCCGAGTTCCTGGGTAACGCGGACGAACTGTTCCAGCTTGGCCACTGCCGCGCCGGAAGATACCGCCGCGCGCGCGCGCGCCAGTCCATCCTCGATCGAGGAGGCAATGCCCGCCGCATACAGTGCGGTGCCGGCATTCAGGGCCACGATATCCGACGCGGGTCCTGGCTCGCCGCGCAGGGCTTCCATCACGCGCGCCTTGGATTCCACCGCATCGGCCACTTTGAGGTTGCGCGAAGCGATCATCGCCAGGCCGAAGTCCTCAGGATGGATCTCGTATTCACGGATTTCGCCGTTGACCAGCTCACCCACCATAGTGCCGGCGCCCAGCGATACTTCATCCATATTGTCGCGGCCATACACCACCACCGCATGCTGCGCGCCCAGGCGCTGCAGCACACGCAACTGGATACCCACCAGGTCCGGGTGGAACACGCCCATCAGGATGTTCGGCGCGCCGGCGGGATTGGTCAGCGGACCGAGGATGTTGAAGATCGAGCGCACGCCCAACTCGCGGCGCACCGGCGCCACGTGCTTCATCGCAGCGTGGTGGTTCGGGGCGAACATGAAGCCGATCCCGGTTTGCGCGATCGACTGCGCGATCTGCTCCGGTTTCAGGTTGATATTGGCGCCCAGCGATTCGATCAGGTCCGCGCTGCCGGAAGAGGACGACACGGAACGCCCGCCATGCTTGGCCACGCGCGCACCTGCGGCAGCGGCGACAAACATCGAGGCGGAGGAAATATTGAAAGTGTGGGCGCCGTCGCCGCCGGTACCGACGATATCCACCAGGTTGGAGGTATCGGCCATCGGCACCTTGGTCGAGAACTCGCGCATGACTTGCGCCGCAGCGGTGATCTCGCCGATGGTTTCCTTTTTCACGCGCAGGCCCATGGTCAGGGCCGCCATCATTACAGGCGACATTTCGCCGGACATGATCTGGCGGAACAGGTGCAGCATCTCGTCGTGGAAAATCTCACGGTGCTCGATGCAGCGAACCAGCGCTTCTTGATGCGTAATTGGCATGATGCTTCCTTCTCTTATTTGCGGTCGAGGAAATTCTTCAGCAAGGCGTGGCCGTGCTCGGACAGGATGGACTCAGGGTGGAACTGCAAACCCTCGATGTCGTACTCCTTGTGCCGCACGCCCATGATTTCGCCGTCGTCGGTCCATGCTGTCACTTCCAGGCAGGAAGGCAGCGAGGATCGCTCGATTGCCAAAGAGTGGTAGCGGATTACCGTGAACGGGCTGGATAAGCCCTGGAACACGCCCACACCCGTATGCGCGATAAGAGAAGTTTTGCCATGCATGACTTGCTTGGCTCGGATAACTTTGCCGCCAAAGGCTTCGCCGATGGCCTGGTGTCCCAGGCAGACGCCCAGGATAGGTTTCTTGCCCGCGAAGTGCTTCAGCACTTCCAGCGAGATGCCCGCCTGCGACGGGTCTTTCGGACCCGGCGAAATGCAGATGCGGTCAGGATTCAACGCTTCGATTTCGGCGATGGTGATTTCGTCGTTGCGGTGCACCCGCACGTCTTCACCCAGTTCACCGAAATACTGCACGATGTTGTAGGTGAAGGAGTCGTAGTTGTCGATCATCAGCAGCATTTCAGAACTCCCCATCCAGGCCATCTTGCACTTGCTCGGCCGCGCGCAGTACGGCGCGCGCCTTGTTTTCAGTTTCCTGCCATTCCATTTCCGGTATCGAATCGGCGACGATGCCGGCGGCGGCCTGGACGTACAGCATGCCGTCCTTGATCACGCCGGTGCGGATCGCGATCGCCACGTCCATTTCGCCGCCGAAGGACAGGTAGCCGCAGGCGCCGCCATAAATGCCGCGCTTGCAGATTTCCAGCTCGTCGATGATTTCCATCGCACGCACTTTCGGTGCACCGGTCAGGGTGCCGGCAGGGAAGGTCGCGCGCAGCACGTCCAGGTTGGACATGCCTTTCTTCAGCTTGCCCTCCACGTTGGAGACGATGTGCTGAACGTGCGAGTACTTCTCGATCACCATCTTGTCGGTCAGCTTCACGCTGCCGATCTCGGAGATGCGGCCCAGGTCATTGCGCGCCAGGTCGATCAGCATCACATGTTCGGCGACTTCCTTCGGATCGTTCAGCAGTTCTTCGGCCAATGCCGCGTCGCGTTCCGGCGTATTGCCGCGCGGGCGGGTGCCGGCGATCGGGCGCAGCGTGACTTTCTTTTCGCCGTCCGGCAGGGTCTCGTTGCGCACCAGGATTTCCGGCGACGCACCGACGATCTGCATATCGCCGAAATTGTAGAAGTACATGTACGGCGAAGGGTTCAGCGAACGCAGCGAGCGGTACAGCGTGAGGGGCGAATCCACATATGGCTTGCGGATACGCTGGCCAATCTGCACCTGCATCAGGTCACCGGCCAGGATGTATTCGTGGGCTTTGGCGACCGCCTTCAGGTAGTCCTCTTTGGCGAAGTCGCGGATGGTTTCGGTACGTACCGAAGGCGTGGTCACCGGCGCATCGACGCCGCGGCGCAGCAGGGCGCGCAGGTCTTTCAGGCGCTGGCGTGCTTTGGAGTAGGCTTCCGGCTGCTGCGGATCGGCGTAGACGATCAGGTACAACTTGCCGGACAGGTTGTCGATGACGGCCAGTTCTTCGGTCACCATCAACTGGATTTCAGGCAGGCCCAGGTCATCCTTCGGCTTGGTCTTGGCCAGGGTCTTTTCAATATGGCGAACGGTGTCGTAGCCGAAATAGCCGGCCAGGCCGCCGCAGAAACGCGGCATGCCGGGACGCAGGGCTACTTTGAAGCGCGCCTGGTATTGCTCGATGAATTCGAGGGGATTGCCTTCATGGGTCTCGATCACCTGGCCGTTCTTGACGATCTCGGTCAGCTTGCCGGTGCTGCGCAAGATGGTGTTGGCCGGCAGCCCGATGAAAGAGTAGCGGCCGAAACGCTCGCCGCCCACCACCGACTCCAGCAGGAAGGTGTTCTTGCCGTAGTTCTGGGTCTGGGCCAGCTTGAGGTAGAGCGTGAGCGGGGTTTCGAGGTCGGCGAAAGCTTCCGCGATCAAAGGAATACGGGTATAGCCTTCCGCGGCCAGGGATTTGAATTCGAGTTCGGTCATGTGTCTCTCCATTCCGCCGCAGGATAGGGTGGGGGCGGTAGGTTACAAAAAACCTGCCGGAGCATGATATGCGCCAGCAGCAATCAAGACTACTGTCAGGATTGCCAGCGTCGCCACAGCCAGGCCTCAATCGAGCCCCGGTGGGTTACATTGTGTCTTTTGTTGAGAAACATCGTTTAGTTTGCGCGTGAAATCAGTTCAGCTGCATGAAGAAGCGTGTCAACTATACCATCGGAATCTGTTTCATGTATACCCACTCCGTGGTTATAACCATATGGCACTGTAAGCACAGGGCAGCCTGCCGCGCGGGCCGCTTCCGCATCGTTTGAAGAGTCGCCAATTGCCACCACCTGCGCCGGCGGCAGGCCGAAGAATTCGCAGGCTCTCAGCAATGGCAAGGGGTGGGGTTTCTTCTTTTCGAAGGAATCGCCGCCGAACAGCACTTCGAAATAGCGGTCCAGGCCTTTCAGCGCAAGCAGCGGTTTGGCGAAGGCCACCGGCTTGTTGGTCACGCAGGCCAGGCGCAGGCCGTGGGCCTGCATGGCCTGCAGTCCCGCCACCACGTCGGCATACACCTCGCTGTGGCGGCCGTTGATGACCAGGTAATGGCGCTGGTAGGCTTCCATCGCCTGCGCGAACAGGCGTTCCACGCCGTCTTCGTCATGGTCCAGCGCAAGCACGCGCCGCACCAGGTTTTCGGAGCCTTTGCCGACCATCAGTTCGATCTGCGCCGCGGTAATCGGCGCCAGGCCCAGTTCTTCGCGCATCAGGTTGATGGCCACTTCGAAGTCCGGCATCGTGTCGAGCATGGTGCCGTCGAGGTCAATGATGGCGGCCCTCACGCCGCGCAGGACCGCCGCCATGCGATTACAGCGAAGCCAGCTGGCCGCGCATTGCGTCGATCACGGCCTTGTAGTCAGGCTGGCCGAAGATCGCGGAACCGGCTACGAAGGTGTCGGCGCCTGCTTCGGCCGCGGCCTTGATGTTGTCGATCTTGATGCCGCCATCGACTTCCAGCATGATGTCGCGGCCGGATTCATCGATGCGGCGGCGTGCTTCGGCGATTTTCTTGAGCGCTTGCGGGATGAAGGACTGGCCGCCGAAGCCCGGGTTCACCGACATGATCAGGATCATGTCGATCTTGTCCATCACGTGGTCCAGGTAGCTCAGTGGGGTGGCAGGGTTGAACACCAGGCCGGCCTTGCAGCCGTTGTCGCGGATCAGTTGCAGCGAACGGTCGATGTGGTCCGAGGCTTCTGGGTGGAAGGTGATGATGTTGGCGCCCGCTTTGGCGAAATCGGGGATGATGCGGTCGACCGGTTTGACCATCAGGTGCACGTCGATCGGCACCTGCACGTGCGGGCGGATCGCCTGGCACACCAGCGGGCCGATAGTCAGGTTCGGCACGTAGTGGTTGTCCATCACGTCGAAGTGGATAATGTCGGCGCCGGCGGCAACTACGTTGCGGACCTCTTCACCCAGGCGGGCGAAGTCGGCGGACAGGATGCTCGGAGCGATACGGAAAGTGGTCATGGCTGGTCGGCGGTGAAAAAAGATGCGTTATTTTACGCTGCTGTGCGGACGCTGTCCGATTGCTTGGACTAGAATTGCCCAATTGTTATGAAGGAAACCCTTATGGCCCAGTATGAGTTTGCGGTCGAGGTACGCACCCAGTACCTGCCGGAACAGTCCAATCCGGACCGCACCAATTTTGTGTTTACGTACACGATCACCATCAAGAACACCGGCACGGTGCCGGCCCAGCTGATTTCCCGCCACTGGGTGATCACCGATGCGAACAACCATATTGAAGAAGTGCGCGGCCTGGGTGTCGTAGGCCACCAGCCGTTGCTGGCGCCAGGCGAAGTGTTCGAGTACACCAGCGGCACGCAACTGCGCACGCCGCAGGGCTCCATGTTTGGCGAATATTTCTGCGTGGCCGAAGATGGCCATCAGTTCGAGACCAAAATCCCGGAGTTCGTGCTGTCGCTGCCGCGAACCCTGCACTAGTTACTTGTCGCCGTCCTTCTTCTTTTTGTTGGATGGCAGCGTCCACCAGACGATAAACACCAGAAGGAAGAGCGCCACCAGCGCTTCAAGCATCAGATAAATCATAGACAACACCTCATGTTTTTGACACGCCGTAGTTTACCCGTTTGCGTCACCGCCGTCGCGTTAGTACTGGCCGGCTGCGTTACTCCACCACCGCCTCCTGCCAAACCGGCGCAGCCCGCGCCAGTCACGCCAACCGCGCCAACCGCGCCAGCGACGCCCGTCCAGCCGCCGGCCCAGCCAACCGTGCCGGCCGCCTCGACGCCTCCCGCCAAAGCCGAATTCGTTCCCGCCCGCTTCTCCGACTTGCCGGGCTGGGAGCGCGACGACCTGCGCGCAGCGTGGCCGGCCTTCATGCTGTCCTGCTCCAAGCTAGCAGGCGGCGCAGACTGGAAAGAACCCTGCGCCATCGCCAAAACGGTCGATGCCAGCAGCCAGGCCGCGATTCGCCTGTTCTTTGAATCCTTCTTCGACCCGCACCAGGTGATCGCACCGGACGGCGGCAATAACGGCTTGATTACCGGGTACTACGAGCCGCTGCTGCGCGGCGCCCGCAAGAAGGGTGGCCCTTACCAGACACCGTTGTACAAGGTGCCGGACGATATGGTCATCATCGATGTCGGCTCGGTCTATCCCGAACTGGCGGGCAAGCGGGTGCGCGGTCGCCTGAAAGGCAAGCGCGTCGTGCCGTATCCTGCGCGCGAGGAAATCAGCCGTGCCGGCCTGCCGGGCAATGAGCTGTTGTGGGTGGACGATGCGGTCGAGGCCTTCTTCCTGGAAGTGCAGGGCTCCGGCCGGGTGCAGCTGCCAGACGGCGACACCATACGCGTCGCCTACGCCGACCAGAACGGCCGCCAGTACCAGTCGATCGGCAAATGGCTGGTGCAGAAAGGGGAGCTGACCGTTGAGCAGGCCACTGCGCAAGGTATCAAAGCCTGGATCGATGGCCACCCGACGCGCCAGCAGGAACTGTTCAATGCCAATCCAAGCTATGTCTTCTTCAAGGAAGAAAAGCTGCCGGACCCGAAGGTCGGCCCGAAAGGCACGCTGAATGTGCCGCTGACGCCGCAGCGCTCTGTCGCGATCGATCGCAGCCAGCTTCCTCTGGGCGCGCCGGTCTACCTGAATACCACGTTGCCGGGTGATGACGAGATGCCGCTGCAAAGACTGATGCTGGCACAGGATACCGGCGGCGCCATCAAGGGCGCTATCCGCCTCGACCTGTTCTTCGGCTTCGGCTCGGAGGCTGCCGATGTTGCCGGCCGCATGAAACAGCGCGGCAATATCTGGGTCCTGCTGCCCAAGCTGGCCCGCTAACGCAGCACGAGCACTGGCAAGTGCGTATGGGCCAGGACTTTCTGCGTTTCGCTGCCGAGGAACAGTTTGTTCAGCCCCGTGCGACCGTGGGATGCCATCAAGATGATGTCGCAATGGCGTTCTTCCGCAGTCCTGACGATTACTTCATAAGGGCTGATCGCTTCGCCCAGCACTGCATCGCATTCCACGCCGGCAGCGCTGGCGGCGGCCAGCACCTTATCCAGGCCGGCCTGCACATTGCGCCGCATTTCGCGGTCGAATGCGCCCGCATCCGGTAGCACGGCGGCATCGGCAAGCGGCACGAAGGGCAGGGGCTGGACCACGGATACTGCCGTGATGCGCGCGCCGTGGATTTTCGCGAACTCAATCGCAGTCCGGGTAGCCCGTTCCGAAAGTTGCGAGCCATCGGTGGGCAGCAAGATCGATTTGAACATGGCGGTTCTCCTGGCAAATTCCCTGGTTCAGTGTAGGTCTACCCCCGATTCACAGGCGCGCGCTTCGACCACAACAGATACAATTGCCCGATAGTTAACCGACTGGAGGAGAATAAATGGAATACCAGGACCTGCTCGTAGAAGTACATGACAAGGTGGCGTTGATCCGCCTGAATCGTCCGAAGGCGTTGAATGCCCTGAACGACAATATGATGAACGAGCTGGGCGAGGCTTTCGCCAAATTCGATAAAGACCCGGCAATCCACGTGATCGTGCTGACTGGCAGTGAGAAAGCCTTTGCCGCTGGCGCCGACATCGCCGCAATGAAGGACTACACCTATCAGGACACCCATCGTGACAACTATATTGGACGGAACTGGGAGCACATCCTGAAAGTGCGCAAGCCGGTGATCGGCGCTGTGGCCGGCTTCGCGCTGGGCGGCGGCTGTGAACTGGCGATGATGTGCGACTTCCTGGTTGCCGCCGATAACGCCAAGTTCGGCCAGCCGGAGATCAAGGTTGGTGTGACCCCAGGTGCCGGCGGCACCCAGCGCCTGCCGCGCACCATCGGCAAGGCAAAAGCCATGGACATGCTGCTGACCACCCGCATGATCGACGCTGCCGAAGCGGAGCGCATCGGCCTGGTGTCGCGCGTGGTCCCTGCCGACAAGCTGCTTGAATCCGTGCTGGAAATCGCCCAGGGCATCGCCCAGATGCCGGTTTCCGTCGCCATGCAGATCAAGGATTGTGTCAACCGCGCCTTCGAAACCACGCTGTCGGAAGGCGTGAACTATGAGCGCCGCCTGTTCCATGCAGGCTTCGGTACCCCGGCCCAGCGCGAGGGCATGTATGCCTTCCTCGAAAAACGCTTGCCAAACTTCGAAGGTCTTTGATATAGTTCTGTCCCTCGCAACGCAGCGTACTTAACGCAGCAGAGTGAGGGAAGAAAAAAGAGGGTTGACGAGTTGCACGCTGTACCGCATAATCTCGCTTCTCTGCTGCTGACGAACACAACGCTTCGTCGAATAAAGAAGGCAGCGATCTTTAAAAATCAACAGTCGATAAGTGTGGGCGTTTGATGAATATGCCCGAGCCTTTATGGCTCGATGCTCAAAATATTAGTTGTAACGCTCGCACAAAATATATTAAACGTAATCTCGCAAGAGATTCGTCAGTATTTTGAGTGAGTGACCTCCGATAGAAATATCGGAAAAACAGAGATTAAACTGAAGAGTTTGATCCTGGCTCAGATTGAACGCTGGCGGCATGCTTTACACATGCAAGTCGAACGGCAGCGCGGACTTCGGTCTGGCGGCGAGTGGCGAACGGGTGAGTAATATATCGGAACGTACCCAAGAGTGGGGGATAACGTAGCGAAAGTTACGCTAATACCGCATACGATCTAAGGATGAAAGCAGGGGATCGCAAGACCTTGTGCTCCTGGAGCGGCCGATATCTGATTAGCTAGTTGGTGGGGTAAAGGCCCACCAAGGCAACGATCAGTAGCTGGTCTGAGAGGACGACCAGCCACACTGGAACTGAGACACGGTCCAGACTCCTACGGGAGGCAGCAGTGGGGAATTTTGGACAATGGGGGCAACCCTGATCCAGCAATGCCGCGTGAGTGAAGAAGGCCTTCGGGTTGTAAAGCTCTTTTGTCAGGGAAGAAAAGGCTGTAGCTAATATCTACAGCTGCTGACGGTACCTGAAGAATAAGCACCGGCTAACTACGTGCCAGCAGCCGCGGTAATACGTAGGGTGCAAGCGTTAATCGGAATTACTGGGCGTAAAGCGTGCGCAGGCGGTTTCGTAAGTCTGTCGTGAAATCCCCGGGCTTAACCTGGGAATGGCGATGGAGACTGCGAGGCTAGAGTTTGGCAGAGGGGGGTAGAATTCCACGTGTAGCAGTGAAATGCGTAGAGATGTGGAGGAACACCGATGGCGAAGGCAGCCCCCTGGGTCAAAACTGACGCTCATGCACGAAAGCGTGGGGAGCAAACAGGATTAGATACCCTGGTAGTCCACGCCCTAAACGATGTCTACTAGTTGTTGGGTCTTAATTGACTTAGTAACGCAGCTAACGCGTGAAGTAGACCGCCTGGGGAGTACGGTCGCAAGATTAAAACTCAAAGGAATTGACGGGGACCCGCACAAGCGGTGGATGATGTGGATTAATTCGATGCAACGCGAAAAACCTTACCTACCCTTGACATGGATGGAATCCCGGAGAGATTTGGGAGTGCTCGAAAGAGAACCATCACACAGGTGCTGCATGGCTGTCGTCAGCTCGTGTCGTGAGATGTTGGGTTAAGTCCCGCAACGAGCGCAACCCTTGTCATTAGTTGCTACGCAAGAGCACTCTAATGAGACTGCCGGTGACAAACCGGAGGAAGGTGGGGATGACGTCAAGTCCTCATGGCCCTTATGGGTAGGGCTTCACACGTCATACAATGGTACATACAGAGGGCCGCCAACCCGCGAGGGGGAGCTAATCCCAGAAAGTGTATCGTAGTCCGGATTGTAGTCTGCAACTCGACTACATGAAGTTGGAATCGCTAGTAATCGCGGATCAGCATGTCGCGGTGAATACGTTCCCGGGTCTTGTACACACCGCCCGTCACACCATGGGAGCGGGTTTTACCAGAAGTAGGTAGCTTAACCGCAAGGAGGGCGCTTACCACGGTAGGATTCGTGACTGGGGTGAAGTCGTAACAAGGTAGCCGTATCGGAAGGTGCGGCTGGATCACCTCCTTTCTAGAGTCGGCATCAGACTCAAACGTTCACACTTATCGACTGTTGTAATACGAAGAACAGCAAATGGGGCTGTAGCTCAGCTGGTTAGAGCACCGTGTTGATAACGCGGGGGTCGTTGGTTCGAGCCCAACCAGCCCTACCAGTCCCTTGGCAGTACACACGGGGGATTAGCTCAGCTGGGAGAGCACCTGCTTTGCAAGCAGGGGGTCGTCGGTTCGATCCCGTCATCCTCCACCAAGATTTCAAATGTAAGCGCAGACGCTTAGGTTTGAACTCTTATGTTCATCGTTCTTTAACAATCTGGAAGAAGTAAAAGTTTTATTAAGCGATATCGAAAGATATCACTTAGGGTAGTAGTAAAACTCATCAAACACAGTAGTAAGTGCTTGAACTTATAGCCGTCAAGGTTATAGGGACAAGTGAATAAGTGCACATGGTGGATGCCTTGGCGATTACAGGCGATGAAGGACGTAGTAGTCTGCGATAAGCTTCGGGGAGCTGACAAACAAGCATTGATCCGAAGATTTCCGAATGGGGAAACCCGGCCTTTTAGGTCATTGCATACTGAATACATAGGTATGCAAAGCGAACGCGGCGAACTGAAACATCTAAGTAGCTGCAGGAAAAGAAATCAACCGAGATTCCCAAAGTAGTGGCGAGCGAAATGGGAAGAGCCTGTATGTGATAGTCGTTTGGATAATGGAATAGATTGGAAACTCTAGCCATAGCGGGTGATAGCCCCGTACGTGAAATCCAAGCGGTGGTACTAAGCATACGACAAGTAGGGCGGGACACGAGAAATCCTGTCTGAACATGGGGGGACCATCCTCCAAGGCTAAATACTCGTAATCGACCGATAGTGAACCAGTACCGTGAGGGAAAGGCGAAAAGAACCCCGGGAGGGGAGTGAAATAGATCCTGAAACCGTGTGCATACAAACAGTAGGAGCCTCGTAAGGGGTGACTGCGTACCTTTTGTATAATGGGTCAGCGACTTACATTCAGTGGCGAGGTTAACCAATTAGGGGAGCCGTAGAGAAATCGAGTCCGAATAGGGCGCTAGTCGCTGGGTGTAGACCCGAAACCAAGTGATCTATCCATGGCCAGGTTGAAGGTGCGGTAACACGCACTGGAGGACCGAACCCACTAATGTTGAAAAATTAGGGGATGAGCTGTGGATAGGGGTGAAAGGCTAAACAAACTTGGAAATAGCTGGTTCTCTCCGAAAACTATTTAGGTAGTGCCTCAAGTATCACCGACGGGGGTAGAGCACTGTTATGGCTAGGGGGTCATCGCGACTTACCAAACCATTGCAAACTCCGAATACCGTTGAGTGCGAGCTTGGGAGACAGACATCGGGTGCTAACGTCCGGTGTCAAGAGGGAAACAACCCAGACCGCCAGCTAAGGTCCCAAAGATTGGCTAAGTGGAAAACGAAGTGGGAAGGCTAAAACAGTCAGGATGTTGGCTTAGAAGCAGCCATCATTTAAAGAAAGCGTAATAGCTCACTGATCGAGTCGTCCTGCGCGGAAGATGTAACGGGGCTAAGCCAGTCACCGAAGCTGCGGATATCCGCAAGGATATGGTAGGAGAGCGTTCTGTAAGCCTGCGAAGGTGTCTTGTGAAGGATGCTGGAGGTATCAGAAGTGCGAATGCTGACATGAGTAGCGATAATGCGGGTGAAAAGCCCGCACGCCGTAAGCCCAAGGTTTCCTGTTCAACGTTCATCGGAGCAGGGTGAGTCGGCCCCTAAGGCGAGGCAGAGATGCGTAGCTGATGGGAAGCAGGTTAATATTCCTGCACCGTCGTATGATGCGATGGGGGGACGGATCGCGGAAGGTTGTCTGACTGTTGGAATAGTCAGTTTCTGGTTCATAGAAGGCGCTTAGGCAAATCCGGGCGCGTAATTCAAGGGACTGGGACGAGTGCACTAGTGCACGAAGCAATCGGAAGTGGTTCCAAGAAAAGCCTCTAAGCTTCAGTCATACGAGACCGTACCGCAAACCGACACAGGTGGGCGAGATGAGTATTCTAAGGCGCTTGAGAGAACTCGGGAGAAGGAACTCGGCAAATTGGTACCGTAACTTCGGGATAAGGTACGCCTCGGTAGTTTGACCACTTTACTGTGGAAGGACGAAAAGGTTGCAATAAACTGGTGGCTGCGACTGTTTAATAAAAACACAGCACTCTGCAAACACGAAAGTGGACGTATAGGGTGTGACGCCTGCCCGGTGCTGGAAGATTAAATGATGGGGTGCAAGCTCTTGATTGAAGTCCCAGTAAACGGCGGCCGTAACTATAACGGTCCTAAGGTAGCGAAATTCCTTGTCGGGTAAGTTCCGACCTGCACGAATGGCGTAACGATGGCCACACTGTCTCCTCCCGAGACTCAGCGAAGTTGAAGTGTTTGTGATGATGCAATCTACCCGCGGCTAGACGGAAAGACCCCATGAACCTTTACTGTAGCTTTGCATTGGACTTTGAACCAATCTGTGTAGGATAGGTGGGAGGCTTTGAAGTAGGGACGCCAGTTCCTATGGAGCCAACCTTGAAATACCACCCTGGTTTGTTTGAGGTTCTAACCTTGGTCCGTAATCCGGATCGGGGACAGTGCATGGTAGGCAGTTTGACTGGGGCGGTCTCCTCCCAAAGTGTAACGGAGGAGTTCGAAGGTACGCTAGGTACGGTCGGACATCGTGCTAATAGTGCAATGGCATAAGCGTGCTTAACTGCGAGACCGACAAGTCGAGCAGGTACGAAAGTAGGACATAGTGATCCGGTGGTTCTGTATGGAAGGGCCATCGCTCAACGGATAAAAGGTACTCTGGGGATAACAGGCTGATTCCTCCCAAGAGTTCATATCGACGGGGGAGTTTGGCACCTCGATGTCGGCTCATCACATCCTGGGGCTGTAGCCGGTCCCAAGGGTATGGCTGTTCGCCATTTAAAGTGGTACGTGAGCTGGGTTTAAAACGTCGTGAGACAGTTTGGTCCCTATCTGCCGTGGGCGTTGGAAATTTGAAGGGGGCTGCTCCTAGTACGAGAGGACCGGAGTGGACGAACCTCTGGTGTACCGGTTGTCACGCCAGTGGCATTGCCGGGTAGCTAAGTTCGGAAGAGATAACCGCTGAAAGCATCTAAGCGGGAAACTTGCCTTAAGATGAGATTTCCCAGAGCCTTGAGCTCTTTGAAGGGTCGTTCGAGACCAGGACGTTGATAGGTCAGGTGTGGAAGTGCAGTAATGCATTAAGCTAACTGATACTAATTGCCCGTACGGCTTGTCCCTATAACCTTGCCGGTTATACAGCACTTGCCTGTGTTTGAGATACCCAACTTTACTTCTTCCAGATTGCGCACTTTGCTCAGCGAGCAGGGTGCATACAAGTCATGCCTGATGACCATAGCAAGTCGGTCCCACCCCTTCCCATCCCGAACAGGACCGTGAAACGACTTTGCGCCGATGATAGTGCTGCAACCAGTGTGAAAGTAGGTTATCGTCAGGCTCTTATTAGAAAAGCCCGCTAGGCATATGCCAGCGGGCTTTTCGCTTTTGCAGCGCCTCAGAACTGGAATCGCACGCCGGCCGTGATCAGTGTCGCGTCGCTCTTTGTCAGGCGTGTTGCTTCCAATTCAGCGGCAACAGTCTTGTTGAAGTCGTAGCGCACACCGACGCCGATGGCGGGATCCGTTTCACGCTTGTCTGCCAGGCTGGTACGATTGGATTTCATCGTGGTGCGGCCTACGCCGAGGCGTCCGTAGGCGCTGAACTTATTCCCCAGCGGTGCTGTTCCCAGGACCGCAACGCCATAATGGCGATCCGGATAATAGCCCGCTTCGGTCAGCAGGCCGCGGAATGGGTTCATGCTGAGGCTGCGGGTGTAGATCTCAAACCCCAGGTTTATGTTGAGTTGGTAGCCGATTGCGCCGCCGAAACTGATATCGTTACTGTCGTCGACATATTTGGACGAAACGGAAGTACGGCCGGCAGTCAGGTCGGCATACACACCGGTCTGGGCAAAGGCGGGCGCGGCCAGCGCAAACAGGCCGATTGCTAAGAATCGCATGAAATTCCCTTAAAAATAGAATCGACAATGCGGCGTTATATGTTTTATAACGCCGACAGCAGATACTATTCGGCAATTGTCTTTATTGCAATATTGCTTTCATTTCAGAAGGCATCATGCTCAGCGCGCTCCGGCGGCATGCAGCGTCAATTCGAACTCGACGCCGCCATCCACATTGCGCACCGCGACCGTGCCGCCCATCTTCGCCATATAGGTTTTCACGACAAACAGGCCCTGGCCACGGTTGGCGCCTTCGTCCTGTCCCGATACGCCGTATTCGAACACCTTGTCGATCAGCTCCGGTGCGATCGATTCGCCTTGATTGTGGATCGCGAGGCTTGCTGTGCGCTCGTCCGACGTGAGGGTCATGATGATCGGCGTGCCGGGTGTGCGGTGGCGGTTGGCGTTGTTCAGGATATGGGTCACCACATCTTCCAGCGAATAGGGATCGGCGCGAACCATGGCAGGCGTTCCGCCCTGATAGCTCACGTCGTCGATGCCGACGCAGGGGGCGTTGGCCGCCACATCGCGCAAGAAGGCATCGAGATCCAGCGATTCGAGCTGCAGCGTGGTGGACTGGAAGGCTTCGCTGGGCGAAGCTTGCCCATACAGTACGCGCACCGCTTGCTGCATGCGGTGGATATATCGTCCGCTTGGATCATGCTCGCCGCCGTGCAGTGCCATCAGCGATTGCAGCGGCGACATGATCTCGTGGCCGACGGCGTGCCACATATCGCGTTCCTGTTCGGCGCGGATCGCGTCCTTCTCGACGTCTTCACGCACACGTCGCAGCAGATCGTGCAGGCAGTTGGCAAGCACGCCAAGTTCGTCGCGGCCGCGCAGGTCCGACAGGTCGAATTCATCGAGCGCGCCTGCAGTCTTGACCGAGCGGGCCACCTTGTCGGCGCGCCTGGTCAGAATGCTGATCGGGCGGATGATGCCCGCTTCGACTACCAGCCAGGCTAACAGCAGTGCGCCCAGAATGGCACCGACAAACCAGGACACACGGGTGGCCACCACGCTCAGTGTGTCGCTGACGCTGCGCGCATCTCCGCTCAATTCAATTTCGAAGTTGCCGAGAGGAGTTGGCACGCTGGCGCGCGTTTGCAATGCTTTGACCGTGGTGTCCACCGGCAGGTGCCGCACCAGCGTAAGCAGCGCATGCCAGCTTTGGTCGCTACCGCTGCTGGCTGCCGATAGCGACAGCACTTCATTGCCTTGATCGTTGCGGATGCGCAGCGTCTCGCCCGGCAGCAGCAGCGACTCCAGGTCGCGCAATGAAAACAGCGGCGTAGCCCGGTCGCGCGTGGTGTCCAACAGGGCAGGGCCTTCACCCGGCGGCAGTACCGCCACGCTGACGTCAATGTTCGCCAGGTCTTGCGGCGGCCAGGTCGGCTTGGTCTTGGCGAACAGCGCATCCTGCAGCACGCCGACAGGCAGCCGTACCGAGAAGAAGGTGCTGTGCGCGCAATCAGGCGCGGCATCTGGCGCGCACACCGGGCTTTGCCAAATCCAGCCGCGGAAGTCCTTGACTGGGCGGGCGTGCGGCCTGCCCGCGTCGGCTGCGGTGTAGCCGGTCAGCCGTCCGCGTATGCCACCGCCAGCCGGGTCGCCGGTCTGTTCAAACGGCGCAATCCAATGGTATTCCTGGCCACGCAGGCTCACCTTCACCTCGACACGGTGGGCCTGGTCGATCGACTCCTCGCGCAGGGGATGCGCTGCAAGCGGCGGGGCGTGGAAGGTCCCGGCGACGTAGATAAAGCCGCCGGCCCAGGGATTGTTGCCGATGCCGATGCACAGCGTGCCTTTGTCGCCATACTGTGCGGCGCAGCCGGCCATGGAAATGGCTTGCTGGACTTTGGCTTGGTCGTCGAAATCCAGGGCTGCGTAAGGCAGCAGCACTGGATGCAGGCCTGGACTCCGGCCAGCAGCGGGATTCAGCAGGGCGAGCTGGCCGGTTGGATGGCGCAGCGTGGCCGCAATCTGTTCACGCGTCTTGTAGAAGGAATTCTCGTAAGCCTGGTAGCTGAGCTGCTTTTCCTGCTGCAGCACCGAGACTGCCAAGCCCAGGGTCGCCAAGGCTAACAGGGGAAACGCCATGCGCAATACGATGCGCAGGCGGTAAGGCGTCAGCAGGGAGAAAGGGTTCATGCGTGGTCGGTCCAGCGGAAGCCTCGCATCGGAATGTTTTCGATGCACTCGAAACCCGGATCGATTTCGCGGAAGGCATCGCGGATGGTGCTGACATGCTTGCGGATATTGTCGCGGTTGCGGCCGCTCTTCACCACTTCAAACAGGTCTTCATAGGACACCACCTGTCCACGCCGCTCGAACAGTGCTGCCAGGATGCGCTGCGCCGTCAGCGGCAGGTTGATGCGCTGGCCACGCCAGGTTGGCGTGCGCTGGCGCAGCGGGTCCATGGCCAGTTCGCTGGCCGGGGTGGCAGGCTTGCTGTCCTTGGCTGCGCGCAGGATTTCCAGGAAGGTGTCGATGAAATCCGCTTCCTCGAAGGTGGTCTTCTGCAGGTAGTCCCAGGCATCCAGCGCTTTCATGATCGAGCGGTAGATCGCGGCCGGCATAGCCGACACCACCAGTACCGGCGTCGCATGGCGCTTGTTGATGGCATTGATGATGGCCACGCCGGCATGGCGTTCCCGGCCCAGTTCAATATCCAGCACGACCAGGTCATAACGCTCGCGAGCTATGGCCGCCTCGGCGTCGTCGCGGTTGAACCACTGGTCGACCTGGATGCCAGGGCGGGCTGCGGCGATCCAGCCGGCGAGCTGGTTGCTAGTGGGGAGATCGTCTTCAATGATGGCTACGCGTGTCATGCAGGAAGTATTACCGAAAAGCCTGGCGACCGGCGTGAATTTTTCTTCACAAGCCGGAAGGGAGTGGGCCGGCGGCAGCATTGAACGTTCGCGGCAAGTGGCAGGAAGATTGCTGTACCGGCGCTGTGCCGGGCCCACCAGACAGAAAGGCAATCATCATGAACAACCGGATCAGTACGATGCTGCAGGCGATTCGCTCGACGCTCGGCCGTGCTGCCAGCAGCATTCGTTTCCCTTCCGGCGCCCGCAAAGGCGCCGTGCTGCTCGCCGTGACCGGCGCCGCCGCCTACGGCTTGTACCAGTTCCCTCCAATGCATACGGTTGGCCGCGGCGAAGTGGCTGTGCGTACCAACCACCTGACCGGCGATACTTCGATTGTGCATGAAGGCCTGGCGCTGGACCTGCCTGGTATCCATGAATTGCGCGTTCTGTCCCTGCGCGACCAGACTTATCGCCCGGCAGCGGCCGGCGAAACACCGTTCCAGTCCGGTGAAGGCCTGTCGCTGGGCCTGGACATTTCGGTGCGCTACGGCCTTGACCAAGCCCGCCTTGCCCAAATCGCCCCCAAACTGCCGGCCGATATTTCCCGCGACGTAGTGGCGCCGGATGTGGAGGGCGTCATTTACAAAATCCTGACGCGCTACACTGTGCGCGAAATCTTCTCTTCCAAGCGCGCTGAAATCCAGCAGGCTATCGAGGCCGAACTGAAGCCAAAAATGGCATCCGATGGTCTTGTGCTGCGCAGCGTCACCATCGGCAAGGTCGTGTTGCCGGAAGATTTCAAGGCCGGCATGGAAAAGCTGCTGGCCGAGGAGCTGGCGTCCGAAAAGATGCGCTATACGCTGGAGCTGAAAGAAAAACTGGTACGCCAGACCGCGCTGGAAGCCGAGGCCGAAAAGGTGGCGCGTGAAAAGGCTGCCGAAGCTGCCGCGTCCGAGCAGGTGATTGCGGCAAGGGCGCAGGAGGAAGCCATGCGCCATGTGCTGCCCTTCAAGGAGAAGCAGGTGAAGCAGCGCGAACTGGAAGCGGAAGCGGAAAAGGCCGCCCGCATCAAGACCTCGGAAGGCAATGCCCAGGCGCGCATCATCGAAGCTGCCGGCGAGGCCGATTCGCGCCGCAAGCTGGCGGACGCCGAAGCCTATCGCCAGGAACTGGTGGGCAAGGTCGCCAGCGCCCAGATGGAGCGCGACGGCGAGCTGCTGAGCAAGCACCCGCTGCTGATCCAGAAGACCATGGCTGACAAGCTGTCGGACAAGGTATCGGTCATCATCGCCCCGCCGCCGGCTGACGGTGGCTTCATCGGTTCGACGCTGGTCGGCGCTCCGAAGACCGCGCACACCGAGCGCATTGCTGCCAACGCTGGAGAATAATCATGGCCGTTTCGACGCTTGCCGCCACCCTGGCCCTGGCCATCGTCACCCAGGACCAGCTCCCGCTGCGTGCGGCGCCGCGCGACTCGGCCCAGGCCCAGGCCGTGCTGTGGCAGGGCGATGCGCTTGAAGTGCGTGGCACCCGCGGTGATTTCCTGCAGGTGTACGACCATCGACGCGAGCGTGCCGGGTATGTGCGCGCGGCGCGCGTGCGGCAGGTCGACCTGCAGCCTGCGGCCGCTCCGGAGCTGCTGGCGGTGATGCGCTTCCTGCGCGATACGCCGGGCGCCGAGGCGCTGGGCATCAGCTACGGGGCGGCCTACCTGAAGGCAGCTGCGCCGCAAGCGATCGATGCCGAACCGTTCGACGCCATCGGCAGCATGGCCGAACGGCTGGCGTCGCGCGCTTCTTCCAAGCTGGCGCCGCAGGCCGAGACCGCGCTTGCCGCCCACCTGGAAGTGGTGGCCAGCTACGGAGTGGCGATGCGCAGCTACGACAATGACGGCAAGGTTCGGGTGTGCTACGACGGCGATGCTTTCCGCCGTGTGCTGGCAGCGTCGGCCAGCGCCGAGCAACGCTACCGGGCCGCGCTGGCATTGAGCAACGGCGCCTGCATCGATCCGGCGCTGGGTGTTGCACAGCGCGCAGAGCATGACCGCTGGCGCGCCGAATTGCTCGACACGGTGGACCTGGCGCGCCTGCCGGAGCATATGAAGAATCGTATCCACATGCGGCGTGCCGCGGTCTGGTCGAGCGTTGCCTTCCAGCGTGCGCGCAAGGGAGAAGATGGATCGCAGGCAGCCGGCCGCGCAGAACAGGCGCTGGCGGCAATCGACAAGTCCGCGCTGGCGGATGAAGACAATGCCGCCTATGCGGAAGCGGGCGTGCGTGTTGGCGCGGTGCGCTGGGCGCTGGAGCCGGTGCCGCTGCAAGGCAAGGTGGCGGCGCCCCAGCTGGCAGTCACTGCGTCCCCCGGCCGGCCGGGCGAAACCTGCGTCAGCCTTCAAGGCGCAGGCAAGCAGCTCGCGAGCCGTTGCACCTGGGGCGTGGCGTGGACGGCATCCGCGCGCGCGCATCCTCAGGGTACGGCGCTGGCATTGGCGGTGCAGCCGCTGGATGGCTGGCGCGAAATGTGGCTGTTCCGCCGCCAGGGAGAAAGCTGGGTGGTGGACGTGTTGCCGCCTGCCTCCAGCGATCCGGATATCGGCTACGCGGAATTCGCGGGCTGGGTGCCGGGTACCGCCAAGGTCCTGGCGGCGCGGGAAGTGCGCGCCGAGGGCAAGTTCCGCCGCAGCTTCGAGCTGCTTGACATCGCCACGCTGGCGATTGAACGCGGCGCAGACAGGCCGGAATCGCTGTCCACCTTCTACAAGTGGCAGGACCCGGCCTGGAAACGGCAGACGGTCAGCTTGCGCTGATTACTGCGGCTTGTAGGTTACCTTCAGGTTATAGTTCCCTGCGGTGTAGCCGTTCAGCATGACGTAGACATCGCCGTTGGCCGTGACACTGGTGCTGCAGCTCTCGGTCGCGCTGGAGCCGTCCGACTTGCAGCTGTAGCTGCTGGTGGTCGGCACGGAACCCTTGCGTACGTACAGGTCGATGTCGCCGGTGCCGGTGGTTTCAGCCTTGAAGGTGCCGACGCCGGCCTTGAACGGGCCGAAGGTCTTCTTCTGGCTCCGGGTCAGGCTACCGCTGAAGTTCTCCACAGTGTCCGGTTGAACGATGACAGGACCGTCGCTACCCAGTTCCACCGCATAGGCAGCGGCCAGTTGCGCAAATTTCAGGGCGTGATTGGCCTGGCTGTCGGAGTTGGCCAGGGTGTCGTTGGCAGTGTGGATATAGGGATTGTCTTCACCCATCAGCGTCTCGAACGGTATCGAGGCCGGGAAACCCTGGTTCTGCCAGGAGGCATGGTCAGAACAAGCGTAACCGCAGGAGCTATAGCCAACTGTAACCGCTGGCATATAGGCTGACAGCAGGTTGGCCAGGAAGGTGTTCTGCTGGCTGTCGGTGTAGTCGGTGTAGATCCAGACATCCTTGGCCGAGCCGCGGTAGTTGGTCATGTCGAGCTGCATGACGCCGACCACGTTGATGTTGTTGGCCTTGAAGTTGGCCGCAATATCCTTGGAGCCGAGCAGGCCGGCTTCTTCCGCTGCGTAACCCATGATCTTGATGGTACGGCGTGGCTTGTAGCCCGCAGCGATCATGGCCCGTACCGCTTCGGTCAGGCTGGCGATGCCGGAGGCGTCGTCGTCGGCGCCCGGCGAACGTGAGGTCTCGCCGTTGCCGCTCAAATTGATGCTATCCAGGTGGCCGCCCATGACAATGACTTCGGAGCCATTGTCGGTGCCATTGATGGTCATGATCACGGATTTCTGGTTGTAGCCCGAGTGCGTGAACTGGGTCACGCTGATGTCGCTGCGGCCGGCCGCCATGCTGGTCCACTTCTGTGCCAGCCAGTTGGAGGCATTGGCGCCGTTGGTGGTGCGGTAGTAGCGGTTCGCAAAGTTCGACATGTCGGTGATGGTCTGCGCGATGTTCGACGCCTGCAGCGCCGGCAGGATGCCGTTGACGGTCGTCTGGTTATCGATCGCGTAGCTTGGGCGGGTCACCGCCAATGCCAGCGGCTGCACGGTGCCGGCCTTGGACAGTGCCTGGCGGCCTTCCGCTTCGCTGGCATGCACGATGAAACCACCGCAGCGCTTCAGTTCCTTGTGGATGGCGGCCGACAGTTTCAACATGGTTTCTTCGTCGACCTGCACCAGATGGACTTTCTCCTTGCCCAGGCCTTGCTTGCTCTGCTTCGCAACAGCTTGCGGCGCTGCGGCTTGCAACTTGGCGTAAGCGGCGTCGCCGAGGGTGATCCAGGTGGGGGCTGCATTTGCTGCGCTAGCTGCAAAGAGTCCTGCTGCCAGTACGGCTGGGGTGAATCTCTTCATGACTGCTCCTTTGCGCAAAAAAAAATGCACCCGGGGCGGGTGCATTTGTCAAAAATCTTAGCAGATTATTGGTTTCGCACGATTGTGTACCGATTTGATTTGCCTCAACTGTCGTAGAAATGCCGCGTAGATCATGGAAGCGTGCACTTTTCTTCCGGGGAGGCAGACCATGAAAGCGCAACTGCTGGCCGCATGTGCGGCCATATTCCTGACTGCCTGCAGTGGCAAGGGCAGTAACGGCGACACCCCAGCACCGCAATATGCCGCCGAAGTCACCCGCACCAGCTACGGTGTGGCGCATATCCAGGCCAAGGATTTCGCCGGCGTGGGCTATGGCCTGGCCTACTCGTTCGCTGAAGACAATATCTGCATGCTGGCCGACAGCTTCCTTACGGTGCGCGGCGAACGTTCGCGCTACTTTGGCCCGGACGCCCGTGCCACCAAGCCCCTCAACGGCGAATATGGCGCCGCGCTCGACTTCATGGATTTGCGCAATGAGGACAGTGACTTCTTTTTCAAAGGCTACCTGGATGTCGAGAAGCTGCGAGCGGGATATGCCGCCGGTTCCAGCGAGATCCGGCAGCTGCTGCGCGGCTATGCCGCCGGCTACAACCGCTACCTGCGCGAGCATGGCGGGCGCCTGCCCGAGGCCTGCCGGAACGCGGCCTGGGTCAAGCCGATCAGCTTCGACGATGTGATGCTCCTGATCGCGGAGAAGGCGCTGCATGCCACCGGCGAAGTATTCGCGGCCGAAATCGTGGCCGCCGCGCGCGACGTGAGTGGCAACGCCACGCTGGCGCTGCAGGACGGCCCTGTGGATGCGCCGCCTTCCAGCGAGCCTTTCGCGATGCCTGCCCAGGGTGCGATGGCCAGCAACGCACTGGCAATCGGCAAGGAAGCCAGCAGCAACGGCCGCGGCATCCTGCTCGGGAACCCGCACTATCCGTGGACCAGCACCGACCGCTTCTACCAACTGCACATCACGGTGCCGGGTAGTTACGATGCAATGGGCGTCAGCCTGGGCGGCCTGCCGCTGGTGGTCATCGGCTTCAACAAGGACCTGGCCTGGACCCATACCGTGACCAAGGCCGTGCACTTCACGACATTCCGCCTGACGCGCGACGGCTCCGATCCGATGCGCTACCTGGTCGACGGCGCGCCGATATGGCTGGAAACCCGTACTGCGGCGATCGAAGTGCTGCAGCCGGACGGCAGCTTGCTGAAAAAGAGCAAAGCCTTCTACTTCAGCAAGCTGGGTGCGGTGATGGCGATACCAGGCAGCCCACAGGGGCAGGGCGGCCTGCTGGTGCTGGGCGACCCGAATCGCAACAATACGCGCTCGATGGAGCAGTGGCTTGCGATGGGGCGCGCCGGCAGCGTGCAAGAGTTGAAGCAGCAGCTCGAGCGCCTGGTTGGCCTGCCCTGGGTAAATACGGTGGCGGCGGATCGCAACGGCGGCGCATTGTACGTCGATGCCAGCGTCGTGCCGCACCAGGGAGCCGACAAATTCGGCGGCGATTGCCTGTTGCTGGCGGCATTGCTGATGTTCGATGGCTCGCGCTCCTCCTGCGCCTGGGGGCGTGACGACGACGGCACGCCGGATGGCATTTTCGGCGGTGCCAACGCACCGTCCATGCTGCGCTCGGATTACGTGGCAAATTCCAATGACGGCTATTGGATCACCAATGCGCGGCAACCGCTGGTCGGGCCGACGCCGCTTGGATATTCGCCCTTGTACGGCCCGGTGGGCGTGGCGCAGCACCTGCGTACACGCAGCGGCTTTATCGGGATCGAAGAACTGCTGGCGCAGCGCGGCCAGGTTGGGCCCCAGGACCTGCAGGCGCTGATGTTCAGCAACCGCGTGCTGGCGGCGGAACTGGTGCTGCCGGAACTGCTCCCGGCCTGCATGGCCGGTGCTGATGCTTTGCTGCTGAAGGCATGCACCGCCCTGGCGCAGTGGGACCGCAAGGCGGAGCTGGATAGCCGCGGCGCGGTGCTGTTCCGTGAGTTCTGGAACAGCGCGGCCAAGCTGCCGGGAATCTGGTCGCTGGCATTCGATGTGGCCGATCCGCTGCACTCGCCGCGCGGCCTGGCGCCGGCAGCAATTCCGGCCATGCTGGCGGCGCTGAAGGATGCGGCGTTGCGCCTGCAGCAGCTTGGCGTGCCCTTTGACGGTCGCCTGGCCGAGTTCCAGGTCGAACCGCGCAATGGCCAGCGCTTCCCTATTCACGGTGCGATTGGCGATATCGATGGCAGCTACAACTCGATCCATATGGCCGGCGTGCTGGGAGCATCGGGCTACGAACGCGTTACCTGGGGCACCAGCTATATCCACCTGGTCAGCTTCGACGAAAACGGGCCGCTGGCGCGCGGCCTGCTGGTGTATGGCCAGTCCACCGATCCGCGCTCGGCGCATTATGCCGACCAGTTGCCGCTGTACGCGGAAAAGCACCTGCCATTACTGCCATTTACCGCAGCCGCCATTGCCGCCGATCCGTCGCGCCGGTCTAAGCAATTACGAGAATAGTGACGTATTGCAACTCCACAGCGGGCTTGCCAGTCACCGGGCATGGGCATACGATTGGCGCATGAGCCCACAGCGCATCCAGCCGCCGGCGCTGCTCTTCATTGAAGGCGACCTCACGATCCGGCGCGTGCAGGAATTGAAAGACGTGCTCCTGGCACGCCTTGCCCAGTCGCAGGCGCTGGAAGTGGACCTGGCGGGCGTCACCGAGATCGACACGGCCGGCGCGCAGCTCCTGCTGATGGCGCGCCGCGCCGCGCAAGCCGGCCAAAAGGAGTTGCAGCTGGTCGCCCCCAGCCCGGCTGTCGCCTCGCTGTTCGAGCTGCTGCGCATCCAATAGGAAGGCATTCCCCATGGACCTGGACGAAGGCTTGCAGGCGTTTGTCACCGAGGCGGGGGAATTGCTGGCCGAAATGGAGGCTGGCCTGTTGAAGCTTGGCGAGCATTCTGCGCACGAGGAAGCCGTCAACGCCATCTTTCGCTCCGCCCACACCATCAAGGGCACGGCCGGCCTATTTGGGCTGGACTACATTGTGCTGTTCACCCATGCGGTGGAAAGCGTGCTGGAAGAGGTGCGCAACGGTACGCGGCCGCTCGACGACGAACTGGTGGCGCTGCTGCTGGACTGCGCCGACCAGATCGGTGCGATGGTGCGCGATGTCGAGCGAGGCGGCCACGGCGATCTTGGTGAACGCTGCCGCCCGCAACTGGATGCGCTGCATGCCTATCTCGTCCCCGCGCCAGGGCTGGTGCTGATGCCGGCCGCGCTCCCGGCATTTAGCATCGGCACCGACGCCGGCCCAAGCGGCTGCTGGCTGGTATCGCTGGATTTTGGACGCGACGTCTTCCGGCAGGGGATGGATCCGGCCTCGTTTATCGCCTATCTTGGCCGCCTTGGCCGCATCGTGGCGCTGGCCACGGTGGACGCCGGACTGCCGCCGCCGGAGCAGATGGACCCGCAAAGCTGCTATCGTCGGTTTCGAAGTCGTCCTGGACACCGCGGCCAACGCCGAAGACATCAGCAAAGTATTCGAGTTCCTGCACGACGAATGCACCATTCGCCTGCTGCCGCCGGGCAGCGGCAATGAAGACTTCCAGCGCCTGGCAGAAACGGTGCCATTGCACGGCGCGGCAATCGCGGAAGTGCTGCAGGCCAGCGCGCTTGGAACAGTGGTGCCGGCAGCGCCGCCGCCCGCTGCCGCATCCTCCGCCCCTGGAGCCTGCCGGCGGAGCGGCGGCCAACTCCCGCCAGCACGAAAGCCGCACCATCCGCGTCGATGCCGAGCGCCTTGGCCAATTGATTACGCTGGTGGGGGAATTGATCATCGCCAGCGCGCGCACCCAGATGATCGGCGGCCGCTTCAAGGATGCCGACCTGCAGGACAGCACCTTGGCGCTGGCGGAGCTGGTAGAACAGGTGCGCGACAGCGCCCTGCAACTGCGCATGGTGAAGATCGGGGCCACCTTCAACCGCTTCCAGCGGGTGGTGCACGATGTGGCGCGCGAAATCGGCAAGGATATCCGTCTCGTCCTGAGTGGTGAAGAGGTGGAACTGGACAAGACGCTGGTGGAACGCATCGGCGACCCCTTGACCCACCTGGTGCGCAACGCCATCGACCATGGCATTGAAGCACCCGAAGTGCGGCGCCAGCGCGGCAAGCCTCTGCAGGGAACCGTATCCCTGAACGCCTTCCATGACTCGGGCAGCATCGTGATCGAGGTAGGGGACGACGGCGGCGGCCTGCAGCGCGAACGCATCGTTGCCAGTGCCATTGAACGCGGCTTGCTCGAGCCGGAGCACAGGCCGAGCGACAGCGAAGTGTTCGCGCTGATATTCGAGCCCGGGTTTTCCACCGCCAGCGCGGTGACCAGCCTGTCGGGGCGCGGGGTCGGCATGGACGTGGTCAAGCGCAATATCGAGGCGCTACGCGGCAGCATCACCATCGACAGCGAAGCAGGGCGCGGCACGACGGTGCGGGTGCGCCTGCCGCTGACGCTGGCCATCATGGACTGCATGCTGGTCACTGTCGGCAGTTCACGCTTCGCCATTCCGCTCGGCGCGATAGAAGAATGCGTGGAATATGAACGTGAGGGCGAGCGCGGCTTTGTCGACTTGCGCGGCGAAGTGCTGCCAACGGCGGCGCTGCGCGAACTATTCCGCCTGCACGGCGCAACGCCGCGCCGCGAAAGCGTGCTGGTGGTGCGGCATGCCGGCCAGCGCGCAGGCCTGGTGGTTGATGGCCTGCAGGGGACAATGCCAGGCGGTGATCAAGCCGCTCAGCCCTGTATTCAGCGGCATCTCCTGCCTGAGCGGGTCGACCGTGCTCGGCAGCGGCGAGGTGGCATTGATTCTGGACATACCGGCCCTGCTCAAGCTACTACAGGCTAGACAAGCCGGAAACCTGGCAGCATAGGAGCGAGACGATGCAGCGAAAACTGACGGTTGGGATGCGCCTTGGCCTGCTGGTCGGGGTGCTGGTGGCGATGATGGCCGGCATAGGCTATGCCGGCATGCGTGGCATGGAATTCAGCAACGCGCGCCTGAAAGCGACTTACGAAGACCGGGACAGTGGCGCTGATTTATCTGGGCAAGGTGAATGAATACATGCTGCGCACCCGGCACCGCATGGTGATGACTGCCGCTGCCAGCAGCCTGGCCGAGGTGGAAGCGGCCCAGCAAGGCGATGCCTCGCACCAGGAGTTGATCCGCAAGAACTGGAACGCGTATATGGGCACTTCCCTGACGCAGGAAGAACAGCAGTTGGCCGCGCAGTACACGGTGGCGTGGAACGGCTGGCAGGATGTGCGCGGCGCCATTATCCAGAAGGCGCGCGCCGGCAAGCATAGAGAAGCCCTGGAAGATGCGCGGGCCGCCGACGTCCAGTTCCGGTCTGTGCTGGCGGCCATGGGAAAGGTGGTTGAATTGCAGGAGCGGGTGGCGCGCGAGGAATACGAGGCGGCCATGGCGCAAACCGCGGCCACCATGCGCACCAATGCCACGCTGCTGGGCAGCGGCCTGCTGGCTGGCATCTTGCTGTCGATGTGGATGATACGTGGGCTGTTGCGACAGCTCGGTGGCGAGCCGGATTACGCCGCCCATATCGTGCAGGAGGTCGCGCACGGTAACCTGGCGGTGCAAATCCAGCTGAGAAAAGGGGATGAACGCAGCCTGCTGGCGTCAATGAAGCAGATGGTGGACAAGTTGTCAGGCGTCGCATCGGAGGTGAGCAACGGTGCGCTGGCGCTGGCGGCGGCCTCGGAGCAGGTCAGCGCCACGGCGCAATCGCTGTCGCAGGCGGCCAGCCAGCAAGCGGCCAGCGTCGAGGAAACCAGCGCCTCGGTGGAAGAGATGAGCGCCTCGATCGGCCAGAACACGGACAATGCGCGCGTTACCGACACCACCGCTTCCAAGGCGGCTGGAGAGGCGGGGGAAAGCGGCGACGCGGTGCGCAGTACGGTCAGTGCATGCGCGATATAGCGAAGCGCATCGTGATCATCGACGATATCGCCTACCAGACCAAACCTGCTGGCGCTGAATGCCGCCATCGAAGCGGCGCGCGCCGGCGAGCACGGACGAGGTTTTGCCGTTGTGGCGGCGGAAGTGCGCAAGCTGGCCGAGCGCAGCCAGGTGGCGGCACAGGAAATCGGCGAGCTGGCCTGCGGCAGTGTGCAGGTGGCGGAACGGGCGGGTAGTTTGCTCGAAGCCATGGTGCCGGCGATCGAGGAGACCTCACGCCTGGTTCAGGAAATTGCCGCCGCCTCGACAGAACAGGCCTCCGGGGTAAGCCAGATTAATATGGCCATGGGGCAGTTGAGCCAGAGCACGCAGCAGAATGCGGCCGGTGCGGAGGAATTGGCGTCCACTGCCGAAGAAATGAGCAGCCAGGCGGAGGAATTGCAGCAGCTGATACGCTTCTTCCGTGTCACACAGGACGAAGCGCCGCGCCGCAAACGATGAGGCGAAGCCGCCCCCCCAGCCAGCGTGCCGCGCAGCGCCGCCTGGCGCGGGTGCCGCCGCTGGATGAAAGCAACTTCACACGATTTTGAGGCCCAGGCATGGAAGCGGAACACCAGTACCTGAGTTTTCGCCTGGGCCAGGAAACGTTCGGGCTGGGCATACTTGCCGTGCGCGAGATCATCGAGTACGGTGGCGTGACCGATGTGCCGATGATGCCGCCATGTGTGCGCGGCGTGATCAACCTGCGCGGTGCCGTGGTGCCGGTGCTGGACCTGGCGGCGCGTTTCGGGCGCGCCGGTGGCGCCATCGGCGGCGCAGCTGCATCGTCATAGTCGAAAATGGCGCGGCGCCGGAGCAGCAGGTGCTTGGCCTGCTGGTCGACGCGGTGAATGCGGTGCTCGACATCGATGCCGGACAAATCGAACCGCCGCCCAGTTTTGGAGCAGGGCTGCGCAATGATTTCGTCACAGGAATCGGCAAGGTCAACGGAAAATTCGTGATCCTGGTCAACCTGGAGTCAGTGCTGAACGTGCCCGAAATTGCCTGCCATGGCGGGAGATGTGAATTGATGCAGCCGGTCGTTCCCTGACGGACCGCGAGTTCGTGCAATTCCAGCGTTTCATCCACGAAGCGGCCGGGATCTCGCTATCGGACGCCAAAAAGCCGCTGGTGTCCGGGCGGCTCGCGAAGCGGCTGCACCACCTGCAGTTCAACAACTACGGTTCATATTTCCAGTTGATCAGTGGCGGGGCCGCGCCGAGGAAACCCAGATCGCAATCGACCTGCTGACCACCAACGAAACCTACTTTTTCCGCGAAATGCGCCATTTCGAGCATTTAACGCTCCGTGCTGAGGGAGCGCAAGCAGGACAGCGCGCCATTCCGCGTCTGGAGTGCGGCCTGCTCCACTGGGGAGGAGCCTTATTCGATCGCCATGGTGCTGGCCGACCTGTTGCCGGCGCAAGGCTGGGAAGTGCTGGCCTCCGACATCAGCGCGCGCGTGCTTGAGACGGCACGCCAGGGCCATTATCCGATGACGCGCGCCGCCCATGTGCCGCCGGAATACCTGCGCCGTTTCTTGCCTGAAGGGCATCGAGGTCGAAGACGGCACATTGCTGGTGTCGCGCGTGCTGCGTGAGTGCGGTGGAGTTCGCCCAGATCAACCTCAATGCCGCGCGCCTGCCGTCGCTGGGCAAGTTTGATGTGATTTTCCTGCGCAATGTGCTGATCTACTTCGACGCCGAAACCAAGCGCCGGGTGGCGCAGCGGGTGCTTGACTACCTGCGGCCGGGAGGCCAGCTGTATATCGGGCATTCGGAAAGCCTGCACGACATGGGACTGCCGGTGCGCAACGTCGCGCCGGCAATCTATCGCAAGGAGTGACATGGAAACCGGCGCCGCTTTCGAAGTCTACCTGCTGCCCGGTGAGTACTTTGTCGGCGACGCGCGCTATCGCATCCGCACGGTGCTGGGGTCCTGTGTCTCGATCACGCTGTGGCATCGCCGGCTGCGCATCGGGGCCATGTCGCACTTCCTGCTGTCGGAGCGCGAATCCGGCCCGGACCCCGAGCCGGCCACGGAACTGAGTGGCCGCTACGGCAAGGACGCGCTGGAATTG
>NZ_JBNZFX010000011.1:0-60308 GCF_050709955.1 Massilia eburnea
ATAATCATCAATGCCGTTCAGGACATTGTCGGCATCGCTGCCCGCCTTGGCGGTCGCCGCCAGTCCGGACAGGTCGATCCAGCCCAGCACATGGCCGCTGAACGGGTCGATGCGGGCAATGCGGTCCGTCTGCCAGACATTGGCATAGATCTGGCCATCGACCCACTCCAGCTCATTGATCTGCGCCAGCGGCTGGCCGTCCACCGTGACCTTGATGCGGCGCTGCTCGCCAAAGGTTTTCGGATCGAGCACGCGGATTTCCGGCGTGCCGTCGCTCATGTACAGGCGTTCGCCGTCGCTGGTCAACCCCACCGCCCTCGCCCAGGTAATTGAAAGTACCCTTGATGGCCAGGCTGCCCTGGTCCATCACATAGCCGGCCTGGTTCATCCAGGTGATGCCGACAATGCTGTCGCCATGCGGGGCAATGCCCTCGCCGAACACCTTCTCCGGCAGGTCGCGCTTTTGCAGCACTTTGCCGGTGGCCAGTTCCACCTTGCGCACCGAAGACGCGCCGTACTGGCCGGTGCTCTCCCAGAGGAAGCCGTCCTTGAAGAACAGGCCCTGGGTGAAGGCTTGCGGATCGTGCGGGTAAGTCGCCTTGATCGAGAAACCCTTGAACCGGCACCGCTGCCGATGCGATTTGCGCGGCCAACGCCGCCGCGCCCAGCGCTACCAGCTTACGCATCCCACAGGTCTCCGCTGGCGTTGCCGCGCGGCGGCGTGACGCCGAAATGCTGGTAGGCCTGCGCCGTGGCGACTCGGCCACGCGGCGTGCGTTGCAGGAAGCCTTGCTGGATCAGGTATGGTTCCAAAACGTCCTCGATAGTATCCGCGGCCTCGCCGATAGCGGCCGCCAGGTTGCCGATGCCGACCGGGCCACCGCCGAATTTGTACAGCACCGCTTCCAGCAACTTGCGGTCCATCACGTCAAAGCCCACATGGTCGACGTCGAGGCATGCGCAGCGCGGCATCGGCCACCTCGCGCGTGATGTCGCCGTTACCCTTCACTTCCGCATAGTCGCGTACGCGGCGCAGCAAGCGGTTGGCGATACGCGGCGTGCCGCGCGCACGGCGTGCGATTTCCACCGCGCCGTTTTCGTCAATATTCGCCTTCAACAGCGCGGCGCTGCGGGCGACGATCTTCGCCAGTTCATCGGTGGTGTAGAACTCCAGCCGCGCTACGATGCCGAAACGGTCGCGCAGCGGGTTTGGTCAACATGCCAGCGCGGGGTGGTGGCGCCGACCAGGGTGAAAGGCTGCAGGTCCAGTTTGACGCTGCGCGCCGCCGGCCCCTCGCCGATCATGATGTCGATCTGGTAGTCCTCCAGCGCCGGGTACAGGATCTCTTCGACCACCGGCGACAGGCGGTGGATCTCGTCGATGAAAAGGACGTCGTTCGCTTCCAGGTTGGTCAGGATTGCCGCCAGGTCGCCCGGACGTTCCAGCACCGGGCCGGAAGTCTGGCGCAGGTTGACGCCCATTTCGCGCGCAATGATGTTGGCCAGCGTGGTCTTGCCCAGGCCGGGAGGGCCGAACAGCAAGGTATGGTCCAGCGCTTCGCTGCGCTTGCGGGCTGCCGAGATGAAGATTTCGAGCTGGTCGCGGATCTTGGACTGCCCGACATATTCATCGAGGTGCTTGGGACGCAACGCGCGCTCGATAGCCTCCTCGTTCGGGGAGGATGGCGCGGCATCGATGATGCGCTGCTCGGTGAAATTGTCGGTTTGGATACTCATGCCAGCTCGAAAAGAGGTTCAGGGCATGATTTTAACAAGGCCGGACAGCGCGGGCCTTACTTCATGTTGGAAGCGGCCGCGCTGGCCGTTTCGTTGGTCTTCTTCTGCAGGCTGCCGGAGACTTGCATCGCCTTTTCGCGCCGGTCCGGCTGGTGGGCCGGTTCGCCCCCTTTTTTCGGTTCCTGCAGCCCGGTAGCCTTGCGCGCAGCAGTGGAAGCTTCAATTTTCACTGCGGCCTTTGCCGGCTGCTCCGCTGCCGGCTCGCGCTGCCCCGGCGCTGCCGTCTGGCTCCAGGCGGCCGGCGCCAATGCCAACAGACACGCACCCAGCGATGCCGTTGAAAGTTGACGAATAGTCATGGAAAATCCTCCTTGATCGATCGTCAAAGTCTAGCATGCACTGCCTCGCTGGGTCGCTGGGCACGGCCAGTGCTTAACGCTCTTCAGCCTGCACGGCGACTTCTTCGTCTACGACATGCGCGAACAGTTGACCGCCGAAGTGAAGGGCGTCTGGAAAGGCTGGAACTTCAAGTTACTCGACGCAACTTGGACTTGAAGTAGCCGATAGCCCGACCAGAACGGTCCAGGATCTCAATACGGGAACGCAGGAAAGTCACGCCACGCTTGCTGGTCAGCAGCGCGGGACCGTTGACCTGATGCGAAATCTCCACCTTGGTGGGCAAAATTCGCTTGTCGATCACCATGCGCGGCGCATGCACCAGGAAGTTCAGTTTTTCCTGTACCACGCCCAGATTCTGCTGGGTGTCGGGTCTACGATGTCGTTCCCTTGATTTAAGTTGAGTTATTGTTTTGATGGCTGTGGATCACCGCTTTGAATCCAATCCACCCATTTATTGAATTCCTTCTGATTGCCCCAAGCAGCACTGGTCCAGTTTGTACCGATCTGCGCAAGGGCAGTTTTTGCCGCTGGCCGGTCTCCCGCCGTGACGGCCATCACGCACAATACATTCCAGTCCCGGTTGCGCAATCCATAGCGTTTTTCTCGAGCAGCATAGCCAGCCTTGATAGCCGGCCATTGCAGGCCCACCTCCTGCATGGCCCTCTTACCACCCATATACTTCATCATCTCCCAGGTCACATAGGAATAGGCGATCAGACCGTCGTCGCCACCAGGTTTCACCGCAAGCGACCGCACATAGGATTGCAATTCCCCGGGATCGCCGAACCACTTCTCCTGCAGCAGGCTTGCGCGCTGCGAGTAGTAGTGGAAATAATTGGGAAAGCGTTTTCTGCCAGCCTCGAAATTCGCGTCAATAGCCGCCTTATCATCCAGACCCTTGGCTATGTCGATCTGCAAGTAGTAGAAGTGAGGATCATCCCTTGACTTCACCTGATCGAGAAACAAGCGAGCCTGGTTCATACGCCACCTGAACGCCTTCCAGACGGACTCCGGGATATCGCTGGCAGCCTTCTCGCCGCGAGTATTCCACGCATCGATAGTCCAAAACTCGGCAAGTGCCAACCGTACGGCTACCGACTCCGGTTTCTTCTCGAGCCAGCGCATCAGCAATTCATCCTTCCTAGCGCGAGGGATAGTGCTTGCAAAGCCAAAATTGCCACTCTCCTTGAAACCACCGAGTGTGTCATAAAAATGATAGAGCGCCGAATTGCCGGCTACCAGCCTGGTGTCCTGCCTGATATATTCAGACGCGAGACGATCCAGTTCATCAAACCTGCCCTCTTTCAGCAAGCGTTCCGCACCACCACCAATTTCTTCAACGGTGAGCGCCTGGGCCGGCGCCAGCATCAGCAACGCAAACAGGGTCACAAGGAAACGCATGATCATGGCTAGCTGCCTATCAATTCGAGTAATGAAGAACATGTGCCGTCGCGGCGAACTGCTCATTGCCCGCCAACTTGCCGCTAATCGTGTCAATAATCTTGAAGCCCGCGCTTTGATAAAGGGACAGCGCCGCCGTGTTCCCAACCAGCACATCGAGCGACAAGGGCTTGCCAGCTGCGTGCAGCACCGCGTCCAACAGCGCGCGGCCGATTCCCTGTCGATAGCGGGCGGGATCCACGTACACCCACGTAACTTCCTCGTCGGTAAAACCGGCAAAGCCGGCAACTTCACCGTCGACTTCAGCCACCAGCAAAGTGGCATCGAACAAGCCCTCTTCCTCGCCGGTTTCCTCCAGCGTCAGGAAGGCATCGGCCAAACCGCTGGCCTCCAGTTCGAACTTGCGTGCCGCGTCGTGCACCAGGCAGATTCCCTGCCAGTCGGATGTTTGATAAGGGCGGATCAGCATAAATTCAGAGTTTTTGCACCAGGTAGCGCAGCTCCACCATGCCGGAGCCGATCTTGCGCGCCGATTGCAACGACAGCGGCGGGTTGGTCAAGCGGCGCGGGAACAGCGGCTTGCCACGACCCAGCGTGACCGAGCCGACCTGCACGATCAGTTCATCCAGCAGCCCGGCATCATGGAATTGACCGGCCAGGTCGCCACCGCCCACGATCCACAGGTTCTTGCCGCCGGCCGCCTCACGCATGGCGCCGTGTACCGCGCGCACATCGCCGTTCACGAAGCGCAGGTCGGCGCCGGGAATGACCGGCAGGGTGCGCGAAGAAAATACCCAGGTGGGTTGCGTATATGGCCAGGGCGAACCAACTTGCGCCGCCACCGTATCGGCATTGCGCAGCATCCACTCGTAAGTGGAAGAGCCCATCGCAATCGCCCCTACCTGGGCAATGAACTCGGGATAGCTGCTGTCGTTGACATCGCCGAGCGGGAACAACCAGTCGAGCGAGTCGTCTTCGGTGGCGATGAAGCCGTCAAGGCTGGAGGCGGTAAAAAACTGGGTCTTCATTTAACTTGCAGCAGTGCGGCATGCGCAGAGGGACAGGGTCGCAACATTGTACGCGCCAACACCACTCCAAATTCTCACAAAAAATTACTCACCAGCACGATTAGTTTCGAAAACGGGCAATCAGCCAACCCACACCACCACCTGCCAGTCCTCCGGCAAGCGCTTGCGGCAAGGCGATCATGTCATGCAGCCGGCCGTCAGCGAGTGTCATCAAGTCACCGGCCAGATACATCGGCCCCATGCCCACGCCCAGCGGCACAATCAGCCACGCCGGCCACTGCCCGCGCTGCTCCCAGCCAATGACGCCACCAATCCAGCACGACACCGCAACCATTCCAATCAGCGCCCCCACCAGGGCAAACGAGACCTTTCGCATCGACGTTCCTTTCAGCTTTGCGGCTTTGGAAGCTCGCAGGCGCTATAGCCTTTCTCGTCGTGGAAAACGCATGCCTTCGGCATGTACTTCGAATCGCGCAACTCAAAGATTGTCGAGTAAGTCCCGTACGACTTGCCGGCCGATTCGATCAGGACAGGCTTGCCGTTGACCTTGTCGTCGACCACGTACATGACATACGACGCCCAGTCTGCATATGCCAGCTTGAAATCCTTCTTCGAGTTCGACAGCATGACGAAGTAGACGTTGGCCTGGTTCGCGGAAAGGCCATCGCAGTAGTACCGATCCGAGATGATGTAGTCATTGACGCCGTCACCATTCAGGTCGCGGCGATCTGCGGTCAATGCCTGGCCGATGGACTTTCTGCCATAGCCATGCTTCTCGATACATGAATTTTCCGGTTTCGGCGAATACCCGTCATCGCAAGCCGACTTCGCGCCAAGGCGGTTGGAAACCAGAGCTCCAGAGCAGTAGGAAAGCGCACCAGCCAGTTCCTCGCCCTTTGGCCATTTGCCCAATTGAGTCTTCAGCGATTGCGCTATCGGCTCGGGAACGTAATCAGGCTCATTGGGTTTGACCTGGCGTTCCTTGCCAATCAACCTGTTCGAGATGTCTGGAAGCGCTTCAAGGTTAGAAACCCTGATGTCTTCATCCGACACGCCATCGGCCTTCTGGCTGCAGGCGCAGACCAGTGCGACGCCGGTGATCGTTAGAATGGTTGCGAGCTTGCTTCTTCGGGACATGTGCGCGTCAGTTAACTTTTTGGCAAATATTATCATGCGGCCGGTCGCCTTCCGTATCACGCGTGACCCACAGTCCCGTCAATTTCTGAAAACTGTCATGCCAGCTCGCCCGATTGAGCTGCAATCAGATAGACATCAGGTTTATCGCTTGCCATTGTCTCAGCCTCGATTGCGATGACGTAGTCGGTATCGTCGAGCAGTACGTGACTCCCAATCAGATTTCGCTCGGACGTACTGGCGAGACGAAAAACGGGGTGACGAAACTCCATTGGGCATGACAGGTAGGAAACGCCAGAAAATGTGACTAGCGGTGTTGCGTATTCCGGGCATGACCCGCTGAAGAAATGCATCCGCCAACCGTCATACGACGTCAACACGCAATCCCAGCCACATCGAGCATTCACGTCTTTCAGTAGCTCGATCATTTGATTCGACTTTTGAGTATCAGCTCGCCGGCCATACCTAGAAATACATCTATGAACGTAAGAAGGGCCCCACAATGCTGCTTGGACCAATCAATCATTTCACTCTTCTTCAGGAATGGGCTGCGCGACCAGGAACAGGTAAGACATGGCTCCAAGGAAGGCGATACCTGCACCGGTCAGCAGCGCAGGAACAAAGGACCAGTTTTGCGCGATATAGCCGGTTAGGACAGGCGCCAGCGCCCCTCCCAGGAAACCGCCGAAATTCTGGATCGCGCCGAGTGATGCGATACGGCTGCGCGGCGCCGCCACGGTGGCCAGCGACCACGCGCAGGCCGACGAAGCGTTGGCAAGGAAGATCACGATGGAGATGCACGCCACCGCCACGACATTACTCTCCACCAGCGCAGCAGGAATCGTAAACGCCACCATGCCCAGCGTGGCCACCACCACCGCGTTGCGGCGGCCCGATATCGGCGTGCGCGCAAAACGCACAATGCGGTCGGAAGCCCAGCCCGCGATCAGGGCGCCGGCAAAGCCGCATAGAAACGGTATGGCAGATGCAAAGCCCGCATTCGCCAGGTCCATATGGCGCTCAGTACGCAGGTAGCCGGGCAGCCAGGTCAGGTACACCCAGTTCAGGTATACCGAGCCGAAAAAGCCGAACATCATGCCCCAGGTCACCCGATGGCGGAACAGGGCTCGCCAGGCGGCGAAACTGGTCTTCGGCGCGGCTTCGCTGGACTCCCCTGCCTCCAGATAGGCGCGCTCCTCCGCGCTCAGTTCCTCACGCACCGGATCGCGATAGACGCTCACCCAGACAATTGCCGCCAGCAGGCCAAGCGCGCCCGTGACGTAGAACGCCCAGTGCCAGCTCGTCGCAGCAATCAATGGCGGCAGCAGCAGCGGCGCCAAGGCGACGCCCAAAGGAGACGCCGAATTGTAGATGCCCGTGGGAGTTCCTCGCGACCGCAGCGGGAACCAGTTGCTCACCACCCGCGCCGCAGAAGGAAACTGCGGCGCTTCCCCAATCCCGAGCGCGATACGCGCCAGCACAAAGAAGCCAAATGTCGAAGCCAACCCGCCCGCAGCCTGTGCCACCGACCACACCACCAGGCCGATGCCAAGCAGCCACCGGGGGCCGACCTTATCGACCAGCGCGCCGACCGGAAGCTGGCACAAGGCGTAGCTCCACGAGAATGCCGACAGCAGCACCCCCATCTCGCCTAGCGACAGGCCGAGGTCCGCACGGATATATTCGTTCGCCACGGCTAGGGTGGCACGATCCAGGTAATTAATGACCCCGCTCGCCACCAGCAGCACCAGCGCCAGGGATTGCCGTCGAAGGATTCGTGGAGGGACTTGATTAGCAGTGATGTTGGTCATTCAAGAATGGAGCGCGAGGTGGGAATCGTGGCGAGTATAGAGTAAGTCACGATGAATTCAGTCAAAACCGCTTTGCGGCTCCCGAAGCGGGCATGCGCTATAGCCTTTTTCGTCGTTGAGAATGCAGGCCTTGGCGACGTATTTCGAATCGCGTAGCTCATAGATCGTCGAGAACTTCCCATAAGACTTTTCGGCCTGCTCGATGAGGACTGGCTCGCCTTTGACCTTGTCGTCAACCACAACTATGCCTGACGACGCCCAATCCGCATATGCCAGCGTGAAGTCCTTCTTAGAATTCGACAGCATGACGAAGTACACGCTGCCCGCGTTTGCAGACAGGCTAAAGCAGTAGTACCGATCCGAGATGATATAGTCCTTGACGCCATCGCCATTCAAGTCCCGGCGATCCGCCGTCAAGGACTGGCCGATGGAGTTCTTGCCATAGCCATGTTGCTCAATGCATGAACGTTCCGGCTCAATCGAATAAATTTCGCAGGCCGATTTCGCGCCAAGGCGCTTCGCGACCAGAGCGCCGGAGCAGAAGGAAAGCGCGCCGGCGATTTTCTCTCCCTTTGGCCACTTCGCAGCTTGTGCCTTCAGCGACTGCGCTATCGGCTCGGGAACGTAATCCGGCTCGCTCGGCTTGATCTGGCGCTCTTCCCCGATCATGGATTTTGCAATGCTTGGCAGCGGCTCAAGGTTCGAGACCCTGATATCGTCATCGGATACGCTGGCAGCCTTCTGGCTACAAGCAGAGATCAGAGCGAGACTGGAAACGATCAGTAAGGATGCGGACTTGCTTCGGCGGGACATGTGCGGGCAGGTTAATTTTTTGGAAAATTCTAGCACGCACCACCGGGGGGCAGGGCCTCACTTCGCCCCAAGCTCCTGGGCCAGTCCGATGAGGATCCCTTCGGGCCCGCGGATATAGCAAAGCCGGTACAGATTCTCGTACGTCACCACTTCACCAACGACCGTCGCCCCCAACTTGCCGAGCCGTGTCAACGTGCCGTCAATATCATCCACGGCAAACATGACCCGCAGGTAGCCAAGGGAATTCACTGGCGCGACACGGTGATCTGCTGCCACCGCAGGCGCGAGAAAGCGGGACAGTTCGATCCGGCTATGGCCGTCAGGCGTGCGCATCATCGCAATCTCGACACGCATGCCGCGTAAACCGGTCACGCCGTCGGCCCAATCCCCCTCAATTGGCGCGCGGCCCTCGAGTTCGAGACCAAGTTCGGTAAAGAACGCAATGGCGGCATCCAGGTTCGCCACCACAATACCCACGTTATCCATGCGCTTGACTGCCATGATACTTCCCTGATTGCGATACTACGTCGTTACTGGTTCTTCCCAGACATGCGATGGCATTTGATCGCGGAAAAACTCATGATAGGCAGCATACATCTCCCCAATTGCTCGCCGCGTCACAATGGCCGGGAACTGCGGAAGCTCCTTAGTTAGCACTCTTCCCCCAAATCTGTTCGTGCAATTCGCGCACATCTTTTGCAACGAACGGCCACACGAGAATCCTCGCATCAGTATCAAGATCCCACATCAAATTCTCCGCATACGAAACGTCCACTATTCTTCGAATTGCGTCATTTCCATCCCGGTATTCTGCCGCGAAGAACTCAGTATGCTCCTTCACCAGGATCCAGTCTTGTGCACGAGCCGCCTCAGTCGTCCGATCGGCGAATGCCTCAACCCAAATATGAGGACAGTCATCTAACTGGTCCCACCCACGTTCTATCAGCCAATCGTCTGTGCGTCTTGCTTCAGAAGGAAGCCACTTGCGAGCACGAGCGACCAGGGCCTTTTCATCGACATATTTTTCGTTCATTGAGATCTTGTTTGTCGCTCATGAATATTCCGGAGTTCATCAACGGCATACTTGGTCAGCGTTCCAACTATAGGCGAAAGATCAGCCCAGCCCTCCGGAAGGTACGACCACCATCTATATGTGGCTTTATTGAATAAGCCGCCAATACAAAGTGTGTGCGTTGTACCGTCCAGTCCCGCAACTGGCGGAGGTGCCGCAGAAATTCTGGCCTTCTGTAGCGCCGCATGGATGGCGTGGCCCTCTGCACAAGGAATCCGACGTGGTGCGCTGGCGCAAAGTTCCTCGAATCGCGAAAACTCGATCCAGAAACCGTGTTGACTCCATAGGTGACAGTCATCGTCATGACCAGGACCGCTCGCGATGCAGATGACGAATCCTTCGTCGAATGAAGGTTCGACACTATACAGCGTCGCCGATCGAAAGCACTTCATCTTCTACTTCGGAAATTGGATCGTAAGTCATGGATTAGTGGCCCAACGTTGAAGCTCAGCGGCAAGCGAAAGCGGGCGTCGCCCGCTGTAGCGCGTCCGCTGGACCGAATTGTTCTGCTGTTTCAATCGACCACCTTCAGTTGAATCTTTGCGCCATCAGGAAGTTCATGCGTTTGACGAGCGATCTCGCCAGCCATTCCGATGATTTCGTGAATAGGCGCAGTCGACAAGTTTGGCATGCCGTAGGCGCCACCAAGATAGCTAGGGATTCTTAAGCAGTACTTCCGCATGGATGAGAGCTCGCCGAGGTTTTCGCGGGCGACTCCGACAAGCTCACGCATATACCAATCGTGCAAGAATTCTTGATCATAAAGCAGAAGATCAAGCGCAGCTCGATTCTCAGCCACGACACAGCAAGTCCCATCTTCAGGGGTGATCCGCCAAAATCGCCCATCGGTTGCACGGACGATCACATTTCCGAAGTCGTTTTCCGCAACGACTTCGTCGGGATCAATTCCGATCCAGCCCCAAGCACGTGAGATTTCAGCGATCAATGAGGTAACCTGAGTTTTTCGGACACTTCCATTTGATAAACTTGTCAAAGGGAGTGAAATCATGAAATCAACAACATACACGCCAGAGTTTCGGGCCGAGGCGGTGAAGCTGGTACTGGCGCAAGGCTTGACGCTTGAGGAAGCAGCCAAGCGGATTGCGATACCCAAAGGGACGTTGGCCAACTGGGTAAGCGCCGCCAAACGTAGTACCGATGCTGCTGCGCCTCCAGGCAGCCGTAGCGTCGCCGAACTGGAAGCGGAAGTCGCCAAGTTGCGCAAAGAACTGGCTGTCGAACGGATGGAAAAGGAAGTATTAAAAAAGGCCACCGCGTACTTTGCGAGGGAGTCGCTGCCCGGTACGCGTTCATGAAATCGGTGCGACTTGAATACCCGCTTGGCTTGTTGTGTCGGGTCTTTTCGGTGTCGCGCAGCGGCTTCTATGCAGCGGTGGGTCGCCCGCCATCTCAACGACGGCAAGATGACGAGCGATTGAAGGTCGCCATCAAGGCCGCCCATGCGCAGACGCGCGAGACCTACGGGCCGTTGCGTTTGCAGCCAGAGCTGGCCGCACAAGGTTTTGACGCAGGGCGTGATCGCATCGTAAGGCTGCGGCGGGAACTGGGTCTGCGCTGCAAGCAAAAGCGGAAGTTCAAAGCGACGACCAATTCGAAGCACGCCTTCCCGGTGGCGCCGAACTTGTTGGAGCAGACCTTCGCGCCGACACGGCCGAATGAGGCCTGGGTTAGCGACATCACCTATGTCGCCACCGAGGAAGGATGGCTGTAAGCGTCAAGGCAGCGCCGTCTTGAGCGCTGCGCTACTTTGATCGAAGATGTTCCCAACACCGCTGGGAAGCGGAGTTCAAGCGCTGGGGAGTTTGTCGGCGCAGTTCCAGGGCAGGAAGTCGTCCACCCGATTCACAGGATGGTCGGCGATATGGGCCAGCACGTAGCGCAACCAAGCCTCGGGGTCGACACCGTTAAGCTTGGCCGTTCCGATCAGCCCATACATGGCGGCAGCGCGTTCGCCGCCACTGTCCGCACCTGCAAACAGGAAGTTGCGACGACCCAGGGCCACGCCGCGCAAGGCTCGCTCGGCGGCGGAGTTGTCGATCTCGATGCGGCCGTCATCGCAGTAGCGTGTCAGCGCCGGCCAGAGTTTGAGCGAGTAAAGAATGGCGGCCGCCGTATCGGACTTGCGCGACAAAGTAGCGAGCGTGGCGTGGAGCCATCGTTCGAGGTCGTCGAGCAGTGGTCTGGCATATCGCTGGCGAGCAGTGCACCGCTCGTCTGGCGGTTTGCCGCGTATGCTGTCCTCGATGACATATAGCTCGCCGATCCGGCGTAGCGCTTCGGTCGTTACGGCCGATGGCCGCGCTGCGTGCAAGTCGTAGAATTTGCGGCGAGCATGAGCCCAGCATGCGGCTTCGCTCACTTTGCCGGTCTCGTAGATGGCATTGAAGCCGGCATACGCATCTGCCTGCAAGATGCCGCTGAAGTTGGCCAAGTGCGCTTGCGGGTGCTCGCCTTTGCGGTCGGGAGTATAGGCAAACCATACCGCTGGCGGCGTGCTGTCGCCGCTGGCGCGGTCGTCGCGCACATAGGTCCAAAGGCGCGCCGTGCGCGTCTTGCCATTGCCTGGCGCCAGTACCGGCAGCGGCGTGTCGTCGGCGTGCAGCTTGGTCGCCGCCAGCACATGCCGGCGCAACGCATCGACCAGTGGGCGCAGCAGCGCTCCGGCGGCGCCGACCCAGTTGGCAAGCAAGGCGCGCTCCAGTTCCACGCCTTCGCGCGCATACATAGTGCTTTGGCGGTACAAGGGAATGTGGTCGGCGAATTTGGCCACCAGCACATGCGCCAGCAGGCCGGGGCCGGCCAGACCGCGCTCAATTGGGCGGCTGGCGGCCGGGGCCTGTACGATGGCATCGCAGCAGGCGCAGGCCAGCTTCGGGCGCACATGGCGAATCACACGGAAGCTGGCCGGGACATATTCCAGCTGCTCCGACACGCTTTCGCCCAGTACCTTCAATTTTCCGCCGCAGTCCGGGCATGCTTCACTGGCTGGCATCTGCACTCGCTCCTCGCGTGGCAAGTGGGCTGGCAGAGGCTTGCGTTCGGCCTTCTTGCGAGGTGCCACTTCCACAGGTGCCAATGCTTCGGCCACCGCTGCTTCGGCTTCCAGGTCTTCCAGTTGCAGCTCCAGCTGCTCGATCTGCTGGTCCAGCTTTTCCGAGCGGCGGCCGAACTGCATGCGCTTCAGCTTCGCCAACACCAGCTTAAGATGTTCGATTTCGGCGGTGCGCGTAGATAGTTCGGCGCTCAGGTGTGCCACCTTCGCTTCGCTCGCCAACAACGCTGCATCGCGCGCCAGCAGCATGGCTTTAAGCGCTTCGATATCGTTGGGCAGATTGGCGGCGTTGAGCATGCGTCCAAGTTTACGCAAATCGTGCCATGTTTACAAGGCCGATTGCGGTCGCCAGGTGCGTTCTGGTCGGCGCCAGTCGATCCCTTCCAGCAGCATCGACAACTGTGCTTGTGTCAGCGCCACGCTGCCACTACTGGCCTGCGGCCAGATAAAGCGGCCACGCTCCAGGCGCTTGGCCAGCAAGCATAAGCCGTCGCCGGTCCACCACAGCAGCTTGATTAAGTCACCGCGCCGGCCACGGAATACAAACACGTGGCCACTGAACGGATCTTCTTCCAACGCGGTTTGCACTTTCGCTGCCAGGCCATTGAAACCGCTGCGCATGTCGGTGGTGCCTGCGGCCAGCCAGACTTTCGTACCTGCCGGCAGGCCGATCATCGCAGCACGCGATCCAACACTTGTGCCAACGTGGCGGCATTGGCCTGGCCTTCGATACGTAGCCGCACACGCCCAATTTCCAGCGTGATGATTCCGGCAGGGGCAGGTTCAGCCTCAGGCTGCTGTGCCGGCGTCGTCACCACCACTGGCAGCAACTCACTCCCCGGCGCCGCTGCGCCGCCTACAAGCTGCCCTGCCTCGTATAGCTTGCGCCAGCTAAACACCTGGTTTGCATTGACGCCGTGCTCGCGCGCGAGGCGCGCTACAGAAACTCCGGGCTGCATGGCCATTTCCACGAGCGTTCGCTTGAACTCCAGGGAATGCTGGCGGTACTTGCCACGCGGTCTGCGTTCAATGACTGGTTGAAAATTTGTGTCCATAATTGAATTTGTGGGCACAACTGCTGTGCCAAAATTCGATCATGGCTGGGGGCGGTTTCTCCGTCCAGACGGTGCTGGCTTTACGCTTACGGATGGCTCTACCTGGCGGGCATCAAAGACGTCTTCACATGCGAGATGGTCGGTTATGCCATGGGCGCGCGAATGACGCAGGATCTGACGGCGAAAGCGCTGTGGCGGGCGGTGCGGAGTAAGCGGCCGGCGCCAGGGCTGATCCTGCACTCTGACCGGGGGAGCCAATACTGCGCTGACGACTACCGCAAGCTGGTCTCGCAGTTCGGAATGCGGGCCTCTATGTCGCGCAAGGGGAACTGCTTCGATAACGCGCCTATGGAGAGCTTTTGGGGCAGCTTGAAGAACGAAATGATTCATCATCAGAGGTACGCTACACGGGCCAACGCGGAGGCAGCCATCAAGGAGTACATCGAGATTTTTTATAACCGCCAGCGGCGCCATTCGCGCCTTGGTTACGAGTCGCCAGCGAGGTTCGCTGAGAACTTCGGCAAACAGGCGCTGGCTGCTTGAAACGGAAGTGTCCACCATTGACAGTACACCTCACAATGACATAAGGCATAACGTCGGACGTAACCGGCCGGAGCACCGCGCAGCGATGCGGAGGTCCGGTTGACGGAATTGTTGGGCCAAAGTGGATTAAGGAAAATCATGACCGCCAAGTTCCAATGCGAGAGTAAATCAATTCAAACGAAGCCGGATGTACTAAAAAATGTAGTGCTTGCCGCCACCCGACAGCGGCTGAGGCGCTTGAACTGCCGTTAAGTATGAGACAACTAGAACAGTGGTTTCACCGCACAAAGAGACAGAAATCATCTCTTTATCTTCTTCAGGAAAGCGCGTTCGCAAAATGAATTCCAATGACTCAAGTTCGACCTCGGCCACAACGTAAGGCCAGGCCAACGCCTCTTGGTGGAGCGAGTGCCCCGCCAAAGCGGCGAACGCTCTTCGCTTTACATCATCAGAAATTTCAACCGCCTTCATTCTTTTGCAGCCCAAGGTGATTGCTCAGCGGCCCGCTGTAGTGCGTCTGTTGGAGCTTATGGTTGGGCATTTTTCCAGTCTTTAAAGAACAGCCAAAGCGAACCACCAAATACTGAGCCGAAAACAAGCAAGTCGAAGACTCCGCTCACTGGTTTATCGAAAAGCGACTCAATCAAGAAGTAAGGCGCGACCGGAGCCCAAATCAAGAACGCCGGAAATTCGCTGAATGGTACGTGAGCATGGCCCTCATAATGAGGCCATTTGAAATATAGCAAATAGGCTGCGCCCGCTAAGAGATAGCAGACCAAAGTCTTGAGAACAGCGGTAAGAAAATGCTTCATTGATCGGGGTGCGCCCAACGTGCCTGAATTAACCGGCGCGCTTTAGCGCGTCTGGTTGAATGAGTTGTTCGGCCAACTGCGTCATTGGAAGGTAAGTACACAAGTTGGGCTTTCGCTTGCAAGCAGCGCCGCTACTTGAGTTGCCGCAGAAGGTACAAGATCAGGGTAGTCGAACGCCAGATAATCAATCACTGCATCAGATTCCCACGGGCCGAGCGAAGTCTTGTAGTCAGCATACTGGTCCTGTATCTCACGCCACGAACCAAAGCGAGCCTTCGTCAGCAGCATATCGGTATCAGTGTAGATAATGTGTAATTCCATACGCCGAACGTGAGCGATAACCGGCGGCTGGAGCGCGCAGCGCGTAAGACGTCCGGTTGATTAAGGGGTTAGGCATAATTCTACCGAAGGCGACTAGAACCGAATATAGCCAGCCAAAAACGGTCACCTTGGACCAAGGCTAGAATGCCCCAGCCGAGTATAGAAACCAGAGCGATACCCGTTTTCCAAATCAAAGACGATACATCGAACTTGTAGGTGATTGCGACAGCAAACACCACGCCAAGGAGCGCGCCACAAACAAAGCGCGTAACTTGCTCAGATTTCGAGACCTCGTGATCATCAACGATGCGCATGTCAGCCTGACGTCCTTGAATTAATCGGCGCGCTTGAGCGCGTCCGGGTTGAATGAACTGTTGGGCCATCATCATGCACCAATGCGCGCCGAACAGATTGGACAATAGCCACTTTCGTCGAGGGCCATTTCAGGAAACATCTTCTCAAAATTCACTTTCGGTATTGTGTCCGGCGTGTCCGGATATCGGCCAGATTGGCCGCAGGCCGCACACGGGCATATCCATTTCCGGGTTCGAGGATCGCGCAGGAACCATTCTTGAGTTTTAGTTTCAGTTCGCATTCACCGCCCAACGCTCCGGTTCAACGGCACCGCCAGGCGTCCGCTGGAATTTATGATTGGGCTGTTGGCGCCCCATGGAGCTATGCATATTTCGCTTTGAATGCCTCGAGGGCAATAGAAGCCTCTCCCTGCTTACCAAGTGCATGAAGCGACCAAATTTCCACATACTCCTGCATCTGAGCGGGGTTGGAACGGAAATCATAGACTGCCGCCGCTAGCGAATTGCGCTTGGAAACGGCAAAGGCGGCAAAAAATGGCTGACCAGACTCTCTGTCAGGACGCCGGATGTCGTCGCTAAGGAAGAAAAACCAACAGCCTTCCGCCTCAAGTGTTTCACCGCACAAAACTTGAGCCGAAGGCTGAAGTCGATGGGCGGCGAGCTCCGCTCTCGCCATCGTATTGGCAATTTCTCGTGCAGCTTCAAAGGTTTGAATCGATGGCATTAAAGCGCCCAAGGTTTCAGTTCAGCCGCTTTGCTCGGCGCCAGTGAACTTGTGATGCCGTTGCTATAGCGCACGTCAGCGCGTCCGCGTTAATCGAGAGGTTAGAAATTTGGCTCGTCGGTCTCGACCATTGGATCAAAATGAAAAAGCAAGAGATAGTCATCCCAGCCCTCTTCACTTGAGCACATCGCCATTGATGATTCCCGAATTGTCTGACCAATTTCATCGTTGTTGTAGATCTTGACCTGAATCTTCTGCCACAGTGAAGCTGGTTCCGTCGTGTAATACGTGAAATTCAGATATGGCCCGTCATCATCGCCGCTCACGAATTCGAAATGATTGACTATATCGCCGTTGTCCGAAAGCGCTTGAAAGTGCTCTTTGATCGAAGCAATCTCCATCCGCGGCGCTAGGTTCGGCTGAACTTGTATCGTGAGAGTGCGCATTGTTTTTCCTAACATTCAAGGTAACTGGCCGCTGGAAGGCGCAGCGTGTAGGCAGTCCAGTTGACCGCAGGGTTGTGATAGAGAGGCATTTTCACGTTTTTGACTTTTCAGGCTTTTCAACAGCTGTGGCGTCTTCGCCGGAAAGAAGGTCAGACAGTTCCTCGGGCGATAATTTTTTCATCTTCGCCTCAAGCTTTCGATCATAGTTCCGATCATTCGGGTCCCAGCCCTTTTGAGCTTTCCGACCGTATTGCTGAACGAAGCGACCAAGTTTCGCCGCCAAGGTCGCCTTCGTGCGCTTAGGTAGCATCAGACTCCCAACGTACTGTATTCAGCTGCGCCGCAGGCGATCGCTGGAATTGATGGTTAGGGATAGGTAGCGGCTTCTCTGGAGATTTGCGGCACTCTTTCGCATCCTCACCTTTGGCAAATTTTACAAGGACAAATTCAGCACTAAGCAAGTCCCGCGTCTCCTTGTCGTCGATGGGCTTCACGGTGAAAAGGCTGAAGCTGGCGTCGAACTCTGCATTGAAAAGGCCATGCTGAATTCGTGCGACTGTGACCTTTTCCCCGACCGCTGGACCATCAAGAAGCTTCTCAACTTGTATTTCGCGCCGTACCCACATACCGAAACAAACTAAATCTTTCGGGCATGGCATTTCCACGTAATCGATAAGTTTTTGCCCAAGCGAACGGCCACAGAACGAACTCTCGGCTGCCTGGGCGCTCCCCCCAGAGTCCGACAAACGCAATCAGCAGAATTTCTGGAATTCTCATGTGGGCTAACGTTATTGTTCCGTGGCGCCGTCAGGCGTCCTCTGGAACTGAAGGTTATGCTGAATTCCGTCGTTACACCTAACGCAGATGGAAAACGGGCCAGTCTGTTCAATTGATTCAACCCACCAATAGTCTGGCTTCGTACGTCCGACTTCGACATATTGGTGAGAATATTGGCCGTACTCGTAAGGCCTGAACGGTTGCTCGATGAAGTACACGATCAAACCACACCCGCCAACGGCACACCACCGTTCTTCAGCATCGATTATCGCAACGCTTGGATCCCCGTAAAAGTCTCCAATGACCACGTTCGAATGATCTTTTTGGACGAGCCACACTGTCTCGTATTCATGCGAGATTTGGAAGTTTGCCGAGGTGGCGAGATCAACGAGAGGTCTAGGCATACTTTTCACGCTAACCGGTACGACAAAGCGCAGCTTTGGCGTGTCCAGCGAGCGAGGTTGAGCATGGAGTTAGGTTTTGCGAGCATATTCAGTTAAGGCTGCATTGAGTGCTTTGACTACTCTTGTACGCTTGGCTTCCGATTTGATTCCAGAGGGCAGACGGCAAAACCACGGTTGCCAGCAATGCTCCAACCCATTGTGGATGGAGATAGCGCATCGATGTGCTCTAACGTTCAAAGAAACTGGCTGCCGAAACGCGCAGTGCGGAGGCAGCCCAGTTGGTTGCAAAATCAGGCATTAAAGCCCCTCGTGATACAACGATGCCCACACTTCTTTTAACCAGGTAACGAGTTGATCCTGACTCTCGAATTCTTGCCCAGTGAGCGCGTAAACTGCCTCGATAGACGGCGTACCAGTCAAAATTGCGGCACGCAGTTGCAGCTTGAATGAGCCGAATTTTTTTTCACAATCTGCGGCTTTAACATCTGCCGCGAGCTCATGAAGCTCGTACCACTCAACGTGCAGATAGTCGCGCATAACGGTGCGCAGCGGTTCGGGAATTTCGTTCGATCCGGATGTTGAATTCATAACAGCAGTTCGAGGCTTACCGGCGCCTTGGCGCGTCCGGCTGGAAATTCAACTTGACTCTCACCATTCATGGGCTTTTTGAAGCGCCGCCTGCACTCCGGGATTACCCTTGTAGCGTTTGCGCAGCGCCGCCTCGTCACTGTCGAGTTTTTCACAGCGGTACTTTTTGATCGCCGCATCGAGCTCCTTTCGGCGTTCAGCGTCGTACGCCTCTTCACCGCCGAAATGGGTACACAGGGCAATACGTTCGGCGACTGCTGCGACATCCTTAGGTTGCCCCTTTTTCAGGTCAGCAAACGGATCTGCTTCAGCATGTACACCCGACGCGATCAGGATCGATATAACAAAAAAAGAAAGACGCAGCATTTCGCCCTCAGCACAAAGTCCATGTCATGTTGACATTTTAGTAAATGTGATTATGACGCCGGATCCCTCATTGATCAATGGCCGGTTCAGTCCATCGCCTTGCCCGCTTCACACAGGCGCTTGGAGAAGGTGTTGTTTGCGATCGGCTTACCGTCTTCCGGAATGCGGACAGAGGCCGACGACGTAACCGATATCGTCTGGTAGCCCAGGCCATAGACGGTGGCGTACTTCCCTGACGGATCAGGAACAAACGCATAGGCCCCATTGAGCCTGGTTTTTTCCAGCTGCTGGCGAAACTGTTCGGCAGCGCCGGCGTCGCCACGCACCGCGCGTAGAAGCAAATCGCTTTGAAGGCTTGCCGGCGGCTTTTCTATGTAGGCGGTGTCAATGCCTTCGATTTCGACGAAGCTCTCATGCCAGCACTGGTGTTCGTAGCCGCTTGCGCGCAGTGCTTTGAACGACGATTTGCCAATCCCGGACGAGTAATCGAAGAAAGCAACCGACAATGTCTTGGAACCCGCGCTTGCAAGAATTGGGGCACACAGCAACAAGGCAAAGAAGCTTTTGCGGACAATCGATTTCATTTGGCGTTCAGTTGTTTTCGAAAAGGCGAAGCATACAGTTTTTTCTACAACCGCTACCGCTCAGGAAACCAGTACAAATAGAGTGCGGTTTCGTTGGAGACCTGCTCCTGGGTGCGATAAACGAATCGGTCGAAGCCACCTACCTCGAACCCATTTCGTAAATAGAGTTTGCAGGCAGCGACGTTGTTGGTCTGTGTTTCCAGTCGCAGGCCCTTGAGTTGCCTGTCCTCGGCCCACGTTTTAGCAAAATCTAGCAACGCTGTCGCAATGCCGCTTTGACGAAATTCGCGGGAAACAACGATATGTTCAATCGAGCCCAGATCGTTCCAGGCCGTCGCAAGTTCGATCTTGCCTGCTAAGGTGCCGTTCACGAATGCGCCGTAGGATTCAACGTCGTCCGCCGGTGAATCATCGGATTCATAGGTCTTGGTGAAATGCTCGACGCTTCGTGCTGCCAGCTGAATTTCACCGTCGACGATTGAAACGTCGAACACCTCGTTGGAGGAGAAACCATTCTCTTCATGATCCAGCCGGCAAGGCCCCTCGTCATGTAGGCGCACGATTTCCATCGACAGGCCTTAACCTTTGGACAATGCCTTCAACGCCTGCTTGATGCCATCGGAGACCGTGGAGCCAGACGGGACGGTCTTCAGTGCCTGCAAGGCTTCCTTGTCCGAGTAACCCAGCGCCAGCAGCGCGTTCAGGATGTCGGATTGCGAATCGTGCACCGGGTGCGCCCCGGCAGCACCGATGTCGGCGCCCAGCTTGCCTTTGAGTTCCAGCAGCAGGCGTTCAGCGGTTTTCTTGCCGATGCCGGGGATCTTCACCAGGCGGCCAGCTTCCTGCAGCGTGACGGCTTGCGCCAGGTCGGCGATCGAAAGCCCGGACAGGATCGACAGTGCGGTGCGCGCGCCGACGCCGCTGATCTTGATCAGTTGGCGAAATACGGCGCGCTCTTCGGCGTTGCCGAAGCCGAACAGCAGGTGTGCGTCTTCGCGAATCGTCAGGTGGGTGAACAGGCTGACCTTCTCGCCTACTCCAGGCAGGTTGTAGAAGGTGGACATCGGTACGTCGACTTCGTAGCCGACGCCTTGCACGTCTACCAGCAGTTGCGGGGGATTCTTTTCGAGCAGGATGCCGGTGAGACGTCCGATCATGTTCTTCCTTTGGATGCGATTAGCCCACCAGGCGGCCGCGCTTCATGCGCAGTCCGGACAGGGAGGGATGGGCGTTGGTGACGATGGCCAGCGTGGCCTGGCTATTGGCGTGGCAGATGGCGATGCCGAGGGCGTCCGCAGCGTCGGTGCCGGGCAGTCCGGGCAGCGCCAGCAGGCGCGCGACCATGTCCTGCACTTGCGCCTTGGTGGCTCGGCCGGTGCCGACGACGGCTTGCTTGAGCTGCGTCGGGGAGTATTCGGCGACTTTGAGGTCGTGCGTGACTAAGGCGCAGATTGCGGCGCCGCGGGCTTGGCCGAGCAGCAGCGTGGATTGCGGATTGACGTTGACGAAGACTTTTTCGATTGCGGCGCAGTCGGGCTTGTAGGTGGCGGCGACTTCGGCTACCCCGTCGAGGATGACTTTGAGACGCTGCGGCAGGTCGCCCTCGCCGCTCTTGATGGTGCCGGAGGCGATGTAGCGCAGCTTGTTGCCCACTTTTTGGATGACGCCAAAGCCAGTGGTGCGTAAGCCGGGGTCGATGCCGAGAATTATCATTCCCGGATTTTACGGCAGAAACCGGTAAGTCTGGGTCTGACCCTTGGGTCTGACCCAGGTTTACCGGTTTTAGTGACGGAAGTGGCGAGTGCCGGTGTACAGCATCACCACGCCGCGCTCGTCGGCGGCGTCGATCACTTCCTGGTCGCGCATGGAGCCGCCCGGCTGGATCACGCAGGTAGCACCTGCATCAACCACCACATCCAGGCCGTCGCGGAACGGGAAGAATGCGTCGGAAGCGACGACGGAGCCAGCCAGCGACAGGCCTGCATTCTGTGCCTTGATCGAAGCGATGCGCGCGGAATCGATACGGGACATCTGGCCCGCACCCACGCCCAGGGTCATATTGCCGCCGCAGAAGACGATGGCGTTCGACTTCACGTACTTGGCCACGCGCCATGCGAACATCAGGTCAGCCAACTGCTGCTGGGTAGGCTGCAGCTTGGTCACTACGCGCAGTTCCGACTGCAGCACGTTCTTGGAGTCGGCCGACTGCACCAGCAGACCGCCGCCCACACGCTTGAAGTCCATGGCGTTGACGCCTTCGCCCAGAGGAATCTCCAGCAGGCGCACGTTCTGCTTGGCCGACATGATCTGGCGCGCTTCAGCGGTGAACGATGGAGCGATCAGCACTTCCACGAACAGCTTGGCCAGTTCGGTGGCAGCCGCGCCGTCCACTTCCACGTTGAAGGCGATGATGCCGCCGAAAGCGGAGGTCGGGTCGGTCTTCAGCGCGCGCTGGTAGGCTTCCAGGGCATTCGCGCCCAGGGCTACGCCGCATGGGTTGGCGTGCTTGATGATCACGCAGGCGGTGGAGCCCATGGACTTCACGCACTCCCACGCCGCATCGGCGTCGGCGATGTTATTGAACGACAGTTCCTTGCCCTGCAGCTGGCGGTAGTTGGCCAGCGCGCCGGCTACCGGAGCCAGGTCGCGGTAGAAGGCTGCCGACTGGTGCGGGTTTTCGCCGTAGCGCATGTCCTGCACTTTTTCGAAGGCCACGTTCAGGGTTGCCGGGTAGGCGGAACGGGTTTCGTGCTTGCGGTCCGGGCCCAGGCTGGAGAAGTAGTTGGTGATGGCGCCGTCGTACTGCGCGGTGTGCGCGTAGACCTTCTTGGCCAGGTTGAAGCGGGTTTCGTACGATACGTAGCCTGGGGCGTTGTCGGTGCCCTTCATCTCCGCCAGCACCACGCCGTAGTCGCTCGGATCGCAGATCACCACCACGTCCTTGTGGTTCTTGGCAGCGGAGCGCAGCATGGCCGGGCCGCCGATGTCGATGTTCTCGATCGCGTCTTCCAGCGAGCACTCGGCCTTGGCAACGGTCGCCTGGAACGGGTACAGGTTCACCACCACCATGTCGATGGTCGGGATGCTGTGCTCTTCCAGCTTGGCGACGTGCTCAGGGAAGTCGCGGCGGGCCAGGATGCCGCCGTGGACTTTCGGGTGCAGCGTCTTCACGCGGCCATCCAGCATTTCCGGGAAACCGGTGTAGTCGGCCACTTCGGTGACCGGCACGCCGTTATCGGCCAGCAGTTTCGCGGTACCGCCAGTGGACAGGATGTTGACGCCCATGGCCGACAGGGCCTTGGCGAAATCCAGCACGCCGGTCTTGTCGGATACGGAGATGAGAGCTTGTTTGATCATAGCTGTGGGGGGAAGGTTACGGAAATCTGTACAAACCAACCGGCCCCACGGCCCGTCGCGGCCAATAGGGACCGGGACGCGGAATCAGCCTTACAGCAGGCCGTGTTCCTGTAATTTCTTGCGCAAAGTATTGCGGTTAATACCCAGCATCTGGGCTGCGTGCGACTGGTTGCCGTCGGCGCGGCCCATTACCACTTCGAGGATCGGACGCTCAACGGTCATCACTACCATGTCGTACACGTTCGAAGCTTGCTGCTCGCCCAGGTCATTGAAGTAGTCTTCCAGGCTTTTCTGGACTACTTCCTGAATGCTTTCTTTGCTCATTTTTTATCGATCTTGCTAAATTTTTGCCAATGCAGGCGCGGTTCACGCAGCCAGCGGTTCTTCGGCGAGGCGGTATTGTAACCGCTCGCCGTACTTCCATTGGGATTCGAAGAAACTGTCGACTGCGCGCAGTTGTTCTGCGGTCGACTCGAGGCGGTTCATCTGCTGCCGGAATTCCTCCCCGCCCGGGAGGTCGCGCACGTACCAGCCAATGTGCTTGCGCGCGGTGCGCACGCCCAGGAATTCGCCGTAGAAGGCGTAGTGGGCCTGCAGGTGTTCGTCCATCAGCTTGCGCACCTCGGCCACCAGTGGCGCCGGCAGGTGTTCGCCGGTGCGCAGGAAATGGTCGATTTCGCGGAAGATCCATGGACGCCCCTGGGCGGCTCGGCCGATCATCACGGCGTCGGCGCCGGTCTTATCGAGCACATAACGCGCTTTCTCAGGGGTGGTGATGTCGCCGTTGGCGACCACCGGGATGCTCACTGCGGCCTTGACGGCGGCAATGGTGTCGTATTCGGCGTCGCCGGTGTAGCCGTCGGCGCGGGTGCGGCCGTGCAGCGTCAGCATCTGGATGCCGGCTTGCTCTGCGATGCGGGCGATGCGCAGGGCGTTCTTGTTTTCGCGGTTCCAGCCGGTGCGGAATTTCAGGGTGACCGGCACGTTCACGGCCGGCACCACCGCTTCCAGGATGCGCTGGACCAGGTCTTCGTGCTGCAACAGGGCGGAGCCGCACCAGTTATTGCAGACTTTCTTCACCGGGCAGCCCATATTGATGTCGATGATCTGGGCGCCGCGGTCGACGTTGAACTTGGCGCAGTCGGCCAGTTCTTCCGGCACCGCCCCGGCGATCTGCACTGCCTTCGGCTCCATCTCGCCGGTGTGGTCGGTACGGCGCGAGGACTTCTCGCTGGCCCACAGGCGCGGATTGGATGCAGCCATTTCGGACACGGCATAACCAGCACCCAGTTCCTTGCACAATTGGCGGAACGGGCGGTCCGTCACGCCAGCCATAGGCGCGACAAAGACGTTATTGCGGAGCTCGTGAGGTCCGATATTCACTTAGTAAATCCGTAAGACAGTGCGGGAAAGGGGGCTATTTTAACCGATCCACTGCCCAAAAACTAAGCACTTTTTTAAACAATATCGTCCAGGCTGGTGGACAGGTGGGCCACCTCGCCCCATTGCTCAAGCGATAACACCCCTTTATTAAAGACAAAGCGGTTAATACTGGCGTTCTTGACCTGGAAATCGCGCGGGCCGTCGATCGACAGGCCGCGGGCAGCGCGGTAGGCGCATTCCAGCACGCCGCCGTGGGCGACGATCAGGATGGATTGCTGCGGGTAGCGTTCGGACCAGCGTGCAATGCCGTCCTGGCAGCGCTGGTAGAACTGGCGGAAGCTTTCGGCCACACGATCGCCGGCCGGCATCACCGCATCCACGTCCCTCGCTTGCCATTCCGCGAATTCGATCGGGTAGCGTTCGGCGATCTCTGTATATAAGAGGCCTTCGAAGGCGCCGTAACCGCGCTCGCGCAGGCCGGGGTCGGTATGCAGCGGCAGATGGGGATGGTGCGCGGCCGCCGCCTGTGCGGTTTGCAGGGCGCGTCCCAGGTCGCTGGAGATGATGGCGTCGAGCGGCTCGGCCGCCAGCGCGCGCGCCAGGGCTACTGCCTGGCGTTCTCCTTCCTCGTTCAAGGGGATGTCAGTGTGGCCTTGCAGGCGGCGTACGGCGTTCCACGCGGTTTCGCCGTGGCGGATCAGCAGGATTTTTGTCATTCAAATAGCGAGTAGCTGCCAATCACCTGCGCCTCGTCGAGGATGTGCCCATGGATGGCTTGCAGCACGTCCTGGCAGGTGAAGCGGCCTTCCAGCTCCAGGCGCTGGATGTCCAGCGCGTACAGGCGGAAAACGTAATGGTGGGGGCGCTCGTCGTTCCATGGCGGGCATGGGCCGTCGTAGCCGTAGTAGTCGCCGGCCATGTCCTTGTCGCTGGCGAACCAGGCGGTGTAGTCGTTGATGCCGTGGCGCAGGGGCGCTGGCAGGCTCGCTGGTTTACCTTTTGGCGTCACTTCTTTCGAGAATTCGCCGGCGGCGATGCTGGTGCGGCTCGGTGGAATGTCGATCAGGGACCAGTGGTAGAAGTCGGCGCGCGGCATGCTGGCCGGCAGCGTGTGGCCTTCCTGGTTGACGTGGGTGCCGTCGGTGGGGACGTCGCCGTCGATGCAGAGCATGACCAGGGATTCGGTGCCTTGTGGGACTTCGGACCAGGCAAGGTGGGGGTTCTTGTTGGCGGATAGGCGCACTTTGGTGGCCTTGTCGCGCACGGCGAAAGCAAAGTCGCCGGGGATGGCGGCGCCATCCTTGAAGGAATCGCTCCAGATTTTCATCTTTTTCTCCCATCTGCTTTTTTTTTGAAACCGGTAAACCAGGGTCTGACCCAAGGGTCAGACCCCGTCTGCTCGACTGCCTGGGGGTGGGTTAGAGGCTTTTGACTTTCGACGAAGATCAAAGGCCTAGAACCAACACCTCCAGCAGCTGCGCTGACTGGGTCAGACCCTCGGGTCTGACCCTGGTTTACCGGTTTTATGTCTTTGGACTCACCTGCAACCAAAACGTCACCGGCCCATCATTGGTCAGCGACACCTTCATATCTGCCCCAAACACACCCGTGCCGACAACCGCATGCTTGGCGCGTGCCTGCGCCACAAAATACTCAAACAGCCGCTTCCCATCCGCCGGAGCAGCCGCCGGGCTGAACGAAGGCCGCGTGCCCGAATTGGTATCCGCCGCCAGTGTGAACTGCGGCACCAGCAGCAAGCCACCCGCCACATCGGTCACCGACTTGTTCATTTTGCCAGCATCATCGGAAAACACACGATACGACAAAAGCTTGGCCAACAGCTGGTCCGCCTCCTTCTCCGTATCGCCCTTCTCCGCGCAAACCAGCACCATCAGGCCGCCGTCGATAGCACCGGTAGTCTCACCATCGACAACGACCTTGGCGGAAGTAACCCGCTGCAGCAGCCCGATCATGCCGACAGGGTCACTTTCGCGAACTTGCGCTTGCCAACCTGCAGTACGAAGGTACCCGCCTCAATTTTCAGCGCCTTGTCGCTAACCACGGTGCCATCGATACGCACGCCACCCTGGTCGATCATGCGCAGCGCTTCGGAAGTCGAGGCGCACAGGTTGGCCTGCTTCAGCAACTGGCCGATGCCGACCGGCGCGCCCGACAGGGCCACTTCCGGCACATCATCCGGAATCCCGCCCTTTGAACGATTGACGAAATCGGCCAGCGCCTCTTCCGCCGCCTGACGGGAATGGAAGCGTTCCACGATTTCCTGCGCCAGCGCCACCTTGGCATCACGCGGATTCGCACCGCCCTCGATCGCCGTCTTCAGGCCTGCGATGTGTTCGATCGACTGCCACGACAGCAAGTCGTAGTAACGCCACATCATCACGTCCGAAATCGACATCACCTTGGCGAACATGGTGTTGGCCGGCTCGGTGATACCTATATAGTTGTTCTTGGACTTGGACATCTTATCGACGCCGTCCAGACCCTCCAGCAGCGGCATGGTCAGGATGCACTGCTGCTCCTGGCCGTAATCCTTTTGCAACTCCCGGCCAACCAACAGGTTGAATTTCTGGTCGGTGCCGCCCAGCTCCAGGTCGGCCTTCAACGCCACCGAGTCGTAACCCTGCATCAGCGGGTACAGGAACTCATGCACCGAGATCGGGGTGCCATTCTTGAAACGCTTGGAAAAGTCGTCACGCTCCATCATGCGCGCCACGGTGTAGCGCGAGGACAACTGGATCATGCCGCGTGCGCCCAGCGGATCGCACCATTCCGAGTTGTAGCGGATTTCGGTCTTGGCCGCATCCAGCACCAGGGATGCCTGCTTGAAATAAGTCTGGGCATTCAGCTCGATCTGCTCGCGGGTCAGCGGCGGACGGGTCACGTTGCGGCCCGACGGGTCGCCGATCATGGAAGTGAAGTCGCCGATCAGGAAAATCACCTGGTGACCCAGGTTCTGCAACTGGCGCATCTTGTTCAGCACCACAGTGTGTCCCAGGTGCAAGTCCGGCGCGGTCGGGTCCAGCCCTAATTTGATGCGCAACGGCACGCCAGTCTTTTCCGAGCGCGCCAGTTTTTGAGCGAATTCGCTTTCGATGATGAGCTCGTCCACACCACGTTTGGTGATGGCGAGGGCTTCCTGGACGCTATCAGTCAGCGGCAGGATTTTCTTGTCTGTATCCATTTTTTGCGAAATTCTCTCAAATTGTTGGCACGGCTCAGGACTTTGTTATAATGCCCGATCCCATCAATCTTGCCCGATGAAAACGAATTAAATCAACAACTTAGAACAAAATACCAAGAATCCTAAAAGTTCAAGCGGCAAATTTTAACTGATTGCATGAACCCTATAAACAAGTTCACAAGCTCACGCTTGCACAATCTGCTCGGTTCGACGCGTAAATCGCGAATCATTAGCGCATCGGCGATCTTCCTCGCCGTCTGCGCTTTTGGCGCGGCTGGCGTGGCTCCGCTCGCGCCCGACGCGAGCGACCTGCCCGTGAAGACCATTGCCCAGGATATCCAGCTACCTGACTTATCCTCGCAGATCACCGCCCTGCAACAGCAAGAAGCTTCCCAGAAATACGTCCACGAAGAAAAGATCCGCGCCGGCGACACGCTCGCGACGCTGCTCAATCGTTTGGGCGTGGAAGACGACGCTGCAGAAACCTTCATCAAGAAAGACAAGACCGCGCGCGCCATTATGCAGCTGCGCAGCGGCAAACGCGTGCAGGCGCAGACCGACGAGAACGGCAACCTGCTGTGGCTGAAGGCCACCGTTGTGGACGGCAAGGATAACCCCGTCAAGAATATTATGGTCTCCCGTTCGGGCGACGCAGAATTCACGGCCGAAGAGACCGCCGCGAAACTGGAACGCCGCGTTGAAATGCGCGCGCGCGAAATCACCACTTCCCTGTATGCCGCGACCGACTCGAGCTCCGACGGCAGCAGCCTGCCCGACACCGTCGTCGCGCAGATCATTGAAATGTTCTCCACCAACATCGACTTCCGTTCCGACCTGAAGCGCGGTGACCGTTTCAACGTGGTGTACGAAACCTTCTGGCAGGACGGCGAGTTCGTGCGCGCCGGCCGCATCCTGGCTGGCGAGTTCACCAACAAGGGCACCACCTACCAGAGCGTATGGTTTGAAGACCCGCTGACCAAATCGGGCGGCGGCTACTTCAGCTTCGACGGTAAATCGTTGAAGAAAGCCTTCCTGAAATCGCCGCTGGAGTTCTCGCGTATTTCGTCCGGCTTCGGCATGCGTTCGCACCCGATCTCCGGCAACTGGAAACAGCACAAAGGCACCGACTTCGCTGCCGCGACCGGCACCCCGATCCGCGCAGCCGGTGACGGCGTCATCGATTTCTCCGGCGTGCAAGGCGGCTACGGCAACGTGATCGTGATCAAGCACTGGGCCAACTACACCACCGCTTACGCGCACATGAGCCGCTTCGGCGCCGGCATGAAAAAGGGTGCCAAGGTCAGCCAGGGCGACATCATCGGCTACGTCGGCACCACCGGCTGGTCGACCGGCGCTCACCTGCACTACGAATTCCGCGTAGCAGGCGAAGCCAAGGACCCGAACAAGCTGAACATCACGGCGCAAGCCCCGCTGACCACGGGCGAACTGGCCCGCTTCAAATCGGTGGCCGGCGACATGATCCACCGCTTCGCGCTGCTGCGTCCGAACAGCAATACCAGCAACCTCGCTGCCAAGTAATCCGGCGGCAAAGGGACATAAGGCGCACATTTGTGCGCCTTTTTTTTATTTGACTCAACCGGGCCCGCACTACAATAGGACTATGAGCTTATATATCGGAATGATGTCGGGTACCAGCCTGGACGGCGTGGATGGTGTCCTAGTGGACTTCTGGGCCGGTGCCGCGCGCACCATGTCGGCAGCCTATGTGGAGTTTCCACAGTCGCTGCGTGACGAGCTGATGGCGCTGCAGGCTGCTTCGCCGAACGAGATCGAGCGCGAGGCGCTGGCCGCCAACAAGCTGGCCGAGCTCTATGCCGATTGCGTGGCCGAGCTTCTGGCCAAGGCCGAAATGAAGTCGGCCGACGTACGCGCCATCGGAGCCCATGGGCAAACCATCCGCCATCGCCCCGAGCTGGGCTTCACCCGCCAGATCATCAACGCCTCCCTGCTGGCCGAACTGAGCGACATCGACGTGATTGCCGACTTCCGCTCACGCGATGTGGCAGCAGGCGGCCAGGGCGCGCCACTGGTACCGGCTGGCCATAAGGCCCTGTTCGGCAAGGAAGGCAAGATGCGGGTGCTGGCCAATATCGGCGGCATCGCCAACATCTCCCTGCTGCACAATGATGGCGCTGTTGGCGGCTACGACACCGGGCCCGGGAACGTGCTGATGAATGCCTGGATCTCGCGCCACAAAGGTGTGGAATTCGACGATAACGGCACCTGGGCCGCCACTGGCAAGGAAGTGCCCGGCCTGCTGGCAGCACTGCTTTCCGAACCCTACTTCGCCCTGCCCGCACCGAAAAGCACCGGGCGCGACCTGTTCCACGCCGACTGGCTAAACGCCCGCCTGGCGCCCTTTTCCGACGCCAAGCCGGAAGACGTGATGTTCACCCTGCTTCGCCTGACAGCGGTAAGCCTGGCGCGCGAAATCGCCCAGCACGAGGCAGAGACACTCTACGTTTGCGGAGGAGGTGCCTACAACGCCACGCTGATGCGCGAGTTGCAGGCAGAGCTGGGGACGGCGACCAAAGTAGAGTCCACAGATGCACTGGGAGTACCCCCGAACCGGGTAGAAGCGATGGTATTCGCCTGGCTGTCCCATCGTTTCGACGAACGGCAACCGGGCAACCTGCCATCCGTCACCGGCGCCCGCGGCGAGCGCATCCTCGGCGCCCTATATCCCCGTTAACGGCAGAGCCCGTGTCACACCGTGGGGGTCAGGCCCCAATGTGTGACACGGGCTCATCCGTGCCATGGCTCAGTCCGTGTCACACTTGGGGTGTGACCCCAAGGTGTGACACGGGCTCGGCCGTGAATCTTTTAGACGGAGAAGGAGGAGCCGCAGCCGCAGGTCGAAGTTGCGGATGGGTTCTTGATCACGAATTGCGCGCCTTCCAGGTCGTCCTTGTAATCGATCTCGGCGCCTACCAGGTATTGGTAGCTCATCGAGTCGATCAACAGCTGGACGCCGTTTTTCACCATCGTGGTGTCGTCTTCGTTGACGATTTCGTCAAAGGTGAAACCGTATTGGAAGCCGGAGCAACCGCCACCCTGCACGAATACGCGCAGCTTCAGGTCCGGATTGCCTTCTTCTTCAATCAGTTGCGCTACTTTCTCGGCCGCGGCGTCGGTGAAAACGATCGGTGCCGGAATCACGTCTTCGGCTACTGCAGTCATGTGTTACTCCTACTTAAAATCAGTTGTCCCATTATAGTCCATGCCGGACTTGGCCGCTTTAAAGGCTGCGCACTGTCGTTGTCTCATCGGCAATGACTTTGCCTTTTTCCGACAGGCTGACCTTGACCGCCACCACTTTGGCGCCTTCCGGCACTTCCAGCGTGCCGTCTATGCGCTGGTAGCGATCAATTTTCAGGTCGTAGCGCTCGGCGCCCTCCTTCGGGTATTCGAGCACCGCCTTTTTGCCATCCAGGATGACTGCGACTGCCAGCTTGAGCCGGCCGGCGAAGGCGGATGGGCCCTTCTTCTTCGCTCCATATTGGAGCAAAACCGTGTAATGCAAGAGCCTTGGCGCTGCCATGCGGGCTTGCATGCCGCGAATCACCAGGCCGGAACCTGCCTTCGCTGGGGGGAGCGCTTCTTCCAGCAACGCCAGGTCGGCATTCAACTTTGCCAGTTCAGCATCGGAAGCGGTCGCTGCAGGCGCTGTAGCAGGCGCCGCCTTCAGCTTTGCGGCCAGCTCGTCGCGCTCAGCCGATACACGCGCTAACTCCAGCTCGGAGGCTGCAAGTTGTTTGGCAACGGTAGGGCCCGACTCGCCTTGCGACACGCCGACTACGCGCTTGCCCAGGTCGACGCCCCACATCACCAGCACGCCGCCAGCGACCAGGACCGCGGCCAGGGCCAGCCCGCGCACCAGCATTGGCGCGCGTACCTGCTCCATGCCGGCTTCCACTTAGGGCATCAGGGCGATGGTTTGCAGGCCCAGGCCTTCGTCCAGGCCAAACATCAGGTTCATGCACTGTACGGCCTGGCCGGATGCGCCTTTCACCAGGTTGTCCTGCACTACCAGCACGATCAGGGTGTCGCCGTTGTTCGGACGGTGCAATGCCAGGCGCAGCATATTGGCGCCGCGGGTGCTGCGGGTTTCCGGGTGCGAGCCCCATGGCATCACGTCGACGAAAGGCTGATCGGCGTAGGCGTCTTCGAACAACTTTTGCAGCGCTTCGTTGGTCATGTCCTTGGTCAGGCGTGCATACAGGGTCGAGTGCATGCCGCGGATCATCGGGGTCAGGTGCGGGGTGAAGATCAAGTTGACCTTCTCGCTGGTGTAGCGTTGCAGCTGGGCCGCGGTTTCCGGGGTGTGGCGGTGACCGCTGACGCCGTAAGCCTTGAAGTTGTCCGACGATTCGGAGAACAGGGTGCCGATCTCGGCCTTGCGGCCAGCGCCGGACACGCCGGATTTGCAGTCGGCGATCAGGTGGCCGGCATCGATCAGGCCTGCCTTCAGCAGCGGCACGAAGCCCAGCTGCATGGTGGTCGGGTAGCAGCCCGGGTTGGCGATCAGCTTGGCTTGCTTGATGTCGTCGCGGTTCAGCTCTGGCAGGCCATACACGGCTTGCTCCAGCAGCTCGGGCGCGGTGTGGTCGATCTTGTAGGTCGCTTCGAACACGGCGCGGTCCTTGATGCGGAAGTCCGCCGCCAGGTCGATCACTTTCACGCCTTTGGCCAGCAGTTCAGGCGCTTGCGCCATCGCTACGCCGTGCGGGGTGGCGAAGAACACCACGTCGCACTGGGTCAGGTCGACCTTGTCCGGCGAGGAGAAAGCGATGTTCACGCGGCCGCGCAGGGAGGGATACATCTCAGCCACCGGCAAGCCGTCTTCTTTGCGCGAGGTGATCGCGCTCAGTTCGACTTCAGGGTGTGCGGCTAACAGTCGCAGCAGTTCCACACCCGTGTAACCAGTGCCGCCGACGATGCCTACTTTGATCATGATCTCTTCCTTGCGAGGTAAATATTGGTGAGGGGGTCATTCTATCAAAACCGGCAAATCTGGGTCTGACCCAAGGGTCAGGCCCGCTTGGCGACGGCCAGCGACTTTGATAAGCGCGGGTCCGACCCTTGGGTCGTACCCTGGTTTACCGGTTCTAAAAAACAAAAAAGCCGCTGGAGACCAGCGGCTTTTTGTACGAGAGCGTAAAGATTAACGCTTCGAGAATTGCTTTGCGCGACGTGCTTTGCGCAGACCAACTTTTTTACGTTCAACTTCACGAGCATCGCGAGTGACGAAGCCGGCACGTGCCAGGTCGCCCTTCAGGCCTGCATCGTAGTCGATCAGTGCGCGGGTGATGCCGTGACGCACTGCACCTGCCTGGCCGGACTCGCCGCCGCCGTGCACGTTGACTTTGATGTCGAAACGCTCAACGTTGCCGGTCAGTTCCAGCGGCTGACGGATCACCATCAGGCCGGTTTCACGGGAGAAGTACTCAGCTGCTGGCTTGCCGTTCACGATGATCTGGCCGGTGCCAGCTTTGATGAACACGCGAGCAACTGCACTCTTGCGACGGCCGGTGCCGTAGTTGTAGTTACCGATCATGTCAGTTCCTTAGAATTCGAGTGCTTTAGGTTGCTGGGCAGCGTGTGGGTGGGAACCCTCAGCGTACACTTTCAGCTTCTTGATCATGGCGTAGCCCAGTGGACCTTTTGGCAGCATGCCCTTAACGGCTTTTTCCAGAGCACGGCCTGGGAAACGCTGTTGCATTTTCAGGAAGTTGGTCTCGTAGATGCCGCCTGGGTAACCGGAGTGACGGTAGTAGGTCTTCTCGGTTGCTTTGGTACCGGTCACGCGCAGTTTGCCTGCGTTCACGACAACGATGAAGTCGCCGGTGTCAACGTGAGGGGTAAATTCTGGCTTATGCTTGCCGCGCAGTCGGCGTGCCACTTCGCTGGCAACACGGCCGAGGACTTTGTCCGTCGCGTCAATCACGAACCAATCGCGCTGGACTTCATGGCCCTTAGCGGAAAAAGTTTTCATGTTTGAACTTTCTGTGAAAGATAAAAAACGCTCTATCGGTGGTTCCGCCCCAATGCTTCAGCGGACGCAGCCTTCTTGTTTATTTCCCGAGCGAAAAGGAAAGCTGATGATTATAGCCCGCCCTGCCCCGCTGGGTCAACCCCGCCCCGTATCAGGCTGCCGTTGCTAAGCAGATATTGCCGAGCTACTATGGAACCCCAGAATCACAAGAGGAGACGGCCATGCGATCGATCATGCTGGCCTCGCTGTTGGCACTGGCTCCAGCCCTTGCCATGGCCCAGCCCGGTAAAGATTGCCACCTGCCCGGCACCGAGGAATCCCTGCGCTGCCTGCGGCTGACTGTCCCGCTCGACCATAGCGCTCCTGGCGCCACGCTCAGCCTGCACGTTACCGTCGCCCCCGCCCTGCGCGAATCGGCCCGGCGCGACCCGCTGTTCCTGCTGGCCGGCGGCCCGGGCGAAGCAGGCTCCGACCTGGTGCCACTGCTGAACACCACTTTCCGCAAGGTGCGCGCCACCCGCGACATTGTGCTGATCGACCAGCGCGGCACCGGATTATCCGGCAAGCTCGATTGCAAACCCGGCAAGAATGCCGAAACGGCCACCGAAGATGAACTGCTGGCCGAGGCCCGCGTCTGCATCAAAGGGCTGAACAAGCGCTTCAACCTGTATACAACCGAGCAGGCGGCGCGCGATATCGAAGCCGTGCGCGGTGCCCTCGGCTATGGCCGCATCAACCTGTGGGGCGGTTCGTACGGCAGCCGGCTGGCCCAGGCCTATGCCCGCCTGTTCCCTGGCAGCGTGCGCGCCCTGGTTTTGGATGGCGTGGCGGCGCCCGACCAGGTAGTGCCGGCCGGTGCGCGCGATGCGCAAGCTGCTCTCGACGCGCTGTTCAAGCAATGCGCCGACGACCGGGTCTGCGCCACCGCCTTCCCCAGCCTGCGCTCCGAATTCGAGGCGTTGGCGGGACGCCTGGCCAAGACGCCTCAATCATTGACGTTGCCCGATCCGCGCACCGCGGAAACCAGCAAGGTCGAAATGACCAGCATGCGCTTCATCGGCACCGTGCATAACATCCTGTATTCGCAGGCGGACAGCCGGCGCCTGCCGTTCCTGATCCACAGCGCCTACCAGGACCGCTGGCAGCCCTTCATTGCGCGCAGCAATGTGTCGCGCGACTTTTCCTCCGAAGGCGGGCCGGCCATGCCGCTGCACCTGGCCGTGGTCTGCGCCGAGGACTTCCCGCGCCTGACGCCGCAACTGCTGGAAGAAGACACCAAGGGTTCCTTCCTCGGCGCACCGCAGATCATGCGCATCGGGAAAATGTGCGAAACCATGTCGGTGCCGGCCGTGCCTTACAAGGAGCCGGCCATGATCGAGGCGCCAGTGCTGCTGATGTCCGGCGCGCTCGATCCGGTCACGCCGCCGCGTCGCGCGGAAGCCGCGCGCAAATATATGAAGAATGCCCAGCACCTGATCGTCAAGAACGGCGGCCACATCGTGTCGCCGCTGGGGTGCATGCCGCGCCTGCTGCGCGGCTTCCTCGACCAGCCGGGCGCACCGTTGAAGGCGGAATGCCTGAACGAGATCCCGGCTCCGACTTTCCAGCTCAACAGCGCGGGGCCACAGCCATGATCGAAGTCCAAAACCTCTGCAAGCGCTTCGGCAAGGTGCAGGCGCTGGCAGGCGCCAGCTTCACCGCGCGCGACGGCATCATCACCGCCCTGCTGGGACCTAACGGCGCCGGCAAGACCACCTTGCTGCGCACCCTGGTCGGGCTGCTGCAGCGCGACCACGGCACCATCTCCATCGACGGCGTCGATCCCGCCGTCGACCCGATGGCGGTGCGCCGCAACGTCGGCGTGCTGACCGACCAGTTCGGGCTGTACGAGCGCCTGACCACACGCGAGTACCTGCGCTACTTCGGCGAATTGAACGACATGCAAGACAGCGCAATCGACCAGCGCACCAAGGAAGTCACCGAGCTGCTGTCGCTGGAAGACATCATCGACCGCCGCGCCAAAGGCTTCTCACAAGGCCAGCGCATCAAGGTCGCCCTGGCACGCACCCTGCTGCACCGCCCGCGCCACCTGCTGCTCGACGAACCAAGCCGCGGCCTGGACGTAATGAGCACGCGCGCGCTGCGCCGCGCCCTGGCCGCGCTTAAAGCCGACGGCTGCTGCGTGATCATGGCAACCCACGTGATGCAGGAAGTGATCCATTCCTGCGACGACGTGATCGTGATCGCCAACGGCACCACAGTCACCCAAGGAACGCCGCAACAGCTTTGCGAACAGGCCGGCTTGCCAAGCCTGGAAGACGCTTTCGTGCGACTGGTCGGAACCGAAGAAGGGATCGAACTGTGAAGCTCAAATTTCCTATCGTGCTGCGCAAGGAATTGGTGGAAACCTTGCGCGACCGGCGTGCCCTCAGCCTGCTGCTGCTGTTCGTGCTGATGTACCCCATCCTGGTCGGCTTCATGCTGCATCGGCAGATCGACCGCGCCACCAAGCCGGAACGCGAAGGCGTGGAGATCGCGGTGATCGGCAGCGACCAGGCGCCAACGCTGATGAACCAGCTACGCCAGCGCAACGTGAACATCACCGAACTGGAATCGATGGGCGAGGAGCAGATCAATACCCTGATACGGAAACAGACCGTGACGGCCGTGTTGCGCCTGACGCCGGAGTTCGCGGAGAACTATCACGCCATGCGCCCGGCCCGCGTCGAACTGTGGTTCGATTCCGCCTCCGACAGTTCGCGCAAGATCGATGAAGTGGAATACGTGCTGCGCGACTACAGCCGCAATATCGCCAGCGCACGGCTGCTGGCACACGGCGTATCGCCGGTCAACCTGAACCCGGTACTGGTGCAGCGCTACGACGCCGGCACCAGCGCCTCGCGTTCGGCCAATACCATCAGCACCATGCTGGGTATTTTCTTCATACCGGCATTCATGTTCTGCATGAGCACTGCGGTCGACAGTACGGCCGGAGAGCGCGAACGGCGCTCGCTTGAAGTATTGATGGCGCAGCCCCTGCGTCCGGCCGACCTGATCGTCGGCAAATGGCTGGCGGCTTCGCTGCTGTCGATTGTCGGCATCACGCTGGAACTGGCGATCGCGCACGGCATCCTGAAATGGCTGCCGCTGGAGGAAATCGGTCTTTCCTGGCGCCTGGGCTGGCGCGACCTGGCGATGGTATGCCTGGCCTCCGCCACCTTGTCGCTGTTTGCTGCGGCGCTGGAAATCGCTTTGGCCATCAACGCCCGCTCGTTCAAGGAGGCGCAGACCCTGGTCAGCTTCACCATGATCGTGCCTCTGGTGCCGGTGATCCTGGTGCCGATGATGAACCTGACCAATAGCTGGTGGATGTACATGGTCCCGGTGTTGTCCAACCAGACCTTGCTGCGCGAGCTGGCCAAGGGCGGCAGTATCGGCATGCTGCCCTTCCTGCAAACCTTCTTCAGCAGCCTGCTGCTGGCCATGCTGTGCGTCTGGTATACCGAGCGGCGCATGAAGAGCGAGAAATACATGATGACCGTATAATGCCCCGACGCATTTAACGGAGAGTTCAGATGGAAGTTAAAGTTAGCTGGAATGGCCCGTCGGGCATGAGTTTCCGCGCCCAGACCGGTTCTGGCCACATGGTTGCCATGGATGGCGCCCCGGAAGGCGGCGGCCATAACCTGGCACCGCGCCCGATGGAGATGGTGTTGCTCGGTACCGGCGGCTGCACCGCCTATGACGTGGTGCTGATCCTGAAAAAAGGCCGCGCCGATGTGCGCGCTTGCGAAGTGGTCCTGCAAGCCGAGCGCGCCGAAACCGAGCCTAAGGTCTTCACCAGGATTAACTTCCATTTCGTCGTCACCGGCAAGGACCTGAAACCGGAAGTGGTTGACCGCGCCATCACCCTGTCGCACGACAAGTACTGCTCCGCCAGCATCATGCTGGCCAAGACGGCGCAAATCACCCACACCTTCGAAATCATCGAAGCCTGAGCAGCGTCTCGGCAAAACCCTGCCCGAACATGCGGGCGGTCTTGATGTCCCCGGCGGCGAATTCATGCGCCGCCGTCCCATGCCCTGCCTGCGCCATCAGACCGGACCACGAGCCGAGGCGATTGGCCGCTTCATCGTAGGGCACGCCGGAATGCTGCTCCGGCAGGATAGGATTGCCGGACCAGATCATCCCGTGCTGCATGCAGAAGGTGAACATCGACAGCAATGTCGATTGTTTGTCGCCGGCCGGCAGCGACGACACCGTAAAGCCGCCCGCCAGCTTGCCCTTCAGTTGCTGCGTGCGCCACATTTTGCTGGTTGCGTCCATGAAGCTCTTGAACACGCCCGACACGCCACCCAGGTAGGTCGGGGAACCAAGCAGCACGCCATCGTACTGCAGCAGCGCGTCCGGCGTCCCTGCCAGCTCCGAAGCTTTCAGAACATGCACTTCGGTTCCTGCCACGCCGGCAGCGCCCTGGGCGATGTGCGAGGCGATATGTTCCGTGTGGCCGCTGGCGCTGTGGTAAATGACTGCGAGTTTCTTCATTGCGCAATTCCTTTGATGAGTAAGGCGGAAAGATAGAGGCCGAGACCGAAGACCGTGTGGTTCGCCAGGCTGCGCAGGCAGTTTTTCATCGGCGCCGGCGTCTTGCTCGATGCCACGCCGAGCCCCATCGAAGGCTGCATCACGAACAGCGGTGCGCCGACGGTAGCCATGCCGACTGCCAGTGCCGGGCCGATACTGGGCGCATGCAGCCAGTCCTGGCCCGCCACCGCCACCAGCGCGCCGGCAAACGCCACGCCCGTCGCGTAATGCACCAGCCATCCCAGTGCATGTTCGCCGCTGACCGCCGGCGAAGCGGCAATCGAGTCATGCGCGAAGCGGCCTTGCGCCAGGTGCCCGGCCCAGCGGCCGATGAAGGCCATGTTCATGGTCTTCACCCCCATGCGCTTGAGCAGCACCAGCCACAAGTCGAAAACGATGGTGGCGCCGAGGCCGATGATGATGATTTCCATTGCAATCTCCCTGGTTGATGTGCACACTGTAGAAGTTGAAGTCAACTTCAAGTAAAGGGATTTTTGATGGATATCGCCGAAGTCGCGCAGCGCTCGGGCATGGCTGCCTCCACGCTGCGCTATTACGAGAAAAAGGGCCTGATCAAGCCAGCCGGCCGCAATGGCTTGCGGCGCACCTATGCGCCTGGCGTGCTCGATACGCTGGCCATCATTTCGCTCGGCCAGTCAGCCGGTTTGTCGCTCGACGAAATCGGCTCGATGTTCACGCCCGAAGGCGGCACCTCCATCGACCGCGCCTTCCTGTTGTCCAAGGCCGAGGAGATCGACGCGCTGGCCAAGCGCCTCAAGGCAATGAGCGAAGGCCTGCGCCATGCGGCTGCCTGCCCCGCGCCCAGCCATGCCGAATGCCCGAAATTCCAGCGCCTGTTGAAGGCCGCCGCTTCCGGAGCCATCGAACGCAGCCTGCGGATGTGAGAAAGCGCGCATTTCTGAAAGGTGCCTGGATGCTATCCTCTTGGGTTTATCCAAAAAAAACTCAACGGGGAAATAACAATGAAGATTCGTAACTGGGTGATCGCGCTTGCGCTGGTGCCGGTATTTGCCATGGCCGACATGACTGCCGAACAGCGCAAGGCAGAATTCAACAAGCTCGATTGGCACACCGGGCCGCGCGCCGAGTCCATCGCGGCCAAGGCTACGCTGAAAACGCCGAGCGACAAGATCCAGTTCCTGGACGATAAGAACTCGCGCCGCTTCCTGGAACTGACCGGCAACCTGCCGGAAGACGGCAATTACACCATCCTGGACATGGATGGCGGCTGGTGGGCCACCTTCTCCTTCGACCAAAGCGGCTATGTGAAGGAAGGCGACAAGATCGATGCCGACGCTCTGCTGAAAACCCTGAAAGACAGCGATGAACCAGCCAACGAAGAGCGCAAGCGCCTCGGCATGGGCGCCCTGTACACCGAAGGCTGGTACGTTCCGCCGCACTATGACGAAAAGACCAAGCAACTGGAATGGGGCCTGAAAGTACGCTCGGATAACGGCATTTCGCTGAACTACACCATCCGCCTGCTGGGCCGCAGCGGCGTGATGAGCGCGACCCTGGTGTCGTCGCCTGAAACCCTGGACGCCGACGTGGCAAGCTTCCGCAAAGTGCTGGCCGGCTTCGACTACAACGATGGCGAAAAATACTCTGAGTTCAAACCGGGCGACCACGTTGCCGAATTCGGCCTGGCGGCGCTGGTGACCGGCGGCGCCGCGGTCATCGCGACCAAGAAAGGCTTCTGGGCTGCTGCTGCCCTGTTCCTGGCCAAGATGTGGAAGCTTGTAGCGGTTGGCGGCGTTGCGGTCCTCGCGGGCCTGAAGTCGCTGTTCAAGAAGAAAGAAAGCAGCAATTGAACGCACTCCACGCCGAAATCCTGCTGGTAGCGGCCATGATTGGCCTGTACCTGTACGACTCGGCGCGGCTGCTGCATTCGAATGAAGGCGTGCTGGCGGCTACCCTGGGTGGCCGCTGGTCGCTGCATTTCGGCGCGGAGCATTACACCCTGCGCGGCAAGGAGCCGTTCGTGCCGAATCCGCTGCTGCCGCACCGCCCGGTGTTCCCGCTGCGCTGGAAGCAGCAGGTGCTCGCCGCCCTTCCTGCCGCGCAGCGCTGGACGCCGCCGCCATTCGGGCCTTACAAAGTGCTGGCGCCGTTTGTCTGGCTGATGGCACTGGCCCTGTTCGGCCTTATTCCTGCTGGCCTGTTCTCACGCTACGGCAACCTGGCGATCGCGGCCGGCATCTTGCTGTTCTATGCCACCGCGCTGCTCGCGCTGGCCTACGTGTGGTTCAAACGCAGCGCCTTGAAGCTGACAGGCCGCCAGGTCGGCGCCCTCGCATTCGAATCGCTGACCTGTCCACCGTTCGCCCTGAACCTGGTGCGCCATATCAGCTGGCACGCAGCGCCGTCCGAAGAACTGATCTCCGCCGGCCGCCGGCTGCTGCGCAAGGACGACTGGACTGCAACGCTGCCAGCCGTGATCAAACGCGTCGACAACGCCATTGAGTGGGAAAGCGAAGGCACGCCGCGCGCCCTGGCCCTGACCGAATACCAGGCATTACTCAACAGCGAACTGGTATCGGACAGCTGACGCGGAACTTTCTGCACTCCCCCCTGTCCAAGCTCAAAGCCTCCCACCGCAAACTGCGGCAGAGTCTAACCACTGTCGAGAATCGTCAAGCTAGAGGTGACTATGGATACTCTAAAGGACGAACTCACGCTTCTGCGAGGCAAAGTCGACGAACGATTCAACGAAATGCACGCAGAACAACTTCAGCTACGTAGAGACTTCGAAAAACTGATCTATTGGGTTGCTGGCCTGACAGTCACGAACTTGGTAGCAATCATCGGGTTGATTCTGAAGGCTGCCGGCGTGTTTTAAATGTAGTAGGTGGTTGAAGTCATTACCTTCGACATGGCTTTCATCGCTAGCTGGATCGGCAGCGGGGTTTTCTCAGCCCCCATGTCTTCCGCCGCTTTGCCATGCGCGATTTCATCTACGCGCATTTGCTCGACGATGGCGCGCGACTTGGCGTCCTGCGCTGGCAAACGGTCCAGGTGACTGGCCAGGTGCGCTTCCACCTGGCGCTCGGTCTCCACCACAAAACCAAGGCTTTGCTTATCGCCCGCCAGTGCGGCGGCCGTACCCAGCGCGTACGCGCCAGCATAGAACAGCGGATTCAGGAAGCTCGGTTGCGAGCCCAATTCCGCCAAGCGCTGCGCGCACCAGGCCAGGTGATCTTCTTCCTCGCGGCTGGCCTTATCGAAAGCCGCACGCGCCTCGTCGCTCTTGGCGAAGCGCGCCTGCGAGTTGTACAGCGCCTGCGCCATCACCTCGCCCACATGATTCACCCGCATCAAGCCCGCGCTGTGACGGTGCTCCTGCTCCGTCATCTCCGCATCGGCCGCATGCACCGCCGGAGTCGGGCGCGATGCCGAATGCACGCCAGCGAGCACGCGCAAAGCCTTGTCGGCGCCAGTGATGAAACGGTCGAGGGGATTGTGGTAGCGATTCATGATGGTTCGTCCAGCTTGTTCGGAAAACCACATTATAGGCCTTCCCCATCTAGTAGCCGCAGGCTTGCCGTTACACGCCTTCGCGCAGGATGCGTTGTTTTTCCAGCCAGTCGGCCACCGGGCCACGGGCATCGATCTTGGAAATATCCTTTGCCACACCCAGGTTCAGGCCAAGCAGGAAGGGAATCGAATCGACCGGCACCTCCGGCAGGTACTCGGCCATCGCGCGCATGAAGCGCGGCGACTCCAGCACCTCCACCACCTTTGCGCCGCTCATGAACTGCAGGATGCTGGTCATGCTGTGGCCACCGCCAATCGAGCGGTAGACAAAGCGGTTGAAGGCTTTGTCGAGCGCCTTGAAGTCAAGCTGCTCCTTGGTCATCAGGCTGGCCAGGTAATACAAGCCGATCGCGGTGCGGAAAAAGCCGGAGGACTCGCTGGCCGTCAGCCCGCAACGGGTCACAGTCAGGAGCTTTTCCTGAATGGCAGCGTCAAGTTTTGAATGATGTACTTGCATGTCAAGGAACTATATAGCACTTTTGTCCAGATTTGTTCCTTGCGCGGGGGTATCAACCTTGTTACCCTTGAAACTTTAGTGCTAAACCAACGGCGAAAGCGCACTTTTCGTTCCCCGGAAAGTGCATCCTGGGGCGCTGAATGTGCGGGCTATCGCATACGGGCAACCGATATGTCGCGCATTCAATACAATGCCATCATGTGAAAAGGGGTTAGCGGAGTCACCATGCAATTGCGCATCAAGAATTTATCGAAGACCTATGCCAATGGCGTCGTCGCGCTCGACAATGTGTCGCTGACCATCCCGTCCGGCATGTTCGGCTTGCTGGGCCCGAATGGCGCCGGCAAGTCGACCCTGATGCGCACCCTGGCCACGCTGCAGGAATGCGATTCGGGTTCGGTGTTCTTCGGCGACCTGGATGTGCTGGATGAAAAGGACGAAATCCGCCGCCTGTTGGGCTACCTGCCGCAGGATTTTGGCGTCTACCCGAAAGTCACCGCCTATGAAATGCTGGATCACTTCGCGATCCTGAAAGGCCTATCCAACCGTTCCCGCCGCCGCGAGGTGGTCGACGGCCTGCTGCAGCAAACCAACCTGTTCGAAGTACGCAACCAGCGCCTGGGCGGCTTCTCCGGCGGCATGCGCCAGCGCTTCGGCATCGCGCAAGCCCTGCTGGGCGACCCGAAACTGATCATCGTCGACGAGCCGACCGCCGGCCTCGATCCGCAGGAGCGCGTGCGCTTCCACAACCTGCTGTCCGATATCGGCGAAGAGCGCACCGTGATCCTGTCGACCCACATCGTGTCCGACGTGGCCGACCTGTGCGCAAATATGGCAATTATCAACAAGGGCCAGCTGATGGTGGCCGGCGCCACCCAGCAATTGATCGATGACGTGAGCTGCAAGATCTGGGCGCGCTTCATCGACAAGAAGGAGCTGGCCTACTTCCAACAACGCCATGCCGTGATCTCGACCCGCCTGATGTCGGGCCGCACCCTGATCCACGTCTATAACGACGACGATCCGGGCGACGGCTTCGAGGAAGCACTGGGCGACCTGGAAGACCTGTACTTCGCGACCATCCTCGGCCGCCACGACGTCAGCAAAGCCTGCGACTGACCGGGGCCGCCATGTTCGCCATCGCCCTCTTTGAAGCGAAACAGCGCCTGAAGCTGTTCTCGACCTGGGTCTACTTCGGCATGTTCCTGCTGCTGGCCGTCCTGTGGATGGCAGCTGCCGGCGGCGTGTTCAAGGAAGCCATCGTCAGCTTCGGCGGCCGCGTGTTCATCAACGCGCCGCGCTCGATCATGCTGACCTCCTCCTTCCTCGGCTGCATGGGCGTAATCATCGTCGCCGCCATGATGGGGCGTTCGGTGCAGCAGGATTTCGAGTACGAAACCCACCATTTCTTCTTCTCCGCCCCGATCCACAAATTCCAGTACATGCTGGGCCGCTTCCTCGGCGCCTGGCTGGTGCTGTGCGTGGTGTTTGCCTCGATCCCGCTGGGCGTATGGCTCGGTACGCAGGTGCCGGGCATCGATCCGGAGCGGCTCGGTCCCTTCAACCTGCTGCACTACCTGCTGCCTTACGCACTGTCGCTGCTGCCCAACCTGTTCATCTTCGGCGCCATCTTCTTCGTGATGGCGGCGCTGACGCGGCGCATGCTGCCGGTCTACGTGTCGAGCGTGGTCATGCTGGTCGGCTATATCGTGGCGCCAGGCCTGGCGCGCGACCTTGACTACAAGACGCTGGCGGCGCTGATCGATCCATTCGGCACCACCGCTGTGATCCGGCTCACCGAGTACTGGCCGATCGCCGAACGCAATGTGCGCCTGGTGCTGCCGGAAGGCGTCTTCCTGCTGAACCGCGTGATCTGGTCTTCCTTCGCCCTGGTGGCGCTGCTGCTTGGCTACTGGCGCTTCCACTTCGTCAGCACGGTTGATAGCGGCGCCGCGGCGCGCACCGATAGCGACCTGCCGGGCAGCCTGACCCAGGTTGCCGCTTCCACCAACGAGACGCCTGACTTCAAGGCGCGCAACCTTGGTGTGCTGCTGATGCGTTTCAGCTACCTGAACCTGCGCGAGACCACCAAGAACATCTACTTCTTCGTCATCGTGCTGGCCGGCGTGCTGACCATGTATGCCGGATCGCTGGACATGGGTTCGATGTACGGCACCGGCACCTACCCGGTCACCTATCTGGTGCTGGAAATGGTGACCAACACCTTCTCCCTGTTCATGCTGGTGGTGACCACCTTCTATGCCGGCGAAATGGTGTGGCGCGAACGCGAGCACCGCATGTCGCAGATGCTTGACGCACTGCCGGTGCCAAGCTGGCTGCCGATCCTGTCCAAGCTGTTTGGCCTGATCGGGGTGCAGGCGCTGTTGCTGTTGATCGTGATGCTGGTCGGCATGTCGATCCAGCTGTTCCGCGGCTACTTCAACCTGCAGCCCGGCCTGTATTTCGAATGGCTGTTCACCGTGCAGCTTCCGGCCTGCGCCCTGATTGCCGTGCTGGCGATTACCACCCAGGTGCTGGTGAACCACAAATACGTGGCCTACTTCGTGATGATCGTCTACTACGTGGCCACCATCACCTTCGCCACCCTGGGCCTGGACCACCCGCTGTTGATGTACGGCGTAACGCCGAACCTGCCCTACTCCGACATGAACGGCTTCGGCCACTTCATGGCGCGTGAACGCTGGTTCGAACTGTATTGGGCCGGCGCCGCCGTGATGCTGATGGTGCTGACCGTGGTGTTCTGGCCGCGCGGCACCAACGAAGAATGGCGCCAGCGCGTCAGCCTGGCGCGCCACGCCCTGACGCTGCCGGTGCTGGGTGCTTTCGGCTTTGGCCTGGCGCTCTTCCTCGGCGCCGGCGGCGTGCTGACGTACAACCTGTGCGTCAACAACTTCAAGACACCTTATGGCCGCGACTCCCTGCGCGCCGATTATGAGCGCAAGTACAAGCAGGTGCTGGAAGCGGCACAGCCGCGCATTGTCGACGTGCGCCTTGGCCTGGACATGTACCCCGAACAGCGCTCGCTCAAAGTGAAGGGCTGGTACCAGCTCGAGAACAAGACCCAGCAGCCGATCAGCACCATCTATGTACAGCAGGATACCGACGCCGACCTGCAGCCCTTGCAGTTCGGCCGCAAGGCCTTCCGCGTGCTGAACGATACCGAGCTTGGCTTCTATAGTTACCGCCTGGAGCAGCCCTTGCAACCGGGCGAGAAAATCACGCTGGACTTTGCCCTGAGCTACGAGCCAAAGGGCATCTTCAACCTCGGCAAGACCACGCCGGTGATGAACAACGGCACCTTCTTCAACAACACCGTGCTGCCGCACATCGGCTATCAGCGCCACGCCGAACTGACCGATCCGCGCGATCGCAAGAAGCATGGTTTGCCGGCACAGGAGCGCAAGTTGCCGCGCGACGATCCGAAAGGCCTGTCCAGCAACTACCTGGGCGCGGATGCCGACTGGGTCGGCTTCGAGGCAACGCTCGGCACTTCCGGCGACCAGACTGCCGTGGCGCCAGGCTCCCTGGTGAAGGAATGGCGCAAGAATGGCCGCCGCTACTTCCACTACAAGATGGAGCAGCCGATCCTGAACTTCTACGCCTTCCAGTCGGCGCGCTACGCGGTCAAGCACGACTGGTGGCAGGACGTGGGCATCGAGATCTACTACCAGCCTGGCCACGAATACAACCTGGACCGCATGGTCAAGGGCGTCAAGGATTCACTCGACTACTATTCGCGCAACTTCAGTCCTTACCAGCACAAGATCGTGCGCATCGTGGAATTCCCGCGTTATGAGCGCTATGCGCAATCGTTCCCCAACACCATCCCGTATTCGGAGGCAGTCGGTTTCATCGCCCGCGTGGACGACAAGAACCCGAAAGACATCGACTACCCGACCTACGTCACCGCACACGAAGTAGCGCACCAGTGGTGGGCGCACCAGCTGGTAGGCGGCAACACGCGCGGCGCCACAGTGCTGAGCGAAACCCTAGCCGAATACTCCGCGCTGATGGTGATGAAGAAAAGCTTCGGCCCCCCAGCGCATGCGCCGCTTCCTGCGCTATGACCTGAACAAATACCTTTTCGGCCGCGCCACGGAAAACAAGAAGGAGCTGCCGCTGGCCGATAACGAAGACCAGGACTACATCCACTATCACAAGGGCAGCCTGGCCATGTACCTGCTGGCCGACATCGTCGGCGAGGCCAAGGTCAATGAACTGCTGGCGGAACTGCTGCGCAAGTATTCCTACCACGGCGATCCGTATCCAAGCGTGACGGTGCTGGTGGATGGGCTGCGCCGCATCGTGCCGCCGGAGCAGGCATACCTGGTGGATGACCTGTTCAACTCCATCGTATTGTTCGATAACCGCATGGTTGCGGCCAGCGCCGAGAAGCGCGCAGACGGCAAGTATGATGTCACGCTGACCGTGCATGCGGCCAAGCTGCGTTCCGACGAACTGGGCGCGGAAAAGGAAATCCCGCTGCATGACCTGATCGAGATCGGGGTCGACGACAAGGACGGCAATATCCTGTTGCGTGAACGCAAGCTGGTCGACCGCAACGAATCGACCTTCAAGGTGGTCGTCAATGGCCGCCCGGCCAAGGCAGGCATTGATCCGGACAACAAACTGATCGACCGCAAGCCGGACGACAACCTGGGCAATGTGGAAATCATGTCGCGCTAAAGTGCGCTCAGGTGCGCCAAGGTGCGCCAAGGGTTAAGCAGCGCACTATGTGTCCGGCCCATGCTTGTTAAGCTTCCTGCAAATGAAAGCGAGGCAAACATGGGCATCCTAAGCAATATTTTCCACAAGATTTTCCCGTCGTCGCATCAAGAGGCCGCCCCAACACCGGCCTCTGGTGCGCCCTCAACTGCGCCTGGCGGGTCCGCCGCCTCACCGGCCCCCATTCCGACCCAGCCGGCCCCGGCGCCAGCCGCTGCGGAGCCGGTCGACGTTGAAGCAATCCTCAATGCGAAAGCCGCCCACGCAGGCCAGCCGCTGAACTGGCGAACTTCGATTGTCGACCTGCTTAAGCTGCTGGACATCGACTCCAGCCTGCAAGCCCGCAAGGAACTGGCGCAGGAACTGCACTACACCGGCGATACCGGTGATTCCGCCGCCATGAACATCTGGCTGCACAAGCAAGTGATGCACAAGCTGGAGGAAAACGGCGGCAAGGTGCCCGCTGAACTGAAGGGGTAAAATGGTCGGATGAATCCGATCCGACGCGCGCTTGCCGGCGCCTTACTGGCAACCTGCACCCTGCCGCTGCTGCCCCTGCACGCGGCGGACAAGACCTACGGCACTCATGGCATGGCCCTGTTCGGCGGGCAGGAAGGCTTGTATGCCTCCCACCTGCCGATGTTCCATGCCCCGCATGACTACCAGGTCATCCTGCAAGTCCACATCGCCGACCCGGCCACCGATGCCGCCTTGCGCAAGCGCCTGGACGGCCAGGATGCGCTGTGGACCATCGACCCGGAGAAATTCGAGCTGAGCACCCTGGCGCCGGAAGCCAAGACGCAGCGCACGGAGTTCAGGGCCGACGTGGTGCAGGGCCATTTCGAACGCGGCGGAAGCACCCAGTACAAGGATGCGAAGGTTGTGATCGACAAGGTGCTGGTATTCCGCCAGCTGGACGACAAGCCGGGCAAGGCCGGCATGTCGCGCTATATGCAGATCGGCAGCGGCGCGCAGCGTTTCCTCATCAAGGAGATCGACAGCCGCCCGGACTTCGACCATATCGTGTCTTACCGCGCCGCCCCCGATGCACCGGCAACGCCGGTCCAGGTGCGTAAATGGGGCATGCAGGCGGCCGGCAACGATGCCCTGGCCATGGCGCTGAAAGCCAATATGGCTGCCATCGGCGGCACCATCTACTTCGAAACCGAAGACTTGAAATGAGCGTCCCGCAGGCATACGAAGGGCTGTGGCGCCGCAAGGGCATCTGGCGCGCCAACGGCAGCAGCGACCTGGTGACGCCGGTGTGGTGGTTCCAGGCTGCCGACTTCCATATCGACCTGCGCATACCGGCCGACCGCAAGGCCATGACCGGCTTTGCTGGCACCACGGTGGTCGAGGGCGAGCGCTGCGAATGGCGCCCCGAAATCGCCTATCCTTTCGTCAGCCCCGAGCTGGACGCGGGCTTCATGCGCTTCGACAGCGAAGATGCGCTACACGAGGCAGGCGTGGATGGCAGCTACAAGGAAGACTGGTGGCGCGAAGCCGGCGGCCCCGTGACTGCCAGCAGGGTGCTGCTGGAAGATGGCCGCATCCAGTACGAAATCGCCTGCGGCGAATTCCTCGCCCGCGCGACGGGCAAGCCGCACAAAGCTACCGACATCACGGTCTGGCGCCAGACGCCGGGCGGGCCATGGCGGATCATTGCATCCACCACGGCAGCACGCGAAAACGTGATTGTCGAAGCGCCTTAAAGGCTTAGCAGGCTGCCGCTGCGGAACGGCTTGTCGCCCGCGATCTTGGCCACGTTCATGCCACGGATGATGTAGCGGTGCGACAGGCGCGTGAACAGCACCCCGTCGACTTCAGCCTTCAAATGCGTGGTGTCGCCGCTGACCGGGTCGACCAGGTCGGCGACCACTTCGCCGGCGCGTACCGCATCACCAACTTCCTTCAGGTAGACCAGCATGCCGGCATGTGGCGCGTCGAGACGTTGCGTGCCTTCCAGCGGCGTCGGTGCGCAGCCTTGTTCCGGCACTGTGACCTTGCCCGCGTCGACCATGCCGCGCACATGGAGGTAGCCGATGATGGCTTCCGCATCGCGCGCTGCCAGCTCGTAGCTGACCGACACCTCGCCGCGCAGTTCAACCGTCGCCGCCATGCAGGCCGATGGAATCGGATAGTCAGGGCCAAAGTGTTCGGCCAGGTCCCACCACAGCCGGCTGCAGGCTTCATCGAATGGTTCGCCGCCGGCGCCTGGCGTGTGCAGTACGGCGCAGGCGCCCATCAGGTTGGCGAGCGGCTGCGCGGTTTCGCACAGGGAGGTGCCGACATACAGGTGCAGCGCGCCTTCATTCTCGCAATGCAGGTCGAGCACTACGTCGGCATCGATCGCCATTTCCAGCAGGTTCTTCTTGAGCGTGGCGGCATCCGATGCCGGCTCCCATTGCGCGACCAGTTCACGCAGGTGCTGGCGGATGACACGCACATTGGCCTGGGCGTCGCTGCCCAGTTGCCCCTTCAGGCGCGATTTCAGCTGCTCGAAATAATGCGGATAGCCGCGATTGAAATTGATGCCATTGCTCAGGTCATAACGCCCGAACGGTCGCTCATTGATGACTTGCGCCAGCCCGATCGGGTTGGCCGCCGGAACCAGGATCACTTCGCCCTTTACCTTGCCCGCCGCGTCCAGCGCCTGCAGGCGCTGGCGCAGCTCGTGCGCCACCAGCATGGCCGGCACCTCGTCGGCATGCAGCGCCGCCTGGATATAGGCTTTCGGACCGCCTGGCTTGCCGAAATGGTAGCTGGTCAGTTCGTAATAAACCGTACCGTAAGGCGCGGAGAGCGGGTGCTTGATGGTTTCCATGTCTGCCATCCTACCAGTTCATGAGGCAAGGCGGCACCAGCAAGACCAGCGCCAGGACCAGGTAAATCAGCTGCAGCGGTACCATCCAGCGCGCCCAGGTCAGCCACGGAATGCGCGCCAGCGCCAGCACGCCGACCGTGATGCCCGACGTCGGGATCATCGGCGTGGTGAATTCGCCGAACTGGAAAGCCAGGATCGCGGTCTGGCGCGACACTCCAACCAGGTCCGCCAGCGGCGCCATGATCGGCATGGTCAGCGCGGCCTGGCCGCTGCCGGAGTGGATGAAGAAGTTGATCACCGACTGGATCAGGAACATCTTCTGCGCCGCAAACACCGGCGAGGAAGATGCCACCAGCGGCATCAGGCCGTGCAGCATGGTGTCGATGATGTGGGCGTCGCGCGCCAGCACCATGGTGCCGCGCGCCAGGGCTATCACCAGGCCAGTGCCGACCAGGTCTTTCGCGCCCTGCACGAAGGCGGCCACCGCTTCGTCCGAGTCGAGGCGGCCGATCAGGGCCACGACGATGGTCATGGCCAGGAACAGCGCGCCGATCTCTTCGATGAACCAGCCGAACTGCACGACGCCGAACACCATGCCGCCCAGCGAAGCGGCGAAGACCCACAACACCAGGCGATGGCGCGCGGTCATGCCTTCAAAGCCGCCGAAGTCGACCACGCCTTCGGCGCGCTTTTCGATATCGAGCAGGTAGGTCGGGCTCTTTTCGGGATGACGCTTGATGCGCGCGGCATACCACATCAGGAAAACGATCGTGACGGCGGTGGCAATCAGCCACACGATCACGCGATAGCCGATGCCGGAGAACAGCGGCACGCCCGCAATGCCCTGCGCAATGCCGACATTGAAGGGGTTCAGGAACGCGGCGCAGAAACCGACCTGCGATCCGAGGAAGGGAATCGATACGCCGGTGATGGTGTCATAGCCGAGCGCCAGCGCCAGCGGCACGAAAATCAGGATGAAGGGAATGGCCTCCTCGTTCATGCCGAAGGTGGCGCCGCCAATCGAGAACAGCGTGACGAACACCGGGATCAATGCTACGCGCACCAGGTTCGAACGCGAATGCGCCTTGGCGATCGATTTGATCATGGCATCGATGGCCTGGGTCTTGTGCAGCACGTTGAAGGCGCCGCCGGTCAGCATCACGAAACCAATGATCAGTCCTGCTTCCGCGAAGCCCTTGATCGGCGCCATCAGCAGCGCGGCCAAGCCCTGCGGCTTGCTTTCGATGTAGTGGAAAGTGTCCGGGTCGACCAGTTGCTTGCCGTTGACGAGATGGGTCTCGTACTTGCCACCCGGGACCAGCCAGGTCGCCAGCGCGATCAGCGCCAGGATCATGAACAGCAGGACGAAGGTATTGGGGAGCTTCAGTTTTTTCATTGCTTGCAATAGCTCAAACTTGAATGTCAGGACCGCTACTCATAAACATGACTCCAGCGGTGTTGCGTGAAATCGTAGTTCTCCATTTCAAAAGGGACGTATGTGCTGCCATAGAAGAACATGGGCTTACCATCTTCACAAACGTAAGCATTCATGCCAAGTACGTTCCGGACCTCGTCCTTGTCAACACCAACTGTCGCCAACGTAGCCGGGCATGAGCCATGCTGGGCTATGTATGCTTCGATCTTACCGACAACACGCTGCTCCTCTTTTCTCGCCTCGGCATTCATGTAAGCATGTGCCACGAGGATAACCGTTACGCCCAGCAACCAGATTCCCATGCGGACGAGAGTCGGCGGCCTGATCGTTGGCTTGCGTATGACGGACCAAATCGAATAAAACAGCCACGGGACCAAAGGGACGGCGAGAAAGAAAATCATAAACCCCATGTACCTGTTAGCGAGCAGGCATGTCACGAAACCGCAAGCGATCAGGTTCGGAGCAAATGGGCGGACATAGTCAGGGAACTTCATTTTTTAAGGGTTTGCAAACAGGTAATTGCAACTTGGGTCGGCTGGGTCACGGGCCAGGATGCGGTCGTACAGGCCGGTGCGTTCGGCGACCGTGCGCTCGGCGTCTTCCTGCAGCAGCAGGCGTGCGGCGACCTGGCGTGCCGCGGCGGCGCGGGTGGCGGCGATGAAGGCGTCGCGATTGGGATAGCGGGCCTGCAGGCTTGGGCGCGGGTCATTGGCGGCCTTGCGTTCGGCTTCGGTGCGGGCGAACGGAACGAAGCTGCCGTTGTAGCGCGAGGTGGCCCAGCCGAAGCCGGTTTCCGGCGCGCGCAGGTTCCAGCCGGTGTGGGTGCCGAGCGGCGCCTGCAGCTCCACCAGGCGTACCCCGCCGCGGTCATTGCCGTCGGCGTCAGGCGCAGGCACGCGGGTCTCGAACGCCATCTTCTGTGCCGGCGGCACCATGTCCGCAATACCCTGCGACAGGAAGCGCGCGCCATGGTCGAGGCGCGGTTCGTGCAGGTTCTGCTCTGGCGGAGTCAGGCCGGGCACGGCGGGGAAGGCTTTGCGGTAAGCCTCGACCGACACCAGGGTGCCGTCTTCCAGCCTCGGATAGGCGCTGGCTGGCGGCGGCGTGCCTTTGCTGGTCCAGCCGTCCAGCGCCAGCATCAGGGCCCGCAATGGCAGGTAGTAATTGGTGGTGGAGACGCAGGCGGTGAACGGCGCGCGGGTGTGCGAGCGGCCCACGTAATGCTGCGCGCCCATCAGGCCGTACACGCGCACATTGGACGCCGGCGCGGCGTCGCCCACACCGTCCGGCGCAGTGGTCAGCAGCGAGGCGCCGCGGTTCCAGAATTCCGCCGAGGTATTGGCAATCAGCAGCTTGGGCACTCGGCCTTGCTTGTCCTTCGCGTGGTCCAGGGTGGACGCCACGCGCCCGGTCACCGGGTCGCGCGTCGGCGTGCTGGTAAACGGGAAGGCATCGGTCGGGTAGTCATGCTCTTCCAGCATCGACGGATGACGCGTCACCTGCACGAAGCGGCTGTTGAAGCCTCCCGACCCACCGGCGCCCGGCACCTCAAGCAAGGCGCCATCGAACACCAGGCGGCCCTGCTCGTCGAGATTCAGGCCATCATGCAGCATGCGGCCGATCAGCCGCGCCGACTGGCTGTAGCCGAACATCAGCACCGTCTTGGGCAGCGAAGCGCCTTCGACCTGGTTCTCGCGGAAGTAGGCCAGCAGGTCGCGGATACCGGCCAGGCCGGCGCCGGTCACGCGCGGATCCTTCGCCTCATAGCGCACTTCATAGATCTTGCCGGGCTGGAAGCCGCCTTGCAGCTTGATGCGGCCCGGGCCGCCCGGCTGTTCCGGCGCCACGAATTCCCAACGGTTGCGGTCGACCGGACGCCGCATGTCGCCCTGGCGCGTGCGCTCCGTCAGCACCGCTTCCGGATCGTTCGGCGTGGCCGGCTCGTAGCCTATGCCGCGCAGGCCGGCGTAGCTTGCCACCTCGGCCGGGGCATCGACGATGAACTCATTGGCGCTCATGCCACGCGGGCCCTTCACCACGGGCGCCTTGAAAATCAGGGGCTTCACGCCGGCAGGCGACGGCGCCACGTCCCAGGTCCAGGCCGAGAACAGCATGCTGAAGCCGTGGCGCATCATGAAGCCATCGCCGGCATCTTCCGCCGTCGTCGGGTCGTTATTCTTCGGCGCCTTGCCATTGAGCTGGCCCAGCACAACGATGTTGCCGCGGTTGTTGACGTCGTACACCAGCGTGCCGGTCTTGCCGCTAGCAGGGCGCAGCAGCACGAACTCGCTGGAAAAGCGCACCATGCCGCGCTTGTCGCGCGGCGCGCGCTTCAGGTCGACGATAGCCAGGTTGGCCGTGCCCTTGGGATTGAGCGAGAAATAGGCGACGCCGCGCAGTTTCTCGTACTCTCCAGCCTCGCCGAACTTGACGCCAGGCGCGAACGGCACGCGCTCCGTGATCTCAATGCGCTCGACGGCGGCCTGCGATGCGCCGGCAACAAACATGGTGGCAGCAATCGCCGCCCAGCGGGATTTCTTCATGTACTCGAACAAAGTAAAACGGGACCGCGCGGGTCCCGTTGGTTTATTCCGCTGCTGCGGTTTTCTTGGCGGCTGCCTTTTTCGCTGCCGGCTTTTTGGCTGCCGGCTTTTTGGCTGCAGCTTTTTTGGCTGGAGCCTTCTTCGCGGCGGCTTTCTTGGCGGCTGGCTTGGCGGCTGCCGGTGCTGCCTCGGCCGCGCCTACCGCGCCGTCGCTCTTGGCTGCCGTTTTCTTGGCAGCGCCCGGCTTGGCTTTGCGTTCTTCGAACTCGAAGCTGATCTTGCCGTCCTTGCCGCGTACCAGGAAGGCCTTGAACGGCCGGCGGGTACGCTGCGAGATGAAGCCCGGCAGCAGGTCGGTCTTGCCTTCGTTGAGCAGCTTGGCCATCTGCTCCGGCTGGATCTCCTGTTGCAGGATGATGCGGCTGGAGCGGAAGTCGCAGGTCTTCGGCTTGGCTACCTGGTTTTCGCAGGTATAGGCCAGGCCCATCTCGTACACGCCACCGGCGCATTTCGGGCAAGGGCCGAGCGGCGTCTGGCCGCTGAAGTCGACGCCTTCGCCGTCTTCGCCTGACTCGTCGTTCTGCCCGAAATCGAACTCCAGCTTGAAGTTCTTGATTTCTTCATCCTTCACGATGCGCAGGATCGCCGCAAACGGACGGCCCATCTTGGAGCGGAAGCCTTGCAGCGGGCCGATGGTGCGGTCGCGCAGCAGTTGTTCCACTTCCTCGATTTCGAACTGGCGGCCACCAGGCACCTTGGTCATCGAGAACTCGCACTTGGTGCAAGCGAAGCGGCGGTAGTTTTCCTTGACCACGCCACTGCAGTTCGGGCACGGCGTCTGCAGCGTCGCATAGTCGCCCGGAATGGTGTCGTTGTCGTATTCCTTGGCTCGCTTGACGATGATCTGGGTCATCTGGGCGATTTCGCGCATGAACTCTTCACGCGAGATCTTGCCCTTCTCCATCTGCGACAGCTTGTATTCCCACTCACCGGTCAGTTCCGGGGCGGTCAGTTCGCTCACGCCCAGGCCGCGCAGCAGCGTCATGAGCTGGAACGCTTTCGCGGTCGGCATCATCTCGCGGCCTTCGCGCAGCAGGTATTTCTCGCCCAGCAGGCCCTCGATGATGGCCGCGCGGGTGGCCGGCGTGCCCAGGCCCTTGCCGGCCATGGCATCGCGCAGTTCGTCGGAGTCGACCAGCTTGCCGGCGCCTTCCATTGCCGACAGCAGCGTCGCTTCAGTGTAGCGTGCGGGCGGTTTGGTCACCAGGCCGTTCGCCGTGACTTTCTCGGTCAGGACTTTCTCGCCCTTGGCGACCGGCACCAGGTTGCCGCTGCTGCCTTCCTTCTCGTCGTCGCCGGCAGCATCCTTGCCGTAGATCGCCAGCCAGCCCGGGTTGGTCATCACCTTGCCTTCGGTCTTGAACTGGTGGCCAGCCACTTCGGTGAAGCGGGTGGTGACCAGGAATTCCGCAGCCGGGAAGAACACCGCCATGAAGCGGCGGGTGACCAGGTCGTACAGCTTCTGTTCCGGCTCGCTCAGGTTCTTCGGCACGATGCCGGTCGGGATGATCGCAAAGTGGTCGCTGATCTTCGTGTTGTCGAAGATGCGTTTGTTCGGCTTGGCCCAGCCCTTGTCCAGGATCTGCTTGGCGAACTGGTTGTAATTGTTGCTTTCCTTCAGAACCTCCAGCGTGTCCTTGACAGTCGGCAGGTAGTCTTCCGGCAGGTGGCGCGAATCGGTACGAGGGTAAGTCAGCACCTTGTGCTTCTCGTACAGTGCTTGCGCCAGGCCCAGGGTGTTTCTTGGCCGAGAAGCCGAAACGCGAGTTGGCTTCGCGCTGCAGCGAGGTCAGGTCGAACAGGCCAGGCGACATCGAGGTGGTCGGCTTCGACTCCTCAGTCACATTGCCTTGCTTGCCCTTGCACGCCAGCGCGATCGTATCGGCGGCGGTTTTGCTCCACAGGCGCTCGGCACGCCGCTCAGGATCGTTCTCGTCTTTCTTGAAGTTGGTGTCCAGCCAGCGGCCTTCATAAATGCCGGCCGCGCACACGAATTCGGCGCGCACTTCCCAGTAATCGCGCGAGACGAAACTCTTGATCTTCTCTTCGCGCTCGACCACGATCGACAGGGTCGGCGTCTGCACGCGGCCCACGGTGGTCAGGTAGAAGCCGCCCTCTTTCGAGTTGAAGGCGGTCATGGCGCGGGTGCCGTTGATGCCGATCAGCCAGTCCGCTTCCGAGCGGCAACGCGCGGCGTCGGCCAGCGGCAGCATTTCGTCGTCGCTGCGCAGGTGCGTGAAGCCGTCGCGGATCGCGTTCGGCGTCATCGACTGCAGCCACAGGCGCTTGACCGGTTGCTTGGCTTTCGCATTCTGCGCAATCAGGCGGAAGATCAGTTCACCTTCGCGGCCCGCGTCGCATGCGTTAATCAGGGTGGTGACGTCCTTGCGCTTGATCAGCTTGTTCAGCACCTTGAGCCGCGATTCAGTCTTGGCGATCGGGTTCAGTGCAAAGTACGGCGGGATCATCGGCAAATGGGTGAAAGTCCATTTGCCGCGCTTGACGTCGTGTTCTTCAGGCACGGCGATTTCCAGCAGGTGACCCACTGCGGAAGACAGCACGTAGTCGTCGGATTCGAAATACTCATCGTGCTTGCTGAAGCCGCCAAGGGCTTTCGCGATGTCGTTCGCGACAGAAGGTTTCTCAGCGATGATGAGGGCTTTACTCATATTTATAGTTCTCGTCGGTGTATGCGGCAGCGCGCATAATACAACATTCGCAAGTAAGCGCTGGCTTGCGACTTCGTACGAAAGCCACAATGCTGCAAATATTATTACGGAAACGGCCGGCGTAGGGCAACGCCGGCAAGAGTGTGCTTAGTGCAACAGGCGCGGCGCCTGGTCTTCTTCGGCGCCAAACAGGTCGTCGAACATCAGGGCGTCCGGCTCCTTGCCCTGGCTCCACAGCAGCATCAGCACGATGATCTTCAGCTTGCCCAGCGACACCGGGGCCTCGTCCAGCGCCAGGGCGCGTTCGATGACGATTTCACGTTGCAGCGGGGACAGCAGGCCGGCACTCTCCAGGAACTGGATAAAGCCGACAGCGGAGGCGCCCAGTACATCCAGCTCCTGACGCACGTAGAAGCGCGTGCCAGAAGATGCGGCCGTCATTGACTGCTCGACGCCAGCCATGGCGGCGAGGTCATTCAGCCAGACCAGCGCCTCGGAAATCTCTACGTCGTCGAAACCGACTGCGGAGAGTTTCTTTGCCAATGCTGCGGGTTCAGGGCAGGCATCAGGGCGGTAATAGGTCTCGTACAAGTAAACCAGGATGTCAAACATGGCGCTACTTTAGCAGCATCTGTGAGGCGGGCACAAGCATAACGGGGGGTCACAGGCCTTTCAGGCGCTGGAAAACACCGCCCGGCAGCCTTTCCACCACACCGGCCAGCTCCAAGGCAAGCAAGCTTGCCTGCATGTCACTTGGCGGAAGTTGCAACCTTATTGCAAGCTCATCGGCACTGATCGGATCATGGCCGAGGGCGGCCAACAACCAGCCTGCCGCCTGGTCCATCGGCACTGCCGCCTGGTCCGGCATTGCCAGGCCCAGGTCGTCCAGCAGGTGCTCCGGCGTGGCGACCAGGCGCGCCCCTTCTCTTATTAGTACATGGCAGCCGACCGACTGCGGCGACAAGACGGAGCCGGGCAGCACAAAGACTTCGCGGCCAGCGTTGACTGCCGCATGGGCTGTGATCAAAGAGCCGGAGCGCGCCGCGGCTTCGATCACCAGCGTGGCGCGGGTCATGCCGGCAATGATGCGGTTGCGGATCGGGAAATGTTCGGCCCGCGCTGCCGTGCCGAGAACGAATTCGCTGACCAGACAGCCCTCTTCCGCGATGCGGCGCGCCAGGGCCGCGTTGCGGCGCGGGTAGATGCGGTCGATGCCGGTGCCGATCACGGCCACGGTGCCGGCCGGCCCTTCCAGGCCGCCTTCGTGTGCGGCAGCATCGATGCCGAGGGCCAGGCCGGAGACCACCGTCATGCCGGCCGCGCTCAGCACCCGCGCGAACTGGCGCGCATGGGAGCGGCCTTGCGCGGTGCCGTGGCGAGCGCCCACTACCGCCACGGACTCGCACTGGAGCAGGGCCAGGTTGCCTTTAGCATATAGCAGCAGCGGTGGATCGGCGATATGCCGCAAAGTCGGCGGGTATTCCGGGTCGCCCAGCAAGACCAGGTGATTGCCGGACTGCGCGGCCCATTCCAGGGACGCTTGCGCCAGCACGCGAAATCGTTCGGGCATGGGCCCGGCAAGGCAGCGTGCCGCCGCGATCGAGATGCCGTCTTCGTCATCGCCGTGCGGGCGGTGCCCGGCACGCACGATGCCGGCATCGGCGTGGCTCAGCATGCGCAATGGCAGCGGCGCGGCATCATCCTGCGCGGGTGGCGCAGCGAGACGGGCGTTGGCGGCAGTGAAAACGGCTTGGGGAGAGAAGTAGTGCTGGAGCAGCTTGCTGGCTCCGTGGCGGCCGACGCCTGGCGTGTTCGCCAGGCGCAGCCACATCGCCAGGCTCTCGGAGTCCTGGCGGGCGGGATTTGCGGTATCCGTGACTTGCACGGCCATGGGATTTACTCCGCGGTCTTGGCGACGTCCCCTACAACGATTGGTTCAGTCACCTGCATGATCAAGCCATACGACACATGCTTGAACACTCGGAAGACAAACAAGCTACCCACTCGCTCATCCGGCAGCTTGACCGTCGGGTTGCGCAGATTGAACGCACCTTTCGACGCGCCCGGATCGCTCACCACTTCACCCTTATGGTACAGCTGCAGCACGGAACCGATATCGAGTCCGTCAAGCTTTCCGCGACTAATGCTGACAACCTGGTTCTGGCCGGCGTGCGTGACACCGTTGTAGACGGCCAGCACGTGGGCATTGACTTCGACGTCCGGCGGATGCGGGACGTAGTTCTGCATCGGCATCGGCGGCATCGCCATCAGCAAATCGCCCTTGCCCATTTCTTCCTTGGCGCTGGCGACAACGAAGGTATGTACGTCGCTGCCACCTTCGGCCTGCGCTTCCAGCTTCAGGGTGCCGAGGTAGAACGCTTCCAGTGCCACGGTCTTCTTGGTGACCGGGTCTTTCAGCGGTTTACCTGGACGGAACACCTGGAACGAGGTGCTGCCTTTCAGGTTGCCGCGGACATAGGCTTTGTCATCCTTGCCGATGAGCACTCGGGCGCCGCGCGTCGCGATGATGCGCGGTGCATTCTTGAGTTCATCTTCTTCGATGATCAGGGGTTGCGTCAGGAACGGTTCGATCACGCCCGACGGGATCGACTGGACGGCGTCCTTGCCCAGGCCTTCGGTCCGCAACTGCGGGCCAAGGCGCATATCGCCGGACGTGCCGTCGCCACCGACCTTGTTACCAAGGCGCAGGCGACCGGCTTCGCGGTCGAACCAGACGATCTGCCCTGGATAGATCCAGTGCGGATTCGCGATTTCTTCTTTATTCATACCCCAAACCTGCGGCCAGCACCAAGGCTTGTCGAGGAAGGTTCCGGAGATACCCCACAGGGTATCGCCCTTGACTACGGTATGGCTATCCGGTGCGTTCGGCTTGAACTCGCAGACGATGGTCTTGGCGTGGGCCGGAACGGCCGTCACACCGCAAAACAGGGCTGCGGCCAACAGGCGGCTGCTGCTTGTGCTAAAATTTTTCATTGGTATATCCGTTAGGTGCGGCAATGACGGAAGGCCACAAAGGCTTGCCTCACTGAAATCAAATTCTGCCCATATTACCCGGATCAAGCAAGGAATTCGTGTCACAGAAGCAATCGTGCACGCATAATATGCGCCTTTTACCGCACAATCATTGTCGTTTAACTAAGATTCTCCCGTGAAACTGAATATTCTCCGCTATCCAGACCCTCGTCTGCACAAAATTGCAAAACCTGTTGCCGTGTTCGACGAGCGCCTGGCCACATTGGTGGAAGACATGGCAGAAACCATGTACGACGCACCGGGCATCGGCCTGGCCGCCACCCAGGTTGACGTGCACGAGCAGGTTGTTGTCATCGATATCACGGAAGACAAAACCGGCCTGACCGCCTTCATCAACCCGGAAATCCTGTGGTCGAGCGATGAAAAACAGGTCTACGACGAAGGTTGCCTGTCAGTACCTGGCATCTATGACGGCGTCGAGCGCCCATCCGCCGTCAAAGTGCGTGCTTACAACGTCAAGGCGAAGCGTTCGAGATCGAAGCCGACGGCCTGCTGGCTGTCTGTATCCAGCACGAAATGGATCACCTGAAAGGCAAGGTATTCGTCGAATACCTGTCCCCCTTGAAACGCAATCGCATCAAGACCAAACTGCAAAAAGAAGAACGTGGCGTCCAGCGCGATGATGCGCTGCGCGCCTCCGGCCGCCGTTACTGATACCAGCGGGGGAAGCATGAAAGTGATCTTCGCGGGCACGCCTGAGTTTGCGGCCGTCGCCCTCCAGGCCCTGCACGAAGCAGGTTTCGAGATTCCCCTGGTATTGACCCAGCCCGACCGCCCGGCCGGCCGCGGCATGCAGCTGCAGCCGTCGGCGGTCAAGCAGTACGCCGTCAAGCACGGCATCGAAGTGCTGCAGCCGCTGTCGCTGCGCATGGACGCAAAGGATCCGCAGCGCGCGGCGGAAGCCAAAGCCGCCCATGAACGCCTGCTGGCCACCGACTTCGACGTGATGGTGGTCGCCGCCTACGGCCTGATCCTGCCGCGCGCCACCCTCGACATCAAGCCTTGCCTGAATATCCACGGC
>NZ_JBNZFX010000012.1:0-157777 GCF_050709955.1 Massilia eburnea
CACCGATACCAAACGGGCCGCCATCTGGGCTTCCTACAAGACGATATTGAACCGCTTTATCAGCGCAGGCAAACACGTGACCGTGGTACTGCAAGCGCCCTGAACTGCCGCGCCAGGTGGATAAGCTGATACGCCAGGCCGACGACCCGCGCACCGTGGACGGCGTCAGCATGGACTGGTGGCATCGCCGAAGCGCCTATGTCGAGCAGCGCTTGGGTGAACTGCCTGCCGGCGTGCGCATCCTGCGGCCCGAATCGCTGTTCTGCGATGCCGCGCGCTGCTACGCCGTCAAGGACGCCAAGGCCCTGTATTTCGACGACGACCACATGTCCACCTACGGTGCGGGACTGGTGGCACACAGGCGTCGTGGCGGGGCAGCCGCGCGCACTGCGAAACCGGCTGCCCACTAGAATCGGCGGCATGGACCAGCACACCGAAAGAGAGTCACTGAAAGAACAGATGGGGCGCATCATTGAAGAGGCGCGCATGATATTGCCTGGTATCCAGACCCTGTTCGGTTTCCAGGCCATTGCCGTCTTCAACGAGCGCTTCGAAAAGCTGCCGGTCTACGCCCAGGACTGTCACGCCGCCGCCCTGGCACTGGTGGTGGTAGCCATTGCGCTGGTCATGCTGCCTGCCGCCTACCACCGCCTGGCGGAACCGGGCCAGGTTTCCATGCACGCGATCAAGATCTCCTCGCGCGCCATCTGCTACGCCCTGGCGCCACTCGCCGCCGGCTTGGCGCTGGACATTGCGGTGGTGCTCTACATGGTGACCGGCAGCGATGTGGGCAGCGCCGCCGGGGGCCTGGCCGCCTTCCTGCTGTTGATCTGCACCTGGTTCGTCTTTCCCCTGCATGCGCGCCGGCACCGTCGCTGAGCAACCGCCCGTCATCCATTTCGACCACTCGTCATGTCGCTTGCAACTGCGGCGGACTGGATACGGTATGCTCCCAACCCATGAAAAGAGAACATTATTATTGGCTGCTGCAGGCGCTCGGGGTGGAGCCGGTGTGTCGCCCTGTTCGTAGCCGTCGTCAATAAGCTGCACGTCACTTACTTTCCGCTTGCCGCCTGGTGCGGGCTGGGCGGCCTGGCCTTGACCGCGCTGTGGCGGCACCTCTGCAACTTCCGGCTTAAGCGCGGCAAGCAGCTTAGCTGGCAAGCCGCAGGCCTTTCTGCAGCCGCCATGGGCCTGCTGCAAACTGTCAGTAACACCGCCATCGATTATCACGTTTCCGGTGCAAAACTGGTACGTCGGCAGCCCCGTGTGGTTCATGATGCTGCTGTCGTTCTGGATTGGCGTCATGCTGGCCTGGAATGTCTGCTACATGGCAGCCTTGTCCCTTCGCCGCAACCAACGCCTGGAGGCGGAAGCGCTACTGCTGGAGTCAGAAACCTTGCGCCTCGAAGTCCTGGCCAAGGATGCGGAATTGCGCGCACTTCAGGCCCAGGTCAACCCGCACTTCTTCTTCAATAGCCTGAACAGCGTACGCGCACTGCTCTACCAGGATATCGGCTCCGCAGCCAATATGATCGATCAGTTGGCCACCCTAATGCGCTACACCCTGGTCTCCAGCTACAACGATTGCGTTCCCCTGCAAGAAGAACTGGGCGCAGTCAGAGCCTACCTGGCGATCGAAAAAATCCGCTTCGAAGAACGGCTGCAGTTCGGCATCGACGTGGAAGCGGACATGGAAACCATCACAGTACCGCCGATGGCGCTGCAAACGCTGGTGGGAGAACGCGGTGAAATATGGCGTTGAACAATCCTCCAGCGGCAGCGCAATCAAGATTCGTGCGCAGCGCGCCGGAGGAGCGCCGCCATCATCGAGGTCGCCAACCGGGGCAGCCTCCAGCCAAACCGTCATTCGACCGGCGTTGGGGTCAGCAATGCCCGCAAGCGCCTGGTGCTGTCCAAAGGCGAACATGCCACCCTGGACCTGGCTGAAAACGATGGCTGGGGTGCGAGCCACCCTGCGCTTCCCTATCGCAGCATAAAGGAAACGACGACATGGACCGTCAACGCTCCCTGATCTCCCGCCTTGGCTGGTTCGCTACACTGCAAACCGTAGGCTGGGGAACACTGTTCCTGCTGCTCATCCTTGGCAATGGCCGCTATACGGACGCCAAATTGCTGACCGCATTCATCCTGGTGTTTGGCTGCGGCTGGATGTTGACCAACGCGTGGCACCGTCTCTTCAAGTCGTGGCGCTGGAACCGCCATGGCAACGACTGGCGCCTGCCAGTGGTGGCTGCGCTGGTCTTGGCGCCGTTGCAGACAGCTATCTCTGAGCTGGCCACCTACATCTACTCACCGGAGATGGCCGCAGCAGGCCGTTCGGAACGCATTCCAATGGACCTGGCCTTCTGGTGTGCGGTCATGCTGGGCTGGACCATCTGCTACATGGCGGCTGTCGCCCTGCGTCGCGCCTCGCGGCTCGAAGCGGAAGCGCTGCGGCTGGAAGTGCTGGCAAAGGACGCAGAATCTGCGCGCCCTGCAATCCCAGGTCAACCCACACTTTTTCTTCAATAGCCTGAACAGCGTCCGTGCCCTGATGTACGAAAACATCGACAATGCCGCCCACATGGTCGACCAGCTTGCGACCCTGATGCGCTACACGCTCATGTCGACCTTTAGCGATTGCGTGCCGCTGCAGCAGGAACTGGGATGCCGTGCGCGCCTACCTGGACATCGAGAAGCTGCGCTTCGAGGAACGCCTGCGCGCACACTTTGAAATCGACGCCGGCATGGCGCACGTCACGATCCCGCCGATGACTTTGCAGACCCCTGGTTGAAAATGCGGTCAAGTACGGCGTCGAGCGCTAGTAGTACCGATGGCAGCGAGATCCGCATCATTGCGCGCCAGTCTGGCCAGCATGCGGTGATCCAAGTCACGAACCAGGGCACGCTGCTCGCCAATACCGGCTCGGACCCGTGTTGGCATGGGCAATGCGCGCAAACGGCTGCAACTCGCCAAAGGCGAGCAGTCCAGCCTGGACCTCAGCGAAGATGATGGCTGGATACAGGGCAACCTTGCGCTTTCCGCTCACCGCCTGACATACACAAACATGGAACCATCGCAAAAACCGCTGCTGGGCCCAGGATCAACTGGTACTGGATGCTGCAAGGACTCGGCTGGGGTGCTGTCACCGCCTTCGTCCTGCTGGTCAACGGACCGTTCCTGGAAAAAACCAGGCGCAGTCCTGACCTGCATCCTGGACGGAGTCAGCGGAATGCTGCTGACGGACTTATGGCACCGCTACATGAAGCTGCGCGACTGGAACTCGCGCCGGGCGGACTGGCGCCAGCTCGCCGTGGGCCATTTTCATTCTCGGCCCATTGCAAACTGGCGAGTGTCACGGTCATCGCGCGCACGCTGGTCGGCGCCGCCGACGGCGGCAGCTGGTTGCCGATGCTGTTCCTGTTCTGGTCCGGCATCATGCTTGCATGGCAAGTATCGTATATGGCTGCCACGGCCTTGCGCCGCGCCAACCGCTTCGAAGCGGAAGCGTTGCGCCTGGATGTGCTGGCCAAGGAAGCCGAATTGAAAGCCCTGCAAGCGCAGGTCAATCCCCATTTCTTCTTCAATAGCCTGAACAGTGTGCGCGCGCTGATTTTTCGAGAACCAGCAATCGGCCGCGCAAATGATCGACCAGTTGGCGACACTGATGCGCTACACGCTGGCTTCCAGCTACGCCGACACCGTGCCGCTGAAAGAGGAGATGGAGGCCGGTGCAGTCCTACCTCGCCATAGAAAAGATACGCTTTGAGGAACGCCTGTGCGTAGCGATTGACATCGCCGGCGGCATGGATAGCGTCGCAATCCCGCCGATGGCGGTGCAGACGCTGGTCGAGAACGCGGTCAAATACGGTGTCGAGCAAAGCAGTGTCGGAACGGAGATCCGCATCAGCGCCAGCCATGCCAATGGCCGTGCCTTGATTGAGGTAGCCAACCGCGGCGCACTGGCCAAGCTTGGCAATTCAACGCGGGTCGGCCTGGCCAACGCCCGCAAAAGACTGCTGCATGCCAAGGGCGGTAGCGCCAGCCTGGACCTGGTCGAACGCGATGGCTGGGTGCGCGCTAGCCTGACCTTCCCCTTGTCATGATGATGCGCGTGCTGGTCGTCGACGATGAACGGCTGGCCCGCAAGGAACTGCGCCGCCTGCTGGCCGGCCACCTGCACCTGGAGGAATCGTCGGGGAAGCGGCCGGCGTTGCCGACGGCATTGCGAAAGCCGCCGCTTTGGCGCCGGACCTGATCCTGCTCAATGTGCAAATGCCGGACGGCAGCGGCTTCGACCTGCTCGATGCGCTGGACGACGTGCCGGAAGTCATTCTCACCACAGGCCATGGCCCTTGCCAGGCCGACTACCTGCTCAAGCCGATCCATCCGCAACGCCTCGCTGCCGCCCTGGAACGTGCCGCTGTCCGTACCGGCATGGGCAAGAAGCCGCGCAGGCTGTTCATCCGCGATGGTGAACGCTGCTGGTTCGTGCGCCTGACCGATATCCGCCTGTTCGAAGCGGATGGCCGGCACACGCGAATCTATTTCGACGGCGGTTCGCCTTTGATTGCCCGCCCACTGTCGCTGCTGGAGGAAATTGCTCGATCCGCAGCAATTCTTCCGCGCCAGCAGCCGCCATCTGGTCAACCTGGCCGACGTCGACCGCATCGTACAAACAGCCGGCGGCTCGCTCGCATTGAGCGTGGCAGGCATGGCGGTGGAAGTCGTGTGCTGGCAATCCCAAAATCGATGTATGCTCGCCAGCGACCAGTTCATCCAGAGAGCAGAACAACATAATGCGCGTCCTGATTGTCGACGACGAACGCCTGGGCGCGCGCCGAATTGCGGCGCATGCTGGCCTACCACACTCGGGCGTCACCATCGTCGGTGAAGCCGCCAATGCTGCGGAAGCTGCGTTGCAAATCGCCGCCTTGCAACCAGACTTGCTGCTGCTGGACGTGCAAATGCCGGGTGGCAGCGGCTTCGACCTGCTGGCCACGCTGGACGATGCGCCGGAAGAGTAATTTTCACCACTGCGTTCGACCAGTACGCCCCTGGCAGGCCTTCGAAGCGAGTGCGCTTGACTACCTGATGAAGCCGATCGAACCGCAGCGGCTGGCTGCGGCATTGGAGCGCGCGGCCGCGCGGCTCGGTCCTCGCGCCGACACCCAGCGCGGGCTCCACGCAAATTGTTCATCCGCGACGGAGAGCGCTGCTGGTTCGCTGCGGCTGGAAAATATTCGCCTGTTCGAATCCGAGGGAAATTACACCCGTCTCTACTTCGACGGCGCGGCACCCGCTTCTGGCGCGCTCCCTGCTGCAAACTGGAAACAGCGACTCGACCCGCAGCAATTCTTCCGCGCCAGCCGCCGCCACATCGTCAACCCTGGACCGCAGTAACGGGCATCGACAACGGCGAAGGTGGCACCATGGCCTTGCGCATCGACGACATGACGGTGGAAGTATCGCGCCGCCGCGTGGCAGCCCTCAAGCAATTGCAGGAGTTCTGATCACATAAAAAAAAACCCGCTCAGTCCTTGAGCGGGTTTTCTGAAGCGGCTAAGCCGCTTATTCGACTTCCACGGTTTCCGGCGGTGGCGTTTGGCGCCGCCATCCGGCTCCGGGAACTCCAGCTTGATGCCTTCGGCCTCGTCCAGGGTCGACGATCACCCGGCCGCCTGACACCAGCCGGCCGAACAGCAGTTCGTCGGCCAGCGCCTTGCGGATCATATCCTGGATCAGGCGCGACATCGGGCGCGCACCCATCAAAGGATCGAAGCCCTTCTTCACCAGGAACTTGCGCAGTTTCTCGCTGAAGATGGCTTCCACCTTTCTTCTCGTGCAGTTGCTCCTCCAGCTGCATCAGGAACTTTGTCGACCACGCGCAGGATGATTTCCTCGTCCAGCGCACGGAAGCTGATGGTCGCATCCAGGCGGTTGCGGAACTCCGGCGTGAACATGCGCTTGATGTCCGCCATCTCGTCGCCCGCTTCCTTGCTGTCGGTGAAGCCGATCGAACGTTTCTGCAGGCTTTCGGCACCCGCGTTGGTGGTCATGATGATGATCACGTTGCGGAAGTCCGCTTTGCGGCCATTGTTGTCGGTCAGCGTGCCGTGGTCCATCACCTGCAGCAGGATATTGAAGATATCCGGATGCGCCTTCTCGATCTCGTCCAGCAGCAGCACGGCGTGCGGCTTCTTGGTGATCGCCTCGGTCAGCAGGCCGCCCTGGTCGTAACCCACATAGCCGGGAGGCGCACCGATCAGGCGGCTCACCGCATGGCGCTCCATATATTCCGACATGTCGAAGCGGATCAGCTCAATGCCCAGAATGAAGGCGAGCTGCTTGGCCACCTCGGTCTTGCCGACGCCGGTCGGACCGGAGAACAGGAAGGAACCGATAGGCTTGTCCTGCTTGCCCAGGCCGGCGCGCGACATCTTGATCGCCGAAGCCAGTGCATCGATCGCTGGGTCCTGGCCGAACACCACATTGCGCAGGTCGCGGTCGATGGTGGCCAGTTTGCTGCGGTCGTCCTGGTTGACGGTCTGCGGCGGGATGCGCGCGATCTTGGAGATGATTTCCTCGATCTCGGTCTTGCCAATGGTTTTCTTCTGCTTGGACTTCGGCAGGATGCGCTGGGCGGCGCCCGCCTCGTCGATCACGTCGATGGCCTTGTCCGGCAGGTGGCGGTCGTTGATGAAGCGCGCCGCCAATTCGGCAGCGGTGGTCAGCGCCGACGACGAATACTTCACGCCATGGTGTTCCTCGAAACGGGACTTCAGGCCACGCAGGATCTGCACGGTCTGCTCCACGGTCGGCTCGTTCACGTCCACCTTCTGGAAGCGGCGGCTCAGCGCATGGTCTTTCTCGAACACGCCACGGAATTCCGTGAAGGTGGTCGCGCCGATGCACTTCAGCTGACCGTTCGCCAGCGCCGGTTTCAGCAGGTTGGACGCATCCAGCGTGCCGCCCGACGCCGAGCCGGCGCCGATGATGGTGTGGATCTCGTCGATGAACAGGATGCCGTTCGGGTTGTCTTTCAGCTGTTTGAGCACTGCCTTCAGGCGCTGCTCGAAGTCACCACGGTACTTGGTGCCGGCCAGCAGCGCGCCCATGTCGAGCGAGTAGACTACGGCGCCGGACAGTATTTCCGGCACGTCGCCTTGTGTGATGCGGTAAGCCAGGCCTTCCGCGATAGCGGTCTTGCCCACGCCGGCTTCGCCCACCAGCAGCGGGTTGTTCTTGCGGCGGCGGCACAGTACCTGGATCACGCGATCCACTTCGTCTTCGCGGCCGATCAGCGGGTCGATCTTGCCCTCGGCGGCAGACTTGTTCAGGTTCTGGGTGAACTGGTCCAGCGGCGACTCCTTGGCCTGGCCTTCGGGCACGGTGCCCTCTTCCACGCCCTCCGATGCCTTGCCGGAATCCATTTGCTGGTCCTTGCGCACGCCGTGCGAGATGAAGTTGACCACGTCCAGGCGGGTGACGCCCTGCTGGTGCAGGTAGTAAACCGCGTGCGAGTCCTTTTCACCGAAGATGGCCACCAGCACGTTGGCGCCGGTCACTTCCTTCTTGCCGTTGGAAGCCGACTGCACGTGCATGATCGCGCGCTGGATCACGCGCTGGAAACCCAGGGTTGGCTGGGTATCCACTTCGCCGGTGCCGGGCACGGTCGGCGTGTTATCGCCGATGAAGTTGGTCAGCGTTTTGCGCAAGTCCTCAATATTCACTGCGCAGGCGCGCAGCACCTCGGCTGCCGATGGATTGTCAAGCAGCGCCAGCAGCAAGTGCTCCACGGTAATGAACTCGTGCCGTGCTTGCCGCGCTTCGACAAACGCCATATGCAAACTTACTTCCAATTCCTGCGCAATCATACTTCCTCCATCACACATTGCAGGGGATGCCCCGCCTTGCGTGCATGCGTTAAAACAAACTCCACTTTGGTTGAAGCTATATCTTTAGAGAAAACGCCGCACACGCCTTTGCCGTAGCGATGGACACTCAGCATAATTTGTGTGGCCGTTTCCCGGTCCTTATTGAAATACTCCTGGATGATGGCGACGACAAACTCCATCGGAGTGTAGTCGTCGTTTAAGAGCGCCACCTGGTACATAGGTGGCGGCTTTATTGCCTGCCGTTCCAGGACGGTTTCGGTGTCATGCTTGGTTGCCATACGCTTATATTCTAATGCTTTCAGACTAGTTGCAACGCCCATTTAAGAGGGCCATTTCCACCAGTACTCATCTTACGCGTTTTCGCCGATTGCCGCAGATGGCGGTCAGCTTGGCCAAAATCAAGGGGCCGAAAAAAAAGCTGTTGCAAAAAGCTCACCATGTGCTAGTGAAAGCGCTTGACATTAAAAATTGTTCCGCCAACAATGCCATATCGACCTTGTGCAGATCTGTACATTCGTTGGTAAGAAGTGAGTTGTCGAGGAGGGGGCAGGAAGCTTCTTGCTTTTATGGCTCGTGTGATTCGTTTTTAATGAAGGTTTTTTTAATATGGCAACTGGTACCGTTAAGTGGTTCAATGACTCCAAAGGTTTTGGCTTCATCACTCCTGATGATGGCGGCGAGGATTTGTTCGCACACTTTTCCGCTATTAACATGAACGGCTTCAAGACCCTGAAAGAAGGTCAAAAAGTGCAGTTCGAAGTCACGCAAGGCCCTAAAGGCAAGCAAGCTTCCAACATCCAATCCAGCTAAACCTGGCTTCGGATAAGCAAAAGCCCCGCCCCGCGGGGTTTTTTTTTCGCCATTGCCGCTGAAAAACTATGCCGATTTCGTCATGCAAATTCGCACCCTCAGCTTAGCTGATGCGCCCGCCCTGCTCGCTTTCGAACTCGCCAACCGCAATTGGTTCGAATCGCAGGTCGATGCGCGAACGCCAGACTTTTACAATCTGACCGGCGTGGCCGGACATATAGAGGACTACCTGGCCCGCTATTCAGCCGGCAGCATGCATCCTTGCCTGCTGCTCGAAGATGGGGACATTATTGGCCGCTGCAACCTGAAAGATATCGACCGCATCGGCGGGCGGGCCGAAGTCGGCTATCGCATTGCTGCCTCGGCCATCGGCCGCGGCCTGGCTGGCGCCGCGCTGTCGCATTTGATGGAACTGGCGTATGGACGGTGGGAGCTGGCCGGCCTTGACGCCCACGTCACCATCGCCAATGCTGCCTCCGCCCGTGTGCTGGAGCGGGCCGGATTCATCCTGGCCGGCCCCTCGCCTATCGTCGCCCTTGTCGCGGAGCGGCAGCTAGCTTGCCTTCATTACCGGCATCACTAAAAAAGCCGGCTGGCCATGTTAGCGACCAATACCACAATGCCGACGGCCATGCCGACCATCCAGCGGCTGAAAGCATCCTGTCGCCGCGACAATTCCAACAGTCGAGCCTCCTGCCGCCTTTCCGATTCGACCATTTGCGCTTGCAGCTGGCACGTCAACGTCTTCATGTTGTCATCCTGCCGCTGAGCAGCCTCGGCAAATCGATCGGCAGTCCTCTGTTCGGACTCGGCAAACCGTTCGGCAGTCCTTTGTTCGGACTCGGCAAACCGTTCAGCAGTCCTTTGTTCGGACTCGGCAAAACGCTTGGCAGTCCTTTGTTCAGACTCGGTAAAGCGCTCGGCGATCCTCAGGTCGGCTTCGGCAAAGCGGGCAGCCATGTCGGAACGCACCAGGGCAAATCCACTGTCCATGTGCTGACGTAACAAAGCCAGTTCGCAATTGAGGGTTTCCACCTTTTTCTCCAGCTGGTGAATGCGCGCGTCCTTATCATCTTCGGACGGACACGCTTCATCGTCAAGCAAGCTCTGCGACATGAACGGCCTCCTGTCGGGGTGGGAACGCTCCATTCTCCATTCCGCCGCGTGCAGGCACTTTGCGCTATCTCAGAGTTTTGCCAACGCGCTCCTGACTGCGGGATACAAGCTGCGCGAGACCGGTATGCCCTGCTCGACAAGCGTGTCGATCAGGTACTTGCCGCCAGCTTCTATATGCAGGCGGACAAAATGGCGCATATTCACGGCATAAGAACGATGCACGCGCAAAAAGTTTGCAGGCAGCGCCGCCATCAGCTTATCCAGCGGACTGTCATGGAAGTGTCCACTGCCATCACACATATGGACCCGCGTATAGTGCCCATCGGCGCGGATATGGCTGATTTCGTCGAACGACAACAATTCAATGCATCCCATCTTCTTGATGATCAGCGAGCGCGCCTCCCCATGCGCAGCGCGATCGGCATAGCGCTGAAACGCCCGGTGCAGGCGGGCCTGGCTGAATGGTTTGGCGACAAAGTCAAGGACACCGAAGTCAAAGCCATGTACCGCCCGCTCGGGGTAGGCCGAGACGATGATGGTACTGAACCTTCCTTTGTTGACCAATTCCAGCAGACGGAAACCATCGTCCCCATGCAGGTTCAGGTCGAGTAGCAGCAGGTCGACCTCCCCGGCACGCAGCACGGCCAGTACCTCGTCGACATCCTCGCCCAGTGCAAGCTTACCCAGTCGCGCCCCAAAAAAGCCACGTACCTCCCGCTCCAGCCGTTGGGCGATCAGGGGTTCGTCTTCCACAATCAGAATATTCATGCGGGAATCCTGATCGTCGCAAGCCAACGGCCATCCTGGCGTACGGCTTGGTAGCTGGCCTTGTCGGCAAAAGCCTCGCGCAAACTATTGAGGATATACGCCGAGCCGGTCCCTCGTCCGTGATGCTTGCGCTTTTCCGCCAAGGGCATCGTCAAGGATAAGGAAGCGCCATCGCCGCCGCGTGCGATAGCCATTTCGAAAACCAGGTCATCCCGGTAGCGGTTGTGTGAGAACGCATTCTCCAGACAAGTCAGCAACACCGCCGGCGGCAGGCAAAGGGCACCCGGCTCACCGCTGACTGTCAGCGCGCATGGTCTTTGCAGCCTTACCGCCATGATGGCCAGATAGTTATGGCACAACTCCAGTTCCCGGGCCAACGGAATCGTCGCCTGGTTTGCATAGTCGCCCAGCATGCGGAATTCGCGCCCCAAGGCCTCGATAAACTGTTCCGCCTGCACGGGTGACTGATGTACCAGCTCGCTAATCAGGCTTAATGAATTCATGAGGAAATGCGGCTGCATGCTTTTTCGAAGCAGTTGATTCTCAAGGCGCGTCGCCAGCATCGCTTTCTCGCGGTCGCGAATGAACTGGCGCAGCAGCTGCCCGAGAATGGTGAGCAACAGCAGCACCACCACCAGCGCAAATCCGGTTTCGGAAAAGAAGCCGGTACCAGGAACCAGCCACAGAGCCAGCGACAGAAACGCCACCGCCAGGCCGGTACGGCTGCCGGGAATACCCCGCCTCATCGCCAGCAAGTTGATGCCAACGCTCGCAACCAGCGCCGCGCTGAACATCAAGGCTGCCTTCGCATCAAAATGGAGTCCGGTCGCCCCGATGGCGGCGACTGCCAGTGCCACCGCTCCCGCCACCAAGCGCTTGTATCGCAGGCCGTAGGCGACCAGGAAATAAACAGGCAGCAGTAGCGCAAACACGCCGGTCAGCACCTGGACTGCCACGAGCCTGGCCAGGTGAAATCCATACTCGTACCCGGCTACGCCGCGCCAGGCCTCGACCACGAGCAGCAGGCTGGCGGTTGCGCACAACGCGAAAAAGACCAACCATGAGGCGCGCCACTGATACGCCAGCAGCAATACCAGGAACAAGCCCGCCACCAGGCCAAGCGCTCCTGCCAGCACGATCGGCAGCAGTTTGCCGCTAGCGCCCGGCACCGTGTCGTCTATCGAGATGTCATAGAACTGCTCCTGGATGCTGTCGCTGCCATGCCAGGTCGACAGCTTCAAAACCAGGCTATGCTGTCCAACGGCCAGTTGATCCGGCGACAGCACCATAACGTAATCAATCCGCCCCTGCCGCTCACCTGGCGCCGTATCCGCCGGCACGCCGTTCATTCCGACACGGATGCCATCCAGGTAGATTTCACTCGACGCAAGCATGGACAGCCGCAAATACTGCGGGCGATCCGGTTGGCGGGTAGTGGTGAATTGCGCCTGGAGACAATGAAACTGGCGCGCGCGCAGGGCATCGAATGAAAAGCCTGCCGACGCAGCGCCCGGCGCGCGGCCGCACTCGGAAAATTGACCGACGACTTCGTGGAACGACAGGCCGTCCAATGGCACGGAGGCCATAGCCCGCCAAGGGACCAAGAGCAGCAGGAAGCACAGCGTGAGAAGTCGCGTCATGCGGGCATTGTAGCGAACAACACTCCCATGCTAGTGCGATTGGCGGCCCGCCAGTGCAGTTCGTGCATTTTCACCTGCTGGCGGCCAGCTCGCCGCCTAAAATTCGCCAGCCCTGACAACTCGCAATCTCGCATATGCGCCAATCCTGCCCGTTTTTCCTGCTTGCCGCCCTGCTCCTGCCTGCACAAGCCGCGCCCGTCGCACATCAGCCAAGCCGGGCTTTCGAACGTTTCGTGCGCGCAGAGATGGCCGCGCGCAAAATCCCAGGCCTGTCGATCGGCTATGCGCAGGACGGTATTACCTGGGCCAAGGGCTACGGCTTCGCTGACCTGGAGAACAACGTTCGCGCGCACGCCGACTCAAGCTACCGCCTGGCTTCAGTGACCAAGCCGATGACCGCCGTTGGCATCCTGCGCCTGGTTGAACAAGGTAAGGTCGACCTTGACGCTGAAGTGCAAACTTATGTGCCCTACTTTCCGCGCAAGCCCTATCCGGTCACGGTACGCCAGCTATTGGGCCACCTTGGCGGTATCAACGCCTATGTCAACCCGCGGCTAGAGCAGCATTTCAAAGAGCACAAAGATACGCGGCAGTCGCTGGCAGTATTCCAGGACTTCGACCTGGTGGCCGAACCCGGCACCCGCTACCGCTACACCAGCTACGGCTATAACTTGCTTGGCGCCGTTATCGAAGGAGCATCCGGCCAGACCTACAGTGAATATATGCAGGGAGCGATTTGGGGGCCGTTGGGAATGTCGGCCACCCGGCTCGACGACCCGCTCGCCCTGATTCCAAGGCGCGTACGCGGCTACCAGCTGGAGGGCCGCCGGCTCGCGCACTCGGAATTCGTCGACATCAGCAGCCGGTTTTCGGCTGGCGGCACGCGCTCAAGCGTGAGCGACATGCTGCGTTTTGGCCAGGGCATCACCCAGGGGCGCCTGCTGTCCGCCGCCAGCCTGACACTGATGGGCACCTCGATGGTCACCAAGGCCGGCAACTTGACCGGCTATGGCATGGGCTGGGAGACCCGCCCACTGGATGGCAAGTACGTCATTTCGCACGACGGCATACAGCCTGAAACATCGACCCACCTGTTCGTATTTCCTTCGCGCCGCCTGAGCATTGCGGTAGCGGCCAACCTGCAGCGCGTCGAGCTCACTGACTTTGCCAGCCGGCTGTTTGAAAACGTGACGGGAGAGGCTTGGCAGCTTGCCCCCTATATTCGCCAACCAAGCTTGCGTCCCCTTTACCAGACGATGCAAGGCCTTTACAACGAGGGACGCAGCCACGTCGAAGCCGGCAGGCCGCCGCTGGTCGACGATACTGCCGAAATCGACTCCGCGTTCGCGGCCCCCGCCCCCAGTGTTTCGCAGCTGCGTCTTGCCGGCAGCGTGATGGCGCAAGCATTGGCCGACAGTGGCAAGAACCTGGAGCGCTATTCCAACATCGGCGCCATCGGCTTCTGCAAGGACTACATCGAACTGTATCGCCGCAATCCAGCGATCCCGCAAGGGCAACGCTTCTCGCCAACGTTCGAACAGGCAGTCAGCGCGCTGCATGCCGACTGGTCCCGCGCAAGTCGCACCGCCCGGCCGTGGCTTGAAGGCGCCCCTGCAATCGCCAAGCTGGGCAGGCAGATGCAAGCGTTCCGTGGCACGCAAGCGTATCCCGATTACACCGTGCAGTTGCGCGAGATCGCGCTGCGCCTGCTTGGAAGGGACGAGAACGGAACGGCAATGCAGGCGGCGCAGCTGGCTCTGGATTATTACGGCGATACCGATGCGGCACTGAGCTTGTATGGAGCGGTCGCGATCCTCGGTGGCAGGGCAGATCCGGGCAGACGCGCATTGCAGGCGGCCTTGTCGAGCACCCCTTCAGGTGGCGCCAGCCCGGCAGCCTTGAACAGCTTGGCTTACGCAGTCGCCGCCCAGGGTGGCGACGCCATCCCCTTGCTCGTGGCAGCTGTCGAGCTTCATCCGGGCGACGCCAACCTGCGCGACACGCTGGGTGAGTTTTACGCACGCATCGGCGCCAGGGACAGAGCCCTCTTGGCCTACCGGCAAGCGCTGCAGCTCAATCCGAACTATCCGAATGCCGGCGCTGCGAAAGAACTTGTCCGGGAACTCAGCTCGGCAAAATAAAACCCCGCCTCCTTGCGGATAGCGGGGTTTCTGCAGGAGCGAACTCGCCTTACATTTGCTCGATCATCACGTCGCCGAAGCCGGAGCACGACACCTGGGTCGCGCCCTCCATCAGGCGGGCGAAGTCGTAGGTGACTTTCTTGGAGGTGATCGCCTTCTCCATCGACGAGATGATCAGGTCGGCCGCCTCGGTCCAGCCCATGTGGCGCAGCATCATTTCAGCCGACAGGATCAGGGAACCTGGGTTCACATAATCCTTGCCTGCGTACTTAGGCGCGGTGCCGTGGGTCGCTTCGAACATGGCCACGGAGTCCGACAGGTTGGCGCCTGGAGCGATACCGATGCCGCCCACTTGCGCTGCCAGCGCGTCGGAAATGTAGTCGCCGTTCAGGTTCAGCGTGGCGATCACAGAGTATTCCGCTGGGCGCAGCAGGATCTGCTGCAGGAACGCGTCGGCGATCGAATCCTTGACGGTGATCTCGCGGCCGGTCTTTGGATTCTTGAACTTGCACCATGGGCCGCCGTCGATCAGCTCAGCACCGAATTCTTTCTGCGCCAGCGCGTAGGCCCAGTCACGGAAGCCACCTTCGGTGTACTTCATGATGTTGCCTTTGTGGACGATGGTCACGGACGGCTTGTCGTTGTCGATCGCGTACTGGATCGCTTTGCGCACCAGGCGCTCGGTGCCTTCGATCGACACCGGTTTAATGCCGATGCCCGAAGTTTCAGGGAAGCGGATCTTTTTCACGCCCATTTCCTTGGTCAGGAAATCGATGATCTTCTTGGCAGCTTCGGTGCCTTGCTGGTACTCGATGCCGGCGTAAATGTCTTCCGAGTTTTCGCGGAAGATCACCATATCGGTCTTCTCAGGCTCGCGTACTGGCGAAGGCACGCCTTTGAAGTAGCGCACCGGACGCAGGCAGACGTACAGGTCCAGCTCCTGGCGCAGGGCCACGTTCAGGGAACGGATGCCGCCGCCGACCGGGGTGGTCAGCGGGCCCTTGATCGACACCACATAATCCTTCAGTACCTTCAGGGTTTCTTCCGGCAGCCACACGTCCGGGCCGTAGACCTTGGTCGACTTCTCGCCGGCGAAGATTTCCATCCAGCTGATCTTGCGCTTGCCGCCGTAGGACTTGGCGACAGCTGCGTCGACCACCTTGATCATCACCGGGGTGATGTCGACGCCGGTGCCGTCGCCTTCCAGGTATGGAATGATCGGGGTGTCAGGCACGGTCAGGGAATAATCGGCGTTAACGGTGATTTTCTGGCCGTCGGCTGGTACTTTGATATGTTGGTACATCGTGTTCTCCGAAGAAGGGTTTTGGCAGTCTTCTATAAGACATAAGACACTGGCGTTCCACATTATGCACCAGTATTTTACTGGGCGCTATACTACCAACCTATGCCTCTGATACTTTTTAATAAACCTTTCCAGGTATTGTGCCAGTTTTCCCCCTCGGGAGATAAAGAAACCCTGGCCGATTACATCAAGACCCCGAACGTCTACCCCGCCGGCCGCCTCGACTACGACAGCGAGGGCTTGATGCTGATGACCGACGACGGCAAGCTGCAGCACAAGATCGCCCACCCCGACCGCAAGGAAGCCAAGACCTACCTGGTACAGGTGGAAGGCGTGCCGGATGCTGCGGCCATGGCGCGCCTGCAAGCGCCGCTCGACCTGGGCGACTTCACCACCCAGCCCTGCAAGGCGGTGCGCATCGCCGATCCCGAGTGGATCTGGCCGCGCAATCCGCCGATCCGCCAGCGCGCCGACCAGCCCACCTGCTGGCTGGCGCTTACCCTGCAAGAGGGCAAAAACCGCCAGGTGCGCCGTATGACGGCGGCCATCGGCCACCCCACCCTGCGCCTGGTGCGCTCGGCGATCGGCGGCATCTCCCTGGCCAGCCATCCGCTGATGCCGGGCGAGTGGATGGAGGTCTCGCCGGACGACGTGGATACGCGCTAAACAAGTCAACCGGGCAAGTCGCGGCAGCGTTGATGAATCAGGTTCACCAGAACCTTCATCCACTATAAAAGGAGTTCGTCATGTCTAAGACTACTGTCGCGCTGCTTGCCTCCCTGCTGTCCCTCTCCGCTTTCGCTGCCGATCATCATATGAAAGGCTCGGCATCGGCTTCCGCCGCGGCGTCGGCGGCATCGATGGCCTCTGCCGCGCCAATGGCTTCCGCCGCATCGGCCGCCTCCGCCGCTGCTTCGGACGCAGCATCCGCCAAGAAGTCAGCCAAGAAAGCCAAAAAAGCCGCTTCTGCCGCCGCCTCCGCTGCCGCATCGGCAGCCTCCGCCGCTTCCATGGCTGCTTCGATGAAGTAAGCACAAAGCGAAAAACCCGCTATGGCGCAATGCCAAGCGGGTTATTCCGGTACACCTGTTTGGCGGCTAATGCCGCCAGCACACGAACTTAGGCGGACAGTGCCTTCAGGGCAGCTGCCAGACGGCTCTTGTGACGAGCTGCCTTGTTCTTGTGGATGATTTTCTTGTCAGCGATCGAGTCGATGGTCGACACGGAAGCCTGGAAGATGGTGGTAGCAGCAGCTTTGTCGCCAGCCTGGATAGCCTTGCGAACTGCTTTGATAGCGGTACGCAGGGTCGAACGCTGAGCGGAGTTGTGAGCGTTTTGCTTAACTGCTTGACGAGCGCGTTTGCGCGCTTGTGCGGTATTTGCCATTTGAGAATCCTAATTCGTTGTCAAAGTTCGTTTGCAAACAATAGCGTTTGCCAAACCGGTGCGGTGTTTTCAGAGCCGGCTGAACGTCGCTGCCTGCCATACTGAATTCTGTACAGCCTTAAATTATAACGGGGTTTTGCTGCCAGGGCAATTCAAAATATAATCGCCCTCCATGAACCTGCTCAAAACCCTCGCTGCCATTTCCAGCATGACAATGCTGTCCCGCATCACGGGACTCCTGCGCGACATCCTGTTTGCCCGCGCCTTCGGCGCCGGTGGATTGACCGACGCCTTCTACATTGCCTTCCGCATCCCCAACCTGCTGCGCAGGCTATTCGCCGAAGGCGCATTTTCGCAGGCATTTGTGCCAATGTTGGCAGAATACAAAGGCAAGCAAGGCGAGGAAGCCACCCGCACCCTGGTCGACCATGTGGCGACCGTGCTGGTCTGGGCTACCCTGTTCACCAGCGCAGTCGGCATTATAGGCGCTCCCCTGTTCGTCTACCTGATTGGTTCGGGCTTGAGCAAGGATCCTGAATCCTTCGACGCGGCGGTCTGGATGACGCGCCTGATGTTCCCCTACATCGCGTGCATGTCCTTTGTCGCGCTCTCCAGCGGCGTGCTGAATACCTGGCGCCACTTCAAGATCCCTGCCTTCACCCCGGTCCTGCTGAATATCTCCTTCATTGCCGCGGCCCTGTTCCTGGCGCCGCACCTGAAGCAGCCGGTCTACGCCATGGCGATTGCCGTCATGGTGGGCGGCATCCTGCAGGTCGTGATCCAGGTGCCTTCACTGGTGAAGATCGGCATGCTGCCGCGCCTGTCCTGGAACCCGCGCGCCGGCCTGGCCGATCCGGGCGTACGCCGCGTGCTGAAGAATATGGGGCCCGCCGTGTTTGCGGTCTCCGTGGCGCAAATCAGCCTGATGATCAACACCACCTATGCGTCCTGGCTGGAAGAAGGCAGCGTCTCCTGGCTGACTTTCGCCGACCGCCTGATGGAATTCCCCAACGCCTTGCTGGGCGTGGCCCTCGGCACCATCCTGCTGCCAAGCCTGTCCAAGGCCAGCCAGGAGCAGGACCATGCCGAGTACTCTTCCCTGCTGGACTGGGGCTTGCGCCTGACCTTCCTGCTCGCCCTGCCGGCTGCCGTCGGCATCGCAGTACTCTCGCTGCCGCTGATCGCGACCTTGTTCCATCACGGCGAATTCTCGGACAAAGCGGCCATCATGTCGGCGCGGCCGCTGCTCGCCTACGCGGTCGGCCTGATCGGCATCATTCTCGTCAAGTCGCTGACGCCGGCTTTCTATGCCCGCCAGGACGTGCGCACGCCGGTGCGCATCGGCCTGTTCGTGCTGGTAGCCACCCAGCTCATGAACCTGGCCTTCGTGCCGGCGTTCAACGTGGCCGGCCTGGCGCTGTCGATCAGCGTGGCAGCCCTGCTCAACGCCGCACTGCTGTTCCGCGGCCTGCGCCAGAAAGGCATCTATGTACCGCAGGCGGGATGGTCGGCGTTCTTCGCCAAGCTGGTGGTGGCGGTAGCCCTGATGGGTATTGCGGGCTGGTTCGGCGCGCAGCAGTTCGACTGGCTTGGCATGCGCCAGCATTCGATCCTGCGCGCTGGTGCATTGTTCCTGGTGGTCGGCAGCTGCGTACTGGTCTACTTCGGCACTTTGTTCGCGCTCGGCTTCCGCCTGCGCGACTTCAAACGCCGCGCAAAATAAGACGGTCCGGCCTCAACGCCGCGGCGGCGGCGGTGGCGGCTCTTCGCGCGACTGGTCGCCGGACTGCTCCGGCGGCTCGGCTGGCGGCTCCTGCGGATCCTGGGGCTCGGGCGGCGGCTCTTGCGGCGGTTCCGGCGGTTCAACCGGCTGCGGCGGCTCTTGCGGCGTGCCCGGCTTGCTGCCCGGTTGCGTGCCATTCAAACCACCAGGCTCGGTGCCCGTCACGCCCGTCATCGGGCTCCCCGGCTGCATGCCCGAACCCGGCTTGGCCGGCTGGCCCGGCTGCTGGCCTGGCTGCTGGCCATCGGATCCCTTGGCTCCCGCAATCTGCACGCCCTCGCCGCTGAACTTCCAGTCGGCCAGGCTGGTCTTCCCCTCAAAGGCCACGAAGCGCGGCGGGAAATTGCCGATCTTGATCGGCGTCGCTTTCGACAGGCTGTAAATAGCCAGGATGCCGCCGTTCTCATTGGCCTTCACCAGTCCCCACTCGGCCTTGCCCGTCATCGGGTCGACATACACGCGGCGCAAGTGGCGGCGCAATTGCGGGAAGCGCGGATCCTTCAGCAGTTCGGCAAAAGACTTCGGATAATTGGGCTGCCCCTCGGGCGTGGCGGCGGCATAGCTGGCCAGGGCATTGCTGTACTCCATGCCGATATCGAGCAGGGCTTGCTCAGCGGCCGCGCGTTGCATGGTGGTGCCAAGGCGCAGCGACGTGGCGCCTACCAGGCCGATAATCGCCACCAGGATCACTACGCTGACGTAGGTGAACCCGTGCTGCCTACCACTCCGAATATGGCTTGCCGCTGCGGTCATTGCCTGGCGCTCCGCTCTTGATGTCTGCCACCCCGCCTTTGCCCACGTCGTCCGGCGGCACGATGGTCCAGCCATCGTTTTTTTCCGTGATCGGGTCGATCGGCAACGCGCGCAGGTACTTCTTCTCCACCAGCTGCTCCAGGCTATCCGGGAAGCGCCCGGTATCGCCGTAATACTGGTCGATGATGGCGCGCGTGCTGCGCAGGTTGTCGGCCAGTATGGTTTCCTTGGTCTTGTCCACGCTCGGGAAATAACGCGGCACGGCGAGCGTCAGCAGCAAGGCGATAATGCCCAGCACCACCAGCAGCTCGATCAGCGTGAAACCCTTCTTGTTCACCATTTCTTGTAAGGCACGCCGTTCAGGCCTACCTGCTCCGAAGTCGAATACACGTCAAAAACATCCTCGCCTTCGCGTGGATCGTCGGCCTCGCTGGCGTAGCTGCGCTTGCCCCAGCTCTGGCCATTGCTGGCATTGGAATCCGAGTTGAACGGGTCGCGCGGGATGCGGCGCAGGAAGTAGATCTTGGCCCGCTTCGGACTGCGCAGGTCGACCACGCCTTCCACCAACACCTCCAGCGTGCGCGGGTAACCGTTGCCGGTAATGGACTTGGCGATGCGCCCTTCATCGTAGGCGGTCTTGTAGTCGTCCAGTGCCTTGCGCACCACGTGCAGCGCGCTGCGCAGCTCCTGCTCGTTGCGGCGCTGGACCACGGTCTGGCCGACCGGGATCGCCAGCGCGGCGAGCAGGCCAAGGATGGCCAGCGTCACCAGCAGTTCGATCAGGGTGAATCCGCGCGCGCGCATGCTTACTCTTTACGCTCCGTGCTGGCAGGCGGTTGTACAGTGTTGGCCGGCGCGGGTGCTGGCGCAGGCAGCGGCTTAGTCACGCTTGATGCAGGGCCGGGCTGGGTACCCGACAGCGGCAGTTTCTGCGGTGCGGACGTTTCGCCGGAAGGTGCCGGCGCGGCGCCGGGCGTCGGCACGGCGGCGGTAACGGCAGTTGCGGCGGTTGCGGCATCCGGGGTGCCGGCAGGACGGGCGCCCGGCAGCACGACATTCTGGCGCGGCGTCACATCCGGTTTGCGGCGGAAGTTGGCTTCGGTGCCGGCCGAGAATTCGGCCGCCGTGATTTCAGGGCGCTGCAGGTTGCGCACCAGGTGCGGAGTAATCGACAGCACGATCTCGGTTTTCTGCTTGTCGTCGGTCTGGCTGCCGAACAGGCGGCCCAGGATCGGCATGTCGCCCAGGCCCGGCACGCGGTTGCCCGTGCTGCGCTCTTCACTGTTGATCAGGCCCGCCAGCACCTGGTTCTCGCCGTCCTTCAGCTGCAGGAAGGTGGAGGCCTGGCGCGTGCCGATCTGGTAGGCGGTAGTACCGCTGGCGGTGGTCACCCGGTCGATCAGGTTCGACACTTCCAGCGCAATGCGGATGCCCACTTCGTTGTTCAGGTAGATGGTTGGCTCCGCATTCAGTGTCAGGCCGACGTCGACATAGCTCACCGACTCCGACGCAAAGCCGCCCGAGCCCGGCGAAATGGTGGTGGTAATCACCGGTACCTTCTCGCCGATCACGACCTTGGCCTTTTCCTTGTTGCGCACGCGGATGCGCGGGCTGGCCAGCAGGTTGGTGTCGCCGTCGGTCTTCTTGACATTGATGGTCGTAGCAAGCGCCGACACACCGATGGTGTCGCGATTGATGAAATCGAGGTCGCGCAACTTCAGCTTTGTTCCGTCGCCCGCACCATTCAGCACCGACAGGCCCACCGTGTTCGGCCAATCCACGCCCAGCTTCATCAGGCTGCTGCGCTTGATCTCCAGGATCTCCACGTCCAGCATCACTTCCGGCTCGGCCTGGTCTTGCGTGGCAATGATCTTTTCGGCCAGCTTCACCGCGTCGGCGCTGTCGCGCAGGATCACCAGGTTGAGCTTTTCATCAGCCACCACGTCGCGCGTCTTCAGGATGGTTTTCAGCGTGTTGGCGACGGTCTTCGCTTCGGCATTGGACAGGTAGAAAGTGCGCACCACCGTTTCCTGGTACTCCTTCAGCTTGGCCGCCGTGTTCGGGTAGATCAGGATTGTGTTGCTATCCATCACCTGCTGCTCCAGCTGGTTCGTCATCAGCAGGAAGTAGATCGCCGATTCCACCGTGCTGTTCTTCAGCATGATGGTGGTGCGGGCGTCGCTCTTGACGTCCTTGTCAAAGATGAAGTTCAGGCCCGAACGGCGCGAAATGATGTCGAATACCTGCTTCAGCGGCGCCTCGCGGAACTCGATCGTGATCGGGGTCTTGTAGGCCTTGGACAGGCCCGATTCGGCCGGCGGCTGCGGCGCCTGCTCGTTGATCTCGCGCATCATGGCGCGCCCGGCCGCATGGTCCGGTTTTTCCGTCAGCACGGTGCCGACGCGGTTCTTGGCCGCTTCGAACTCCTTCTGCTCCAGCGATGCACGCGCTTGCGCCAGCAGCTTGTCGTGGCGATCGGCCATCTCCAGCGCCCGCAAGCCGCCGCGTGCGCGCTCATTCTGTGGATTGAACGCCAGCACGCGCTGGTAATCCTGCGCCGCCAGCGCGTACTTGCCTTCGCCGGTCAGTTGCTCGGCCTGCGCCAGCAGCCGGGCGGTGGTGCGGTCGCGCGCATTAATGTAGGCGGACCGGTAGACAGCGTTGCCAGGATCGCGGTCGACTGCTTCCTGGTATTTCAGCAGCCCTGCTTCCACCTGGTCCTTTTCCACCAGGTTACGGCCATCGCGGTAGGCCATTTCGGCCGCGCAGCCGGACAGCGCCAGCACCAGCACGGACAGCGACAGCGTTCTCAGACTTGGCTTCACTCAATTACTCCAATATTTAACTGCTGCACCTGGTTCATCGGCAGGTAGGTAATCGTCAGGTTTGGCGGCGCGATGGCATCCACCCGGTACATGCCGTCGATCTGCATGCCTTTTTTCACAACAAAGGTCTGCTCGCCGCGGCCAAGATAGACTTCCCACTGCCCATCGGCAGCCGCCTTGCCCAGGAACTGGAACGGCAGCGGCGGCGCAGTGGGAGGTGGCGGCGGTGCCGGATTCAGCTCCGCTGCCGTTGGCGGCGGCGCTGGCGGATTCCAGTTCTGGCCGCCGAATACCCCATCCTTGCTCTTGAACGAGCCTTCGCCCACTTCACCGATCAATTCGTCGCGCGGCACCAGGCGCAGGATCGCTGCCTCCCCCGGCGCCGAATTCGCCGCTTTCGCTGCGGGCGGCGCACTGGCGGCCGGTGTGCGCGCCGGCTTGCGTTCGACCGCTTCCGCCACCGCCTCGTTGGGAGCCTTGTCGCCAAACAGCACCAGCGCAGCGGCGCCCGCCAGTGCAGCGCCCATCAACAAATGGCGCGGCTTCATGGCTTTTCCTTCAGGTATAGCGTAAAGCGCATCCGCGCTTCGACCACCGGCTCGGTAATGGTTTCGCGGCGGAACGCGATATCGTCCAGCGCCGCGAACGGGATCGCCGACAACGCCTGCATGCTGAACTGCCAGATATTCTGGTAAGCGCCCTTCACCGGCAACGTCACCTGGTAGGCGGCCACGCCGCTGGCCTTGTCCAGGCTGAACTTGTAGTCGCCCTGGTCCAGCGCCAGCCCGGTCTTGGCAGCGATGTCGAACAGCTGCTTGATCTGCTGCTCGGCCTGGCGTTTTTCTCCCAGCGAGGCATAGAAATGGGCCAGGTTCTCATTGGCAGTCGGGGGCGGCGCGGCCTGCACCAGTTGCGGCGGCGCGGGCGGCAAAGGCTCATATGCCAGTTGGCGCGCCTTGAGCGACCATGCCAGCGCCACGGCACCGGCAAGCAGCAGCGCCAGCGCGGCGCAGCCGGCAACGCCAAGGCGCATCGCAGCCAGGCGCACGCGCAGCATCAGGGCGGCAAGGTTCATCGCGCCCTCCATTGCACTTCCACCTGGAAGCGCAGCGGGCGATTCGGGTCCTGGTCGTTGATCTCGTGGCGCAGCAGGGCGGCGCCGGCGAAGAATTCCTGCTGTTTCAACTGTTCGATGTAGCCAACCATATCGTCGCTGTTCTTGGCTTCGGCCGTGATCTTCAGCGTGTGCTTGCGCGGGTCCGGGTCCAGCGCCAGCAGCGCCACGGCAGGCGTATTGGCCGCGGCGACGGCATCCTGAAGGTCGCGCCAGGGCAAATTCAGTTGCAGGATGGCTGCATTGACGGCCACCGCCTGCGCTTCCGGAATCACCGTTTCCGGCTTGCGCTCCGGCGCCCGCACTGCGAAGGCTTGCTTGCGCTGCTGGGCGCGCAGGCTTTCTTCGCGCGCCGCTTGCTGCTTTGCCGCTTGCACGCCAAAGCTCGCGCCGGCCGCCAGCAAAGCCACGCCTAGCACGCCCGCCAGCAGGATGGCCGGATGCACGCGATACAGCGTAGCGCGCCAGCCCGCAGTGGCAAAATCGATCTGCATCGGCCTCATGCTGCGGCTCCCAGTGCCGCAGTAGCGATATGCTTGTCGCTACTGGCCGGCTTGGCCAGTGCTGCCGGCACTTCGCCGCTCAACTGAATCAGGGCCGGCGGCCGCAGGCCAAGCAGCAGCGCCTCGCGTTGTGCGGCCTGCGTCAGCCAGTAATGGTCGGCGCCGTGCGGAATGGCGACGTGGCGCACGGCGCGCAGCTTGCCGCCTTCGCAGGCGGCAAGCGCCAGCACCCCGTCTTGCGCGACGCCGAACCAGGCGTCGTTCTTCAATGCGCCGGCATGGCGGTTCCAGGCCGCCACGAAATGGGGCACGATGGCGGTGACGGTCAACCCATGCTGGACCGCGGCGGTCTCAATTGCAGCCTTCAGCAGGCGCGGAACCGCAGCGGCCATAAACGGTGCGGCGGCACTCCAGTCCGCGCTGACGTGCCAGGCGGCCGGCGTTTCGCCAAACAGCGTGTAGAAACGCAGCGCTGCGGCGCCTTCCAGGTCGGCCAGGCGGGCCGCCTGCACCGGTGGCGTCACTTGCCACAGGCGCACCAGCCCGTCGGACAGCACAAAATTGGCTGCCACGCCGCCGGCATCCTGGCCTGCGAGCAGCGCGGCCAGGGCGCCCGGCAAGGCAGCGGCAACGCCGGCCGCACCCGCGGTCGCTGCCGCCAGGGACTGCTGCGCCAGGAGTTCCGGCGCGGCCGAACCCCAGCGCCGCACGCGCAGCAGGCGCAAGGCTTGCGGCGTGACTTCAATGCGCAGCGATTGCGTGAAATTCTTAAGCATGCAAGGTCACCCGCTTGATTTCTGCCAATGTGGTATCGCCGCGCCGCACCACGTCCAGCGCGGCGTGGCGCAGGCTGCGCGTGCCGTTGGCATAGGCGGCGGCCTTGACCTGGCGGATCGGCCGCTTTTCCACGATCAGTTCACGGATTTCGTCGTTCAGGGTCAGGATCTCGGCAATCGAGCGGCGCCCCTTGTAGCCGGTGCCGCGGCAATCGCCGCAGCCCTTGCCTTCCTTGAAGTTGTATTCGTAGACGTCGCTGCGCGACAGGCCCACGCTGGCCAGCTCCTCGTCGGACGGCGTCACCTCCACCGCGCAATGCGGGCAGTTGATGCGCACCAGGCGCTGCGCCCAGATGCCGTTCAGCGCCGACACGAAGGCATACGGGTCGATCCCCATGTGGGTAAAGCGCCCGAACACGTCGAACACGTTGTTGGCGTGGACGGTGGTCAGCACCAGGTGGCCCGTCAGTGCCGACTGCACCGCGATTTCCGCCGTCTCGCGGTCGCGGATTTCACCCACCATGATCTTGTCCGGGTCATGGCGCAGGATCGAGCGCAGGCCCTTGGCAAAGGTCAGGCCCTTTTTCTCGTTGACCGGGATCTGCAGGATGCCAGGCAACTGGTATTCCACCGGATCTTCAATGGTGATGATCTTCTCGCGGCCGTTGTGGATTTCGGTCAGCGCAGCATACAGCGTGGTGGTCTTGCCGGAGCCGGTCGGCCCGGTCACCAGCAGCATGCCGTATGCCTCCTGCGCCAGCGAGCGCAAGGTCGACAGGGAAGAATCGTCGAAGCCCAGCGCCTCCAGCGTCAGCGCGCCATAGGACTCGATCATGGCGCGCTTGTCCAGGATACGGATCACCGCGTCTTCGCCGTGAATGGAAGGCATGATCGATACCCGCAAGTCGATCTCTCGCCCCATCGACTCGACGCGGAAGCTGCCGTCCTGCGGCACGCGGCGTTCCGCGATGTCCAGCTCGGCCAGCACCTTCAGGCGCGAAATGATCTGCTCCGCCACGTCGATGCCGTTGACGGCGGTGGCGTGGTCCAGCACCCCGTCCACCCGGTATTTGACGGCCAGGCCGCCGGCGGTCGACTCCAGGTGGATATCGGAGGCGCCGGCCTTCAAGGCATCGTACAGGGTCGAATTGACCAGCCTCACGGCCGGGCTGGCGCCCTCCGACACCGAGGCAAACGACAGCACCGCCGCCGTCTTGCCGTCGCGCCGCGTGCCCTCCCCGCCCGACACCAGGGTATCGACCGCGCGCGCCGATTCCTCCTGCTTCGACAGGTAGGCCTGGATATCGGCCTGCAGCGCCAGCCGCAATTGCAGCGGCGCCGATGCCGAGCAGCGCGCCTGGGTCGCCAGCCAGGTCTGCAAATCAAGGTCGAACGGGTCGGCGATCACGCCCACTGCCGCCCCATCGTGGGAGCGCAGCAGCACGCAATGGCGCGCCATCGCCTGCGACAGCGGCAGCAGGTCGAAGGCCGGCGCGAAAGCCAGCATGTCGGCCGTTTCCAGCACGGCCAGGCCGAAAGGCTGGGCCAGCGCCCGCACCGCCATGCGCGGTTCGATGCCGGACAAGTCCTCCAGCTCCTCCACCAGGCTGCGCTTGGACAGCGCGCACTGCGCACGCGCCTTCGCCAGCAGGTTAGCGTCAAGCACCGGCAGCGTCATGCCATTTCTCCAGCCAGGTCAAAAATCGGCATATACAGAAGCACCACGATAGCGCCCACCACCAGGCCGATACAGGCCATCAGCAGCGGTTCGAACGTGCGGGTGAAGCGGTCGATCCAGCGCCCGATCTCGCCATCGTAGAAAGCCGCCGACTGGGTCAGCATCGCCCCCATTTCGCCAGTGCGCTCGCCCACGCGCAGCATGCGCAGCGAAATGGGCGTGGTCAGTCCGTTGGCTTCGAAGGACGACGACAACGGCAAGCCCGCCTCGATCATGGCGCGCGCGCCCTGCAGGCCTTCCTTTACATTGGCCGACACCATGGCCTGCACGGTGTCCACCGCATTCAGGATGGTGATGCCGCCCTCGCTCAGCATGCCCAGCGTCAGGTACAGGCGCGACAGCTCATAGATCTTCACACGCTCGCCCACGCCCGGCAAGCGTACCAGCAGGCGCGCCATGCTGCCGCTGCGCACCAGGTGGCGTACGCCGAACACGGCGCCGCCGATCGCAGCGGCAAGCCCGGCCACCAGCGGCAAGGTATGCGCGGCTGCGAACTGGCCCCAGCTCAGCATGACTTGCGACATCCACGGCAGGTTGCGCCCCGCGCCCTGGTACACCTCCGCAAAGCGCGGCACCACATAAGCAATCAGGAACAGCGACACGCCGCCGCCCACCAGCAACAGGATGCAGGGGTAGATGGCCGCGCTCACCAGCTTGGCGCGCACCAGGTCGACCCGCTGCTGGTAGTCGATGAAACGTTCGAGGGAGCGCGGCAGGTCGCTGGTGCCTTCGGCCGCCTTGACGATGCCCACGTACAGCGGCGGGAACAACTGCGGCTGGTCGGCCAGCACCGTCGAAAAACGCTGGCCCTCGCGCAAGCCGGCCAGCATGCGCTCGAGCACGCCGCGCGTGGCCGGTGCCGCTTCCTTTTCCAGCAATGCTTCCAGCGCTTCCACCACGCCCAGGCCGGCGTTCAGCAGCGCCAGCAGCTCCTGGCTGAACAGGACCAGCGACAAGGCCTTGGCCTTGCCGGCACGCAGGCCGGCGCTGCGCGGCGTGATGGCGCTGACGAACAGGCCGCGGGCTTCCACCTGGCGCCGTGCGTCGGCTTCGTCGCGGCCATCGATCACCAACTGGCCGATCGCCATGTCCGGCGACAAGGTGCGTACATCGAACTGCATCGCTCAGGCCGCGCTGTGCTTATTGGGCGCCGATATCGGCGTTCTCGCCTTCGCCGCCCGGCTGGCCATCCTTGCCGAGGGAGATGATGTCGTATTCAGCCTTGGCGCCGGGCGCCTTGTACTGGTATGGACGGCCCCACGGATCTGGCGGCACGCCTTTTTTCAGGTAAGGACCGTTCCACTTGGCGCCCGCGGTGGCCGGCGCAGCCAGCAAGGAGGCCAGGCCTTCTTCGGTGCTCGGATAGCGGCCGACGTCCAGCCGGTAGGTGTCGAGCGCTTTGTCGAAAGCCTCGATCTGCGCCTTGGCGATCGTGACTTCGGATTTACCCAGCTGCGAGAAGTATTTCGGGCCGACGTACGCGGCCAGCAGGCCGATGATGACAATCACGACCAGCAGCTCGAGCAGGGTGAAGCCTTTGCTGGTCTTGCCATGGATCCGTGCTGCAAACATCCGTACTACCTCCGCCTTGAATGGAACAGCGAAGGCTACCACGCGGGTTTAGGTTTCGACAATTTTTTCTGCGGTGTGCAGCGCCCTTGTCTCAGCTGAGACATTTTGCCCGGAAATGTTATTAAAAGTGTCGCAAAATTTTCACAAGATAATTCCTACCGGCACGTCAATTTCTCCATAGGACTCGCCAAACTTTATTTGCTTTTTCCGTAAGAAAATTAAATTAACATCATTGAAATTTTATCCACTTCCAATCGTGTCATTGTTATATTTCATTGCAACCTGTGCAACACAGGTTTCGCCGTTTTCGGATCACTAAAAAGCAAGGGAACGCATCATGAATGTACATTTCACTCGCATTAAACAACTGGCCGGCTGTGCGCTGGTCGGCGTTGCTGCCATGCTGGCCGCACCGGCCCACGCGGGCGTCGCCAACCTGGATTCGCAAGCGCCCATGGTCTATAATCATGGCGAAAAATTCCTCGATGGTGGCCTCAACTTTACCGCCCAGATCTCGGCTTATGTCCAGTCGCTCGGCATCACCGACGGCCTGGGCGGCACCATTCTTGACGGCAGCAATCCGAATAGCTGCGGCGCGATTATCGACTGCCCCGCCGGCAACACCAGCAAGTATTACGCCGGCTGGAATGACGGCTCGGTCGACGTCCAGCGCGGCGGTGGCTTCTATTCCCTGAATTCCCTGCGCTTTTCCTTCTTTGCCCCGGTCGGCGGCCAGCCGGACGGCAGCTATGGCCAACTGGTGCTGAAGGCCACCACCGCGGACGGCAGCAGCGTCACCCGCAGCGCCGACTTCGCCGGCCAGGATGGCAACGGCCACTTCATGTTCTCGACCTGGAAGCTGGACGCCGAATTCGCTGCCCTGCACCTGACCAACCTGAACATCAGCGCCTGCCTGTTCGACGGCAACGGCGGCTGCCAGAACATGGCCGACTGGGCGCCGTACGCCGCCCAGTTCGCCATCGACGACCTCGACGTCGCACTGCCGCTGCCAGGCTCCGCCCCGCTGCTGCTGGCTGGCCTGGCCGGTCTGGCCGCCATGCGCCGTCGTCGCGCCCAATAATCGGATTACAAGGATAACTACATGAAACTGCGACCACTGACCCTGGCCGTGCTGGCCATGCTGTCCGGCCTTGCCGTGCAAGCCGGCGCTGAAGAAGCGCGCCACTCCTACATCGTGCAACTGGCCGACGCGCCGGTCGCCAACTATACCGGCGGCGTCAGCGGCCTGGCTGCCACCAAGCCGGCAGCCGGCAACCGCCTCGACGTCAGCGCACAGAACGTGCAGGACTACATCGCCTACCTCGACCAGCAGCAAAGCAGCGCCACCGCCATCGTGCCGGACGCGCAGATCGTCCATAAGTACAAGCTGGTGCTGAACGGCTTCGCCGCCCGCCTGACCGACGCCGAAGTGCGCGCCCTGAAGAAATCCAGCGCCGTGGCCAATATCAGCGCCGACGAAGCCCGCAGCCTGGACACCAACTACACCCCGAAATTCCTCGGCCTGGACACCCCGGGCGACGGCCTGTGGGCCAAGCTGGGCGGCACCGACAAGGCCGGCGAGAACGTGGTGATCGGCATTGTCGACGGCGGCATCTGGCCTGAGCACACTTCCTACGCCGACCGCGTCGACAACCAGGGCAAGCCTACTTTCGACGTCGGCGGCACCCTGGTGTATGACACCCCGTCCAACTGGAACGGCGCCTGCACCACCGGCGAAGGCTTCACCGCCAACCATTGCAACAACAAGCTGGTCGGCGCGCGCTACTTCAACGCCGGCTTCCTGGCCAGCGGCCGTCCGCTGCACTGGACCGACTTCGTCTCGCCGCGCGACTCGCTGGCCGGCGCCACCGGCCATGGCGGCCACGGCGACCACACCGCGACCACCGCCGGCGGCAACTCCGGCGCGATCGGCACCCTGTCCGGCATCCCGATCGGCAGCATGTCCGGCATGGCGCCGCGTGCCCGCATCGCCGCCTACAAGGTGTGCTGGACCTATCCTGATGCCACCGCCACCGACGGCACCGGCACCCGTAATTCCTGCTTCAATTCCGACAGCGTGGCGGCGATCGACCAGGCTGTGGCCGACGGCGTGCACGTGCTGAACTACTCGATCAGCGGCTCGCAGACCAGCGTCACCGACCCGGTCGAAATGGCCTTCTTCAACGCGGCCGCCGCCGGCGTGTTCGTCGCCGCTTCGGCCGGCAACTCCGGCCCGACCAATGCCGTGGCCCACCTGTCGCCTTGGCTGACCACCGTCGCTGCTTCGACCCACAACCGGGCCAGCGTCGCCACCGTCAACCTGGTGGGCGGCGCCAGCTACAGCGGCGCTTCCTACAACCAGTCGGTGCTGCCGGATACCCCAACCATCCTGGCGCGCGATGCCGCCCTCAAGCCGTACGCCCAGCTGAGCACCGCCGACAAGGCCGCCGCCCGCCTGTGCTACACCGAAACCGACCGCGCCACCTACGGCGGCGGCGCGGACGCAGCGCTCGACCCGGCCAAGGCCAACGGCAAGGTCCTGCTGTGCGAACGCGGCAACAGCGCCCGTGTCGACAAGTCGCGTGCCGTCAAGGAAGCCGGCGGCGTCGGCATGATCCTGATGGACGCCTCCGCCGCACAGGCGCCGGCAGCCGACCCGCACAGCATTCCGACCGTGCACCTGAACTTTGCCGACGGTTCCGCCGCCCGCACCTGGATCGCAGCGCATCCGGACGGCGCCAGCAATATGGGCAAGTCGGTGCTGACCACCAGCGCCGTGCCGGCACCGCAAATGGCCAGCTTCTCCTCGCGCGGCCCGAACAAGCACAACGCCAACATCCTCAAGCCTGACCTGACCGCGCCCGGCGTGGACATCCTGGCCGGCGTGACCGCCGACTACAACACCCCGGCCGAGCGCGACGCCATCGCCAACGGCACCCTGACGCCGTACGCCAACTGGGCCAGCTACCAGGGCACCTCGATGTCGAGCCCGCACGTGGCCGGCCTCGGCGCGCTGATGCGCCAGGCCCACCCGGACTGGTCGCCGGCGGCCATCAAGTCGGCGCTGATGACCACCGCCTACGACACCTTCGCCGACGGCCAGCCGGGCATGGCGGCCGGTACCCTGCCATGGGGCCAGGGCGCGGGCCATGTGCGTCCGAACAAGGCGGTCGATCCAGGCCTGGTGTATGACTCCGGCCCGGTCGACTGGGTCCGCTTCATGTGCGGCATCCCGGGCACCCTGTCGGCCAGCTTCTGCGCGCCGTACGGCAGCATCCAGCCGTACAACCTGAACCTGGCATCGCTGACCGCCTCCGCCGTGCTGGGCAAGCTGACCATGACCCGTACCGTGACCAACGTCGGCAGCCAGGAAGCAACCTACACCGCCAACGCCACCCTGCCAGGCTTCACCGTGGCGGTCAGCCCGGCCAGCCTGACGCTGGCGCCAGGCGCCAAAGCCACGTTCACCGTCAACCTGACCAATGTCAGCGCGCCGGCCAACACCTGGGCCTACGGCAGCCTGACCTGGAACGATGGCGCAGGCCATGTAGTGCGCAGCCCGCTCTCCGCCCGCCCAGCCATGATCTCGGTGCCATCCAAGCTGTATAACGAGGCAGCCAACGGCAGCTCTTCGTTCACCATCGGCGCCGGCTTCACCGGCCCATTGGCTGCAATGAAGGGCGGCCTGAAAGCGGCGACCCGCAGCGCAGCAACCATCGGCACCGACGCTTCCGCCGACGGTGGCGTGGCGGCTTGCCGGGCCGGCGGCAGCGCTGGCGTCAATGTGCACAGCGTGACCGTGCCTGCCAACGCACTGGTGGCGCGCTTCTCGCTGTTCGATGTGGATACCTCCGGCCACCAGGCTGGCGACCACGACGACCTGGACCTGCTGGTATTGAACGGTGCCGGCACCCAGGTTGGCACCAGCGGCGGCGCAACCTCGAACGAGGTGGTGACGCTGAACCAGCCGGCAGCCGGCAATTACAAGGTGTGCGTGATCGGCTACGCGCCGATGGGCGGCAGCGCGAACTACACGCTGTCCTCGTGGACCGTGGCCAAGGATGAAATGGGCGGCAACCTGAAACTGGGCCTGCCATCCATGGTATTCACCGGCGCCACCTCGACCATCAGCGCCTCCTGGTCCGGCCTGGCCAACGCCAAGCACCTGGGCGCAGTGGTGTTCACCGCACCGGGCGGCAATGTTTCGACCACCCTGCTGGAAGTCGACACCACCGTACCGGTGCCTGAGAAAACCCAGCAACGTAATGCTGAAGTGGTGCGCAACTAAGCGCCCACTGCTCCTTGAAACGCCGCGCTGGTCGCGGCGTTTTTTTTATTCCGCCAGCGCGCCGTTCTTGCCGCCCAGCTGGCAGGTGCCGGCGCGGCATTGCGCGCCGGGATCCATCAGGAAGCGGCAATCGCTGACCAGGCCGCTCGCCTGGTTCTCTGCTTCGCGCTCCTTGCGGTAGCGCTCCGCCAGCGCGCCCGCCTTCTCGGGGCCGACCCGGGCGGTCGAATACGCCATATACGATTCCGGCCCGCCGCACGACTTGGCGCCCAATGGCACGGTCTTGCATTGCTGGTCGGAGGTGCACGCCGCAGCCTGCCCCAGCGCGCGCAATTCGGCCAGGGTCTTGGATGCGCCAGGCGTGGCATGGCTGCAGGCGCTGGCGGCCAGGCAGGCCAGCAGGAGGGCAATTCGGTTCATGATCATGCTCCAGGAGGGAATGGCGCCATCATCGCGCTCCCGCGCCGGCAGGTCAACCGTGCGGCTGGACCGCACTGCGCGCCACGGCGTGCGCGCGATTGTTGACGCCGAGCTGGCGGTACAGGCGCTGCAGGTGGTTCTTGACGGTCAGTGCGCTGATGCCGAGCTGGCGGCCGATTTCCTGGTTGCTCTTGCCTTCCCGCAGCCACTCGAGGATTTCGGCCTGGCGCGGTGAAACGGCTGGCGCCAGGGCCGGCGCCTGCGCCGCGCTGGCGACGCGTTGCTGCGCCAGGTGCAGGTAAGGCAGCAGCAGCTGCAACAGCCAGCTTTCGCGCACGCCAGGCTCGCCGGGCAAGCCCAGCAGCACGAAGGCGCTGCCGCCCATCGCCAGCGCGCCGCTGCCATGCATCAGGCCATGGCCCATCGCGCCCGCTTGCAGCGCCAGCGGCTGCCTGCCGCCCTGCTGCCATTGGCGCAGCCAGGCTGGCGCTGGGCCCTGCGCCGGATCGCATAGCAAGGCGCGCGCGGACGGCGCCAGCACGGTACTGTGCAGGCATTCCACCTGGCGCGCCCTGCCCTGTTCGTCAAGCTGGATGCTGAGCAGCACGCCGTGCGGCAACAGCGCCTGCAATGCCCCCTGGCTCCACAGGAACAATTCGCGCTGCGTGCCGATGCCGTGCGCGCCCTCGATGGCATGCAACAGGTATTCCTGCTCGCGGGCGTCAGGGCTCAGCATTGGGCGGTCGCTTCCGCGAGAAAGCGGTAGCCGCTGCCACGCACGGTCTGGATCGCATCGTGCAGCCCACTTGGCTGCAGGGCATGGCGCAGCCGGCCCACATGGGCATCGACCGTGCGCTCATCAAGGTAGACATGGCTGCCCCACACCTGGTCCAGCAATTGCGCGCGGCTGTGGACCCGGCCCGGGTGGTGCATCAGGTAGTTCAGCAAACGGAATTCCACCCGCCCCAGGTTCAGCTGGCGCTCGCCTGCCGTCACGCTCAGGGTATGCGGATCGAGGCGCAAGCCGGCCAGTTGCAGTGCGCCCGGCATGCCGGCCGGGCGCCGGCGCCGCAGGACCGCATGCAGGCGCGCGATGGTTTCACGCGGGCCGAACGGCTTGCAGATGAAATCGTCGGCGCCGCTTTCCAGCGCCAGCACCTTGTCCTGCTCGGCGCAGCGCGCGCTCAGCATCAGGATCGGCAACTCGCTGGTACGCGGTGCCGCATGCAATTGGCGGATCAGCGACAGGCCGGACTGGCCCGGCAAGTCCCACTCCAGCAGCACGGCTTCCGGCAGTGTTCCCTGCAGCGCTGCCTGCGCGGTCATCGCGTCGCCGTGGCATTGCACGGCGTAGCCCGCCTGGCCCAGGTTGTGGGCCAGCAGTTGCTGCACAGCAGGGTCGCTGTCGATGACGAGAATGTTGAAGGACATGGCAAAAAACGCAGGTCGTTATACGGAAAACTATGAATCATGCCAAGTCCTGCACGCTAATACAATTTTAATTAAGTATTAATATTCTGCCGAAATAAATCCCCCCGTTCACTCTGTGCCATCCAAATGAAAAGGCACCTTGGGAGCCTAAACTCCCAAGGTGCCTGTGGCGTTTGTGCAACCGCAGTGCTTAGACGCGGCGCCGGCGCGCGAAGGCCAACATCAGCAAGCCAAGTGCCGCCAGCGCCAGCGACGCCGGCTCCGGCACTGCGGCCGGAGCGGTGACACTGGCCACCGCATCATTGACGCTGAGGATTTGCAGGTCGGCGCTGCCGTCCGCTGCCGAGACAAACATCAGGTCCAGGATCTTGCCCTTGATCTGGTTGCCGTCGATGTCATACGCCAGCACGCCGAAATTCGAGTTCAGCAGCGCCGAAGAGTCGCCCGAAATCGTCAGCAGGAAACTGAACACGCCGCCAAACACGCCCTGGTAAGCGACGTCATTCAGGTTGCTCGAATTCAGCATCGCAAAGCCGCCAGGCACTGCGGCAGCATCGCCTCCCAGCAGGAAATTGACCGGATCGAGGTCGAAGCCGTGCAGTTGCGACATGGTCGCGGTCGCAGCTGGCGCGCCATCCACGCCGTTGAAGGTGAAGTCCAGGTAGCCTGGGCGGCCGGCGCCGTAGACCGCCGTGTCCAGGGTCACCAGGCGCATCACATCGGCCATGGCGTGGCTGCTGGCGCCAAATGCCAGCAACAGCGCCAGGATGCGCAGGAAACGGGTAATCAGTTTGTTATGCATGGTTGCTGTCCTTAGAAGCTGCCGTTGTAGACTTTTGGCGTGTAGTTGACCGCCACACGGCTCGGATTATTGAATTGCAGTTGGACGGTAGCCTGGGCACCGGCAGCCAGCGAAGGCGCCGCGGTGATGTAAGGCATGCCGTTGACATAGCCGGTGGCATTGGCCAGGGTCACGTTCGCCGGCAGGCCTTGCAGCACATAGTGCACTGGCGCAGCCAGGTCGGCGCCGCTGGTGTTGGTCAGCCAGGCGGTGGCGGTGCCGATGCTGCTGAAGCGGCCCTGCACCAGGCCGGAGCGCTGGACCTGCACGCCGCCAGTGACGTCCGTATACGAGGCCGGTAGGTTCAGGCTGATCACCACCGGATCATGGTCGGAAGCGCGGTAAGGCAGCGCGTTGTACAGGGCCTGGGCCGCAGCGTTCCTGCCATCCAGGTTGTAGTCCAGCACTTCCGGCTCGTCGGCATTGATATTCCACAGCACGGCGCCCGCCACTTGCTGGCTCAGCGAAGCGCTGGCCAGGGCCTGGTCCAGGTAACCGCTTTCCGCACCGAACACATAGGAATGCGGGATTCCATTCGGACGCACGAAGCGCTCCAGCTGGTTTTCGAAGCGGACCTGGCGCTCTTCCGAGCCCAGGAACAGGATCGGGTCTTCCATGCCGTGGGCATTGAAGTCGCCGATCAGCAGTACGTCGTCGTCGCCGGCCGCCGCCACCACTTGCGGCACGAAGCTGTCAGCCAACTGCTGCGCCTGCTCCAGGCGCAACTGGTTGTAGCAGCCCTGGCCGTCGCCCTGGTCGACGTTGCCGCCGGTCGGGTTGCTGCAGCGCTTGGCGCGCAGGTGGTTGACCACCAGGCTGAATTTCGCGCCGTTGGCAGCCTTGAAGGCCTGCGCCATCGGAGGACGCTCGTAAATGGCGTTGGCATCGGACAGCGCGCCGCCTACCAGTACCAGCTTGGCAGGCTTGTAAATCATCGCCACGCGGACCGCATCGGTGCCGGTCGCTGCCGGCTTCGGCACGTAGGCATATTCCACCTTGCCGTAGGCTGCATTCAGGCTGTCGACCAGGTAGCTGGCCGCATAGTCGCCGTTATTCTGGATCTCCATCAAGCCTACCACGTCGGCGTCGATCGCCTTCAGCTCTGCCACGATCTTGTTACGCTGGCGCACGAACTCGGTCATATTGTCGGCGCCGCGGCAGTTGCTCTTGCTGGTGCCGGAACCCAGGGTGCAGCCCTGGCCGGTTTGGCCCAGCACGTCGGTGCCGTCGACGAAGGTGGTGAAGAAGTTCAGCACATTGGCGCTGGCCACCTTGACGTTGCCCGCCGCCAGTTCGGGGGCGATGCTGCGCGGGTTCTCGCGCGAGAACACCGGGGTTTCGGTCGGCTGCAGCTTGAAGCCCGCGCCACCGCTGCCGAGCGCGCCGAAATCGACCACGCCGGTCAGGCCGCTGACCGTGTCGCCGCTGCGCACAGTACCGTCCTGGCCGATATACGGCACGCTGTTCGGCGTGACGAACAGGCCGTCATCCAGCGTGATCATATTGGCTGCATTGGCGGCTGCCATGGCAATTGCTTCCGGACTGCGTGCCGGGTAACGGTTGGTCGGCACTTCGCGGCGGCCATCGGCCAGCGCCAGCTCGCCGCGGCTGCCCAGCGATTCGGTGCCATTGACCGTCAGCTTGCCCGGGAAGCGTACCAGCATGCCTTCCACATTGGCCAGGCTGGTGCCGAGCAGGTCGATATTGGTCGGCGTGATGCTGTGGCCGCCGCTCTGCGTGACGACGCTGGTCACGTTCGACAGCTCGGTATAGGAACGGGTCGCCCCGCTTGGCTTGTACTCGGTCACGGTGCCTGCCACGCGCACCAGGTCGCCCACGGAAGCCGTCACCGGCGCCGCCCCCATGTAGACGAACATACCGTCCGAGGTATTGGGATCGCCGTCGCCGGCCAGGTCCTGGATGAAGAAGCCGCTGCCGACCTTGGCGGTCACCACGCCTTCGGTGCTCAGTTTTGCGCCGCTGTAAGGGCTGGTTGCACCCGAGCCCTGCACCTGGTGCACCGGCACCACGGAACCCGCACCCATTTCAACGGTAACGCTGACGGTGCAGCTGGCATCCTGGCCCTGGTCATTGGTGAACTTGACGGCCACCGGATAGAGGCCGATTGCAGTCGATGGCGATGCCACCAGCGACACGCTGGCATTGGCGCCGATGCCGGCCGCCGGCGTCAGGCTGCCCAGGCTCAGGCCCGGCACGGCAGCGGACGTGATCAGCGCGCCGTTGACGATGCCGTCAGCGTCCGAAGCCGACAGCGCGATACTGCCGCCGGCGCCGAAGGCCAGCGTGGCGCCGGCCGGGCAGATTGGAACGATGGGCTGCGGCGCCGGGCCGTTGTCGCACATATTGGCCGGCGAAGCGGCAGTGCGGAATTGCGGCACGACAGCAGTGAAGTCGCCGGCGTTGTTGTTGGTGTCGGTACAGCCGTTATTGGCGCGCAGCAGGCTGGTAGTTGCACTCATCCCCGGCGCAGTCGCGGTCTCGGAGAAATTGGCCGAACCATAGCCGACCAGGTCCTGGATCGAAGCGCTGCTTGGCTGGGCGCCGCTAAGCGCCGTATTGTTGTTGACCAGCGCCACCTTGCCCGAGGCGCCGCTCATGTTCACGCCGCCGTTGAAAAAGTCGGCAGCGATGTCGGTGCCCACTGCGGTATTGCTGCTGGCCAGCTTGACCAGGAAGTATTTACCCGCGTCGATGCTGGTGCCGGCCGGCAGTTCCGCCCTGCCCCAGCTGGTGCCGCTGGCCGACGCATACTGGATGGTCCAGCCGCCCACGGCCACCGCGCTGCTGCTGCGGTTAAACAGTTCAACGTAATCGTAGCGCAGGGTAGCGCCGTTGTTGCCGCCCGCGCCGTACATCTGGCTGATCACCACGTCGGCCGCGAACACCGGCTGGCAGGCCAACAGGGCGGCCAGCGCGGTAGCGCGCAAAGAAATGCGTTTTTCCATGAAAATGTGTACCCCCAGAGTATCTAGCAAAAGGAATTTTTTATTGTCCTTTTGCATATTAACTGTTTGATATGACTAATTGGTGACACTGGACTAGTCCGAACGGACTAACGGGGGTATGGCCGCGCCAGCGGTTCTCCTATGAACAGGCCTTGCGCGGGCCAGGCGACGCTGCGCCAATAGGCTTCGATGGCGGTGGCGCCGCTGAGGTAATGCTGCAACAGGATTTGCGGATGGGGGAACTTCTGCCAATGATTGCAGGGCTCGCTGACCGTGCCGTAACTGGCGGTCGCGCCTGCCTCCAGCCAGCGCAGGCTGCTCATTTGCCCGCTGCCCAGCAAGTCGCCGCCGTAGGACGTCAGGTGGTCGGTCAGTGCGCCGGGCAGGAAGCGCAGCGTCTCGAGCTTGCCGACACGTGCCAGGCCGGTCTGGTAAATCATGATGTCCTGCGCCCCTTCCAGCACATCCTGCCGCAACGTATGAACGGTCAGCTTGCGCGCCGGGACCGTGCCGCTGGGCGGAAAGAAGCGCGCCCTGGTATTGCGCGCGGCTTCGCTGGTCTGCAGAAAATAGGCGCCGGCCTGCGGCACGCTGAAGCCGGCCGCCTTGCCGCGTTCCGCCACGGCGCGCGCCACGTCCAGCGGCTCGGCCGGCAACAGCATCGACAAGCGCATGCCGGCCGGCAGTGCCTGGCCATTGAAGTAGGGATTCTTGCGCCCTGGCGCGCAACTGCGTTCGCATTGCGCGGCATCGAAGCCCAGCGTATAGGCCGAAGTCAGGCTATTGCATTCGACCGCATAAGGCGCCGTCCAGGCAAACAGCACAGCGCGCGTGTCCGTGGGAAGCTGGCTGTCAATCTGGTTTTTCAAGCGCGCGAACGCATCGGCATCGAGGCGATGCGGCTTGCCGGGAATGCTGACGTGGGCGATATGCGCCGGCGCGATGCCGCGCAATTGCGCGTAGTAAGCGCCCAGCGCCACGCTGGCGGGATCGGCATCGTTGACGACCAGCCCAAGCTGGGCCGGCTGGAGCTGGGCGCGCGCCCCGGCTGCAAACAGCAGGAGCGCGGCAAAGGCGCAGCGTTTAGCCGCGATGGTAGACGTCCTCGAAGCGAACGATATCGTCCTCGCCGAGGTAGCTGCCCGACTGCACTTCGATCAGGTGCAGCGGCAGCTTGCCTGGATTCTCCAGGCGATGGCTCATGCCGATCGGGATATAGGTCGATTCGTTCTCGGTCAGCAGGGTCACCTTGTCGCCGCAGGTCACGCGCGCCGTGCCCGACACCACCACCCAGTGCTCGGCGCGATGATGGTGCATCTGCAGCGACAACTTGCCGCCCGGGTTGACGATAATGCGCTTGACCTGGAAACGGTCGCCCATGTCGATGCCCTCGTAAGAGCCCCAAGGGCGGTACACCTTGGTATGGTGCAGGTGCTCGGTGCGGCCGTTGGCCTTCAGGTGGTCCACCACCTGCTTCACGCGCTGTACGTGGTCCTTGTGCGCCACCAGCACTGCATCGGAGGTTTCCACGATCACCAGGTCCTGCACCCCGATCGCCGCCACGATGCGGCCCTCGGCGCGTACCAGGCAGTTATTCGCGTTATCGGTGTACACGTCGCCGCGCGTCACATTGCCATTGGCGTCGGACTGCAGCACGTCGACCAGCGCCGACCAGGAACCGACATCGTTCCAGCCGATCGATGCCGGCGCCACGACAGCCTGTTTGGTATGTTCCATCACCGCATAGTCGATGGAGTCGGATGGGCAGGCCGTGAAGGCTGCTTCATCGAGGCGGCAGAAATCCAGGTCGCGATAGCCTTTGCTGACCGCCTCTTCGCTCAACCTGGCCATGTCGGGCTGGAATTGCGCCAGCTCTGTCAGGAAGGCGTCGGCGCGGAACAGGAACATGCCGCTGTTCCAGAAGAAGTTTCCGGCCTCGATAAATCCCTGTGCCGTCTCGCGGTTCGGTTTCTCGACGAACTTGGCGACCTTGAAGCAGCCCTCGGCCGGCAATGGCTCGCCGCTCTGGATATAGCCGTAGCCGGTTTCCGGCGCAGTCGGCACGATGCCGAAGGTGGCCAGGGCCCCGTCCTCCACTTGGCCGGCAGCGCGTTGGATCGCGGCATAAAAAGCGTCCACGTCCTTGATCACATGGTCGGCCGGTAGCACCAGCATGACCGCCTGCGGATCGATCGCCTTCAGGTAATGCGCGGCGGCCGCCACCGCCGGTGCGGTATTGCGGCCTACCGGTTCCAGCAGGATGCCGAGCGGGCTAACGCCGATTTCGCGCATCTGTTCAGCCACCAGGAAGCGGTGCTCATTGCCGCATACCACCAGCGGCGCCATCATGCCGTTGCGGCCTCCCAGGCGCAGCACGGTTTCCTGCAACATCGTCCGGTCCGAAACCAGCGGCAGCAACTGCTTCGGCAGTGCCGCACGCGACAAGGGCCACAGCCGGGTACCGGCGCCGCCGGACAGGATGACGGGATAAATTTTCATAGTATAGTTGTCTCTTTTGCAACATTATACGCGGCACGCCGGGTCACACGGCGATCGCGCGCATTCGCCCAACCGCCGCCTTCTGCTTGCGAAATATGCTGCATTTCGCCAGCGCGGTCGACACTATACTCTTTGAACACGATCAATTCGTCGAGCGTAACGTCTGGTAAGACTCGAGTATATTCGAACAATACGCTGCGCACTACCCTTGCGCCACTGCTGATGTGGCTGCCGTGCCCAATCCAGGTCGGCCCGATGATGGTGGCGCCGGCCTCGATGCGGCAGCCGGAGCCGATATATACCGGCCCGACGATGCGGGTGCCATTCCAGTCGATGCTGGTGTTGAGGCCGACCCACACCCCCTCCTCCACCTGCACGCCGGGCACCGACATGTGCGCCACGCCGCCGGTCAGCACCCCTTGCAGCACTTCCCAGTAATCCTTGACGCTGCCGATATCGATCCAGTCGAATTTGCGCGTCTGGCAGTAGAACGGCAGGCCGCGCTGCGCCAGCAGGGGGAACAATTCGGAGCCGATATCGAACTCCTGGCCGGATGGAATCAGCTCAATCACCTCCGGCTCGAACAAATAGATGCCGGTGCTTGCGCAATTCGATTTGGCCTGCGCGCGCGAGGGCTTTTCCTGGAACTCGAGCACCCGGCCTTCCTGGTCGCTGACCACCACGCCGTAGCTGCTCACCTTATCCCACGGCACTTCGCGCGTAATGACAGTTGCCAGCGCGCCCTTGCGCCGATGCTCGTACAGCGCCGATTTCAAATCCAGGTCGATCAGCGCATCGCCGCACAGCACCGCCACGGTCTCGTCGAAGAAACCGCCGAACTCCTGGATCTTCTTGATGCCGCCGGCGGAACCGATCGGCTGCGGCACCACCTCGCCCTGGTCGTTGGTGTAGCCTTCAAAGGAATAGCCGATCTGCACGCCAAACTGGTGGCCTTCACCGAAATACTCTTCAATCTTTTCGTGCAGGTAGCTGACATTGACCATGATTTCGCTGACACCATGCCGCTGCAGGTGTTCAACCAGGTAGGCCATCACAGGCTTGCCAAGAATCGGGATCATCGGCTTGGGCAGTTCATAGGTCAAAGGGCGCACCCGCGTGCCCTTGCCGGCCGCCAGAATCATCGCTTTCATGGGTTGTCCTTTTCTAGAATCAGCTCGGGGGCCGAGTACAGGCGCTCATAAGCCGCCAGCAGCTTGGGCGCCTCATACTCCCATTCGAGCTCGTTGACCACGCGGTTGCGCCCATAGGTACCCATGCGGGCGCGCCGCTCCGGATCGTCCAGCAACTCCACAATCTTCACTGCCATGTCGACCGGGTCGTTCTTTGCCGCGTACAGCGAAGCTTCCTGCGCCGATACCCGGCCCTCGGTCAGGTCGAACTGCACGATCGGTTTGCCCAGGGCCATGTATTCCATGATCTTGTTCATGGTGGACTTGTCGTTCATCTCGTTCGCAACGTCCGGATTCACGCACACGTCGGCTGTGTTCAGCATTTCCAGCAACTGCTGGTCGGGCACGCGCCCGGTGAACGTTACGTAGTCCGCCACGCCCAGGTCGCGCGCCAGCGCCTTCATCTCCTCGAGCGAAGTGCCGCCGCCCACCAGGCCGAAATGCACGTCGCGCCGCCCCATCTCGTGCACCAGCACGCGCACGCTTTGCAGCAGCAGGTCGATGCCTTCCTGCGCCCCCATCACGCCGACATAGCCAACCAGGAAACGCCTGCCCTGCTTCAGCGCCGCCACCGGCGGCAGCACGCGCAGCCGGTCCAACTTTGGCCCGCTGCGCACCACATACACCTTGTCCGGATCCATGCCACCGCGTCCGATGGCTATCCGCTTGTACGAATCGTTGGTGGCGATCGACACGTCGGCGGTGCGGAACGACAGCCGCTCCAGCCATACCATCAGTTTGTAGAAAAAGTCGCGCCGGCCGAATTTGGCTTCATACAGTTCAGGGTTGATGTCGTGGTGGTCGAACAGGAAGCGCTTGCCCAGCACGAACTTGAAGAAACCGCCCACCAGGAACAGCAGGTCGGGCGGATTGCAGGCATGAATCACGTCGAAACCATGGCGCAACAGCACCTTCCACGCCAACCGCGAACTATGGAACAGCGCCGCCGAATATTCGATGGCATAGCCCAATGCGCCCTCGGCCTCCATCGGCAGCTTGTAGCGATAGATGTGGATGCCATCCAGTTCCTCGTAGCGCGCCTCATAGCCCTTGCCGGTCGGGCAGATGATCGCCACCTGGTAGCCGTTGGCATGCAAGGTGGTCGCCTCCTGCCATACGCGCCGGTCAAACGGCGATGGCAGGTTTTCGACGATGATCAGGACACTGCGCTGCTCCGCGCGATTACCAGCAGATGCCATCGTATGCCCCTTCGCTCTGCTTTCCTGAGACACGCACCAGGTCCACCAGGTGCTGCCCGGGCCGCAGCCTGTCCGGCACAGCATGGAATTCCGGTGCACCGTTGCCGATCACCACCGTATCCGCAAAGGCCAGCACCGCATCCATCGAGTCGACCATCAGGCGCGAGATGTGGGGAATGATATTCATGATGTAGTCCTGGTTGGCCCCTGTCAGTGCCGCCAGCTTCACATTCTTGTCGTACAGGCGCAGGTCATAGCCTTTGCCGATCAGGTGCTCGATCACGTCCACCAGCGGCGATTCGCGCAGGTCGTCGGTACCGGCCTTGAAAGAGAAACCGAGGATGCCGACTTTCTTGCCCGGCTTATCCATCACCATCTTCAAGCCCTTTTCCACCTGCTTGTGGTTGGACGGCAGGATGGCATTCAGCAGCGGCAGTTCCAGGTCGAGCTGGCGCGCCTTGTAGATCAGCGCGCGCACGTCCTTCGGCAGGCAGGAGCCGCCGAAGGCAAAGCCCGGCTTCATATAGTAAGGCGAGAGATTGAGCTTGGTGTCCTTGCAGAAGATCTCCATCACCTCGTGGCCGTCGATGCCGACCGCCTTGCAGATATTCCCGATCTCGTTGGCGAAATCGACCTTCAGCGCGTGCCAGGTATTGTCGGTGTACTTCACCATTTCCGCCGTTTCGACGTCGGTGCGAACCACCGGCGCATCCATGTCGGCATACAGTTGCAGCAGCAGATCGCCGGAGCGTTCGTCGGTCTCGCCGATCACCGTCTTCGGCGGATGGTGGTAGTCATGCACCGCCGTGCCTTCACGCAGGAATTCAGGATTGCTGCACACGCCGAAATCGATGCCCGCGCGCTTCCCAGACGCCTCCTCCAGCGTTGGAATCACCAGCGAGCGCATGGAGCCCGGCAGCATGGTGCTGCGCGCCACCACCACGTGGAAAGACTCCTTCTCGCGCAGCGCATGGCCGATCTGTTCGCACACCTTGCGCACCGCGCTCAGGTCAAGGTTGCCGTTCATTTGCGATGGCGTGCCGACGCATACCAGCGAAATTTCGCTCGACATCACCGCATCGCGCACGCTGTCGGTGGCGCGCAAGCGCTGCTCGCGAACCGCGCCTGCAATCATCTCGCCGATATCCTTTTCAATGATCGGCGTACGTCCCTCGTTGATCAGCCCAACCTTGGTGCGGTTCGGATCGACCCCGATCACCGTATGGCCTTCTGCCGCCAGGCAGCCTGCCGAAACTGCACCTACGTAGCCCATGCCAAAGATACTGATCTTCACGATGACGCTCCTTCCAGTAAGGTAATTTCGGTCACGATGGTGCTGCTGCCGCGTATCGTTCCGCGCCACGCTGCTGTCGTGATGCCAGCTTTGCTGTCAAAGCTGCGCGAGATCCATCCCGCGATTGGCGCCGTGCTGGCGCAATGGAGTTGCGACCCATTCCCGAAATGGCATGACATGTGCAAACCCTTATCGCGCTTGGCGATATGCAAAGCTTGCCCAACCTTTTCGGCATGGCAGCCTTCTGCAAAATGCCAGTGCAGGGCTACCTCGTGCTCACCAGAACATTCTAGGATATCTTCAACAATCACCGCGTTCCGTTTGGAATCGAAACGAATGATGCGGCGATGCATGACAGGATCGCGCAAGCGCATATAACCGTCTTGTTTTCCCTCAAAGAAATGAGTCGATTCATGCGACAACGCGACAGCAGTGGCCTTGCGCAGCCACATGAAGTTGCCGCCAATTTCCGACTGATCCAAGCCATCAAGCTGCACCGTGTTGTGCGCGGCGGTGCTGCGGAAGTAATCGCGCCACTGGCGATGCGTGTGATAGGCATAGGTGCCCGGATCGACCAGCATTTCCTGGCCACCCATCGAGAGCGTGAATGCCAGCGCATCGGCATGTCCGTGCGCCGCCAGCGAGAGATAGCCTAGCGGGCCGCAATCGACCACGATGCGCACTTCCTGCGGCGTGCCGAAGTCTCTTCCGAGCAGGTAGTAGCCACCCTGCGGAAAAGCGGTGCGCGGCGTCTCCCGTTCGCCGGCCGCCGGCGGCGGCAACGCCGCCCAGCGCGTATCGGCCTGCGCGAACAGCCAGCGGTTGCGATCATCCAGCGCGCCGGCCTTGGCCTTGAAGTCGGCGCGCTCGAACAGCAGCGCGGCGCTGGCCAGCAGGGACCGGTACGGGGGCGCAGCCGATGCATCGAGGCGCAGCATGCGGGCATCGTCGGCATCGCCGGTCATCGGCACATTGCCGCCCACGTCCATCACGGCCGCAAGAAATTCCGCCATACGCTCCAGGCGCGCCAGCCATTCGGCCGGGAAGCTGGCGCCGTTGGCCCGAGCCGCAAGCTGGCATAGCAGCATCATGTCCATCACCTCGTGGTGATAGTAAATCGCTTGCTCCTTGTTGACGCCATCTTCCCAGTTCTGCTGCAAGCCCTGCTCGACCAGGCCACGTTCAGCCGTGGCGCGCCAGCGCGCGCTCTCCGGCCAGCAAGGCCATTGCAGGCTGGCGAGGTACAAGCCCATATACTCGCCGAGCAGATGATTATTGGCCGACGAGTGACGCGACAGATGGTGGCTGATGAAGTGGCAATGCTTGTAGACCGCGTTGAGCCAGCGATGGCGCCAATCGTCGTCAAGGCTGCCGGCCAGCAGCTGCCAGGCGGCCGACCAGTTCAACAGGCGCACGCCAAGTTCCAGTGAACTGGCCCAGTGCACGCCTTGTGGATAGGGACATTGATCGAGCCAGGAAATGAGCAGCGTGCGCGCGCCGTCCCGGTATTTGCGCTCACCGGAACAGCGCCAGGCCTGCGCCAGCGTCACCAGTTCCAGGTGCCGGCTCGGCTCCCACAGGTACTTGATATCGCCCACCAGCGAAGCGTCGCGGTAATCGATTGACGGGCCAGGCGCCATCGGTGCCGTGGTCCCGCGGCGCGGATCACGGTTCCATTGCGGCGGAAAGCCCAACGGCGCGCCTTGCAGCGCAAACACATTCCAGCGCCCCGCCAGCAGCGCATCCGCCTCCATGCACAGCGCAGCGGCGTCGACCTCTTCTGGCGTGGCGACAAAGGCGGCGCCAAAGCGGTCCAGCGCCGGCACCGGCGGATAGCTCGCCAGCCCGAGTCCCATCGCGGCAGCTTTGCGGCGCGCCAGCTGGCGCACGCGCCACAGCACTTCGGCAGGCCCCATCAGTTTGAGGCGGTTGATTTTCCAGGCCAGTGCAGTCATTGCGGCAAGAATCCCAATTCGCGATACAGCCGCTCAACCCGCGGCAACACGGCGTCGCTGCTGAAGGTGGATTCCACCTTGCGCCGCGCCGCCTCCCCCATGCGCCTCGCCAGCGCATCGTCTTCCAGCAACTGCACCAGCCGCGCAGCCAGCGCATCGACATCGCCCGGTTCAACCAGGAAGCCCTCCACACCATCGGCCACCGCCTCCGGAATGCCGCCGACCGGCGTGGCCAGCACCGGCAAGCCGGCCGCCATCGCTTCCAGCACGCTCATTGGCAAGCCCTCGTTGTACGAGGGCAGCGCATACAATGACGCCAGCGCCAGTTGCTGCTGGCGGCTTTCCGCGCCGACCCAGCCAAGCAAATTGATGTGGCCGGCAATGCCCAGTTGCGCCGCACACTCGCGTACCGCATCGAGTTCGCCATCACCGCCCAGCCGTAATTCCAGCGCCGCCACCTGCGGCGCCACCCGTGCTACAGCCTGCAGCAGGTCGTAACTGCCCTTGCGCCGCCCCAGCCGCCCCAGGGACAGCACGGCACCGCGCCGCCGCTGCTCCCACGAACTGGCGGCCGGCAGCAGCACCGGGTTGTATATCGCCTCGACATGCGGATTGCGCGACATGCCCTCCACCCAGCATCGCCAGGCCTCGGACAGCACCACCACCCTCGTGCTGCGGTCGAAAATGAAGCGCACGAAGCGCTGGCGCCAGGGGCCGCACTCCTCGCCATAGAACACCGCAAACTCCGCGCCATGCAAGTGCAGGATCGCCGGCACGCGCGCCGCGAACGCCAGCAGGAAAAAGCCGGACTTGCGCCAGAAGCTTGCTCGGGAAGCCAGGTGCACATGCACCAGCCCGACCTGCCCGCGCATCAGCATCGCGGCGAATGCCGCGTAGGCAGCCAGCATCACGCGCAGCTTGCGCCAAGTACTGCCATCGCAATGCGTGGCCAGGTAGCGCACACCGAAGCGCCGCAGCATGCCGGCTTGCTGATAGACCCTGACCACGGACGCGATGCCACCCATGGTGTCCATCCCGGTCCCGAGCATCACAATGGTTTTCATGAGCGGCGTCCATCCTTCCATTCATTGACCACCCAGCGGAACTTGCCCGCCGCCGTATTCGGCAGGTCGTCGCACAGCACGATCTTCACCTGCACCGTCGCATCGACCAGGTGGCGAATGTTGTGCAGCAGCTTGTCCTGGTCGGCCTGCGAGAACCGGACATCCGGCACCAGGCGCAATTCCCACGCGCCGGGCCCCACCTGCGCCACCTGCGACTTGCGCACGTGCTCGACGCCCTTGAATGCAAAGGTCAGCACGGAAGGACTGATTTCGGAACCATCGCCTCCGGTGATGCGGTCTTCCAGCTTGCCCGTGACCGGCTCGATCATCGGAAACGGCCGGCCGCACAGGCAGTGCCCATGCTTCCAGCGCGTGCGGTCGCTCAAGCGGTAGCGCACCAGCGGCATCGCCAGGTTATGCAGGGTGGTGCCAACCACATGGCCATAGCCGTCGGTTGGCTCGCCATGCTCGTCGAGGATCTCGACGTGCGAATAATCAGGATTGATGTGCATCGAGCCGTACTCGCATTGCGTCGCAAAGGCCACCCGCTCCGCCATGCCGTACATGTCCATGATCTTTCCCGCCAGGCGCTCGCGAATCAGCTCCTGCTGGTGCGGGTACAGCGGCTCGGAGGCCGTGAACAGGTGCGGGATAGCCAAGCTCATGCCGCGCCGTTCCAGGTGCTGCGCCAGCGTATAGGCGGTGGACGGATATGCCTGCATCATGACCGGCGCAAAATCGCGCAGCTTCTGGATGATCGGATCGACGCATTGATCGGTCAGGTGGCGGGAAGAGAGCAACAGCTGCCGGTTGTAGCGGTTCTCGAACCAGAACGGCGGGCGCTGCTGGTCCAGTCCCGCCACCATGTCGCCGCGCAGCGTGGCGCGCGGCATGCCGTCGACATAGCCGGCCCAGGTCCAGTGGCGCTTGATGAAGGCCTGCTCCATCTGCACCGACTGCAGGCTGCGGATGATCACCAGCGGCGTACCCGTGGTCCCGCTGGTCTTCCCCATCGCCTGCCACGGGCGCTTGGAGCCACCATTCGGATACAGCGCCAGTGGATGCTCCAGCAAGGTCGTCTTGTCGACAATCGGGAACAGCTCGCGCAAGACGTGGCGCGCCTCGACTGGCGAGAAATCGGTGGTCATATGCGCGTAGTACGGCAGCTTGTCGATGGCGGCCTGCAGGCTGCGGTGCAGCAGCCGGTCGCCCAGCACCTTCAGCGCGTAATCGTCCATCAACTCGTGCCGCCGCAGGCGCTGCACCAGGCGCTGGCTCAACGCATTGTCGCGCACCAGGGCGCGGCCGCCGTACAGGAACTCTTTACGCAATTCGGCCAGCATGATCGCCTCCCACCAGGTTCTGATAGCGCTGCGCCACCGCTTCTCCCAGCACACGGTAGCTGCGCGCTGCTTCGATGTAGGCCGGGCCCGCCGCCGCACGCACGCGCGCCGCCTGCGGATCGCGCAAGATGGCCAGCAAGCCTTCGGCCATGGCCTGCGGCGTGCTCGCCGCCAGCCAGCCGGCGTCGCTTGCCGCCAGCACCGCTGCCTGGTCCGGAATGTCGTTGCCGACACAGGGCATGCCCAGCGCCAGGTACTCCAGCAACTTGGTCGGCGAGCTGACGTCGTACAGCGCGCCGCGCGGCACGTACGAGATGGCCGCTTGCGCCCCCAGCAGGTATTCCCAGGCTTGCGCCGGCGCCAGCCAACCGGTGACCTGTACCGCATTCTCCAGTCCCCGCTCGCGCGCCGCGGCGAGCAATCGCGGCACGTCGCCCGGCTGCGGCGAGCTGCCGATCAGGAGCAGGCTGGCATCCGGCAGTTCACGCCGCACCAGCTGCAGCGCATCGAGCACGCGCTCCAGGCCGCGTGCCCGGTCCAGCGTGCCAAGGTAGGCCACCACCGGCCGCTGTTCCCAACCGTTCCAGGGCCGTGCCGGCGGCCGCCCTTCCGACCGTGTCACCGCCTCCATGTCGACCCCCATCGGCACCGCGCTGATGCGCCCAGCCGGCACGCCATGCCGCGCCACCAGGCTTGCCATCGCTTCGCTTTGCACGAACACATGGTCGGCACGCGGCAACAGCACGCGGTACAGCAGCCAGCGTTCGGTGCGCCCTTTTGCCAGGACCAGGCGCGCCCTCAGCCTGCGCCAGCCGTGCTTCCGCGGCAGCCGCGCCAGTTCGTCTTGCGCGCGCTCGATGCGTCCTTCGCTCATCAGGTATGACAGCCAGTACATCATCGGCAATCCCTTCATGCGCGCCACCAGCCATGCCAGCAAGCCAATGCTGACCATGTCGCGCACCTGCACAGCATCGTAGGTGCGGCGGTTGGCGCCGAGCAAGGCGCGCAGGCACAGCCAGAGGAAAGACAGCTCCGCTTTCCAGCGCGCACCGGCTCGTGCCCGCCGTGAAGAGGCGAAGCCTTGGTTATCGGCCGGCGCCGCGCTGCCTTTGCCAACCAGGTGGCATTGCACGCCATGGCGCGGCAGGTATTTTCCAAACAGGGTCGCCACGTCGGCACGAAAAGTCGGCAACGGTTCCGGCACCAACTGCAAGATGCGTACTTGGCGAACCATGCTTCATCCTAGCAAGAACTGCTCGATTTCAGCGCCCGGTTCGCCGCGCCCTTCCAGCCTTCCCGCCGCCAGCCGCACGCGCTGTGCCAGCTCCTCGCGGCGCGCCGGCTGTTCAAGCGCACGCGCCAGCGCCTGGCGCATCGCCGCTACATCATTGTGCGGCACGAAGCCTGGATAGTCTTCGCCGAGATAGGCTTCGATCGCTTCGTGGCGGGTCGCCACCAGCGGCTTTCCATGCCGCAGCACACGCAGCAGAACGCTTTGCCCGCACGCTTCGCCGAGTCCGCGCAGCGGCATCGCCACTACGCTGCTGCGGGCCAGCAGGCCTTCGAATTCAGCCTCCGGCAGATCGCGCAGGATGCGCGTGCTGTCACGCGCCGGCTGGCGGATCTGGTTGCGCTGGGACGCCACGATGACCAGTGGCGCCGGCAGCGGTTCCGCCGCCTCCAGCAGCAGGTCGTAATCGCGATTGGAAAAGCCGCCGGCGAAAATGCTGCCATCATCGTCCTGTTGCGAGGCGCGGCCGTCGAGCTCCTGCCGCCATAGATGACAATGCACATCCTGCGCCGCCATGCCGACATTCTGCACAAGGTTGCGCGCCTCGCCGGGCGAGAAGGCGATGAAACCCAGGCCCGGCACCCGCAGTGCACGCAGCACGCGGTCGGCCAGGCGGCGCGCCCGCTTGCCGTGAACGAAGCAGCTCATTACCAGCAGGCGCTCCGGCCGCGGCAGCAGATGCACCTTGATCAGCGCCAGCACCGGCAAAGCCTGCCAGCCGACGACCAGCAAGCGGTCTTTTTCCGTCCACAGGCCGACGCAGCGCAACAGCTTTGGGGAAAACATGGACAGCACGATGGCGAATTTTCCACTCATTCCCGGGCTACCCGCCCCAATCACCGTGACCCGTGCACCGCGCTCGCGCAGGTACTCGGTGATGTCGCGGTAACTGCTGGCTTGCGGAAGCAGCACATGGATCATGGCCGCCTCCCCTCCGCCACCACTTCGCGCAGGATCTGCAGGTACTGGCGGCTCACCACGTCGGCCGTGTGCTCCGACGCATAGCGCAAGGCGCCGCCGTCCTGCAGGGTGCTGTAGTACTCCGCATCGTCGTACAGGCGATTGATGCTGGCCAGCATGGCCGGCACGTCCTGCGGCATCATGCCGGTCCAGCCGGGCACGATGCTGAACGTCGATTGCGGGCAGAGCACCGGCGTGCGCGTCGACCACGCATCGCACAGGAAGCCCCAGCCGGAATTGCTTTCCGTGTAAGCGAACCAGGCCGACGACAGGCGTTGCAGCGCCTCGATCCGGGTCACCCCTTCCACATGTTCAACGCGGTCGCCAAGGCGCGCCTGCAATTTCTTCACAATGTGGGCATACGGCCCGCGCCCGATGATCACGAAGCGTTCCACCGGCGTGTGTTCGAGGATGGCCGGCACGGTCTCCAGCCAGCGCTCGCAATTCTTGTGGCGGATCAGCGAGCCGACATAAATCATCTCACCACGCCGCCGTTCGCGCGCCGGCCGCCACTCCGCCGGCCGCTGCGCGCAATGCGCGGCGTAATAGGCGCGCCGCCCGCGCAGGCCAAGCGTCGCCAACTGCGGCAAGTCGGCCGGATCGTTGCTCATCAGCGCATCCACCTGCCCGCACACCTGCCACCAGCGCATGCGCCCGGCCACGCGGCCGATGGCCGGCACGCCGCCGTAATAGCGCCGCCGCAGCAGCTGCACCGGATCGGCCGACTCCACGCGCAGCAGCACCGGCACCGGATACAGTGGCCGCAGCATCTCCAGCAGCGGCAAGCTGTGGAAGGAATTCACCAGCAATACATCGGGCTTGAAGGCGTCCGCGATTTCACGCACTTGCGGCAGGTAACGTTCCGCTTCGTGCGACAGCGCACGCAGGCTGGGAAAGATGCGGTGGATCCGCACGCCCTGGAAATTCTCGTATGCCTGGCCCGGTTCCGAACTCTTGAGCGCGGACACGCGCGATGTCACCACCTCCACCGCCACGCCTTTCGCCACCAGCGGCGGCAGCACGTACGCCACCTCGTCGAAGGTGGGATTCAATCCGGGATAGATGGCAAGCACTTTCATGAAACCTCGCGCAGTAGTTGGCGTCCCAGCACTCGGTTGATAAGCTGTCGATCTTTCTCATCAATCGCACCCGACAATAACAGCGCTACAGCAAAAACGGCGCACAGCAGCAGAGTTCCGATAGCGGCGGCAAGCACGCCTTGCCCGGGCAACAGCCACGCCACAACGGCCGCCGCGCCGATCGCCAACAGCGCGCGTGCCCACCAGCGCACTCCCAGCGGCCACGCGAAGCCACGCCGCCGCATGCCGGCCACTACCAATCCGTTCACGATCAACTCGTTGCCAAGCAAGGCTGCCGGCACCAGCCACAGGCCCAGCGCCGCGGCGCCGAGCCAGGCCAGCAAAGGCAGCACCAGCAAGGAACACAAGGAAGCCAGTGCCCACATGCCCATCAAGCCAACCGCATTGCACACCACATTGAGGATCAGCCGATGCAGGCGCAACGCCAACCAGCCGCACAGCACCGCAAACAGTAAGCGGTACTCACCGAAGCGCCCGCCGCTGGCCAGTTGCAGCACCAGGTCGCCGTACACAGCCGCCACCGCCAGCACCGGCAACAGGCTCAGTGCGCTGATCTTGAAGACGAAATGCGCCCAGCGCTGCAATTCGCCGTAGTCGCGATTGCCCGCGTAGGCGCCGATCATGCGCGAGCGCACTACCGAGAAAATGACCATGCCGGGCATGTAGTTGCGGATGATGTCGGTCAAGCGCAGGACAAACCCCAGACCCGCCATGGCTTCCGGCGCCTGGCTGCGCGCAAGCAGCAGGATCAGGCAGGATGGCGAATACAGGTATTCCACGATGCCGCTGGCATAGTTGTGCAGGGCCACCGCACGCATCTGTGCGCGGCTCGGCTGCTGCCATCCCGCCTGCGCCGCTGCCGGTAGCTTACGCACCGCATCAGCGAAAAATCCGGCCGCCAGCAGCAGCGCTGCCCCGCTGGCCAAGAGCTCCGCCAGCAGCAATGCGCGTGCCGTGCCGCCGTCCATTGCCAGCAAGGCGCAGGCAATCACGGTGCCGCGCAGCACCGTGACGATTTGCATGCGCGTTTGCAGGGCCAGGGCTTCCAGCGTGTTGTCGCGCAGGATACGCATCACGCCCTCCACCACCAGCAGGACAGCCACCACACCTGCCAGTTCGGGCGGGAAGCTGGCAGGCAGCCAGCCCAGGCCGCGCGCCGACAATAAGCCGCCCGCCACCAGCACCAGCAGCAGCAAGCGGCAAGCTGCGACGCCAACCACCAGGCGCGCCAGCGCATGGCGGCTGCCGCGCAAGCGATATTCGGGAAGGAAGCGCAACAGGACCCAGTCGAGGCCGAAACTCGATAATCCGAGGACGAGTTCCACCAGCGCCATGCCAACCACATAGTGACCGAATTCGGCAGCCGGCAAGACGCGTGCCGACAGCCCGAGCACGCTGGCTGTCAGCACGGCGGTCGGCACTTTGCCGACCAGGAAGGCGGCGATATTACGCCGCGTTTGGGAACCCGAGTATGGTGCTGTCATAGCATGGCTCAGTCCCCCTGGCGGCTCAAGGCAGCGGCAGTGTGATGGTCTGGCTGCCCACCGTCAGCACGCGGCTGGTGGTGCCCGTGGTCAGCTTGACCACCGGCTTTTTGCAGCCCACATCCAGCAGCACCACAAACTCGCCCTTGAGTGCGGCGGGACGCGTGAATGCTGCATGGTCCTCGATGCCGGTGCGCGGCGCCGGTCCGTCGCGCTTGACCAGGCTCGCTCCCGGCGTGATCGATCGCACGCACAGCGAACGGTCGCCATTGACGATGGTTGCGGTGCCGTCCGTATTGGCCGTGATCGCCACCGCTGCATGGAAATTCCAGTCCCAGGTATGGGCCACGGGCGCGGTCAGCGTATCCATCACCACGGCCGCATCCTGGCTGCGGAAGTACCACACCTTGCGCCGGTTCAGCGACAGCGCACCTTCGAACGCCGGGGTGGCATCGCCCTCCACATAATCCATGGCGGAGGTGGTCGAGAAGCCGGTGATCTTGCCGTTGCGGCCCAGGTTCACGGTATTGCCATCGATCCGCTGCCCAATGCCATTGTCGTAGGTGACCGCGTTATGCGATTTGGTCGCACGGTACCAGCTGCTCCACAATGGCGAGCCGTACCAATCGTAATAACCGGCCTCGATCAGCAAGCGCTTGCCGCCGCTGTTGAGCACAATCGAGTTCTGGTCGCCATGGCTGTGGTTGTACGAACCATAGGGACTGGCCTTGAAATACAAGGAAGTGCGTTTCGTGTCCGCCAGCGAGCTATGCATGGCGGCCCAGCCCACGCTCGGATAGAACGCGCCGTTGGGCGGCGGCACCGCGCTCGCGACGGTAGTGACAGGCAGCGGCGACGGCGCCTGCAGCAGGGTCAGCGGATCTTCCACCCCGCTCATGCTGTTGTAGTACCACTTAGCGGCCGGCGTATTGAAACGCGAGGCAAACGCCTTCAGCAGGTAAGTGTTGGGCACGTCCTCATGGCCGTCGCCGAACACATGGTTCGGTGTGCCAGGCGGAACGAAGTGCGCCATGAAGCGCAGGAAGCCATCCGACCAGGGCTTGCGGTAAATCGACACGCCCAGCGCCTGGCTCAGCGGGTCCCAGATCTGCACCGAAAAGTCGGCTGCGGCTTGGCCGTATGCGGTGCCGTTGGCATAGCCGCCTTCCGGGCCGCTCCAGGTGTAAACCTGGTGCACATAGGTGCGCACCGCAAAGTCGAACCAGGTCTGGGCCGCCGGCACGTCACCCAGGTTCAGCGCCGCGATCAGCGCCAGGAAGCCCAGCGTATTGCCGCCGTGCGCATCATACGGGTACTGGTCCATGCGGCCATTGCTGCCGGCCAGGTCATTGTAGATGTCCGTGGTACGGCGCGCAATATTGGACTGCCAGGTTGCCTTGCGCGTGGCGTCGAGATTATTCCACAGCATGTCCAGCGCCTTCGACAGCGACAGTGCAATGGTGCGGGTGGCCTGATCCTGGTTGGCATAGCTGGTCGGCCCGGTCGGGCTCAGGGCGGCCAGTTCATCGCCACGCTTGATGGCTTCGTTGAGGTAAGCGGTCGCGATTGCTTCGCCTTGCTTCAAGCGGTACAGCAGGGCCGCGGCCTCCACCTGGTGCGAGGTGCGGTTGATGCGATTGCGGATGTCCGAATTCTGGTTGCTCAAGGCGGTGGTCATGGTGCCGCTGCTGATCAGCGGCCAATCGCTATCCTTGACCGGCGCCATCGTCATGCGCGACTGCACGGTTTCGATCAGGCGCCGCACCTGGTCGCCGCGCTCGGTGACCATTGCCGAGGGCCACTTCAGGTAAGGCAGGAAAGTCGGCGACAGCATGCGCGAACGTCCATGCCGCAGCACATTGTCGCGCAGGGTCGCATTGTCGTAGACCTCGAACTTGATGGCGCTGCTGTCGATGGTAAAGCTGCGAACCGTCGACCAGTCCTTGGCAACCGGTTCGGCCAGCGGCACCACGGCCGCTTCGGCCGCCGCTTCGATCTGGGCCAGATTGGAGCCGGCGGCCTTGGCCTTGGCACGCGCCGCAGCGTCGGCATCGTTCATCGCCTGGGTACGCGCAAAGGGTGCGACCTTCCAGGTATAGATACCGGCAGTGGGGAAAGCGTGGGTCGGCAACAGCCAATTGCGCGGCACTACATATTTGCTTGGCGAGGCGGTGCCTGGCGGCTGGATGATCACCAGGTACCAGGTGGCCGAAGTGGCAATCGGATAACGCGACCAGGAAAACCCGGGCGGGTTCTGTGGCTGCAATTGCATTTTGTCCGGCGCGGGGCGCACCGCTTCGATGTTGGGGGAAATCGCCCAGTCGGCACGACTTGCTGTCGCGAACGTGGTCAGCGCCGCAAAGACGGCATAGGGAAACAGGGAATATTTAACGAATTTCATGTGATACTCTCCAAACAATTTCGTTTGCGAATCAATAAGTTAACCGCGATATGATCCGCTACAACAAGGAAAGTCTACATCACGCATTTCACAAATTCGTTTCTGAGAGACAAAAGTTTTGTAACAATGTCGCTCAGAAATGACACAGTTCCCTAGCGTTGGGACGAGCCGAAACGGCATAACTGGACTATCGTCCCCATGCACATCATCAGGAGCAGCTGGGCGGTGGGTTCATCCATCAGCGCGCGGTTATAGACCAGCATCATCAGGAACAGCAGCATGGCTGCGACGCAGGTATCGGCCAGCGCGAGCTGGGCCACGCTACCTTGTTTTCTGCGCACGTAGCGCCAGGCAGCTAGCAGGGAAAACAGTAGCATGGAGCCATAAGCGAGAGCGCCCAATAGGCCCACATCCCATAGCAAAATGCCGAGCGCGGTGGCATCGAGGTGCAAGGGCTGGTAACGCTTGGCAACCTCCCCGGCGCCAAGCAGGCCGGACGGCTTGGACGCGCCAGGCCCGTAGCCGACCAGGCGGCGCGGCACCGTTGCCAGCGGATCGTTGGCCCACAGCGCGAGCGAAGCGGCGCGGCTGATCTCGCCAGTGCGGTAATTGACGTTGTTCGGGTCAAAGAAGTAGCCGCCGCCGCGGTCCAGCTTCTCGGCCACGTTATGCGCCGACTGCACCTTCTTGCCCCAGTAAAGCGTTTCATACACGGTATAGGTGGTGCCGACGAAGGCTGCCAGCAGGATGGCGAAGCCGATAAAGGCGCCGATGCTGCGCAGGATTCGGCGCCGCAGCACCCAGGCCAGCACCAGCGGCAGCCAGATGAAAGCCGCTTTCACTTCACCGAGCAGGATGATGGCAAAGCCGATTGCCTGGAAAGCCCACATCGCCTTGCCCGACATCTGGCCCGCGTTCCAGCGCGCCGCGGCATAGCCCATGGCCAGCACGGTGAACAAGACCATGATGGCGCTATTGCCGCCAAAGCCAGGCGTGCCGCCGAAGGTGCCGACGATCGAATCGAAGGAGGTCGCCGTGGCGACGAAAAAGTGCTGGTACAACACCACCGGCACCTGGATCAGCACCACCCAGAACATCATGCGCCAGCTGATCTCCAGGTGGTTCTCTTTCCAGCGGAACCAGTACAAGGCGAACAGCACCGAGAACATCGGCAGCATGGCCTTCGCCGCGGAAAAAATCTGCGTCTTGGGCACGCGGTTGAAAACCAGGCTGATGACAAAGGCGGCCACGAACAGCATCGCTGCAATTTCAACGGTGGAGCCGTCGCCCTTGCGCATGTGCTGCTGCTCGCGCTTGTGCACTACCAGGTCGAGCAGCGCGCGGCAGAAGAACAATATCGCCAGCCCAAAGGCGAGCCAGGCGGCCGGCCGCAATTTCAGGAAATAGACGGCCGAACCTTGCAGCAGGAAGGTCAGCACGAACAGGCACCAGAACATGCCGTGCAGCGGCAGCACGAACAACATCAGCACCGACAGCACCGCCGTGCCGACAATTGCTATCAGCGGCGGCGAATCCAGCCCGCCCACCATGCCCACGAAAATCGCCAGCAGCATGAAGGGCAACAACAGCATCAGCGGCAGGCCGCGATTCGGGCGAGCCAGCGCGCGCTGGCTGCCGCCGGCAGTCGCGGTCGCGGCGCGATGGAACAATGGCAGGCGCATCATCGTTCCCCTATTCGCTGAACACGCCGACCAGGCGTTCGCGTGCCGGCTTGTCCAGTGCCGCCAGCATCGAACGCACGAACTGGTCTTGCAGGGCATATGCCGCACCGGATTCGGCGCTGATGCTGGAGACCCGCACCAGCATCCCGTCCGGCACCGTGCCGCTCAAGCCGTAGCGCAATTCCTGCAAGCGCTGGTCGACACCGGGCATGGTCGCCTTGCGCCCGACCGTAATCCAGTAAGTAATCGGCTCCTGCCGCGCACCGGCAACCGCAAACAGGCGCTTTACCGGCAGCAGGCCAATTCCCGTATCGAGGCTGCTTTTCTCGCCATCACGCACGGTGAAACCCTGCGCCGTGTAGCACACCTCCGGCTTGTGCACGCCCATATTGTCGCTCTGGTCGCCGCCGTAAGCGATCGACAGCATGATGCGCTCGCCATTGCGGTTGACGTAAGTACGGCTCAGCGTCTGGTTGTAGATCTTGTCCAGTTTGGCCTGGGTGGCAGGATCGACCTGCAGCGGCATCACCCGCGCATCGACCTGCCACTCGCCGAAGTTGCGCGGCACCATCTGCTCCAGGCTGAACCGGCCCGCCGTATCAGCCATGCGCGCGGTCGGCGTCAGTGCCCGTGTCACTGCGGCCGAACACACCATCAGCGCGCCCAGCACCAGGCTTACCATCATCGATTTTTCATGAGTTGCGCCACTTGACGAACCATTGCAGGAAGGCGTCCACGCCGATAATCAGCAGCAGCGCCGTAATGAATAGCACCATGCCGGCAAAGCCATGCAGGAAGCCCTGCCCCGCCGCGTCGCCAAGGTAATAGGTCACCAGCGACAGCGTGATCACCCGGATCACGTTGGCCGTGAACGAGATCGGGATGATCAGCAAAGCCAGCGCCACGTTGCGGAAGGCCGAGGAATGGCGCACCACGTTCAGGTAGAACAACCCGAGCGCTTCCAGCGTCAACAGCGTTTGCAGGCCGGCGCAGGCATCGGCCACCAGCAACTGGTACTGACCCACTTGCAGGATCACGCCGCTGCGTGCGATCGGGTAGCCGGCCGCATACATCAGGTGTTCGGTAGCCCATGAGACCGCCATCTTCATCGGCATGGTCAGCATGCCGACCAAAGGCCCCGGCAACGGCACCATGAAAGCCATGAAGAAGAAGGCAAACCATTGCACACGCAGCGCGCCGTGGCCGCATTTGAGCATCAGCACCGCAGCCAGCAGCAGGATGAAGGAGGCAATCTCGAAGGCGATGATGCCTTGCGAACGGCCCAGGATATACGCCAGCAGGCCAACGCCCAGCACCGGCCAGCCGATGGCGGACGGCTGGCCGTCGGCCCGCGCCAGCATGGCCGGCCATTGCCGGTACATCAGCCACAATGCGAGCAGCAGGATGATCGGGCCATGGGCCTGTTCCTCGGTGGCCCACAAGCCGGTAAGCAGCCGGTAGAACGTGGGCACGTACAGCACCAGCATGCCCAGCAACACCGGCAGCCAGTCGGGCAACGCGTCGCGCAAGGCCGCACGCGCGGCGGATGGCGGGCGGATGGCCAGGCCTGGCTCCACGTCAGAACTCCAGCAGCACGGAACCTACGACTTCGGCGCCGGCATAGCGCACCTGTTCGCTGAGCGCCGCCACATCGTAGAGCGAAGTGGCATTCCGGTGCACCACCAGCAGCACGCCATGGGCGCGCGCCATCACCGGCAGCGAATCGTGGGCGGTCAGCACGTCTGAGGTGTCATACAGCACCACGTCGTGCAGCGCCTCGAGCTGGGTATTGAGGCCGGTGAAATCCTTGCGCGCCAGCAGTTCGGCCGGATTGGGCGGCAGCGTGCCCGCGCCCAGCACGGCCAGCGATTCGAAGGCGTCGATGCGCGTCACCGAGGCCATCGTGGCGCGCCCGGCCAGCATGTCGGACAGGCCGGTCTTGCCCTGCAGGTTGAAGATCTCGTGCTGCGAAGGCTGGCGCAGGTTGGCGTCCACCAGCAGCGTGTTCTGCCCGAGCTGCGAGAACACTACCGCCAGGTTGGCGGCAAACAGGCTGGTGCCGGATCCCGGCTCGACGCCGACGATCGCCAACGATTTATGGCCGCGTGCAAACCAGCGCAGCATCAGCTGGCCGCGCACCGCGCGCAGCTTCTCCACCTGGCGGCTGAACGGGTCATAGGCCGCCACCAGGCGCGAAGAGAAATACTTTTCTCCGGCCGGGACGTAGGGGTAGTCGAACTGCCGCGCCAGCACTTGCTGGATGTCGGCCGCGCTGACCATGCCCAGCGCCTGCGCCGCCTCGCCGAAGCGGATGCCGGTTTCCTCCTGCATGCGCAGCACGGCCACGGTATTCTCCGGCGTCAGCTTGCCCGCTTCCTGCAGCAAGGCGCCGATGGTCGCATCGCCCACGCCGTGCGGCGAGGCGGGATTGAAATGCAATGGGCTGTTCATTCAGCTCCTCCTCAATTCAGCCGCAGCGTGCGCGGCGCATGCAATTGCGGCAGCCCGAAGCGGCGCTGGCGCGGCGGATTCCAGTCGATCGTGGCCAGCACCGGAATGTGCATCACTTCGGCCAGGTCGGCTTCCGACCGCACGCGGCGATCGAACATCTCGGACAGCATGGCAATACCGATGCCCAGCATGGTCCCCCAGCAGCAGCGACAGCACGGTGTTCAGCACGACGCGCGGGCCGGCCGGTTCGATCGGCGCCACGGCCGGATTCAGCACCGACACGTCGGACTGGTCGTTGCCGCCCTCGATGCGGGTCTGCGACGAGCGCTGCGAAGCATTGTCGAAGGCGCGCTGGGTACTCTCGACATCCTTGTTCAGCACATTCATTTCATCGCGCTGGCGATTCAGCTGCAGCACCTTGGTCTTCTGCTCGGCCAGCGCCGTGCGCAACGCCGCTTCGCGCTGGGCGAACACATTGGCGTTGTTGCTGACCGAGGAAGTCACCAGGGCCGTCTGCTCGTTCAGGCCGGCCCGCAGGCGCGCCACTTCCGCCGCAGCGCTCTGGTATTGCGGGTGGTTGCGGCCCAGGCGCTGGCCCATCTCGGCCAGTTTGGATTCCTGCTGCGCCAGGTTGACGCGCAGGTTCTGCACCACCGGGCTGGCGGTCACGTCCGGCGAAGCGCTGCCGGAGCCGCGCGCCACCGACTGCCGCGAATTGGCCTCCATGGCCTGCGACTGCGCCGCCACCAGTTGCGCCGACAAGTCGTTCAGGCGCATCGATTCCACATCGAGCCGGTTGTCGACGCTGACGATGCCATGCTCCTGCTGGTACTTGGAAAGCTTGGCCTGCGCCACTTCCAGGTTATCGCGCAGCACCTTCAGCTGGGAGTCGAAGTAGCTGGTGGCTTTCTTCAGCGGTTCCACCTTGAGCTGCACATTGATCTTCTGGTAACTCGTCGGCGAAGGCATTCGCCACCGCGGCGGCGAACTGCGGGTCGGACGCCTTGAAGGTCACGTTCAGCACCGAGCTTTCCTTGGCCGGCACGATATCGAGCTTCTTTTGCAGCAGCTCGGCCAGCCAGTCGCGCACCGTGCCCTTGCCGCCGGTCGACTCGGTGAACTGGGCGATGACGGCCGGGCTGTCGGCCAGCTTCAGCTGGTCCACCACGCGCAGCGCGACATTCTTGCTGCTGATGATGTCGATTTGCGTTGCCATATAGCCGGGCATGAGCTGGCCCGGCAAGGCCATCCCGGTCAGCGGGTCGACGCCCTTGTAATTCATCACCAGTGAACTGGTCGCCTCATACGTCTTGGGCAGCAGCAGGCTGACGACGAGGGTGGCGGCCACCGTGACCAGCAAGGTCAGCAGCACGATCTTCTTACGCGCCTGGAGGATCAGCAGGAACTGGGCGAAATTCATACATCCTCCTTAGAACCAGCTTTCCTTGATGAAGATGACGTCGTCGGTCTGCACCACGTCTTCATTTTTGGCAGCGATCACTTGCACCGAACCGTCGCCGCCGCGGCGCTTGATCTTGATGCCGCTCTCGGTGCCGCGCGGCGTCAGGCCGCCGCCGACCGCCAGCGCCTGGCTGACCGTCATGGTGCGTTCCAGCCGGAACGAACCAGGGCGCTGCACTTCGCCATAGATGTAGAAGCGCGGCGAACGCTCGGCATAGATCACATCGTTGGGACCGAGTTCGATCTCCTTGTCGAGCGCCCCATTGCGCACCATGTCGACCACGTCGATCACGGTCTTGGAGGTCTTGCCATCGCGGGTGCGCACCACGCTCACCGTATCGCCGCCATCGACATTGAAGCCGCCCGCCTGCGCCAGCATATCCATCACACCGCGCTTGCCGCCATCAAGCGGATAGCGGCCAGGACGATTCACCATGCCCAGCACCGACACTTGCGCGCTCTGGATCTGCGAGACGATGATGCTGACCTGGGCATTTTTCAGGTAGCCCTTCTTGACCAGCTGTTCGCCGATCGCCCGTTCGGCCTGCTGCACCGTCATCCCGCTGACCTTGACCTCCCCCAGCAAGGGGAAAGTGATCTTGCCCGCTTCGCTGACCCGGGTTTCGGTCGACATGTCGGGGTTGCCGAACACGGAAGTCTTGATCACGTCGCCAGCGCCCAGCGTCAGGTCGGCGGCCTGTGCCAAACCTGCGCCCAGCACAAAAGCCATCGCCGCCATCCACATCAGTAGTCGTTTCATGATTGCTCCTCGATCCAGTTTTTATTTGAGGCCAGCCACGCCGCGTTCCAGGGCGGTGGCCGGGGCCCCCGCGTCCGCTACCGGCGAGGGCTGGTTGATATAGGCTATCTTGGCGCTGGCGCGCAGGCGCTTGACTTCCTCTTCCGCCGACTCCTTGCCCTTCTTGGCGACCAGGTATTGCTCGATCTGCGGCCGCGCCGCATCCAGCTCGACCGGGGAGGAGCGGATATCGGCAATCGTCACCAGCATGCTGCGTTCGCCTTCGCGCACGATGAACAGCTGGCCTTTCGCCAGGGCCAGCAGCTTGGCCGATAGTTCCGGCGGCAGTTCCGAGCCGCTGCGGCTCAACTGGGCTTTCTGGTACTTGACCTTGTGCTGATCAAGCCAGGCCGCCACTTCGTCGAGCGAACGGGTGCTGTCCATCACCGCTTTCAGTTCATCGGTCACATCACGGGTCGGCAAGACGATTTCGCGCATATCGAAATGCTTGCGCTGCGCGAAGAATTGCGGGTTCTGGCTGTAGTAGGCTTCCACCTCCGCCGCGCTCGGCTTGGCCGGCGTGCCGATGCGTTTCTGCATATAGGCCTGGGCCAGGATCACCGAGCGCGCCCGCTCGATCGCCTGCACCACGCGCGGGTCGCGGTCGACTTTTTCTTTCGCCGCTTCGCCGATCAGCAGCTGGCGGTCGATCAGCGCCTCCAGCGCCTGCTTGCGGGCGGCTTCCTGTTGCGTGGCTGGGGCGTTGCTGCGCGACAGTTCATCGTTCAACTGCAGCACGGTGATTTCCTCACCGTTGACGTTGGCCAAGGCCTGGCCCGGTTTCTGTTCCACCTTGCTGCTGCAGGCGGAAACGAGAATCGCCAGCATGCCCGCGAAAGCCATATTCGGGTTGATGTGCTTCAAAATATCCTCCCTCGACTGTTGCAACTCATTCTAATAGCGCGACGAGCGCGCACGATTGATTCAGTACGCGTTTTGCCGGTTCAATACCACCTTGACTGTCCGCAAGATAATCCACAGGTCGAGCCACAGCGACCAGTGGCGCAGGTAATCCAGGTCATAGCGGATACGCGCTTCCATCTTTTCCAGGGTTTCCGTTTCACCACGCAGGCCGTTGACCTGGGCCCAGCCGGTAATGCCCGGCTTGACCTTGTGGCGCAACATATAGCCCTTGATTAGCTTGCGGTATTGTTCGTTGTGGGCAACGGCATGCGGACGCGGCCCGACAATGCTCATCGATCCTTGCAGCACATTGATGAACTGCGGCAGTTCATCCAGCGAGGTGCGGCGCAGGAAGGCGCCGATTTTGGTGATGCGCGAATCGTGGGCCGTGGCTTGCCGCACCACCGCGCCGTCTTCGGTCACACGCATCGAGCGGAATTTGTAGACGATGATTTCCTCGCCATACAGGCCGTAGCGGCGCTGGCGGAAGATCACCGGGCCCGGCGAACTGATGCACACGGCCAGCGCAATGACCAGCATCAACGGCACCAGCGCCATCAGGATCGCGCTGCCGATCAGCACGTCGCTGGCGCGCTTGACGATGCCGTCAAAGCCGACAAACGGCGTCTCGCAAATCGCCACCACCGGCATGCCGCCCACGCTGTCGAAGCGCGCCTGCATCAGGTCGAACACATAAATGTCGGGCAGGAAATATACCGAGGCCGTGGTGTCCTGCAACTCGTCGAGCAGCTTGCGGATGCGCGGCTGGGCCGAGATCGGCTGGCTGATGAAGATCATCTTGATGTGGTGGTCGCGTACGAAGCCGGCCACATCGCCCATATCGCCCAGCACGGGATGCGACAGGCCGGATTTGCGGCGCTCGGCGGTGCGGTCGTCGAAGAAGCCACGCACGCTCAGGAACAGGTTGGGCATGCGCTCCACCGTGCCGGCGAATTTGGTGCCCACCTCATTGGCGCCGACGATGACCACCGAGCGCACCTCGCTCTCCTTGGCCGGATCGGTACCGACATGGCGCGCCGCCAGGTGGCTCATCAGCAGTGCAAATGGCGTGGCAAGGAACCAACTGAACACGACCGCCTCATCGTAGTGGTAAGCCAGGCCGCTGACGTTACCAAGGAACACCAGGATCACCGCAGTAACGATCCAGCCCATGAAGATATCGCGTGCGTAAGCAGTAATGCGGCCGCTGCGCCAGGTGCGATACGGGTCGACATGCTGGTACACCGCCGACGAAATGAAGAAGGCCAGCACCATCAGTACCAGCGAATAACCGGTAAACGGCTCCCCATACACCATTGACGTGGCGTACAGCATCCCCATGATGATCAGCGGATCGAGCACACGCTGGAAAAAGGAGACCAAAGGAATATCGTTTACCGTCATCGTCGCTCCTTGTCATCAGAATTGCACTGTCGCCATGAATGAAACACCCTTGGCCTTGTAACTGCCGGTGCCGATCAAGGGCGTGCCGGTACGGCGGTCCTTGAAGCCCGTCACGCTCAGCTGCACCTTGCGCCAGGGCTGGTAGACCACCCCGATATTGGTGCTGCGCGTGGTATCGCTCGGGTCGCCATCGAAGGTGACGTAAGGCATGCGCTCGAACTTGCGCTTCTCACGCTTGAGGCCGGCATTAGCCTGCACCTTGGCCGAGATATCCCAGGCGGCAGTCAGGCTGGCGCCCTTGTTGACGCTGTTATTCACCACAATGCTTTCTACCGCAGCGAACTCACGCCATGCGTCGGCAGTGAAGCGCAGTTTGCTGCGCGGCCGCCAGTTCAGGGTGGCGCGGCCATTCAATCCGCTGGTATCGCGCTCGGCGAAAGTATCGTGCTTGCGCTTGGCATAGCCGGCCAGCAGTTGCAGTTGTGTGATGTCGCTGTATAGCCAGTTGACATTGGCCTTCAGCTCGTCCTGCGTATAGTTCTGGTCGAGAAAGGTGCTGCCGATTCGGCGCGGGTTCAGGAAGTTGCCTTTGATATGGCGCGCCACCAGGCCCACCCTGCTGCCGCTCGACGCGTGGTAGTCGATGCCGACTTCGCTGCGGTCTTCCTTACGGTTGTTCAAGCTTTGCGCTTCCAGCTCGTAATCGAAGCGGTCGCGCTGGAAGCCTGTGTAGATGCGCCAGCTCGGATGCATGCGCCAGCCGCCGTTGGCATACTGGCGGCGCTGGGTACGCAGGTTGCGCTGTTCCGAGTGAAAGTCGTTGAATGGCGTCAGCACCTGCTGGTAACTGCCACCGATATTGCCGTCGAAATGGTTGCCGATCACCCACGCCCAGTCCAGGCTGAAATCCTTGCCGTTGTAATCGAGCTGCTCGTAGTGATCGAAAGTCACGCGCGAGACTTTTGCTTGGCCAGTAATCTTCTGGCGCCCGATAGGGCGCTCCAGCGCGATGCCGGCAATCGCTTGGCTGGCACGGTCCGAACGCTGGATGGCGTCCGGTGAATTGTCCGGAAGGCGCAGCAGGTTATCGTCATACGACTGGCCCACGCTGATGAAGGGCTTGAAGGTTTCGCTGATATCCGCCTGCGCCGGACAGCACGCCAGTGCGGCAGCCAGCGCCAAGGGAGTTGGCAGGATGCGCATATTATTTTTAGCCTTTTATTGACACTACCAATAGGTCCAGCTACCGGTCACCTGATCCAGGCAGCCAACAAGCCGTTGGTCACGGCATGTCCCAGGATGGGAGTCCACAGCGTTTCGCTGCGCATGTACAACAAGGTGTAGGCGCTGCCGGCGACGATGCCGGCCAGCCACAAGTTATGTTCGATACCGAACAGAAGAACGGAAATCGTCGCTGCCCGCAGGCCAACACGCGCCGGCCGCAGTGACAGGAAGTCACGCTGCTCAAGCCAGCGCAACAGAAAGGAACGCCAGAACAGTTCCTCCATTAACGGCACCACCAATGCCGCACCGAAAGCACGCACGGCAACCAGGGGCCAATCGATGCGGCCATCGCTGCCTGCCGCATCGAAGCCTCGCGGCGCGCCGAGGTGCATCCAGCTCGCATCGAGCGCAATCCACAGCACGAAGACGGCAGCGCCAATGCCGGCCGCCAGCAGCGCATCGCGCCGCGCCGGCAGCGGGCGTAACTCCCGGTAGTGTTTGCGCCACGCAAGCAGCATGGCAAGCACCAGCGCAATCTTGACGGGATACAGCCAGCGCATGGTGGTCGCGTGCGCACCGAATCGTTCAAGCACGTCGGCGAAGATGAGGAAAGCAATGAAGGGTGGCAAACGGCAGCACGCGCGGCATGACGGCGCTGCCGTTGGCGCGCAGTGCGAGCACAGGCGCGGCAGCCGCTCTCGCCTGTGGCTGCTGGGAAACGCGTTTAGGTGGCTGCTGTAAAGTCACGATATCTGCCTTCCCGTTGGAAATGCCGAAGCAGGACTGCCTCGGCATTAAGGTTGTCAGATATTACAGCGGGCAATCGTGCGCAAGCGCACGAAAGTGAGAAAGTGCAAAGAGTGGATTGCGTTACATCAAACGTTATTACGGGTTTCGATGGCTTCCCAACGTTCCAGCGCTGACATCAGCTCTACCTCAATCTGCGCCACGCGGGTCGTTGAGGCGCTTCGCTTCCGCTGGCGTCTTCTTGTAGAAGTCCGGATCGGACAGCGCCAGGCTCAGCGCAGTCTGCTCATCTTCCAGCTTGGCAATAAGCTGCGGCAGTTCTTCCAGTTCGCGCTGCTCTTTGTAGCTGAGTTTTTTGCCTTTGGCCTGCGCCGGCGCAGCCGCTTGGGGCGCCGGAGTCGCGGCGGCGGCCGGCTTGGCGTCGGCTTTCTTCGACGCCGCAGCGCTGGCGTCGCGCACGCGCTCCCAGTCGCTGTAGCCGCCCACGTACTCTTTCCACCTGCCCTCGCCCTCGGCAACGATCACTTGCGTCACCACGTTATCGAGGAAGGTTCGGTCGTGGCTGACCAGGAAGACGGTGCCGGCGTAATCTTCCAGCAGTTCTTCCAGCAGTTCCAGCGTATCGATGTCGAGGTCGTTGGTCGGTTCGTCCAGCACCAGCACGTTGGCCGGCTTGGCGAACAGGCGCGCCAGCAGCAGGCGGTTACGCTCACCACCAGACAGGGAACTGACCAGCGAACGCGCGCGTTGCGGTTCGAACAGGAAGTCACCCAGGTAGCTCATCACGTGCTTGCGCTGGCCATTGATCTCGACCCAGTCCGAGCCCGGCGCAATGGTGTCGGCCAGCGTGGCGTTATCATTCAGCTGGGCACGCATCTGGTCGAAGTACGCCACCTGCAGCTTGGTGCCTTGCTTGATCATGCCGCTGTCGGCCGACTCTTCGCCCAGTACCAGTTTCAACAGCGTGGTCTTGCCCGCGCCATTGGGGCCGATCAAACCAAACTTATCGCCACGCATGATGATCGAGCTGAAGTCCTTGACGATGGTCTTGGCGCCGTAGGTCTTGCTCACATTTTCCAGCTCCGCCACGATCTTGCCGGAACGCTCGCCGGTGCCGACTTCCAGGCGAACCTGACCCTGCTGGTCGCGGCGCGCGGCGCGCTGCTCGCGCAAGCGCTCCAGCCGGCGCACGCGGCCTTCATCGCGGGTGCGGCGCGCCTGCACGCCCTTGCGTATCCATACCTCTTCGGCCGCCAGGACCTTGTCGAACTTGGCGTTTTCGATTTCTTCGACAGCCAGCTGTTCGGCCTTGCGCACCTGGTAGGTGGTGAAGTTGCCCGGATAGGACATCAGGTTGCCGCGATCGAGTTCGATGATGCGGGTCGCCACATTGTCCAGGAAGGAACGATCGTGGGTAATGAACAGGATACTGCCTTTGAAATCGCGCAGCAGCGCTTCCAGCCACGTAATGGAGTTGAAGTCCAGGTGGTTGGTCGGTTCGTCCAGCAGCAGCACGTCGGGGGCGCCGACCAGGGCGCGCGCCAGCGCCGCGCGCTTCTTGGTGCCGCCGGACAGGGTTTCAATCAGCACCGCGCCATCCAGGTTCAGGCGTCCGAGCACGGTTTCCACCTTGTTCTTCAGGTTCCAGGCATCGCCGGCATCGAGTTTGACCTGGATGTCATGCATGCGCTCCATCAGCGCATCATCATCGCCCTGGCCGAACTTGCCGGTCAGTTCATCGTATTCTTTCAACAGCGCCGGCAACTCGCCCAGGCCGGATGCGACCGCGTCGTACACACTCTGGCCGGCTTCGAACTGCGGCTCCTGCTCCACGTAGACGACTTTCAGGCCCTGCTGCATGACCAGCAGGCCGTCGTCCAGCTTCTGGAAGCCGGCAATGATCTTCAGCAGGGAGGATTTACCGGTGCCGTTGCGCCCGATCAGGCCGACGCGCTCCCCGGTTTCGAGGGAAAATTCAGCGTGGTCCAGCAGGGCGTGGTGGCCAAAAGCCAGTTGTGCAGATGTTAATGAGATGACAGCCATGGGGGTGCAATATGTGACGGGAAAAGACGCATTTTACCTGTTGCCAGCCTGTCAGCTATAATTGCGCTCGCTTTGCGTCCTCCCCGTAGCACAATGGATAGTGCACATGCCTCCTAAGCGTGGGATACTGGTTCGATTCCAGTCGGGGGGACCACAGCGCCCCCATCGCGGGCGGCGCAGCATCGCGTCATCCTGCGGCCGCCGCGGGAGAGCGGCGCCACATGAACCCAATCACGCACAGTCCTGACAGCAGCATCATCCACGTCCCCGTTTCCGGCACGGCGAATATCCGCCACACTTCCATATCGCCGTAGGTGACGTTGGGCGATTTGTAGTCGCGTCCATCGAGCAGGCTGGAGTCGAAGTTGCTGCGTTCGGGGTCGATGTAGGAATACATGATCGAGTAACCGCCGTTGGTCAGGTCCCACGGCACGTACAAGTCGTGGCCGGCGCCGAACACCGGTCCGGTCCTGGCATCGTTCCAGGTTTGGAAAGAACCGACCGTATCGAGCGCGTAAGTGCGCGGCGTCTGGCGATGCATCTGGCGCGACGTCAGGTTGAACAGGAAGCCGGTGCGCTTTGCATCGTCGGTCGTGATGTGGAACTTGCCGGAAGAATCCCAGCTTTGCGGGTTGTAGCCGCCCACCTTGAACATCTGCCCCAGCTCATTGGTGGCTTCCATCACGGTAAATGTACGGCCTTTGCCGTCCACCGCCGCGTGGAAATCCGCTGCGGTCTGTCCGTCGCGCTTTTTATATAAGCGCTCCAACCTCACCGGCCCATTACCCAGCCAGGTCGATAGCTGGGCGACCTCCGCATCCGTCAAGAGCGGTGTCGCAGCTTGCGCCGTCGTCAGGACTAGCAGAAAGATAGCGCCAATCAGGCGCACGAGAAGTTTAGCCATGGCATTGCACCTCCACGGCCGGACTATATCACTTCATTAAAACTACGCGGGCACGACTGCCGTGACCTCGATCTCCACCTTGGCACGCGATTCCAGCAAACCGGCCACTTCGACTGCCGTCATGGCCGGATAATGCTTGCCGATCAACTCACGGTAGATGGCACCGATGGCTGTATAGGCGCCCATGTATTCATGCTTGTCGACCACGTACCAGGTCATGCGGGCAATGTGTTCCGGACCGCCGCCGGCTTCCTTCAGCACCGTCAGGATGTTTTCGATCGCCTGGCGCACTTGTCCGGCGAAATCGTCCGTTTGAAATTCGCAATTCGCGTCCCAGCCGATCATTCCGCTGACGAAGACCATGCGGCCGGTGGCCGCGATGCCATTGGAATAGCCGCGTGGGCGCGCCCAGCCTGGCGGTTGTAATATTTGCATAGTGACTCCTCAGCCTTCGCGCAGCAGCTCGCGCGCGATGATCAATTGTTGTACTTCGGTGGCGCCTTCATAAATCCGCAGCGCGCGGATTTCGCGGTACAGGCGCTCGACCGGATGTTCGCTGACCACGCCCATCCCGCCGAACATCTGCACGGCGGCGTCAATCACCTGCTGCGCGGTTTCGGTAGCGGTCATCTTGGCCATGGCGGCTTCCTTCGTCACCTTCTGCCCCTGGTCGCGCTGCCAGGCGGCGCGGTAAGTCAGCAAAGCGGAAGCATCGACACCGGTCGCCATCTGCGCCAGCTTGGCTTGCGTGAGCTGGAAGTCGGCCAGGGTCTGGCCAAACATCTTGCGGCTTTGCGCATGCGCCAGCGCTTCGTCCAGTGCGCGGCGGGCGAAGCCCAGCGAAGCGGCGGCCACCGAAGTGCGGAATACGTCCAGCGTGGCCATCGCAACCTTGAAGCCCTGCCCTGCTTCACCCAGGCGCAGGCTGGCGGGAATGCGGCAGTTGCTGAACTTCAGGCGCGCCAACGGATGCGGGGCGATCACGTTGATGCGTTCCGCGATCTCGAAGCCGGGCGTTTCCTTGTCGACGATGAAGGCGCTGATGCCACGTGCGCCGGGCTGTTCGCCGGTGCGGGCGAAGACCACGTAGAAGTCGGCGATACCGCCGTTGGAGATCCAGGTCTTCTCGCCATCGAGCACGTAATGGTCGCCATCCTGCACGGCGGCGCATTGCATGGCGGCGACGTCGGAGCCGGCTTGCGGCTCCGACAACGCGAACGCGGCGATGGCTTCGCCTTGCGCGACGCGCGGCAGGTAAGCTTGCTTGTTGGCTTCGCTGCCGAACAGGGCTGATGGCACCGGAGCCCAGGCCCTGCATGGCGAACGCGAAATCGGCCAGCCCATTGTGGCGCGCCAGGGTCTCGCGGATCAGGCAGATGGCGCGGGTGTCGATGGCGTCCAGCGCGCCACCGTATGCGGCGCCGCCGACGGCGTGGCGCAGCCAGCCTGCTTTGCCCAGCGCCCGCACCAGTTGGCGGCACTGCGCATCGGTGTCGCTGCCGTGGGCATCGCGCACGTGCTGCGCCGCCCACGCATCCAGATCGCGCTCCAGCGCGGCGTGGCGCTGCTCGAAGAAAGGCCAGCCCAGGTAGGATTTATCGGCCATCTCAATCGCCCTCGAACAGGGGTTTCTGCTTTGCCACGAAGGCGTGGTAGGCGCGATGGAAGTCGTTGGTGGCCATGCAGATCGCTTGCGCCTGGGCTTCGGCTTCGATCGCTTCGTCAACGCCCATATTCCATTCCTGCTGCAGCATCTTCTTGGTCATGCCATGCGCGAAGGTCGGGCCGCTGGCCAGTCCCTGGGCCAATGCTTGCGCCGCGGCGAGCAGGTGTTCCGGCGCGTGCAGGCTGTTGAAAAAGCCCCAGCGCTCGCCTTCAGTACCGGACATCGAGCGGCCGGTGTACAGCAGTTCGGCAGCGCGGCCCTGGCCGATAACGCGCGGCAGCAAGGCGCAAGCCCCCATGTCGCAGCCGGCCAGGCCGACGCGGGTGAACAGGAAGGCGGTCTTGCTGCGCTCCGTGCCGAGGCGGATGTCGGAGCCCAGGGCCAGCATCGAGCCGGCGCCGGCGCACACGCCGTCAATGGCCGCGAGCACCGGCTGCGGGCAGGCGCGCATGGCTTTCACCACGTCGCCGGTCATGCGGGTGAAAGCCAGCAGGCCAGGCATATCGAGCTTGGTCAGCGGGCCGATAATTTCGTGCACATCGCCGCCGGAACAGAAGTTCTCGCCGGCGCCGGTGATGACGATGACCTTGACGTCGTCGGCATACGCCAATGCGCGGAACAGTTCGCGCAGTTCGGCGTAGGACTCGAAGGTGAGCGGGTTCTTGCGCTCTGGGCGGTCCAGGGTGAGCGTGGCGACACCCTGCTGCACCGTGAACTGGAAATGCTTGGCCTGGTAGCCTGCGAATTGTGCGCGGTTGCCCGGCAGGTGTTGCGCTTCCCCTTGCAGGTATTTCATGGTTTGTCCTTTTGTTCGCGGGCGTACAGGTGGCCCTTCATTTGCGACAGCAGTTCGATGAGCTGTCCCTTGTCTTCTTGCGAAATCTCTTGCAGCAGTTCGGCGACCCAGCTTTCGTGGACTTCGGCCATTTGCGTGAAGACTTTGCGGCCGGCCGCTGTCAGCTTGACACTGAAGGCGCGGCCATCTTTCGGGTCGGGCACGCGCGCCACCAGGTGTTCCTGCTCCAACTGGTCGGTGATGCCGGTGATATTGCCGCCGGTGACCATCATGCGTTTGGAGAGCTCGCCCATGCGCAGGCCTTCCGGGTGGCGTTCCAGCTGCGCCATCAGGTCGAAACGCGGCAGCGTGATGCCGAATTCGGTGCGCAGGCGGCTGCGGATTTCAGTTTCGATCTTGTTGGTGCAAGAAAGCATGCGCAGCCACAGTTTCAGCGACTGGTGGTGGTCGTTGGTCAGGCGGCTTTCCAGGTCTAATTGCATGGTTCCGGTTTCCTTACATGACTTCACCGCCGGCGACGGCGATGGATTGGCCGGTCATTGCGCTGGATGACGGCTGGCAGAGCCATGTCACGGCGTTGGCGACTTCCTCGACCTGCACCAGCTTCTGTTGCGGGTTGCCGGCTGCCAGCTCGGCGCGCGCCTGCCCTTCGCTGCGGCCGGTTTTCTGCATGATGTTGGCGATGGCGTCTCGCACGATGTCGGTTTCAGTGTAGCCAGGACAGACCGCATTGACCGTGATGTTCCGGGTCGCCAGTTCCAGCGCCAGCGCTTTCGTCAAGCCGATCAGGCCATGCTTGGCGGCGACATAGGCGCTGACGTATTTGTAACCTTTCAGCCCGGCGGTGGAGGCGATGTTGATGATCCTGCCCCAGCCCTTTTCCAGCATCTGCGGCAGTACCGCTTGAGTGCAGTGGAAGGCGCCGGTCAGGTTCACGTCGAGCATTTGCCGCCAGTGCTGGCTGGTGGTTTTCGCAAAAGGCGCGGGCTGCGCCTGCCCTGCATTGTTCAGCAGGATAGTGATCGGTCCGAGCTGCTGCCCGGCTGCCGCGATGGCAGCATGTACCGCCGCTTCGTCCGTCACGTCCAGCACGCAGGTCGCCACGCGCGCGCAGCCGGCAGCGCGAAGCGACGCTGCAGCGTCGGCGAGCGAAGCGGCATCGCGTCCGGCGATGGTCACGCTTGCGCCCTGCGCCAGCAGCGCGCGCGCGCAAGCGAGGCCGATGCCGCGGCTGCCGCCGGTAATGAAAGCATGCTGGCCGGTAAGCGGCATCACTCAACCCTCCAGCAATTTGGCCGCGACTTGCTGCGGCGACAGCCCGGCGCTGGCGGCGGCCAGCTGGCGTTCGCGCTCAAGGTTGCGCTCCAGCTGCTGCTTGCCGGCCAGGTACTGCTTGGGCCACGTCACTGGCGTGTAACCCAGCTTGGCCGCCTCACCCAGCGTCCAGGACGGGTTTGCGAGATGCGGGCGCCCAACGGCGCACAGGTCCGCGCGGCCGGCGGCAATGATGCCGTTGGCATGGTCCGCTTCGAAGATCGAGCCCACCGCGATGGTCGGAATCCCCGCCTCGTTGCGCACGCGGTCGGCAAACGGTGTCTGGAACATGCGGCCGAAGACCGGCTTTTCGAGCTTGCTGACCTGGCCCGACGAGCAGTCGATCATGTCGGCGCCCGCTTGCTTGAACAAGCGCGCAATCTGTACCGCATCATCCGGCGTAATGCCGCCTTCGACCCAGTCATGCGCCGAAATACGCACGCTCATCGGCTTATGCGCCGGCCACGCCGCGCGCATCGCCGCGAATACGCGCAAGGGGAAACGGCAGCGATTCTCCAGGGAGCCGCCGTACTCGTCGCCGCGCTCATTGGTCAGCGGCGAAATGAAGGACGACAGCAGGTAGCCGTGGGCGCAGTGCAGCTCCAGCCAGTCGAATCCTGCCTCTTCAGCCGCCAGCGTGGCGCGCACGAAATCGGCTTCTATGCGGCGCATGTCTTCGCCGCTCGCAGTGCGCGCGACTTGCGACACGCCGGCCAGGTATTGCTGCTGCGAAGCCGCCACCAGCGGCCAGTTGCCCTGGTCGAGCGGCAGGTCGATGCCGTCCCACATGGCGCGGGTCGAGCCCTTGGCACCGGCGTGGCCAAGTTGCAGGCCGATTTTGGCGTCCGTGTTCCGGTGAATGAAGTCGACGATACGTTTCCAGGCCGTCGTATGCGCCGGTGCATACATGCCAGGACAGAATGGCGTGATGCGGGCGTCGGCGGAGACGCAGGTCATTTCCGCCATCACCAGCGCCGCGCCGCCCATCGCGCGCGCGCCCAGGTGGGCCATGTGCCAGTCGCCCACGCAGCCGTCGACGGCGCTGTATTGCGCCATCGGCGATACAATGATGCGGTTTTTCAGCACCATCTCACGCACCTTGTACGGCGTGAACATCGGCGGCACCGGGCGCGCCGGCGCGACTGGCTGGGGCAGAGCTGCTTGCGCGAAGGCCCTCTCCGCCAGCCAGCGCTCAAAACCGGCCACGTATTCCTTGTCGCGCACGCGCAGGTTTTCATGCGACAGGCGCTGGCTGCGGGTCAGCATCGAGTAGGCGAACTGCGGCGCCTCCATTGCGCTGTAGCGCTGCACGTTCTCGAACCACTCCATCGAATTGCGCGCGGCGCTCTGGATCTTCAGCACTTCGACTGCGCGCACTTGCTGGTATGCCGCCAGCGCGGCGGATGCATCCCCATGCGCGGCAAAGCAGCGCGCCAGTTCGATCGCATCTTCCAGGGCCAGCTTGGTGCCGGAACCGATCGAGAAGTGCGCACTGTGCGCCGCGTCGCCCATCAGGACCACCGGCACGCGGTCATTCCAGTGCACCCACTGCTGGCACACGATGCGCGGGAATTTGATCCACACACTCGAGCCGCGCAAGTGGGCCGCATTGGACATCAGCTTATGCCCTTCCAGCCGATCGGCGAACAGCTGCTCGCACCAGGCCAGCGCATCCTCCTGCGACATGTCGTCCAGGCCGGCGGCACGCCACACCGATTCCGGCGTTTCGATAATGAAGGTCGAGGTCTCGCCGTCGTACTGGTAGATGTGCGCCTGGAACCAGCCATGCTCCGTCTGCTGGAAGTCGAAGGTGAAGGCGTCGAATTTCCTGCTCGTTCCAAGCCACACGAAACGGCACTGGCGCGCCTCGATCATCGGCTGGAAATCCGCTTCGTAGCGCGTGCGTATGCGTGAATTCAGGCCGTCCGATGCAATGACCAGGTCGGCGTCGTAACGCGCCGCCAGCTCCTGGTCGTCCTGCACATCGGTTTCGAACACCAGCTCCACGCCAAGTTCCTCGCAGCGCTGCTGCAGGATGTTCAGCAGGCGTTTGCGGCCGATGCCGCAGAAACCGTGGCCGCCCGACGTGACCTTCTGTCCCTTGAAGAAAACGTCGATATCGTCCCAATGATTAAACGACTGCAGGATCTCGCGCGCCGTCTTTTCGTCGGCTGCCACCAGGTTGCCCAGCGTCTGGTCGGAAAACACCACGCCCCAGCCGAAGGTATCGTAAGGCCGGTTGCGCTCCACCACGACGATGCGGTGCGACGGGTCCTGCTTTTTCATCAGCAGTGCGAAATAGAGGCCGGCCGGGCCGCCGCCAATACAAACGATATTCATGCGATTCCTCAGGTGCTACGGAGTTTGAAGCGCTGCAGCTTGCCCGTTTCGGTACGCGGCAGCGACGCCAGGAAGCGGATCGAGCGTGGATACTTGTAAGGGGCGATCTGCTCCTTGACGAAGTCCTGCAATTCCGCCGCCGTCGCGGGCGACGGCTCAAAGCCGGGCTTCAGCACCACATGCGCTTCCACGATCTGCCCGCGTTCATCGTCCGGCTTGCCAACCACGCCGCATTCGGCGACAGCGGGATGGCGCAACAAGGCGTCCTCCACTTCGGGGCCGGCGATGTTGTAGCCGGCGGAGATGATCATGTCGTCGGTGCGCGAACGGTAGAAGAAGTAGCCTTCGGCATCCATCTCATAGGCGTCGCCGGTCAGGTTCCATCCGTTCAGCACATAGTCGCGCTGGCGCGGATCGTCCAGGTAGCGGCAGCCGGTCGGTCCTTTGACTGCCAGGCGCCCGACAATGCCGGGGCCTACCGGCTGGCCGTTGTTATCGAGCACGCAAGCGCGGTAGCCGGGAATCGGCTTGCCGGTGGCGCCGGGCCGGATATCGTCGCCCGCTGCGGAAATGAAGATGTGCAGCATTTCGGTGGCACCGATGCCGTCGATCATGCGCAGGCCGCTGGCTTGCTGCCAGGCTTCGCGCGTCGCCACCGGCAAGGCTTCACCGGCCGATACGGACTTCTTAAGGCTGGACAGCTCGTATTTGCCGGCCAGTGTCGCCATCTGACGGTAAAAAGTCGGCGCGGTGAAGCAGATGGTGGCGCGATACTTTTCAATGGCCTGCAGCAGCGATTCCGGCGTCAGCTTTTCCAGCAGCACGGCCGCGGCGCCGACGCGCAGCGGGAACAGCAGCAAGCCGCCAAGGCCGAATGTAAAAGCCAGCGGCGGTGTGCCGATGAACAGGTCATCGGCTTGCGACTTGAGGATATGGCGCGGGAAGCAGTCGCAAATGGCCAGCACGTCGCGATGGAAGTGGATAGTGCCTTTCGGGACGCCGGTGGTGCCGGAGGTGAAGCTGATCAGGCAAACGTCGTCGGCAGCCGTATCGCATGCCGCGGCGCTGGCTGGCTGCGCCGCCATCAGCGCATCGAGCGAACGTTCCGGCGCGAGCCCGGCTTGGGCATCGGCCGGCACGTTGAACCACAGGGTACGCTCAGGGCGGTTTGGCGCTGCCTCGATCTCCTCGCGCAGCGTGTGGGCGCACAACACCGCCTGCACCTGCGCCTTCTGCATGATGACGCCCAGCTCGCGCGCGCGCAGCAGCGGCATGGTCGGCACCGCGACCAGGCCGGCCTTGAGCACGGCCAGTACGGCAGCGGCCATCATCGGATGATTGGCGCCGCGCAGCAGCACCCGGTTGCCGGGCACCAGTCCCATTGACCCGCGCAGCACGTTGACGATGCGGTCGACCTGCTGCTGCAGTTCGGCGTAAGTCCAGCTCATGCCCTCGCCGTGCAGCGCCAGGCGCGCGCCGCCGCCTGCGGTTACGCCTTTGTCGAGGATCTCGGCCACGCAGTTCAGGCGCGCCGGGTACTGCAACTCGGGAAGGTCGAACAGCAGGTCCGGCCATTGGTCGGCCGGGGGAAGGTGCTGGCGCGCGAACTGGTCGAGATGCGCGCTCGGTTCAGCAGCAGTGTTTCTGTTCATGGTCGCCTGGGTAAGGTTCGGTTGAAAGTACAGCCTGCGGTGCAGACTACTTTAAACCTAAAATATATTTACCGCAAGGCTCGGCTGTTCAGCTTTGGCGCACCAGCGAGGATTGATGCAGCACCGCCCGGATCACGTCGGTCAGCGCCGACTGCACCGCCTCGTTGCTCACGTGGCCTTCCATCAAAGGCTTAAGGGCCGCCGCCGCGCCCTGCAGGCCCAGCGTGGTGCAGCCGGTATGCAGGCGTTCCAGCCGCACGCGCACTTCAGCCAGCTCGTCGTGTGCCAGCAGCGCATCGATCTCGCTGCCGGCCGCCGTAAGCTGGTTCTGGAAGCCGGTCAGATAGACCAGCAGGCGGTCGGCGCCAATCCCCAGCCGCAGCAGGGTGGCCGACGGCTCTTCCGCCCGATGTTCATAGCCATTGGCCGCCTGGTCGAGGAAGGCGCCAAGGTGGGCCCGCACCTGCTCCGACTGGAACGGCTTGACGATATAGCCGGTGGCGCCGGCCAGGGTGGCCTGCTGCACCGTTTCCTTGTCGGTGGCGGACGACACCAGCACGAACGGCACTTCCGCCAGCTCGCCATGTCCGCGCACGCGCTGCAGCAGTTCAATGCCGGACAGGCGCGGCATGCGCAGGTCGCAGAAGATGATGCCCGGACGCAGTCCATCTTCCAGCTGCTGCCAGGCTTCGGCGCCATCTTCCGCCTCCACGATCTCGAACTTGCCGCAACCATCGATCAGGTGCATCAGCACCATGCGCGAGACTACGTCGTCGTCGACTACCAATACTTTCATGCTCTCTCCGCTTTTATTTTAGTGCCGCGTTGGGGATACGACGTGTTCCAGCAGCAGCCGCAGGCGCGGCAGCTTTTCGCGGATCGCCGGCCACATGGCGCGATCCGCGGCCCGTTCCAGTTCACCGCACAATGCATGCAGCTCGGCCTCGTCCAGATAGGCGGCGCTGCCCTTCATGCCATGGAACAGGCGGCCCGCCGCATCGGCGTCGGCCGAAGCCAGCGCCTGGTCCATCTCCCGCAGGCGCGCCGGCAGGTCGGCAATGAAGGCGTCGCGCAGGCGCAGCTTGAGCGCTTGCCCGGCCTGGCCCGGCATCGGTTTCGGCGGCGGCAGGTCGCACACGCCGAACATGGCATCCAGCTCTGCCAAAGAGGGCCGCTCCTCCGTGTGCGCCCGCATCCGCGGCAGTTTGATGCCGCGCGCAAGCTGCCGCTCGATGGCACGTTCGAGCTGCATGTGCAGCGCGCCTTCGTCGATCGGCTTGGTCAGGAAATCGTCCATGCCGGCGGCCAGGTAGCGGCTGCGATCCTCGTCGCTGGCGTTGGCCGTCAGGGCCACGATCATCAGGTGCGGGTCCAGCACCGGCGCTTCGCGCGGACCGCCGGAGCGGATCAGGCGCGTCGCGGTGGAGCCGTCCATTTCCGGCATGCGGCCGTCCATCAGCACCAGGTCATAGCGCTGCTGGGCGCAGGCGGCCAGCGCCAGCACGCCGTTGCCGGCGATATCGACCTTGTGCCCCAGGTCTTCCAGCATCATGCGCACGATGATCTGGTTGGTCGGGAAATCTTCCGCGCACAGCACGCGCAGTTGATGCGAATGCGGCTCGCGCGCCACGTGCGGCGCCAGCGGCGGCGCCACGCCATCGCGCAGCGGAACGGTAAAGGCGAAGCTGGAGCCCGCGCCCGGCGCGCTGACCACGTCGACCAAGCCGCCCATCAGTTCCACCAGCTGGCTGCTGATCGCCAGGCCAAGGCCGGTGCCCCCGTAGCGGCGGGTGGTGGTGGTATCGCCCTGCTCGAACTTCTGGAACAGGCGCGGCAAGGCATCCGGCGGAATGCCGATACCGGTGTCTTCCACCGTGAAGCGGATGCGGTGCCCTTCCGCGCTGCTGCTTTCGCGCTCGACCCGCAGCGACACCTTGCCGCGCTCGGTAAACTTGAAGGCGTTGCCGACCAGGTTGACCAGCACCTGGCGCAGGCGGGTCGGGTCGCCGACCACGAACTCCGGCAGGTCCGGCGCGAAATCGACTTCAAAACCCACCATATTGGACACGGTGTGCTCGGCGAACAGGCTGACCACGTTCTCCACCATGCTGGCCAGCGCGAAATCGATCGATTCGATGTGCAACTTGCCTGCTTCGATCTTGGAGAAGTCCAGCAGGTCATTGATGATGGCCAGCAGAGACTGCGCATTGCCCTGGCCGCGCTCGATCTGTTCGCGGGTGCGCTCGGCCAGCGCGTTGTCGCGCAGCGCGAAGCCCAGCATGCCGATCACGCCGGCCAGCGGCGTGCGCATTTCGTGGCTCATATTGGCCAGGAATTCGGACTTCTGGCGCGTGGCGTCTTCCGCCCGCTGCTTGGCCAGCGACAGGTGCTTGTCGCGCTGTTCCAGCTCGCGCTTCTGCTCTTGCAGGAGCTGGTTCTTCAGCTCGACTTCGGCGGTGCGCAGGCTGACCTGCTTTTCCAGCTGCAGTTGCTGGCTGCGCAGCACGCGCACGCGCATGTGGTAAGCAGCCCAGGCACCGCCCATCGCCACCACCAGCAGGCATAGCCTGAACCACCAGGTTTTCCAGTAGGGCGGCGCGATGATAATTTCCAGCATGGCGGCGTTGTCGTTCCAGATGCCGTCCTTGTTGGCGGCCTTGACGCGGAACTGATAAGTGCCGGGATCGAGGTTGGTATAGGTCGCGAAGCGCTTGCCTGCATCGGTCACCACCCAGTCCTTGTCGAAGCCCACCAACTGGTAGGCAAAGCGGTTGCGCTGCGGGGCGGCGTAGTGCAGCGCCGCGAATTCCAGCGAGAAGACGGAGTCGCCTTCCCGCAGCGACAGGGAGCTGGTGTACTCGATGGCCTGCTGCAGCACGCCCTTGTTGGCGCCGCCCTGCCCTGGCCGCACCGGCTTGTTGAAGATCTGGAAATCGGTGATGACCGCGGTCGGCGCCGAACTGTTCTCCCGCACATCCTGCGGATCGAAGGCGGTGATGCCGTTAAAGCCGCCGAAGTACAGGGTGCCGTCGGCCGCGCGCAAGGCGGAACCGTCGAAATAGGCGCCCTCGATGGTGCCGTCCACGCCGGAATAGTTGCGCACCTGGCCGTTGCCCATGTCAAGGCGCGAGATGCCGGTATTGGTGGACAGCCACAGGTACTTGCCGCGGTCCGGCAGGATGCCCGCGATCGCGTCGTCGGCCATGCCATCCTTGCGCAGGAAACGGCGGAAATGCACGCTGCCATCGGGGCGGCGTTCCATGCGGTTCAGGCCCGCCGCGGTGCCGATCCACAGCATGCCGTCGTCGTCCTCGAACAGGTAGTGCACCTCGTTATGGCTCAAGCTGCCCGCGTCGTTCGGGTTGTTGCGGTAGTGCGTGAAGCGGCCGGTCTTGCGGTCCAGCAGGTCAAGGCCGTTGAAGGTACCCACCCACAGGTTGCCGCGCCGGTCTTCCAGCACCGGGCGCACCACGCTGTCGGCCATGCTGTGGATGTCGGCCGGATCATGACGGAAGGTCAGCACGCCGTTGCTGGACGGATCGATGCGGTGCAGGCCGTTGCGGGCGGAAGCCCACACCATGCCTTCGCGGTCGCCGTACAGGAAGCGGATCACGTCATTTTCAGGATCGCCGTGCGACAGCATCAGCGGGCCGAAGCGGCGCGCCTTGATGTCGAAGCGGCGCACGCCGTTGCGGCTGCCGACCCACAGCACGTTGCGGTCGCGCGGGTCATGCAGCAAGGCCGTGACCTGGAATTCCAGGCTATTGGCTCCCGCGCCGGTGCGGTACAACACCGTCTTGCCGGTCACCGGGTCGTAGTAATTCAAGCCATCGTTATTGCCGACCCAGACCTTGCCATCGCCGGCATCGAGCAAGGCGCGCACCTTGTTGTCGGACAAGGTGAACGGTTGGCCCGGGTCCTTGACCAGGCGCGCAAAGCCGCCGCTGCCCAGGTCGACCCGGCTCACGCCGCGGTACCAGGTGCCGACCCACAAGGTGCCCACGTTGTCGCGGAACAGCGAGAACACATAGTTGTCGGCGATGCTGTGCGGATCGCCCTGCTGGTGGCGGTATTGCACGAAGCGGTCGTCCGACTGGCGCCAGCGGAACAGGCCGCCGGTCTGGCTGCCGACCCATAGCGTGCCATCCTGGTCCTGGTAGATGCGCTTGACGGTACTTTGCGGCAGCCCTTCCGCCGCGCCCATGCTTCGGCGCTGCGGATACTTTCCCTCCAGCGTCCAGCGCTCGATGCCGTTCTGGGTGCCGACCCACAGCACCTGGTCGCGGTCCACCAGCAACGATTGCGCGCCGCGCGCGCCCGCCGCCTTCAACGGATAGTGGGTGAAGCTGCGCGAGCCGCTCTCCAGCATGTCAACGCCGGCCGAAGTGGCGACCCACAACCTGCCCTGCTTGTCGCGCGCCAGCGCGTTGACCTGGTCATGGCCAAGGCTGCCCGGTTCGGCGCGATCGTGGTGGTAGATGACAAACTTGCCGGTGGCCGGATCGTAGTGTTGCAGGCCGTCCGCGGTGCCGATCCACAGTCCATCGTCGCCGTCGTCGATGATGGCCTTGATATGGCGGTTGCCGCTACCGCGCTTTTCCGGCTCGCGCGGCAGGTAGTGGCTGAATGCCTGGGTCTTGGGGTCGAACAGGTCTAGTCCGCCGTCGGTGCCGACCCACATGCGCCCGCGCGGGTCGAGGTGCAGCACGCCGACCCAGTTCTCGGCCAGGCTGCGCTGGTCGCCGACGATATTGCGGTAGACCGTGACCTTGTAGCCGTCGAAGCGGCTCAGGCCCGCCTGGCTGCCGAACCACATGAAACCTTGGCGATCTTGCACAATTGACAGCACCGATTCCTGGGCCAGGCCGTCGTCCACGTCCAACTGCTCGAAACGCAGGGTGCGCGGCGGCGCCGCCAGCGCCGGGAGGGCGAGCGTGCAAACCATGGCCAGGGCGGCCAAGCGCAGGATCATTCGACGTACGGTACCAGCCACAGGGATCAATAACCAGGAAGATGCGGGGCAAAAGCTGCCATTTTACTATTGGTCACCGTCAAGACCCGAAAAATGCCAATACGTCGGCGCGCCGGGCCTGCGTATCGCGCTGGCCGAGGCGAATCAGTTCCTGGGTGTAGCTCGATTCGAACAGCAGGTAGGAAGCCAGCGCCGAGCCGCGCGCCTCGGTGGCGCCGATCCCGGACAGCATGGTGCGGATCGGTGCCGGCAGGCTGCCGATGTGGCGCGCCGCCAGGTCGTCCAGCCGTTCGGAGGGCGCAATCACCAGCAGTTCGACCGGCCGCAAGGGGGTCTTGGCCAGCAAATCCTCCGGCAGCACGGACAAGGTCTGGTTGACCCGGTTCAGGCGTTCGATATCGACCGCCAGGCCATCCAGGAAGATCGAGGACATGGCGTGGCCGGCAATCTGCGCCAGGCTTGGATAGCGCGGCGTTTCCCGCATCTGGCGCGGCGGCTCGGTCAGGCGGCCGGCGCCGACCACCAGCACCTTCTGCGCGCCGAGATGGATGGCCGGCGAAATCGGCGCCAGCTGGCGCATCGAACCGTCGCCGCAATATTCCAGGTGGCCGCCCATGTACAGCGGCGTGGCCGGGAAGATGAAGGGAATCGCCGACGACGCCAGCAGGTGTTCGACGCCGATCTGGTCCTGCATGGCCACCCGCTGCATGCGCACCCAGGGCGCGATTTCGGCGGCGGTCTGGTAGAAGGTAATGTGCTGGCCGCCGGTGTAGGACGAGGCGGTGACGGCCACCGCATGCAGCAGGCCCTCCTGCAGGCAGTTGTCCAGGCGCGGCAAGTCCAGCATGCGGTGCAGCAGGTTCACCAGCGGCGTGTTATCGAGCAGCGACTGCGGCGGCGCGGCGCGCCATTTGCGCAGCAGCCAGCCGAATGACAGCAGCGACAGCCAGCGCGCGCCGGAACGCAGCACGCCCAGCGAGTCGGCGCGGTAGACCTGGTTGGCTTCGAAGTTGCTCCACACATCGAGCAGCTTTTGCACGCCTTCGCCAAAGTTATCGGCGCGGCAGGCCAGGGCCGTGGCGTTGATGGCGCCAGCCGAGGTACCGCAGATGATCTGGAATGGATTACGTGCCGGCGGCCACCCTGCTTCCCACAGGATTTCGGAGATCGCCTGCAAAACGCCAATCTGGTAAGCCGCGCGGGCGCCACCGCCCGTCAGGATCAAGCCTGTTTTCTTTTTCATGCCCATTTATCAAGGGTAACATGCTGGCCGCGGGGCGGGAATGCCTGGCGCCCCTGCCCGCCCCGGCCTGTCGCGCGCCCGTCACTCGCCGCGCACGATGCCTTCCCGGCGCGGATCGGCGCCGCCGAACCAGCCGCCTGGCGTGCGCTGCAGGCCTTGCAGGCCGGAGTTCATCTCGATCTGCCGCACCTGGTGGCCACGCGCCTTCAACTGCTCCACCACCTCGGCCGGAACCTTGCCCGCTTCGATTTCGGTCGGGCCATTGCGGCTGCCGAAATTGGGCAGGCTGATGGCCCGCTGCACGTTCAGTTTCCAATCCAGCGTGCCCACCAGCACCTTGGCCACGTAATTGATGATGGTCGAACCGCCCGGCGAACCGGCAGCCAGTACCAGCTTCCTGGTCTGCTTGTCGAACACCAGGGTTGGCGCCATCGAACTGCGCGGTCGCTTGCCCGGCTGCACCCGGTTGGCGACCGGGCCGTTTTCATCGGCCGAATCCCAGGAGAAATCGGTGAGCTGGTTGTTCAGCAGGAAACCGCCCACCATCTGGCGCGAGCCAAACGCGTCTTCCACCGAGGTGGTCATCGAGAGACCGTTGCCAAAGCCGTCCACTACCACCAGGTGCGAGGTGGATGGCTTGTCGAGGGCGGTGTCGTCGCCCCAGGCCACTTTGACTTCGGCCGGCACGCCGGCGCGGGCGCGGCCCATCGATTTGTCGCCGATCAGGGTGGCGCGCTGGCGCAGGTAGGATTTGTCCAACAGGCCGCTGGCGCCCTTGCCGGGCAGCGGCACGAAGTCGGTGTCGGCCACGTAGCGGTTGCGGTCCGCGTAGGCCAGACGCTCCGCTTCCGACATCAGGTGGATGGCGTCGGCGCTGAGCACGCCGTTGACCGGTGCATAGTCGCCGATCTTGCTGTTTTCCAGGATGCCGAGGATCTGTGCGATCGCCACGCCGCCGGACGAAGGCGGCGGCATGCCGCACACGGTGTATGCGCGGTAGTCGGCGCACAGCGGCTCGCGTTCGCGGGCCTTGTAGCCGGCGATGTCGGCTGCCGTCAGGCCACCCGGATTGGTCGGGTGGCCCTGCACTTTCGCGGCGATGTCGCGCGCGATGTGGCCGCGGTAGAAGGCGTCGGCGCCTTCGGCAGCGATTTCACGCAGGGTCCTGGCCAATGCCGAATTTTTCAGCACGTAGCCGACCGGCCAGGGCTTGCTGTCCTTGTCGAAGAAATAGGCGGCAGCGACCGGATCGCGCTGCAGGTAACGCTCATTGGTCAGCAGGGCATTCAGGCGCGGGCTGACGGCGAATCCTTCTTCCGCCAGCTTGATGGCCGGCGCAAACAGCTTGGGCCAGGCCAGCTTGCCGTATTCTTTATGCGCCAGCTCCAGCATGCGCAGCACGCCCGGAGCGCCGACCGAACGGCCGCCGACCACGCCTTCGGCACGCGGCAAGGGCTTGCCGCTGGCGTCCTGGAACAAGGTTTCCGTGGCCACTGCGGGCGCGGTTTCGCGGCCGTCGAAGGAGCGCACTTTCGCGCCATCCCAATGCATCATGAAAGCGCCGCCGCCAATGCCGGAGGATTGCGGCTCGACCAGAGTCAGTACCAATTGGGTGGCGATGGCGGCATCGACGGCGGAACCGCCCTGCTTCAGCATCTGGTAGCCGGCTTCGGTGGCCAGCGGGTTGGCCGCGGCAACCATGAATTTTTGCGCAGACCAGCCGGCTTTCTCCTGCCAGCCAGTGGCGATTTCAGGAGCGCGGTTGTCTTGGGCGTGGAGCGGGAGGCTGGTGCAGCAGAGCGCTGCGAGGGCGAGGGCAATGGCTTTCATTTCCAAATGCTACACCAATTCGCCCTCGCCTTGCCTGCCTTACTTCGGCTGCATGCGGATCGCGCCATCCAGGCGGATCGTCTCGCCGTTCAGCATGGTATTTTCGATAATGGACTTGGCCAGCGAAGCATATTCGAACGGCTTGCCCAGGCGTGGCGGGAACGGCACCATCTTGCCCAGCGCGTCCTGCACTTCCTGCGGCATGCCCAGCAGCATCGGGGTCTCGAAGATCCCCGGCGCAATGGTCATCACACGAATGCCGCTGCGCGACAGGTCGCGCGCCATCGGCAGGGTCAGGCCGGCCACGCCAGCCTTGGATGCACCGTAAGCCGCCTGGCCGATCTGGCCATCGAACGCCGCCACCGATGCGGTATTGATAATCACACCGCGCTCGCCCCACTCTGCGGCTTCGGTTTTGCCCATGGCATCAGCCGCCAGGCGGCACATATTGAAGGTGCCGATCAGGTTGATGCTGATGGTGCGGGCGAACGAGTCCAGCGGATGCGGGCCATCTTTGCCCACGGTCTTGATGGCAGGCGCCACGCCGGCGCAATTGACCAGGCCACGCAGGGTGCCCATGGCGGTCGCCGCAGCCACCACGGCCAGGCCGTCCGCTTCCGACGTCACGTCGCATTGCACGAATTTCGCCGCGCCCAGTTCGGCCGCCAGCTTTTCGCCCGCTTCCACCTGCACGTCCGCCAGCACGACTTTGCCGCCGTTCTCGACGATCATGCGCGCGGTAGCCGCGCCCAGGCCCGAGGCGCCGCCGGTGATGATGAATACTTGGTCCTTGATTTGCATGCTTTGTCTCCCCTATTCACTTTACGTTACGTAAACGTCAATCGAGGCGTATTGTAGCCGAATTCAATAGCAAGTCATCCATCCTGCGCTCTGGGAACACACTTTTCCGCTCGGGCTGATCACCTGTCCTGGCGGCCCGTGATAGTAGGTACCGCTGGCGTCGCGGCAGCCGCCCGCATCGCACTGGACCGGGATCGGCACACTGGGACCGGGCAAAGGCGTGGGCGGCGCGGGCGCGGCCGGGGCTCCGGAGCGGGGCAGTTGGGCGATTGCCGTCGGCGCGGCATGGGGATCGCGCTTGGTGAGCACGGGGGCCCAGGTCAGCGCCGGATCGGGCGCGGGTGCGATACGCGGGCTTGGCGTGACAGTCAGCGGCACCGGCCGGCGCGGCATGTTCTTGCGGGCAGGCGCAGTGCGGCAAGGCTCCCGCAGCAAATGCTTGCCGTCCGCACTGAGCCGGCATTCCGGCAATCGCCGGTACTCATCAAGGGATTCGGCGCCGGCGGCCGGGCCGGAAAGCCCGGCCGCCAGCGCCAGCAGGAGTGGAAAGTTCATGATGCCCTCCGCAGCGTACCGCCATCATACGCCGCAGGGGGTGGCGGTGGCGCGGCTTACTTGGCCGCCGGGATTGCGCTTGCCGCTTGCGCCGGCACCTCGGCGGCGACAGGGACCGCCACCGGTGCTGCACCTGCGGCGCGGTGGCCGTAGCTGGCGCCCCGACCTGTTGCTGCGCCTGCATCGGCGCCATGGTCACCGACAGGATGCCGGTAGCCGGCAGCAACGGCACCAGCAGCAGCGCCACGATATTGATGATCTTGATCAGCGGGTTGACGGCCGGGCCGGCGGTATCCTTGTACGGGTCGCCCACGGTATCGCCGGTTACCGCCGCCTTGTGCGCGTCGGAGCCCTTGCCGCCGTGGTTGCCGTCCTCGATATATTTTTTCGCGTTATCCCAGGCACCACCGCCGGTGGTCATCGATATCGCCACGAACAGGCCGGTGATGATGGTGCCCATCAGCAAGCCGCCCAGCGCGCGCGGCCCGAGCAGCATGCCGACCAGGATCGGCACCAGCACCGGCAGCAGCGACGGCATGATCATTTCCCTGATGGCGGATGCGGTCAGCATGTCGACCGCCTTGTCGTACTGCGGCTTGCCGCTGCCGTCCATGATGCCCTTGATATCGCGGAACTGGCGGCGCACTTCCACCACCACCGCACCAGCGGCGCGCCCCACCGCCTCCATCGCCATGGCGCCGAACAGGTAAGGAATCAGGCCGCCGATGAACAGGCCCACGATCACCATCGGGTCGGACAGGTCGAACGTCATCGACATGTTGCGCGACTCCAGCGCGTGGGTGTAGTCGGCAAACAGCACCAGCGCCGCCAGGCCGGCGGAGCCAATCGCGTAGCCCTTGGTCACGGCCTTGGTGGGTATTGCCCACCGCATCCAGCGGGTCGGTAATGGCGCGCACGGAATCGGGCATGCCCGACATCTCTGCGATGCCCGCCGGCGTTGTCGGTGATCGGGCCGTAAGCATCCAGCGCCACCACGATACCGGCCATCGACAACATCGAAGTTGCTGCGATCGCAATGCCGTACAGGCCGGCCAGCTTGAACGAAACCAGGATCGCCACGCAGACAGCCAGCACCGGCCATGCGGTGGACTTCATCGACACCCCCAGGCCCGCGATGATATTGGTGCCGTGGCCAGTGGTGGAAGCTTCCGCGAATATGGCGCACCGGAGTGAACTCGGTGCCGGTGTAGAACTCAGTGATGTAGACCATCAGCCCGGTCAGCACGATGCCGACCACGGTTGCGCCCAGCATCTTGTAGCGCATGTCGTCGTCGGGCCAGATCATCCAGGTCACGACCACGAAGCCGATCAAGGACAGGCCGGCAGCCCACCACAAGCCGGTGTACAGCGCCGACATGATCTTCTTGCCCGGTTTCGCCTTCACCATCGAGCAGCCGATGATGGAGCCGATGATGGACACCGCGCCGAGCAGCATCGGATAGATCGCCGCTTGTGTCGGCGCATTGGTAATCATCAGCGCGCCGAGCAGCATGGTCGCGATCAGGGTCACCACATAGGTTTCAAACAGGTCGGCCGCCATGCCGGCGCAGTCGCCCACGTTATCGCCCACGTTGTCGGCGATCACCGCAGGGTTGCGCGGATCATCCTCCGGAATGCCCGCCTCCACCTTGCCCACCAGGTCGGCGCCGGACGTCCGCGCCCTTGGTGAAGATGCCGCCTCCCAGGCGGGCGAAGATAGAGATCAGGGAAGCACCGAAGGCCAGGCCGATCATCGGCTTCAGCACCTCATGCACATTGAGCGACGGCGCAGGAGCAGCCGGCGCCGCCATCACGGTGAGGACCCAGTAGAAGCCGGCCACACCCAGCAGGCCGAGGCCGACCACCAGCATGCCGGTGATGGCGCCGCCCTTGAAGGCGACATTGAGCGCTTCGTTCATGCCCACCGACGCCGCCTGCGCGGTACGCACATTGGCCCGTACCGACACGTTCATGCCGATAAAGCCGCAAGCGCCGGAAAGAACCGCTCCAAGAAGGAAGCCGATGGCGGTCTTGATATCGATCGCCGCCCCGATGGCTACCAGCAGCACCACGCCGACAATGGCGATGGTGCGGTACTGGCGGGCCAGGTAGGCCGCAGCACCCTGCTGAATGGCTGTCGCGATTTCCTGCATGCGGGCATTGCCCGCGTCCTGTCCAAGAATCCAGTTGCGCGCCCACAGCCCGTATACAACCGCGAGCACGCCGCACGCTATCGCGAACCACAAACTTGCTGCCATAAATTGCCCCCTAACGTTATTAGAATCAAAAGCTACAAAACGAACTCGGTACGACCGAACTACGTACTGCAAAACTTTGACACTTCACGGCCAGGGGGCCGCGTGGCAGGCGCGCACGCCCGCAATAAAAAAGCGGGCCAGGAGCCCGCTTCGTGTGATTAGCTGTTCAGCGCCGCGAATGCACGGTCGCGGATCTCGTCGACTGGACCAACGCCTTCGATCTTGCGGTACTTCGGCGCACCAGGCTGGCCCGATTTGGCCCACTCGCCGTAGTAGCCAAGCAGCACTTCGGTCTGGTTGTGATAGACGTCCAGGCGTTTCTTGACGGTTTCTTCCTTGTCGTCGTCGCGTTGCACCAGGTCTTCACCGGTGACATCGTCCTTGCCTTCGACTTTAGGGGGATTGAATTTGACGTGGTACACGCGGGCCCGAAGCCGGGTGGCTGCGGCGGCCGCTCATGCGTTCGACGATCTGGTCGTCCGGCACGGCGATTTCGAGCACGTAGTCGATCTTGACGCCCGCGTCCTTCATCGCGTCGGCTTGCGCAGTGGTGCGAGGGAAGCCGTCAAACAGATAGCCATTGGCGCAATCCGCTGCCTTCAGGCGGTCTTTCACCAGGCCGATGATGATGTCGTCCGAAACCAGTTGGCCAGCGTCCATCACTTTTTTAGCTGCCAGGCCCATTTCAGTACCTTCCTTGATCGCCGCACGCAGCATGTCGCCGGTGGAAATCTGAGGAATGTTGTACTTTTCCTTGATGAAGTTGGCCTGGGTGCCCTTACCGGCTCCTGGTGCTCCTAACAGAATGAGACGCATGAATGTTCCTAAACGATTTAATAATAATTTTTGATGATGCCTTAGCCACCTTGCTAGAAACTTACCACAAAAGTTGGCTTAACCGCCACTTTTGTAGAGAGCTTGCACACGCGCCAGGTCTTCCGGCGTATCCACCCCGGCCGCCGGGGCGGAATCGGTCACGTGCACGGCGATGGGATGGCCATGCCAGAGGACGCGTAGCTGCTCCAGGGCTTCGATCCCCTCCAGCGGCGACACTTCCAGCGCCGGGTAGGCTTGCAGGAAGTCGTTTCGATAGGCGTACAGGCCGATATGGCGCAGCGGGACATAGCCAGCCGGCAGCGCCGATTTGTCCTTGGCGAAGGCATCGCGGTGCCACGGGATGGTGGCACGGCTGAAATACAGTGCGCGGCCCTGCTTGTCCAGCACCACCTTCACCACGTTCGGGTTGAAGGCGTCGGCCGCATCATGCAGCGGGTGGGCGCAGGTGGACATCGGCACATCGGCACCGATGCGGGCGGCGGCAGCTTGCAGCAGTTGCGGGTCGATCAGGGGCTCATCGCCCTGCAGGTTGACCACCACGGCGTCCATCGGCAGGTTCATGGCGCGCGCCACTTCGGCGATGCGGTCGGTGCCGGACGGGTGGTCGGCGCGGGTCATGAAGGCTTCGATGCCGTGCTGCTCGCAGGCTTCTTTGATGGAGCTGTGGTCGGTGGCCACCACGATGCGGGCGGCGCCGGCTTCTTTCGCACGTTCGGCCACGCGCACCACCATCGGCTTGCCGCCCAGGTCGGCCAGGGGCTTGTTGGGCAGGCGGGTCGAGGCCAGGCGGGCCGGGATGATGACGATAAAGGACACCGCTTACTCCGCGGTGTCTGGCAGGGAGCGCGCTTCGTCGGCCCACATGATCGGGATGCCGTCGCGGATCGGGTATGCCAGGCGATCGCCTTTGCAAATCATTTCCTGGGCTTTTTTGTCGTACTCCAGAGGGCCCTTGCACACAGGGCAGACCAGGATATCAAGCAGGCGTGCGTCCACGTAGTTTCTCCACAATTTGATCGGCCAGCGCCGCTTCGATACGGGCGCTGACTGGAACGACCCAGATTCTTGGATCGTTGCGTAGTTCTTCAATTTGCCAGCATTTTACTGCATCCTTCTCCGTCACCAGAATAAAGTCGGCCTCGATATTGGCGAAAGGACGGTCTTTAAAGTCGTGATGGTCGGGCAGCGGCAGCTCTTGCGGCTTGAGTCCCGCGGCGCGCAGCATGCCAAAGAAGCGGGCGGGATTGCCGATGCCTGCAGCAGCGGCCACGCGCAGCCCGGCGCCCTGCCCGGCACGGTGCGCAAGCTCGGCCAGCGTCATGCTCTGGCTGCGCTCGGCCAGGCGCTCCGCAACGTCGCCGGCCAGGCGCATCTGCCAGGCAGCAGCCGGTGCGCCGCCGCGCATGGCGCCGGCCGGGGCGACGGCGGCGCACAGCGCTGGCGTCAGTTCAGGCGCGTTGACCACGGTGAAATCGCGTTTGCGGGACGGCGTTTCGCGCAGTGGACCGGCAGGCAAAGTCCAGCCGTTGCCCACGCCCCGGCCGTCGAACAGCACGATTTCGACGTCGCGCGCCAAGGCGTAATGCTGCAAGCCGTCGTCGGTGACGATTACGTTCACTTCCGGGTGGGCCGCCAGCAGCGCCCGGCCCGCCGCCGCGCGCGCACGGCCGACAAACACCGGGCAGCCGGTGCGGGCGGCAATCAGTACTGGCTCATCGCCTACTTCTGCAGGCGTCGATGCTGCGCTGACTTCGCGCGGCGCAGCATCCTTGGCGCCAAACCCGCGCGAAACAACGCCCGGTCGGAAACCAGCTGCGCGCAGCGCTTCCACCAGCCAGATGGTCAGCGGCGTCTTGCCGGTGCCGCCAATGAAAATATTGCCCACGACGACGACAGGTACCGGCAGGCGCTCGGCGTGCGAAACGCCGGCCGCAAACAAACCGCGGCGAACGGCAGCCAGTCCCCGGAACAGCAAGGACAGCGGCCAGAGCGCGCATGCCAGCGCGCCCCGCCGCAACCATTCGCGCGAGAACGTCGTCTCGAGGGAAGAGGCCATTACTTGGCCTGGGCGGTCTGTGCCTCGAAGGTCACACGCTCGAAGCCAGCCACACGCGCCGCTTCCATCACGTTGATCACCATCTGGTGCATCGCGAACTGGTCGGCGTTGATCTTGACGATCGGGTTGGCGCCCTTGGCAGCGGCCTTCATCTGCTCGGACAGGCCGGCCACATCGTGGAACGCCACCGGTTCGCCGTTGATGGTGTAGTTGCCCTTGGCATCCACCGTCACGTTCAGGTCATTCGGCTGCTCCACCGTCTTCTCCGCATCGGCGGTCGGCAAGGTGATTTTCAGCTCGGTGAACTTGCTGTAGGTGGTGGTGATCATCAGGAAGATCAGGATCACCAGCAGCACGTCGATAAACGGGATCAGGTTGATCTCGGGATCTTCGCGCTTCTGGCCGCGGCGGAAATTCATCGCCATAAACTGATCCCTCGCTTACTTGCGGGTGTTGTGGACCACGTCCACGAACTTGACCGCCTGCTGCTCCATGTCGATCACGAAGGAGTCAACCAGGGCGCGGAAGTGGCGGTAGAACACCAGGGTCGGCATGGCGATCGCCAGGCCGAAACCGGTGTTGTACAGCGCCACCGAAATACCGTGCGCCAGTTGCGCAGGGTTGGCACCGGCCGAATTCTGCGAGCCGAAGATCTCGATCATGCCGACCACGGTACCGAACAGGCCCATCAACGGCGCCAGGGTAGCGATGGTGCCGAGGGTGGTCAGGAAGCGCTCGAGCTGGTGCGCCACGGCGCCGCCAGCCTCTTCGATCGACTCCTTCATCACGTCACGCGGAGCGTTAACATTACGCAACGCTGCCGAAAGAACAACACCCAGTTGGGACGATTGTTCCAGCTTGTTGATGATGTCGTTGTTGATGTTTCCGCTGCGATAGACGCGTACGACCTCGTCCAGCAGTGTCTTCGGAATGATGCGCGAACGGCGCAGGTACATCAGGCGTTCGACGATCAGCGCAAGGGCAACGATGGAAGCGATCAGCAGAGGCCAGATTGGCCAGCCGGCGGCTTGGAAAATTGCGAGCAAGACATACTCCTAAGAAAGAAAAGCTAAACGCGCAATGTAGCGTGTCGAGAGCTATCAGGCAAGTGTGTGCATTCTTCACATTTTCTGTGGACAACATTGTTGGCAATCCTACTATTTCGCGTTAACTCTATGATTTGATTATGATTTTTTCTAATGCAAATATTTTCATCAGCACTGGAAGGAACAGTTCTGCACATATTCTGTGGACAAAATTGTGGGGAATAGCGGCTTTTATATGCTAAGCCTTTGATAGCAAAGCGAATTATTCTCAAGCACAAAAAATGCGCATTGCCGACTTTCCGCTGTTTCGCCACCTGTGCACTTCTTCACATATTCTGTTGATAAGATTGTTAGCAAGGCTATGCTTGAGGGGTGAAGTGCTTGATCCATAAGGACTTTCTTGCCATGCGTAAAAATTTCGCAGCGCAATGTCCACAATGGTTCCTGACCCCGAAGTGGACATTTTTGCCGCTTCTACACAAATTCTGTGGACAAAAGTGTGAGCAAGGCACCGGGAGCTGGCGCAAGTCCTTGATCTGCAACGACAATCGATCGGCGCTCATTTTTTGGGCAGCGCTTTTCCCCACAGCTTCTGTGGATAAAATTGTTAGCAAGGGGCCGATTGGAGTGCCAAGTCATTGATTTCTAAAATGAAAGTTACCCTGCAAACATTTTCATCACGCAAGTTTTGAGCGCGAAAAGTTCCTCACACATTCTGTGGATATCTTTGTGCGTAACAGCGGTTCGCTAGTGCAAAGTCCTTGATCTATAAGGAAATTCGCAAAATGCCCGCTTATGTAGCATCGGCGTTTACCCTTAATAATCAAATGTTTACAAAAAATACTTGCGAGATGAAGTGATATATGACATAAGCATGACCGCTTTCAAAAAGTGTGGACAGGTCAAATGATCAACAGCCCCGAACCCAACCAGGTTATTTCAGTCAGTGCACTCAACCAGGCCGTCGCACGCCTGTTGGAGCGCTCTTTCCCCTTGCAGTGGATATCTGGGGAAATCTCGAATTTCACTCGAGCAAGCTCGGGCCATTGGTACTTCACCTTGAAAGATGACGCGGCCCAGGTGCGCGCCGTCATGTTCCGTGGCCGCGCCCAGTACGCCGGTTTCGTGCCGCGCGAAGGCGACAAGGTCGAGGTGCGGGCCTTGGTGACCCTGTACGGGCCGCGCGGCGATTACCAGATCAATGTGGAAGCGATCCGCCGCGCCGGGGTGGGTTCCCTGTTCGAAGCCTTCCAGCGCCTGAAGGAACGCCTGGCCGCGGCCGGCTTGTTCGAGACCGAACGCAAGCGCGCCCTGCCTCTGTTCCCGCGCACCATCGGCATCGTCACAAGCCCGCAGGCGGCGGCCCTGCGCGACGTGCTGATCGCCCTGCGCCGCCGGGCGCCGCACGTCAACGTGGTGCTCTACCCTACCCTGGTGCAGGGCCAGCAGGCCGGCGCCCAGATCGCCGCTGCCATCGACACCGCCTCGCGCCGCGCCGAATGCGATGTGCTGCTGGTCGTGCGTGGCGGCGGCAGTATGGAAGACCTGTGGTGCTTCAATGAAGAAGTGGTCGCTTACGCCGTGGCCAACTGCCATATGCCGGTGGTGTCGGGCGTTGGCCACGAGACCGACTTCACCATCTGCGACTTTGCCGCCGACGTGCGCGCCGCGACCCCGACCGCCGCCGCCGAACTGGCCGCGACACCGCGCGCCGACTGGCTTGGCTCCTTGCGCGCCGACGCCACCGACCTGCGCCGCGCCATGCGCCGCGCCGTCAGCGACGCCAGCCAGAGCCTGGACAACCTGCAGCGCCGCCTGCTCAGCCCAACAGCGCGCATCGCGCAGCAGCGCATGCAGCTGCAAAGCCTGTCCACCGCCATGATGCACGCCACCCGCAACCCGCTGCAGCAAGCCCGCTTCACGGTCGACCGGCTGGCCGGCCGCCTGGCCGCGCGCAAGCCCGATGCCAGCAAGGCACGGGCGGCGATGGAAGCCCTGCAACACCGGGCCGCTGCCAGCATGCGCGCGCAACTGGGACAGCGGCGCGACGCCTTGCACGCGCTGTCGGCGCAGCTCGAATTACTGAATCCCCAGCGCACGCTGGAACGCGGCTACGCCATCGTCACCGATGCCGCCGGAGCCGTAATGCGCGACCCGGCGCATATCAAGCCGGGACAATCGCTGGGCGTCCGCCTGGCCGAGGGCAGCGCCGAAATCGGCGTAGCCACCGTGCAGCCAACGCTGACCTAGCGTTCGTATTACAATAGTCGCCGTTTCGGCAAAAATAACTTTTCGTCTCAATCAAAAGGAAACATTCATGGAACATACCCTGCCACCACTGCCGTATGCAATGGACGCGCTGCAGCCGCACATCTCCAAGGAAACCCTGGAATTCCACTACGGTAAGCATCACCAGGCTTATGTCACCAACCTGAACAACCTGATCAAGGGCACCGAGTTCGAAAACCTGTCCCTGGAAGAGATCGTGAAGAAGTCTTCCGGCGGCGTGTTCAACAACGCAGCCCAGGTTTGGAACCACACCTTCTACTGGAACTGCATGGCTCCTAACGCCGGCGGCGCGCCTACCGGTGCCGTGGCTGACGCCATCAATGCCAAGTTCGGTTCCTTCGACAACTTCAAGGCTGAATTCACCAAGTCCTGCGTCGGCAACTTCGGTTCCGGCTGGACCTGGCTGGTGAAGAAGGCCGACGGCTCCGTCGAGATCGTCAACACCTCCAACGCCGCTACCCCGCTGACCGGCGCAGACAAGCCTCTGCTGACCTGCGACGTGTGGGAACACGCTTACTACGTCGACTACCGCAACGCCCGTCCTAAGTACGTAGAGATCTTCTGGAACCTGGTGAACTGGAACTTCGTGGCCCAGAACTTCGCCTAATCGCGGTTCTGCGCCAACACAAAAAGCTCGCACATCGCGAGCTTTTTTATTTTCAGAAATTCGGGAAATTCGGTGCCAGGTCTGTCAATTGTACAGCTAGCGCTCTCATTTGATATTTCTCAATACGCAAATTCCACGGAAATTGCGTATTGAGATTTGTCAAAGAAACCGCTCGCGTGTCCGAATGACAGACCTGGCACCGAATTTTGGCACCGAATTGGATCAATAGCGCGGCTTGACGCTGATCACGACCTTGCCGAAGTGGTTGCCGGAGGCCAGGTGCTGGTAGGCTTCGCGCGCTTGGTGGATGTCGAACACGCGGTCTACCACGGGTTTGATGTTGCGCTGGGAGACCAGGCGCGACAAGTCTTCCTGCATCTTGCGGCTGCCCACATAGATGCCGCTCATGCTCTTGCCGCCGATGACGATGCCCAGCAACTGCAGGCTGGTTTCGAAGCCGCCACCAAGGCCGCCGATCACCGCCACCTTGCCGCCCATGCTGACCGATGCAATCGAGCGCGCCACTGTGTCCTGGCCACCCACTTCCAGCACCAGGTCGACGCCCGCGCCATTGGTGGCGCGCAGCACTTCTTCCTGCCACTCGGGCGTCTTGCGGTAGTTGATTAACACGTCGGCGCCCAGCGAGCGCGCACGTTCCAGCTTGGTGTCGCTGGACGAGGTGACGATTGCGCGCACGCCTGCCGCCTTGGCCAGCTGCAGCGCCCATACCGACACGCCGCCAGTCCCCAACAACAGCACTGTGTCGCCGGCTTTCAGGCCGCCTTCGACGAACAGCGCATTCCAGGCGGTGACGCCGGCGCAAGTCAGCGTGGCTGCTTCTTCGTAGCTCAGGTGCTGCGGCACCTCAACCAGGCCGCCTTGGTGGATCACCAGTTCTTCGGCCAGCACGCCGTTGCCGCCGGCGCCCAGCGTGGCAGCCGTTTTGACCGGCGTGACCTTGCCCTCTTCCCACTCAGGGAAGAAAGTGCTCGCCACACGGTCGCCGACGCGGAAGCGCTCCACTCCTGGGCCGACTTCAATCACCTCGCCCGCCGCATCGGAGCCCGGTACCACAGCACCTTCGCCACTGGTCGGGTAACTGCCCTGCGCCACCATCAGGTCGCGATAGTTCAGCGAGACGGCATGTACTTTGACGCGCACTTCATGGTGCTGCAGTTCGCGCTTGGGCAGTTTGACGGCTTCCAGGCTTTCGATACCGGCGCCAGGCGTGATTTGGTAAGCATGCATTTGGATTTCCTCACAAGTTGTGGTTAAGTGAGAAGAACTATATAGTTTCCCCATGATCCACAGTGGTGGAGTTTTTTCGACAAATTGTCGACCAAATGGAAACAATATGAATGAACGCCTGAATGGCATCAATGTCTTTGTCCAGGCCGTGGAAGCCGGCAGCTTTTCCGCTGCCGCCACCCGCCTGCACCAGACCCGTTCCGCCGTGGCCAAGTCCATCGCGCGGCTGGAAGAAAGGCTGGGAGTGCGCCTGTTCCACCGCACCACGCGCAGCCAGAACCTGACCGAAGCCGGCCAGTCTTATTACGAGCGTTGCGTGCGCGCGCTGGCCGAGCTGGATGCGGGCGAGGCCTGCATCGGTACCGGCCGCAGTGAACCGACCGGGCGCCTGCGTATCAGCGTGCCGGTGCTGTTCGGGCGCCAGTTCGTGGCGCCGCTGATGATGGACCTGGCCCAGCGCTACCCGCAACTGACCATCGACATCTCATTCAATGACCGGGTGGTGGACCTGGTCGATGAAGGTTTCGACCTTGGCCTGCGTGTCGGCCCGCTACCGAACAGCAGCACGCTGGCCGCCCGCCACCTTGGCCAGCAGCGCATGCTGATCTGCGCCGCGCCCTCTTACCTGCAGGCGCACGGCGAGCCGAAGAATCTACTGGAGGTGACCGGGCACGCCGGCATCCTGTACTCGCGCGGCCGCGTGGTGAAGGAGTGGACGGTGTCCGCGCCGGATGGCCGCACGCAAGACCTGCTGCCGCAGCAGCGCATGGTGCTGGATGATTTGCAGGTGATTGCCGAAGCGTCGGCGCGCGGCATGGGCCTGGCCTGGCTGCCCTGCTGGCTGATCGCTCCGTATGTGAAACGGGGCGAATTGAAAGTGCTGTTCGATTGCGGGGAGATGGAAGCCTCACGGATGCACCTGGTGTGGCCCCATACTCCCTACATGCCCGCCAAGCTGCGTGTCGCGATCGATACGCTGCTGGAGGTTACGCCGATTTACCTGGCGAGTGCGGAGCAAAACCCCGCACTGCCTCACGGGCGCCAGCGCAAGACGGCCGCTACCGATAGGCACTAGGGGAATGAAATCGGGCGTTGCGGTTGTGAACCGAGCAACGCCCTGCCTGGCTGGCGTGGCTTTCTTGCCCCTCGGGCTTTACATCTTCCAGTGGAGTCCAGCCGAGACCGAACGTCCGGTCTGGACCGTACCGAAATTGCTCACCTGCGCGTTACCGGCATTGCCGAAGTGGTAGTACTGCTGCTGCATTTCGTTCGTCAAGTTGACGCCACTGATATCGAACGACATGCTGTCGTTGATTTTGTAAGAGATTTGGAAGTCCACACTCTTTTCCGGGTGACGCCAGATACCGATCGGATTTGCAAACAAGGCGGCTTCATTGCTGGCCAGGAAGCCGGAGCGCCAGACATAAGACAAGCGCGCGCTGACCGGGCCCTTTTCGTAAGCCAGTGTGGCGTTGTAGGAGCTCTTGGACACGCCGAAGAATGGTGTCTCGAGCTGGGCGACGATGACGCCGGCATCATTGGCGTCGGGCACGTTCTGCGACGAGCTTATTCGCGTATAGCTGCCCTGGAATCCCAGGCCGTCCAGCAAGCTCGGCAGCCCCTTCGGGAAGTAGATCAAGCCCAGCTCAGCGCCCTTGATCGTGCCGTTGGAGGCGTTGACCGGCGAGTTGATCACGTAGTCATATCCGTTCGTATGGTCGCCGCCCGAGGTCGAGTTGCGGAACGGGTCGTTTGCCGGATCGACGTGAACCTTGTGGCGCAAGTTCACGACCAGGCCGTCGATCTTGCGCTTGAACACAGTGCCGTAAAGTGCGCTGTCCTTCTGGAAATACCATTCGGCTGTCAGATCGAGATTCTTGGAGCGCGTCGGTTTCAAGTCCGGATTGCCGCCGCTGCCCGAGCCATAACCCACCTTCGAAACGTCGTCGCCGAGTTGCAGGACAGGATTCAGATCGCCGAAGTTCGGGCGGCGCAGGGTTTCACCATAATTGGAGCGCAGCACGACGTCCTTGGATGCGTCGTAAATCAGGGTCATGCTGGGCAGGAACTTGCTGGTCGATTTGCTGGCACTGGACGACGTGACCGCCTTGGTGGTGGCATCAACCTTATAGAAAGTCATGTCGGTATCGACCTTGACGTAGCGCACGCCGAAATTGCCGCGCAGGCGATGGCCGAACAGCTCGTTTTGGGTATTCCCCATCAGGAACAGGTTGCTCGTCTTTTCATCGACCTCAAACGTCTTCTGCAGGCGCAGTTTGTCGGTCGTCTGGAAGTTCGCATCGGCCGAGTTAAGGAGCTTGCGCCAGTCGTCGATATGGTTGCGGATGTAGTAGGCATTCGGCTCTACCCATGAACGCGGAACGTCCGAGATGTCCGTGCCGAAGTTCGAGTTGGTGGAGGAATACTCCGGACCCAGCGCGGCGAGGTTGCGGTTCAAGGTGCCCGACTGCGTCCGGTTAGCCTCCGACGCCTTGCGGTCGTCAAAGCGCACGCCGAAGTGGATCGTCTCCAGCGCACCCCAGTTGGCATCGTAGACGCCCGTCAGGTTGGCCGTCGCGGCGCTGCCCTTATTACGGTTGGCGTTATCGAAGAACTGCGCAACATTCCACTTGGCCGGGTCGGCCAGGTCGGCATCGTTATTGAAATGGAACGCCGTGTTGTTGCCGCCGGCATTGAAGTCGACGTCGATAGACGGTGCAACGCGGTCAATCCGGGTGGCTGTGAATTCCGAGTGATAGCTGCTGGATTGGTACGACAGATCACCTTCCAGCCTCAGGCGGTCGCCAAGGTCCCACTTGCCGTTCAGGGCATAAACACGGGAATCGGTTGCCGACGTGGTGTAGTCGCCGCTATTGAAGCCATAGACGTTATTCACGTGACGGCTCTTGATGACGTTCGTTCCCGGGAATGTCGTGATCGTCCCCGCAGGGTTGCTGCCGAGATCCCCCCACCAGTCAACGAAGCTGAACAGCAGCCGGTTGAAGGACTTGTCGCGATAACCGTTGTACATCGATTCGAAGGTGTAGACCGAATCACTGTTCGGTTTCCACTGCAAGGCGATATTGGCGGCGGGACGCTTGCGTTCCCCCTGCACATCGCTCTGGAAAACGGCGTCGCGCGCCAGGTAATATGGATAGGCTTTGCCGTTGAAATCCAGCGTCGAACCCTCTGCCATCGGCAAGCCTGCATGGGTGCCAGGTGTCCAGATTTTGTTGTCGAAGATGCGCTGCAAGGGCGTGTAACCTGGGGGAACTTCGGCGGCATTGGGGCTGGTAAACGGCACCATGGCGCCCGGCGTCACGCTTTCATTTCGGTATTTCGTCTTGGTAGCTGCCAGGTTGACCAGGGCACCGAATTCGCCGATGCCGGTTTGCCAGCGGTTGCTTAGCATGGCGCTGAGCTGCGGGTTCGCCTTTTTCGCCGGATCGAGATAGGTTTCACGCGCTGAAAGCGAAACTTTCGGCCCCTTGAAATCGAACGGCCGCAGCGACTTGACGTCAACCTGGCCTGCAATGCCGGTTTCCAGCTGGCTGGCGTCGCGCGTCTTGTAGACGTCAATCTGGCGAACCAGGGTCGAAGGAATGTCCTGCAGCGCGACCTGCGTGCCGGACGCGGTAAAAATCGTGCGGCCGTTCCAGCTGGTCAGGAGGTCGGGCAGGCCACGGATGGACAAGGTGCCGACTTCGCCGCCGGCGCGGTTGGTAACCTGGATCCCGGTCACGCGCTGCAGCGCTTCGACGACATTGTTATCGGGCAGCTTGCCGATGTCTTCGGCCACGATCGATTCCACGACCTGGTCGTTGGTGCGCTTGATCGCCAAGCTCTTGATCAGCGATGCCTTGACGCCCGTGACGACCACGGTCGAGCTGTCAGTCGGCTCCGCCTTTTCCGCGGCCTCTTGCGCCCACACCGAAGCGCTGCTCAGCAGGCCAGTGGCCAGCATGCAGGCGACGGTGGTTTTCAAATTTAACTGGTGCTGCATTTGTGGTCTCCCTGATTGGTTTTTGTTGAAACCGAATGTAGGGGAACTACCGCAATGCAATCCAATTAATTCTTTTCCGACTTCAATACCGCTTTTGATATCGAGCAGGCTGGCGCCCTAGGGGAAAGCGCGCTCGTACGTGCGCCCCGGCAACGGCGTCCGGGACGTGCTGTAGCCTTACCGCAACAGCATTTAACTGCCGCGTTCGACGTCGTCGTGTTCCTTGCGCTTGGCGTCGGGCATCGATTCGACGTGGTCGACGTCGATATCGCCGCCATCCGGCGCTGGCGTATCGCGTCCAACGCTGGCGCGTTCGCCGGTGCCCTGGGCATCGGAATCGCTGTCGAGTTCGGTGTCGCCGGGCCCTGGTGGGCGCGCGCCTTGCAGGTCACTGCCGGAGTCGGACGAGTCGCTGGGGCCGAGCGCCCCGGTGCCATGGCCCTTGTTGACTTCGCGGTCAGGCTGGGCTGGCATATTGTCGGGGTCGAGGGTACTGGTTCCTGACATGGTGTCCTCCTGTTTCCATTAATTTAACGAATTCGGGCTGCGGACGGCGCAGTGTTGGAAGATGCCAACACTGTGTTACATAAGCAATAAACCTGAAACATCTTCGGTTGTATGGCATTTGTACCAAATTTCCCCTTTAAGTATAAGGTTTTACCAAGATGTAGCTTTCAAAAAGGACGGAACTTGTCCCTACTTGGAGCTTACGTTTGGGGTTTGATACAGATCAAAAAGGCATTTACCTTAGGTCAACACTAGTACAATTCAGGCTTGAACAAATTGCACAGGAGTGCCCGCAGAATGAGTAGTTTTGACGCAACAAATAAGCGCCTGAAAAATATTCATACTCGCATCCCGGAATTCCCGGAAGAGCTGGTACGCCTGCTGCGCATGACCTATCACGTCCAGAAACGCATGAAGGATCTGGCGAACTCGGTGCTGCGCAAGTATGACCTGGTCGATGCCAGCTATATGGTGCTGGCGGTGCTGTATGGATCGGAGAATGAGACGTCGACCGCTTCCAACCTGGGCGAAGCCTGCATGGAAAAGCCGGCCAACCTGACCCGGGTCTGCAACGACCTGGAGGCGCAAGGCCTGATTACCCGCGGCAACCGCCCGGGCGACCGCCGTTGCGTGATGATCACCCTGACTGACGCCGGCCGCAACCTGATCGAACAGGTGATGCCGGAAGTCTGGACGCGCACCACCCGCGCCTACGACGGCTACAACATCGACGATATCCGCGTGCAGGAGCAGCTCTTCAAGCGCCAGCTTGCCAACCTCGACGTTACTGCTTAAAAAAAGCCCGCTACTGCGGGCTTTCTTCATTTCTGGGGCTTGGTATGCTTCATGGCGTAGTACAGGTGCTGCCACCAGTGCTCGCGTGACTGCACGCTCAGCATGCATTGGCGGTCGATCTCTTCCTTGAAGACGCGGTCGCGGCATTGCATATTGGCCAGTGCATTGCGCTGGTTCTCCGCATTCACCACAGCCAGCACGAGCCAGAACACCAGCCCGGACAGCACAACCACCAAGGTCCAGGCCAGGTGGTTGACCCAGGTGCGCGGCACCAGGCCGGCCTCGTCAGGGGCCGACTCCCGGAATGCACGCATCACACCTTCTTCACGTTGATCCATGTCTTATTTCTTGGTCGCTGCAGCCTTGGCTACCAGGTAATCGGCGACAGCCAGCGCCGCGGCCTGGGACTGCTCTTCCGGCTGGCCTGGGCGGCCGGCCATCGATGGCGAGGTCACATAACGGCCGTCGATCACCAGCGTCGGTGCGCTATCCACCTTGTACTGGGCGACGATGCTCTCCATACGCTTCATTTTAGACTCGACGCTGAAGGATTTATAGACGCTTTCGTATTTGGCTTTGTCGACCCCTGCGCTGACCACCACGGCGGTCACGTCTTCCTCACGCATCAGGCGCTTGCGTTCTTTGTGAATTGCGTCAAACAGCCTTAGGCTAGCGGCATCCGTGGCACCCATGGTTTCCAGGGTCACATATGCGCGTGCCAGCGGGTCTTTTTCACCGCGGGCAAAGTGGATACGGCGGAAGTGGATTTTTTCGGCGTTCTGCTTGACCCAGGCCGACATGCGTGGCTCGAGCGCGTAGCAGTGCGGGCAAGTGAACATGAAGAACTCGACCACCTCGACTTTTTTGCCCTGGGCTTCACTACGCACCGGGGTATCGAGGACCGTATAGTCAACGCCTTGTTTCGGCTCGGCGGCATAGGCGCCGGCGGCGGTAAACATCAGGGCGGCAGAAGCAATCAGCAGTCGCAGCAAACGCATGGTCATCCTTAGAGGAAAATGGTAAACGCCGCGAGATTACCATTTTTTGCGCCCCGTGATCAGCCCCGCCGGCCAAAATGGCGCCAGCGGGGCTGATTTAAGCCTGCTTTAAGCGCTTAGAAGTCGTAGCGCGCCGAAACTTTCAGTTGGCGGCCACTGTTCGGGTAGATGCCCGCGCGGCAGCTGAAGGCCTGGCTGAAGTGCTCTTTGTCGAACATGTTCAGCGCCGTCACCGCCAGCTCCCACTGGCCGAACTTGCGCGCGTAGCGGCCGTCGACCACGGTGTAGGCCGGCATGCGCGTGCTGCAGCTGTTATCGAAATCGCTACCGTAACGCTGCTCGCCGACGCGCTGCACGCCGATGTCGGCGCTCTGGCCGTCGGTCGGCAGCCATGCCAGGCGCACGGTCAGGATGTTCTTCGGTACCAGCGCCAGCTCGCGGCCGGCGTTCGGGCCGGAGCGGAACTCGGCATCCACTTGCTGGAAGTGGCCCTGCACCTGCCATTGCGGCGCGAAGCGGTAGCTGCCATCCAGTTCGAAGCCCTTGCGCTGGGTCGGTGCCAGGTTGGTGTTGGCGCCGAACATGCCTGCGGTCGGGTCGTAATAGATCTCGTTGTCCAGGTTGTGGCGGAAGATGCGTGCGTCGACCTTGGCGGCGCCCTGCGCGTAACCGAGGCCGATCTCGGCATCGTGCGAAGTCTGGGTTGCCAGCGGCTTGTTGGCTTGCGGTGTGAAGCCGTTCTCGTCGGAATTGGCGACACGGTAGCTCTGTCCAGCCTTGGCCCATGCGGTGAGGCCTGGCGCGGCCAGCATGCTGCCCTGCACTTCCCACGCGTTGTTGGCTTGCTTGACGCTGTAGGTGGCGGTGGTAAACGGCACTGGATCGACGGAGTCCTTGTCGAACAGTTCGCGGCGCACCCCGGCGGACAGGCGGAATTGCTGCGGGCCGCTGAACTTCATCTCGTCGCGCACATAGAACGCCTTGCTCTTCTGCGTGGCGTCGGCGGCCGAGAAGGCGGAGCTGGTGACGCGGTTCCAGCGGCCGAAGTCAAAACCGGCCACCAGTTCGTTCAGCATGCCGTTGAACTGGCCCAGGTGGCGTACGCGCGGCGAGAACTGGGTCTGCTTGGTGTCGTAGGCCGACCTGGAAACGCCAAACTGGCTGAAATAGGTGGCTTCCGCGTCCTTCTTGCGGTGCGACAGTTCGGCGGCCAGGTCGAAGGAGCCGATCTTGTGCTCCCAGGCCGCGGTGTAGCGGTCGGTATCGAGCTTGCCGAAATCGTTCGGAGTCAGGGTCTGGCGCGGATTGTCGTTGAATTGCGCTTGCGTCAGGCTGCCGGCAAAGCGCTGGTCCTGGCGCGCGATATCGGCGCGCAGCGAGAAGCGGCCAGCAGCGGTGTTGAATTTCACGCCGCCATTCAAGCGCGACTGCTTGAATTCATTGTTGTCGCGGTAGTTGTCGGAGCGCTGGTGGCCGGCCGACGCGTCAAAGGCGACATCGTCAAAGCCCTGCGCCACGCTGGCGCGCACTTCGCCGCTGTCGAACTGGCCCAGTTCCGTGAACACATTGCCGCTGCGCTGGCCGGCTTGCGGGCGCTTGGTGGTGATCTGGATCACGCCGCCGGTGGCGCCCTCACCATACAGCACGCTGGCGCCGCCGCGCATGATGTCGATGCGCTCCACCATGTCGATCGGGATGGTGGACAAGGTTGCGCTGGACAGCTCGTTCTCGTTCAGGCGCACGCCATCGAGCACGATCACCACGTTCTGGTCGCTGTTGGTGCCGAAGCCGCGCAGGTCAAGGCCGAAGTCGGGGCTGCCGGTCAGGCTCTGGCGGCCATACACGCCGCCGATCTTGCGGATCGCCTGGCTGACGTCGGACACGCCGGCGCGGCGGATCTCGGCCGCGGTAATGGTGGTGGCGCCGATCGGCAGCAGCGATGGATCGCTGGCGAAGCGGGAACCGGAAACGACAACGGTGTTCGATTGGGCTTGGGCCGCTGCGGCGAAGCACAGGGCGATAGCTGCGGCAAGCGCGCAGCGCGAAGTGATGAAAGTCATGGCTTTTATAGTGAGTATTTTCCGCCTGCCTCCCCGCAGCCGAAATCCACGGAAGACGATCCCTGTGCGGGTGCGCTTCCACCTCCCTGGCCGGTATCCGGGCTGGCAAGACTGACCGTTCCACCTTCCTGCGTGTTGATTGATGCAGTGGTTGTTTGGCGCGATCCGCCGTCATGACGACGGCGCTTGCGTACCGTTGCGGGGGCAGCACATTGCGTTTCCCGTTTAACTGCCCCCACGAACAGGGAGCGGGCACCAAGGCGCGCACATTATACGCTGCTTAAGCTATAGTGACGCGTTGCCAAATTGTTATGAGGGAATCAATGCGCACTTTCATCGCGCTCGCCGCCGTCGCCCTGCTGGCCGGCGCCGCAGCACCGCCAGCGGAGATCCGGACTGCCCCGCACAACGCCGCCGCAGTCAGCGTGCCCAGCGCCCCCAATGCCTGGGGCGGCATGCGCACCGGCCAGGAGGCCACGCTGTCCGACCGCGTGGTGGACTACCAGATCGAGGCCAGCCTCGACCCGGTCAAGCACACCATCGACGGCAAGCAGCGCCTGACCTGGCGCAACCGCAGCAGCGAACCGGTACGCAGCGTGTACCTGCACCTGTACCTGAACGCTTTCCAGAATGCCGGCAGCACCTACTTTACCGAACAGCGCAAGAGCGGCGGCGGCTTCCGCTCCGGCGTCGACACCAAGGACGGCGAATGGGGCTATATCGATCTGCGCAGCGTGCAGCAGAACGGCGCCAACGTGGCGTGGCAGTTCGTGCAGCCCGATGGCGGCCCCGTTACCGACCGCACCGTGGTGCGCATGGACCTGCCGCAGCCGGTAGCGCCGGGCGCCAGCACCACGCTCGACATCAGCTTCTTCGACCAGTTGCCGCGCGTGGTATCGCGCACCGGCTACTTCGGCACCTTCCACCTGGTGGCGCAATGGTTCCCCAAGATCGCGGTACTGGAGCTGCCCGGTGAGCGCGGCGCGGCGCAGGCGCGCTGGAATGCGCACGAATTTCACGCCGAGTCTGAGTTTTACGCCGACTTCGGCAGCTATGACGTCAAGCTGACCGTACCTAAAGGCTATACCGTGGGCGCCACCGGCGAACTGCAAGGCCAGCCGGTCGAAAAAGACGGCAAGCTGACCCACCACTTCGTGCAGGGCGACGTGCACGATTTCGCCTGGACGGCCGACAGCCGCAGCGCCAAGCCGCTGACCGGCACCTGGACCGGCGCCGGCAGCCCGCAGGTGACGATCACCGTGTTGTTCCCGCCGGAATACGCATCGAATGCAGCTCCGGCACTGAAGGCCACCAAGGATTCGCTGGACTACTTCTCGCAGACGCTCGGGCCTTACCCTTACAAGACGGTCACTGTCGTCATCCCGCCGTTCAACGCGCGCGAAGCGGCCGGCATGGAATACCCGACCTTCTTTACCGCCGATGCCTACAAGGACGTCACGCCTGGCACATTCAGCGCTTTCGAGCTCGATTTCGTCACCATCCACGAGTTCGGCCATGGCTACTTTTACGGCATCCTCGCCAGCAACGAGTTTGAGGAGCCGATGCTGGACGAAGGCTTGAACCAATACTGGAACACGCGCATGCTGGCCGACCTGCGCCGTACGATCGATGCCACCACGCCCTTGCTCAGCAAGATCGGCTTTGCTCCGCGCTTCGATGTGTGGCAGGTCGAGCGCGCCGCGAGCCCGCGCGACGAACCGGCCGATCCGCTAGGCGCCAGCGCCTTCCATCGCCTGCAGGGGGTAGGGCCGGTGTATTCGCGTACTGCCACCACCATGCACGACCTGGAGGCCCAGTTGGGCAAGGAGGTGATGGGGCGCGCCTTCAAAGAATACTATCGCCGCTGGAAATTCCGGCATCCGAGCGTGGCCGATTTCCGCGAGGTGTTGAGCGAGGTAAGCGGCAAGCGCGAACTGGTGGAGCGGGTATTCGCCCAGCAGGTGTACAGCGTAAGCCGCGTCGACGACCGCATCGCCAAGTTCAGCAGTGCCGAAGTGGTGCCGCTGCCAGGCGTGCAGGTAGAGAACGGCAAGCACGTCGAGCTGACGGCGGAGCAGGCCGAGGAGCGGGAAGACAAGCAACGCAAGGCATGGGAGAAGGCGCACCCGAATGCGAAAGAAGGCGAAGGCCCCTTCCCTTACCACACCATGGTCACGGTGCGCCGCCGCGGCGCCGACGTGCCGCAAACCCTGGTCGTCACTTTCGCCGACGGCAGCAAGGAAACCGTGCAATGGCGCGGCGAAGAACGCTGGCAGACCTTCGAATGGACCCGGCCTTCGAAGGCTGTGTCGGCCGAAATCGACCCTGGCCGCAGCAACCATCTCGACGTCAGCAAGCTCGATGACAGCCGTACGCTCAAGTCCGACGGCCGCGCCTCACGCCGCTGGAGCTTCGACTTTGCGGCCATCGTCCAGACCCTGATCTCCTTCATCGCAACCCTATGAAACTGACCGCCAACCTGAAAAACGCAAGCCGCGCCGCCCTGCAATGGCGCCTGCTTGTCATCTGGCTCGCTGCCACGCTGTTGCCTGCCTTGCTGCTCGCGCTGCCGATGTGGAGTGCCCTTTCCGGCATTCTTTCCCATTCGGTGCATGCGCCTGAACTGGCCAAAGCGCTGGACGTGCTGGCACTGGCAGACATCATGGGTGAAATCAAGCGCAATAGCCTGGCGCTGCAGGCTGGCGGCATCGGCGCGCTGGTACTGACCCTGCTGCTGTCGCCCTTCCTGACCGGCGTGATCGTCACTGCAGGGCGGGCGCAGGAGACCGCCAGCTTCCGCCAACTGTTCGCAGGCGGGGTGAGCGAATACCCGCGCATGTTCCGCATGCTGCTGTGGGCGGTGATCCCACTCGGCCTGGCGCTGGCGGTCAGCGGCGCGCTGGCCGACAGCGTGCAGGACTTCAGCGAGAAGGCCAGCCTCGAATCCAGCGCCGACGCCTGGTCGCTGTTCGCCAACGTGCTGGGCGTGCTGCTGCTTGCCCTGGCCAACCTGTCACTGGACGCGGGGCGCGCCCAGCTGGCCATCGACCGCCGCCGCAGGTCCGCGGTCAAGGCCTGGTGGCGGGGCCTCAAGTTGCTGCTGCGCCGCCCGGCGGCCATGTTCGGCAGCTACCTGCTGCTGACCGTAACCGGCTTGCTGGTGGCCGGCCTGTTCGCCCTGGCGCGCTTTAACGTGGAAGGCAGCAACGGCTTGCTGCTGCTGGCCGGCTTCCTGCTGGCGCAGCTGGTGGTGCTGGCAATGGCGTGGATGCGCGCGGCGCGACTGTTTGCCTTGATGACGCTGTCTGCAACGAATCCCTGAGCGGAGTATATTGGTGGGCATGACTACTTTGCCCACCTTCTTCCTGTCCCATGGCGGCGGCCCCTGGCCCTGGATGCGCGACCAATTCGGCAACGCTTACGACCAGCTGGACGCATCGCTGCGCGACCTGCCGCGCCAGGCCGGCGGCAAGCCGAAAGCCGTGCTGGCTGTTACTGCACACTGGGAGGGACGCGAGTTCCTCGTTTCATCGTCGGCCAGGCCGCCGATGATCTACGATTACGGCGGCTTCCCGCCGCATACTTACCAGATCCAGTACCCTGCCCCGGGTTCGCCGGAAGTGGCTGCGCGCGTGATCGAACTGCTTGGCGCGCGTGCCAGGCTTGATCCGGAGCGCGGTTTCGACCACGGCACGTTCAGCGCCATGTATCCCGCCTTCCCGCAAGCCGATGTGCCGATCGTGCAGCTCTCGCTGCGCCATGGCCTGGACCCGGCCGAACACCTGGAAATCGGCCGCCTGCTGCGGCCCTTGCGCGCCGAGGGCGTGTTAATAGCCGGCAGCGGCCTGAGTTATCACAACCTGCGCGCTTTCAACGCCGGCGGCGCCGAAGCTTCGCAGCTGTTCGATGGCTGGCTGCGCGAGACCATGGCGGCGGCTCCCGCTGAGCGCACAAGGCGCCTGCTGGAGTGGGAGCGTGCACCGGCCGCGCGGCTGGCGCATCCGCGCGAAGAGCACTTGCTGCCTTTGATGGTGGTGGTGGGTGCGGCCGAGGATGCGGCCGCCGAGGTGGTGTATCACGAAGACCGCTTCATGGGGGCGCTGGCGGTCAGCAGCTTCAAGCTCGGTTAGGGCTCGGTTCGGACTCGGTTCGGCTCAGGACCCGCGCTTGCCCTTCATTCGTTCGGCTTCCTTCTCGGCGGCCTTGCGCTCCGCCTCTTCCGCCTTGATGCGCTCCGCTTCCGTATGGATTGCCAGCGCTTCGGCGCGGGTGGCAGGCGTTTCCAGCGAAATGCGGCCCAGCGCGCCGCTGCGGTAATCCTGCAGCAGCATGTGCGAAGCTTTCTCGAAGTCCCAATCGCCGCCGCGCAGGCGGTAGCTGCGCAATTGCGCCACGCGTTCGATCAGCGCCACGCCATCCATGGCCGACACATCGGCCTTGTAGCGCGCCTTCAGCAGGTCCGGATAGCGCTTCAGCAGTTCTTCCGCCAGCCATACCGCCACTTCTTCCTCGATCAGCGCATTGGCACCGATCGCATGCGAAGCCGCCAGCGCCATGCCGTCGGACGGCATCTCGATCTTCGGCCACAGCAGGCCCGGCGTGTCGATCAGCACCGTTTCCAGATCCAGGTAGATCTTCTGCTGCTGCTTGGTGACGGCCGGCTCGTCGCCCACTTTCGCCACGCGGCGATTGAGCAGCGCGTTCATCAGGGTCGACTTGCCGACGTTGGGAATCCCCATGATCATCATGCGCAGCGGCTTGATCGCCTCGTTGCGGTGCGGCGCCAGCTTGCGCGCCTTGGAAATCACCCTGGCCACATCGGACGGCTTCTTGGTCGTCATCGCATAGGCGGTGACGGTCTTGTCCTGCTCGAAATGGCGGATCCAGGCCGCGGTGGCATCCGGGTCGGCCAGGTCGATCTTGTTCAGGATCTTCAGACAAGGGCGTTGGCGGAATTTGCGCAGTTCTTCCACCAGCGGGTTGCAGCTGGCCGCAGGCAGGCGCGCGTCAACCACTTCGATGACGACATCGACGTCGGCCATCTGTTCCGCCGCCTTTTTCTTGGCGGCGTTCATATGCCCGGGGAACCATTGGATAGACATGCTCTTGCCTTACGAATCGAATGAACAATCCGCCATTTTACCTCAAGACCACCCTGCCGAACGAGGTGTCGGTGCGGGCACCAGAGGCCTTGGGCGAGATGCCGAAACGACAAGTTTGCAGCCAGCTCACCGCGTCGCGCAGCACGCCGGCGTCGAAATGCGCCGCTTCCGGCACGATGCGCTGGGCCTTGCCCTCCGGGTCGACCAGGAAGCGCAGCTTGATGGAAGCCCGGCCATCGGGCCGCTGGTCCAGGTTATCGTAGCGCAGGAAGCGCTGCGACGGGCCGCAGCTGCCGGGCAGCAGCATCGGCCGCAATGGCGCCGGGCCTTCCAGCGTCCAGGCATACTGCAGCGGGAACACCGTGCCGTCGCGCGCCGCGGCCAGCCCCGGCTTGAAACGGCAGCGCGCCAGCCCGGCCAGCGCCGCCCGGTCAAGGATGCTCCAGCCGCTGCCCTGCGTTACTTCCGCATTGCGCACCGCGCCATCGGCGCCGACCTGGAACTGCAGCATGGTGGTGCCTTCGATTTCGTAGCGTACCGCTTCGCGCGGCCACTCGGGCACGGTGCAGTTGGCCGGCGTGGCCAGCGATTCGTAGGGAAAGGCGCCGGCACCGGCCAGCGCAAGCAACAGCGGCAGCATCTCAGATCTCGGCCAGGGCCTTTACATGGGCGACCACGCTGCGGCCCAGGGCCGACAGGTTGTAGCCGCCTTCCAGGCAGCTCACGATGCGGCCTTGCGCATGCTGGCGCGCGACCTCCATCACCTGCTGCGTCATCCAGGCGTAATCGGCTTCCACCAGCCCCATGCCGCCCAGGTCGTCCTCGCGGTGCGCGTCAAAACCGGCGGAGATGAAGATCATCTGCGGCTTGAACGCATGCAGCGCCGGCAGCCATTTCTCCTGCACCAGCGCGCGCACCGTGTCGCCTTTGGAACCGGCCGGCACCGGCACATTGACGCGGTTCGGCGTCTCCGGCAGCACTTCGCAATATGGATAGAACGGATGCTGGAAAAAGCTCACCATCAGCGCGCGCGGCTCGTCGAGCAGCGCTTCCTCGGTACCGTTGCCGTGATGGACGTCGAAATCGACCACCGCCACGCGCTCCAGGCCGCGCGCGTCGAGCGCATGCTTGACGGCGATCGCCACATTATTGAATAGGCAGAAGCCCATCGGCTCGGTCGGCCGCGCATGGTGGCCTGGCGGGCGCACCGCACAGAAGGCATTGTCGATCTCGCCATCGAGCACGGCGTCGGTGGCGGCCAGCGCGGCGCCGGCGGCGCGGCGCGCGGCCTGCCAGCTATGGGCGTTCAGCGAAGTATCGCCATCGATCGGATAGTAGTCGCCGGCGCACGGCAGGTGGTCGCGCACGATAGCGATGGCATTGGCAGTGTGGTTGCGCGCGATCGAAGCTTCATCGGCCAGCGGCGCGTCGCGGTGATCCAGCAGGTCGTCGATGTGGGCATTGATCAACTGGTCGGCAATGGCCTGCAGGCGCGCCGGACATTCGGGATGCCAGTCGCCCATTTCGTGGCGCTGGCAGTCGGGATGGCTGTAAATTGCTGTGCTCATGAATCGCGTTCTCGCATAGAATGCGACTAATCTACCACGCGGCGGGATGAGTACCAAAACCATGTATACCAAATTACACGCCGTAGCACGCCAGGTTGGGCAGGTCATCGTTGGCAAGGAATTGCAAGTACGCCAGTCCCTGACTTGCCTGCTGGCCGGCGGCCACCTTTTATTGGAAGACTTGCCGGGAGTCGGCAAGACCACGCTGTCGCACGCTTTGGCGCTGTCGCTGGGCCTGCAGTTCAACCGTATCCAGTTCACCAGCGACCTGCTGCCGGCCGACGTGGCCGGCGTTTCGATCTATGAACGCGAGCTGAACGCCTTCAGCTTCCACCCCGGCCCGATCTTCACGCAGGTGCTGCTGGCCGACGAAATCAACCGCGCCACGCCGAAGACCCAGTCCGGCCTGCTGGAAGCGATGGAAGAGCGCCAGGTCTCGGCCGATGGCGTGACCCGGCCCCTGCCCGAGCCGTTCTTCGTGATCGCGACGCAGAACCCGATCCACCAGGTCGGCACCTTCCCGCTGCCGGAATCGCAGCTCGACCGCTTCCTGATGTGCATCTCGCTCGGTTATCCGGACGCCGCCGCCGAACGCGCGCTGCTGATGGGCGAAGACCGCCGCCAGATGCTCAAGCACCTGCCGCCGGCCATGACGCCGGCCGAACTGTTCGCCGCCCAGCAGTCGCTGCGCCAGATCCACGCCGCTCCGGCCCTGATCGATTATGTGCAGGCGCTGGCGCAGGCTTCGCGCCAGAACGGCTTCTTTGCCGAAGGACTGAGCCCGCGCGCCGCGCTGGCCCTGTTGCAGGCGGCCCGCGCCTGGGCTGCGCTGGAAGGCCGCGACCACGTCATGCCGGAAGACGTGCAGGCCGTGCTGGTGCCGGTCTGCGCGCACCGCCTGCGCCCGCTCAAGTCTTCGCACGGCACTGCGCTGGCCAGCCGCGACCTGGTGCTGCAACTGCAAAAATCGGTAGCGGTTTAAGCCATGCTTGCTCCAGCGCGGAGAATGCTTGACCGCTGGCTGTTCCAGCTGAAGGAAAAGGAACCGGGCGAGGTGCATCTCGTGATGCGCCGCGTCTTCATCCTGCCGACCAGGCCCGGCCTGGCCTTTGTCGGACTGCTGCTGATCATGCTGATCGGCTCCATCAACTACAACCTGGGCCTGGGCTTCGTGCTGACCTTCTTCACCGGGTCCTGCGCCATCGTCGACATGTACATGACGGCCAAGAACCTGGCCTTCCTGCACCTGGCCCCCGGCCGCGCCCAGCCGGTGTTCGCCGGCGACGAGGCCCAGTTCGAACTGCTGGTGCGCAATGCCACACCGCGCGCGCGCTACGCGATCTGGCTCGGTTTCCAGGACGAGGGCGAACCACGCCAGTCGATCGACGTCGCGTCCAAGGGCAGTGCCGCCGTGATGCTGTCGCGCCCCAGCGCCCAACGCGGCTGGCTGGCAGCGCCGCGCGTGCGCCTGTTCACCCGCTTCCCGCTTGGCCTGTTCGGCTCCTGGTCGTACTGGCAGCCGGACCTGAAAGTGCTGGTCTACCCGCAGCCGGAAGCTGCGCCGCCGCCGCTGCCCACCACCGGCGCCGCGCGCGAGGATGGCTACGGCACCGTCGGCCTGGATAATTTTTCCGGCATCCGCAACTACCAGCCGGGCGACCCGATGCGCCACCTGGCCTGGCGCCAGATCGCACGCCTGCATCCGGCCGATGGCGGCCACCTGGTGAGCAAGCATTTCGAAGGCGGCGCCGTGTCCGACCTGCTGCTGGACCTGGATGCGCTGCCGCCGCTGCTCGATATCGAAGTGCGCCTGTCCCGCTTGACCGCCTGGGTGCTGGAAGCGGAGCGGCGCGCCCTGCCCTATGCCCTGCATGTCGGCCATCGCGAGATCGCGCAAGGCCTGGGCGAAGCGCATTGCGCCGAATGCCTGCGCGTGCTGGCCCTGCATGGCAAGGAGGGCACATGATAGCCCGCCTGGCCGGCATGGCCAGCCGCCTGACGCGCGACAAGGCCGATACCCTGCTGCTGCTGCTGGCGGCGGTGATGGTGCTGGCGCCCCACTTCGGCCACCTGCCGCTGTGGACTTCGGCCACGGTTTGCCTGACATTGTGCTGGCGCGGGGCGATTACCCTGCGCGGCAGCCGCCTGCCGCCAATGTGGCTGCTGCTGCCGGTCTCGCTGCTGGCCATGGGCGGCGTGTACCTGACCTTCCGCACCCTGCTCGGACGCGAACCGGGCGTGACGATGCTGGCCCTGCTGCTGACCTTCAAGCTGCTGGAGATGCATGCGCGGCGCGACCTGTTCGTGGTGATCTTCCTCAGCTTCTTCCTGCTGCTGACGAATTTCTTCTACTCGCAGTCGATCCTCACCGCGCTGGTGATGATTGCCACCATCATCGTGCTGCTGTCGGCGCAGATCACCTTCCAGTTCACCGGCACCGTGCCGCCGCTGGCCGCGCGCCTGAAGCTGGCCGCACGCGTCTTCCTGATTGCGGCGCCGCTGGGCGTGCTGCTGTTCGTCGGCTTCCCACGCATCCAGGGTCCGCTGTGGGGCTTGCCGGGCGATGCCGGCGGCAAGAGCGGCATGTCCGACACCATGTCGCCGGGCTCCATGACCAGCCTGGCGCTGTCGGAAGAGGTGGCGTTCCGCGCCCGCTTCGATGGCGCCGCGCCACCGCAGGAACAGCTCTACTGGCGCGGTCCGGTGCTGAGCAACTACGACGGGCGCGCCTGGAGCCGCATCGGCCGGCCGCTGCATCCCGTCGCCCAGTTACGCCTGGCCCGGCAACTGGCCTGGAAAGGACCGTCCTATCCCTACGAGGTGACACTGGAACCGGGCCGCCGCCAATTCCTGTTCATGCTGGAGCTGAGCGAACCGGGTCCGAGCGTCGACGGCGGCAACCCGGCCTACACCGCGGAGCTGGAGCAATTGGTGGGCGCCAGCAGCGACAAGCGCCTGCGCTACACGTCCGTGGCACACCCGAAGTACATCGCGCAGCCAGGCCTTGAGCCGGAGACCCTTGAGCGCTGGCTGCAGCTACCGCAAGGCTTCAATCCGCGCACGCTGCGCTACGCGGCGCAGATCCAGGCCTTGCGCGCCGAACGCGGCGACGATGCGGCCATCGCGGCGGTGCTGGACATGTTCCGCAAAGGCTTCGAATATACGCTGGAGCCGGGCCGGCTTGGGCGCGATGAAATCGACGAATTCCTGTTCGATACACGCAAGGGTTTCTGCGAACATTATTCCGGCTCGTTCGTCTACGTGATGCGCGCGGCCGGCCTTCCGGCGCGCGTGGTGAACGGCTACCAGGGCGGCGAGCGCAATCCGGTCGACGGCTATTACACGGTACGCCAGTCCGACGCCCATGCCTGGAGCGAAGTCTGGCTCGGGCCCCAGCGCGGCTGGACGCGGATCGACCCCACCGCGGCCGTCGCGCCTGAACGCATTCGCAGCAGCCTGGCACAAGCCTTGCCGCGTGAAGCACCTTTCGGTTTGCAAGGCTTGGCCGAGCTGGCGCGCGACCAGTACTCCTGGCTGGCGCAGATGCGTTTCAGCTTCAGCGCGATGAATAATGCTTGGAATCAATGGATCCTCGATTACAATCCAAACAGGCAGCAAGATTTCTTCAAAGCACTGGCAGCCGCCTTTGGCAACTGGCGCCTGCTGGCAGGATTGGCCCTGTGTGCCGGGCTGGTGCTGTGGATGAAATACCGCCGCACCGAACGTGCGCGCGATCCCGTCGATGCCGCCTACCTCGCCTTCTGCCGCCAACTTGCGCGCCATGGCGTGGACAAGGCGCCGGACGAAGGCCCGCTGGACCTGGCGCAACGCGTGCGGCAGCTGAAATTGCCGCGCGAGAAAATAGCTGCCATGACCGGATTCCTGGAGCTGTACGGCGCACTCAAATATGGCGCGCCGGCAGCACAACGAGAACATCAGCCCGTTGCACGGCTGAACAGTTTGCTGAAGCAATCCCGATGACTTTTTTAAAGAATTTCCCCACCACCATGCTGGCCATGGCCTGCTTCGGCCTGGCCCTGGCGCCGGCGGCCGATGCCGCCCCGCGCAAGCCCGCGAAAGCGCGGCCGGCGCCTAAGAAGCCCGCAATCGATTACAGCGGCGAATTCGTCAACTTCGGCCAATGGAAGGATGTGCAGCAGTTCATGGGCGACATGGAACTGAAACACGGTGTGCCGGTTGCCGAATCCGAAAAACTGTTCCTTGAAGTACGCTATATCGACGCGGCGGTGCAGCTGGTGAAGCCGGCGCCGCCGGGCAAGCCAAAGAACTGGCAAGCCTATAGCAGCCGCTTCATCGAACCGAGGCGGATCAATGCGGGCGCCGAATTCTGGAACGCCAACCGCGACACCCTGGCGCGCGCCGAAGCGCTGTACGGCGTGCCGGCCGAAATCATCGTCGGCATCATCGGCGTGGAAACCATCTACGGCCGCGACATGGGCAAGTTCCGTGTACTCGATGTGCTGGCCACCCTGGCCTTCTCCTACCCATTGACGCCGAACCGCGAAGCGCGCATGGAATTCTTCCGTGGCGAGCTGGAGTCCGCCATCGTCTCGGCACGCCAGGCCGGGATCGACCCGCTGTCGCTGACCGGCTCCTACGCCGGCGCAGTCGGCATGCCGCAATTCATGCCAAGCAATATCTACAAGCTGGGCGTGGATTTCGACGGCGACGGCAAGGTCGACTTGCGCAACTCGGCGGCCGACGCCATCGGCAGCGTTGCCAATTTCCTGGTGGCGCACGGCTGGAAGCGCGACGATCCGGCGCGGCTGGCTTATCCGGCCACCGTCTCGCCCGAGCGCGGTTGGGAGAAATACCTGAACACCGGCCTGGAAGCCCAGGTCAGCGGCGCCGACCTGCTGGCTGCCGGCGTACACCCCGATAGCGACCTGCCGCCGGGCCTGTATGGTCTTGTTGATCTGCAGAACGGCTCGGATCCCACCGAATACTGGGTTGCGAGCAATAATTTCTTTTCTATCACAAAGTACAACCGGAGTTATTTCTATGCCATGTCGGTAGTCGAACTCGGGCGTGCCGTAAAGCTTTCATTGAAAGAAACTTTGTAACCGCGTGTAACTTGTGTGATATACAAGAGTATAGAATTACCCTAACACAAAAATTAAGGTAGAATTCTCTCAGAATGTTGCGATACGACAACGCGTTTCGAGAGCAATATACTATTTTTTGTTGCACGCAAGTACTGCTGACCGCACTGTTGTACAATTGTGTATATATTATGAAACTTGTTAAACAGGAATCCGTCGCAGGATTTGGGTCGTTAGCAGGACAACTTTAGAGAAGGAACAGAAGACATGACCAACCAAGTCGGTAACGATATGAACAACGAATCGGAAGGCGATGATCTGCTGCAGTACAATCCGAACCGTCTGCTCGACACCCTGATCGAAAACCTGCGCCTGAAGAACGATGCGGCACTGTCGCGCGCTCTGGAAGTGGCGCCGCCTGTGATCTCCAAAATTCGCCACCACCGCCTGCCGGTTGGCGCATCGCTGCTGATCCGCATGCACGAGGTTTCCGACCTGAGCATCCGTGACCTGCGCTACCTGATGGGCGACCGCCGCAATAAGTTCCGCATCAGCGACAAGCAGTTCAAGCCGAAAGAGGGCGCAGGCTCCGAAAACAAGGGCTGATTCCAGCTCTTGGTTCACCCTCCCCGCCCGGGGAGGGTGAGCACCGTTGTGCTTAAGCCGGGAACACCCCGGTCGACAAATAGCGGTCGCCGCGATCGCAGACGATGAACACGATCGTCGCGTTTTCCACTTGCTGCGAAATGCGCAGCGCAATCTCACAGGCACCCGCTGCCGAAATTCCGCAGAAGATACCTTCTTCCGCAGCCAAACGGCGCGCCATGCGTTCCGCCGCTGCCTGCGACACGTATTCCACCTGATCCACGCGCGCCTTGTCGTAAATCTTCGGCAGGTAGGCTTCCGGCCATTTGCGGATGCCGGGAATCGATGAGCCCTCTTCCGGCTGCGCGCCAATGATGCGGATACTCTCGCTCTGCTCCTTCAGGTATTGCGACACGCCCATGATGGTGCCGGTGGTGCCCATGGCGGAGACGAAGTGCGTCACGCGGCCGTCAGTATCGCGCCAGATTTCCGGGCCGGTGCCCTCGTAGTGGGCGCGCGGGTTGTCGCCGTTGGCAAACTGGTCGAGGATGATGCCTTTGCCGTCCTTCTGCATCTGCTCAGCCAGGTCGCGCGCGTATTCCATGCCGCCGGTTTTCGGGGTCAGGATGATGTTGGCGCCATAGGCCGCCATGCTCATGCGGCGCTCTTCGCTCAGGTTCTCCGGCATCAGCAGGATCATCTTGTAGCCGCGAATGGCTGCAGCCATGGCCAGTGCGATACCGGTATTGCCGCTGGTGGCCTCGATCAGGGTGTCGCCCGGCTTGATCTGGCCGCGCTCTTCGGCCCGGCGCAGCATCGACATGGCGGCACGGTCCTTGACCGAACCGGCCGGATTGTCGCCTTCCAGCTTGCCGAGGATGATGTTGCCGCGCGCGGCAGCGTCCGCGCCGGGGATGCGTACCAGCTGCACCAGCGGCGTGTTACCGATGGTATCGGCGATTGTTTTGTATCCCATGGTTCCTGCTATGTATTGTTCTGTCAAACGACCATTTTATCCGCTTCGGAGGCGAGGTGCAGGGACATGAAGACATAGCCCAGGCTTTCGCCGTCGATCCGGAACAGGTCCGCGATCTCGCCAGTCTGCACGAAGCCGCATTTCCGGTATAAGCCGCGGGCCGGGGCATTGCCCGCCAGGACTTCCAGGTCCACCCATTCCAGGCCCTGTTCGCGCGCCCAGCCAGCTGCCGTTGCTACCAGCGCGGCGCCGAGGCCGCTGCGGCGCGCGGCGCGGTGCACGCCCATGCCCAGCAGGCAGCGATGGCGTGCCGTCGCTTCGGGGCGCGAGCGCAGGTCGATGTGTCCCATGATTTCACCTTCGCGCAGCGCGATCCAGACGCGGCGCCAGCCTTGCTGGCCGAAGTTGGCCTGGAGCCCGGTGCTGAAGCCATTCACCTTCTCCGGCGGGAAACCAGCGCTGGTTCGCGACATGGGCTGGAACAAGGGCGTGCCATCGCGTCCATTATCCAGCAGGTGGTCGTTCAGGTAATGGAAGAAGGAGCCCAATTCTTCCGGGTGCAGCGGTCGGATGGTAAAGGTCATGGTAAATCATAGCAGGCCCGGGCAATTGCATTAAACTACATGCATTAATAGAGGAGCCTTTCCCCATGAGCGACACTGAAGTCATCTCCATGCCGTCCACCTTGGAGAGCCGCCGGCACCAGGTCAACCCGGTGCTGACCGAGCAGGAAGTCAAGCGCCTGCACCGCTTTGGCGCGGTGCGCCAGTATGCGCGCGGCGTGCGCATCCTCGAAGCCGGACACACCTGCTTTGGCTTGCTGGTCGGGCTGAAAGGCACGATCACTATCTGCAAATACGATGGACTTGGCAATTCGGAATTCCTGACCGAGCACGGTCCGGGCGAATTCACTGCCGAGGTCTCGCAGCTTTCCGGCCGCCCTTCCCTGGTCAATGCCACCGCCAAGGACGATGTCGAAGTGCTGGAAGTGTCGCCGGAAAACCTGCGCGCGCTGGTGATCGCGGAAGCGGAACTAGGCGAACGCATCGTGCGCGCCCTGATCCTGCGCCGCGTCGGCTTGCTGGAGACCGAAGGCGGCGGCCTGGTACTGGTTTCCCCATCCGGCAATGCGGCCCTGTTCCACCTGCGCAGCTTCTTGAGCAGCAATGGCTACCCTTACCGCATCCTCGATCCGAAGGATGACGAGCAGGCGCGCGCACTATGCGAGTACTACCAGCCGGGGCCGGACGACTGGCCGCTGGTGGTGTGCCCGGACGGCGCGGTGAAAAAGAATCCGAGCAACGCGGAAGTTGGCTATTGCATCGGCCTGCTGCCCGACATCGATACTGAAAAACTGTGGGACGTGGTGGTGGTCGGCGCCGGCCCTGCCGGCCTGGCAACGTCGGTATACGCCGGGTCGGAAGGCTTGTCCGTGCTAGCACTCGAGCAGCGCGCCTTTGGCGGCCAGGCAGCAGCCAGTGCGCGCATTGAAAACTACCTCGGCTTCCCGACCGGCATCTCCGGCGGCGCACTGGCCGGCCGCGCCTTCGTGCAAGCCCAGAAGTTCGGCGTGGAAGTCGCCATTCCAGCGCCAGCCACCCGGCTGCTGTGCGACAGCTGGCCGCTGCGCGTGGAGATCGCGGGCGGACAAGTGGTGCGCGCCAAGACCGTGGTGCTGGCCAGCGGTGCGCGCTACAAGCGCCCCGCCCTCGACAACATCGGCGAATTCGAAGGCCGCGGCATCTATTTCTGGGCCTCGCCGATCGAGGCCAAGCTGTGCAAGTCGGAGGAAGTGGTGCTGGTTGGCGGCGGCAATTCGGCCGGCCAGGCCGCCGTATTCCTCTCGGGCCACGCCTCCAAGGTGCACATGGTGATCCGTGGCGACGGCCTGAAGGCTACCATGTCGACCTACCTGATCGACCGCATCAAGGCCACGCCGAACATCGAACTGCATACGCATACGGAGATCGTGGCGCTGGAAGGCAATGATGACGGCCTGTCGCGCGTCACCTTCCGTTGCAAGGATACCGGCGAAGTCGATGGCTGCGACGTATGCCGCCTGTTCCTGTTCATCGGCGCCGACCCGAATACTGCCTGGCTGGCCGATTGCGGCGTGGAGGTTGATGCGCAAGGGTTCATCCGCACCGGCTTCGATGCGATCAAGGACCAATGCCGCGCCAAGATGACGCTGGCCGATGCGCCGCAACGCGCACCGCTGGAAACCAGCGTGCCCGGCGTGTTTGCGATTGGCGACGTGCGCTCCAGCTCCACCAAGCGCGTTGCAGCCGGTGTCGGCGAAGGCGCGGCCGTGGTATCGCAGATCCACACCTTCCTGGCCAACCTGCCGGTCACATCCCCTTGAAACGGTGCTGGAAGCGCTGGCTGACCGGCAGCCGCGCTCCGTGCCCGCGTAAAGAGAGCCACATCGCGTTGTCGCCGTCACGCACGGCGGCGGCAATGCGCTTCACTGCCACCACGTAGCTGCGGTGCACCTGCCAGAATCCCCCTCCTTCCAACGTTTCGGCGAGTTCCTTGAGCGGCGTGCGGATGTGCGCCTCCAATTCCTGCGCCACCACGCGCGTGTACTTGTCCTCGGCCACGAAATACAGTATGTCGCACAGGTCGATGAAATGAACCGCCTGCCCCACCGAAGCCTGGATCCATGACGGCGCCGGCGCCACTTGCAGCGGTGCCGTGCTTGCCGCGCGAACGTCGGCAGCAATGCGGCGCAAATCCGGCGGCGGCAACAGGAGGCGTCCGCGCAACCGCTCAACTGTACGCGCCAATCGCGCCGCATCGACCGGCTTCAGCAAGTAATCGTGTGCGCCCTGTTCGAACGCGGCCAGCGCGTGCTCATTGTATGCGGTGACGAATACCACGTGCGTGCGCGAGCCGAATGCGGCCGCAAGCTGCAGCCCATCCAATCCGGGCATGCGGATATCAAGAAAAGCCACGTCAGGCGCCATCTCGCGTGCCAGCCGCAGCGCCTCGAAACCATCTGCTGCATCGGGCAGGAGTTCCGCCTCCGGCCACAACGCGGTGAGCAGCTGGCGCAACTCCGCGCGCAGCAGCGGCTCATCATCGGCGATCAGAATGCGTGGTTTCATGCGCGCCCCTCGACCGGCAACAGCAGTTCCGCCTCGGTCGCGCCATCGGCTGCCTGCCGCAGTTCAAAAGCGGCCAGGCCGCCATACAGGGCCTGCAGTCGTTCACGCACATTGCGCAGCCCAACCCCGCTGCCCAGCAGCGTGGCGCCCTGCCCGGACTGCACGCCGGCACCGTCGTCACGCACGACGATGCCCAACCGGCCATCACCGCGCAGTGCTGCTGCGACGCTCACGCATACGGCGCCCGGTTTCGGTTCGACGCCGTGCTGCACCGCGTTTTCGACCAATGACATCAGCATCATCGGCGGGACGGGCAAGCTGCCCAGATCTTCAGGGCAAGCGATTCTGGTCGCGAGCCGCGTGCCGAAACGGATTTCCATCAGCGCCAGGTAATGGCCCGCCAGTTCGCACTCCCGGGCCAGCGTGGACGACGGCGTGCGCATGTCGGGCAATGCCGTGCGCAAGTAAGCAATCAGGTGATCGAGCATCTCCACCGCGCGTTCCGGCGCATGGCGCGCCAGGTAGCGCGTATTGGCCAGCGTGTTGTACAGGAAGTGCGGCTCCACCTGCGCCTGCAGCGACTTCAGCTCAGCAGACAGCGCCACACGCTGCAGTTCCGACAATCGCAGGGCATTGGCCTGGCGCTGCGCATACAGCAGCGGAACCACGGCAACCAGCGCGCCAAACGCCAGCGCACTTCCCAACATCTGCGCGCCGCCCAGCGCCTTCAAGTGCAGGGTCTTTGTCGCATAAACATAGGCAAGGGTCGCGGCGCTGGCCCCCAGCGCCAGCAACGGTGGCTGCGCCGCCCAGCACCAGCGCCAGCCGGCATCCGTCGGCAACACCCGGCGCAGCAAGGCTTCGCCGGGCAATACCAGCGCAGCGGCCAGAAGCAGGCAGGCAAATAGCACAAGCAGGTCATACCATTGGCGCCACAGGAAGACAGCAGTAACCAGAAGAATATGCAATGCGCTCAGGACGAATTGGCGGCGCGTGCAGCTAACCAGCTGCTGCAACGCAGGCATCGGGCCAAAACGCTTGGCGGACAAGGGTGAGGGTGGCATGTCCATCACAGGCTCGGCATGCTGCGCCGTTCCATCATTTCTTCAAAAGAAGGCTGGACGTCGACTGGCACCTCGCTGCCTACGGCTTCAATTTTCAATTCGTCGATCCAGACGGTCCCCCTGCCTGCCGCAATCACCCCCAGCACGATTGTCCTGGCGTTTTCCGGAACCTCCAGTGTAACGCTACGCAGTTGCCAGTCATGAGTGCCGACAATTGCGTTGTCCTCGCTGTTATAGAACGCGCAAGAACGATCACCCTGGCAATCGACCCGCATCCACAAGCCGCTCCAGTCGGTGATGCCCTCGGTGCGAACCTGTGCCTGGAACCGCACCCGTTTGCCTCGATACTGTGCGGCATTGAATCCCTGCGCCAGACTGCCCCAATCCCGCTCTCCGGCTTTGTTCGCACGCAGGAATTTCGCGCTGCCGCCACGAGCGAAACCGAAATCGGCGATGCCGCCTTCATAATTGTTATTTTCGCTGCCGACCGACCAGGCAGGATCGAGCTGTGAAGTGGGTTGTGCAAGCGCCAGCAATGAGATGGCGCTTAGTGCTGCAAGCAGTACGACGTGGGGTTTCATGGGGCGGTAGTTTCTCATGGCATGACGACATTGTCATGTCCGTAACTGTGCCCCAGGCCGCAGGCGTTAGGGGAAGCATGCGATGAACGCCTCCCCTTGCCGATAAGCGCCGATACCTGCGGACTACCGCAGCGAATTGACCTTACTTGCGCGCGGCTTCCTTACGGACAGGCGCGGCGCCGTCGCGCGACTTGCCGTTGACCATCAGCCCGGCCTCCGACAACTTCATGGCGTTTTTCTCGCCGATGCCTTTGACGCGCTGTTCCAGGTCGGCCCAATCCTTGAACTCCCCTTTGGCGCGTTCCGCCATGATCGCTTTGGACTTGGCCGGGCCGATACCCTTGACGCCATCGAGTGCGGCCTGGTCGGCCTTGTTCACATCAACCTGGGCGAACGCCATGCCCATGCAAGCGGCCAGCGTGGCGACGGCAAGCAACAGTTTCCTGATCATGATTACCTCCATATGTGGACACGAGAAGACCTCGTTCAGCCACAACGCGGCCCGCGCCTTCCGGCTGACGCGAGCCACGCGTAGTTTGAGGCAGATCAATCAACGCACGACTAATTCCACACGACGGTTCTTGGCGCGGCCTTCGTCGCTGGCGTTGCTGGCCACTGGCGCCATATTGGCGACGCCGCGCGGCATCATGCGGTTGGCGGGAATGCCGTACTTGGAGGCCAGCGCTTCGGCCACGGCCTGGGCACGCTTCTGCGACAAGACCAGGTTGGCCTCGAACTCGCCCTGGTCATCGGTGTGGCCGACGATGAAGACTTTCATCTTGGGCTGCGCCTGCAGTGCCTTGGCCATCTGTTCCAGCTGTTCACTGGATTGATCGCGAATCACGGCCTTGTTGGTGTCGAAGGTCACGCCATACAGCGCCACTTTGCCATCGCGCTGCAAACCATCCTGGATGGCGCGCGTATCGACAGTCACCTTGCCGCCTTCCATCACGGTCGGTTCGACGATTTGCACGAACTGGCGCACGCGCTGGTAATCCGTGTATTCGGACAATGCAACCATGACATGGGTATTGCCGCCCGGCCCGGCCTTGGCAGCGCTGACCAAGTGGAAGCGCGGCTGGTTGGCGCTGTTGAAGATGCTGCTGACATACGCGTCAAACGACTTCCAGTTCGCTTCGCGCGGCAGCTCCTGCACCAGGTGCTGCACCTTGGCCTTTTCGCACTGGTCGGTCTCGCAGGCGTACAGGATCTTGAAGCCGGCGGCAGTCAGCGCCTGCTGGTAGTTGCGGTGGATTTCCAGCGCACTGCGGCCTTTCGGGCCCCAGTAAAAGCGGTTGGCGGTCTTGCCTTCCACCTTGCGCAGCACCGGCTTGCCAGCCTCGCTATCGACGATGCGGGCCGGCCCCAGGTTCTCGCCGCCGAACATATACAGCATCGACCCCTCATAACGATGCAGCAACGGATGATCGCTGCCGCCGGCAATGTCTTTGGAGAAATTAGGTTGGGCGTGTGCTTGCACCGAGATCGCGGCAAGCAGGGAAAGGATGAGCAGGCGCATGGCAGTCCGGAAAGAATAAACGGATTGCCAATATAACAAAAAATCGCTTCCCGCCCACGCACATGAAAGTCGGGGTCAGCTCCGGCAATCGGACAAAAGGCGCACGAATGTGCGCCTTTTGTCCGATTGCCGGAGCTGACCCCGACTTTTAAGCAAATAGTTCGTCGCGGGTGACGGTGGCGGTGCCGAGCTTGCCGACCACGATGCCGCCGGCGCGGTTGGCAGTTTCGACCGCTTCTTGCCAGCCGGCGCCGGCGCCCAGCATGGCGGCCATGGTGGCGATCACGGTGTCGCCGGCGCCGGAGACGTCGAACACTTCGCGCGCGCTGGCCTGCACGTTGAAGATGCCTTCGTCGGTGAACAGGGTCATGCCCTCTTCCGAGCGGGTCAGCAGCAATGCGTCCAGCGAGAGTTCGGCGCGCAGGTTTTGCGCCTTGCTCACCAGTTGCTCTTCGCTGTTCCAGGTGCCGACGATACGCTTCAGTTCCGACTTGTTCGGGGTCAGTACGGTGGCGCCCTTGTATGGCGAGAAGTCGTCGCCTTTCGGGTCGACCATCACGATCTTGCCGGCCGCGCGTGCGGTGGCGATCATTTCAGCCACGTCGACCAGGCCGCCCTTGTTGTAGTCGGACAGCACGATCACGTCGTATTCCGGCAACAGCGTCTTGAACTGCACCAGCTTGTTGCGCAGCACGGCGTCGCTTGGCGGTTCTTCGAAGTCGATGCGCACCATCTGCTGCTGGCGGCCGATCACGCGCAGCTTGATGATGGTGGAAATCGCGCTGTCGTGTTTCAGGTAGCTGTGGATGCCGCCGCTTTGCAGCAGTTGCTCCACTTCCGCACCGGCTTCGTCGGCGCCGACGATGCCGAGCAGGCCGGCGTGCGCGCCCAGCGCCGCGGAATTGCGTGCGACGTTGGCGGCGCCGCCCAGCCGGGCTTCGCGGCGTTCGATGCGCACCACGGGTACCGGGGCTTCCGGCGAAATACGGCTGACGTCGCCGAACCAGTAACGGTCCAGCATGACGTCGCCTGCGACCAGGATGCGTACTTTGTCGAGTGCGGGCGCTTTGCTCATATCAGTTCATTACGTTGAGTTCTTCGGTGCGGCGCGGCGGGTAGGAATCCCAACGGCTGCATCCTGGGCAATGCCAGTAAAACTGGCGGGCTTTGAAGCCGCAGTGGCTGCACTGGTAGCGCGCCAGCTTTTGCGTGTAGCCGTGCACCAGGTTTTTTACCATCGACAGCTCCGACAGCACGGAGGCCGGCGCATCCATCATGCGCGCTTCCAGCAGCTTGTCGAGGCCGAGCAGGGTCGGCGTGCGGCGCAGTTCGTCGAGCACAACCTGCTTGGCGGTGTCCACGCCTTCCAGTTCGATGACGGCTTTGAACACCACTTCCAGCAAGTCGATCGAGGAGGCCTGTTCCAGGTAGGACTTCAGCAGGCTGACACCTTCCTGCGGGCGGCCGACCTTGCGGTAGCCGTCCATCAGGCGTGTTGCCACCAGGGCGGTGTGCGGCACGGATTGCTGCTCGACGCGGCGCCAGGTGAGCAGCGCGGCTTCGGTGTCGCCTTTTGCCAGCTGCGCGTCGCCGCACAAGATGGTGGCACGCACGCTCGAACGGTCGGCTTGCAGCGCTTGTTCCAGCAGGCTTTCCGCTTCTTCGGGCTTCATGTGCACCAGCGCGTCCTGCGCCAGTTCACAGTAGAACTGCGAGATTTCTTTCTGGCGCGAGCCGGCGCCGGCTTCCTGCAGCGCCAGCGCGGCTTCGATGGCGCGCTTCCATTCCTTTTCGCGCTGGTAGATTTCCAGCAGCGCCTTGCGGCCCTGCACGGCGTAGGTGGTGTCGAGCAGGCGGGTGTAGGTTTCCTCCGCGCGGTCCAGCAGGCCGGCCTTCAGGTAATCCTGGCCCAGCTCATATTCCGCCTGGGCGCGCTGTTCGGTCGGCAGGTCGGGACGCGACAAGAGGTTCTGGTGCACGCGGATGGCGCGCTCCGTCTCGCCGCGGCGGCGGAACAGGTTGCCCAGTGCGAAGTGCATGTCGGCGGTTTCGGGATCGAGCTTGACGATCTCGATGAAGGAGTCGATGGCCTTGTCCGGCTGGTCGTTCAGCAGATGGTTCAGGCCACGGAAATAGCCGCGCGGCAGGGTGCGCGATTCGGATACCACGGCGCGGATATCGACGCGAGCGGCGATCCAGCCGAGGGCAAACATAGCTGGGATGCCCAGCAGCCACCAGAGTTCAAAATCCATATTTCTCTTATTGCTGGGTGTTGATGCTGTCCGGCAGCGGGCGCTCGTTCACTTGCATGGCCGCGCTCTGCAGGGATTGGATGGTGGATTTCTGCTTGTTCGATTCGCGGCGTTGGCGGAACAAGGTAGGAGTCAGCGCCAGGATGCACAGGGCGGCGCCGGCCACGAAGAAGGCCAGCAGCATCAGCACCAGTGGTCCGCGCAGCTCGTAATTCAGGAACAGGTGCAGGTCGACTTCCTGCGAATTTTTCAGGGCAAAACCAAAGAACAGGACAAACAGGACAACGCCGAAGGCGGTGGAAATAAATTTCATTCTCGGTTCCTATCTTTAAAACCGGTAAACCAGTGTCTGACCCTCGGGGTCAGACACTGGTTTACCGGTTCTAAACAACAAAAAAAGGGGCAGGCAAATGCCCGCCCCTTCATTCTACTGTGCCAGAGACTCAGTCCTCAATGATCGGTTGCCCGACCATCGCATCGACCCGCTCGCGCAGCTGCTTGCCAGGCTTGAAGTGCGGCACCCGTTTTTCAGGCACCATCACTTTGTCGCCGGACTTGGGATTGCGTCCAATGCGTGGCGGCCGCGAATTCAGGGCAAAGCTGCCAAAACCACGGATCTCGATGCGCTGGCCTTCGGCCAAGGCGTTGGTCATCGCATCGAGAATGGTCTTGACGGCGTACTCCGCATCTTTGGCCACCAGCTGAGAGTAACGCTCAGCCAGGCGGTTGATCAATTCGGACTTAGTCATCTAAGTACTCGGTAGATTAGTTCTTGTTGTCGAACTTGGCTTTCAGCAGTGCGCCCAGGCTGGTGGTGCCGGAAGCGGCGCTGGAGTCAGCGGCCATCTTCGACATCACTTCAGCGGTGTCAGCACTGTCTTTAGCTTTGATCGACAGCTGGATCGAACGTGCCTTGCGATCGATGTTGATCACCAGGGCTTCCACGGAATCACCAACCTTCAGGTGGGTGCCGGCATCTTCCACGCGGTCGCGGGAGATTTCGGAAGCGCGCAGGTAGCCTTCAACTTCTTCGGACAGCTGGATCACGGCGCCTTTTGGCTCAACCGACTTAACGGTACCGGTAACCAGGGAGCCCTTGTCGTTCATGGCTGCGTAGTTGTTGAATGGATCGCCTTCCAGTTGCTTAACGCCCAGGGAAACGCGCTCACGCTCAACGTCGATTGCCAGAACCACGGCTTCCAGTTCGTCACCTTTCTTGAACTTGCGCACGGCTTCTTCGCCGGACTCGGTCCAGGACAGGTCGGACAGGTGCACCAGGCCGTCGATGTTGCCTGGCAGGCCGATGAACACGCCGAAGTCGGTGATCGACTTGATCGCGCCCTTGACCTTATCGCCCTTCTTGTGGGTCACGCCGAAGTCGTCCCAAGGGTTTGCCTTGCACTGCTTCATGCCCAGCGAGATACGACGACGCTCTTCGTCGATTTCCAGGACCATGACTTCAACTTCGTCGCCCAGTTGAACGACTTTGTTAGGAGCCACGTTCTTGTTGGTCCAGTCCATTTCGGACACGTGAACCAGGCCTTCGATGCCTTGTTCAACTTCAACGAACGCACCGTAGTCGGTCAGGTTGGTGACTTTACCGAACAGGCGGGTGCTCTGTGGGTAACGACGGGACAGGCCGGTCCAAGGATCGTCGCCCAGTTGCTTCACGCCCAGGGACACACGGTTCTTCTCTTGATCGTACTTCAGGACCTTAGCGGTGATCTCTTGACCAACGGTCAGCACTTCCGATGGGTGACGCACACGACGCCATGCCAGGTCGGTGATGTGCAGCAGGCCGTCGATGCCGCCCAGGTCAACGAACGCACCGTAGTCGGTGATGTTCTTGACGACGCCGGTAACCACGGTGCCTTCTTTCAGGGTTTCCATCAGTTTCTGACGCTCTTCGCCCATCGAAGCTTCGATGACGGCGCGGCGGGACAGAACGACGTTGTTACGCTTGCGGTCCAGCTTGATAACCTTGAATTCGAGGGTCTTGCCTTCGAATGGGGTGGTGTCTTTAACAGGACGGGTGTCTACCAGGGAACCTGGCAGGAACGCACGGATGCCGTTGGTCAGAACGGTCAGGCCGCCCTTGACTTTGCCATTGACGGTACCAACGACGATCTCGCCGGATTCCATTGCTTTTTCCAGTGCCAGCCACGATGCCAGGCGCTTAGCCTTGTCACGGGACAGGATGGTATCGCCGAAACCATTTTCCAGCGATTCGATGGCCACGGAAACGAAGTCACCTACTTTGACTTCCAGTTCGCCTTGGTCATTCTTGAATTCTTCAACAGGGATGAAAGCTTCCGATTTCAGGCCGGCGTTGACGATCACAAAGTTGTGGTCCAGACGCACGACTTCAGCGGAAATCACTTCGCCGGAGCGCATGTCTTGACGTGACAGGGACTCTTCGAAGAGGGCTGCAAAACTTTCCATTTGTTATTTCCAGGTTAGCCAGTAAGACCCGCACGATGCGGCTTCAACTGGGTTGAGGGTTGAACAAGAACAGCTATTTATTTGTGGGTAGCGGCCCACCATTTCAACACCTGCTCGGTCGCTTCATCAGCGTTCATGGCAGACGTATCGAGGAGGAAAGCACCCTCTGCTGGCGCCAGCGGCGCAATGGCCCGGTTCATATCCCGGTCGTCGCGCGCTTTCAAATCCATCAGCAGGTCTTGCATACTAGCAGAAATTCCCTTTCCGATCAATTGCTTATAGCGGCGATCGGCGCGCGCTTCCACGGAGGCGGTCAAAAACACCTTGAGCGGGGCGTGCGGGAAGATCACCGAGCCCATGTCGCGGCCATCGGCGACCAGGCCAGGTGTCTTGCGGAAACTCAGTTGCAGGCCATACAAAGCCTGGCGCACGGCGGGCAGCGCGGCGATTTTCGATGCCGTATTGCCAACTTCCTCGACACGGATGGCGTCGGTGACGTTTTCTTGCGACAGGTAAATGGCGTCGCCGGCGAAATGGATGTTCAGGTGCTCGGCCAGCTTGGCCAGGGCGTGCTCGTCGTTCAGGTTGGTTTCGCGGCGCAGGGCCTGCAGCGCTGTCAGGCGGTACAGGGCGCCCGAATCGAGCAGGTGGAAGCCAAGCTTGTCCGCGACCTTGTGGGCCACGGTGCCCTTGCCGCTAGCGGTCGGGCCGTCGATGGTGATGACTGGGATGTTCGATGTTGGCATATGATTAATTTTCAAACCGGTAAACCCGGGTCAGACCCAAGGGTCTGACCCAGCCTGCGGCACCTGCGGTGGCGGGTCTGACCCTTGGGTCTGACCCAGAACTACCGGTTTTGATTAAAAGTTAAACGCTACCACGCTTCGCGATCGACGCGAACGCGGTGAAATACTCAGGGAAGGTCTTCGCGACGCATTTTGGATCATTGATGCGAACCTTGGCACCCTGGCGGATAAAGCCATCCAACGAGGCCAGCGAGAAGCACATCGCCATGCGGTGGTCGTCGTAGGTATCGATGGCGGCCGGCAGCAGTACCGCGGGCGGGGTGACCGACAGCCAGTCCGCGCCCTCTTCCACCTTCGCCCCCAGCTTGCGCAGTTCGGTCGCCATGGCCGACAGGCGATCGGTTTCCTTCACGCGCCAGGAGGCAATATTGCGCAGGGTGGTGGTGCCTTCGGCGTACAGCGCGGCCACGGCGATGGTCATCGCCGCATCCGGAATATGGTTGAAGTCCATATCGACCGCCTTCAGCGGCCCGCTCGCGCTGGCTTCAATCCAGTTATCGCCCATGACGATGGTCGCACCCATCTGCTCCAGCGCCTGCGCAAAGCGCACGTCGCCCTGGATCGAGTTGTTGCCCACGCCCTGCACGCGCACCGGGCCGCGGCCAATCGCGCCGGCAGCCAGGAAGTAGGATGCGCTGGAGGCATCGCCTTCCACGTGGATGGTGCCCGGGCTCTGATAGACCTGGCCAGCGGGAATGGTGAACGACGACCAGCCGTCCTGCTCCACCACGCCGCCGAAGCGGCGGATCAGGTTCAGGGTGATTTCGATGTAAGGCTTGGAAATCAGTTCGCCTTCAACGTCGATGGTCACCGCGTGTTCGCGCGCCATCAGCGGGGCGACCATCAGCAATGCGGTCAGGAACTGGCTCGACACATCGCCGCGCACCGACAGGCGCTGCGACTTGAACTCGCCACTGCGGATGTGCAGCGGCGGGTAGCCCTTGTTCATCGTGTATTCGATGTCGGCTCCGGCGGCGTTCAGCGCGTCGACCAGGTCGCCGATCGGACGCTCGTGCATGCGCGGCACGCCGTGCACCTTGTAGTCGCCGCCAATCACGGCCAGCGCCGCGGTCAGCGGGCGAATCGCGGTGCCGGCGTTACCCATGAACAGGTCGGCGCTGCGCAGCGGCCAGCTGCCTTTGACGCCCTGCACCACGTGCACGGTGCTCTCACCTTCGCGGTGTTCGGTCCACTCGACGCCGAGCGAGCGCAATGCGGCCAGCATCACGGCGGTATCGTCGGATGCCAGCAGGTCGATCACGCGGGTTTCCCCTTCTGCCAATGCGGCGAGCAGAAGGATGCGGTTGGAGATGGATTTCGAACCTGGCAGGCGCACCGTGCCCGCGGCACGGGCGACCGGCAGCAGGTCGAGGTAATGCGGATAATCAGTCATGCGTGGTCCTTATTCTGCCGCTGCGTCTTTCGGCTGCGGCGGCTCTGCCGCCTCGATGGTCTCGATCCATTGCCGGCGCGCGCGCTGCGCGTTGACGTAGGTGGCTTCGAGGGCGGCGGCGTCGCCAGCGGCGAGGCTGGCGCGCAAGCGGGTTAATTGTGCCAGATATGCATCCAGCTCAGTCAGGAGGGCGGCCTGGTTGGCGAGGCTGATGTCGCGCCACATTTCAGGCGAGCTGCCGGCGATGCGGGTGAAGTCGCGGAAACCGCTGGCAGCATATTGGAACAGCAAATCCGAGTGGGGCTTGCGCTCGATGTCGTCTACCAGCGCGTAGGCCAGCAGATGGGGAAGATGGCTGACGGCGGCGAACACTTTGTCGTGTTCTTCCGGGGTCAGGGTGTGGATGATGGCGCCGCAGGCTTTCCAGGCTGCTGCAACGCGCTCCACGGCGGCCGGGTCGTTCTCGGCCAGTGGCGTGAGGACGGTTTTTTTGCCTTGGTACAGGTCGACGATGGCGGCGTCGGGGCCATTGGTTTCGCGGCCTGCGATGGGGTGGCCGGGGACGAACTGATTGACTTTGTCGCCCATGACGGCACGGGCGGCGGCGACCACGTCGGATTTGGTGCTGCCGGCGTCGGTGACGATGGTGCTGGCGTCAAGGTGCGGCAGGATTGCGGTCAGGATGCGGGCTGTCTGCGCGACCGGCGCGGCCAGCAGGATCAGGTCGGCGCCGGCGATTGCTTCGCCAAAACCGGTGAAACTGGGTCCGACCCAAGGGTCGGACCCGCCTGCGTCGAATCCGCTGACTGCGGAACTTGCGGGTCTGACCCTTGGGTCAGACACCGGTTTACCGGTTTGGGCGGCCGAGTCGATGATACCCAGCTCGAGCGCCCGCGACAGGAACGCTTCCGAACGATCGACGCCAACGACATGCTGAACAGCGCCAGCCTGCTTCAGCGCCCGTGCAAACGAGCCGCCGATCAGGCCGACGCCAAAGATGACAACCTTGTTAAGCACGGTCCTCCGCCAGCGCCTTGCGCAGCGCAGTAATCAGCACCGCATTCTCTTGCGGCAGGCCGATGGAAATACGCAGCCACTGCGGCAAGCCGTAATTGCCAACCGGACGCACGATCACGCCCTGCTTCAGCAGCGCCAGGTTGATGCGCGCGCCAGCCGCGTCATCCGAACCCACGCGCACCAGCACGAAGTTGCCGTACGAAGGCACAAACTCCAGCCCCATATCCTTGAACGCTTCCACGAACTGCTCGTAGCCCGCGGTATTGTTGGCCGCCGACTTGTCCAGGAATGCCTTGTCGTTCAGCGCAGCGATCGCAGCGGCCTGCGCCAGCGAGTTGACGTTGAACGGCTGGCGGATGCGGTTCATCAGGTCGGTCACGTCCGGCTGCGCCAGCGCGAAGCCCACGCGCAGGCCGGCCAGGCCATATGCCTTGGAGAAGGTGCGCGACACCAGCAGGTTCGGGTACTTCTTGACCCAGGCAGCGGACTCGTACTGGTCTTCCTTCTTCAGGAATTCGTTGTAAGCCTCGTCCAGCACCACAACGACGTTCGCAGGCACCTTCTGCAGGAAAGCCTCGATCTCGGCGCCGGTCACGAAAGTGCCGGTCGGGTTGTTCGGGTTGGCGATGAATACCAGCTTGGTATCCGCTTCAATCGCGGCAGCCATTGCGTCCAGGTCGTGGCCGTGGTTCTTGGCCGGGACCACGATGTGGCGCGCGCCGATGCCCTGGGTCGCCAGTGCGTACACGGCGAACGAGTACTGCGAGTACACCACGGACTGGCCGCGCTCGACGAAAGCGTGCGCAGCGATTTCCAGGATGTCGTTGGAGCCATTGCCGAGGGTGATCCAATCCATCGGCACGTCGTAGCGCTTGGACAGCGCCATCTTCAACTCGAAGGCATTGGCATCCGGGTAGCGGCCCAGTTCCGCAGCAGCAGCGGCCATGGCTTTCTGCGCCGATTCCGGCACACCGAACGGGTTCTCGTTCGATGCCAGTTTGACGATCGATTCTTCTTTCAAGCCGAATTCACGCGCCACTTCGGAGATTGGCTTGCCAGCCTGGTAAGGAGCGATTGCACGAACGTATTCAGGGCCGTAATTCTTGGACATGGATCTAATCTCTTTTAAAGGTCAGGTGAGGCTGGTCGGGTAAGAGCCCAGCACTTTGAAGAAGGCAGCATTGTCCTTGAGTTCAGCCAATGCCTTTGTCACGGACGGGTCTTGCACGTGCCCTTCTACGTCTACATAGAAATAGTATTCCCAGGTGCCGATGCGGGCCGGGCGCGATTCGAAACGCGTCATCGACACGCCATTCTTGGCCAGGGGCGCCAGCAGCTGGTACACAGCGCCAGCCTTGTTCGGCACCGCCAGGATCACCGAGGTGTGGTCGCGGCCGGACGGATTGGTGTGCAGGCTGCCGATCACCACGAAACGGGTACGGTTGTGCGGGTCGTCCTGGATGTGGGCATTGACCACGCCCAGGCCATATTGCGCTCCGGCGTGCTCGCTGGCGATCGCGGCGATGGTCGGGTCGTCGCCGGCCATGCGTGCCGCCTCGGCGTTCGAGGCCACGGCGCGGCGCTCGATATGCGGGTAATTCTGGTTCAGCCACACCTGGCATTGGGCTAGCGCTTGCGAATGGGCGCAGATCACCTGCACGCCTTCCATGACGCCGGTCCTGGTCATCAGGCTGTGGTGAACGGCAATCGCAATCTCGCCCGAGATCAGGCATGGCGTGGCCAGCATCAGGTCCAGCGTCCGGTTCACCGCACCTTCGGAGGAATTCTCGACCGGCACCACGCCGAAATCGGCGGTGCCGGCTTCAGTGGCGCGGAACACCTCGTCGATGGAGACGCAAGGAATGCCATCCACGGCAGTGCCGAACTGGGCGTACACCGCCTGCTCGCTGAAGGTGCCGGCCGGGCCAAGGTAGGCCACGGTCACGCGGCGCTCGAGCGCGCGGCAGGCCGACATGATTTCGCGGAAGATGGTTTGCACTTCGCGTGCGCCCAGCGGGCCCGGATTGCGGTCGGCCACGCCGCGCAGCACCTGGGCTTCGCGCTCGGGACGGAACACGGGCGCATTGGTTTCGGCCTTGACGTGCCCTACTTCCTGCGCCACTTTGGCGCGGTCGTTCAGCAACGCCAGTATCTGCGCGTCGATCGAATCGATCTTCTCGCGCAAGGGTTTCAGTTTATCGCTCATTATCTGCCTGCAAATTCGTTGAGGTAGTCGACCAGCGCTTGCACGCCCTCGATCGGCATCGCGTTATAGATCGATGCCCGCATACCACCGACGGACTTGTGGCCCTTCAGCTGCAATAGCCCGCGCGCTTTCGCACCGGCCAGGAATGCTTCATTTTTCGATTCGTCGCGCAGGTAGAACGGGATGTTCATGCGCGAACGGTAATCTTTTGCGACGCGATTCTGGTAGAAGTCGTCGGCGTCGAGCGCCTGGTACAGCAGCTCGGCTTTCTCAATATTGCGCTTTTCCATGGCGGCGACGCCGCCCTGCTTCTTCAGCCACTGGAACACCAGGCCGGCCACATAGATGCCGTAGGTCGGTGGCGTGTTGTACATCGATTCGTTGTCCGCCACGTTCTTGAAATCGAAGGCGGACGGGCAGAATGGCTGCGCCTTGCCGATCAGGTCATCGCGCACGATGACCACGGTGACGCCGGCCGGGCCGATGTTCTTTTGCGCGCCGCCGAAGATGACGCCGTATTTGCTGACGTCCACTGGGCGCGACAGGATATGGGACGACATGTCGGCCACGATATCGGTCTCGCCCTGCGCGGTCGGCACGAAGTTGAACTCGACGCCGTCAATCGTCTCGTTGGTGCAGATGTGCAGGTAGGACGCGCCCGGGGTCAGCTTCCAGTCCTTTTGATCCGGCACGCGGTCGAAACCGGTGGCCTGCGACGAAGCGGCCACGTTGACGCGGGCGTAGCGCGCGGCTTCCTTGATCGACTTGCTGGACCAGGAACCGGTCTGCACGAAATCGATGGTGCTGTCGGCGCCGCCGCACAGGTTCATCGGCAGCACGGCGTTTTGCGACAGGCCGCCACCCTGCATGAACAGGATCTTGTAGTTGTCCGGCACGGCCAGCAGCTCACGCAGGTCGCGCTCGGCGGCCTTGTAGATCGAAATGAATTCCGGACCGCGGTGGCTCATCTCCATGACGGACATCCCGCTGCCCTGCCAGTCCAGCATTTCAGCGGCCGCCTGTTGCAGCACTTCCTTAGGCAGCACGGCCGGGCCGGCGGAGAAATTGTAGATGTTCGCCACTTCGAGACTCCTTACTTCGTTTGTTCGACAATGCGCTTGGCGCGCTCCTGCATCAGCTTTTGTGCGGCCTGGGCGCTTTCGCCCATCAGCACAGGCATGACCTCGAGCGACTTTTTGCCGGTCGGGCTGCGGTAGAAGGCGGTCAGCGCCTTGACGTCGTCCTGCGTGAAATGGCGGGCGTACAGCGGCACCACCTGGTTGTACAGCTCATCGACCATTTTCGGATCGTTCAAATCCTTTTGCAGGGCAGTGGTGATGACCGGCATGCGGCGCTCCACGTTCGCCATTTCGGCCTTGCGCTGTTCGTCGTTGAGCTTTGGATTATTGCGCACCACCGCTTCCGCGCGCATGCGCAGGATTTGCGGCAGCGCCTTTGCCAGGTTCTGCAGCGAGGCGGCCATATTGGCGCGCGCACCGGTGGTGTCCATCAGCTCACGGATGGACGCCTCGCTCGGCGGAGCTGCGTGGGCGGCTGCGGCGAAGGCGAATACTGCGGCGGCGAAGGCGATCTTCTTCATGCTTGCTCCTTGGTTTTTACGGAACTGCTCCATTGCTTTCTGAATGCGCTGCGGCTGGCGCCAGTCAGCAGCAAACGCCCCCTGGGGCCAGTGCCAAGGAAGCGCTCAAGGCTGCGACGCTTTTCTTCATTGTTTATTCGTTTTTCGAATATGGTCGTTGCAAAAACTAACGGGCCCGGCCTGATCACTCAGACGGGGCCCGTTGCGGGTCAGCCTTATTCGGCTGCTTCGCCGTTTTCGGCTTCTGCTTCGGGCTCGTCCACGTCCGCCTCGAGGATTCGCTGCAAGCCCGAGAGCTTGGTGCCGTCCTCCACCGCAATCAGGGTCACACCCTGCGTAGCGCGGCCCATCTCGCGGATCTCCGACACGCGGGTGCGGATCAGCACACCGCCAGTGGTGATCAGCATGATCTCGTCGCTCGCGCTGACCAGGGTCGCCGCCACCACCTTGCCGTTACGCTCGGAAGTCTGGATCGCGATCATGCCCTTGGTGCCGCGGCCATGACGGGTGTACTCGGTGATCGGAGTACGCTTGCCGAAGCCATTCTCGGTTGCGGTCAGCACCGACTGCTGCTCGTTCTCAGCCACCAGCAGCGCGATGACGTTCTGGCCTTCTTCCAGGTTCATGCCGCGCACACCGCGCGCGGTACGGCCCATCGGACGCACATCGTTCTCGTCGAAGCGCACTGCCTTGCCGGAATCGGAGAACAGCATCACGTCGTGCTTGCCGTCGGTCAGCGCAGCACCGATCAGGAAGTCGCCCTCGTCCAGGTCGACCGCGATAATGCCGGCCTTGCGTGGGTTGCTGAAGTCCTTCAGCGGGGTCTTCTTCACAGTACCCAGGCTGGTCGACATGAAGACGTAGTGGTCTTCCGGGAAGGTGCGGTTGACGCCGGACAGCGGCAGTACCACGGTGATCTTCTCGTTGTCCTGCAGCGGGAACATGTTCACGATCGGCTTGCCGCGCGACGTACGCGAGCCTTGCGGCACTTCCCATACCTTCAGCCAGTACATGCGGCCGCGGTTGGAGAAGCACAGGATGTAATCGTGGGTGTTGGCGATGAACAGCTGGTCGATCCAGTCTTCATCCTTGGTCGCAGCTGCCTGCTTGCCGCGGCCGCCGCGCTTCTGGGCACGGTATTCGGACAGCGGCTGGGCCTTCATATAGCCCATGTGCGACAGGGTCACCACCATGTCCTGCGGCGTGATCAGGTCTTCGGTTTCGAGGTCGGTCGCGTTGTTCTCGATATTCGAACGGCGCGGATCCTTGTCGCCGAACTCCAGCATCGACGCATTCAGTTCGTCGGTGATGATCGCGGTCACGCGGGCTGGCTTGGACAAGATGTCCAGCAAGTCGGCGATCAGGGACATCACGTCCTTGTACTCGTTGACGATCTTGTCCTGCTCCAGGCCGGTCAGGCGCTGCAGGCGCATTTGCAGGATTTCGCCTGCCTGCTCGTCGGACAACTTGTACAGGCCATCAGGCTGCAAGCCGTAATGCTTCGGCAGGTGTTCAGGACGGAACGCTTCGATCCCGCCCTGGCCTTCTTCACCGGTGCGCTTCAGCATTTCGCGCACGATGGACGAATCCCAGCCGCGCGCCATCAATTCCTGTTTCGCGATCGGCGGCGTCGGCGCGGCCTTGATAATGGCAATGAAATCGTCGATGTTAGCCAGTGCAACCGCCAGGCCTTCCAGCACGTGGCCGCGTTCGCGCGCCTTGCGCAGTTCGTACACGGTACGGCGGGTAACGACTTCGCGGCGGTGCGACAGGAAGGTGGCCAGCAGGTCCTTCAGGTTCATCAGCTTCGGCTGGCCGTCCACCAGGGCGACCATATTCATGCCGAAGGTGTCCTGCAACTGGGTCTGCTTGTACAGGTTGTTCAGCACCACTTCCGGCACTTCACCGCGCTTCAGCTCGATCACTACGCGCATGCCCGACTTGTCGGACTCGTCGCGGATGTCGGAAATACCTTCCAGCTTCTTGTCGCGCACGTTTTCGGCGATGCGCTCCAGCAGGGATTTCTTGTTGACCTGGTATGGCAGTTCGTCCACGATGATCGCGGTACGGCCACCTTCCTTGCCGTATTCCTCGAAGTGGGTCTTGGCGCGCATCACCACGCGGCCACGGCCGGTACGGTAACCATCGCGCACGCCGGACACGCCATAAATGGTGCCGCCGGTCGGGAAGTCCGGTGCCGGGATGATTTCGATCAGTTCGTCGATCGAGCAATCCGGGTTATTCAGCACGTGCAGCGCGCCGTTGATCACTTCCGTCAGGTTGTGCGGCGGGATGTTGGTGGCCATACCCACTGCGATACCGGACGAACCGTTGATCAGCAGGTTAGGAATCTTGGTCGGCAGGACGGTCGGCTCTTTCTCCTTGCCGTCGTAGTTGGGCGCGAAATCGACGGTTTCCTTGTCGATGTCGGCCAGCAGTTCTGCCGAAATCTTGTCCAGGCGGCACTCGGTATAACGCATCGCCGCGGCATTGTCGCCGTCGATGGAACCGAAGTTGCCCTGGCCGTCGACCAGCATGTAGCGCAGCGAGAAGTCCTGCGCCATACGCACCAGCGTGTCGTAAATCGACGCGTCGCCGTGCGGGTGGTACTTACCCATGACTTCACCCACGACGCGGGCGCATTTCACGTAAGGACGGTTCCACACGTTGTTCAGTTCGTGCATCCCGAAAAGTACGCGGCGATGCACAGGCTTCAGGCCGTCGCGAGCGTCGGGCAAGGCTCGGCCTACGATTACGCTCATGGCGTAATCGAGGTAGCTCTTGCGCATCTCTTCTTCGAGGGAAATTGGGATTGTTTCTTTTGCGAATTGATCCATTGGCGGGTCGATCTAGTGTCTAGGCGTACAAGCCTGCGATTTTAGCATGGCGCCAAGGCTGCCGGACGAAAGTCATCGAGTTGACACAAATGCACCGTACCATGCCCCTTACGTTGCAACAAAACAACATTTTGGTCAAATGCGCGAAACTGGCCTTTTCCTCTAGTTTTGATGCAGTTTTGCGAAATATGGCAAAATGGTCGAGAAACTAATGAAATACCTAGTTTTATTAGCTTTACCCCCCGATTAAGGAAAAGACCAATATGAAGAAAATCCTCGCCACCGTGTTTGCTGCGTCTTCCGTTCTGGCCGGCCCTGTGCTAGCACAAGACAAGCCAACCGCTCCTCCGTTCGCACCAGTAACCCAGGACATCAAGGCCGCGACGCCTAAGAGCGCCTATGTGACGGATGCCCGTGGCGTCATCGCCCGCAATCCGTTCGGCCTGTGCTGGCGCACCGGCTACTGGACCCCAGCCGATGCAGTGCCAGGTTGCGACCTGCCGCTCTGCACCCCGCCGGAAGAGCTGAAGGATGGCAAATGCGTCCTGCCACCGCCACCGCCAGTAGCAGAGCAGCCGCCAGTCGCCGTACCGCCTGTCGCAACCCCAGTAGCGCCAGCCGCCGTTCCAACCGCGGAGAAAGTTTCCTTCGCAGCTGACGCCTTCTTCGACTACGACAAGGCCGTACTGAAGCCGGAAGCGAAAGAAAAGTTGGACGAAATGGCAACCAAGCTGGAAGGCATCAACCTGGAAGTGATCATCGGCGTCGGCCACACCGACTCGATGGGCACCGACCAATACAACGACAAGCTGTCGCTGCGCCGTGCTGAAGCCGTTAAAGCTTACCTGCTGAGCAAAGGCGTGGAAGCCAACCGCGTGTACACCGAAGGCAAGGGCGAGAAGCAGCCAGTAGCGGACAACAAGACCGCCGAAGGCCGCGCCCAGAACCGCCGCGTGGAAATCGAAGTTGTAGGCACCAAGAAGTAATTCCCGGCGCATCAGCGCAAGTACTGCCCCGCCCCGTGCGGGGCTTTTTTTTGTCCACCCTGGGGTCAGGAACCAAAGCGGACATTTTCCTTAATGCAGGAAATGTCCACTTGGGTTCCTGACCCCGAAGTGGACATTTTTCCAGTATCATCCCGGCATGAACGCCGACCCATTAGAACTGCAAAAATTCAGCGAACTGGCCCATCACTGGTGGGATCCCACTTCCGAATTCAAACCCCTGCACGAAATCAATCCACTGCGCCTGGAATGGATCAACGCCCGCGCCCCGCTGGCCGGGAAGAACGTGATCGATATCGGCTGCGGCGGGGGCATCCTGTCCGAATCCATGGCCCGCAAAGGCGCCAAGGTCACCGGCATCGACCTGTCCGAAAAGGCCCTGAAAGTGGCCGACCTGCATAGCCTGGAATCCGGCGTGCCGGTACGCTACAAGCTGATTGCCGCCGAAGAAATGGCAGCGCAGGAAGCCGGCCAGTACGACGTGGTCACCTGCATGGAAATGCTGGAACACGTTCCCGATCCAGGCGCCATCGTGCGCGCAGCAGCCACCCTGGTAAAACCAGGCGGCCATGTGTTTTTCTCAACCCTGAACCGTAACCCGAAGGCTTACCTGTTCGCGGTGATCGGTGCCGAATACTTGCTGCGCATGCTCCCCAAGGGCACGCACGATTATGAGAAATTCATCACCCCAGCCGAACTGTCGCAATATGTGCGCACTGCTGGCCTGCAAGTGGATGCCTTGAAGGGCATGGGCTACAATCCGCTCACCAAGGTCTACTCCCTGAACAACGACACCAGCGTTAATTACCTGGTGGCCTGCACCCGCCCTGAATAAAGCCAGGCGGCCTGCGCGCCGCCTGCTTCGAAAGCCCGTCCCCACCATGAGCCTGTTCCCAGCCCCGCGCGCCATCTTGTTTGACCTGGATGGCACCCTGGCCGACACCGCCCCCGACCTGGCCGCCGCCATCAACCTGCTGCGCACCGTGCGCGGGCTGGAGCCGACGCCGTATGAGGTGCTGCGGCCACAGGCATCGCACGGCGCGCGCGGCATGATCGGCGTGTCCTTCGGCCTGAAGCCGCAGGATGCAGGCTTTGAAGAACTGCGCGACGGCTTCTTCACCAATTACGAAGCTGCGATGGCCGTGCACAGCACGCTGTTCGACGGCGTGCATGAACTGCTGGCCGGCATCACCGAAGCCGGCCTGCGCTGGGGCATCGTCACCAACAAGCCAGCCCGCTTCACCGATCCGCTGGTGCCGCAAATCGGCCTGGCGCTGGCCAGCTGCGTGATTTCCGGCGACACCACGCCACACGCCAAGCCGCACCCTGCCCCGCTGCTGGAAGCCGCGACCCGGCTTGGCCTGGCGCCGGAAGAATGCTGGTACGTCGGCGACGACCTGCGCGACATCCAAGCAGGCCACGCCGCCGGCATGCGCACCGCGGCCTGCCAGTGGGGCTATTGCGGACCGGTCGAGCCGGCCAGCTGGGGCGCCGACCACTTGCTGGCTTCGCCAGCCGACCTGCTGGCCCTGATTCGCACAACCGTACCATCCCCGACACCGTTAGCAGCATAGAAACTGCGTTATAACTTGCCCAACAGCAATAAGTTTCTATACTATAGTCAGTAACGATTACAAGAAAAGGGCATCGGGAGACTTTATGGACGGGGACGAGAACATCGAGGCGGCGCTCCCACCACGCAGCAGCGCGCCGCAAGCCTGGGATGCCTCCGTTGCCGAGAGCCGCTTCTACTGGTACGACCTGCTGGTCAACGACCCGCTGGTGCCCGACTTCCGCGACCCGATCGGCCGCTACCAGCGCCGCATGCAGTTCGCGCTCGACGCGACCATGGAAAAGCAGCTGCTGTTCTTCGTCATTTCCCGCCCTCGCCTGCGCTTCGACATCAAGAAAGGCACCAGCTGGGGCTTCTTCGGCCTGAAGCTGAGCGTGCCGCTGCTGTCGGGCACCGACAACCGCAAGGAATCGATCACGCTGGAACTGGAAGTGCCGTTCGAAGCAACCTTCAAGAAGCCAATTGTCACCCTGCACGACAAGTACATCACGCTGAACTGGGGCGCGCTGACGGAATGCTATTCCGCGCACGACCTGCTGCAGAAATTCCCGAATGACCTGAAGTACGAAAGCAGCGTGCAGTTCGTCGGCATCACACGCGACCAGCAGTCCCGCCTGGCAAAGGGTCGGCTGCCAGCGGTCAACCGCATCATGGAAGAGAACGACGGCGCCTTCGACACCTTCCTGCTGGTCAAGCGCATGGATGTGAAAGTGGAGACCGCGGTGCAAGACCCGCTCGGCGAAGCCTCCGCCCGCTCGCACAGCGAAGTGATGGAAGGTGCGCTGATCCGCTACTTCGAAGGCGAAAAGCCCGCCCACCACGGCACCATCGAGAACAACAACCGGCGCGACCGCGTGGCAGGACTGGTCGAGACTTACCAGCTTGACAGGCTCACCGTCGACCTCGGCTTCAAGGAAGCCGACAGCTTCCACGACCTCAAGTCCGCCATCGTGCCGGTCTCGCGCCGCCATCTGGTCGAATTCACCTTCGGGCCCGGCGGCGAGATCCGCGCCAACCGCCTTGCAGATGACGCCCGCCCACTGGTTTCGCTCGAAGAGTGACGCAGCGTTAAAGATTCAGGTAGAATACAACTTCCATCTGTGGGGACGACCTGGTTTCGACGTGGGTTGCAAAGCAGAACAGGGCATACCGAGGGCTGGTTACCTCGTAAATACACCCAGAAACAAACTAACTGCAAACGATAACTCGTACGCACTGGCTGCTTAATCGCGCCTGCCCGACAACACCTCGCCCTTAGGGTGTGACCGCAAGGTCGTGTTGGGTCATTTATAAGGGATCGAACTACGAGGGTTCACTTCGAGTAGTTCTAAATCTAAGGTGAATCGCCTTTACGAAGCGTGCACGTCCGCGTCGTAGGGGTTAAATTAAATGGCAGTGCTAAGTATGTAGAACTGTCTGTAGAGTGCTTGCGGACGCGGGTTCGATTCCCGCCGTCTCCACCACTATTTCGTTTAAAATCATGAACTTATGATTTTAATGTTGTCATTAGTTGGAGTATTTTAGGGCTGTTTTGGCACTGGAATGCCAACATAATGACAACCTGAAGATGGCCGCGCCTCGCGGCTATTTTTTTTGAGTGATCTAGATAGAGGGCAAGTCACGACTCTGCAGCAGGGCTTCTGCCGTGTAGAGCAGCGGCTCAATTGGGCGCTCCGCTATTTTTTCCCTAAGTATGGCGGCCAATAGGCCGACGAAATCCGAAAATCGCAGAATTTCGGCCATCTGTTCTCTGCTGTAGCGAGGCCCTATGCCCTCCTTGCTTAACCATCGCGATAACTGACGATGATGCCCATGGGTATAGTCACTCAAAGTCCCATAATGGCGGCGTAGTGCTTCAAACATCTTCCCGAGCACATGGGTTTTTCGCAGGCGCTGCGCCATCGATTCAAATTTCGGTCTGGGTTGGTTCGGATCAAGCGCAGCAATCGCTTTAAATTCGTAAGCGTAAAGCCAGCACCGTCTGGACGGAGAAACCGCCCCCAGCCATGATCGAATTTTGGCACAGCAGTTGTGCCCACAAATTCAATTATGGACACAAATTTTCAACCAGTCATTGAACGCAGACCGCGTGGCAAGTACCGCCAGCATTCCCTGGAGTTCAAGCGAACGCTCGTGGAAATGGCCATGCAGCCCGGAGTTTCTGTAGCGCGCCTCGCGCGCGAGCACGGCGTCAATGCAAACCAGGTGTTTAGCTGGCGCAAGCTATACGAGGCAGGGCAGCTTGTAGGCGGCGCAGCGGCGCCGGGGAGTGAGTTGCTGCCAGTGGTGGTGACGACGCCGGCACAGCAGCCTGAGGCTGAACCTGCCCCTGCCGGAATCATCACGCTGGAAATTGGGCGTGTGCGGCTACGTATCGAAGGCCAGGCCAATGCCGCCACGTTGGCACAAGTGTTGGATCGCGTGCTGCGATGATCGGCCTGCCGGCAGGTACGAAAGTCTGGCTGGCCGCAGGCACCACCGACATGCGCAGCGGTTTCAATGGCCTGGCAGCGAAAGTGCAAACCGCGTTGGAAGAAGATCCGTTCAGTGGCCACGTGTTTGTATTCCGTGGCCGGCGCGGTGACTTAATCAAGCTGCTGTGGTGGACCGGCGACGGCTTATGCTTGCTGGCCAAGCGCCTGGAGCGTGGCCGCTTTATCTGGCCGCAGGCCAGTAGTGGCAGCGTGGCGCTGACACAAGCACAGTTGTCGATGCTGCTGGAAGGGATCGACTGGCGCCGACCAGAACGCACCTGGCGACCGCAATCGGCCTTGTAAACATGGCACGATTTGCGTAAACTTGGACGCATGCTCAACGCCGCCAATCTGCCCAACGATATCGAAGCGCTTAAAGCCATGCTGCTGGCGCGCGATGCAGCGTTGTTGGCGAGCGAAGCGAAGGTGGCACACCTGAGCGCCGAACTATCTACGCGCACCGCCGAAATCGAACATCTTAAGCTGGTGTTGGCGAAGCTGAAGCGCATGCAGTTCGGCCGCCGCTCGGAAAAGCTGGACCAGCAGATCGAGCAGCTGGAGCTGCAACTGGAAGACCTGGAAGCCGAAGCAGCGGTGGCCGAAGCATTGGCACCTGTGGAAGTGGCACCTCGCAAGAAGGCCGAACGCAAGCCTCTGCCAGCCCACTTGCCACGCGAGGAGCGAGTGCAGATGCCAGCCAGTGAAGCATGCCCGGACTGCGGCGGAAAATTGAAGGTACTGGGCGAAAGCGTGTCGGAGCAGCTGGAATATGTCCCGGCCAGCTTCCGTGTGATTCGCCATGTGCGCCCGAAGCTGGCCTGCGCCTGCTGCGATGCCATCGTACAGGCCCCGGCCGCCAGCCGCCCAATTGAGCGCGGTCTGGCCGGCCCCGGCCTGCTGGCGCATGTGCTGGTGGCCAAATTCGCCGACCACATTCCCTTGTACCGCCAAAGCACTATGTATGCGCGCGAAGGCGTGGAACTGGAGCGCGCCTTGCTTGCCAACTGGGTCGGCGCCGCCGGAGCGCTGCTGCGCCCACTGGTCGATGCGTTGCGCCGGCATGTGCTGGCGGCGACCAAGCTGCACGCCGACGACACGCCGCTGCCGGTACTGGCGCCAGGCAATGGCAAGACGCGCACGGCGCGCCTTTGGACCTATGTGCGCGACGACCGCGCCAGCGGCGACAGCACGCCGCCAGCGGTATGGTTTGCCTATACTCCCGACCGCAAAGGCGAGCACCCGCAAGCGCACTTGGCCAACTTCAGCGGCATCTTGCAGGCAGATGCGTATGCCGGCTTCAATGCCATCTACGAGACCGGCAAAGTGAGCGAAGCCGCATGCTGGGCTCATGCTCGCCGCAAATTCTACGACTTGCACGCAGCGCGGCCATCGGCCGTAACGACCGAAGCGCTACGCCGGATCGGCGAGCTATATGTCATCGAGGACAGCATACGCGGCAAACCGCCAGACGAGCGGTGCACTGCTCGCCAGCGATATGCCAGACCACTGCTCGACGACCTCGAACGATGGCTCCACGCCACGCTCGCTACTTTGTCGCGCAAGTCCGATACGGCGGCCGCCATTCTTTACTCGCTCAAACTCTGGCCGGCGCTGACACGCTACTGCGATGACGGCCGCATCGAGATCGACAACTCCGCCGCCGAGCGAGCCTTGCGCGGCGTGGCCCTGGGTCGTCGCAACTTCCTGTTTGCAGGTGCGGACAGTGGCGGCGAACGCGCTGCCGCCATGTATGGGCTGATCGGAACGGCCAAGCTTAACGGTGTCGACCCCGAGGCTTGGTTGCGCTACGTGCTGGCCCATATCGCCGACCATCCTGTGAATCGGGTGGACGACTTCCTGCCCTGGAACTGCGCCGACAAACTCCCCAGCGCTTGAACTCCGCTTCCCAGCGGTGTTGGGAACATCTTCGATCAAAGTAGCGCAGCGCTCAAGACGGCGCTGCCTTGACGCTTACTTAAATTCGAAATCGCTTGCGCCACAATCAACCCAAGCGCCAGTCACCAGCGCCTCAAGTGATGGACGCACTAACGCAGTGGCACTTGCGAACGCACCACTTCTGATTAGTAGGGAAATGCCTTCGCGATGATCGAGACTGAGAGTCAAGTAAGCCAACGCAATTCGACCACGATGATCGACTTGCGCTTGCTCCCCCAAAGAATTGCGAATCAGATCGGATATTTGCTGCGACTGTTGAAGCGAGTGCTCAAGGTCGAGTGCTTGCATGTGGGATGGGCCTTTAGGCGAGTTGGCACGTAATGTGTCGAACTGGACTGTAACTCATCCCCTACCAAAGAAGCTAGCCTGGACTTTCGACTGCATCGGCTGCGAGCGGACGAACCCACCAAAGCTGCATCACTTGATGAAGCTTCCCTTCCGCTCCTCTCTCCAGCACCCACCCTTCCAAAATTTCCCCATCACCATTCCAATCGTTAATCGTTGGACTGTGAAGACGAGCAAGCTCGCGAGGTTGGTAGCCGTCGGTTTCCAAAGTGAGAAAACCGTTGTAACTATAGGCCATACTCTTCCCGTTATCGTGAACTTTTCGAATGAAGCCCACGATAGGCTGAGTTCGCCCCAACTCTGCGCAAGTTACCTTCGCACCGAAACTGCGCAAAACCGAGACCGCTACACGCATACCTTTTGGAGTCACGGTTTTTGGTCCCGCGAAAGGGTCGTCGTAAGAATACTCAATACTGTACATACATACAGTAAATATCAGAAATCTAGCCAGCCTGCTAGTATTTGCTTTCGATTACTTTTAATTTCATTTTCACCATCAATCTTAAGGTTCTTGCATGACTTATACACTCGCAGAGAAAATGAACAAGTCGCTTAGGTACCAGTAGTCATGGGCACGAGCAACTCGGAAGCGATCAATCGGTACTTTAGCCAGCCCCGAACATTGTTTGAAGTAATTTCCCTGGTAGGGACATTCGAACTCAGCAGTACTGAAAAAAGGTCGGAGTTTTTAGGGGTTACAGAGATAGTCAGTGACCTGCTAAATAAACTCGAAGCGCAAACGATGCCACTACGACTGGAGTTTGTGTCCCTGAGCTATCTACTCATAAAGTATGCCGAGCATAAAGGTTCAGAAGTGGTAATTGACTTCTACAAGTACAGATTCTGTGCTGTCCTCGTCTGGCTCGATGCGCTAGGGATGCTCAACAACCATCAGCTGGTGCAGAAGTTCTTCAATCCAGCGGAGCTACGGCGGACGATGACGCCGGAGGATATGTAATGATGAGCCGCTAACTCGTTTCAGTACTTCAACCATCACAAGGCTACAAGATGCATTCAGACGGAAAAGACTGAGGTGTACTGTCAATGGTGGACACTTCCGTTTCAAGCAGCCAGCGCCTGTTTGCCGAAGTTCTCAGCGAACCTCGCTGGCGACTCGTAACCAAGGCGCGAATGGCGCCGCTGGCGGTTATAAAAAATCTCGATGTACTCCTTGATGGCTGCCTCCGCGTTGGCCCGTGTAGCGTACCTCTGATGATGAATCATTTCGTTCTTCAAGCTGCCCCAAAAGCTCTCCATAGGCGCGTTATCGAAGCAGTTCCCCTTGCGCGACATAGAGGCCCGCATTCCGAACTGCGAGACCAGCTTGCGGTAGTCGTCAGCGCAGTATTGGCTCCCCCGGTCAGAGTGCAGGATCAGCCCTGGCGCCGGCCGCTTACTCCGCACCGCCCGCCACAGCGCTTTCGCCGTCAGATCCTGCGTCATTCGCGCGCCCATGGCATAACCGACCATCTCGCATGTGAAGACGTCTTTGATGCCCGCCAGGTAGAGCCATCCTTCCTCGGTGGCGACATAGGTGATGTCGCTAACCCAGGCCTCATTCGGCCGTGTCGGCGCGAAGGTCTGCTCCAACAAGTTCGGCGCCACCGGGAAGGCGTGCTTCGAATTGGTCGTCGCTTTGAACTTCCGCTTTTGCTTGCAGCGCAGACCCAGTTCCCGCCGCAGCCTTACGATGCGATCACGCCCTGCGTCAAAACCTTGTGCGGCCAGCTCTGGCTGCAAACGCAACGGCCCGTAGGTCTCGCGCGTCTGCGCATGCGCGGCCTTGATGGCGACCTTCAATCGCTCGTCATCTTGCCGTCGTTGAGATGGCGGGCGACCCACCGCTGCATAGAAGCCGCTGCGCGACACCGAAAAGACCCGACACAACAAGCCAAGCGGGTATTCAAGTCGCACCGATTTCATGAACGCGTACCGGGCAGCGACTCCCTCGCAAAGTACGCGGTGGCCTTTTTTAATACTTCCTTTTCCATCCGTTCGACAGCCAGTTCTTTGCGCAACTTGGCGACTTCCGCTTCCAGTTCGGCGACGCTACGGCTGCCTGGAGGCGCAGCAGCATCGGCACTACGTTTGGCGGCGCTTACCCAGTTGGCCAACGTCCCTTTGGGTATCGCAATCCGCTTGGCTGCTTCCTCAAGCGTCAAGCCTTGCGCCAGTACCAGCTTCACCGCCTCGGCCCGAAACTCTCGCGTGTATGTTGTTGATTTCATGATTTCACTCCCTTTGACAAGTTTATCAAATGGAAGTGTCCGAAAAACTCAGGTTACCTCAGTCAACTGGTCCGTTTGGACAAACCGGTGCTGAAATCCTATCTCTGGGTCGCGACCAACCCGGCCTATTATGAAGCACACCGTCACGAGGTCGATAGCGCTTGGAACTGGATAGGCACGGACGGCAACAAGCAGCTAAACCTGCTGCTTCGCAAGTACACCGAGCATTAGGATATTCCTCCCTATCGGCCTAAAATGGGGATTGGCCGTAGCTACGAGGAGGCAATCATGTCCACACTCAACAAGGGACGCAGCCTGGAGCAACAAACCCACGATGGCACCAGCAGCATCGGGACCATGGGCGCCGGTTGCACCGGCCGCCGTAATCTTTCCCCATCGCAGGAAGGCAACCAGCAAGCGGAAGAATCAGCGGGCCGGACCGACGACCTGCTGTCGGGCGGTGTCGATGAAGGGGAACGCGAGCACGGTTTCCAGACCGGCATCCAATATCGCCAGGGCGAGCAACGGGATTCGGGGCCCGATACCGTGCGGCGCAGCGAACGCTAAATTCTTGATCTAGTACAAGATTTACCGTTGAACAAACTTCCTGGGTGGCGCATAATTGCGAATGATAACAATTCTCATTACGTAGCCACTTAGGAAATCGCATGTCGTTGAACAAGTCTCCGCTGGCGCTTGCCATTGCACTGGCGCTGCCGCATTTCGCAGTCTTCGCCGAAGAAGCCACCCTGCCCTCCGTTACCGTCACCGCAGCACGCGACGCCGCTTACAACCCAAGCACCGCCACCAGCGCCACCAAGATCGACGCGCCCCTGCGCGACATTCCGCAAACCGTGAACGTCGTGCCGCAGGAGCTGCTGCGCGACCAGGGCGCGAGTTCGATGGAAGACGTGATGAAGGGCATTCCTGGCGTCGGCCTGTCGCACGGCGACGGCCAGCGCGACCAGGTCACCATCCGCGGTTTCACCGCGATTGCCGACCAGTTCATCGACGGCATGCGCGACGACGCGCTGTATTTCCGCGACCTGTCCAACGTCGAGCAGATCGAAGTGATCAAGGGTCCGGCCTCGGTGCTGTATGGCCGCGGTTCTTCGGGCGGCATGATCAACCGCATCACCAAAAAGCCTGGCATCGACCGCACGGAAGCCAGCGTGACCTTCGGCAGCTGGAGTAAGAAGCGCGGCGAATTCGACGTGGCGCGCAACCTGAACGACAGCGGCGTGGCCTTCCGCATCACCGGCGCCAAGGAAGATTCGGACAGCTATCGCGACCAGCAATTCCTCAAGCGTGAGGCGCTGTCGCCTTCCCTGCAGTGGAAGCTGAGTGCCGACACCTCCCTGTTGCTGCAGGGCGAATACCTGTCCGACCGCCGCCTGACCGACTTCGGCATTCCGTCCTACAAAGGCCGTCCGGTCGACGTTGAACCGGGCACCTACTTCGGCGCCGCCAACGCGCGCGACGTGGACTTCAGCCAGGCGCGCGTAAAATCGCTGGCCGCGGTGCTGGATCACCGCATCAACGCCAACTGGTCGCTGCGCAATGCCTTCCGCCGCTATGACTACTCGCTGAACCGCAATAACACGCTGGTGGGCAGCGTCAATGAGGCGGCGCAAACTGCTTCCCTGACCCACGCCAATGTGCGCCGCGAAGAAGACGGGTACTTCAACCAGACCGAATTGACCCAGCGCGCAGAGTTCTTCGGCATGCAGCACCAGATCCTGTACGGGGTGGAGATCGGCAAACAGGACAAGGACCAGGTCAACCGCTCAAAAACCAATGCGGCCACGGTCAACCTGTTCAATCCAGTACTGCCGGTGCTGCAACTGGCAGCCAATGTCGCACCAGGCACCGACAACCTGGGCATCATGAAGAACAAGAGCGTCTACGTGCAGGACCTGGCGACGCTGACGCCGCAATGGAAGCTGCTGGCCGGCGTGCGCTACGATGACTTCAGCCAGGAGACCCGTGAGCGACGCGTGGGCCAGAAGGACCTGGAACGCACCGACCGCGCCTGGAGTCCGCGCGCAGGCCTGGTGTACCAGCCTAGCGGCACCGTTTCCTACTACGCATCGTTCAGCAAGTCCTTCCAGCCTTCGGGTGAAACCTTCGCCCTGGCCGCCAACAACGCCGCCATTGAACCGGAAGAAACCACCAACAAGGAAGTGGGTGCGAAGATCGACCTGTTCGGCGGCCAGGCTACCGTTGGCGCATCGCTGTTCCGCCTGCAAGCGCACCGGCATCAAGGCTACCGATCCAGTCACCAATATCGTCATCCCGGTCGGCACCCAGCGCACCGACGGCCTGGAACTGACCTTCACCGGTGAACTGGGCCAGGGCTGGCAAGTGGCTTCCGGACTGGCGCTGATGGATGCGGAAATCATCAAGTCCATCGCACGCGACGACGGCCAGAACGTACAAGGCAAGCAGCCAACACTGACGCCAAAGCGCAGTGCCAACGTGTGGCTGAACAAGGCACTCGGCGGCGGCTGGTTCAGCGGCGCCGGTGTGAACTACCAGGGTGACCGCTTTCGCCAATCCGGGCAACACCACCACCCTGCCTGGCTACACCGTGGTCGATGCCATGGTGGCATACCGCACCGCATCCTTTGACGTGCAGCTGAACGTGAACAACCTGCTCGACCGCGAGTACATCGTTTCCGGCCACGGGTCAAGCAAGCTGCTGAACATGCCGGGCGCACCGCGCAATTTCCGCGTCACTGCCCGCTACCGCTTCTGATCCAACTGAGGCACAATCGGGACATTACTTTGCAAAAGGAATGTCCCGATGATTTACGAACTGGCGGAATTTGAAATCAAGGATGGCCAGGGTGCCGCGTTTGAAGCAGCGGTGCAGAATGCCGTAGCGCTGTTCCAGCGCGCCAAGGGCTGCAAATCGATGCGCCTGGAGCGCGCCATCGAGCGCGCCAACACCTATATGCTGGTCATCGTATGGGAAACGCTGGAGAACCATACCGTCGATTTCCGCGGCAGTGAGGGACTTCCAGTCCTGGCGCGGCATGGTTGGCCAATACTTCGCCAACACCCCGCGCGTCGAGCACACCTCCAACGTCGTCGCCGGATTCTGATGCGACTCCTCGCCTGCCTGCTGCTGGCTGCCGCCGGCCTGCCTGCCTTCGCCGTCACCCCGGCTGAAACCATGGACGCCTTCCAGCGCGCGCTGGCCGAGGGCAAGCGCGACGCCGTACTGGCCCTGCTCAGCCCCAAAGTCCGGATATTCGAATCCGGCTATACCGAGAATAGCCGCGACGAATATGCAGCCCATCATCTCGACAGCGATATCGACTTCCTGCGCAGCACCAGGTCACGCCTGCTGCGCCACCGAAGAACGGCGCGACGGCGCCACCGCCATCGTGATGCGCGAAACGGAAACCACCGGCAGCTACAAGGATGCCGAGGTCCACGTATTCGGGCTCGAAACCGCCGTGCTGGAAAAGCTGGGCGACGGCTGGCAGATCGTGCACCTGCACTGGTCGTCACGCAAGGCCACAGCGAAGTAAGCGCGCGCCACGTTGCCGCGCCTTACGCGACAATCCCGCCAAACAGGAGACTAATCATGCCAAGCACTATTTACCGAAATTTCCGCCAGATCGCGGATGCAGAAGGCGCCCGCAGCGCCCTGCTGGCCGAAGGCTTTGCCAATTCGGCCGTACAACTGAACCTGCATGAAGCACGCGCGCTCAGCACCACCGCGTCGGCCGTGAAGAACATCATGGATTCGCTGACGCCTGACGACGTCGACAACACCGACAAGCCGGATCGCCCGGCGGCCCTGCTGTCGGTGGACGTGGACGACGAGGCCCAGCGCGAACAGGCCGACCGCATCATGGCACGCTTCGGCGCGCAGGAAGCCCTAAAGCTCAACGGACTTCAATTGCTCGCGCAGCCAGCGGTGCCCCGCATCATGCTCGCTGCGCGGATGCCAGGCCATGGCGATTGCAAATTTCGGCAGGTCGAAGGGCAGTTTGAAAATGTCCAGCTGCTCGCTGAAGCGCTGCAGGAAGCGCAACGGCAAAGTGCAGACATGATCGGTGTTGGCCAGGATCGCCGGCACCAGGTTGTAATGCGCCACCACCACGGCCACTTGCCGCTGCTGGCCCAAGTCCTTCAGGCGCTGGTCCAGGAAACTGTGGAATTCTCCCCTGCCCGACACCAGCACATGCTTCAGCGCGCAAAACTGCCTCAGCGACGGCGCGCGGCATGCCGCGTGGATGGCCGCGCCGCTGCGCCATCACATAACGCTCGCTCGATAACGGTACGGCCTTTCCAACGCAGGACGGGATTGGGTCTGCGCCGCGCCAAGCAGCAAGTCAAGCTCGCCGCGCTCCATGCGCGCCACCAGGCCATCCTGGTTCGGCTCACAAAAACCCACGCGCAGGCCAACCCCGCCGCTTGCGGCAATGCGCCGCACCAGTTCGATGCCGAACATCGTGACCACGTTGTCATTGGCGGCAATCATGAAGGTGCGTTCGGCGCGCGCCGGATCGAAGGTTTCCGGATCGCGCACCGCGGTTTCCAGCTGGCGCAGCGAAGCGCGCAAGCCGTCGCGCAGCGCCAGCGCCCGTGCCGTCGGTACCATGCCGCGCCCCGCTCTCCGACGGGACCAGCAGCGGATCGCCGAACAGTTCCCGCAGGCGCGCCAGCTGGGCCGACAACGCGGGCTGGCTGATATGCAGCCGTGCCGCGGCACGCGTCACGTTGTTCTCCTCCAGTAGCGCGTTGAGCGACACCAGCAATGCGAGGTCGGAAGGTCTTATATCCATACAGCTTATATGTCAAATATCAACGATCGATTTCCAGTATATGTCTAGGCCCGCCACAATGGCAATCATCACCAACAGACAAATGGAGATTGCCATGAAACGAATGATTGCCACGGCCTTGATGGCCATTGCAGCACAAGTCCCCGCGCTGGCGTTGGCGGCCAGCCAGGCGCCGGGCTTTTACGGCGCCCAGCTGGGCGATTTCAAGGTCACTGCCATATCGGATGGCGTCGCCCCGCGCGATGTCACAACGATCCTGAGCGACGCCGCCACCACCCGCGCCGAACTGCGCGCCAGCCACCTGCGCGATACGCTGGCCTTGTCGATCAATGTCTACCTGGTCGACACCGGCAGACACCGCGTCCTGATCGATACCGGCGCGGGAGAATTGTTTGGCGCCACCAGCGGCCACTTGCTGGCCAACCTTGCCGCGGCAGGGTTCAAGCCGGAACAGATCGACGCCATCCTGCTCACGCACATCCATGGCGATCATTCCGGCGGACTTTCCATCGGCGGCAAAATGCTGTTCCCGAACGCCCAGGTGTATGTGGACCGGCGCGAAGTGGCTCGTTGGATCAATGAGCCGGCGCCGAAAGCAACCGTCGGCCCCTACTTCGAAGCTGGGCGCATCAAGTACCTGCCGGCGAGCGGCGAAGTCCTGCCTGGCATTACAGCGCGCTCCGTGCCGGGCCATACGCCGGGCCATAGCGCCTACCAGTTGGAGAGCAAGGGTCACCGCATGCTGTTCTGGGGCGATACGGTGCACGTGGCGGAAGTCCAGCTGGCGCATCCTGAAATCACGATTTCCTACGACGACAGCCAGCCGCTTAGCCGCCGCCGCGCGCCGCAAGCTGTTCGACGAAGTGGCGGCCAGCGGCGTAGTGGTGGCGTCGCCGCACTTTTCCTTCCCAGGCCTGGGCCACCTGCGCAAGGAAGGTGGACACGTTCCGCTGGATCCCGGTTGCCTACAACGACCAGGTAGCTGAGCTGGCGCCCTAACTGGCCGCCGAAAAGACCTTCAAACCAATCACGCCGCCGACGATGGCAGCCATGCAGGCCAGGCGTGCTGGGGCGCTGCCGAGTCGCCCAGGAACAGCACGCCCGCCGCCGCCGTGCCAACCGCCCCGATGCCGGTCCACACGGCGTAGGCGGTTCCCACCGGCAGCGAGCGTAAGGCCAGCGACAGCAGGTAGATGCTGGCTAAGGCCGGCCAGCGCAGTGAGCGCGCCAGGCATGGGGCGCGTGAAACCTTGCGACCACTTCATTCCGAGCGCAAAGGCGATTTCCAGCAAGCCGGCAATGGTTAGCAGAATCCAGGGCATTTCTCTTCCTTTCCTTACATGAGGGCGGCCATTGTCGGGCCGCCGCACCTTGTCTGGAATGCGCTTGGCCGAAGGTGGTGCAGCGTTGGCCGAAAATGACGTTTATGTGCACTATCGGCCAAAAGCTTGCTATCCGATAATGGATTCATCGCTAATCCATCGGATGAACATCATGCAAACCTCTACTGCCACCGCCCTGCCCACCAGCAGCGCCTCGGTCAAAAATTTACCCGTCAACCTGTTTGGCTCCGTCATGGGCATTGCCGGCCTGGCGCTGGCCTGGCGCGGTGCGGCTCACCTGTTCGGCAGCAGCACGCTGATCGCCGATGGCGTCGGCATCCTGTCGTTGCTGGTGTTTGCGGTGCTGGCTGTGGCCTACCTGTCGAAATGGGCTGCGTTCCCGGAAGCTGTGAAGGCCGAGTTCTCGCATCCGGTGGCGGGCAACTTCTTCGGCACCATCGCCATCGCCGTGCTGCTGCTGTCCAGCGTTGTGGCTCCGTGGAGTGCCCAGCTTCAAAAACTGGTGTGGACTGTGGGTTCGGTCGCCACGCTGGTGCTGGGTTATGTGGTGGTGTCGCGCGTCCTGCAAGGCCAAATGACGCCAGCCAACGTGGTGCCGGCCTGGCTGATCCCCGGTGTCGCCTCGCTCGATATCGCCGTTACCGGCGGCGCCTGGGGCCATGAAATGAACATGATTGCGCTCGGCATCGGCACGGCCATCGCCATCGTGTTCTACGTGATGATCTTCAGCCGCCTGGTGCATGGCGGAACCCCGCTGCCAACCGGCATGCTGCCATCGCTGATGGTGATGATCGCCCCGTTCGAAGTCGGCTTCCTGGCCTACGTCAATGTCACGCAGCACGTCGACATGTTCGCCGCCATGCTGTTCTACTTTGGCCTGTTCATGTTCCTGGTGCTGGCCCCGCGCGTGTTCCGCCGTTCGGTGCCTTTCGGTCCTGCCTGGTGGGCCATCAGCTTCCCGATCGCCGCACTGGTGAACGCTGCGATCAAGTATGCCACCGGTGGCCGATAGCGCCTCTGTCGTGGTACTGGCTGGTGTGCTGCTGGCCTTCCTGACTGTGACGATTGCCGTGCTACTGGTACGTACCTTATATTCGCTGTACACCGGCAAACTCCTGGCAGGCTAACCATGCGCATCGCTTTACCTCGTTTTCCCCGGCGTGCAATTGCTCGACGTGGCCGGGCCGATGGATGTCTTCCATGAGGCCGCCCGCCAGTTCCGGCAAACCGGACACTTACCAGTTCGACCTGGTCGCGCTGGAAGAAGGCCCGGTCCGCGCCGACAATGGCATGCTGTTCCAGCCGACAGCCACTATCGATACGCTGGACCATGCGGTGGATACGCTGCTCGTCACCGGCAGCCATGCGGTGAAAGATGTGACCAGCAACCCGCGCTTGATGCAGTGGCTGCAGCGGCAGGCGATCGTGGTGCGCCGCCTCGGCTCCGTATGCCTCCGGCGCCTGGCTGCTGGCACACGCCGGCCTGCTGGACGGCCGGCGCGTCACCACCCATTGGAATATTTCGGCCTCGCTGGCGCGGCGCTTCGAGCAGGTGCAGGGTCGAGCACGACCAGATCTACCTGCGCGACGGGAATCTCTACACCCTCGGCAGGCGTCACCGCCGGCATGGACCTGGCACTGGCCCTGGTGGAAGAAGACCTTGGCCGCAACGTGGCCCTGGCCGTAGCGCGCGAACTGGTCATGTTCATCAAGCGCCCCGGCGGCCAGGCGCAATTCAGCGCCCACCTGGCCTGCGCAAACCGCGCAACGCAAGCCGATCCGCCAAGTGCAGGAATGGGTGCTGGGAAAACCTGGAAGAAGAATTGACGGTGGACCAGTTGGCCGCGCAAGCCGGCATGAGCGTGCGTAATTTCTCACGCGCTTTCAAGAGCGGATACCGGCGAAACGCCAGCCGATTTCGTCGAAGCCGCGCGGCTCGACGCGGCTCGGCGCATGCTGGAGGAAACCGCCAGCCCGCTCAAGCGGGTGGCCGCGCGCAGCGGCTTCCATGACCAGAACAGCTTACGGCGAGCCTTCGTGCGCCGCCTCGGCGTAACGCCGGGCGACTACCGCCTGCGCTTCCACCCTCAGGAGGCCTGATGGTTGAAGACTTTGCCGCAGGTAGGCCAGGAAAGTCTCGTCCTTGCACAGCGTCTTGCCCGGCGAATCGGACAGCTTGGCGACCGATTGCCCGTTCAGGCGGATCAGCTTCATCACGATATTCAGCGGCTTGATACCGACATCGTTGGTCAGCCAGGTGCCGATGCCGAAGCCCACCATGATGCGGTCGGCGAACTGGCGGTACAGGCGGAACGCTGTGTCGAAATCCAGGCCGTCCGAGAACACCAGGCGCTTGGTATTGGAGTCAATCCGCAAGGCCTGATAGTGCGCGATGGCCTTTTCACCCCACACGACCGGATCGCCGGGAATCGTGCCGCAAACCGTCGAACAGTTTGGCAAAGTACAGGTCGAAGTCGTTGAGGAAGGCATCCATGCCCACCACATCGGTCAGCGCGATACCAAGGTCGCCCCGGTACTCCTGCACCCAAGCCTCGAGCGAAGCTTTCTGGAACTCGCGCAGACGCAC
>NZ_JBNZFX010000013.1:0-40158 GCF_050709955.1 Massilia eburnea
TGGCCGAGCAAGTCGAGCAGGTCAAGCCGGGCGCCACGCTGTTGGCACTGGCCCACCTGCCTGTCTTCAACGTCTTCGGGCTGCCGGCCAATGTGGCGCAGGCGCTGGAAGAGTGGATGCGCGAGCCGGACAACCGCGACTCGCTGGTGGCCTTGCACGAACTGCGCGAAGAACTGCTGGCGCAACTTCCGCAAGCGGCCGAAGCGGAAGGCGCCATGAGTGGCAAGACCTTCGTCCTGACCGGCACGCTGCCGGCCATGAGCCGCGACCAGGCGCAAGCCATGATCGAGGCTGCCGGCGGCAAGGTTTCCGGTTCTGTATCGAAGAAAACATCCTACGTCGTCGCCGGTGCGGAGGCAGGCAGCAAGCTGGCCAAGGCCGAAGAGCTGGGCGTGACGATTTTAGACGAGGCGGGGCTGCTGGCCCTGTTAGGCCAATGATGACACGTCGCATTCGCAAGGCGGTGTTTCCGGTTGCTGGCCTGGGCAGCCGGTTCCTGCCCGCGACCAAGGCGCAGCCGAAGGAAATGCTGCCGATTGTCGACAAACCTTTGATCCAGTATGCGGTGGAAGAAGCGGTGGCGGCAGGCGTGACGGAACTGGTGTTCGTCACCGGCCGCAACAAGCGCGCCATCGAGGACCATTTCGACAAGGCCTACGAGCTCGAAGCCGAGCTGGAGGCCAGCGGCAAGGAACAACTGCTGGACGCGGTGCGCAGCGTACTGCCGCCTAACGTCAAGTGCATCTACACGCGCCAGGCTGAGCCCCCTCGGACTGGGGCACGCGGTGTTATGCGCGCGTCCGATTGTGGGAGACGAGCCGTTCGCGGTGCTGTTGGCCGACGACTTCATGGACGCCAATGGCCACAAGCCGGTATTGGCGCAGATGACGGAACGTTTCGAGCACGAGTGCGTCAGCCTGCTGGCCGTGCAGAATGTGCCGCGTGCCGATACCCGCCAATACGGCATTGTCAGCGCGCAGCCGTTTGTCGACAAGCTTGAAATGGTGTCCGGCATCGTCGAGAAGCCGGAGCCGAATGCAGCCCCGAGCACGTTGGCCGTCGTCGGGCGCTATGTGCTGACCAACCGGATCTTCGATCACCTGGAGCGCATCGGTGCCGGCGCCGGCGGTGAAATCCAGCTGACCGACGCGATCGCGGCAATGCTCAAGGAGGAGCGTGTGCTGGCCTACCGTTATGACGGCGACCGCTACGACTGCGGCTCCAAGCTCGGCTACCTGAAGGCTACCGTCGTAATGGGCCTGCGCCATGGCGAAACCGGCGCCGGCTTAAGCGCATTCCTGCGCCAATTGGAGGGCGGCAAATGACTGTGCGTGAAATCCTGAAGATGGGCGATGCCCGGCTGCTGCGCGTGGCAGAGCCGGTGCGCGAGTTCAATACCAAAGAACTGCATGCCCTGATCGTCGACATGTTCGACACCATGCACGCCGCAAACGGCGCCGGCCTGGCCGCGCCGCAGATCGGCGTCAACCTGCAACTGGTGATCTACGGTTTCAAAGCCAATGCGCGCTATCCGGACGCGCCGCAAGTGCCGGAGACGGTGCTGATCAATCCGGTCCTGACGCCGATCGGCGAAGAGATGGAAGAGGGCTTCGAAGGCTGCCTGTCCGTGCCGGGCCTGCGCGGCAGCGTGCCGCGCTATTCCCGCCTGCATTACGAAGGCTACGACCAGTTTGGCGAGCGCATCGTGCGCGACGCGGACGGTTTCCACGCCCGCGTGGTGCAGCATGAGGTGGATCATTTGCTGGGAATCCTTTATCCGGCACGGATCCGCGACTTCTCCAAGTTCGGCTTTACCTCGGTGTTGTTCCCCGACCTCGATCCCGGCGACGACGATTGATTTGTTTGGCGGCGCCGCGAATCTGGCGTAATATCCCGGCCACTTTGTATCCTTATTAACACAACGGATTACCCAGATGAGCAACCAGTCGCAGAATAACCCGCTCGAGTTCAGTGTCCGCGGCATCGTCCTCGGCATCTTCATTACCCTGATCTTCACCGCCGCGCAGGTATATCTTGGCCTGAAAGTAGGCCTGACCTTCGCCACCTCGATTCCCGCCGCCGTGATTTCCATGGCCCTGCTCAGCGCATTCAAGGATGCGACGATCCAGGAAAACAATATCGTGCAGACCATCGCGTCGGCCGCCGGCACGCTGGCTTCGGTGATTTTCGTGCTGCCTGGCCTGCTGATGATCGGCTGGTGGGCCAAGATTCCATTCTGGCCAACCTTCGGCGCTTGCGCCATCGGCGGCGTGCTTGGCGTGATGTACACCATGCCGCTGCGTCGTGCACTGGTGTCGCAATCGGACCTGCCGTATCCGGAAGGCGTGGCTGCGGCTGAAGTGCTGAAAGTCGGCACCCAGTCCCGCGCCGGCGCGCAAGAAGGCAAGGCTGGCCTGTGGGCGGTGATCTGGGGTTCCGTGGCTTCCGCCGTCTTCGCCTTCCTCGGCGCGGCCAAGCTGGTTGCAGCGGAAGTGGCGCATTTCGTCAAATTCGGCAATGGTGCCACCGGCCTCGGGGCATCGAGCTCGCTGGCCCTGGTTGGGGCCGGCCACCTGATGGGTATCGCGGTCGGTATGGCCATGCTGCTCGGCCTGGTGATCGCATGGGGCATCCTGGTGCCTTTGCTGACCATGGCCAACCCGGCCGCGCCTGGCGTTTCGCTGGCCGACCACGCGCTTGGCATCTGGAGCAGCCAGGTGCGCATGATGGGCGCCGGCACCATTGGCGCGGCGGCGATCGTCACACTGGCAACCCTGGCCAAGCCGGTGGTGGGCGGCCTGAAGTCGGCCATGGAATCCGCGCGCAGCGCCAAGGCGGGCGGCGCCGACGTGCCGCGCGAAGACAAGGACTTGCCGCTCTTCGTCGTCGGCCTGGTGACCCTGCTGTCGATGGTGCCTGCCGGCTGGCTGCTGTCGTCCTTCCTCTCGGGCGGTCCGCTGTCCTCGATTTCGACCCCGCTGGTGGTGGTAGGCGTCGGCTACATCCTGATCGCAGGCATGCTGGCTGCGGCGGTTTGCGGTTACATGGCGGGCCTGATCGGCTCCTCCAATTCACCGGTGTCCGGCCTGGCCATCCTGTCCATCCTCGGCGCCGCCACCTCGGTGGGCTGGGTGGGACGCGAGATCATGGGTCCTGACACCGCACAGGCGCTGATCGCGTTCGCGCTGTTCGTGACCACCGTGGTGCTGGCCGTCGCCGTGATCGGCAACGACAACCTGCAGGACCTGAAGACCGGCCAGCTGGTCGGCGCCACTCCCTGGAAGCAGCAGATTGCCCTGATCATCGGCGTGTTCGCAGGCTCGTGCGTGGTGCCGCCGGTACTGGAACTGCTGAACCATGCGAACGGTTTTTGCCGGCGCACCGAATGCAAACGCAATTTCCGACCAGCCGTTGGCCGCGCCGCAAGCGACCCTGATTTCCACGCTGGCAAAAGGCGTGATCGGCGGCGACCTGCATTGGGACCTGATCGGCTATGGCGCCCTGATCGGCCTGGCGCTGGTGGCGCTCGACTTCATCCTGAAGAAATCGAGCAAGCGCAAATACAGCTGCGCACCGCTGGGCGTTGGCCTGGCAATCTACCTGCCGTCGGCGGTGACGTCGCCGGTGGTGGTGGGCGCGATCGGCGGCTACTTGTTCGAGCGGGCAATGCGCGGCAAGAAGCATGGCGAGGCGGCTTCCCGCCTTGGCGTGCTGGTCATGTCCGGATTCATCGTGGGCGAGAGCTTGTTCAACGTTGCCCTGGCTGGACTGATCGTGCTGACCAACAAGGGCGAACCGCTGGCAATCGCCAACAGCATGAGCGAAGCGACCACCATGCTGATCGCCGTCGCGGTGGCTGCTGCGGTAGTCGTGGGTCTGTACCGCTGGTCCGCGAAGTCGGCCAGCGCCATTGAGGCTTGACGCAACACTTTCGGAGTGTGGCCATGACGCTATCGGGAATCGGGCAGGGCACCTGGAATATGGGCGAGCGGGCTGCCGACAAGGCTGCCGAAGTGCGCGCCCTGCAGCTTGGGCTGGACCTGGGCATGACGGTGATCGACACGGCGGAAATGTATGCCGATGGCGGCGCGGAAAAGGTGGTCGGCGAAGCGCTTGCCGGCCGCCGCAGCGAGGCTTACCTGGTCAGCAAAGTGCTGCCGCAGAATGCCTCGCGCCAAGGCGTGGTGGCGGCCTGCGAGAAAAGCCTGAAACGCATGAAGGTCGATCACATCGACCTGTACCTGCTGCATTGGCAGGGCAGCGTACCGTTCGCCGAAACGCTGGAAGGCCTGCTTGCCTTGAAGCAGGCCGGCAAGATCCATGAATTCGGGGTCAGCAACTTCGACCTCGCGCAGATGAAGGCCGCTACCGCGCTGGCGGGCGGTGATGCGATCGAGGCCAACCAGGTGCTGTACAACCTGCGCCGGCGCGGCATCGAATGGGACCTGCTGCCCTGGTGCCAGGAGCGGGGCGTCCTGCTGATGGCATACTCGCCGCTGGAATCCAACCGCAAGGAGCAGGAGCGCTTGCTGGCCGAACCTGCGCTGCAGGCGGTCGCCGCGCGGCACCAGGCCACGCCTGCACAAATTGCGCTGGCATGGCTGTTGCGCCAGGATGGCGTCATGCCGATTCCTAAGGCGGCCAGCGAAGCGCACGTGCGCGCCAACGCGGCGGCCATGGCTTTGCGGCTGGACCAGGAAGACCTGGCCCAGCTGGACAAGTCATTTGCGCCGCCACGGCGTGCAACCCCGCTGGACATGTTGTGACCGCGACTTCTTCTTAGTAGCGATAGCTGGCGTAGAAGGCGGCCGTCGGCGCCGTATTGCGCCGCGTGACCGGGCTGCGCGCGGCTTCGCGTACCAGCGTGCTCGACCCCAGCATGCCGGTGAGTGTCCAGCGCTGGTCCACACGATGCTCCCAGGCGAATTTCAGCACAGCCTCGTACATGCCCGCCTTGGGCGAAAACTGCTTGCGGCCGGTGCGCAAGGCCTGCGATGCAGTCACCCCGTGGTAGGTCTGCATATACTTTTGATCCGCGAAGTTCGCGCCCAGGGACAAGGCTAGCTTATCGCTTTTGTCTTCGTGCAGCACGCCGGTGATTTCCAGCCCCGCGGTCTTGCCGTTCTCCTTGTGCGACAACGGCAGCGAAGCGCTGGCGCCCAGCACCAGGCCCGGAACAATACTGTAGCCGGCATGCAGGTTGGCCGTGGCACTGGCCTTGATGTCGCCCATGCCTCGCAACTCGGTACTGCCGCGGCTGCCGACAATGCTGGACTCGTTCTTCTCCAGGCGTTCCCCGCGCACGCCCAGCGCGGCATCCAGCGAAAAATCTCCCAGCGCCGTGCCGTAACCCAAGCCGCGCATGCTGCTGGCATACAGGCCATTGGCCATCTGGTAGTCGATGATGATGATGGGGGCGAGCTGCATTTCCTTCGAGCCGGCGTAGCGCGGCGCAGCGGCCAGGCCGCCGCCGATTGTGAGTGTGTTTTCCTGCGCATGGACACCGCTGCAGCAGGCGAGGATGAGGACTGGGACTGAAAGTTTCATGACTTGTTCTGAAAAAGTGATGGAGGCGGCAGTTTCCCAGCGCGCCATGAAGATTGGATAAAGAGCATCTTCATGTTTGCTTCAGGTAGCTGTGTTTAGAATAGCGGGCATGAAGATCCTTCTGATTGAAGACGATATGGACCTTGGCAACGGCATCCGCATTGCGCTGACCGACCAGGGAATGGAAGTCACCTGGGTACGCCAGCTGGCAGATGCGCAGCGCCAGCTCGAACAGCGCGGCTTCGACCTGCTGTTGCTGGACCTGGGCTTGCCGGACGGCGACGGCATGAGCCTGGTGGCCAGCCTGCGGCGCGGGCGGGAGGGCGTGCCGATCCTGATCCTGAGCGCACGGGACGCGTTGTCCGAGCGCCTGCTTGGCCTGGACACCGGCGCGGACGACTACCTGGTCAAGCCGTTCGAACTGGCGGAGCTGCTGTCGCGGGTACGCGCACTGGCTCGCCGCAGCTATGGATTCGACGGCGAGACACTGGAGCTGCGCGGCATCGTGCTGCATGTGCCGACACGGCGCGTTACCGTCAATGGGCGCCTGGCCGACCTGACCGGCAGCGAATACGAGCTGCTGCGCATCCTGATGATGCGTGCCGACCGCGTGGTGACCAGGCGCAGCCTGGAAGAGCAGGCGTTGCCGGGTGCGCAAGCGAATGCCAGCAATTCACTGGACGTTCATATGGCCAACCTGCGCCGCAAGGTCGGGGAAGGCTTGATCCGCACCGTGCGCGGCGTGGGATACGTGATCGACCAGCGCGAGGTGGGCCGGTGATCCGCAAGTTCTGGCAGCGGCTGGTAGCGCACAGCATGGTGGCGCGCCTGCTGGTGGCGCAGATGTTCGTCCTGTGCCTGCTGTGGCTGCTCGCGCTGGTATACGTGGTGCATGACGCAACCCGGGATAAAGTCACGCTGGAACTCGGATCGACCTACGACGCGATCTTCGCCGTTGCAGGCAACGAACTGACGGAACCGGCCAAGATGCGGGAGTCGATCCGCAAAGTGGAAGCCGCCTTGCGCGACATGGCCGGCGTTGACATGAGCGCTTTTCCCGGCCCTAGCTTCATCGTTGAAAACAGCGAAGGCATCTTGTACCGTTCAGCCGAAGTGCCGCCGGGGGCCAGAGCCGGTGCGCTCGGCGAGCTCCCTCTATTTGAAAGCGGCGGCAACACCTGGCGTGCGCGCACCGTGCAGTCGCCGCACTCGGACCTGCGCATCACCAGCATCATGCCGGCCGACGGCGTCAATATTTTCTTGAGGCTGGCCTCGCGCGGCACCCTGTTGCTGCCTTTGTTGATCAGTTTTCCTTTCCTGATCCTGCCGGCCTGGCTGTCGATTCGGCTGGCCCAGGGACCCTGGACCAAGGCCATGGCGGACCTGGCGACGCGCGGCCCGCAGGACTTGCGCCCGTTGCCGGTCGATGGCCGCCCGCGCGAGCTTGTCGTCATGTTCAACCGCATCAATGCCTTGCTGGCGCGCGTCAGCGACAGCGCGCAGCGTGAGCGCGCCTTTATCGCCGATGCGGCGCACGAGCTGCGCACGCCGCTGGCAGCCATGCGGGTGAATGTGGAAGCCTTGCAGCGGCAGGCCAGCGAGCCGCGCCAGCAAGAGCTCCTTGACGGCATCGTCAGCGGCAATGCGCGTGCCACACGCCTGGTCAGCCAGCTATTGCGACTGATGCGCAGCGATGCGACAGGCAGCGAGCAGGAAGAAGAAATCTGCTTCGACGCGCTGCTGCAGGAGCGCATGGCCGCGCTGGCGGGTATCGCCGACGCCAAGGGCGTCGAGCTGGAGCTGAGCGGGGAGCATGAACTCTACCTGGCCGGGCGCCGGGAAGGACTGGTGTCGCTGCTTGACAACCTGCTGGATAACGCCATCAAGTACAGCCCGGAACAGGGCAAGGTGTGGGCCGACGTGCGGAGCGCCGACGGCTGTATCGTCCTGCGGATTTCCGACCAGGGGCCGGGTATTGCGCCCGAGTTGCGCGAGCGCGTGTTCGACCGCTTCTTCCGCGACCCGCGCCAGGCGCAGTCGCACTCAGGCAGCGGCTTGGGATTGGCGATCGCCCTGGCGGTAGCACGCCAGCATGGCGGCAGCATCGCACTGGATGGCGCCGGCAGCATGGGCTTGTGCGTGACGGTGCGGATGCCGCTTAGCGCTGGCCGCGGGTGTTGAGGCGCTCCAGGATGCGGTGCAGTTCGTCCTGCATCATGGGCGACAGGTTCTGGAACTGGCAACCGATCTGCACCTGCTCGCCGAGCAGGAAGGAGCGGAAGTGGCGCGACAGTCGGATTTCCAGGTCGCAGATCAGCACCGACCCGGGCCCCATGTCCAGGCGCACGCGCTGCAGCTTGCGGCCGACGTGCAGCCCGACCGCGTCGCGCGGCGAGCAGCGCATGCCGACGCCGCCGACTGCGAAGTCGTACAGCTGCAATTCGTACGGCTTGCCGTTCAGGACAAACGAAGCGGTGTGGTAGGTGCCGAGCGGCGTCTCCAGGCGCGGCGCTGCGCGCCGGTTGAGCACCTGGCAACGTTCGGGAAACTGCGCCGGGACCAGGGTCGGTTGCTCCGGCAGGGCATTCCAATGTGGATCGTCCAGCTTGAACTGGAATTTGGCACCGCGCAGCCATGCCACGAAGGTGCACTCGCCAGGCGGCAGTGTGAAACCTTCGTTGAGCTGGATGACGAAATGCGGCAGTTCGGGATCGACCGAGAGCAGGCGGGCCAGCACCACGCCGGCGTTGTCCCGGTGGTAGATGGAAACCGCGTCGCCCGCATCGGCCAGCGCCGCCAGCGCGTCGCCGATTTCATCGGGGTCCACGATATCGTGTGGATGCGACCCCGCGGCAATCGGATCGACCGCGTCTTGTGGACGGGGCGGCCCCTTGCGGAAGTCGTTTGGCATTGGATCGTTCACAGCTCAGGTTCTCGTTGTTTAGGAGAAGACCCCAGTACTTTACCGCGTTCCGGCAGCCAGCGCTTGCTAAACGGCAATGAACGCTGCTTTTCTGTTGCGTCGATGCCGACTCAGAATCGCTCGTCCGGGCTAAGGTAGCGCCATTGTCCTTCTGGTAAGTTTCCAAGTTTGACACGACCGATCCGCACCCGCTTCAAGCCTAACACGCGCAGCCCGACCATCTCGCACATGCGGCGGATCTGGCGTTTCTTGCCTTCGCGCAGAGTGAAGCTGAGCTGGTCGTCGTTTTGCCAGCGCACCTTGGCCGGCAGCAGCGGTTTGCCGTCCATCCACAGGCCGTGGTTCAGGCGCTGCAGGTCGCTGTCGGGCAGGCGGCCCGGCTTGCTGTACTCGACGCGCACCAGGTATTCCTTGTCAACATTGGTGTTTTCACCAATCAGCTGCTTGGCCACGCGGCCGTCCTGGGTCAGCACCAGCAGGCCGACCGAGTCGATGTCGAGGCGGCCGGCCGGCACCAGGCTGCGCAGCTGGTTGCGGTCGAAGCGTTCCGGCGAACTGTCTTCGGCCCAGCGGTTTTCCGGCTTGATCAGGACCACGGCCGGCTGGTAGCCGTCTTCGGCTTGGCCGGACACATAGCCGACCGGCTTGTTGATCAGGATCGTGACGCGGCGCGCCTGTTCGGCGGCGGCCTGGCGTTCCACGGTGACTTTCTGGCTTGGGTAGACTTTGGTGCCCAGTTCGGACACCACCTGGCCATCCACGCGCACCCAGCCCTTGGCGATCCATTCATCGGCTTCACGGCGGGAGCATAGGCCCAGTTCGGACATGCGCTTGGACAGGCGTAACAATTCTTCGGACATCAGATTTTCAGTACTTCAAGTAGGTCGGTTTCCAGCTGGAGCTGGGTACGGGCATTGGCCAGGGCAGGGCCGTCGACGATGAACACGTCTTCCACGCGTTCGCCGAGGGTCATGATCTTGGCCGTATGCAGATTGATCTTGTATTGGGTCAGCACGTTGGCGATCGAATACAGCAGGCCGGTGCGGTCGTTGGCCGCCACCGACAGCAGGTAGTACTGGCCACGTTCGTCGGGCCGCAGGTCCACCGTCGGCTGGATCGGGAAGGTGCGCGACAGGCGCGACAGGCGCCCCTTGCTTGGCGAGGTAAGCGGTCCTTGCGTCACCAGCAGCTCGCACAGCTCATGTTCGATCAGGTTGATGATGTCGCGGTAGCTCTTGGCGAAATTCTGCTCGGTGACCAGGAAGGTGTCGAGCGCATAGCCATGCTTCGTGGTATGGATCTTGGCATCGAGGATGCTGAAGTTCTTGCGGTCGAAGTAGGAGCAGATGCGCGCGAACAGGTCCGGCTGGTCCTTGATGTAGACCGCCACCTGCAAGCCTTCGCCGATCGGCGCCAGGCGCGCCTTCACCACCGGCTGGCCGCTGTCCAGGCGGTCCCACAGCGCGCGCGTTTGCCAGGCGATATCGCTGGCGTCGTGGCGCAGGAAGTAGGCCAGGTCGAGCTGCTTCCACAACGCTTCATGCGCGTCGGGCGGCAGGCCGTACAGGCGCAGGGTGGCCAGTGCTTCCTGCTGGCGGTTCTTCAGCTCGCGGTCGGCGGAATGCGGCTCGCCGCCCAGCACGCGCAGCGTCATCTTGTACAGGTCTTCCAGCAGCTTGCCTTTCCAGGCGTTCCATACTTTCGGGCTGGTGCCGCGGATGTCGGCCACCGTCAGCAGGTACAGCGCGGTCAGGTGGCGCTCATCGCCGACCGTTTTGGCAAACGCCTGGATCACGTCCGGATCGGACATGTCCTGTTTCTGCGCCACGTGCGACATGGTCAGGTGCTGCTCGACCAGGAAGGACACCAGTTCGGTGTCTTCTTGGTCGATGCCATGCTCCTGGCAGAACTGCTCGACGTCGGCCACGCCCAGCTTGGAATGGTCGCCGCCGCGCCCTTTGGCGATGTCGTGGAACAGCGCCGCCACGTACAACAGCCATGGCTGCGGGAAGTTCGCCATCAGCTGCGAGCAGAACGGATATTCGTGCGCGTGCTCGGTCATGGTGAAGCGGCGCATATTGCGCAGCACCATCATGATGTGCTGGTCCACGGTGTAGACGTGGAACAGGTCGTGCTGCATCTGGCCGGTGATCTTGCGGAAGCTCGGCAGGTAGCGGCCCAGGATCGACAGCTCGTTCATCCGGCGCATATTGTGGATGATGCCCTGCGGCGCCTGCAGGATGCGCAGGAAGTAGGCCTTGTTGACCGGATCGGCGCGGAAGTCGGCGTCGATCTTGAAGCGCTCGTGCCATAGGGCGCGCATGGTGCGCGCCGTCATGCCTTTCAGGGCGGGACGTTCGCACAGCAGCACGAAGATCTCCATGATGGCCGACGGCGTCTTTTCAAACGTATCGTCGTCGTTCATGTCGATCATGCCGTTTACTTCGCTGAAGCGCTCATTGATGCGCACCGTCTCGCCGGCATGCGGGAACAGGTAGGACTCGATGTTCTGCAGCAGGATGGTGTTGAGCTGCACCACGGTCTTGGCGGCCCAGTAGTAGCGCTGCATCAGGTATTCGCTGGCGCGGCGCATGTGGACGCCGGTGCCGGTGGCTTTCAGCCCCAGGGTTTCGGCGACGGCGGTCTGCACGTCGAACACCAGGCGGTCTTCGCGGCGGCCGGCCACCAGGTGCAGGCGCACGCGGATATCCTTGAAGGCGCGTTCCTTCTCCATCAGCTGGCGCGCCTCGGTCTGGGTAATCAGGCCCCGTACGGCCAGCGTGCGCCAGGAGTTGGCCAGGCCGGCAGCCTTGGCCATCCACAGGATCACGTGCAGGTCGCGCAGGCCGCCCGGGCTTTCCTTCACGTTTGGCTCAAGGCTGAACGGCGTGTCCTCGTACTTGGCGTGACGCTGGCGCATCTCGATGGTTTTGGCCTCGAAGAAGGCGCGCGGGTCCATGGCCTTGTTGTAGGCGTCCTGCAATTGCGCGAACAGCACCATGTTGCCGGTGACGATGCGCGCTTCCAGCAGGCTGGTTTGCACGGTGATGTCGGCCTTCGATTCGGCCAGGCATTCGTCGATGGTGCGGATGCTGTGGCCCACGTCCAGGCCCAGGTCCCACAGCAACTGGACGAATTCTTCCAGCTTGCCGCGCGCGGCATCGTCCGGCGCCTGCTGCAGCAGGATCAGGACGTCGACATCGGAATACGGGAATAGCTCGCCGCGGCCGTAGCCGCCCACCGCCACCAAGGCCGCTTGCGGCGGCAGCCGGTTGGCAGCCCAGGCTTGCGTCAGGACGTCGTCGACACTGCTGCGCAGGTTGCGCAACAGCTTCTCCGGCATGCCATCCTCATGGAAGTTGGCAATGATCCGCTGGCGGTCCGATTTGAGCCGGGCCTTGAGCTGTTCCCGGAGGTCCTTCTTCATCGCGGCGTGGGGCATGCGTGTATCGGTCGAATTAGGCAGCGGCTTTTTCAGTGACAAAAGCAGGCGGCGGCGGGCTGCCGGCGGACAGGGTGAATACCTCGTAGCCAGTTTCGGTGACGACCAGGGTGTGCTCCCATTGCGCGGACAGGCTGCGGTCCTTGGTTTTAATGGTCCAGCCGTCAGGCATTTCCTTGATCTCGCGGCGGCCGGCGTTGATCATCGGCTCGATGGTGAAGACCATGCCTGCTTCCAGCACAGGACCGGTACCCGGCTTGCCATAATGGAGGATCTGCGGTTCTTCGTGGAACACCTTGCCGATGCCGTGGCCGCAGAATTCGCGCACCACGCTGTAGCCGTTTTTCTCGGCATGCACCTGGATGGCGTGGCCGATGTCGCCCAGGGTGGCGCCCGGCTTCACCTGCTCGATGCCCAGCCACATGCACTCGAAGGTCACGTCCGACAGGCGCTTGGCCAGGATCGACGGTTTGCCGATGAAGAACATGCGGCTGTTGTCGCCATGGTAGCCGTCCTTGGTGATCACGGTGATGTCGAGGTTGACCACGTCGCCGTCCTTCAGCACCTTGTCGCCCGGGATGCCATGGCAGATCACGTCGTTGACCGAGGTGCAGATGGCCTTGGGGTAGGGTGTATAGCCCGGCGGGCAGTAATTCAGGGGCGCCGGCACGGTGCCCTGCACATTGCTCATGTACTCGTGGCACAGGCGGTCCAGTTCACCGGTGGTGACGCCGGCCTTGACGAAAGGGGTGATGTAGTCGAGCACTTCGGAGCCGAGGCGGCCGGCCTCGCGCATGCCTGCGATGTCCTCGGGAGTTTTGATATTGATAGTCATGGGATCTTGCTGTTCTGTACAGGGTACGCCACTCTGGGGCGTTATCAGCAAGATTATAAACGACAGCCCCTGTGTGCGCTTCCCGGGGCGCCCTGTGCCGATATCCTGCCGACCAGGGCCGCAATCGGCAAAGCACGTGGCGCACGGGTGACAGCTGACATGCGATTGTCACAATTGCACCGTAGCATCGCTGGACCCTACAACCAGACCTATCAGGAAATTCGATGTCCACCAGCCGCCGTAAATTCCTTGGCATGGCCTCCGCCGGCGCCGCCAGTACCTTCTTCCCCGACCTGATCAGGCAAGCCCTGGCGGTTCCCGCCTACAGCGCCACCGGCACCCTGGCCGACGTGCAGCACGTGGTCATCTTCATGCAGGAAAACCGCTCCTTCGACCATTATTTCGGCACGCTGGCCGGCGTGCGCGGCTTCAACGACCCGCGCGCCATCACCCTGCCGGGCGGTAAGCCGGTGTGGCACCAGCCCAACGGCACCGGCGGCCACGTGCTGCCGTTCCATTTCGACGCCAAGAATACCAGCGCACTGTCGCTCGGCACCAACCATAGCTGGAAGGGCTCGCAAGCCACCTGGCAGGGCTGGGACGCCTGGGTCAAGCAGAAAACGGCACAGAGCATGGGCTATTTCGACCGCGGCGACCTGCCGTTCTACTACGCCCTGGCCGACGCCTTCACCATCTGCGACGACTACCATTGCTCGATCTTCGGCGCCACCGACCCGAACCGCATGTATTCGCTGACCGGCACCAACCAGAACTGGCTGGGTGCGATGGGCAGCCTGTACAACATCGATTCCGCCGGCTACTACAACAACGATCCGAAGTACGACAACATCACTGCCAGCGTGACGGCCAGCGCACCGAACTGGCGCACCTATGCCGAAGTGCTGGAAGCGAACAGCGTAAGCTGGAAGGTCTACCAGGAATGGGACAACTACGGCGACAACTACCTGGCCTATTTCCGCAACTTCCGCGTCAATGCCGACGGCACCCGCCTGACGGAAAGCAGCCCGCTGTACCAGAAAGGCCGCGTCATCGCCGCCGGTTCCACCGAGGCCAATGCGCGCGGCACCAAAGGCGACTGGCTGGTGAATTCGTTTGCCGACGACGTGCGCAATAACCGCTTGCCGCGCGTGTCCTGGATCGTCGCTCCGAACGACTACACCGAGCACTCGCCGAATTCCCCGAACGCCGGCGAGAACCTGACTGCGCGCCTGCTGGCGGCGCTGGTCGCCAATCCGGATGTCTGGTCGAAGACCGTGTTCCTGATCACCTACGACGAAAACGACGGCTTCTTCGACCACGTGCCTTCGCATATGGCGCCGCTGAATACCGGCATGGGCCGCAGCACGATGGCCGACAACGGCCAGTACGAGAACTACAACGGGGTGCCGGTTGGCCTTGGACCGCGCGTGCCGATGCTGGTGATTTCACCATGGAGCAAAGGCGGGCGCGTTTGCTCGCAACTGTTCGACCATACTTCCAAGCTGCGCTTCCTGGAGGAATGGCTGGTGGCGGGCCTTGGCAAGCAGCGCGCAAGCATCGCCTGCGAAAATATCTCGCCGTGGCGCCGTGCCGTGTGCGGCGACCTGACTTCCGCCTTCGACTTCAAGGCGCCCAATGCGAGCTGGCCGTCGACTGTGCCAAAGTCGACCACCTATCAGCTGGTGTCGGGCAAGCCGTACCCGCAACCGCCGGCGTTGCAATCCTTGCCGGCGCAAGAAGGCGGCAGTCCGCGCTATTCGTGCGCTTTGCCGTACGCCTTTGCCGCCACCGCACGCGTCGCTTCGCCGAAACAGGTGGAGCTGTCGTTCTTCAACCAGGGCGCGGCAGGTGGCGCGTTCATCGTCTATTCCCAGGCCCGCAGCGACGGCCCCTGGTATTACACGGTGGAGGCGGGCAAGAAGATTGAGCGCGAAACCTGGAACTGGAATACGCCGAACTATCACTTGAGCGTGATCGGGCCGAATGGCTTCCAGCGCGAGTTCGGCGGCGTGCTGGCGCTGGCCATGGCAACCGGCGGCGCCCGCCCCGAAGCATGGCTCAATGCGAATCCGCCGGCGATGTCGGTGGATGTGGTGCTGTCCAACCTGGACGGCGGCCGCGCCGCCACCTTCCGCCTGGGCGACAACGCCTACGGCCGCGCGGGGACCAGCCACACGGTGGCCGCCGGGCGGCAGGTGACGGTCAACGTGCCGGTCGGCGCGAATTTCGGCTGGTACGACCTGAGCGTGACTTGCGACTTCGACGCGCAATACCTGCGCCGCATGGCGGGCCGGGTCGAAAACGGCCAGGCCAGCCGCACCGATCCGGTGCTGGGCCGCACGGCGGCCGGCCCGCAAGCCACGCTGTCGGCCAGCGCCGGCTCGGTGGTGCGCGGATCCCCGATCAGTTTCACTTATTCGGTGCCGGCTCCGCAGGCCAACAGCAAGAATTGGATCGGGATTTACCGTAGCGGCGTGACGCCCGGTGCCACCGCTTCGCTGTCCTGGCAATACGTCACCACCGGCAGCGGAACCGCCGCGTTTGCCACCTCGGGCCTGGCGGCCGGCAGTTACGCCGCCTGGCTGCTGTACAACGATGGCTACACGTCCTTGACCGCCCCGGTGGCGTTTTCGGTGACTTGATGGGCGTGCGCGATTGTGCCGATTTCCGCACCGCGCACATATAAATTCATCAAGACTTGCACAATCGTGCGTGATTTACTTTCCTTTCTTTACAACAACAAACGGAGAAAGTGAAATGCGATTGAAAGTTGCAACTGCTGCGGTAATGTTACTCACCAGCCTGTTCGCGCAGGCTGGCCTTCCCTACAAAGACAGCATCTACGAGTTCAAGCAGCCGGGCGGCGACAAGCTGCGCGTGCACCTGGACGGTAACGATTACTACGCCGAACAGCGCACCGACGACGGCTCGCTGATTGTCTATGACGCAGCGAAGAAAGGCTTCTGCTACGCCACGGTGAATGCCGCCGGCGACGAGCTGGTGTCGACCGGCGTGCTGGCGACCAATGCCAAGGTGCGTAGCCTGGGCGGCACCGCCAAGAAGCAGGAAGGCCTGAGCCAGGACGCCCGTGCCCGCAAGGCGAAGGAAAAGTTCGAGAAGATGAATAACCGTTCGCTGGAGAGTGCCCGCAAGTCCGCGAGCATCGCAGCGAGCGCACCGCAGGCGCTGGCAGCGCCCGTGACAGGGCAGGTCAAAGGCCTGACCGTGATCATCGACTTCCCGGACGTGCCGGGCACGATCACGCAGGCGCAGGTCAATTCCTTCCTGAACGATATGCCGTACACCGGCTTCGGCAATGCGCAGTCGGTGCGTGGCTATTGGCAGTCCGTCTCGGGTGGCAAGCTGGATTACACCAATGCCACAACGGTCTACTACCGCGCCAAGAAGAACAAGGCATATTACGCCGATAGCAGCCTGGATTCCGGCGTGCGCTCGCAGGAGCTGATCTCGGAAGCGCTGAACTGGCTGGAGTACACCCAGGGCTTCAACTTCGCTTCCCTGAGCGTGGATGCCAACAAGCGCATTCGCGGCCTGAACTTCTTCTATTCGGACGGTGCGGACAGCGCCTGGTCGAAAGGCCTGTGGCCGCATATGGGCTGGCTGGGCAAGCAGTTCTGCGCGGACGGCGTCTGCACCGGCTACTACCAGATCACGAATATGGGCAACAGCCTGGCCATCGGCACCTTCTCGCACGAGACGGGCCACCTGGTAATGGGCTGGCCGGACCTGTACGACTATGACGGCAGCTCCGAAGGCTCGGCGGCCAGCTATTGCATCATGGGCTTCGGCAGCATTGGCGCGCAAAGCCAATACCGCCCGGTGCCGCCGAATGGCTTCTTCCGTTACCAGGTGGGTTGGGATACGGTGACCGAGCTCAATCCGGCGCTGAATGCCAGCGCACCGAAAGGACGCCTGAGCCACACTTCCGGTTCGCATAGCCTGTACCGCTGGACCAACCCGGCCAAGACGGACGAAGCGTTCTATGTGGAAGCGATCTACAAAGCCGACCAGAACCTGTACCAGCTCGGCTCAGGCCTGGCGGTGTGGCACGTCGACCCGGCCGGCAACAACTCCGACGAGTGGCACCCGTATGTGCAGATGGAGCACGCCGATGGCCGCCGCGATCCGGAGAACAACGCGAACCGTGGCGATGGCACCGACCTGTATGACGGCGCAATCTATAAGGCCTTCTACGATACCGTGCCGAACAACTACGCCAGCCACGGCACCAACTCGCGCTGGTGGAGTGGCAACGGCTCCAACTTCGGCCTGGCCAACATCAGTGCGGCCGCCAAGACGATTTCCTTCGATGTGGTGAAGGGCGATGGCTCTGCAGGCGGTGAAACTTATACCGGCTACCTGTCAGGCACCAATGCTTCCGCCATCCATCCATCGCCATACTTCCTGTACAACGGCGGCACGATCAAGGCCAACCTGGCCGGTCCATCGAATGCCGACTTTGAACTGAAGCTGGAGAAGTGGGATGGCAGCACGTGGGTGCAGGTTGCTTCGTCGACCAGCCCGACGTCGACCGAGGTGATCAGCTACGCCGCGGCCCTGGCCTACTATCGCATCACGGTGTACAGCTACAGCGGCTCCGGCAACTACACCCTGAGCGTCAGCAAGTAAGCCGCTCAGCGGACCCTGGCAGCTCGCTCCTCGGCGAGCTGCCGTTTTATTTCGCCGATATCGGCCTGCATTTTTATCTGGGCTGGAGATGCTTGCCTGCCAGATTCAAGCGCGGCCAGCACATTTTGCATCATGGCCGCGTTGAAAGCGGCAACCCCGAAGACGGTGCTGATAGTGGCCGCAATGCCGGTGGTGACGACAGCCCGTTTGACGCTCGCAACAGTTTCCTCGAACTGCGCCATGCGCCGATCAAGGTCCTTATGCCGTATCTCGTCGCGATCTCGCGCAGCGGCCTCACGATCTCGCGCAGCACCTTCGCGCTGTCGCGCAGCCGACTCGCGCTCTTCGGCACGAGCGGAATATGCCTCCATCGTCGCGCGAAACTCGGTAAGTTTCACGTCGTTGCGCGCCTCGGCAATAGCGGCGTTGGCGTCGACATACTGTTTGGTAGCTTGATCCATAAGTTCATCTTCGGCGGGCAGGGGAGTGAAGTCAACCAGGCTCATGAGGGCACCTCGATACGTTTCCCCATCGTGACCAAACCCCGGCCCACCGCTTGGACGCGAATCAAACTTTGCTGCTCTCAGCCTTGAAATGTGCCACGAGGGCGTTGGCGTGGCCGTGGCCCATGCCGTGGTCGGCCTTCAGCGCAGCCACCATATCCATGTGCTTGATGCCTTTCATGCCCTTCAGCAGCTTGAACCAATGCTCGACCGGCTTGCCGTATTTGGTTTCGATCGATGGGAAATACGAGGAGGGGGTTCCCATGGCCATCTCCTTATTGTTCAACCAGCAAAGCCAGCAGGGTCAGCGACTGTTGCCAGCCCAGGTAGCACTGTTCGGCAGGAATCACGGCCGGCACGCCTTCCTGGGTGATCTCGACTTCGGTGCCGCAGGAGACCGCGCGCAGGTTGATGGTGGTCTGCATCTGCCCCGGCAGGTTCGGATCGTCGAACACCGCCGTGTAACGGACTTTCTCGCCCGGATGCAGTTCCAGGTACTCGCCGCCGAAGGAATGGGTGAAGCCGGTGCCCAGGTCAACAAAGGACATCCGGTACTTGCCGCCGACACGGGCATCCATTTCATGCACTTCGCCCAGGTAGCCATTCGGCGGCAGCCATTTGTTGAAGGCCGAGGCAGTGGTCCATGCCTTGTAAATACGCTCAGGTGAAGCACGCAGTACACGGTGCAGTTTGATGGTATTTGTTGCCATTTCAATATCTCCAGGGTTGGGTGGGTTGGTACAGGCACGACGCGCCAGCACGTCCCGAATCGACACGATCGCGACAAAAAATACAGAATATTTCGGAATTCTTTGTATTTATTATCAAGTTTGCACTAAAATGCCGCCCGGCGCAGCGTGCGGAAGGCTGCAACACGCTTGCATGAGCCCCCTCCGATAAGCTAAAATTTATGGTTGCCCGACCTAGCGTCTTGCAATAGTAGTAAATTTTCTTATTTTATAAACCCGAATCCCCCCTACAAGGGTGCCCGCAAGGGTCACTGGGTGGATTCCAGACCAAACCCTGGAGTAAATAATGTCTGTAACGATGCGTGAAATGCTGGAAGCCGGCGTCCATTTCGGTCACCAAACCCGTTTCTGGAACCCAAAGATGGCTCCGTTCATCTTCGGCCACCGCAACAAGATTCACATCATCAACCTGGAAAAGACCCTGGCCATGTACCAGGACGCGATGAAAACCATCCGTCAAATCTCCGCTTCCCGTGGCACCATCATGATGGTTGGCACCAAGCGCCAGGCTCGCGACATCATCGCTGCTGAAGCTCAGCGCGCCGGTGTTCCGTTTGTTGACCAGCGTTGGCTGGGCGGCATGCTGACCAACTTCAAGACCATCAAGACCTCGATCAAGCGCCTGAAAGACATGGAAGCTTCGATCGAAGACGGTTCCGTCGAGAAGCTGTCGAAGAAAGAAGCACTGCTGTTCCGTCGCGAACTGGAAAAGCTGCAGAAATCCATCGGCGGTATCAAGGATATGGGCGGTGTTCCTGACGCAATCTTCGTGGTTGACGTTGGCTACCACAAAGGCGCGATCACCGAAGCCGCTAAGCTGGGCATCCCAGTGATCGGCGTGGTCGATACCAACCACTCCCCAGAAGGCGTGACCCACGTCATTCCTGGTAACGACGACTCCTCCAAAGCGATCACCCTGTACGCTCGCGGCGTAGCAGACGCGATCCTGGAAGGCCGTGCCAACGCTACCACTGAAGTCCTGGAATCCATCAAGACTGCAGCTGGCGACGAGTTCGTAGAAGTTAACGAGCAGGCTTAATTGCCTGGCCGTCGCAAGACGGCTTCAGCTTGAGAAAGGGGTGGCCCACCAGCTCCCCCTTTTTTTTAAACAGAATCACCCGGATGAGCTGGCTGCCTTTGGCGCCGCCCCGGAACAGAATCCCAATCGAATACAGGAGAAACACATGGCAGCAATTACTGCAGCAATGGTAGGCGAACTGCGCGCAAAAACCGACGCGCCAATGATGGAATGCAAAAAAGCGCTGACCGAAGCCGGCGGCGACATGGACAAAGCGGAAGAGCTGCTGCGCGTCAAGCTGGGCGGCAAGGCTGCCAAGGCTTCCGCCCGTATCACCGCTGAAGGCGTGGTGGCTTCCTACATCGCCGGCAACATCGGCGCCCTGGTGGAAGTGAACTCCGAAACCGACTTCGTCGCCAAGAACGACGACTTCCTGGCCCTGGCTGCCCTGGCTGCCAAACTGGCCGCCGAACAGAACCCGGCTGACGTTGCTGCCCTGCTGGCCCTGCCAGCTGGCAACGGCCAGACCCTGGACGAAGTGCGCGCTGCCCTGGTTGGCAAAATCGGCGAAAACATGTCGATCCGTCGCTTCCAGCGTTTCGAAACCACCGGCAAGCTGGCTTCCTACCTGCACGGCACCAAGATCGGCGTGATCGTCGAGTTCGACGGCGCCGACGAGCAAGTGGGTAAAGACGTGGCCATGCACATCGCTGCAATGAAGCCGGTCGCCCTGTCGTCCGAGCAGGTTCCTGCTGAACTGATCGCTAAAGAGCGCTCGGTGGCCCAGGCCAAGTCGGATGAAGACGCAGCTGCCGCACAAGCCGCCGGCAAGCCAGCCCAGCCAGCCGACATCGTTGCCAAGCGCATCGATGGCGCCGTTGCCAAGTACCTGAAAGAAGTGTCGCTGATGAACCAGGCTTTCGTGAAGAACGACAAGCAGTCCATCGAGCAGATGCTGAAAGCCGCTAACACCACCGTTAAGGGCTTCACCATGTACGTGGTTGGCGAAGGCATTGAAAAGAAAGTTGACGATTTCGCGGCGGAAGTCGCAGCCCAGATGGCTGCCTCCAAAGGCGCATAATCAAGAGAACGGGCCGCAAGGCCCGTTTTTTTAGCTGTACCCGGCCTGTTAAGTGTTTTTTAAGACTTGCAGGCTGCGATTTGAACGGTGGACAATGGCATTTCCGTTATCATTGCCGCCGAAGCCACACCGAACAGAACATTTAAAAGGAGCCCCAGCTCATGTCAAAACCAGCATTCAAGCGCGTCCTCCTGAAATTGTCCGGCGAAGCCCTGATGGGCGATGATCCGTACGGCATCAACCGCGGCACTATCGAGCGCATGGTGGCGGACGTCGCCGAGGTAGCAAAGCTGGGCGTTGAACTGGCGGTCGTCATTGGCGGCGGCAACATCTTCCGTGGCGTGGCGCCTGGCGCCCAGGGCATGGACCGTGCTACCGCCGACTACATGGGCATGCTGGCCACCGTGATGAACGCGCTGGCCCTGGCCGATGCGATGAAGCACGTGGGCGTGACCGCACGCGTGATGTCGGCCATCGGCATCGAACAGGTGGTCGAGCCTTACGTGCGCCCGAAAGCGCTGCAGTACCTGGAAGAAGGCAAGGTCGTCATCTTCGCCGCCGGCACCGGCAACCCGTTCTTCACCACCGACACCGCAGCGGCACTGCGCGGTTCGGAAGTGAGTGCGGAAATCGTGCTGAAGGCCACCAAGGTCGATGGCATCTACACCGCCGACCCGAAGAAGGATCCGCACGCCACCATGTACCACAAGATCAGCTTCGACGAAGCGATCGCCAAGCACCTGCAAGTCATGGATGCCACCGCCTTCGCGCTGTGCCGTGACCAGAAACTGCCGATCAAAGTATTCTCGATTACCAAGCCGGGCGCGTTGATGAACGTGATTATGGGCGAGGAAGAGGGTACACTGGTCCACGTTTAAAATATTTCAAGTTAAAGCAACAGGAGAGTAAGGAATGTCTACTGCTGACATTAAGAAGAACGCCCAGGACAAAATGGGCAAATCCCTGGAAACCCTTAGGGCCGATTTGGCCAAGGTGCGTACCGGCCGTGCCCACGTTGGCATCCTGGACCACGTGATGGTGGATTACTATGGCAACCCGACCCCGATCAACCAGGTCGCCAACCTGACCCTGGTCGACGCACGCACCATCGGCGTGGCCCCGTTCGAAAAGAAAATGGGCGCCGCCATCGAGAAAGCGATCCGCGATTCGGACCTCGGCCTGAATCCGGCCTCGCAGGGCGACATGATCCGCGTGCCGACCCCGCCGCTGAACGAAGAGCGCCGCAAGGAGATGGTCAAGCTGTGCAAGGGCGAGGGCGAAGATGCCAAGGTCGCCGTGCGCAACATCCGCCGCGACGCCAACGAAGGCTTGAAGAAGCTGGTGAAGGACAAGGCCATTTCGGAAGATGATGAACGCCGTGCAGTGGATGAAATCCAGAAGCTGACCGACAAGTTCATCGCCGACATCGACAAGACCGTCGCCGAAAAAGAGAAAGAAGTCCTGACCGTCTAAGGTCCCGAAGCCGGGGAGGATAGGGGTATTGCCCCTGCCTCCCCGGATTTTTAGTTTACGCACCTATGAAATATTCGAGTTCGACAACCGCAGTTCCTGATGCGCCAAAGGTGCCGCGCCACCTCGCGATCATCATGGATGGCAATGGGCGCTGGGCAACCAAGCGTTTCCTGCCGCGCGTGGCGGGCCACGTCAAAGGCGTGGAAGCGGTACGCACCGTGGTGGAAGCCTGCGCCGAGCGCGGCATCGAGTACCTGACCGTCTTTGCATTCAGCTCCGAGAACTGGCGCCGTCCGGAAGAGGAAGTCTCGCTGCTGATGAGACTCTTCGTGACCGCCCTCGAGCGTGAAGTGTCGAAGATGCATGCGAACAATATCCGCCTGAAGGTGGTGGGCGACCTGTCGCGCTTCGACCAGAAGCTGCAGGACATGATCGCCAATGCCGAGCGCAAGACCGCCAACAACACCCGCATGACCGTCACCGTGTGCGCCAACTATGGCGGGCGCTGGGATATCATGCAGGCAGTCGGCAAGATGGTGGCCGAGCATCCGGGTGCGACCGATTTCTCGGAAGAGCAACTGGCGCCGTACCTGTCGATGGCGTATGCCCCGGAACCGGACCTGTTCATCCGCACCGGCGGTGAAGAGCGCATCTCCAATTTCCTGTTATGGCAACTGGCTTACACGGAGCTGCATTTCACCGACATCTACTGGCCCGACTTCAATGCCGAACGCCTGGATGAGGCAATCGCCTCCTACCAGGGCCGCGAACGCCGCTTTGGCCGCACTGGCGACCAAGTGGCAAAGAAAAGCTAATCGAAGCTAACAAGAGCCAACAAGAGCAAATAACGATGCTGAAAACCCGCGTGATTACCGCCGTCCTGCTGCTGGCGGTATTGTTGCCTGTCCTGTTCTCCGGCTACCAGCCGGTGGTGAACGTCGTGGTGGCTGTGTTCTTCGCCGCCGCCGTATGGGAAGCCTTCCGCCTGTTCAAGAACCGCGCCGCGATTGTCGTGGCGGCGGCATGGACGGCGGCCTTTGTCTACACCTTCTTCTTCAATGCTGGTCTCGAACAGGCCAGGTTCTGGCTGGCCATCGGCGCCGCCATCTGGCTGATCCGCTTTGCTCCCTCGCTGAAACTGGGTTTGCCGCCAGCCGAAGGGATGGGCAACACCATGCTCAGCATGGTGTACGCGGTGACCCTGGTGGCCTGCTTCGTCGCTATCCTGCTGCTGTTCGCGCGCGGCCCGGTCTACCTGCTGTCGGTGATGGCCATTGTGTGGGCGGCCGACATCTTCGCCTACTTCTCGGGCAAGGCCTTCGGTAAGCATAAGCTGGCCCCCAGCATCTCCCCTGGCAAGTCGTGGGAAGGCGCGGTGGGCGGCATGATTGCCGTGCTGCTGCTGGCCAGCGCCACCGTGCTGCTGGCGCCATCGGTACCGCTGCTGCAGGAGACCTTTGCGGTGCGCCTGGCCGGCCGCATGGGCTGGGGCATCATGCTGGCCGTGCTGGTGCTGATCGTCGCCGCCTCCATTGTGGGCGACCTGTTCGAATCCATGCTCAAGCGCCGCTCCGGCATGAAGGACAGCAGCAACCTGCTGCCTGGCCATGGCGGCGTGCTTGACCGTATCGACGCGCTGGTGCCGGTGCTGCCCATCGCTGCGTTGATCACCCCAAGGCTGTTCTAAGGAATTCCATGCAACGCATTACCATTCTCGGCGCTACCGGCTCGATCGGCGTCTCCACGCTGGACGTCATTGCGCGCCATCCGGACCGCTACTCGGTCTACGCGCTGACCGCCCATAGCCGGGTCGAAGAACTGGCGGCACAGTGCATCCAGTTCCGCCCGGCGCGCGCCGTGGTGGGCAGCGCGGCCGCCGCCGGCCAGCTGGCCGCCTTGCTGGGTGCCGCCGGTTGCCGCACCGAAGTGGAGTGGGGCGAAGCTGCGCTGTGCTCCGTTTCCTGCGCCGCTGAAACGGATGCCGTGATGGCGGCCATCGTCGGCGCCGCCGGCCTGGCGCCGACCCTGGCAGCCGCCCGCGCCGGCAAGAAAGTCATGTTGGCCAACAAGGAAGCGCTGGTCATGTCCGGCCAGTTGTTCATGGACGCCGTGGCCGAAAGCGGCGCCGTGCTGCTGCCGATCGATTCCGAGCACAATGCGATCTTCCAGTGCCTGCCGCAAGCCTATGGCCGCGTCCCCGCAGCTGCCGGCGTCACCAAGATCCTGCTGACCGCTTCCGGCGGCCCGTTCCTGAAGCGCGACGTCGCCACGCTTGAGAACGTGACCCCGGACGAGGCTTGCAAGCACCCCAAATGGGTGATGGGCCGCAAGATTTCGGTCGACTCCGCGACCATGATGAACAAGGGCCTGGAAGTAATCGAAGCCCACTGGCTGTTCGGCGCTGCGGCCGAACAGATCGAAGTGGTGATCCATCCGCAATCGGTGATCCATTCGATGGTGTCCTACAACGACGGCTCCGTGCTGGCGGAGCTGGGCAATCCTGACATGCGCACCCCGATCGCCCATGCCCTGGCTTACCCCGAACGCGTCGCCTCCGGCGTGGCGCAGCTGGACCTGACCCAGGTCGGCACCCTGCAATTCGAAAAGCCCGATTTCAAGCGCTTCCCCTGCCTGGCCCTGGCCTTCGAGGCCTTGCGGGCAGGCGGCACCGCGCCGGCCCTGCTGAACGCGGCCAATGAGGTGGCGGTGCAAGCCTTCCTCGACCAGCGCATCGGCTTCCGCCGCATCGACCGCGTGATCGCCCAGGTCATGGAAGAATTGCCGCATGGCGCGGCCAGCAGCATCGAAGCCGTGATGGCGCAGGATGCGCTGGCACGGGCCGCAGCAGAACGGATTATCGCCGCATAAGCAGCTCAGAAGCCCATGGACACCTTCCGCACCATTCTCGCCACGATTGTCTGCCTTGGCTCCCTGATTATCATCCACGAACTGGGGCACTTCCTGGTGGCGCGCTGGTGCGGTGTCAAGGTGCTGCGTTTCTCGGTCGGCATGGGCCGCATCGTCTGGATGCGCAAGTTCGGCAAGGACCAGACCGAGTGGGCCCTGTCCGCCATCCCGCTGGGCGGCTACGTCAAGATGCTGGACGCGCGCGAAAGCGACGTGGCCGGCTTGCCGGCCGAAGACCTGGCCCGCGAATTCACCCGCCAGAAGGTCTGGAAGCGCATCGCCATCGTGGCCGCCGGCCCACTGGCCAACTTCCTGCTTGCTATCGCCTTGTACGCCGGCCTGTACATGTCCGGCGTGCGCGAGCCGACCGCGCGCATAGCGGAACCGGCGCAGGCCTCCGCCGCCGCTGCCGCCGGCCTGCACCGGGGCGACCTGGTCAAGTCCGTCAACGGCGATGCGGTGCAAGGCTGGTCCGAGCTGCGCTGGGCCGTCATCCAGTCTGCGATCCACAAAGAAGGCCTGAAGCTGGTGGTCGAACGCCCCGGCCACGGCGAGGTGCACGTTGCGCTGCCGGCCGAAGCGGCGGCCCATGTCAACCTGGAAGACGACGTGCCGGCCGTCATCGGCCTGGACCTGATGCGCCCTCCGCCGGTCATCGGCCGCATGGAGGAGGGCGGCGCTGCCCGTCGCGCCGGCATGCTGAAGGGCGACGTGATCCTGGCCGTGGACGGCCAGCCTATCGACGACGCCCGCGGCTTCGTGGCCGAAGTCCTGCGTTCCCCGGGCCGCAAGCTGGTAGTCACGGTGCTGCGCGGCGGCCGCCAGCAGCAACTGGAACTGACCCCGGACGCGGTGGAAGACAGGCAGGCGAACAGTAAAGGTCTTGTAACAGTCGGTAAGATCAAGGCCGAACTGGTGGGGGCGGTTGATACGATGGTGGTGCATTACGGCCCGCTGGAGGCAACTGCCAAAGCCGTGCGCCAGGTCAAGGAAATCTGCACGATGACCTTCAAGATCCTGGGCCGCATGATTGTCGGTGAAGTCTCCCTGAAGAATATTACCGGCCCGCTGACCATCGCCGAATATGCCGGGGAAACGGCGAAAATGGGCGCCGAGCCATTTATTGCCTTCGTCGCCTTTATCAGCGTGAGTCTTGGACTTATGAATTTGCTGCCAATTCCTGTTCTGGATGGGGGGCATTTGCTGTATTATTCGCTGGAAGTTTTGACAGGGCGCCCAGTGTCCGAGCGCTTTGGTGAAATGGCGCAGCGTATTGGACTGGGATTGCTGGTGTCATTAATGGCGCTGGCGATATTCAATGACCTGGCCCGGCTGCTTTAATTTTTTTCGATTTGCCGATGAAATTACACACTGATCGTATCGCTCCTCAATTCCGCCGCACCCTGGTCGGCGCTGCCGTCCTGGCCTTCTGCTCCGGCAGCGCAATCGCCGCCGAGTCGTTTGTCGTCAAGGACATCCGCGTCGAAGGCATCCAGCGTACCGAAGCCGGTACCGTGTTCAGCTACCTGCCAGTGCGCGTGGGCGAAACCTTCAGTGACGACAAATCCGTAGCCACCATCAAGGCCCTGTACGCCACCGGCATCTTCAAGGATGTGAAGCTGGAGCGCGACGGCAATGTGCTGGTGGTGATCGTGGAAGAGCGCCCGGCCATCGCCAAGGTGGACTTCAAAGGCACCCACGAGTTCGAGAAAGACATGCTGGTCAAGGCGCTGAAGGATATCGGCGTCGGCGAAGCCAAGACCTTCGACAAGGCATCGGTCGACCGCGCCGAGCAGGAATTGAAGCGCCAGTACCTTTCGCGCGGCCTGTACGGCGTGAAAATCACCACCACCGTAACCCCGATGGAGCGGAATCGCGTCAGCATCGACTTCGAGGTCGATGAAGGCGATGTGGCGCGCATCAAGCAGATCAATATCGTCGGCAACAAGGCTTTCGGCGACAAGGAGCTGAAAGAGCAGATCGCCCTGAATACCGGCGGCTGGTTCAGCTGGTACACCAAGTCCGACCAGTATTCCAAGACCAAGCTGAATGGCGATATCGAGACCCTGAAGTCCTGGTACCTGGATCACGGTTATATCGAGATGAACGTGGATTCGACCCAGGTCTCGATTACCCCGGACAAAAAAGACATCTACATCACCATCAATATTACCGAAGGTGAGAAGTACACCGTCTCCGACATCAAGTTCGAAGGCGAAATGTTCGGCCGCGAAGACGAACTGCGCCAGCTGGTGCTGCTGCAAAAGGGCAAGCTGTACTCCGGCAAGCTGCTGACCGGCACCAATAAGCTGATCACCGACCGCCTGGGCACCTTCGGTTTCGCCTTCGCCAACGTCAACGCCAACCCGGAAATCGACCAGGCCAAGCGCGAAGTCGCGTTCACCTTCTTCATCGATCCGGGCAAGCGCGCTTATGTGCGCCACGTGAATATCTCGGGCAATACCACCACCCGCGACGAAGTGATCCGCCGCGAGTTCCGCCAGTTCGAATCGAGCTGGTACGATGCTTCCAAGATCAAGCAATCGCGCGACCGCGTCGACCGCACCGGCTACTTCAAGGACGTGACCGTCGATACGCCGGAAGCGCAAGGCACCTCCGACCAGGTCGACATCAACCTGTCCGTGGTCGAGCGCCCGACCGGTAACTTCCAGATCGGCGGCGCGTTCTCGCAAGCCGAGAAGTTCACCTTCAACGCGGCGATCCAGCAGGCCAACTTCGCCGGCTCCGGCAACACCGTGGGCCTGGAACTGAATACGTCGAAGTACAGCCGTACCATCGCCTTCTCGCACACCAATCCATACTTCACGCCGGACGGCATTTCGCGCAGCTATGAGCTTTACCTGCGTACCTTCCGCCCGCCAGCGGTGAATACCGGCCTGTACACCATCAAGCAGACCGGCGGCCGCGTGAGCTTCGGCGTGCCGTTCTCCGAGCAGGACACCATCTTCTTCGGTATCGGCCTGGAAAAATCGAACGTCCAGACCGACGATTCGTCGCCGACCTACTTCAAGCAGTACGTGCGCGACCTGGGCGGCCCGGCCAATGGCGTCGGTTCCGTCAACGCGTACTCGGTGCCGCTGACCGCCGCCTGGGCGCGCGACAGCCGCGATTCCGCCATGACGCCGACCCTGGGTTATATGCAGCGCATCAACCTGGAACTGGATGCGATCGGCGAGTCGAAGTACTGGCGCGCAGTGTACGAGACCCAGTGGTACAAGCCGCTGACCAACAAGATCACCCTGGCGCTGAAAGGCGAGGTTGACTACGGCCGCGGCTTCGGCGGCAAGAACTACCCGGTCTTCAAGAACTTCTACGCCGGCGGCATCGGTTCGGTGCGCGGCTACCAGAGCTCCTCGCTGGGCGCGGTCGACCCGCGCACCAACGACACCCTGGGCGGTGCTTCGCGCCTGATCGGTAACGCCGAACTGCAGATGCCGTTCCCTGGCCAGGGCCAGGACCGTTCGCTGCGCTGGTTCGGTTTCCTCGATGGCGGCCAGGTCTATGCGGAACGCCAGAAGATGCGCTTGACCGAGCTGCGCTTCTCGGCCGGCCTGGGCTTGAGCTGGATTTCCCCGGTAGGCCCGCTGAAGTTGAGTTATGCTTTGCCTCTGAACGACAAACTGGGTGACCGCCTGGAACGCTTCCAGTTCCAGATGGGTACCGGTTTCTGATGCATTTAGTGCATCAAAGCAACTTATTTGGACGGAGAATCGAGTTGAAGACTGCAACCGCTACCCTGGGCAAGATCGCTGCCGTACTGGCGCTGGGCATGATGGCCTCGGCACCGGCGCTGGCGCAGTCCTCCCGGATTGCCTGGCTGAGCGCCGAGCGCATCTACAACGAATCGAAGCTGGCCAAGCTGGCCGACGGCAAATTGCGAGACGAGTTCTCCAGCCGCGAAAAAGGGTTGCAGGAACTGGCCATGCGCTCCAAGGCAGCCGCCGAAAAATGGGAAAAGGAAGGCTCTGCCAAGCCCGAGCCTGAACGCAGCAAGCTGCAGCGTGAAGCCTACGAGGCGGACCTGAACTTCCAGCGCCGCCAGCGCGAGTTCCGCGAAGACCTGAACCAGCGCACCAACGAGGAGCGTGCTGCGATCGCCGAAAAGGCGACGAAGATCATCAAGCAGCTTGCAACGACCGAAGGCTACGACATTGTCCTGCAGGACGCCGTGTGGGCCAGCCCGCGCATCGACATCACCAACAAGGTGCTGGAAGCGCTGGACAAATAACCGATAGATTGGATTTCAGATGGGCCTTCGACTAGGAGAACTGGTCGAGCGCCTGGGCGGCCAACTGGTGGGGGACCCGGAACTTTATGTTGCCGGGATCGCGCCGTTGACCGATGCAGGCGCTTCGCATATCAGCTTCCTCAGTAACAGCAAATTCCGCTCGCAAGCGGGGCAAAGCCAGGCGGCAGCCCTGATTGTCAGCGCCAATGACGATGCCACCGTGGCCGAGGCCTTTAAGGGTGCCCGCATCGTCGTCAAGAATCCCTATGTATACTTTGCCCGTGCCGCGCAGCTGTTTGAAGCGCAGACGGCGTACGTGCGCCCGGCCGGCGTGCACCCGACGGCATACGTCGATCCCGCGGCCAGCGTGGATGCAAGCGCCCATATCGGCCCCAAAGTGGTGGTGGAGGCGGGCGCCGTGATCGGCGCCGGCGTGGTGCTGGATGCCGGCTGCTACGTCGGCCGCGACGCCCAGGTGGGCGAGGGCAGCCACTTCTTTGCCAACGTGACCTTCCATTCGAAGTGCGTGATCGGCAAGCGCGGTATCATCCATTCGGGCGCCGTGATCGGGACCGACGGCTTCGGCTTTGCCAACGACGGCGGCGTCTACGTGCGCATTCCGCAGGTGGGCCGGGTGGTGATCGGCGACGATGTCGATATCGGCGCCAACACCACGGTGGACCGCGGCGCGCTTGCGGACACTATTATTGAAGACGGCGTGAAGCTGGACAACCAGATCCAGATCGGCCACAACTGCCATATCGGCGCACACACGGCGATGGCCGGCTGTGTCGGCGTGGCGGGCAGCGCAAAAATCGGCAAGTACTGCACCTTCGGCGGGGCGGCGATGATCCTGGGGCACCTGACGATTGCGGACCACGTCCATATTTCGTCTGGCAGCCTGGTATCGCGCTCGATCACCGAGCCGGGCCAGTACACGGGCTTTTACCCGTTGGCCAAGAACAGCGACTGGGAGAAGTCGGCTGCGATTGTCCGGAACTTGCCGGGCATGCGCGATAAAATGCGCGCGCTGGAAAAGACCATTAAAACTAAAACCGAAGACGAAGAATCATGACGACTACCGAAAACAAAACGATGGACATCTGCGAGATCAAGGCCTACCTGCCGCACCGCTACCCGCTGCTGCTGGTCGATCGCGTCATCTCGTATGAAGAGAACAAGTGCATCACCGCCATCAAGAACGTCACCGTGAACGAAGAGTTCTTCAACGGCCACTTCCCGCACAAGCCGGTGATGCCTGGCGTGCTGATGATCGAAGCGATGGCGCAGACCGCGGCCCTGCTGTCGTTCAAATCCATGGGTATCAAGCCGGACGAGAATTCGGTGGTGTACTTTGTCGGCATCGACAATGCGCGCTTCAAGCGCCCGGTTGGTCCTGGCGACCAGTTGAAGATGGACGTGGAAATCCTGCGCAACGCGCGCGGCATCTGGAAATACAAGGCGGTCGGCTCGGTCGACGGCCAGGTAGCGCTGGAAGCTGAGCTGATGTGCACCATCCGCTCCGTGGAGTAAACAGCATGGCGAACATCCACCCAAGCGCGATTGTCGACCCGAAGGCCGAACTGGCCGCCGGCGTCGAGATCGGCCCGTACACGATCATTGGCCCGAACGTGGTGATTGGCGAGAACACCGTGGTGGGTCCGCACGTCGTGATCGAGGGCCATACCACGATCGGCAAGAACAACAAGTTCTTCCAGTTCTCGTCCATCGGCGCCGCGCCGCAGGACAAGAAATGGAACGGCGAACCGACCCGCCTGGAAATCGGCGACGACAACACCATCCGCGAATTCTGCACTTTCAACGTCGGCACGGTGCAGGACAAGGGCGTGACCAGGCTGGGCAACAACAACTGGATCTCGGCCTATGTGCACCTGGCGCACGACTGTGTGGTCGGCAACAACACCATCTTCTCCAACAACGCCCAGATGGCGGGCCACGTGGAGATCGGCGACTGGGTGATCATGTCCGGCTTCGCCAACGTGCACCAGTTCTGCAAGATCGGCGCCCACGCTTTCGTCGGCATGAGCACCAGCCTGACCCAGGACGTGCCGCCTTTCGTACTGTTGAACGGCAATCCGGCAGCGGCCCACGGCGTCAATATCGAAGGCCTGAAACGGCGCGGCTTTACCCGCGAGCAGATCAATGCCATCCGCAACGCCTACAAGCTGCTGTACCGCTCCGGCCTGACGCTGGATGAAGCCAAGGCAGCGATGCTCGCAGCCGAAGCCGGCCTGCCTGAGGCTGACGTGGTCCACGCGCGCGCGATGCGCGAATTCCTCGATACGACCAGCCGTGGCATCGTCCGCTGAGGTATCGATCGCAGTGGTCGCCGGCGAACCGTCCGGCGACCTGCTGGCGGGCCGCCTGCTAGGCGGCCTACGCCCGCACCTGCCCGCAGCGCGCTTCCACGGCATTGGCGGCCCGGCCATGATGGAACATGGTTTCGAGTCGCAATGGCCGATCGAGAAGATGACCGTGCGCGGGCTGTTTGAAATCATTCCACGCTACCGCGAACTGAAAGGCATCCAGGACACGCTGCGCGACCAGTTGCTGGCCGAGCGGCCGGCCTGCTTCATCGGCGCCGACTATCCGGGCTTCAACCTGGGGCTGGAGGCGCAACTGCGCGACGCCGGGATCCCGACCGTGCATTACATCGGCCCGCAGATCTGGGCTTGGCGCGGTGGCCGCATCAAGAAAATCGTCAAGTCGGTGTCGCACATGCTGGTGATCTTCCCGTTCGAGGAAGAGATCTACCGCAAGGCCGGCGTGCCGGTCACCTACGTCGGCCACCCGCTGGCCGAAATGATCCCGCTGCAGCCCGACGAAGCGGCCGCGCGCCGGCAACTGGGCCTGGCGGAAGACGCCAACGTGGTCTGCGTCATGCCGGGCAGCCGCATGGCTGAACTGAAGTACAACACGGCCGCCTTCATCGGTGCTTGCAAGCTGCTGCTGCAGCGCGACAGCACGCTGAAATTCGTGGTGCCGATGGCGGGCGAAAAGCAGCGCAAGTATTTTCTGGAACTGATCGCCGAAGCCGGCCTGCAGGACGTCGAGCTGATGCTGCTGGATGGCCAGTCGCACATCGCCATCTGCGCCGCCGACGCCGTGCTGGTTGCCTCCGGCACCGCCTCGCTGGAAGTAGCCTTGTACAAGAAGCCGATGGTCATCGCCTACAAGATGATGGCGGCCTCCTGGCATATCATGCGGCATATGGGCTACCAGCCGTGGATCGGCTTGCCGAACATCCTGGCGCGCGAATTCCTGGTGCCGGAAATGCTGCAGAACGCGGCTACCGCCGGGACGCTGGCCGACGCCATGTGGAAACAACTGAGCGACGTACCGCACCGCCTGCGGCTGGCGCAGCGCTTCACCGACATGCATTACAGCCTGCTGCGAAACAGCGCCCAGGAAGGCGCCGCCGCAGTCCTTAAAATCATCAACCGATGAGCTCGTGTCACACCGTGGGGTCACACCCGAAGTGTGACACGGGCACAGCAGCACCTGCGGATCAGCCCGTGTCACACTCGGGGTGTGACCCCAAGGTGTGACACGAACTGGGCATTAGAAAGAATTTGAGCAATGGTCCAACAATCAGGTCTGTTTGACGACCTTCCTTACTCGCTTGACGAGGTCATCTGCGGCGTCGACGAGGCGGGCCGGGGGCCCTTGGCCGGCCCGGTGTTTGCCGCCGCCGTGATCCTGGACCGTAACCGTCCGATTGCGGGCCTGCGCGACTCGAAGAAACTCAACGAGGCACGCCGCGACGAACTGGCGCCGCTGATCCGCGAGCATGCCGTCGCCTGGGCCGTGGCCAAGGCTTCGGAAGAGGAAATCGACCGCCTGAACATCCTGCAGGCCAGCCTGCTTGCCATGAAGCGCGCGGTGTACGCGTTGCAAACCGTGCCGACCCTGGCCCTGATCGATGGCAACAAGTGCCCGGTGATGCGCATCCAGAGCATCGCCATTGTGGAAGGCGACGACAAGATCGAATCCATTTCGGCCGCTTCGATCCTGGCCAAGACCGCGCGCGACGCGGCCCTGGTCAAGCTGCACAGGAAATACCCGCAGTACGGCTTCGACCAGCATAAGGGCTATGGCACAGCGCTGCACCTGGAGCGCCTGCGCGAGCACGGCGCCTCGCCGGTGCACCGGCGCAGCTTTGCGCCGGTACGCGAAGTCCTGGAGCGCGACCTGTGAAGCACATTAGCTCGCGCGACAACGCGCAATACAAGGAACTGAGCAAGCTGGCCACCAACTCGCAGGCGCGCCGCAAAGCTGGCCGCAGCCTGCTCGATGGCGTGCACCTGTGTGAAACCTGGCTCGAGTTGCGCGGCCACCCGGAGCAAGCCATCGTGGCCGAAGGCGCGCTGCAGAACCCTGAGGTGGCGGCCATCATCGCCCGCCTGGAGTCCGAGCACGCCCACGTCCTGTGCCTGACCGACCAGCTTTACCACGCTGTCAGCCAGGTGGAACATGGCGTCGGCCTGATGTTCCTGATCGCCACCCCGCAGAAAGAGGTGCCGCAGGCCCTGCGCGCCAACGCAGTCCTGCTGGATAACGTGCAGGATCCGGGCAACGTCGGTTCCATCCTGCGCAGCGCCGCCGCAGCAGGCGTGAAGGAAGTGTATTGCGCCCCGGGCACCGCCTTCTGCTGGTCGCCGAAAGTACTGCGCGCCGCCATGGGCGCGCACTTTGTGCTGGACATCTACGAGAACGTCGACCTGCCGCAGCTGGTGCAGCAGGCCGGGATCGCCACCCTGGCCACCAGTGGCTATGCGGCCGAGCAGCTGTACCAGCTTGACCTGAAGCGCCCGGTGGCCTGGATCTTCGGCCACGAAGGGCAGGGCGTGTCCGATTCGCTTTTAAGCAACGCCACTCACCGCGTCATCGTGCCGCACCTGGGCAAAGTCGAATCGCTGAACGTTGCTGCGTGCGCGGCAGTATGCTTTTTCGAACAAGTAAGGCAGAATCTGACTTAGTAAAACTAACCATGTCGGATGGCGTTATGGAAATTGCAAACTTGCACTTCCTGGTCGCCGAGGGCGAACCCGTCCAGCGTGAGCTATTGGTTGGCATGCTGCGCCACCTGGGCGCCCAGCACGTCACCGCTGCATCCGACGGCGTGGGCGCACTGCGCATGCTGGAAATCGGCCTCAATCCGCCCGCCAACATTGCCTTGATGGACCTGACGCTGCCCGGCATGGACGGCCTGGAGGTGATTCGCCGCCTGGCTGAAATCGACTGCCGGGCCGGCATTATCATCCTGGCCGCCGAAAGCGCCGACGTGCTGTTTGCAGTCGAGACCATGGCCGAAGCCTACGGCCTTGATGTACTGGGCAGTTCGGCCAAGCCGATGACCTCGGCCCGGCTGCAGGAACTGGTTGCCAACTACAGGGAGCCCTGCACCGAACCGGACCCCGGCCCGGCACACCCGGATTTCAGCTTTGCCGAAGTAGAGCGCGGCCTGCAAGGGCGCGAATTCGGTCCTTATTTCCAGCCCAAGATCGAACTGGCGACCGGTGCCGTCACCGGACTCGAAATGTTCGCCCGCTGGCACCATCCGGAGTATGGCGTGCTGGGGCCTTCGGCCTTCGTACCGGTACTGGGAAGCGTGCGGCGCGTCGATTTCCTCGACTGGTGCATGATAGAGAAGTCGGTGGCGGCCTGCCGCAGCCTGCACGACAAGGGCATCCCGATTTCGTTCTCGTTCAATGTCGACCCGAGCACGCTGGCGCACCCGCAGTTCATCGCCCAGATGACAGCCTGTCTCGAGCGTCAGCGCGTCCTGTCCGATTATGTCGCGTTCGAGATCACGGAAGCGTCGGTGCTGACCAGCAACCCGCACTTCCTGGAACGCCTGCTGCGCTTGCGCATGATGGGATTCGGCCTGGCGATCGACGATTACGGCACCGGGCGCTCCAACCTGCAGCTATTGGCCGCCATCCCGTTCTCGGAACTGAAAATCGATCCCAGCTTCGTGGATGGCGCCTCGCGCAAGCGCCCCATCGGCACCGTACTGAAATCCTTCCTCGGGCTGGCGCGCAGCCTGTCGCGCGATGCTTGCGCGGTGGGCGTCGAAACCAGGGCCGATTGGGACTTCCTGCAAGGCCTGGGCTGCACCTACGCCCAGGGCTTTTACATTGCCAACCCGATGCCGGTGGACGACGTTCCGGGCTGGCTGCACGACTGGAAAAGCTTCTTCTGACCGAGCGCTCAGTAAACCGAACGGTTCGGTTTGATTTCCTGCAAGATGGTGGTCGAAATCTCTTCGATCGACTTGGTGGTGGACGACAGCCAGCGGATGCCTTCGCGCCGCATCATGGCTTCCGCCTCGTTGACTTCATAGCGGCAGTTTTCCAGCGAAGCGTACTTGGAGCCGGCGCGGCGCTCGTTGCGGATCTCCGACAGGCGCTGCGGCTCGATGCTCAGGCCGAAAATCTTCGACTTATAGGCATACAGCGCAGAAGGCAGCTTGCCGCGCTCGAAATCGTCCGGAATCAGCGGGTAATTAGCCGCTTTGACACCATATTGCATCGCCAGATACAGCGAAGTCGGGGTTTTGCCGGAGCGCGACACGCCGACCAGGATCACGTCCGCCGACGACAGGTTCTTGTTGGATTGGCCATCATCGTGCGCCAGCGAGAAATTGATCGCCTCGATACGGTTCTTGTACTCCTCGCTATCGACCACATTGTGGGAGCGGCCGATGGTGTGGGTCGACTTGACGCCCAGTTCCTGCTCCAGCGGCGCCACAAAGGTCTGGATCAAATCCATGTGCATGGCATTGGCGCGCTGGATGACATCCGACAGCTCCGCCTTCACCAGGGTAGAAAAGACGATCGGCTTGGTGCCATCCTCGGCCGCAACCTCGTTAATTTTGCGCACTGCATCATGGGCCTTGTCGCAGGTATCGATGAAGGGCAGGCGCACCTGGCGGAAGCGCAGGTCGAACTGGGTCAGCACCGAATGGCCGAAAGTTTCGGCGGTGATGCCAGTGCCGTCAGAGACAAAAAAGACGGTGCGGCTCGAAGCCGGCAATAAACGTTGATCTTGTGGCATCAAAAGAGCTTTTCCCGTGGATGAATCGTCAATTTGCTGCGCAGGCTGTAAAATGCTTGCCAACGGTAAGATTGTGCTGCACGGCGCCAAGAATGACAAGAACGATGCCGAGCGCACCTGCGTAAAGATTTTTATCATCAAAAAGGTGTCTTTATGACTAACGCAGCATTGAAGGAGCAATCCGACGGGGTATACGTTGCCTCGTTCGAGACTTTGCGCATGACGGATGTCGAATCCGTCGGCGGCAAGAACGCCTCGCTGGGGGAGATGATCTCCCAATTGGCCGGTGCCGGTGTGCGGGTGCCTGGCGGCTTCGCGACCACCGCCCAAGCCTTCCGCGACTTCCTGTCGCACAGCGTTGACGGTGGCCCATCGCTGGCCAAGCGCATCGCCGACCGCCTTGAACACCTGGACGTCGACGACGTCCGCGCCCTGGCAGCATCGGGCGCTGAAATCCGCGAATGGATCATCGACACCCCATTCCAGCCGCGCCTGGAAGCCGATATCCGCGCTTTCTACGACCGCCTGGTTGCCGATTCCAGCACCGAAGTGTCGTTTGCCGTGCGCTCCTCCGCCACCGCGGAAGACCTGCCTGACGCATCCTTCGCGGGCCAGCAGGAATCCTTCCTGAACGTGGTCGGCATCGACAACGTGCTGGAAGCCATGAAGCACGTGTTTGCATCCCTGTACAACGACCGCGCGATTTCCTACCGCGTGCACAAGGGCTTTACCCACGCTGAAGTGGCGCTGTCGGCCGGCGTTCAGCGCATGGTGCGTTCCGACACGGGCGCATCGGGCGTGATGTTCACCATCGATACCGAATCGGGCTTCAAGGACGTGGTCTTCATCACCTCCTCGTACGGCCTGGGCGAAACCGTGGTGCAGGGCGCCGTGAACCCGGACGAATTCTACGTGCACAAGCCGATGCTGGAGCAGGGCAAGTCCGCCGTGATCCGCCGTAACATCGGCTCCAAGCTGATCAAGATGGAATTCACCAACGAAGCCAAGGCTGGCCGTTCCGTGAAGACCGTCGACGTACCGATCGAAATGCGCAACCGCTACTCGCTGGTCGACGCCGAGATCGTCGAGCTGGCCAAGTACGCCATGATCATCGAGAAGCACTACGGTCGTCCAATGGACATCGAATGGGGCAAAGATGGCCGCGACGGCAAGCTGTACATCCTGCAGGCGCGTCCTGAAACCGTGAAATCGCAGCAGAAAGCCACCGATTCGCAGCAGCGCTTCAAGCTGAAGTCGAGCGGCACCGTGCTGACCTCCGGCCGTGCCATCGGCCAGAAGATCGGCGCCGGCCCTGTGCGCGTGATCAGCGATCCAAGCGAAATGGAACGCGTGCAGCCGGGCGACGTGCTGGTGGCCGACATGACCGACCCTAACTGGGAACCGGTGATGAAGCGCGCTTCGGCAATCGTCACCAACCGCGGCGGCCGCACCTGCCACGCAGCGATCATCGCGCGTGAACTGGGCGTACCGGCAGTTGTCGGCTGCGGCGACGCGACCGACGTGCTGAAAGACGGTAACTTCGTGACCGTGTCCTGCGCCGAAGGCGACGAAGGCAAGATCTACGACGGCCTGCTGGAAACCGAAATTTCCGAAGTGTCGCGCGGCGAACTGCCTCCGATCAAGACCAAGATCATGCTGAACGTGGGTAACCCGCAATTGGCCTTCGACTTCCAGTCGGTGCCGAACAACGGCGTGGGCCTGGCCCGCCTGGAGTTCATCATCAATAACAATATTGGTGTGCACCCGAAAGCGATCCTGGAATACCCGAACATCGACGCCGACCTGAAGAAGGCGGTGGAATCGGTGGCTCGCGGCCACGCTTCGCCGAAACAGTTCTACATCGACAAGCTGGCCGAAGGCATCGCCACCATCGCTGCGGCCTTCTGGCCGAAGAAAGTGATCGTGCGCCTGTCCGACTTCAAGTCCAACGAGTACAAGAAGCTGATCGGCGGTTCGCGCTACGAGCCGGACGAAGAGAACCCGATGCTGGGCTTCCGCGGCGCTGCGCGCTACCTGTCCGAGGATTTCGCCGCCGCATTCGAAATGGAATGCGTCGCGATGAAGCGCGTGCGTGAGGAAATGGGCCTGACCAACGTCGAAATCATGGTGCCGTTCGTACGCACCCTGGGCCAGGCGGAAAAGGTTGTCGGCCTGCTGGCCAAGAACGGCCTGAAACGCGGCGAGAACGGCCTGCGCGTCATCATGATGTGCGAAGTGCCTTCCAACGCCGTGCTGGCGGAGCAGTTCCTGCAGCACTTTGACGGCTTCTCGATCGGCTCCAACGACCTGACCCAGCTGACCCTGGGCCTGGACCGCGACTCCGGCATGGAGCTGCTGGCAGCCGACTTCGATGAACGCGATCCTGCGGTACGTGCGCTGCTGGGCATGGCCATTTCGGCCTGTATCAAGCTGAACAAGTACATCGGTATCTGCGGCCAGGGTCCTTCCGACCATCCTGACCTGGCCATCTGGCTGGTGGAGCAGGGGATCGAGACCATGTCCCTGAATCCGGACTCGGTCATCGACACTTGGCAGAAGCTGGCAGAAATGCAACAATAAACCAACGATAAGCCTCGTTGCTCAAACCCCCGTGGCCTTGTTGGCGACGGGGGTTTTTTACTTTTGGAGAATGAGATGGCTGACTGGATGTTGTGGGCGATTGGCGCGGGCGTGCTGGTCACCCTCGAGCTGTTTAGCGGCACGTTCTACCTGCTGATGATAGCCATCGGCATGGGGGCGGGCGCCCTGACTTCGCTGGCACGCGTCGATATGCCGGGCCAGATGCTGGTGGCGGCCATCGTGGCTGCAATTGCGACGCTGCTGCTGCGCCGCAGCCGTTTTGGCAAGAGCACGCAACCGCCGGCGCAAGCCAACCCGGACGTCAACCTGGACATCGGCCAGAGCGTCAACGTGCCGGCCTGGCAGGACGGCGTAGCGCGCGTGATGTACCGCGGCGCCATGTGGGATGTCGAACTGGCGCCGGGCGAAGCCGCGGCTCCGGGCGTATTCAAGATTCGCGAAATTCGCGGTAGCCGGCTGATCGTCGGCGCATAACAAGGAGAAGTGAATGGAAATCAGTTTTGGCACAGTCACGCTGGTCATTTTTATCGTCGCGCTGGTCTTCGTATTCAAGACCATCAACGTGGTGCCGCAACAGCACGCATGGGTGGTGGAACGGCTTGGCAAATACCACGCCACGCTGGGGCCTGGCCTGAACATCGTGGTTCCGTTCATCGACCGCATCGCCTACAAGCACGTGCTGAAAGAGATCCCGCTCGACGTGCCGTCGCAGGTCTGCATCACCAAGGACAACACGCAGTTGCAGGTGGACGGCATCCTGTACTTCCAGGTGACCGATGCGATGCGCGCCTCCTACGGCTCGACCAACTACGTCGCCGCGATCACGCAGTTGGCGCAGACCACCTTGCGATCGGTGATCGGCCGCATGGAGCTCGACAAGACCTTCGAAGAGCGCGACCACATCAACACCACGGTAGTGAACGCGATCGACGAATCGGCCGCCAACTGGGGCGTGAAGGTGCTGCGCTACGAGATCAAGGACCTGACGCCGCCGCAGGAAATCCTGCACGCCATGCAGGCCCAGATCACGGCCGAACGCGGCAAGCGCGCGCTGATTGCCGCCTCCGAAGGCCGCAAGCAGGAGCAGATCAATATCGCAA
>NZ_JBNZFX010000014.1:0-19426 GCF_050709955.1 Massilia eburnea
CATGACACCGCTGGCCAGCAGCAAGGCGCCCAGCGTGCTGGCCATATTCAGCCCCGACCATCCCATTTCCGAACCATAGGTATACACACGGCGCGGCATGCCGAGCAAACCCGTCGCGTGCATCGGGAAGAACGCCACATTGGTGCCGATGAAGATCAGCCCGAATACCCAGCGCGCCCAGGCCTCCGACATACGGTGTCCGTTGAACAAGGGCATCCAGAAATAGGCTGCCGCGAACATTGGAAACACCAGCCCGCCCACCAGCACGTAATGCAGGTGGGCGACGATGAAGTAACTGTCATGGGCCTGCCAATCGAACGGCACCGCCGCCACCATCACGCCGGTCAGGCCGCCCAGCACGAATACCAGCAGGAAGCCGAGAATGAACAAGGTCGGCGCATTCAATTGCACCCTGCCCCGCCAAAGCGTTGCGATCCAGGCGAACACCTGCACCGCGGCCGGGATTGCGATGGCCATGCTGGCGGCAGAGACCAGCGTGGTTTCAAGCTGCCCGAGGCCGGCTGTAAACATATGGTGCATCCACAAGGCGAAACTCAGCGCACCCACCGCAAGCAGGGAGATGATCACGGCGCGGCGCGCCACCAGCGGAGTTTGCACCAGTGCCGGCAGCATGGTCGATACCATGCCGGCAGCGGGCAGGAAGATGATGTACACCTCCGGGTGCCCGAAGAACCAGAACAGGTGCTGCCATAGTACCGGATCGCCGCCGCGCTCGGGAATGAAGAACGGCCAATCGTAGGCGCGCTCGAGCTCCAGCAGAGCCGTGCCCGCGATCAGGGGCGGGAAGGCGAAGACCACCATAGCGGCGACAATCAGCATCGACCATGCGAACACCGGAATACGCGCCAGCGTCATGCCCGGCGTGCGGGTGAACATGATGCCGATGATCAACTCTATGGCGCCGGCAATCGCCGAAATTTCGATGAAGCCAATACCGAGCAGCCAGAAATCCGCGTTGAGGCCTGGCGAGTATTCCTTGCCCGTCAGCGGCGGATACATGAACCAGCCGCCATCGGGCGCAAGCCCGAACGCCAGGGTCACGATGAATCCCGCACCGCCGAAGGCGTAAGCCCAGTAGGCGTAGGCGGACAGGCGCGGGAATGGCAGGTCGCGTGCGCCCAGCATGCCGGGCAGGAGGAATACTGCGATAGCCTCCACCATCGGGATGGCGAACAGGAACATCATGACCGTGCCATGCATGGTGAAAAACTGGTTATAGGTTCCCGGCTGCAGCAGGTCGTTGCCGGGGACGGCCAATTGCAGCCGCATGACAAGCGCCAGGGCTCCGGCGAAAAGGAAGAATCCAAAGGAGGTAGCGAGATACAGGCGACCAATGCGGGTGTTGTTGACCGCGGCCAGGGCGCGCCAGCCAGCCGGTCTGCGCCATGCGCGCTCCAGGGCCTCATACTCGCCGGGCGGACGGGGCAGGCTGTTGGGGGTACGGCCGGGCGTGTTCATTGGAGCACCTCCAGCCAACTCGCCAAAGCTTGCAGGTCCTCGGGTGAGAGATTGCTAGGCGGCATGCGGGCGCCAGGTTTGGAGGCCTGCGGGTTGGCGATCCAGCCGATCAAGGCTGCCCGATTCATAGGCAGTGCACCCGCCGCGATGTGCGTGCGGCTTGCGATGTGTGTCAGGTCCGGCCCGAGCGCCCCACCCTCGCTGACACCGCGTACCGTATGGCATGCATTGCAGCGCGCGGCAAGAAAGACCTCCCGCCCGCGATGCGCAACTGCATTGACCGGTGCGGCCTGGTGCGCCAGCCAGGCGTCGAACTCTTGCGGTGCGACAGCCACCACACCTAATGCCATCGCGGCATGCTGGGTGCCGCAGTACTCGGCGCATTGCCCACGGAAGCGGCCAGGCGCACTGGCGCGCAGTGTCAAACCATGCAGGCGACCCGGCACCATATCGACCTTGCCGGCCAGCGCCGGCGCCCAGAACGCATGCAGCACGTCCGCCGACGCCAGCGCCAGATAGATCCGCTCGCCTACCGGCAGCCGCAGTTCATTCGCCAGCACGGCCTCGCGGCCGGTCAACGTGTCACGGTAGCGCACCTCCCACCACCACATATGCGCCGTCACCGTCACCTGGATGCGGGTTCCCGAGAACGGCCAGGTCACAAGCGAGGCTTGCCAGCCGGACCATCCCATGAGCGCGGCCAGCAGCGGCACCGGCAGGAACAGGCCGCCACCCACCACCAGCCTGCGCGACAACGACGTGCCGCGTTTCCGAACCAGACTCGCAAGAACGAGCAACACGACCAGCAGGAATATGGCTGCAGCCGCCGCGAACAACAGCCAGCTGAAACGGCTGAGCAACGCAGCATCCGGTCCGGCAGGCGACAGGACCGATTGCAGCGCCGGCGTCATTGCAGCGAATAGAGGTAAGCGGCCATGTGGCGCGCATCGTCGTCGGAGACGCCCATGTCCGGCATCAAGGTCGCGGGGTCCATGCTGCGCGGCGCCGATATCCAGCGCACCAGGTTGGCCTGCTGGTTCGGCCAGCGCCCGGCTATATAGCTGCGCAGGCCGAATTGCGCGAGCGATGGAGCTGCTTTGCCGCGCGCTGCTTCAACGTCCGGGATGTGGTGGCAACTGCCGCACTGGAACTGGGCCAGCAAGGCCTTGCCACGGAGCCGATCACCACCTTCATTGGCAACGGGATACGGTTTGCGCGGCTGGCATGCGCACAAGGCGAGCGGCAGCAAAAGCACGGCCACCCTGGCGCGCGCAAAGTTGCCGTTTTTCCGCAAACGCATAGTGATTGCTTGCACGAATCGTCCCCGCCTTCCCGCTGCCGATCCCTATAATTCACGGAAGACATCATCGCCCTTTTCCCGATTGTGCGTCGCCTTCTTGCTACCGCCGCTGTCGCCGTATGCCTGGCCGGCTTGGCCGGGATGCTGGCGGCCACTGTGGTGCTGCAGGCCGGCTGGTATGACGCTTCGGCAGTTCAACCGCACTTCCAGTTCGTGCACACGCTGATTGAGCGCGGCATGCAGCAATCGGTGCGCTTCCATGCGCGCAGCATCGTTGCGCCGAAGGCAGCGGCAGGGGCACTGGCGCGTGGCGGCGCCTTGTTCCGCCAGCACTGCGAGCAATGCCACGGCGGGCCGGGCACCGCGATGAGCGTGATCGGTTTGAGCATGCAGCCGGTTCCAGGCCCTTTGGCCGATGCAGGACGGCGCTGGAAGCCGCACGAGATGTACTGGATCACGGCCAACGGCATCAAGATGAGCGGAATGCCCGCCTGGCGCTTCCACCTGAGCGAGCAAGAAATCTGGGACGTGGTTGCCTTCCTCGGTGCGCTGCCGGCACTCACACCGGCTGCATACGCTGCAATCGAAAAGCCGGCAGCAGGCGCAGGGCAGGAACCTCAGACGGCGGGAACGAGGGTGCCGGATCGTGAGCGCGGCAAACTGGCGCTGACACAGTTTGCCTGCCAATCCTGCCACCACATTCCAGGCGTGACCGGGCCGCTAACCTACGTCGGCCCGAATTTGGACGGGTTGGCGCAACGCAGCTTCATTGCCGGCAAGCTGCCGACCACCGAAGCGAACCTGGTGAAGTGGATCCGCGTCCCACAGGAGATCAAGCCTGGCACGGCCATGCCGCAACTCGGCGTGCCGGAGCGCGATGCTCACGACATGGCGGCCTACCTCATGCAGGCCACCCGGTGATTACTGATCCAGTTGTTTCTGTGTCTGGTACAGGCGGGCATAGATACCGCCCTTGGCCAGCAACGCATCGTGGCTGCCCTGTTCGGCGATCGATCCAGCCGACATCACGACGATCCGGTCGGCGTTTTCAATGGTGGACAGGCGGTGTGCGATAACGACCGTGGTCCGCCCTTCCATCAGTTTCTCAAGCGCGGCTTGCACCTGGCGTTCGGTCTCAGTATCCAGGGCACTGGTCGCCTCGTCCAGGATCAGGATCGGCGCGTCCTTATACAAGGCGCGTGCGATGGCCAGTCGCTGGCGTTGGCCGCCCGACAGGCGCATGCCGTTCTCGCCGACTTCGGTCTGGTAGCCCTGCGGGGTGCGCATGATGAAGTCGTGCGCATAGGCCGCGCGCGATGCCGCCTCGACTCGCGCCATGTCGAGCGATGGGTCCCCGTACGCGATATTTGCCGCCAGCGTATCGTTGAACAGCACCACGTCTTGACTCACCATGGCAATCTTGCTGCGCAACTCAGGCAAACGGTACTCGCGTAAATCCACGCCATCCAGCAGGATGCGGCCGCTGCCGACATCGTAGAAGCGAGGCAACAGTGCGGCCAGCGTCGTCTTGCCACTACCAGAACCGCCGACCAGCGCAACTTTCTCGCCCGCCATGATGTCGAGCGACACCGAGCGCAGCGCCGGCGCTGCTTCCGGATCGTCCACGTTGTAACGGAAGCCCACGTCAACCAGTTCGATGCGGCCCTGCACGTGATCGGCGGTCCGCGTGCCGGTATCGGCCTCCATCGGCGCATCGATCAAGCCGAATACCGACTCGGCCGCAGCCAGGCCGCGCTGCAGCGGTTCATTCAGCTTGGTCAGGTTCTTGATCGGCCCTTGCAGCGACATCAGGCAAGTGATGAACGCCACGAAGGCGCCAGGTGTCAGCGCGCCAGCCTGCGCGCGCAGCAGGGCGTAATAGATCACTGACGACAGCGTGGCGCCGACCATCAGCATGATCAGGCCGGAATTCATGGCCGCGGTCGAAGCATGCTTGACCGCCAACTGGCGATTCATCTTCACCACTTCGTCGAAGCGCTTTTGCTCATAAGCCTGGCCGCCAAAGATCTTCACGACCCGTTGGCCGCCAATGCTTTCGTCCAGCACGCGGGTCAACTCGCCCATTGCCTGCTGGGCGCTGGAACTGAGGCGGCGCATGCGGCGCGCTGCGATGGTCACGACCAAAGCCACCAGCGGCAGCAATACCAGGCAAAACAGGGCCAGCTTCCAGTCGATATCGAACAAGGCGCCGAGGAAACCGATCACCGCCACCGTGTCGCGCACGGCAATGGTGAATACACTCAGGCCGGCCTGCGTCACCTGGGTTGCATCGAAAGCGATACGCGACAAGGTGGTGCCGGTCGAGGACTGGTCGAAATAGCGGTTCGGCAGGCGCAGCACGCGCGCGAACATCTTCTCCCGCACGTTGGCCTGCACGCGCTGGGTCAGCCATGCCGAGCCATAATCGCCGGTGAACGTACTGACCATGCGCAGCAGGGCCAGGGCCATGATCAGGGCCGGAATGGCCCACATCGCAGCGGCGCCAGGATCGGTCGGCAAGATGCGGTCAAGCCAACCATGTATCGTCGCCAGCGCACCGCTTTGCGCCGCTGGACCGGACGCGCCAGTCGGCTGCACGGCATCGACCACATTCTGGAGCTGGCGGATCAGCAGCACGTCGGTCAGGGAAGCCACACCTACGCCGATCAGTGTCACCAGGGCGGCCCACTTATAGGGGAAGAATTCCTTCAGCAGGCGGACGTAGAGTTGGCGGCTTTGCACTATGTGGTGGGAGTAATTGGCAACCCCGAATTGTACCAAAGCAGGAATGCGGGAACCGTGGCAGAATGGCCTGCTCCCCAATGTTAAGGAAAAAACCACATGCGCAACGACATCCAATTCCATGCGCTGCACCAGGATGGCATCCTGCTGCTCGCCAATTGCTGGGACGGTGGTACCGCCCGCATCGCAGCCCTGGCTGGTTCCAAGGCGCTTGCCACCAGCAGTGCAGCCGTGGCCTGGGCCCACGGTTATGCCGACGGCTCGCAACTGCCGACCGCCCTGCTTTTGGAAACCGTGCGCGACATCATCCGCGCCAGTGCATTGCCGCTGACGGTCGATATCGAAGACGGCTATTCTTCCGATCCCGAAATGGTCGGCCAGTTCGTCGGGCAACTGGCGCAGGCCGGCGTGGTCGGCATCAATATTGAAGACGGCAACGCGCCGCCTGAACTGCTGGCGCGCAAGATCAGCGCAGCTCGCGCCGCGGCCAAGGCGGCCGGCATCGACCTGTACATCAATGCACGTTGCGACGTTTACCTGCGCGGACTGGCCGAACCGGGTGCGCGCGTGGCCGAAACCTTGCGCCGTGCAGCCATTTACCAGGAAGCCGGCGCCAGCGGCCTGTTTGCGCCGGGCGCCACCGACGAAGGCGAAATCGCCGCCCTTGCAAAAGGTTCAACGATGCCGCTCAACCTGCTGGCGCGCCCGAACCTGGCCGCGCCGGCCCGCCTGGCCGAACTGGGCGTGCGCCGCCTGAGCGCCGGCTCAGCACCGGCAGAGGCAATGATGGGCCGGCTGAAGGCTTATATGGAACGCTTCCACCAGACCGGCGCCATCGACGATGAGCAGACCTTTGCCTACGGCCCGCTCAACCAGCTGATGTCTACTGCACGATAGTGGCTGGTTCGCTCCAGTAGAAGTACAGGTCCTTGGTCCGCCCAGGCTGCACTTGCACCTCGCGGCGTTGGACCTGGCCATCGGCAGCCGTCGCCGTCACGCGATAGCGGCCTGGTTCCAGGTTGACGAACATCAGCGGCCCCGCGTCGCGGGCGTTGACGTTGGTGTGACCTTTTGTGTCAGAGATCTCGACCTGCACGTCCGAGCGGTACTCGCCGGTGCCGCGGGTCGCGAAGGTCATGCGCACGTTGTAATCGGGCTTGCTTGCGAGCATTTGGCCACGCTCTTCGAGGCCGACGCCGCCAGTGACGAATTGCGGCTCATCGGCCGCTATTGCCGCGCCCATGGCGCTGCAAGCCAGGGTGAGGGCGAAAGTAATGTTTCGAGCAAACATGATGCACTCCTTTCCTTTTTTCAGGCTTGCCGCCAGTATTCTCCCGTCGCGCCTGGCGCGCTATCAGCCATCGTGTCGTATCCATGTCGGGGAAAGCCTACATACCCCTATTTCCTTAGTTGCCAAACTGATAGACTCTTGAACTTTGCTAGCAACAGTTTTAAGCAACGTTGCAAAAATAATCATATAAAGCAAGGCACTAGGGGTAATCATGTCGAATTGCGGGGCGAACCTTCGCCCGACCATGCTGGCGGCGGCCGCCTCCGGCATACTTTGCGCGCCGGTATGGGCGCAAAGTCAAACTGAAGAGCAGCTTCCGGAAGTCCTGGTGACGGCCCAGCGCGTTGCCGCGCCCGAGTCGCGTACGCCGGTTGCCATGTCCGTGCTCACGGCCGGACAACTGGACAAGCTCGGCATCGACAACGCCGCCGGCATCGGCAAGCGCCTGCCCAACGTACACCTGGACGGCGCCCCCGACGGCCTGCGCATCACCATCCGCGGCGTGTCGAATTCCGACTCCACCGAAAAAGGCGATCCCTCGGCCGCCTTCATGCAGGACGGCATCTATATTGCGCGCCCCCAGGCCCAGACCGCCAGTTTCCTCGACGTTGACCGCATCGAGGTGCTGCGCGGGCCGCAAGGCACGCTGTATGGCCGCAATACGACGGCCGGCGTGGTGAACGTCATCAGCAATGCGCCGGTCCAGCAATGGGAAGGCGCGGCCAGCCTCGCGCTGGGCAACTTCAATTCGCGCGTAGCGAGCGGCATGTTGAACGCACCGCTCAACGACAAGCTCGCCCTGCGCGCCGCAGTGGCGGTCAACAAGCATGACAGCTACCTGCGCAACGGCCAGGGCACCGGTTTTGAGCTCGGCCACGACCGCGACGACCGTTCAGCGCGGTTGTCGGCCAAACTGGCGCTTGGCCAGTCGGCATCCCTGCTGCTGCGCTACGAACACGCCACGCAGAACGGCAACGTCGACAACGTGGTCCCGGACACCAATTTCTACCGTGGCGTCGAAGCCGGCCAGCCTGTGTGGTATGACGCCGGCACCGAGGCCCGCCTGACCAACACTTTCAAGCCTTTCAATACCAGGCTGGAACAAGGCTACAACCACAAGTCGACCGACGGTTTCGGCGCCGAACTGTCGTGGAAGCTCGGGCCGCTTACGCTGGACTACCTCGGCTCGCACCGCAAGAACGAACACGACTTCCTGGCCAATTTCTATTACCGCGTGCTGCCAACCCTGGCGATTGGCGTGCACGAGGATTTCTGGAGCGACCAGCGCCAGGATTCGCACGAGCTGCGCCTGTCGACCAATGGCACTGGAGCGCTGAAGGCCCAGGGCGGCTTGTACTATTTCCGCGAAGAGTCGCACCAGCTCTATGTATTCCGCGACCTTCAGCTGGTCAAGCTGCCGCCTTACTATGTGTTCCCGCATGGCCCGACGATCTCCCGCAGCAGGGCAGCATTCGGCCAGCTTACCTACAGCGTGACGCCGGAACTGCGCGCCACGGCGGGCCTGCGCTATACGGATGATGAAAAGTCGCGCGTGGGTTCGACCAATTTCCAGCAAGCGCGCGAATTCAACGCTGCCACCGACTTCAAAATGCTGAACGACGCCGCGCTGTCCACCCATAAGACCACCTGGAAGCTGGGCGCCGAGTACGACCTGGCTCCGGCGGCGATGGCCTACGCCAGCATCGCTACCGGCTACAAGTCGGGCGGCTTCAATGACGGCTGCCTGGCCGGCTCCAGCGCCCTGGGCATTCCCTGCCCCGCGGTGATCGCCGTCCCAGCCGATACGCTGTTCTACCAGCCCGAAACGCTGAAGTCCTGGGAGGCCGGCCTGAAAGCCCGCTTCTGGAACAAGCGCGCCAGCCTGAACCTAGCCGTTTTCAATTACGACTACACCAACCTGCAGCTGTCCGGCGTAGCGATCGTGGCAGGAGCGCCGCGCTTCGTCACCCGGAATGCCGGCGCAGCCAGCGTCAAGGGCCTGGAGCTCGATGGACAGGTGCGCGCAACCGCCGCCAACAACCTCACTTACGGCCTGACGCTGCTGGACGCCCACTACGTCAGCTACCAGCCGGATGGCCAGGTGTCGTGGGCCGGCGAACCGCTGGACCGTGCACCGCGCTCGGTGTTCAGCCTGGGCTGGGATCATACCTTCCGCCTGCCGGCCGCGGCACTGACCGCCGGCATCAATGCGCGGCGCAGCGCCGCCTACAACATCAGCGTTTCCAGCCAGTTGCTGCAGTACCGTGTGCCGTCCCGCACCGCCAGCGACCTCACGCTGGCATACCGCCCCGACGGCGCCAGCTGGAGCCTGATGGCCCACGTGAAGAACCTTGAAAACAAGGTGCAGCCAGTGACGATCGATAGCTTCGGCATGGCGGTTCCAAGTGAACCAAGGACATTTGACATCCGTTTCGACTACCACTTTTAACCCGGAGACTTATGAAGTCGCTGCTGAACCACCTGCCCCGCCTGACCCTCATCCTGCTGGCCGGTTTCCTGATTGCGCTTGCATCGCGCAGCTGGACTGAAACCACCACGCTGCTGATTGTCAGTTCGATCCTGATGTTTGCCTGCTGCTGGGCGAGTGCGAGCCATTTCCTGGGGCACGCCCCCGCATTCCGCTTTGTCGTCATCGCGCTGGTGCTGGGCTGGTTTGCCGAAGAGATGGGCGCGCGCTTTGGCTGGTTCTTCGGTTCCTATACATATACCGAGGTGCTGGGCCCGCGCATCGGTTCCGTGCCGTTCATCATTCCGCTGATGTGGTTCGCGCTGTGCTACGTCGCCTATGTGATCGGCAACCTGATCGTCTGGCAATCACCGACCGACGGCGTGCCGTCGACCCTGATGACCTTCATCATGGCCTTCCTCGGCGCCATGATCGTCACTGCCTACGACCTGGGCGCCGATCCCTATATGGTGTTCACGCTCAAAGCCTGGATCATGACCAAGACCGACGGCGGCTGGTTCGGTGAGACGCTGCAAGGCTTCGTTGGCTGGATGTCCGTTTCGTTCGCCATCATTTACGGTTTCCGCCTCACGCTGCGCAACAAGCCGCCGGTCCCTAGCAGCCGTATTACGCCGCTTTACGCACTGGTGCCGCTGCTGATCTATGGCGGCAGCATGGTGTTCCAGGCCCTGAAGGGAAATCCGATCGAAACCCGCACCATCGCGCTGTTCGCCATGGGTATTCCTGTGCTGACCGGGCTTTGCGGCTGGATGCGCTGGAAGGAAGCACAATGAACGCACCCGTTGCGATCGCGCCAACCCGGCGCGCCGACCCGCTTGCCGACGACACCATTGCCGCCATCCTGCACAGCTACGACGGCAGCCAGTGGGACGCCATCGCCATCGTGAATCGTTTGCTTGGCCAGTGGCAGACCAACGCCATCGTGGCCGAATGGCGCGCCCCGGAAGGCACGCCGGCTGCGATTGCCGCTGCGCTGGAAGCCTACCTTGCCGCCGGCTCCAGGCTGCCCGAATGGGCCGATAGCGCCAGCATCGCACGCTCGGAAGAACTGTTCTTCGACATGAGCATGTTGTCGTGCAGCCTGCTGTTTTGCGCCAGCCTGCCGGAATGCTATGTGGTGCCGGACCTGGCCGGGGTGCTGCACGTCGCCGGCCAGCTTGAGGCCCATACCGACTACCGGGTGCGCGCCACGGCCGCCATGATCTTCCCGGTCATGATGCACGGCGGCCTCACCACGCCGGAAGGCGGCGGGGTGGCGCAGATCCTCAAGGTTCGCCTGATCCACGCCACCATCCGCCACCTGATCTTGCGCGACAATCCTTCCGATGCGGTACTGGATGGCGGTATCGCCGTGGCGCCATTGGATGCGCCATGCCGAAATGTGCACGACACGCTTTACAACAACGGCTGGGACGTTGCCGCCAACGGCCTGCCCTGCAACCAGGAAGAGCTGGCCTACACCCTGCTCACCTTCCACTACATCTTCCTGCGCGGCCTGCGCAAGCTTGGCCTTGGCCTGCCGCAGCAGGACGAGCAAGCCTACCTGCACACCTGGAACGTGGTCGGGCATATCCTCGGCATCGAGTCCGGCCTGATGCCGCAAACCATGGAGCAGGCCGAGGCCAGCTTCAACGAGATCCAGGCACGTGCCCGCCTGTCACCCTACCTGCCCGACCCGCGGCCGGAACTTGGTGCCGCGCTGATGAAGGCAATGCAGGACCAGATGCCGCTGCGCATCCTGAAGCCGTTCCCGGTCCTGCTCACACGCTACCTGTGCGGCAAATCCGCCCGCGTCGACCTGGGGCTCAACCAGCGCGTCAACCTGCTGTCGCGCGCCCTGTTCATCAGCGGCATGGTGCTGCTGCGTGGCTTCGATGCGCTGGTGCGCCTGGTCTTCCCCAATTTTTCGTTCTGCCGCATGATCACACGCATCTTCGGCTACCAGTTCACCGTGAAATTCCTGATGGACCAGACGCGCCCCCTGAAACTACCGCCTGCGGTACTGAACCAGGTCGATCACGCCGTACGCGGCTGGGGCAAGGACCCTAAAGCGCCGGCCTGGATGAATACACTGGAAGCGCGCCTGGCTGGCCGTGTTCCCGCCAAGCCGGCAGGAGACCAGCAGCCATGCTGAAGCGCTTCATCCTTGCGCTGTGCGCGTTGTTCCTGTCGCTGGCAGCGTTACCCGGCTTGGCCGGCACCACGCCCCTGGTGCTTAACGAACACCCCGGCTCGCACGACGCCTGGCCCGCCGTCACGATCCTGAAAGACCCGGGTGGCACCCTCAGCGCCGCCGAAGTGCTGGCGGCGGCGGCCGGCTTCGAAAAGCCGAAGTCCGCCTATGCGACACTGGGAGTGAACAAGGGCACTGTGGTATGGGTCCGCATTCCCGTCTTCGTGCCTGCTGACGCCAGCGGCGAATGGACCCTGAACATCGACTACTCGCAGATCAACCGGGTCGACGTCTTTGCCGCCACTGATGGCGCGCTCCACAGCCACACCGTGACCGGCAACCTGCAACCGGTGGTCGCCCCCGGCGGCGGTGGCCGCACCCCGGCGGCGGCACTGCGCCTGACGCCCGGCGCGGATCATGTGATCCTGCTGCGGGTTGAAAACATCGGCTCGATGATCCTGCCGATCAATTTCTCGAAAGCCGCGGTGTACCACGCCTCCGCGCTCGCCGAGCAGATGCTGCAAGGGATGCTGATTGGCCTCAGCCTCTGCCTGCTGCTGTACAGCCTGGCCCAATGGGCCAACCTGCGCGAGCCGCTGTTCGGCAAATACTCGCTGCTGATCGCCGGCACTACCCTGTTTTCGTTCGAATTCTTCGGCCTTGGCAGCCAGTACATCTGGCGCGACAACGTCTGGATGACGCTGCATGCCGGCGGCCTGTTCGCGCTGATGGCATCCTGCGGCGGCTACCTGTTCGTCGAGCAGTCGCTGGCCCGGCCCGGCGTCGACCGCACTTTCTCGATCCTGATGAAGGGCGGCGCTGCGCTGACCGCCCTGTGTGCCGTTGCCTATTGCCTGGACGTGATCAGTATCGACGTCCTGGTCATCATCGTCAGCACCCTCGGCCTGTTGCCGATGCTGCTTGGCCTGCCGGGCGCCTACCAGCGGGCGCGCCGCGGCGACTCGGTCGGCATCTACTTCATGCTGGGCTGGGCCGTCAGTTTCCTGTCGTCCGTGGTCCTGAGCCAGGTGATCAGCGGCAAGCTGGCAGCCAACTTCTGGACCATGCACGCCCTCCAGTTCGGCAATGCCTTCGACATGCTGGTGTTCATGCGCATCCTCGGCCTGCGCACCAAGGCCATGCAGAACGCCATGCTGCGTGCCGAGGCGGCCACGCGCCTGAAATCGGACTTCCTGGCCAATATGAGCCACGAGATCCGCACCCCGATGAATGCCATCATCGGCATGAGCCGCCTGGCCCTGATGACAGACCCAAGCCCGAAGCAGCGCAACTACCTCGCCAAGATCCTGGGCGCCGGCGAACACCTGCTCGGCATCATCAACGACATCCTCGACTTCTCCAAGATCGAGGCCGGCAAGCTGGCACTCGAATCGGTGCCGTTCAGCCTTGATGAAATGCTGGACCACCTGTCCACCCTGACCGCCATCAAGACCGACGCGCGCAAGGTGGAACTGGTATTCCGCGTCGAACGCGGCGTCCCGCAAAAACTGGTCGGCGATCCGCTGCGCCTTGGCCAGGTGCTGATCAACCTCACCAACAACGCCGTCAAGTTCACCGAGCGTGGCGAGATTGTCGTCGCCGTCAAGGCAGCCGAGCGTTCGGCCGATGGCGTGGTATTGCAGTTCAGTGTCAGCGATACCGGGATCGGCATGAGCGAAGAGCAGCTCGCGCGGCTGTTCCAGTCCTTCAGCCAGGCCGACAACTCGATCACCCGCAAGTATGGCGGCACCGGGCTGGGCCTGAGCATCTCGCGCCAACTGGTCGAACTGATGGGCGGCAGCATCAAGGTCAGCAGCACTCCCGGCGTCGGCAGCCGCTTCAGCTTCACCGTCAAGCTTGGCGTCGGCGACGCCAGCACGGAGCCGGTCGCCTCGCCCACCGGCGGCCTGCAGCAGGCCCGCGTACTGGTGGTGGACGACAGTGCCACGGCGCGCGAAGCGCTGGTCGAGATGCTCGGCACCTTCGGCGTTGCCGCCCACAGTGCCAGCTCCGGCGAGCAGTCGCTGAACATGCTGGTGCGCGGGGTTGAAACCGGCATGCCATACCAGGTGGTGCTGATGGATTACATGATGCCGGGCTGGGATGGAGTTGAAACCATCCACCGCATCCACGCCGACCCGCGCTTCGCCGCGCCGCCATCGATCCTGATGGTCAGCGCCTGTACCCGCGAAACGGTGCTGCAGGAGGAAGGCGAGCTGCCGCTGCAAGGCTTCCTGACCAAGCCGGTCGGCCCTGCGCTGCTGTATCACAGCCTGCTGCAGGTGTTGCGCCCGGAGATCGCATTGCCCGCCTCACTGCAAGGCGAGCAGCGCGGCCTGCCGCCCGAGGAACTGGCCAAGTTGCATGGCGCCCGCGTGCTGCTGGTTGAAGACAACGCCAACAACCGCGAAGTCGCGGTTGATTTCCTGGAGACCGTACGGGTACAGGTCGACGTCGCCGTTCATGGCGGCGAGGCAGTCCAGATGGTGCAGCAAGGCGATTACGACCTGGTGCTGATGGACGTGCAGATGCAGGTGGTTGACGGCCTGAGCGCCACGCGCCAGATCCGCGCCATCCCGGCGCTGCGCGAGCTGCCGATCCTGGCCATGACCGCGCACGCCATGCCGGACGACCAGGCCAAGAGCCTGGAAGCCGGCATGAACGCCCATATCACCAAGCCGATCAACCCGGATGTGCTGTTCCGCGCAATGCTGAGGTGGATCGAACCGTCACGCCTGGTGGGCCGCACCATTCCGGGCGCTCCCGCGGCTGACAACAGCGCGGACCCGGTCGCCGTGGCCTATCCGCCGCTGGCAGGCGTCGACTGGCAATACGCACTGGCACGCGCCGACCGCGACCCGGCCATTCTCGCCAAACGCATGCGCAGCTTCTGCAGCGAATACGGCGGCGGTCCCGCCGCACTGAGCGCTGCGCTGGCCGACGGCAACTGGGGGCCAGGTCGAGCGCCTGGCCCACAACCTGAAATCCAGCGCCACCTACCTCGGCGCCGCCGGCCTGGCCCAACTGTCGGACATCGTCGAAGCCGGCATCCGCGACGGCCGCCCCGAACGCTGCACCAGGGAAGCGGCCGACATGGCCAAGGCGCTGGGGATCATCCTGGCCGGCTTCTCCAATGCCTTGCAACCGTCGGCCGCTGCCGGCGGCGGCCCAGCCGCCGACTTTGGCCGCCTGCTGCGCGAGCTCGATAGCTACCTGCGGGCCGACGACGCCCGTGCGGAAGACCTGCTGACTGAACTGAGCGCCCTGCTGGCCGGCTCCGGCCATGCCGCCCTGCTGGCGCGCATCCAGCGCGCTGTGGACGAAATCGAATATCATGGCGCCCTGAAACCGCTGGCCGAACTGGCGCAAGCACTCGGCATCGATATGGAAATGAATGCATGACCCAGGAGACGCAAAAAGTTCTGATCGCCGACGACGACGGCATCAACCGCCAGGTCCTCGCGACCTTGCTGAAGCCGGAATACGTCGTGCTGCTGGCCAAGACAGGCGAGCAAGCCATCGAGCGCGCCCAGCGCCACCTGCCCGACCTGCTGATGCTGGACGTGATGCTGCCCGACATGGACGGCTACGAGGTATTGCGCCGCCTGCGCGCCGACCCCGCCACCGCCCACATCGAAGTCATCTTCATCACCGGCATGGGCCGGCCCGAAGACGAGGCCCGCGGCCTCAAGCTGGGTGCTGCCGATTACATTACCAAGCCCTTCAACACGACGGTGGTGATGGCGCGCGTCGCCACCCACCTCGAGGTGGTGCGCCAGCGCCGCATGCTGGAACACCTGGCGCATATGGACGGCCTGACCGAACTGGCCAACCGGCGCCGCTTCGACGAAGTCTACGAAAGCGAATGGCAGCGCGCCTCGCGCCACGCCCACACGATCTCGGTGGCGCTGCTGGACATCGATTGCTTCAAGCAGTATAACGACCATTATGGCCACCCGGCCGGCGACCGCACCCTGCGCGCCGTCGCCCGCGTGGCGCGCAATGCCATGCGCCGCCCCTGCGACGTCGCGGCACGCTACGGTGGCGAAGAACTGGCGATCCTGATGCCCGAGACGGATGCCGCGCAAGCCCTGTACGTGGCTGAAGGAATCCGGGAAGCCGTGGCGCAACTATTGATCCCGCACCAGCAGTCCATCGCCAGCCCGGTGGTGACGGTGAGCATTGGCGGCGCCACCCTGCCTCTGGGTGGCCAGGAATCTGCAGCCGTCCTGTTCGAGGCGGCCGATACAGCCCTGTACCGTGCCAAGGAGGCCGGCCGCAACCGCGTCATCTGGAGGATGTGATGGCCAAGCGACTGATGATCGAAGGTCTGGTGCAGGGCGTCGGCTACCGCTACGCGCTGGCGGAGCGGGCAACCGCACTTGGCCTGGCTGGCTGGGTGCGCAATCGTGCCAATGGTGCGGTGGAAGCCAGCGTGCATGGTCCCTGCCGACTCGGTGAAGGCTATTATCGACTGGGCCCACAAGGGACCCAGCGCCGCGCGCGTCAGCCAGGTTCATGTGGCCGACGATCCGGAGGCGGCGCCGCCCGGCGCCACCTTCGACATCCGTCCAACGCTTTAGCGCCGGAGCGCTCAAGCGCCGAATACCCTGAACAGAAGCCAGCCTGGCAACGCCAGATAAAGTGCAGCATGCCCGATGCGCTCCAGGCCCTGCCTGGCGTCAATCGCAGCGCGCGGGGCGCAGCACCGCAACCAGCATGCTTGCAGATTCAATTGCCGTGCGCACCAGCGCCGCCCCCAGCACCACACCGATGGTCCAGGCAGCCCACCAGAGCCCGAAAGCGCTCAGGTAAGCCGCCAGGCCGAAGCTATAGTACTCGCCCAATGCGCTGCCATATGCAATGTGCTGGTGCAGGTGGAAAGCGGGAAGCGCAAGCGCCAGCGGCAACAGGACGAACTTCAGCAAAGGATGATCGAGCCGGGTCGCCGGCGCCACCAGCATGCGCCAGCCGGGCGCCGCCACCGCAGCAGGGCCGCCGCTCGCCGCCAGCGCCGCCGAGAATAGCGCGGGATCCGAAAGCGCAAGCCCGTAGTCCCCAGTGCAGCCCGGAGCGCAGCCGCAATGCCACGCCGGGGCCAGGCACCGGCCAGCGCCACGGTTCGACCGCAGCCAGCTCACCCAGGTCCAGCGCAAGCTTCTGCGTGCCGCGCGCCAGCACCAGCCGCCCCTCGCTCACCCAGGCCTGCGCCGAAAAAAGCCATCAGTATGCACCAGGCGATGGCTTCCGGCACCAGGAAAAACAGGCCAAAGATGCGCAGCTGCGCCAGGGTATTCGTGCGCAGCGCTTCATTCAGCAACAAGGCCAGGCATATGCCCAGCAGGCCTGCCCTCGAGATCGCTCGAAACACTCCCGCGACAATGCGCGCCGCCGGCGGCAGTACCGCCACACGCATGGGGAACGCCGGCTGCGATGCGCGCGCCCTGGCGCCCTCGCCCTGCGGCTGCCACGCCTGGCTGAGCGGCCTGACGGTCAGCACCAGCAGCAAAGCGCAGCATGCCAGCCCGACCCAATCGCCCCACAGCACGACCAGGGTCGGCACCGGCGACCGTAGCGGCAGATCGGCAATCACCAGCGCCGGCTCGCCAACCTTGGTACCTGCCAGGATATCGCCGCTGGCATCGATCGCGGCGCTGTAGCCGTTGCTCGTAACACGGAACTGCGGCAGGCGCGTTTCGATGCTGCGGAAAGCTGCCGCCGGCCTGGTGCAGCCGTGCACCGGGTCCGTCCCCGCTGAACCAGGAATCGTTCGACATCGTCAGGATCACCTGCCCGCCAAGCCGCGCGCCGGCGACAGCCAGGCCGGTATCGACATCGTCGCGGCAAATCATCGGCAACACGGGAATTTCACGGCCATCCGCCAGGCGCAGTGGAAAGACCCTGGCCCCGCTACCGGCCACCCAATTGCCCGCCCAGGGCAGCAGGCGCCGCGCCCACTGACCGTCCAGCCATGCCGGCAGATATTCGGTGAACGGGAACAGATGCGACTTGCGGTACATGCCCACCAGTCCACGGCCCGGCTGCACGAAGGCCGCGGCGTTGTATTCGCCCCGGCCGTCCCGGTCATAGGTTCCAAACACCAGCGGCACCGCCGCCGCATTGACGTAGTCCACAATCTCGCGGTCGAACTCGGCCCCCACGCTGCTTTTCGGCTTGCCGAAAGTGGTCGGATAGGCGGTCTCGGACCACAGCAGTGCTTCGGCACGCTGGCGCGTGACAGCGTCGTAACCCATTGCAAAATGCCGGTCGAGCACTTCCCGCACCACGGCATAAGCGCCCTGCTCCTGCCGCTGCCGTTCGTAGTCAACCATGTTCGCCTGGATCAGCGCCATGCGCAGCGGCTTGCTCGCAGGCGCAGGGCTGCCGGACAGCGCCACCGCACCATACGCCGCCAGCACGGCGGGAGCCAGCGCGGCCAGCGCCAGCGGCCTGGCGCACGAGCGCCACCCAGCGCGGTAGCGCACAAGGCCCGCCGCCACGGCCTCGTTGGCAAGCAACAGCCATAGCGTCAATCCCGCGGTCCCGCCCACATCGGCCGCCTGCCGCAGCAAGCGCGAAGGATACAGGCCGTAGCCCAGCGTATCGCCAAGCATGCGCGGCGCCAGCCACTCCAGCGCGACCCAGGCTGCAGCCGCGGCCAGCGCACATACGCCGCGCCCGTACCAGCGCGCAGTGGCGTAACGCACCAGCGCGTAAGCAAGGAACTGCGGCTGGAACAGCGGCGCTGCAAGCAGCAGCAAAGCGATCCCGCTCGCTTCGCCGAGCTGCGTATAGCGCCCGAGAGCCGCGCCAAACCAGGCGAAGCCGGCAACCGTGTAAGCCAGCGACATCGCCCAGGCGCACAGCAGCGCCCGGCCAAGCGAGCGGCACCCATCGAGCGCGATCAGCCAGGGCACGAGAAGCACAAAACCCAGCATCCAGCCCGCGCCTCCACGCGCATAGAGGGCAGTCATCGCGGCACTGGCAAGGATGCAGGCAAGTATCTTCATCGTCCTGAGGTGTCGATTGGAGGAGGAATCACAATGCGCCGCAGCGGCAAGCCTGGCGGCGCCATTTCAGGAGGAACGACGCGGTCCTTCGGCATTTCAAGCGGCCGGTTCGAGGCATCGTAAAGTTGGAATTCCGGGGCAAACATCAGGATGGGCTCAATAGTCTGGCCATCGTCGGTAACCTGGTGGTGGCGCACGTAGCCAGGCGGCAGCGCATAATCTTTCGGCACCGCCAGCCCCCACCATCGGCGGATTGGTGCCCGGCGGATTGAACGCACCCAGGCCGGTATGTATGCACGCCTTGCTGGTGCAGGCGTTTGATGACTTCATTCATGGTCGGGTTCTCGCCGCGCATGACGTAGCTGCGCAGGTCGCGCGTCGGGTCCGCATCGCCTTCCAGCGCAGCCGGTATTGGGCCCGGGCGGGCTTCGCGCGCACCTGCTGACGCGGCAGTGGCGGCCGAGGCTGGTCGTCCGGCAGCCGCCACATTCGCCGGGGCCGGCGTCTGGCCAGCCCCCGCAGCCGCGTCATCGCGCGCAAAATACCACAGGAAGAATACCAGGCTGGCCGCGCCAACGGCCAGCAGCAGCGCCGCCGCCAGGTAACCCGGGCTGGGGCGCCAGGAACTCACGGCGTTGGTGTGTTGAAGACCGAAACCGCCCACCCCATGCGCTCATGCCCGAACTGGTTCCAGATCGGGTTCTTGCCCGAACTGAAGGAGGTGTAGCGCGGCGCCCCGGTGCCGGTGGTGCCGCCGAACAAGCCAGCCGTTACCGTGCTGCCGGTGTAAGTCGGGTGCGTATCGTCCGACTGGATGTAGTCGTAGCTGCTGCCGGCCGACACGAAGTGCGTGTTGGCGTCGCGGATCGTCGGGCGCAAGGTCGACGTGATGCGCGTCACATAGCTGGCCTGGCTCTCGCCCGCCACATAGCGCAGCGCATCG
>NZ_JBNZFX010000015.1:0-79520 GCF_050709955.1 Massilia eburnea
CGAACGCATAATTCACGACAGCCGCCGCCGCCTCGTTTGCGATCCCCTTCCCCCAGAAGGCGCGATAAGTATTCCATCCCAGCTCCATCACAGTTGATTGCTCACGAAAGAAGGCGCCGACATTACCGACGAGCTGGCCAGTCTGCTTATCCTCCACAGCCCACCAACCAGCCCCATGGAGAACCCATAATCCAGCATGTGAGCTGAAGATTCGCCACGCCGTTTGACGGTCAGCTGAGCCCAAGTGAGCGGAGCTTTCGGGATTCGCTAAATGGTCTGCAAACAAGTCGAAGTCGTCGCGCCGATATTCGCGAAGCGTGAGTCGTTCTGTGTGAAGGCGTGGTACGGAAATGGCGAACGCGGGATTCATAAAGAGCCTGGCCTCTAAATTTCTAATTGTGGTTAACCGTCTGGTGCTGGCGGGATCCCAAAGCTACCATTTGGAAGCGGGGTCGGGCCACCTGCTGCGCATGTTGTCTTGAAATCGACTCCCAAGTGAGTTATTGCCCAGGTCCTTTACTCGAAAATATCCATGCAGGTCCGCGAGTACATTTGAGCGAAATAAACCGCCTTCGAAGCAGAAACCTGTTCATTCTGCGTGCCAGGTGTCCAAGTCGAAAGGACCAAAACCCGCGTTCATCCAGTTCCATGTACCACCGATCGTTCGTGCCAAAGAAACCAAAACTAATCCGGTTCGACTCAATAACTTCCAATCGTTCAAGAAACCCGAAGTAGTCCGGCGTGGACGCTGCATCGACAATGGTGCCGCTTTGGTCAACGACGTAATACCAATGGCTTACACCGTCGAAGTAGTCATAGCATGTCACGAGCAGGAACAAGTTCCGGAACCGGTATTGGGCTACGATTTGCTCACCGCTTATTACACCTACATCGCCGATTCCTGTCATTGACAAGCGGCGGTTGTATTCGCCACGCGGTGACTCGATGGCGAGCTCGGTCAGGGTAAAGCTTTCAGTCGTAGTTATCATGCGTTTTTTGATTTCGGCTTCAGACACTTCCTCGGCGTTGCAGCCTTCGCCAAACTGGCGCTTTGAAAATTACCAATGTCCCCTCTTTGTCGAAAGCCGGCGGCCCCTCAGCATACCATCGGCCCTGGCGATACCAGCTACCACCTTATGCTTCTACGTCTCGCCGAGGAGGCTAGTAATAAAGGCACGCGCCGCAGCTGTCATCCGGCGCTGCGGCGTGTAGATCAAGGAGAACGGCCGGCTGCGGCCCTTCAATTCAGGCAGCACTTCCACCAGCACGCCGCGCTCAAGGCGGTCCTGTGCGATGAAGCGGAAGGTCTGGCATATGCCAAGGCCTGCCTCCGCCAGCGACACAGTTCCCAGCGCATCATCCGTCACCTGCAATGCCGATTCAGGCGGCCAGTCCAGCTCTTCGCCTTTGCGCATGAATTGCCAGGGGAAGGAGCGCCCGGTGCTGGGTAGCAGGAAGGTCAGGCACTCGTGCGCCGCCAGCGCATCGAGGTCGCGCGGCAAGCCTCGCCGCTGCACGTATGCGGGCGAGCAGACCAGCACCAGTTGGGCGTCTTCCAGCTTGCGGGCGATCATGCCGCTGTCTTTCAGCGCGCCCTGGCGGATGGCGAAGTCGAAATTTTCGCCGGCCAGGTCGACGTTGCGGTTGGTGATGTTCAGCTCCACGCGTACCGCCGGATAGCGTTCGGCGAATTGCTGCAGCAGGGCGGGCAGGCGGTAATGGCCGAAGGTGGTCGGGGCGCTGATGCGGATGCGGCCAGTGACGTCGCCGCCTTCGGCCTGCACGGCGCGTTCGGCGTCGTCGATCATGGATAGTGCGGCGCGTGTCTGTTCCAGGTACAGGCGGCCGGCGTCGGTCAGGCCAAGGCTACGCGTGGTCCGGCGCAAAAGCTGGGTACCTAGGCGCGCTTCCAGCCTGGCCAGCGCGCGGCTGATGACCGAGGGTGTGGTCGACATGGCGACGGCAGCTGCCGTCAGCGAGCCGCGTTCGACGACGGTGACGAAGGTTTCGACATCGCTCAAGTGGTCGTATTTTCGGCTCATTATTGCCTTTAAGGGAAAAATGGTTTGGTCTGGCGGTAGTTTATCGCCGTTGGAGGTTTGAATAAAGTAGCGTCATCAACTTCCCCAAGGAGCAAATCATGATCAAGAAACTCACCGCCATCGCCCTCGCAGCCGCCGCAATGAACGCCCATGCCGGCAACGTGCTGGTCGTGCTGTCCGACGAAGCCACGCTGGACCTGAAAGCCGGCAAGACCTTCCAGACCGGCTTTTACCTGAATGAGCTGATGCAGCCAGTGAAGATGCTGCAGGATGCCGGCCACACCATCACCTTTGCCACCCCGAACGGCAAGGCGCCGACGCTGGACAAGGGTTCGGTCAACGCCATGTTCTTCGGCGGCGACCAGGCCGCGCTGGACGCGCACCATAAGCTATTGGAGCAGTTGCGCCTGACCGACAGCGCCAATTCCCCGGTGGTGAGCCTGGCGCGAGTGGAGCAGCAGGGCTATGGCAAATACGACGCGGTCTACGTGCCGGGCGGCCATGCGCCGATGCAGGATTTGCTGAGCAGCTCTGCGCTGGGCAAAGTGCTGGCCGCTTTCCACCAGGACGGCAAGCCGACCGCGCTGGTGTGCCATGGCCCGATCGCGCTGCTGTCGGCCATGCCGGACGCGAAAGGCTTCACCATGAAGCTGGCGCAAGGCGCCACGCCAACCCAGCCGAAATGGATCTACTCCGGCTACAAGGTGACCGTCTTCACCAACGATGAAGAGGAGGCATCCAAAGGCCAACTGGGCGGCGGCGAAATGAAATTCTATCCGCAAACCGCGCTGCAAAAGGCCGGCCTGCAGTTCTCCAAGGCTGCCAACTGGCAGGGCAATATGGTGACCGACCGTGAGCTGATCACCGGCCAGAACCCTGCTTCGGCTGCGCTGGTGGGTAAGGAATTGCTGGCACGCCTTCAAAAGTAATATGATGGGCGCATGAGTTATGCGCCCGATCCCGAAGGACTGCGCTCCGCCTTTGCTGCGGAGCGCTTTGCGTTTGAAGAGACCTCCATTCAGTTTTCGCTGGTCGAAGCCGGCCGGCTGACCGTCACCTCCGGCAGAATCGCCGCCGGCGACCCGCAGGGCGAAGCCGAGTTGCAGCCATTTACCCAATGCCTGCCGAACGGCGAATATCCGGTCACGCTGGCCATTGCCCGCATGGGTAACGGCGATCAGCGCATCGCCTATGCCCGCGTGCAGCTTGGCGCGGCGCCGGTGGCGCGCTGGTATCCGGCACTGGTGGCTACGCAGGATGCCCGCGGGCTCAAGCCGGGCGACATCTTTGGCTACCACGTGGAATCGGGCAGTGCCTGCTTCATGGACCCGCAAGCAGGGCCGGAACACATCGTCACGTTCTCCACGGATGGAGGCGGCGGCCCTTACGCTTCCTACTTCGGCTACAGTGCGGATGGCTGCGCGGTCAGCCTGCTAACCGACTTCGCTGTGGTTCCCAACATACACGATGCACCGCCAACGGGCCGCAGTTGGTGGAAACGCTTACTGTTCTTCTGGAAGTGACAATCTGCCAGAATTGAAGGCACTCCTGCCGGGTAAGATGACGGTATGGATAATTTGTCAACCAATGAACGCGTCTTATGGAGCGGTGCCCCGCGACAGGGCCTGGTGCTGCGCGCGTCCGACTGGCTGATGATTCCATTCAGCCTGCTATGGGGCGGCTTTGCCCTGGTCTGGGAATACTCCGTTTTCAGTTCCGGCGCGCCGCTGATGTTTCGCCTGTGGGGCATCCCCTTTGTGCTGGTTGGGCTGTACATGGTTGCCGGCCGTTTCATGGTCGAAGCGTGGCAGCGTGCTTATACCGACTATGCGGTGACCAATCAACGCATCATCATCCGCTCGGGCGTCTTCAAGCGCCGCATGAAAAGCCTGCACCTGCGCGCCATGGGCGAGTTCTCGCTGACCGAAAACAGCAAGGGCGAAGGCACTATTGCCTTCGGTATTTCGGCAGCAGGAAATATGTTCAGCGGGATGGCTTCCTGGCCCGGCGTAGACGAGCTGCCGCGTTTCGACACCATCGCCGGCGCGCGCAAGGTCTACGAGATTATCCGCAACGCCCACTCCGCGGCTCACCACACAAGGCCCTTCGGCCAACGCCTGGGCTAAGGAGCAAGGCGCAAGCTGACGGGGAAATAAATAGCCCCATGTTCGCTGCCCAAAAGAAGCATGTTCGACGCAGATCGCAGCACGGCCTTGGCGCCAGCGTAAAACTGGCAAGTTCCGGGCCCCGTGCCTAACATGAAGCATGACCAGCAAACGCCAAATCGAGCGCCTGCCTGCGCTGTTCTTCGAGCCGGAGGCACCATCCATTCTGCCGCCGCACTTGCGCGCGCCCGGCCAGCCGGGCTACCCGCAAGCGCGCCAACTTGAACGGCTACGCCGCAAGCACGTAACGCGGGTCCGGCAACTCAACCACAAGTAACTACAGTTCGATCACGCGCGCGCCGCTGTCGTGGCGGCGCACGAAGTGCTCGATCTCATCCACCGTAATAGTGTCGAAGTGGCCGCGGATGCGCGGGCCGGTCGGATGGTCGTCGAATGCGACGTTGGCGCGGAACAGGCGGGCGCCGACGCGCGAACCCAGGCCTATGTCGATGCCGGAAGGGCGAAAGCCTGCCTGGTTCAGCCAGTTCTGCGCCTCGGCGCGGGTTTCAACCCTGCCTGGCGCCGCACTGGCAGCGGCCAGCGTCTCAAGCACCCATTGGTTGGAGTTCTGGTAGCGCGTCGACCAGGCATAGGACAGCATGCTGTACTTCGGCTCGTGCAGCCGCTGCGGCGTGCGCGAAGCCAGCACCTGCGCCAGGCGTTGCTGCACTTCCGGCGAAGGCAGGATCAGTTGCGCTTTGTATTGATAGAGGCCGCTAAGGAAGAAGTTACCGAGGCCGTCGTTGTACAGGGCGGAATGGGCGGTGCCGCAATCGTTCAGCAACTGCACCACCACCCAGCGCCCGGCTGGATGATCGCGCCATGCCAGGCCGACGTGGGAGTAGCGCAAGCCATACTTCGACAGGTCCTGCCCGGCACGGGCGATGATGGCAACCTGGGCGCCGCTGGCGTCGAGCTTTTGCATGCTGCGCTGGGCCAGGTCCAGCGAGCGTTCCACTTCGTCCACCGCGAGTGGCTTGTTTTCGCAATGCTGGCCCGCGTGGGCGGCGCCGGCCATCGTGCAGGCCAGAGAAATTGAAAGGAGCAAGCGCTTCATGGCTTAGTTCACGCGGCTATGGTGCAGCAGGGCCTTGCCCAATTCGTTCGGGATGAAAGCGATCACCTTGCCCGATACCACCAGCGCGTGGCCGGTCGACATGGCGACGGCGCTGACCGCGGTGCCGGCGACCACGGAGACGCCTTCCAGCGCCTTGCCGCTGAACTCAACCGTGGCCTTGCTGCCGTCGCCCACGGCCTTCAGCACCACTACGACGCCGTCGCCGATGACCTCGACGGATTCGACCACCAGCGAGCCGGCCGCGAACACCGTCAACGCCGAACCGGCTGCCACGACGGCCGACAGGCCGCCTGCGTTCTTGCTCAAAGCTTGCGAACCATCCGCCGCCTGGCTGCTGGCGCAAGCGGCAGCAAGCAGTGCGGCGATCAGGATGCGTTTCATTTTCTACTCCACAGGTTAAGGGAGCGGCCATCTTGCTGCGCTTCGCTGTGGCAGGGCAATCGCGGCGCGCACTGTAGCGCCGAGCCATGCTGGTGGTATCATATTCCGATACTTATTATTGGAATATCAAGCATGTCCAACGTCATCCGCCTGGTCGACGCACTGAAACGCCAGCTCAAGGCGCGCGGCATCACTTACGCAGTCCTCGGACAGAAGATCGGCCTCTCCGAGCCGAGCATCAAGCGCATGTTCGCGGCCCGCAATTTCACGCTCGACCGGCTGGAGCAGGTATTGGCCGTGCTGGAGATGGACTTCGCCGAACTGGCGCAGGCCAGCGCCGACACGCCGCAGCTGGTCTCGCAACTGACCTACGCGCAGGAAAAGGAAATCATCAGCGACACCAAGCTGCTGGTGGTGGCGGTGCTGGCGCTGAACCAGGTACCGATCGAAGAAGTGGTGGCCAACTACAAGATCAGCGCAGCCGAAGCGACGGCCTGCCTGCTAAGGCTGGACAAGATCGGCTTCCTGATGCTCAAGCCGAACAACAAGGTCAAGCTGCTGGTGTCGCGCACCTTCAGCTGGCTGCCGAATGGCCCGATCCAGGGCTTCTTCCGCGACGAGGCGTACAGCGATTATTTCGACAGCCGGTTCGACGGCCATCATGAGGTGCAGCGGCTGGTGAGCGTGATGCTGTCGCAGCAATCGACGCGTCTCTTGCTGGATCGTTTGAAGCAGGTGGCAGACGAATTCTCGCTGCAGCACCAGGATGATGCGCGGCTGCCGTGGGAGCAGCGGCGCGCGGTGACCATCATGCTGGCAGCGCGCCCGTGGATACCGAAGGCATTCCGGGCGCTGCTGCGCGGATGAAGGCTTAGAAGTTACGCAGGGTGCGCAGCACTGGCTGCAGCACGTCCGCACCCAGCTTGGCGGAGCGGGCGCCGTTCCAGCCAACCAGTTCGTCCGGATCGTTGGCGTTGTCCTTGAAGGGCAGTTCCAGGGTCAGCGACAGGCAGCCGAACAGGTGGGAGATATGCGGCGAGCCCATGGTCAGCACTTCCGGCGTGTAAGGCGAGTCGGCATAGCCATGCTCGGACTGGAAGTCTGGCGATGCCAGCTTGAAGTCGGCGATGAACTTGTCCTGCGCAGCCTTGTGCTCCTTGGTGAAGCTCGGCAGGGCATCGCTGCCGGCCACGAAGACATAAGGCAGGCCTTCGTCGCCGTGCACGTCCAGGAACAGGTCGCAGCCGATTTCCTTCATCTTCTGTTTCACCAGGAAGACTTCCGGCGAACGCTCCATGGTCGGCTCGTTCCACTCGCGGTTCAGGTTCGCGCCGGCGGCGTTGGTGCGCAGGTTGCCGCGCACTGAGCCGTCCGGGTTCATGTTCGGCACGACGTAGAAGCAGGCGTCCTGCAGGCACTGGCGGGCGTATGGATGGGAAGCGTCGAGCAAGGCTTCGACCATGCCTTCCACGAACCATTCAGCCATGGTTTCGCCCGGGTGCTGGCGCGCGATGACCCACACCTTCTTCTCTGCTTGCTGGTCACCGATGACCAGCATGTTCATGTCACGCCCTTCCACCGAGCTGCCCAGGTCGACCAGTTCGGCCAGCGGATGCATTTGCGCGGAGTCCAGCAGGGACAGGTGGCGTTCCCACGAATACGGCTCGAAGTAGGCGTAGTAGACCGAATCATGTTCCGGCGCGTGCTCGATGGTCATCACTTCGCCATCGAACGAGGTCGGGACGCGGAACCAGTGATCCCGGTCGTAAGAAGCGACCGCGTTGTAGCCCTTCCAGCCCTCAGCATAGGCCGCCTTGCCAGCGTTCAGGAAACGGATGGACAGCGGCACGGCTTGCGCACCCTGCACACGGAAATAGAACCACTGGATGATGTCCGCGTGGGAATCCTTGCGGATATTGACGTCGATATCGCCAGCGGAGGTAACGCTGACCACATCGATGGCGCCAGCATCGAACTGGCTGCTGATCTTGATAGACATTGTGTGTCCTGTCGGAAATGAAGCGCTGCGCGCGAAGCCCGACATGATACACCAGCCGCCAAATGTCCACTGTTGTTCCTGACCCCAAAGTGGACATTTGGCTTAGCTGCCGAAGCGGTGGTGGAAGCTGGTTTCGGGTTGCGGGGCGCTGGGGTCTTCGCGTCGCAGGACGCTCAGGATGTGCTGCTCGGCGGGGGCGCTGAGCTGGCGGTAAAGCTGGCTGGCCAGTTCGTAGGCGCGGGCGCCGGGCCAGGGTTCGGGCAGTAGTTCGATCGGCAGCTGCGGGTCGTGCAGCTGCACGCGGCGATAGGCGTGGATCAGCAGGGTGCGCAGCACGAAGGCTTGCTCGGGGTCGATGTCGGCCGTATCGGACAGCAGGCCGGGCAGGGCGCTGAAGCTTGCGGCGAACTTTTCGTAGCCGGCGGCTACTTCGCTGAGGTCCCAGCCTTCGGCCACCATCTCGCCCAGCGGCCGTGCACGCAGGGCGGGGACTTCGCTGGCCTGCACTACATATACTTTCTGCAGCAGGCCGAGGCGCGACAGCAGCGCTTCCAGCGCTTCCATATCGCCGGCGGGATGTCCCGCGATGCCGGGCGCAATCACGCTGTAACCTTCCCACAGCAGTTCCTTTCGCAACTGGCCGCGGGCCGGGGCGTCGAGGCCATCGGCGGCCAACACCAGGGTCCATTGGCCGTTCCAGTGCAGGTTCAGCGGGGCATAGATGCGGCGGAAGGCGCGGCTGAAGCGGCGCATGGCGTCGGGCGTGATGGCGTAGCTGCTGCGGCGGCCGTCGCGCTGGGCGCCGAGCCAGCCTTCCTGTGCCAGTCGGAATACCGATGTGCGCAGCAGGCGGTCATTGACGCCGAACGGCGCCAGCAATTCGATCAGGCTGCCGGTCCACACCATGCCGCCGTGCGGGACGATGGCGTCGCCGAAGATCGTCATCACCAGCGATTTGGAGCGCGGCGGGTCGCTGGCCAGGAATTCTTCGATCCAGCCATTGATTTTCTGATTTTTTTGCATAGACCGAGTTTATACCGTGTCATTGATCTAGATACAGAATTTTTAAATGACACATAAAATTCGTTTGCAAAGCTGTTTTTGTATCGTATTATGAGTCTATCCCGAACAAGGAGGCCCTGCTTATGTACGCACAAATGGTGGAAACCGGCCTGAAGAAGGTCCAGACCGCAGAAGATATGGACGCGCAGGAGCGCGAGTTCCAGGCGCGCATCGACGCCGGCATCAAGATCGAGCCGAAGGACTGGATGCCGGAGGCTTACCGCAAGACGCTGATTCGCCAGATCTCCCAGCACGCCCACTCCGAAATCGTCGGGCAGTTGCCTGAAGGTAACTGGGTGACCCGTGCGCCGACCCTGAAGCGCAAATCCATCCTGCTGGCCAAGATCCAGGACGAAGCGGGCCACGGCCTCTACCTGTACAGCGCGGCTGAAACCCTGGGCGTGTCGCGCGACGAGCTGCTGGCAGCGCTGCATAGCGGCAAGGCCAAATACTCGTCCATCTTCAATTACCCGACCCTGAGCTGGGCCGACATGGGCGCCATCGGCTGGCTGGTCGATGGTTCGGCCATCATCAACCAGATCCCGCTGTGCCGCTGCTCCTACGGTCCGTACTCGCGCGCCATGATCCGCGTCTGCAAGGAGGAGTCGTTCCACGCGCGCCAGGGCTACGACATCATGATGTCGCTGGCCAAGGGCACGCCGCAGCAGAAGGCGATGGCGCAGGATGCGCTGAACCGCTGGTGGTGGCCTTCGCTGATGATGTTCGGCCCTTCCGATGCCGCCTCCGTCAACAGCGCGCAATCGAGCGCCTGGCGCATCAAGCTGTTCTCCAACGATGAACTGCGCCAGCGCATGGTCGACCAGACCGTGCCGCAAGCCGAATTCCTGGGCCTGACTGTTCCCGACCCTGACCTGAAATGGAACGAGGAGCGCGGCTCCTATGACTTCGGCGAGATCGACTGGGAAGAATTCCACCAGGTCTTGAAGGGCAATGGCCCTTGCAACCGCGAGCGCCTGCGCACCCGCGTCAAGGCCTACGAGGATGGCGAATGGTTCCGCGACGCGCTGGTGGCCTATGCCGACAAACACAATAAGGAGCAGGCTGCGGCCTGAGAGGAGACAAGATGAGCAAAGAATGGCCACTGTGGGAAGTCTTCATTCGCAGCCAGCACGGCCTGGCGCACAAGCATGTGGGCAGCCTGCATGCTCCGGATGCGGAGATGGCAATCAACAACGCGCGCGACGTTTATACCCGCCGCAATGAAGGCGTGAGCATCTGGGTGGTGCGCGCTGCCGATATCGTCGCCAGCGCACCGGCCGACAAGGGCCCGCTGTTTGAGCCGGCCAACAGCAAGGTGTACCGCCACCCGACCTTCTTCCCGATGCCGGAAGAAGTGAAGAACCTGTAAGGCGCGCGACATGGATAACAAGGTCAATTACCTGCTGCGCCTGGGCGACAACGCCATGGTGCTGAGCCAGCGCCTGTGCGAAATGTGCGGCAAGGGCCCGGCGCTGGAAGAGGATATGGCGCTGTCCAATGTGTCGCTGGACCTCCTGGGCCAGACCCGCATGTGGTACACCTACGCCGCTGAACTGGAAGGCGCGGGCCGCGATGAGGACAAGCTGGCTTACCTGCGCGATGCGCAGGATTACAAGAACGTGCTGCTGGTCGAGCAGCCGAACGGGAACTACGCACATACACTGGTGCGGCAGTTTTTTTTCGATACCTGGCACTACTTCCTGATCGGCGCGCTGACCAAGGGCAGCGATCCGCGCATTGCGGAAATCGCCGAGAAGTCGCTGAAGGAAGTCACCTATCACTTGCGCCGTAGCGGCGACCTGATTGTGCGACTGGGCGATGGCACCGATGTGTCGCATCAGTTCACGCAGACTGCGGTCGATGAACTGTGGATGTACACCGGCGAAGTTTTCAACTACGACGCGGTGGATGACGCCATGGTGGCGGAAGGCATTGCGCCGCCGTCTGCCATGCTGCGCGAGCAGTGGCTGTCGCACGTCTCCGATATCCTCGGCGAGGCGACGCTGATCATGCCGCCGGCCGATGCGTGGATGCAGAAGGGCGGCAAGCAAGGCCGCCATAGCGAGCACCTGGGCTACCTGCTGGCCGAGATGCAGTTCCTGCAGCGCGCTTACCCAGGCTCGGAGTGGTGATGGACGCGGCGCGTGTCTGGTCGCTGCTGGAGCAGGTCTCCGATCCGGAAATTCCTGTGATCTCGGTGGTGGACCTTGGCATCGTGCGCGATGTCCAGGTCACCGGCACATCGTCGTGCGCGGTCACGATCACGCCTACTTATTCGGGCTGCCCGGCGATGCAGGTCATCGCCGATGCGGTGCAGGGCGCACTGCACGACGCGGGCATCAGGCAGGTCGACATCATCACCCGCCTGTCGCCCGCCTGGACCACGGACTGGATGAGCGATTCCGGCAAGGCCAAGCTGAAAGGCTATGGCATCGCACCGCCGGCGCAGCGCGTGGTCGACATCAGCGGCCTGCGCACGCCGCGTACGCAGGCTGCCCCGGCCGATGCGCTGAAGGCCGGGATTGTGCGCGGCGCGGTTCCCGCACCAAAGGTCGTCTGCCCGCATTGCGGCTCCAGCCACACCGAAATCACCAGCCAGTTCGGCTCCACGCCCTGCAAGGCGCTGTACAAGTGCCTCGATTGCCGCGAGCCCTTTGACTATTTCAAGTGCCACTGACACCATGAGCAAATTCTATCCACTGTCCGTCGCCAAGGTGCAGCAGGAAACCCGCGACTGCATCGCCGTCACTTTCGCCGTGCCTGCCGAACTGCAGGAAAGCTTCAAGTACCAGCAGGGCCAGCACCTGACCCTGCGCACTAGTATCAATAACGAAGACGTGCGTCGTTCATACTCGATCTGCTCGGCGGTGCAGGACGGCGCGCTGCGGGTGGCGATCAAGCGCACGCCGGGCGGGATGTTCTCGACCTGGGCCAACGAGTCGCTGAAGCCGGGCGCCACCGTCGAGGTGATGCCGCCAATGGGGCACTTCAATGTGCCGCTCGACGCGGGACAATGCAAGAACTACCTGGCCTTCGCTGCCGGCAGCGGCATCACGCCTATCCTGTCCATCATCAAGACCACGCTGCTGACGGAGCCGACCAGCCGCTTCACCCTGCTCTACGGCAACCGCGCGTCTTCCTCGGTGATCTTCAAGACGGAGCTGATGGAACTGAAGGACGCATACCTTGAGCGCCTGAACATCGTCTACGTGATGTCGCGCGAGCAGCAGGATATTGAGCTGTTCAACGGCCGTATCACCAAAGAGAAGACCGAACAGTTCCTGCAGCACTGGATTGACATCAAGGACTACGACACTGCCTTCATCTGCGGTCCGGAAGACATGATGCTCGGCGTCTCGGCCGCCTTGCAGGAAGCGGGCATGCCAAAGTCGAACATCAAGATCGAACTGTTTGCTGCGAGCATTCCAAAACACCAGCACAAGCCACGCGTGCAAGCCGATGCGGCGCCGCACCTGACCGAAGTCACCGTGATCATGGATGGCAACGCCGCCAGCTTCAGCATGGAGAAGGACAAGGAGTCGATCCTGGATGCCGGCCTGCGCGCCGGCCTGGACATGCGCTACTCCTGCAAAGGCGGCGTATGCTCTACCTGCCGCTGCAAGATGGTTGAAGGCAAAGTCGACATGGACGTGAACTACGCGTTGGAAGACTACGAGATTGCACGTGGCTTTGTATTGAGCTGCCAGGCGTTTCCTGTCACTGATAAAGTGGTTATCGATTTCGACCAGGCTGAATAACCCCAAACCGGTAAACCAGTGTCAGACCCGCAGGGTCTGACACTTGGCCCGCGACCGCCGCGTATCGGTGTCTGACCCCGCGGGTCAGACATCGCCTTACCGGTTTTAACAGGAGACAAGAGTGAGCTACGAAAACATCCAGTTTGAAATCGAAGCAGGCGTCGCAAAACTGACCCTGAACCGTCCCGACAAATTGAACAGCTTCACCCAGGCCATGCACCTTGAGGTGCGCGAAGCACTCACGCACCTGCGCTCCGACAAATCCGTGCGCATGCTGGTGCTGACCGGCGCGGGCCGCGGCTTCTGCGCCGGCCAGGACCTGGGCGACCGCGCCGTCGCCCCAGGCGGCGCCGCCGTCGACCTTGGCGAATCCGTGGAAAAATTCTACGCCCCGCTGGTGCTGGCGCTGCGCGAACTGCCGATGCCGGTCATCTGCGCCGTGAACGGCGTTGCCGCCGGCGCTGGCGCCAACCTGGCCCTGGCCTGCGATATCGTGCTGGCCGCCAAGTCCGCCAGCTTCATCGAAGCGTTCTGCAAACTGGGGCTGATCCCGGATACCGGCGGCACCTGGCACTTGCCACGCCTGATCGGCCACGCGCGCGCCACCGGCCTCGCCATGCTGGGCGAAAAGCTGTCCGCGGAACGCGCCGAACAATGGGGCCTGATCTGGAAGGCGGTCCCGGACGAAGAACTGATGAACGAAACCATGGCCATGGCCAGGCATTTCGCCACCGCGCCGACCAAGGGGCTGGCTTTCACCAAGCACGCGCTGCAAGCCAGCTACTCCAACACCTTGTCCGACCAACTGAAACTGGAAGGCGAAATGATGCGCGAGCTGGGCTATAGCCACGACTACCGCGAGGGCGTGGACGCCTTCATCAACAAGCGCGTTCCAAACTTCAAGGGGGAATAAGCATGACGGCTCTGGCGAAAGGCAGTGTGGTTGCCGTGATCGGCAGCGGGGCAATGGGTTCCGGCATCGCGCAGGTCGCGGCGGCTTCCGGCTACACGGTCAAGCTGTTCGACACCCGCGCGGAAGCGGTCGAAAAAGCGATTGCCGATATCGGCAAGGTGTACGGCAAGCTGGTTGAGAAGGGCAAGATGTCGGGAGCAGATGCGGATGCCGCGCGCAGCCGCCTGCACGGCGTGGCCGGCCTGTCCGATGTTGCCGATGCCCAGCTGGTGGTCGAGGCCATCGTGGAAAACCTGGACGTCAAGCGCAGCCTGTTCGCTGACCTTGAAGGCATCGTCGCCGACGACGCCATCCTGGCCACCAATACCTCCTCGATCTCGGTCACCGCCATCGCCGCCAGGCTGCGCAAGCCGCAACGCCTGGTCGGCATGCACTTCTTCAATCCGGTGCCGCTGATGGCGCTGGTGGAAGTGATCAGCGGCCTGGCGACCGATGCCGTGGTTGCCGAAACCGCGTACGACACGTCTATCGCCTGGGGCAAGAACCCGGTGCACGCCAAGTCGACGCCGGGCTTTATCGTCAACCGCGTGGCGCGCCCTTATTATGCCGAAGCCTGGCGTCTGCTGAACGAGCAGGCTGCCGATGCCGCCACCATCGACGCCGTGATGCGCGAAGGCGGCGGCTTCCGCATGGGCCCCTTTGAACTGATGGACCTGATCGGCCACGACGTGAACTACTCCGTCACCGAATCCGTATTCCGCGCCTACTACAGCGATCCGCGCTTCACACCGTCGGTGATGCAGCAGGAGATGGTGAACGCCGGCTTCCTGGGCCGCAAATCCGGCCGCGGCTGCTACGACTACAGCGCGGGTGCGACAGCGCCGCAGCCGCGCGCCGAAGCGCCGCAAGCGCTGCCTGAATACATCGGCTACAGCTTCGAGCCGGGCGACCACACCGCTATCGCAACGATGATGGTCGAGCGCCTGAAGTCGCGCGGCATCGCGGTCACGAAGCGCAACTCCGCCGAAGGCCACCGCTCGTCGGAAGCGCCGGCCTTCCACTGCAATGGGGCCGCCATCTACCTGACCGACGGGCGCAGCGCCACCCAGCGCGCACGCGACGACAAGCATGACGATATGGTGGTGTACGACCTGGTGTTTGATTTCAACGCCTCGCCTCGCATTGCCCTCGCTTGCAGCGACCAATGCAACCCGCGCGCAATGGCATCCGCAATCGGCATGTTCCAGGCGGCAGGCTTCACGGTGACTCGCCTGGACGACGTGCCGGGCCTGGCCGTGATGCGCACCGTCGCCATGCTGGCCAACGAAGCCGCTGACGCCGTCAACCAGGGCGTGTGCAGCGCGCAGGCGGCCGACGTGGCGATGCAAAAAGGCGTCAACTACCCGCGCGGGCCGCTGGCTTGGGCGGACATGGTGGGCGTCAAACAGATTGTGACGGTGCTGGAGAACCTGGCCAGCAGCTACGGCGAAGACCGCTACCGCGTGTCGCCGCTGCTGCGCCGCCGCGAGCAAAGCGGAGGCAGCATCCATGCATAACCCCAAGATGCACCCACAGGCCCTGGCCGAAGCGGCCGGCGCGGTCATGTTTGCGCGCGACGCCGCCAGCCAGGCCTTGGGCATGAAGTTGGTAGAAATTCGCCCCGGTTATGCGCGCATGACCATGCCGGTGCGGAGCGATATGCTGAACGGGCACCAGACTTGCCACGGCGGCTTTATCTTTGCGTTGGCGGACAGTGCTTTCGCATTCGCGTGCAACAGCCATAACCACACGACGGTTGGCGCGGGCTGCACGATCGACTACCTCGCCCCCGGGCGGTTGGACGACTTGCTGACGGCGGAGGCGGTAGAACGCACGCTGGTCGGCAAGACCGGCATCTACGATGTCAGCGTCTGCAACCAGGAGGGCAAGATGATCGCCACCTTCCGCGGCAAGTCGCACCGCGTGGCCGGAGAGGTGGTCCCAACCCATAGCTAGTTGATGGAGGTAGCACCGTGGTCCAACGCAATCCCGCCCCTTCCGACCTGGAGCCGATCGAGCGCGCCAGCCGTGACGAATTGCAGGCGCTCCAGCTGGAACGCCTGAAATGGTCGCTGATGCATGCTTATGAAAACGTGCCGCATTACCGCAAGGCCTTTGACGAGAAGGGCGTGCATCCGGATGACCTGAAGTCGCTGTCCGACCTGGCCAAGTTCCCGTTCACGGACAAGAAGGTCTTGCGCGACAACTATCCGTTCGGCCTGTTTGCCGTGCCGCGAGAAAAAGTCGTGCGCGTGCATGCGTCCAGCGGCACTACTGGCAGGCCGACCGTGGTTGGCTACACCCAGCGCGATGTCGATATGTGGGCCGACGTGGTGGCCCGTTCCATCCGCGCAGCAGGCGGCCGCGCCGGCGATATGGTGCACATCTCCTACGGCTATGGCCTGTTCACCGGCGGCCTGGGTGCGCATTACGGCGCTGAACGCCTTGGCTGCACGGTGATCCCGATGTCCGGCGGCCAGACCGAAAAGCAGGTGCAGTTGATCCAGGACTTCAAGCCATCGATCATCATGGTCACGCCGTCCTACATGCTGAATATCGTCGAGGAGTTCCAGCGCCAGGGACTCGATTGCGCCGAATCCTCGCTGCAGGTAGGTATCTTCGGCGCCGAGCCGTGGACCAACGCCATGCGCGGCGAGATCGAAAACCGCGCCGGCATCGACGCGGTCGACATCTATGGTCTGTCGGAAGTGATCGGGCCGGGCGTGGCCAGCGAGTGCATCGAGTCGAAAGACGGACCAGTGATCTGGGAAGACCATTTCTTCCCGGAGATCATTGATCCTGAGACCGGCGAAGTGCTGCCGGACGGCGAGGAGGGCGAGCTGGTATTCACATCCCTGAGCAAGGAGGCCATGCCGGTGATCCGCTACCGCACGCGCGACCTCACGCGCTTGCTGCCGCCGACTTCGCGCTCCATGCGCCGCATCGGCAAGATCACGGGGCGTTCGGACGACATGCTGATCATCCGCGGCGTGAATGTGTTCCCGACCCAGATCGAAGAACAGATCTGCAAGCTGCCAAAGCTCGAACCGCAGTACCAGCTGGTGGTGACCCGCGACGGGCATCTCGACAAGCTGGAAGTGCTGGTGGAGCTGCGCTCCGGCCTGGCCCGCGCCGATGCCGGCGACGCGGCGCGCGAGCTTGAACAACGCATCAAGACCAATGTCGGCGTAAGCACGACCGTCACGCTGCTTGGCGTGGGCGGCATCGAGCGCACCGCGACCGGCAAGGCCAAACGAGTAATCGATAAACGTCCTAAGGAATAATAATGACCGAAGCATTCATCTGCGACGCCGTTCGCACACCATTCGGCCGCTATGGCGGCGCACTGGCAGGCGTGCGCGCCGACGACCTGGCTGCGATCCCGATCGCAGCCCTGATGGCGCGCAATCCTTCCGTCGACTGGCGGCAGGTGGACGATGTGTACTATGGCTGCGCCAACGGCGCCGGCGAAGATAACCGCAACGTGGGCCGTATGGCCGGCCTGCTGGCCGGCCTGCCGGTCGAAGTTCCGGGCAATACCATCAACCGCCTGTGCGGATCTTCGCTGGATGCGGTGGGCATCGCCGCCCGCGCCATCAAGTCGGGCGAAGCGCAGCTGGTGATTGCCGGTGGCGTCGAGAGCATGACCCGTGCGCCTTTCGTGATGGGCAAAGCCGACAGCGCCTTCTCCCGCAGCGCAAAGATCGAGGACACCACCATCGGCTGGCGTTTTGTGAATCCGCTGATGAAGGCGCAGTATGGCATCGACTCCATGCCGGAGACTGCGGAGAACGTCGCGCAGCAATGGTCCGTCGGGCGCGCCGACCAGGATGCTTTCGCGATCCGCAGCCAGCAGCGCTGGGCAGCGGCCCACGCGGCAGGTTTCTTCAAAGGCGAGATCGTGCCGGTCATCATTCCGCAGAAGAAAGGCGATCCAAAAGTCATCGACACCGACGAACACCCGCGTCCCGACACCACCATCGAGGCGCTGGCCAAGCTGAAAGGCGTGGTCAAGCCGGACGGCACGGTCACTGCCGGCAATGCTTCCGGCGTCAACGATGGCGCTTGCGCGCTGCTGCTGGCGTCCTCCGCCGCAGTCGATGCGTACGGCCTGAAGCCGCGCGCCAAGGTGCTGGGCATGGCCACTGCCGGCCTGGCGCCGCGCGTGATGGGCTTTGGCCCATCGCCGGCCAGCAAGAAGCTGCTGGCGCAACTTGGCATGACCATCGAGCAGATGGACGTGATCGAACTGAATGAAGCTTTTGCCGCGCAGGGCCTGGCCGTGACGCGCGACCTTGGCTTGAAAGATGACGATGCCCGCGTCAACCCGAACGGCGGCGCCATCGCCATCGGCCACCCGCTGGGCGCATCGGGCGCGCGCCTGGTGACCACGGCACTGAACCAGCTCGAACGTACCGGCGGCCGTTATGCCCTGTGCACCATGTGCATCGGCGTGGGCCAGGGCATCGCGCTGGTGATTGAGCGAGTCTGATCATGCCCTGCTACGAAATCAATGGTGTCCGGCCGGTCGTCCATCCAACCGCCTACGTGCATCCGACCGCAGTGCTGGTCGGCGACGTGATCGTCGGCCCGCGCTGCTACATTGCGCCGCTGGCATCGCTGCGCGGCGACTTCGGGCGCCTGATCCTGGAAGAGGGTGCCAACCTGCAGGACACCTGCGTGATGCACGGTTTCCCCGGCGGCGACACGGTGGTCGAGCAGGATGGCCACATCGGCCATGGCGCTGTGCTGCACGGCTGCCGCATCGGCCGCAATGCCCTGGTGGGCATGAACGCGGTCGTGATGGACAACGCGCTAGTCGGCGCTGAAAGCATCGTCGGCGCCGCGGCCTTCGTCAAAGCAGGCATGGAAATCCCGCCGCGCAGCATGGTGGTTGGCGCACCGGCCAAGATCCTGCGCCAGGTCAGCGACAGCGAGATCGCGTGGAAGACCCTGGGCACGGGCCAGTACCAGGAACTGGCCGTGCGCTCGATGCAAACGATGGTGGAGTGCCAGCCCGACACCGAGGCGGCGCCGGGCCGCCAGCGCATGCAATGGGACACTTCGCTGCCAATGCACCTGCACAAGCAAGCATTCGACAATAAACAGTAATCGGAGACTACAAATGGTACACACCCTGCAAAGCTTCATCGGCGGCCGCTGGCAAGGCAAGGAAGCAGCGAGCGCGCTGCACAGCGCCCTGGATAACCGCGTCATCTACCACACCCACGCCGAACAGCTGGACTTTGCCGAGGCCGTGCATTATGGCCGCAAGACCGGCATTCCGGCCCTGATGAAGCTGGACTTCCAGACCCGCGCCCAGCGCCTGAAAGCCCTGGCGACGTACCTGATGGAGCGCAAGGAAGAACTGTACGCGATCTCGCACCTGACCGGCGCCACCCGCCCGGATAGCTGGGTCGACGTGGAAGGCGGCATCGGCACCCTGTTCGCCTACGCCAGCATGGGCAGCCGCGAGCTGCCGTCGTCGAACGTTCTGCATGAAGGCCCGGCCATGGCGCTGGGCAAGCGCGGCGGCTTCTCCGGAACCCACATCCTGGTTCCGCGCGGCGGCATCGCGGTGCACATCAACGCATTCAACTTCCCGATCTGGGGCTTGCTGGAAAAATTCGCACCGTCCTTCCTGGCTGCCATGCCGTGCATCGGAAAGCCTGCCAGCGCGACCTCCTATCTGACCGAAGCCCTGGTCCGCATGATCAACGATTCCGGCCTGCTGCCGGAAGGCTCGCTGCAACTGGTGATCGGCAGCACCGGCGACCTGCTGGACCGCCTGGGCGGCCCGGACGTGGTGACCTTCACCGGTTCCGCCGACACGGCCGCCAAGCTGCGCTCCAACCGCAACCTGATCGCCAATTCGGTGCCGTTCACTGCCGAAGCGGATTCTCTGAACTGCGCCATCCTGGCCCCGGACGTTACACCGGACGATCCCGAGTTCGACCTGTTCGTGAAAGAGGTGCAGCGCGAGATGACCACCAAGGCGGGCCAGAAATGTACCGCCGTGCGCCGTATCATCGTGCCGCGCCAGCATGCCGACGCGGTAGCGGAGAAGCTGCGCGAGCGCCTGGCCAAGGTCGTGGTGGGCGATCCGTCGGTGGAAGGCGTGCGCATGGGCGCACTGGCTTCGAAGGACCAGCAGCGCGACGTGGCCGAGCGCGTGGCCCAGCTGGCGCAGGGCAATGAGATCCTGTTCGGCGGCGCGGGCGCGCTGAAACTGGTGGGCCAGGGTGTCGAGAACGGCGCCTTCTTCGCGCCGACCCTGCTGCTGTGCCGTAATGCGCTGAACAACGACGCGGTCCACGATGTCGAAGCTTTCGGCCCGGTCAGCACCATGATGACTTACGATTCCATCGACGAAGCGCTGGAGCTGGCTGCGCGCGGCAAAGGCTCCCTGGTGTCTTCACTGATTACCAAGGATCCTGCCATCGCCGCTTACGCGGTGCCGATTGCCGCCGCTTCGCACGGCCGCGTGCACGTACTGGACCGTGAATCCGCGGTCGACTCCACCGGCCACGGCTCGCCGCTGCCGCAGCTGAAGCACGGCGGCCCTGGCCGCGCCGGCGGCGGTGAGGAGCTGGGCGGCATCCGCGCCGTGCGTCACTTCCTGCAGCGCGCCGCTGTGCAAGGCTCGCCGACCATGCTGACCGCCATCACCGGCGAGTACGTGCGCGGTGGTGCGGTCAAGGAAGGCGATCTCCATCCGTTCCGCAAGTGCTTTGAAGACCTGGAGATCAGCGATTCGCTGCTGACCCACCGGCGCACCGTGAGCGAGGCGGATATCGTCAACTTCGGCGGAATCTCGGGCGATTACTTCTACATGCACTTCGACGAGATCGCGGCCAGGGATACCCAGTTCGGCAAGCGCATCGCTCACGGCTACTTTGTGCTGTCGGCGGCTGCGGGCCTGTTTGTGTCGCCGGCGCCGGGCCCGGTGCTGGCCAACTATGGCCTGGACAACCTGCGCTTCATCACCCCGGTGGCGATCGGCGACACCATCCGCGCCCGCCTGACCTGCAAGCGCAAGGTCGACCGTAACCGCACCGACGACAAGGGCCGCGGCCAGGGCGTTGTGGCGTGGGACGTGCAGGTGACCAACCAGAACGACGAGCTGGTTGCCAGCTACGACATCCTGACCCTGGTGTCCAAGCGCGCCTGACGCTGCAGCATGTACCAGCAAGCGGCGCCACCGGCGGCTCCGCTTGCTGCGAGGTGCAGCGCAAGTTCGGCAAACATCTCCAATGGCGCCGGCTCATCGCCGCAGGCGTAGGCATCTGCGGCGACAGCAACGGCCAGCGCCGCCAAAGCGGCGACTGCGCCGCTGGCCACGAAGTACGCTTTGTTGCGTATGCCGGTCCTGTTCGCAATGCGGATTGCCACCGTATACGGCAGTAGTCCGCCGACCAACGCACAGAGCCAGGAGTAGCCGAACAGTATGGGTGCGTCCAGCGAGACCAGTTTGCCGAGCTCGATGCCGAACGTGAGGGTCCCGCAGGCAGCGGAGGCCGTGATGGCGGCGAGGTATGCCACACTTGCGTGGCGAAGAGTGATTGTGTTTTCCATGTCCCGCACTGTAGCGGGCGATTGTGCAGCCAGTATGAAGCTGCTGTGAAATGCAGCTACATCGTCATGATGTAGATCACACCTGCAAACGCCAGGACGATCAGCGCGACGGCCGACCACTTCAACTTGTAGTGCCGTGCATGGCAGCGCTGGCAAACCCGCATCTTGGCGCCGCCGCCGCTTGCCAGCGGCAGCTCTTCATAGGTATTCCAGTTGATTTCGGCGGCGCATAGCGCACAGGCGCCGCGTTCATTGCGCCTTCCGCCGCGCCAATGGCGCAGGCGATCCGTCACCAACGCTGCCACCAGCAGCGCACTAAATAGCAGGAACAGTATCTTCATGATGCGCCGACTTTAGCATAAGCCAGCAGGCGCTGCCCGCTGCCAGTCCGGCGAGGAACAGCATGGGTGTCAGGCGCACCAGGTGGCGCGGGGAGTAGGCGCATGCCAGCAGCGGCAGGAATGCCATGGCGGTAAGGACCGCACCGCCGATGAAGAAGTAGGGGCTGCGGATGCCGCGGCGCACGGCCAGCGTCATGGCGCCTGCATATGGCAGGACCGAGGCGGCGAAGGCCATGATCCATGCCAGTACCAGCGTCGCAAGCGGGAAGCGGAAGGTCTTATCGCCGTTTGCGACGAAGTCCCACAGCTCGTTGCCGAAGACGAAGGTGACCGCGGCGCAGCTAACCGCAAGAAGGTGGGCGTACATGACGCGCTGCATGGAGGTAGAGATGTTCATGGCCAGCACTGTAGCGGGCCCGTATGCGTTCAGAATGAAGCGACGGTGAAGTGCCACAGGCCGGCGCGGATTCGCTACACTGCGGGCTGTGTCGCTCTCAACTTCTTAAGGTTAGTATGAAATTTGTATCGCTGGCGGCGCTTGCCGCCATGGCCCTGCTGATGGGCTGCAGTTCGGTCTCCGGCACCAGGTTCGCTCAGCAGGAGGCTGCCATACCGAAGCTGGCTGCCGGCCACGGCCGCATATATTTTTACCGCGTTGACGCGCTCACCGGCGGCGGCATGACTGCCACGGTCAAGCTGGATGGTGACGTGGTAGGCGAATCGCTGCCTGGCGGCTATTTCTTTGTCGATGCCGCCGCAGGCAAGCACGAAGCCTCGGCCGCCACCAGGGTCACCAGGAAGCTCAATTTCGTTCTCGAAGCCGGGGAGACCAGGTACGTGCGTACCAAGGCGCAATTTGAAGATAAGGTCGGCCGCGTGGTGCCGGAACTGGTGAGCGCCGAAGAAGCCCGCCGGGAACTGCCTTCCCTGAACTTCAGCGGCGCACGCAAGTCCAACTGATCAGGCCTGCAATCCGAACGGATCGTCGATGGAGTGGGACGGCTTGGTGAACCAGCGCGGGCCGTCTTCCGCCATGTAGAAGTGGTCTTCGTGGCGCACGCCGAATTCGCCCGGCACCACGATCATCGGCTCGTTCGAGAACGTCATGCCGACATCCAGCGGGGTCTTGTCGCCGCCGACCAGGTAAGGCCACTCATGGATGTCCAGCCCGATACCGTGGCCGGTACGGTGCGGCAGGCCGGGCAGCTTGTATTCAGGGCCGAAGCCGGCCGCTTGCAATGAACGGCGCGCTGCCTGGTCCACTTCCTCGCACGGCACGCCCAGCTGGGCTGCTTCAAACGCGGCCAGTTGCGCCGCCTTCTCCGCATCCCATACCGCGCGCTGGCGCTCACTGGCTTCGCCGTACACATAGGTGCGGGTGATGTCGGAAATGTAGTTGTGCAGCTTGCAGCCGGTGTCGATCAGCACCGTATCGCCTTGCTTCAGCGCCTGTACGTACGAAACTCCGTGCGGGAAGGAGCTGGCCACGCCGAACAGAACGATCACGAAATAGGAGCCGGCCGGCGCGCCCACTTTGCGGTGCGCCTTGTCGATGAATTCCGCCACTTCGGTGGTGGTGATGCCTTCGCGCAAGATGCTGGCGGTGGCGACATGCACGGCCATGGTCATGTCCTTGGCGCGCTGCATCAGGGCGATTTCGGCTTTCGACTTGCGGCTGCGGCAGTGGGCAGTGACCGGGCGTGCATTTTCCAGCGCATAGCCTTCGGCCAGCGGACGGATGCCGTCGTAGATGAAGAAAGCGGCGCTTTCATCTATGCCGATGCGTGGCGGCTGTGCGGCATTGGGCATAATGCCCATCTTTTTCAGGACCCCGATGAAGAGCGCGGATGGGCTCTCGTGCTCGTGCCAGCAATTGACAGCGCCTTGCACCAGCATGAAATCCTGCAGGGTATTTTCTTCGAATGCTGGGGCGATGTATTCCACCGCGCCGCTGGCCGGCAGGATGGCGCCAACCATGCGTTCGCTCGGGTACCACTTGGTGCCGGTGAAGTAGAGCAGGCTGGAACCCGCATTGATGTAGATGGCCGCGATGCCGTGCTGGCGCATGAAGGCTTGCGCCTTTTCGATGCGTGCCAGGTGTTCATCCTTGCCGATCGGCGTGGCGCCGGCCGTCATGTCGGACAGGGATGCCAATGCCTCTTCGATAGTCTTGCCGCCAATACCAATACCAATGCCCATGCTGCCTCCTTAAACACAAGGCGAATATCATAGCACCGCGAAGACGCAAAAAAGCCGGCTATGCAGCTATCGTATCCGGGGATGACGATAGCCGCACACCGGCCAGGATGATGAAGCTTACTGAACTTGCAGGCTTACCTTGTCAACAACGAAGGAAGTCTGCAGCGAATAGTCTTCCGTCATGTTGAAGTGGATGCGCACGGTCTGGCCTTTGTATGGCAGCAGGTTGAACGTGCGGATCTGGTAGCCGCTGGCCGGCATCGTGTTGTTGTAGGTGGCCAGGGTGCCCAGGGTAGTGCCGGAGCTGTTCTTCACGGTCACGGCCATCTTGTCATACACGGTGCTTCCGGTTTCCGCGGTGTCGATATGCAGTGCGAACGACAGGGTTGCCGAGGTTGCGGTCGAAGGAATGGTCACGGTCTGGTACAGCGATTCGGTAGCGGTGCTGCCGTTACCGCCCAGCCATGCGAAGCGGGAGCCTTCGTACGCAGTCTGGCCGCTGTAGTTGCCGATCACGCCGGTGGTGCCGGCCCATGGCGTAGTGCCCGACTCGAAGCCGCCGTTGACAATCAGCTCGCTCTGCGGAGGAATCACACCCACGGTCAGGGTGGCGTCGTTCGAGGTGGCGGTCTTCGCCGGCGACGAGGAGTCGCTGACGATGGCCTTGAACACTGCGCCGTTGTCGGCAGTTTGCGCGGTGAACGAGTAGGTGGCAGAAGCAGCGCCCGAAATCTGGGCGCCGTTACGGTACCAGGCGTAGCTGTACGGCGCGGTGCCGCCGGTTGCGCCAACGGTGAAGGTGGCGGTGCCGCCGGCAGCAACAGTGACGTTGTTCGGCTGGGTGGAGATCGTCACGGTGTTTGGATTGGCTTCATCCACGTCGGTGCCGACGTTGATCGCAGCGTAAGCGCGCTTGACGGCGATCGATTCAGGGCTGCCGGCGCCGTACAACTGGTCAGCCGACTCGATCATCTTCAGGCGGGCATTGGCGTAGTTGGTGGAGGCGGTGAACTTGGTGGTGTTGGCCTTGAACCAGATGCGGAAGGCCTTGTCGGTGCCGATACCGGTCATGGCCAGCGGCTGCTTGTTCAGGAAAGAGCTGTACATCTCGCTGGAGGACGAAGAGTTGGAGCCCTTGGACAGGAAGTAGAACATGCGGTTGTTCGGGCCCGAGGAGTAGTGCACGTCGATATTGCCCAGGGTGCTGCTCCAGGCGTCCTTTGACGAGCCGTCCTTGGAAGGCTTCCACATCCAGCGCAGCGGCTGGCCGTTCTTGGCGATCTCCTTGCCCATCATCCAGTCGTTGCCGGTCAATGGGATGCTGGTGCCGGTGCCGCCTGCACGGGCATAGGCTTCCACCGCTTCACCGGTAATGTCGGAGTTCGACTCGTTCAGGCCGCCCGATTCGCCGGAGTAGGTCAGGTTGGAAGTGGCGTCGGTCACGCCGTGGCCCATTTCATGGCCGATCACGTCGATCGAGCCCAGGTTGTTGAAGTAGGAGCCGCCGTCGCCGATGTACATGCACTTGCAGCTTGGGTCGAAGAAGGCGTTGTCGTAGTTGTTGTCGACGTGGACCGCGATATAGGTGGCGGTGTTGTTGCCGTCCAGCGAAGACCAGCCCATCACGTTCTTCAACGTGTCGTAGGTGTTCATCAGGCCCCACAGCGCGTTCACTGCCGCAGTCTGGCCGTTGGCGTTGGTGGTGCTGCCGCCGGGGATGTACTGCTGGCCGTCGCCCCAGGTGTTGGTGCTGTTGGTGTAGATGGAGCCCGGGCTTGGGTTGTTGGCCGATGAGTGATTCGCGTTGGTGATGGCCATGCCGCCGAAGGTGCCGCCTACACCGCGCGAGGTGTCCAGCATTTTGTAGGTGGAGCCGGACAGCGTGGTGTTGATCGGCACGTCGCCGTTGTACTGGCTATGGCCGACGCCGACCACGGTCTGCAGCGCGTTCCACTGCTTGATCACAGCGCCGGTCTTGGCGCTGATCACGGTGTCGCGGAACACCGGACGGCCGTCCTTGTTCATGCGGGTCTTGACCAGGTAGGCCAGCTCGTAATGGTCGACCACTTCTTCCACGTCGGTCGCGTTCAGCGCGCTTTCTGCCTTGTTGGCGGCAGCCGCGCTGCGCTGGGTCTTGACCACTGGCCAGATCAGCAGTTCGGCTTCCGGCTTGATGCGGTGCTGGCTGCCTGGCGTGCGCGAGACGGCAATGCGGATCGCTTCATCGGCGCCGAAGGCTGCGCTGGTTTCAGGAGCGCCCTTGCCGGAGGCCTTGGCGGCGCGCGAAGCGTCCAGGCCGTTGCGGCGGTCGGAGGCCGACTCGCTGACGACATTGCCGTTTTCGTCGGTGACGACGACGGAATCGGAACCGAACACGCGCAGGCCCTGGAAGGTGTGGTCGGCGCGCACGATGCGCTGGCCGTTGACACCGGGGTGCTGTTCGCGCAGCTTGTACCCATGCTCGCTATCGAGCCCGGCTGCGGAGCGCAGGGAGTCCAGGCGCGATACCAAGTTCGCCTTGGCTTCAACGCTCATCGGCTGAGCCGGAGCGGCCATCAGGGTATCTGGCAGGACGCCTGCAAATGCAGGGGCGAACGAGGCGGCAACGGCTGCGGCCAACAGGCTTTTGCGAAGTTTCATCGACTCTCCTTGGGGAACTTGGGTGGGTGGGAGAGACGAAGTTATGCCTGTTTTTTGTGCAAGTCAAAAAACTTGTGAAATGAGTCAGTTTTACAGATTTTGTATATTTTTAGACAATACATTACATGTCTATAGTCACACAAAAACACAGGGGGCGGCCCTGAGAGCCGCCCCCTGATTTACCGCTTGCTGCCGATTACTGGACTTGCAGGCTGACCTTATCAACCACGAAGGACGTCTGCAGCGACGAATCTTCGGTCATGTTGAAGTGCAGGCGCACGGTCTGGCCTTTGTAAGGCAGCAGGTTGAAGCTGCGCAGCTGGTAGCCGCTGGCAGCGTTCGCGTTGCTGTAGGTAGCCAGGGTGCCCAGGGTGGTGCCGGAAGAGTTCTTCACGGTCACCACCAGCTTGTCGTACGCGGTGCTGCCCGATTCCGCGGTGTCGATATGCATCGCGAACGAGAAGTTCGCCGACGTCGCGGTCGATGGGATGGTCACGCTCTGGTACAGCGCTTCGGTAGCGGTGGCGCCGTTACCGCCCAGCCATGCGAAGCGGGTGCCTTCGTATGCGCTCTGGCCGCTGTAGTTGCCGATCACGCCGGTGCTGCCAGCCCATGGCGTGGTGCCGGACTCGAAGCCGCCGTTGACGACCAGCTCGGACTGCTGGGTGGTGCCCACGGTCAGGGTGGCGTTGTTCGAGGTCGCGGTCTTCACCGGCGACGACGAATCGGTGACCACGGCGTTGAACACGGCGCCGTTGTCGGCGGCCTGCGCGGTGAACGAGTAGGTAGCCGAGGTGGCGCCCGAGATCTGGCTGCCGTTGCGGTACCACTTGTAGCTGTAAGGCGAAGTGCCGCCGCTGGCGCCCACGCTGAAGCTGGCGGTGCCGCCGGCTGCTACGCTGACGTTGTTCGGCTGGGTGCTGATCGACACGCCGCTGCCTGCGCCGGCTTCGTCGACGTCGGTGCCGACGTTGATCGCAGCGTAAGCGCGCTTGACGGCGGTCGCTTCAGCACTGCCCACGCCGTACAGCTGCTCGGCCGACTCGATCATCTTCAGGCGGGCGTTGGCGTAGTTGGTGGAGGCGGTGAACTTGGTGGTGTTGGCCTTGAACCAGATGCGGAACGCCTTGTCGCTGCCGATACCGGTCATGGCCAGCGGCTGCTTGTTCAGGTAAGAGCTGTACATCTCGCTCGAGGAGGAGGAGTTGGAACCCTTGGCCAGGAAGTAGAACATGCGGTTGTTCGGGCCGGAGGAGTAGTGCACGTTCAGGTTGCCCAGGGTGCTGCTCCAGGCGTCCTTCGATGCGCCGTCCTTGGATGGCTTCCACATCCAGCGCAGCGGCTGGCCGTTCTTGGCGATTTCCTTGCCCATCATCCAGTCGTTGCCGGTCAGCGGGATGGTGGTGCCGGTGCCGCCAGCGCGGGCATACGCTTCCACCATCTCGCCGATGATGTCCGAGTTCGACTCGTTCAGGCCGCCGGACTCGCCGGAGTAGGTCAGGTTGGAGGTGGCGTCGGTCACGCCGTGGCCCATTTCGTGGCCGATCACGTCGATCGAACCCAGGCTGTTGAAGCTGGAACCGTCGCCGATGTACATGCACTTGCAGTTAGGGTCGAAGAAGGCGTTGTCGTAGTTGTTGTCGACGTGGACCGCGATATAGGTGGCGGTGTTGTTGCCGTCCAGCGAAGACCAGCCCATCACGTTCTTCAGCGTGTCGTAGGTGTTCATCAGGCCCCACAGCGCGTTCACTGCCGCGGTCTGGCCGTTGGCGTTGGTGGTGCTGCCGCCGCTGATGTACTGCTGGCCGTCGCCCCAGGTGTTGGTGCTGTTGGTGTAGATCGAGCCGGCCTGTGGATTGGATTCAGGCGAGTGGTTGGCGTTGGTGATGGCCATGCCGCCGAAGGTGCCGCCTACGCCGCGGGTCGCGTCCAGCATCTTGTAAGTGGAGCCGGACAGGGTGGTGTTGATCGGCACGTCGCCGTTGTACTGGCTATGGCCAACGCCAACCACGGTCTGCAGCGCATCCCACTGCTTGATCACGGCGCCGGTGGTGGCGTTGATCACGGTGTCGCGGAACACTGGACGGCCGTCCTTGTTCATGCGGGTCTTGACCAGGTAGGCCAGCTCGTAATGATCGACCACGTCTTCCACGTCGGTCGCATTCAGCGCGCTTTCGGCCTTGTTGGCGGCCGCTGCGGTGCGCTGGGTCTTGACCACTGGCCAGATCAGCAGTTCGGCTTCCGGCTTGATGCGGTGGGTCTTGCCGCCGGTGCGCGAGACGGCGATGCGGATCGCTTCCTCGGTGCTGAACGCTGCGGTGGTTTCTGGCGCGGCCTTGCCGGTAGCGCGGGCCGAGCGATGCGCATCCAGGCCATTGCGGCGGTTGTCGGCCGCTTCGCTGACGATGTCGCCGTTATCGTCGGTGACGACGACGGATTCGGAACCGAACACGCGCAGGCCCTGGAAGGTGTGGTCGGCGCGCAGGACGCGCTGGCCGTTGGCGCCAGGGTGCTGCTCACGCATTTTGTAGCCATGCTCGCTGTCCAGGCCTGCAGCGGAGCGGCGCGCATCGAGGCTGGAAGCCAGGTTGGCCTTGGCTTCCAGGCTCATCGGCTGGGCCGGTGCGGCCATCATGTTTTCCGGCAGGACGCCTGCAAATGCGGGGGCGAAAGAGGCGGCTACTGCTGCAGCCAGCAGGCTTTTGCGAAGTTTCATCAGCTCTCCTTATGAGCGTTGGGGGTGTTGGGAGAGCGGAAGGTATGCCTGTTCTTTATGCAAGTCAAAAAAGTTGCGAAATAAGTCGGTTCTACACTTTTTGTTCAGTTTTGGACATTTGATTACATTTGCGTGGTTACTTAACTAGCTTGCATCGCGACCAAATGGCGCACGATTGAGGCGATTTGTAGGGAAGTTACAACGAAATAGAGGGTTTTTTCTAGTTTCGTGTTTGGCGCAACACATATATGTATCAAATTGTCACACTCATGTTGCACTAGTTGAATTTTGCGTTTTACACTAGCCCGTCGTTTGTTTGACGTACTACTTAGTGAGGGCGCATCACTCATGTTGTCTATATCTACCAAAGTCGAAAGGATCGTCACGGAGTCGCCCTTCCTGAGCGAAGGTCTGCGCCGTGGCTTGATCAACCTGTCGGAACTGGCGCGCCAGCTGCAGCCGCAGCTCCAGAACGACCTGTGGAAGCCTGTCGGCCAGGCGGCCGTGGTCATGGCCTTGCGCCGTGTCGCCGGACGCTTGCCGGACAAGGACGCACAGGAACTGGTGCTGGCCCAGCAGTCCGGCCAGTTGACCGCACGCACCGATCTTGTCGAGTTCACTTTCCGCCGTTCGGACCGCATCGATGAATGCCACCGCCAACTGCTGGAGCGTTCCGGTACCGGCCATGCCCTGTACCTGACCGTCACCCGCGGCAGCGAAGAGGTGGTGGTGATCTGCAGCCGGCCGTTCATCGGCCTGGTCGAGCAGATCTTCGCCAGCGAACGCCTACTGGCGCGGCTGGAGAACCTGAATGCCGTGACCTTGCAGTTGACCGCCGATTCCTGGCGCACGCCGGGCATCTACCACGCCATCCTGAAGAAGCTGGCCTGGGACAAGGTCAACCTGATCAACCTGATCTCGACCCACACCGAGCTCACCCTGCTGCTGGAGAAGGAACACACAGGCGCCGCCTTCAGCGTCCTCTCCAACATGATCGCGCACAAGCACTGAGGTACACTCCCTGTAGGGTCAATCTACAGGGAGTGGGCATGGGCTTGAAGGACGCGCAGCGGGTGGTGCCGGCATTGCGGGTGGCGAGCTACGCCGCCAGCAAGCCTTTTTATGAATCGCTGGGCTTTCGCGAGGAGTGGACGCACCACTTCGAGCCGGGCATGCCGACCTTTGCCTCGATGATGCTCGACGGCATGGAAATTTTCTTATCTGAACATTCGGGCGACTGCCAACCCGGCGGGCTGGTACACTTTTACGTTGCGGACGTCGACGCCCTGTATGACGACTTCCTGGCGTACGGCGTAAACGTCGAGCAAGCGCCGAACAACGACCTGGGAGCGGACCTGCGTGTCATGTCCGTTCTCGATCCAGATAATAACCGGCTCAAATTTTTGACCCAAACCCATTGGGAGTAAGCGCAATGAAGAAAGCGCTGTTGTTCGCAGTCCTTGGCTTGGCCGCCGCATCGCAGGCCAGCGCGCAGGGACTATTCAAATGTACGGTAGACGGCAAGGTGACTTACCAGTCGATGCCCTGCGCCAAAGGCGGTGCCGCCATCGACGTCCCGCCGCCGCCAACTGCCGCCCAGGTCAAAGCGGCCCAGACGCGCGCGCTGGAAGACCGTGAGCGCGCCGACGAACTGGCGGCGCGCAACCGCGAAATGCGCGAAAAGAAAGCGAAGGAAGAAGCCGAGACAGCGCGCGATGTTGCCGCCAGCAAGCCCGCACCCAAGCAGAGCTGCGACTCGCTGCGTAGCCGCCGCGAAGAGTTGTACGGCCAGCGCAATGAAAACCGCCGCAATTCCCAGCTCGATGCGATGTCCAAGACCCAGACCGATATCGACAAGCTGGAAACCGAATACACCAAGGCCGCTTGCGGCCCGCTGGACTGATTTGTTTCTTGGTGCCGGCGCAGCCTGCGCCGGCGCCTTTCCTCACTTCTTCTTTTCTTCTTCCGGCTGCGAGAAATTCAGCTCCGGCTGCTGTTCCTCGTCCTGCTTTTGCGCCGGCAGCGAGTCTGGAACCGCAGGCTGCTCGATGCGCAGGTCGCCCGATTCCACTTTGCCGCCCGTGCCCCGGTCGAGGAAGGCGGTAACGGTCTGCGGCAGCGCGGCCACCAGCAGCACCATCAGCATCTGCAGGCCGACCCAGGGCAGCGCACCCCAGTAGATGTCCGACGACTTCACTTCCTTCGGTGCCACGCCGCGCAGGTAGAACAGCGCAAAGCCGAATGGCGGATGCATGAAGGAGGTCTGCATGTTCACGCACAGCATCACGCCAAACCACACCAGCGACGCCGATGCCGCCGCTTCCGGGCTGCCCATGAGAGGCTCCAGTTGCGGCGCCAGCACCTTTTGCGCCACTGGTGCCAGCATCGGCACCACGATGAAGGCGATCTCGAAGAAGTCGAGGAAGAAGGCCAGGAAGAACACAAACAGGTTCACCACCAGCAGGAAGCCGATCCAGCCGCCCGGGATGCCGTTGAACAGGTGCTCGACCCACAGCCCGCCATCCACCCCCTGGAACACCACCGAGAAGCAGGTGGAGCCGATCAGGATGAACACCACCATCGCGGTCAGGCGCATGGTGGACTGGTAGCTCAGCACGATCAGCTCGCGCAGCGGCTTGATCTGGCTGGCGCGAAATACGATCCAGGCCACGCACAGATACAGCACGCCCAGCGCGGCTTGCACGACCGGTTTGGCGCCATCGACAAAGGCGCCGATCAGCGCCGCCGCAGCCAGCGCTGCCATGCCGATGCGGAACACGATCTTGTCGCGCCGGTTGAATTCGGGATGGCGCAGAGCGGCCAGGATCACCGCGCCCAGCGCGCCCATGGCGCCCGATTCGGTAGGCGTCGCCACGCCCAGCATCATGGTGCCCAGCACCATGAAGATCAGCACTGCGGCCGGCACGATGCCTTGCAGGCACTGCTTCCACAGCGCCCAGCCGCGCGGGCCCAGTTCGTTTTGCGGCGCTGCCGGCAGCCATTCCGGCTTGATGCGCGACAGGGCGAAGGTGTACAAGGCGAACAGGCCGATCTGCACCAGCGAAGGCCCCCAGGCGCCCAGGTACATGCTGCCCACGTCGGCGGCTGCGGTCGGGGTTTTCAACTGGTCGGCCAGCACCACCAGCACCAGCGATGGCGGCACCAGTTGCGTGATCGTGCCGGAGGCGGCCAGCACGCCGGTGGAGTAGCGCATGTGGTAACCGTAGCGCATCATCACCGGCAGCGAGATCATGGTCATGGCGATCACCTGCGCCGCCACGGTGCCGGTAATCGCGCCCAGGATGAAGCCGACAATGATCACCGAGTAGCCCAGGCCTCCGCGCACGCCGCCGAACAGGCGGCCCATGGAGTCGAGCATGTCCTCGGCCAGGCGGCACTTCTCCAGTACCGCGCCCATGAAGGTAAAGAAGGGGATCGCCAACAGCAGGTCGTTGGCCAGCACGCTGCCGAAAATCCTTTGCGGCACGGCCTGCAGGAAGGATACGCCGAAGAAGCCTTCCGCAATCGCGATCAAGCCGAAGAACAGGCCTACCGCCAGCAGCGAGAACGCGACCGGGAAGCCGACCAGCATGAATACGACCAGGCCGCCGAACATCAGCGGCGGCATCATCTCCAATGGGATCATTGCACTGGCCTTTCGTATTTGCTGTCCAAATGAGCCTGGCCGGCGAGGTGGGCGATGCGTTTGATCAGTTCGGACACGCCTTGCAGCGTGAGCAGCGCAAAGCCGATCGGCACCACGAATTTGATCGGCCAGCGCGGCAGGCCGCCGGCGTTGCTCGACTGCTCCATGATGGCCCAGGAAGGCAGGAACAGCGATTCCCACGACAGCCAGGCAAACAGGATGCAGGCCGGGAACAGGAAGAAGATGATGCCGAAGATGTCGATCCACAGCTGCTTGCGTTCGGAGACGTGGCCGTAGATCAGGTCGACGCGCACGTGTTCATTGCGCTGGAAGGTGTAGCTGGCGCCGAGCATGACGGCGGCGCCAAACATGTACCACTGCATTTCAAGCAGGGCGTTGGAGCTCCAGTCGAAGCCATAACGGATCATGGCGTTGCTGGCGCTGATGAAGCATGAGGCGAGGATCATCACATTGGCCAGCTGCCCGCAGCGGTAGCCGATGCGGTCCAGCCAATGCGACAGGCGAAGAAAGCCCTGCATTGTGTCTCCCGGATTTGGATTAGTTGTTGCAAGGATATTAGCCGAGAATCTCCGCAAATTGAATCCGTGCCCGAAAAAACTGGACGGAAGACAATTAAGTATTTAAGATATTCGTTAAATGCTTAATTTGTAAAAAAGTGGTCCTTCAGCATTGGCTGGAGCGCCCTTCGGGTATAGACTAGAGGCCTGCGCCGCAGCTGCGGCGTCCCTCAACAGAAAACCAGCATGTCGGACAAAGTTTTTGAAGCATTGGCCTCGTCGCCGCGGCGACAGATACTCGCCTACCTCTCGGAACACGAGATGACGGCAGGGGAGGTTGCGTCTCGCTTTGAAATGAGTGCGCCTGCGGTTTCCCGTCATTTGTCCGTCCTTGAAGGCGCGGGTTTGGTCAGCAGCGAGCGCCGCGGCCAGTTTGTGTATTACAAACTGATGTCCGACAACCTCGTGAACACGCTGACGCAATTCGCCTTTGCGCTGTGCCCGGTAGCCGGGCCGCTAAAACGCGAAAGCAAGGCCAAGAAAAAGGCCAGCGAAGCGTAATTCGCCATTACACGTAGAGCGCAATGTTGGCCATTTGCAGGCCAGGGGTCTCTGCGCGCTTTTTTTCCTGAGGGGGAAGTGCATGGACGTTGGAACGTACCGTAACGGGATCAAGGCTTACACGCCATTTTTCCTGCGCCTTTACGATTTCCTGGTGATCGGGATCTTTACCCGCATCTTCTGGAAATGCAAAGGTCAGCACTACATCGAGATCTACAGGCGGCACGCCGGACAGCGCCACGCCGATATCGGTGTGGGCACCGGTTATTTCCTTGACCATGCCGGGCTTGACGAAAGCAGGCAGCAGATCGCGCTGATCGATTTGAACAGGAACTGCCTGCGCCACACTGCGCAGCGCCTGCAGCGTTTTGCGCCGGACTGCCATGTGCGCAACGCATTCGAGCCGATCGACATCGGGCATAAGGTGGACTCGATCTGCATCGGCGGCCTGATTCACTGCGCGCCTGGAACGATGCGGGAAAAGGGCAGGATTTTCGACGCTGTCGCGCCTTTGTGCGGGCCGGGGACGACGCTGTTCGGCTACACGCTGATCGGCAAAGGCGCGCCCATGCCGTGGTACGCCGGGGTTTTGATGGGCTTCATGAACTGGCTGCAGGTGATCGACAACCGCGGCGACTCACTGGAAGCCCTGCATGCCGAATTGTCACAACGATTCAACCAGGTCGAAGTATGGCTGGTTGGATGCAACGCTTTCTTCACTGCTGAAAACCATAGGGGTGCTACAAGATGAATATCGCTCAAACGGAACGCATCATCAACGCCGACATCGCGGAAGTATGGGACAAGGTGTGTTTTTATGAGGAGGTGAAAGGCCGGCCGAACTGGTTCCTGCGCTGGACCTTGCCGCTGCCGGTGAGGACGGTCGGCGACCACAAGACCGTGGGCACGCTATGCCGCTGCGAATACGGGGACGAGCAGTATATTCTCAAGCGTATCACCAGGTCGACCCCCAATGCAGCGCTTGAATTCAGCGTGACGCAGGCTAGCGAGCAATTCCAGCGGCATCTCGCGCTGCAGGGCGGCAGCATCTACCTGTCGCGCCTGCCGGACGGGCGCACGCTGGTGAGCATGGCCACCAGCTATGAGCCGAAAGGCGCGGACAATGTGCTGCGGCGCTTCCTGCTGGACCAGGTGATCCGGTCGATGCACCGCTTTGTGATGGCGGACATGGCGGACAGCATCCGCCATGCCCGCAAGGCTCAACCAGCCAACTGCTGACGCACGCGCGCGATGGCGGTGCGCACCTGGTTCGGTGCGGTGCCGCCCACGTGGTCGCGTGCCGCCACCGAGCCTTCCAGGGTCAGCACCGCAAACACATCCTCGCCCACCAGCGGCGAGAACGCGCGCAACTGCTCCAGCGACATCTGCGCCAGGTCGATCTTCAGGTCGTCGCAGGCGCGCACCGCATGCGCCACAGCTTCGTGCGCATCGCGGAACGGCAGGCCTTTCTTCACCAGGTAGTCGGCCAGGTCGGTCGCGGTGGCGTAGCCTTGCAGCGCGGCCGAGCGCATCGCTTCCGGCTTGACGGTGATGCCGCCAGCCATGTCGGCAAAGATACGCAGGGTGTCGACCACGGTATCGACGGTGTCGAACAGCGGCTCTTTATCTTCCTGGTTGTCCTTGTTGTAGGCCAGCGGCTGGCCTTTCATCAAGGTCAGGAGGCCCATCAGGTGGCCATAGACACGGCCAGTCTTGCCGCGCGCCAGTTCCGGCACGTCCGGGTTTTTCTTCTGCGGCATGATCGAGGAACCGGTGCAGAAGCGGTCGGCGATGTCGATAAAGCCAACGCGTGGGCTCATCCAGATGATCAGCTCTTCCGACATGCGCGACACGTGCATCATCAGCAGCGAAGCGGCGGCGGTGAACTCGATCGCGAAGTCGCGGTCCGACACGGCGTCCAGCGAGTTGTGGCAGACATCGTCGAAGCCCAGTGTCCTGGCCACGCGCAAGCGGTCGATCGGGAAGGTGGTACCGGCCAATGCGGCGGCGCCCAGCGGCAGGCGGTTCACGCGCTTGCGGCAATCCTGCATGCGCTCGACGTCGCGGCCGAACATTTCAACGTAAGCCAGCATGTGGTGGCCGAAGGTGATCGGCTGCGCCACCTGCATGTGGGTGAAGCCGGGCAGGATCACGTCGGCATTCTTCTCGGCCAGGTCGACCAGCGCAGCGCGCAGTTGCTGCAGCAGGCCGGTGATGTCGTCGATGGCGGAGCGCACGTACAGGCGGATATCGGTCGCCACCTGGTCGTTGCGGGAGCGGCCGGTGTGCAGTCGCTTGCCGGCGTCGCCAACCAGCTCGGTCAGGCGTTTTTCGATATTCAGGTGCACGTCTTCCAGGTCCAGCTGCCATTCGAACTGGCCGCCGTCGATTTCGGCGCTGACCTGAGCCAGGCCTTTCTGGATCGAGGCCAGGTCGGCGGCCGGGATAATGCCTTGCGCAGCCAGCATGTCGGCGTGGGCCAGGGAACCCTGGATATCGGCCTTGGCCATGCGCTTGTCAAAAAACACCGAGGCGGTGTAACGTTTCACAAGGTCGGAAACCGGTTCGGAGAAGCGAGCGGACCAGGCTTCCGCCTTCTTGGAGAATTGATCTGTCATAGTGGCGTTTGCGGTGAGATTTGCACGAGAAATTCAAACGATTATAAATTAGTAGGAGAAGCAATGAAGAAGTTAGCAAGTTTGCTACTGTTGGTGCTGGCCAGCGGTAGCGCTTTGGCGCAGGGTGCGCGTGCATCCGATGTGGCCTCCGTGGACAGCATCATGGCCGCCATGTACGACACCATTTCCGGTCCCGCCGGCAAGGCGCGCGACTGGGACCGCCTGCGTTCCCTGTTCCGCAACGACGGCCGCATGGTGGTGCACAGCACGGGCAAGGATGGCGCGCTCAATACCCGCGTGCTGTCGCTGGAAGACTACATCACCCGCGTGACGCCGGTGTTTGCGAAGGAGGGCTTCTACGAATCGGAACTCGCGCGCAAGGGCGAGGAATATGGACAGATTGCTCAGGTTTTCAGTACCTATGAAGCGCGCCATGCGCCGGCGGACAAGCCTTTTGTGCGCGGCATCAATTCGGTCCAGCTGGTGAACGACGGCAAGCGTTGGTGGATTTCGCAACTCCTGTGGCAGCCGGAAGGTGAAAAGACGCCCCTTCCGGAGCGCTACCTGAAGCCGCATTAAACAAAGTGCGCACGGACGCGCGATAAGGTTTTACTCCGCCGTTGCGTCCGGCTACACTGATGGAAAGGTATTACCCAGATGTCTAGCAGCGATGCCAGCGAGCAAGCAGAACAGGAGGCCATCGTGAAGCTGTACTCTCCCGCCGGCCTGGCCCGTTTGGGCCTGGCCTTGCTGGCCGCATGCGGCCTTCCGATCCACGCCCGCGAGGCGCCGCCCCGGAATCCCGTTCCTGCCCGCACCAGCACGACGCCGCCGCCGGACACCCCGTCAAAGCTTCCCACTGCACCGCCTTCGACCCCTGTACCCCTGCCCGATACTGCCGCCCCGGTGCGCATCGTGGCCGGCGCCAGTGCCACGCTCAGCGGCGGATCGGCGGCCATCGCGCCGTCGCCGGTAGCGGCGCACCAGGGCTCGCTGGTGATCATCGGCGGTGGCTTGCGCGGCGACAATGCTGACGTCTGGCAGCGCGTGGTGAAACTGGCGGGCGGCAAGGGCTCGCGCATCGCGGTGTTTCCGTCCGCTGCCGGCAATCCGGAACGTTCGGCCCAGTCCATCATCGGCTACCTGCGCAAATGGGGCGCCGACGCCTTCCTGGTGCCGGTTGCGGTGCGCCTGGCCGGCAGCGACTACAAGAAGAATGCGGAGGATGCCTTGCTGGCCAAGAAAATCCGCGAATCGGACGGCATCTACTTCGCCGGGGGCGACCAGGGCCGCATCACCAAGGCGCTGCTGCGCGAAGACGGCACCCAGACTGCGGTGCTGGAGGCGGTGTGGGAGGTGTACCGCCGCGGCGGCGTGGTCGCCGGTTCCTCTGCCGGCGCGGCCATCATGAGCAGCACCATGTTCGCCAATCCGAAGGCGATCCTGTCGATGCTGCAGACCGGTATTGCCGATGGCCGCGAACTGGGCCCGGGGCTGGGCTTCATCGGCGACGACGTGTTCGTGGACCAGCACTTGCTGGTGCGCGGCCGCTTTGCGCGCATGATCCCGGCCATGCTGGCCAAGGGCTACCAGATCGGCCTTGGCATCGACGAAGACAGCGCCATGGTGGTCAATGCGCAGCGCGAGGTGGAAGTCATCGGCTACAAGGGCGCCTTGCTGATCGACCTGTCGCGTGCCGAATGGGACAAGGAGGCGCCGCACTTTGGCGTGCGCAATGCCGTGATCAGCTATCTCGACCGCGGTGACAAGTTCAATATCGGCACCCACATGTTCATGCCGTCCAACGACAAGGCTGGCGGCCGCATCGACCCGACCCGCACGCTGGGGCGGGGTGCCGTGTTCAGCAACGACGTGCTGGGCAACAACGCCGTGATCGACCTGATGGAGCGCCTGATCGACAGCAACCAGGATGAGGCGATCGGTATTGCCAGCGGCAATCCGCGCGCCAGCGGGACCGAGCTTGGCTTCGAGTTCCGCTTCACCAAGACCGCCGATACGGTGGGTTACGTCTCCAGCGTTGCTGAGGCATATTCGGTGCTGAATATCCGCCTCGATATCCGGCCTATCGAGATCACTCGGCCGCTATACAAATATAAATGAGGATTTGAATCCGGCGGCGCATGCGCCGCGTATATGCCATGGCAACCAACCACACGGGAGGAAACCATGGCACTCATCAAGCAAGCTGCTGTCCAGTTGGCAATACTGTCAGCCCTGGCGCCGGCGGCGCAGGCGTCGAGCCACCGCGAAGCACCGTTCATCACGCGTGAACCGAAGGTCGACGGGACGGACTTCTACATGTTCCGCAGCTACGAGCCGGGGCGTGAACAATTCGTGACCCTGATCGCCAACTACGTGCCGCTGCAGGATGCATACGGCGGCCCGAACTTCTTCAGCATGGATCCGGATGCGCTGTACGAGATCCACATCGATAACAACGGCGATGCGCGCGAGGACCTGACCTTCCAGTTCCGCTTCACCAATACGTTCAAGAATGCCGCGTTCACGGTGGGCGGCAAGCAGGTGCCGATTCCCCTGGTGATCAACGGCGGTCCGATCAACGAGGTGAATGCGGCCGGACTGAATGTGCGCGAGAGCTACACGGTAGACGTGGTGCGCGGCGACCGGCGCGGCACGCGGCAGTCCGTGCGCATGGCCGGCAATGGCGCCACGGTGTTCGACAAGCCGGTCGACAATATCGGCAACAAGTCGATTCCTGATTACGCAGGCTATGCGGGCAAGCATGTGTACGCGGTGAATATTCCCGGTTGTGCGGTACCGGCACGCATGTTTGTCGGCCAGCGCAAGGATTCGTTCGTGGTCAACCTGGGCGAGACCTTTGACCTGATCAACATCAAGGCGCCGGCGGTGGAGTTCCTCGCCAATGCGGAGCGGAATGCACGCGATGACCTGGACGACAAGAACGTGACTTCCATCGAGCTGGAAGTGGCGGCGTCGTGCCTGACTGCCGGCACGGAGCCGGTGATCGGCGGCTGGACCACGGCCAGCCTGCGGCAGGGGCGCCTGATCAATCCGAACGGTGGTTCGAAGGAGGGCGGGGCGTGGACGCAGGTGTCGCGGCTCGGCATGCCGCTGGTGAACGAGGTGGTGATCGGCTTGAAAGACAAGGACCGCTTCAACCACAGCAAGCCGCGGCAGGATGGGCAGTTCGTGGACTATGTCACCAATCCGACCTTGCCGGCCTTGGTGGAGGTGCTGTTCGGCAGCGCGGGCGCCAAGGCGCCAACCAACTTCCCGCGCAATGACCTGGTGACGGTTTTCCTCACCGGCGTGCCGGGCTTGAACCAGCCAGCGAATGTGAAGGCTTCCGAAATGCTGCGGCTGAACACTTCGATTGCACCGGTTGCGAAAGGCGCGCAGAAGCGGCTGGGCGTGATCGATGGCGACAACGCGGGTTTTCCCAATGGGCGCCGGCCGGGCGACGACGTGGTGGATATCGCTTTGCGCGTGGTGATTGGCAAGCTGTGCACGCTGAATATCGGCTGCGCGCCTGGCGATGCTCCTGCCGGTGCGATCCGCTTTACTGATGGCGCTTTCCTGGATGACAGCTACTTCAGCGCCGGCTTCCCCTACCTGAAGACGCCGATCGCCGGCTCGCCGCAGCAATAGGAGGGCATGATCATGAAACGTCTATGTCTTGCTTTTGCTGCCGTGTTGCTGGCCGGCTGCGGCGGTGGTGGTGGTGATGCCGCTTCGGCGATGTCGATGCCCGATCAGTTGCCTCTTCCTCCGCCAGGCGATACCTTTACCTCGGCGCTGATTGTGCTGGTTCGCAGCGCGCCTGAAACCACGGAACCGGCCGACGTCGATGGCACGGCGGCGGCCGCGCCTGAGGGCGGCGAGCCGGTGGTCGTGGAGTGAGGGAAGCCATGAAGCCCGCCGCCTGCACCATTCGCGTCGCCGCTGCATTGGCCTTCTCCGCTATGGCATCCATGGCGCTACCGGGTTTGGCCGCGCCGTTCGTGCCGCGATCCGGTGCCGAGGTGCTGGAACGGTTGCCGCAGCGGGGAACTGCTTCCGACGCGGTTGTGCGCCGCCAGCGCGCACGGCTGGCGGAGGCGCCGCGCGACCCGGCGGTTGCCGCCGAAGCTGCGCAGCGCTACATCGAGCTTGGCCGCGCAACGGGCGATCCACGCTACTTTGGTTATGCGCAAGCTGCCCTGGCTCCCTGGTGGCAGGCCGCCGCACCGCCGGTGCCGGTGTTGCTGTTGCGCGCCACGCTGCTGCAATCCAGCCATCGCTTTGAGGAATCGATGCGCGACCTGGACGCCGTGACACGCGCAGACCCCGGCAACGCCCAGGCGTGGGTGACCCTGGCGACGGTGCAGGTAGTGCGGGGCGAATACGATGCGGCCATTCGCAGTTGCGGCCGGCTCTCGTCACTGGCCAGTCAACTTGCCAGCATGACCTGCCTCGCCAATGCCCGCGCCTCCGGCGGCCAGCTTGCGGCCAGCGAACGCTTGCTGGCGCTGGCTATCGAGCGTTCGCCGAGCGCGCAAGGCGCGTCCAATGACGGCCTGCGGCTTTGGGCGTTGACGCTGTCAGGCGAGCTGGCGGCGCGGGGCGGTGATGAAGCGCGCGCCGAAGCGCGATTCCGCCAGGCGCTCGACTTGGCGCCGGACGATAGCTACCTGCTTGGCGCTTATGCGGACCTGCTGCTGGACCAGGGCCGTCATGCTGAAGTGCAGGCGCTGCTGCGCGAGCACCTTCGCATCGATGGCTTGCTGCTGCGGCACACGATTGCGTCGCACGTGTCCGTGCCGACCGAGGCCAACGCCCTTGCGGAACTGCAAGCGCGCTTCACGGCGGCAGCCCGCCGTGGCGAAGCAATCCACCAGCGCGAACAGGCCCGTTTCGAACTGCATCTGCGCCATAGCGCCCGTGCCGCGCTGGAACTTGCCCTGGTCAACTGGCAGGTTCAGAAAGAGCCCGCAGACCTGCGCATCCTGTTGGAAGCAGCAGTCGCGGCGCGCGATCCCGCGGCAGCCCGTCCGGCACTGGCTTGGCGCCGCAGGCAAGGCCTTGAGGACCTTAAGATCGCCTCGCTGGCGCAGCAACTGGAAGGAGACCGGCTATGATCACCTGGCCTTCGGCTGCGCGCTGGCTGGCTGCGCTGATCGTCGTGCCCCTGCTGTTTGCCGCCGGTGCGGCCCAGGCGCACAAGCCGAGCGACAGCTACTTGACGCTGCGTGTTACGACGGCGGAACCAGCATCGCGCCAGCAAGTTGTCGACGGGCGCTGGGACATCGCCTTGCGCGACATCGACTTTGCCATTGGCCTTGATGCGGATGGCGACGGCGAACTGACCTGGGACGAGGTCCGTTCCCGTCACACCGAGATCGCGGCCTACGCCATGCCGCGCCTCGGCCTGGCGCCAGGCTGCCGCCTGCGCGTGTCAGGCCAGCAGATTGACCGCCACACTGACGGTGCTTATACCGTCCTGCTGCTACGCGGGGCCTGCGAACCCGGCGTCACTCTTTCCATCGACTACAAACTGTTCGCCGACCTCGATGCCCAGCACCGCGGCATGGCCAACATCACTCTCGACGGCCGCACGCAATCGGCCATACTGGGCGGCGATCACACGCGTCTCGCAGCCGCCAGCGGAGATGGCAGCACTTGGCAACAGGCTTCCGGTTACCTGCGGCACGGGGTCTGGCATATCTGGACCGGCTATGACCATATCCTGTTCCTGCTCTCCCTGTTACTGCCGGCGGTGTTGGTGAAAGGCTGGCGGCCCGCGAGCGCAGACGTACTGCGCGTCGTCACCGCCTTCACGCTCGCCCACTCGATCACACTCTCGCTCGCAGCGCTGCAAGTGGTCGCGCTGCAAAGCCGCTTGATTGAATCCGCCATCGCCGCTTCGGTCGCAATCGCTGCGCTGAACAATGTCTGGCCACTGGTGCGAGGCAAGCGCTGGTTGGCCTCATTCGCCTTCGGCTTGTTGCATGGTTTCGGTTTTGCCGGGGTGCTGGGTGACCTTGGCTTGCCCAAAGGTGCCACGGTACTCGCTCTGGCAGCGTTCAATGCAGGCGTCGAACTGGGTCAGCTGGCAATTGTCGCGGCCGTCGTCCCGCTGGCCTACGCGCTGCGCGGCACCTGGATGTACCGGCAGCTCATTGTGAAGGGCGGCTCGGCCGGCATCGCCTTGCTGGCGATGCTGTGGTTGGTCGAGCGAGCCACTGTGTGATTACATGGCTCGTACCCACGGGCCTTTGTACAGCACAGGCCCGGTTGGTCCGTTAGGATCCGGTGATCCGCCGCGCGGCTCCAGCGAGATTGCCAGCACCACAACGTCGTCGCCTACAGCGCCCGAGGCGAGGGAAAAAGTTGAACGTCCCTCGGCACCCAGCACGCCCAACGAGCGCGGCGCGCCTTTTTTCGGAATGGCCCATAGCTGCAAGGAGCGGTCGACCGGCACCGGCGCAGCGCCGACGATATGAACTTGCAGCAGCCGCTTGCGGGTATCGGCCTTCACCAACAGGGCGGGCTGCGCCTGCTGGTCGGTCAAAGTGGCAACCAGGTCGTAGGATGGCCCCCGCAATTGCTGCAAGCCGATCGCCACCACCAGCGCGGCAGCCACTGCGGCGGATGCGGTCCCGATGCCGAAACCACGCCAGAAATGCCAGCTGCTGCGCTCCGGTTTCAGGTGCAGGCGCATTTCGATATTTCGCCATACTTGAGGGGAGGGCTCCTGCGCACGCACGAATTCATGCATCGGTAGCAGGCGGCGTTCCCATTCCTTGACCAGCATGCGCAGGGCGGCATCGCTGTACATCAAGCCTTCGAAACGACGGCGCGCACCGCCACGCAAGGTGCCCAGCACGTATTCCGCGGCCAGCTTGTCGCGCAAGTCGTCATTTTCACGGATGTTCATGACGATTCCACCTGCGACAGGCATTGCCTGAGTTTGTCCATGCCGCGCCGGATCCAGGTTTTGACGGTGCCGACGGGCAGCGACATGCGTTGCGCCACTTCGGTGTGCGACAGGTCATGGAAGAAGGCCAGGCATATCGCCATCCGATGCAGGCCTTCCAGCCGCGCCATGCAGGCAGCGAGCGCGCGTGCGTCGCTGCTCATTTCACTCGCCTCGGCAGGGGAGCTTGTGTATTCATCGCGAAATGCTTCATGATCCAGTTCCACCGTGTCATCCGTGCGACGCAGGATATCGAGCGCCTTGTTGCGGACTATGGCAGCCATCCACGTCAGCGGCGCTGCCAGGCCGGCCTCGTAGTGCGGCGCTGCGTGCCAGATCGACACAAAGCCTTCCTGCAGCGCCTCTTCGGCCAGCTCCCGCTTACGTAATATACGCATGGCAAAGCCAAACAGTTTCGGCGCGGCTGCATCGTACAGCGCGCGAAATGCCGCGGCGTCCTGGCGGCCGGCCGCAGCCAGCCATGTTCTTAGCTGTTCGGGTTCAATAGGCATGGGGCCATCTTATGCCTGGCCTTTTGGCTGGTCTACTGTAATCCGCAAAGCAAAGCTACAATAACCGCCACCAAAACCACACTGGAGACTTCATGTCGTACCTGAATCGACTGCTGGCGGGAGCGGCGCTCAGCACCGTGGCCGGCCTTGCACTGGCGGCGCAACCGGCAACCGTACGCCTCGACTATATGCACACTGGTAACGCGCTAAACGAAAGTTATGCGATCGAACAAGTTGTGATTGAGCCGCTGCCATGGCCGGGCGATATGTCCAAGACAATCGATACCACGAACCGCGGCGTGAACAAGGTCGAAGTGGCGGATGCCAAGACCGGCAAGGTGCTGTACACCCGCACCTTCTCCACCATTTTCGTTGAATGGAAGTCGACCGAGGAAGCGGCCAAGCTGACGCGCGGCTTCCATGAATCGGTGCGTTTCCCCAAGCCCGACCGGCCGGTCAAGGTGCGCATCCTGAAGCGCGACGAGCGCAATGAATTCTCCGTGGCGTGGAGCGTGGACGTCGACACCGATGCGATGGACGTGGTGCGCAAGCAGGATGTGGCGCCAGCCAAACCGATCCCGATCCGTGTCAGTGGCCCAAGCGAAAAGAAGGTTGACTTGCTGATCCTGGGCGACGGCTATACCAAGGCCGATATGGCCAAGTTCGAGGCCCGTGCGCGTAAGCTGTCCGACTACCTGTTCACTGTTTCGCCGTTCAAGGAGCGCGCCAAGGACTTCAACGTGTGGGCGATGGCGGTGCCGACCCAGGAAAGCGGCGTGTCGCGCCCTTCGACCAATACCCACCATGCGTCCAAGCTGGGCACGCGCTATGACATCTTCGGCAGCGAACGCTACGTGCTGACCATCGACAATCGTGCGCTGCGCGAGATTGCGCAGCATGCGCCGTATGAATTCATCGAGATCCTGGTGAATAACGATACGTATGGCGGTGGCGGAATCTACGGCCAGTTCAGCACTGCGGCGGCGGACAACGATTGGGCGAACTACCTGTTCGTGCACGAATTCGGCCATCACTTCGCGGGCCTGGCGGATGAGTATTACACCTCGCCGGTGGCTTATGCGACCGGCGCTGCGCGCATGGAGCCTTGGGAGCCGAACGTGACGGCCTTGCTGGACCCGGCCAATGTGAAGTGGAAGAAGTTTGTGACGCCGGGAACCGCCTTGCCGACTGCGTGGCCGAAGGCGGAGTATGAGACGCATTCACGCGAGTACCATAAGATCCGCGCGCAACTGCGCAAGGATAATCGTCCGGAATCGGAGATGAGCAAGTTGTTCAAGGAAGATCTGGCCTGGACCAATGCGCTGTTCTCGAAGGCGCCGAATCGCAAGGCGGTGGGGGCGTTCGAGGGGGCGAATTATGAGGCGACTGGCTACTATCGTTCGCAGCAGCAGTGCTTGATGTTTGACCGCAGCGAGGAGTTTTGTGCGGTTTGCAGCGAGGCGGTGCAGGAGACGATTGATTTGTACGCGCCGCGCTAAGACCGGTAAATCTGGGTCAGACCCAAGGGTCTGACCCGCCACGCGGCAGCCAACAATCGTGTCTGACCTTTGGGTCAGACCCTGGTTTACCGGTTTAGGTATTTGGCGCCAACCCCGTCGGCTTGATCCGCACCGGCATCGGCTTACCCTTACGCGCCCGCTTGCCGAAGTGAGGACCCAGAGCCGTCGGCCCCATGCGGTCTTCCTTGGCCTTCTGCGCATTGCCGATTCCCAGCACGGTGACACCCTTGTCGGTGATCGCGCAGGCGGCAACCAGCTTCTCCTTGTCAGCCAGATCCATCAGGATCACGCCACGACCGCCGTTGGACAGCACCTTCATCTCGTCCATGCCGAACACCAGCAGGTTCGACTTCTCGGAAATGACCGCCACTGCGCTCGCGCCATCGACAACCAGGGTCGGAGGCAGCGGCTTGTCGCCTTCGTCCAGCGTGATGAAGGACTTGCCGCCCTTCAGTCGCGACACCATATCACCGGCCTTGGCGATAAAGCCATAACCCGCGTCGGACGCCAGCAGCAGCTGCTTGTCGCCATTGCCCGCGAAGTAGTGCAGCAGGCGTGCACCGCCCGACAGGTCCACCAGCGTGGTAATCGGCACACCGTCGCCGCGTGCGTTAGGCAGCGCGGCTACCGGCACGGAGTACACCTTGCCGTTATCGCCGAAGCCCAGCAGGGTATCCACCGTGCGGCACTCGAACGCGCCATACAGCGAGTCGCCCGCCTTGAAGGTGAACTGCGCCGGATCGTGACCGATGCCGGTACGCGCGCGCACCCAGCCCTTTTCGGAAATGATCACGGTCACCGGTTCGTCGGCTACCTTCTGTTCCACGACAGCCTTCTGCGCTTCCTCGATCAGGGTGCGGCGTGCGTCGCCGTAAGCCTTGGCGTCGCCGTCGATCTCCTTGATGACCAGGCGGCGCAGGGTGGACGGATTGTCCAGGATGTCCAGCAAGCCCTCGCGCTCCTTGCGCAGCTCGGCCAATTGCTGTTCGATCTTGATCGCTTCCAGGCGCGCCAATTGGCGCAGACGGATTTCCAGGATATCTTCCGCCTGAAGGTCCGACAGCTTGAAGCGCTCGATCAGCGCCGCCTTCGGCTCGTCCGAATTACGGATGATGGCGATCACTTCATCGATGTTCAGCAGGACGATCTGGCGGCCTTCCAGGATATGGATGCGCTCATCGACCTTTTTCAGTTTGAACTGGGTACGGCGGGTCACAGTGGCGAAGCGGAACTCGATCCACTCGCCCAGGATATCGCTGATGCCCTTCTGGCGTGGACGGCCATCGCCGCCGATCATTACCAGGTTCATCGATGCCGAAGTCTCCAGCGAGGTATGCGCCAGCATCATGTGCATGAACTCAGTCTGGTTCTGGTTCTTCGACTTTGGCTCGAATACCAGGCGCACAGCAGCCTCACGGCCCGATTCATCGCGCACCTTATCCAGTTGGCCCAGCAGCAGGCCTTTCAACGCCACCTGCTCCGGCGACAGGGCTTTTTTGCCCAGCTTGACCTTCGGATTGGTCAGTTCTTCAATTTCTTCCAGCACCTTCTGGCTGGAGGTGCCCGGCGGCAGTTCGTACACGACGGCCTGCCACTGGCCACGCGCCAGTTCTTCGATCTTCCAGCGCGCGCGCACCTTCATCGAGCCGCGGCCGGACGCGTACATATCGTCCAGCTGCGCACGCGGCGTGATCAACTGGCCGCCGCCCGGGAAATCCGGGCCCGGGATCAGTTCCATCAGTTCCGAGTGGGTGATCTTCGGATTACGGATCATCGCCACCGCGGCCTTGGCCACCTCGGTCAGGTTGTGCGACGGGATCTCGGTCGCCAGGCCCACGGCGATACCTGAGGCGCCGTTCAGCAGCACCATCGGCAGGCGTGCCGGCAGCAGGGCCGGTTCTTCATACGAACCGTCGTAGTTCGGGATGAAATCCACGGTGCCCTCGTCGATTTCGTCCAGCAGCAGGCGCGAAATCGGAGTCAAGCGGGCTTCGGTGTATCGCATTGCCGCGGCGCCGTCGCCGTCGCGCGAACCGAAGTTACCCTGGCCATCGATCAGCGGGTAGCGCAGGGAGAAGTCCTGCGCCATGCGCACCAGCGCGTCGTACACCGACTGGTCGCCGTGCGGGTGCAGCTTACCCAGCACGTCGCCGACCACGGTGGCGGACTTGCGCGGCTTGGCGGTCGGGCCCAGGCCCAATTCGTTCATCGAATACAGGATGCGGCGCTGCACCGGCTTCTGGCCGTCGCACACGTCCGGCAGGGCGCGGCCCTTGACCACGGAAATGGCGTAATCCAGGTAGGCGCGCTCGGCGAAGGTCGAGAGGGTCAGCGATTCGCCGCCGTCATCACCGCCGTTGCCACCGCTTGGCGGCAGCTCCGGGGTCGGTTCGTCAAAGAGGTTTGCTTGAGTCATGTTCGATACTTGTATTAGATGTCTGCTTCAACTTCATTGCCATGTTCTTCAATCCATGCGCGGCGGGCGGCGGCTTCGCCTTTGCCCATCAGCATATTGAAGCGCGAGGACGAGTAGCTGTGGTCGAAATCGCCCAGCGACACGGGCAGCAGGCGGCGGGTGTCCGGATTCATGGTGGTTTCCCACAGCTGCTCGGCGTTCATCTCGCCCAGGCCCTTGAAGCGGGAAATGGTCCAGGAGCCTTCTTTCAGGCCATCCTTGCGCAGCTTGTCTTCGATGGCCACCAATTCGCCGTCGTCCAGCGCGTACAGCTTCTGGATCGGCTTCTTGCCGCGTGCCGGTGCATCCACGCGGTACAGCGGTGGACGCGCCACGCAGATGTGGCCTTTGTCGATCAGGGCAGGGAAGTGGCGGAAGAACAGGGTAAGCAGCAGCACCTGGATGTGGGAGCCGTCGACGTCCGCATCGGAGAGGATGCAGATTTTGCCGTAGCGCAGGCCGCTCAGGTCTGGCGAGTCGCCGTAATTGTGCGGGTCGACGCCGATTGCCACTGCGATATCGTGAATTTCGTTATTGGCGAACAGGCGGTCCTTGTCGGTTTCCCAGGAGTTCAGCACCTTGCCGCGCAGCGGCAGGATGGCCTGGTATTCCTTGTCGCGCCCCATCTTGGCGGAACCGCCTGCGGAGTCGCCCTCCACCAGGAAGATTTCGGTGCGGGTCACTTCGTCCGATTCGCAATCGGTCAGCTTGCCCGGCAACACGGCCACGCCAGAGGATTTCTTTTTCTCGACCTTCTGCGCGGAGCGCAGGCGCGATTGCGCTTGTTTGATGACCAGTTCCGCCAGTTTCTTGCCGAAGTCAATGTGCTGGTTCAGCCACAGTTCCAGCGCAGGCTTGGAGAAGGTGGACACCAGGCGCACAGCATCGCGCGAATTCAGGCGCTCCTTGATCTGGCCCTGGAACTGCGGATCCAGGACCTTGGCCGACAGCACGAAGGAAGCGCGTGCAAACACGTCTTCCGGCAGCAGCTTAACGCCCTTCGGCAGCAGCGAGTGCAGCTCGACGAAGTTTTTCATCGCGCCGAACAGGCCATCGCGCAGGCCGGATTCATGGGTGCCGCCGTTCGGGGTCGGGATCAGGTTGACGTAGGACTCGCGCACCACGGCGCCTTCCTCGGTCCATGCCACCACCCACGATGCGCCTTCGCCTTCGGCAAAGCCTTCCGCGTCAGGGGTAGCGAATTGTTCGCCCTCGAACAGGGGGATCAGGGTTTCGCCGCCGGAGGAGGTTTGCGCCAGTTGTTCGTTCAGGTAGCCGCGCAGGCCGTCCTTGTACATCCAGGTCTGCTCGTCGCCGTTCTTGGCGTTCTTCAGCGTGACGGTCACGCCAGGCAGCAGCACGGCCTTGGAGCGCAGCAGGCGTTGCAACTCGACCTGGGAGATCAGCGGCGAGTCGAAATATTTCGCATCCGGCCAGGCGGTAACCCGGGTACCGGACTTCTTGCCGTCTTTCGGCGCAGGCTCGGAGCGCAGCGGTTCCACCAGGTCGCCGTTTTCGAAGGCGAGATTGTGGAAACCATTGCCGGCGTCGTCTTTACGCCACACTGCGATCTCCAGACGCTTGGACAGCGCGTTGGTGACCGAAACGCCGACACCGTGCAGGCCGCCGGAGAAGGCGTAGGCGCCGCCCGAGCCTTTATCGAACTTGCCGCCCGCGTGCAGGCGGGTAAAGACGATTTCCACCGTCGGCACGTTTTCTTCAGGATGCAAGCCGACCGGAATACCACGGCCGTCGTCTTCGACAGAGATGGAACCGTCGGCATTCTGCGTCACGATGATGTTTTTGCAATGGCCGCCCAATGCTTCATCGGAGGCATTGTCGATCACCTCCTGGATGATGTGCAGCGGGTTCTCGGTGCGGGTATACATGCCCGGGCGCTGCTTGACGGGCTCCAGTCCTTTGAGGACGCGGATGGATGATTCGCTGTAGTCGGAAACTGGTTTTTTAGTGGCCATACGTGTTATTGGTAATGCAAAGTGCTGTGATTATATACAGTATTTTCCGCGGTGACGGATCGCATGCTTGCGCATTCTATCCGCAACAGCCGGTGGCGCAAGGGAATCACGGCGGTAAAATGGGTTTATGACCACAGATCGGCGCCCGTTGGCAGTCAGGCTGGTTGGCTTCCCGCCGGAGGCCGGGCACGCGCTCGCGCATGGCCTGTCCCGGGCGCCAGCCGAAGGGCCGTCGTATCTTTGCCTGTCCGAAGACAGCCTGCAGGACCCCGATATTTACCTGGCCAACGGCACCGAATTGAGAGCCCTGGCCGTCATCGCATCGTTGGCTGCAGGCGACATCCGGCCGGCGCTGGTGTTGGGCGCGACCGGTGTGTTGCTGCCTTACCCGAACTTGCCGCTGCCAGTGCAGTGGAGCGCCATGTATGCCGAATTGGCTCGCCTGGTCGAACGCCGTGCCGCAGTGCTGGCCGGCCTGTCGCCTTCCGTCGATTCGCTGGTACCCGAACGCCGGCGCCACGAGCGGCTCGACCTGGACCTGACCGACCCTGATGTATATGAAAAGATGCGCAAGCCGCGGCGGGAAGGAGCTGTGGTTTGTGTCGACGCGAATGCCCGTTTCAGCGAGCAGTTAGGACAATCGCTGAAACAGTTCGGCACCACAGTATTGTGGGCGGTGGACGGCGTGGCTGCGCTGGCGATCTGCCGCCAGCGGGCGGTCGCTGTGGTGCTGATCGACTTTGCCTCGCCGATCATCGACCACTACCTGCTGTGCGCCCAAGTGCGCAGCGAAGAGACGCATCCCGAGGTGGTTTTCCTGGTGCAGTCCGCCCACGACTACGACGTCACCCGCGGCCGCGCCGCCGGCGCAGCAGGAATGCTCGACAAGCCGCTGGCCGAGCACCAGGTGCAGGCCGTGCTGCGAAAATTCATGCGCCTGTAAAAAATGTCCACTTTGGGGTCAGGAACAGAAGTGGACATTCTTGCGCAGCAAAATGTCCACTATCGTTCCTGACCCCAAAGCGGACATTTTTACGCGGCGTTGATTGGCTGCGGCCTTCTATTTAGACCGTTTTTATGCGGCGCTCGATACGCTTTCGTCACCTTCTTTTTTTGACGAAAGTGGATTTATGAAGAATGCGATTTTCCTGGCCGCTGCCATGCTGGCGGCTCCTGCCTTTGCCGATGACCTGAGCTTCAACGCCTCGCTGACCAGCGATTACCGCTATCGCGGCATCTCGCAAACGCGCTCGCAGCCCGCCCTGCAAGGCGGCGCCGATTTCGCCAGCGCTGCCACCGGCTTGTACGTCGGCGCCTGGGCCTCGACCATCAACTGGACGCGCGATGCGGGCGGCTCCGGCCGCGTGGAACTGGACATCTACGGCGGCAAGCGCGGCCAACTGACGCAAGACATCAGTTACGATGCCGGCGTGCTGACCTATGCCTACAAGGGCCGCATCCCGGGCCTCGACAATCCCGACACCACGGAAGTCTACGGCCAGCTTGGCTATGGCCCGGCCAGCCTGAAGTATTCGCATTCGCTGACAAGCCTGTTTGGCTTCGCCGACAGCAAGAACTCCGGCTATCTGGACCTGAGCGCCAACCTCGATGCGGGTGCCGGCTACACCGTCAACCTGCACGCCGGACACCAGCGCGTGAAGAACAACAGTGCCTCCGATTACAGCGACTGGAAGCTGGGCGTCACCAAGGATATGGGTTTCGCCAGCGTGCAGCTGGCTGCCGTCGGCACCAACGCCGGCAAGACGGCCTACGCCTCTCCGGCCAACGGAAAATTCCTGGGCAAGAACGCCCTGCAGCTCACCGTCAGCCGGACCTTCTGATTTTTACACCTTGTTTACACCGGCTTGCCCAGTCTTTACACCGATTTTAGACGTGGCTCGATAAGCTGGTTCACAGACAAACAAGACCTTTCGGGGAACCTAATGGACATCGTCTTTATCGGCGCAATCGTCGCCTTTTTCGTACTGGTCGCCACTATGGCGGCCGGTTGCGACAAGCTGGGAGGCCAGCAATGAACATCTTTTATCTCATCGGCTCCGTTGCCACGGCCGGCTTGCTGGCCTACCTGTTGGTGGCCCTGCTGAAAGCGGAGGACCTGTAACATGACCACCCAATCCTTCCTGCTGCTGGCAGTTTTCCTGCTGGTGCTGGGCGCCGCGGCGTGGCCGCTGGGCGGTTTGTTGGCGCGCGTGGCCGACGGCCGCAATATTCCAGGCCTGGGCTGGCTGGCGGCGGTCGAAAAACTGCTGTACCGCGCCGCCGGCGTACAGACCGATGAAGCGCAGCGCGGCATGGGCTGGAAAGCCTATGCTATCGCGCTGCTGGTCTTCAACCTGGTGGGCACACTGTTTGTCTACGCCGTGCAGCGCATGCAGGCGTGGCTGCCGCTGAACCCGCAGGACCTGCCTGGCGCCAGTCCCGACTCCTCGTTCAACACCGCCGTCAGCTTTGTGGCCAACACCAACTGGCAGGGTTATGCGGGCGAGCAGACCATGAGCTATTTGAGCCAGATGCTGGCTTTGACCGGCCAGAACTTCTTTTCGGCCGCCACCGGCATTGCCGTGGCATTCGTCCTGATCCGCGGCTTCGCTGCGCGCTCCGCCAAATCGATCGGCAACTTCTGGGTCGACCTGACCCGCATCGTGCTGTATGTGCTGTTGCCGTTGTCCTTCCTGTTTGCAGTGTTCCTGGTTGGCCAGGGTGCGATCCAGAACTTCTCCGCCTACAAGGAGGTAGCCCTGCTGGAGCAGGTGACCTACGCGATACCGGGTGCTACGCCAGAAGTTCCAGCGCAAGCCCGGACCGCGAACACGCAGTTGATCGCCATGGGCCCGGTCGCCTCGCAGGAAGCGATCAAGATGTTGGGCACCAACGGCGGTGGCTTTTTCAACGCCAACTCCGCGCATCCTTATGAGAACCCGACCCCACTGTCGAATTTCGGCGAGATGCTGGCGATCTTCCTGATCCCCGCCGCGCTGTGCTTTGCCTTTGGCCGCATGGTGGGCGACCGCCGCCAGGGCTGGGCCGTGCTGGGCGCGATGACCGTCATGTTCGTGGTCGCCGCCATCGGCATCACCGCGGCGGAGCAGTCGGCGCAACCGGCATTGCAAGCGATGGGTGTCGACCAGTCGGCCACTGGGCTGCAAGCGGGCGGCAATATGGAAGGCAAGGAGACGCGCTTCGGCATCGCTGCCACCGGCCTGTTCGCGACCGTGACCACGGCAGCGTCCTGCGGCGCCGTGAACGGCATGCACGACTCCTTCACGCCGCTTGGCGGCGCCGGGCCGATGCTGCTGATGCAGCTCGGCGAAGTGGTGTTCGGCGGCGTCGGCTCGGGCCTGTACGGCATGCTGGTCTTCGCCATCATGGCGGTGTTCATCGCCGGCCTGATGATCGGCCGCACGCCGGAGTACCTGGGCAAGAAAATCCAGTCATACGAGATGAAAATGACCTCGATCGCCATCCTGGTCACGCCGACCCTGGTGCTGGCGGGTACCGCAATCGCCGTCATGCTGGACGCGGGCAGGGCCGGTGTTGCCAATCCGGGCGCCCATGGCTTCTCGGAGATCCTGTACGCCTTCAGTTCGGCCGCCAACAACAACGGCAGCGCCTTCGCCGGACTCTCCGCCAATACACCGTTCTACAACACCATGCTGGCCATCGCCATGTGGTTTGGGCGCTTCGCCATGATCGTGCCGGTGCTGGCGATTGCCGGTTCGCTGGCATCCAAGCAGCGCCTGCAAGCCAACTCCGGCACCATGCCGACCCATGGCCCGATGTTCGTGTTCCTGCTGGTGGCCGTCGTGCTGCTGGTAGGCGTGTTGAATTACGTTCCTTCGCTGGCGCTTGGCCCGGTGATCGAACACCTGCAACTGTATAAGTAAGGAGTGCACACCATGTCGCAATCCCAGGCGATTCCAGTCGCCCAACCAGGTAAGCGCCTCAAGCTGTTCGATTCGCAGCTGGTGGTGCCGGCCATTGCCGATGCGTTCCGCAAGCTGAGCCCTGCGGTCCAATTGCGCAGCCCTGTGATGTTCGTCGTATATATCGGCAGCATCATTACCACTCTGCTCTACATCCAGTCGCTGAACGGCGTAGGGGAGGCCAGTTCAGGCTTCATCCTTGCCACCACGGTCTGGCTGTGGTTCACCGTGCTGTTCGCGAACTTTGCCGAAGCGCTGGCCGAGGGCCGCAGCAAGGCACAAGCGGCTTCGCTGCGCAGCCTGAAACAGAGCGTGACGTCGAAGCGCCTGGCAGCGCCAAAGCATGGCACGCCATGGCTGCCATGCCCGGCCACCGACCTGCGCAAGGGTAACCATGTGCTGGTGGAAGCGGGCGACGTGATCCCGATCGACGGCACCGTGATCGAAGGCGTGGCCTCGGTGGACGAAAGCGCCATTACCGGCGAATCCGCGCCGGTCATCCGCGAATCGGGCGGCGACTTTTCTTCGGTTACCGGCGGCACCCGCGTGCTGTCCGACTGGCTGGTGGTTCAGGTCACTGCCAACCCGGGCGAGACTTTCCTCGACCGCATGATCGCCATGGTGGAAGGCGCCAAGCGCAAGAAGACCCCGAACGAGATCGCGCTGACCATCTTGCTGGTGGCCTTGACCATCGTGTTCCTGATCGTGACTGCGACCTTGTTGCCGTTCTCGCTGTTCTCGGTGGAAGCCGCGCAGTCAGGTTCGCCGATCACCATTACTGTTTTGATCGCCTTGTTGGTATGCCTGATCCCGACCACCATCGGCGGCCTGCTGTCGGCCATCGGCGTGGCGGGCATGAGCCGCATGATGCAGGCCAACGTCATCGCTACTTCCGGCCGCGCGGTGGAAGCTGCCGGCGACGTCGATGTGCTGTTGCTGGACAAGACCGGCACCATTACCCTCGGCAACCGGCAGGCTGCGGCCTTCTTCGCCGCGCCGGGCGTGGGCGAGCGTGAGTTGGCGGATGTGGCGCAACTGGCTTCGCTGGCGGACGAAACGCCGGAGGGCCGCAGCATCGTGGTGCTGGCCAAGCAGAAGTTCAATATCCGCGAGCGCGAACTGTCGCCGATGCATGCCGTCTTCATTCCGTTCTCGGCCAACACCCGCATGAGCGGCGTTGACCTGGCGGGCCGCGAAGTGCGCAAGGGCTCGGCCGACGCCGTCCGCAAGTACGTGGAAGCGGCGAACCAGCAGTGGCCTGCCGAAGTAGCGGGCACCGTGGAAGATGTAGCGCGCCGTGGCAGCACGCCGCTGGTGGTGGCGGACAATGGCCGCGTGATGGGCGTAGTGGAGTTGAAGGACATCGTCAAAGGCGGCATCAAGGAGCGCTTCGCGGAGCTGCGCCGCATGGGCATCAAGACCGTGATGATCACCGGTGACAACAAGCTGACCGCCGCCGCCATTGCGGCTGAAGCAGGCGTGGACGACTTCCTTGCCGAGGCGACGCCTGAGGGTAAGTTAAGACTTATCCGCAGGTACCAGGCCGACGGCCGCCTGGTCGCCATGACCGGCGACGGCACCAACGACGCGCCTGCGCTGGCCCAGGCCGACGTGGCGGTGGCCATGAGTTCCGGCACCCAGGCTGCCAAGGAGGCGGGCAATATGGTGGACCTGGATTCCAACCCGACCAAGCTGCTGGAGATCGTGGAGATCGGCAAGCAGATGCTGATGACGCGCGGCTCGCTGACCACGTTCTCGATCTCGAACGATATCGCCAAGTACTTCGCGATTATCCCGGCCGCCTTCGTCGGCACTTACCCGCAACTGAAGGCGCTCGACGTCATGCACCTGGCCAGCTCCAACTCCGCCATCATGTCCGCCGTGATCTTCAACGCGCTGATCATCGTGTTCCTTATACCGCTGGCCCTGAAAGGCGTGCGTTACCGCGCTATCGGCGCTACTGCGCTGCTGCGCCGCAACCTGCTGGTGTACGGCCTGGGCGGCTTGATCCTGCCATTCATCGGCATCAAATTGATCGACATGCTGCTGGCAGCGTTCAACCTCGTATAAGCTGGAGAACAAGATGATGATTTCGACAATTCGTCCCGCCCTGGTGCTGTTCGGCGCGCTGACCCTGGCCTGCGGCGTGATTTACCCGCTGGCCGTCACGGGCGTCGGCTCGGCGGCGTTCCCCAGCCAGGCCGGCGGCTCCATCCTGGAAGTGGACGGCAAGCCGGTTGGCTCCGCGCTGATCGGCCAGCAATTCTCTTCGCCGAAGTATTTCTGGGGCCGCCCGTCGGCCACCGGTCCGATGCCATACAACGCCAGCGGCTCCAGCGGTTCCAACCAGGGACCGCTCAACCCAGCCTATGCCGATGCCGTGCGAGCCCGCGTCGAGACACTTAAAGCAGCCGATCCGGGCAACACTGCGCCGATCCCGGTGGACCTGGTCACGGCCTCCGGCAGCGGCCTCGATCCGGAGATCAGCCTGGCGGCCGCCCAATACCAGGCCAGGCGCGTGGCGGCCGAGCGCCGCATCGCGCCGGAGAAGGTGCAGGCGTTGATCGACGAGCACGCATCGGGCATGGTGATGGGATTTTTCGGCGAACCGCGCGTGAACGTCCTGGCGCTGAACCTGGCGTTGGACAAGAAAACGCCGCATACTCGCTGACATGATCCCACTCGACGACGACCGGCCAGATCCCGACGCGCTGCTGGCGCAAATGCAGGAGCAGGAGCGCAAGGCGACGCGCGGCAAGCTGCGGATTTACTTCGGCGCTTCGGCCGGCGTCGGAAAGACCTGCGCCATGCTGTCGGCCGCCCGCAAATTGCAGGTGGCCGGGCAGGAAGTGCTGGTCGGCGTTATCGAGACCCACGGCCGCAGCGAAACTGCGGCGCTGTTGGAAGGGCTGGACATCTTGCCGCTGCGGGCCATGGCCCATCGCGGCAAAACCCTGGGTGAATTCGACATCGATGGCGCGCTGGCGCGTCGCCCGCCGCTGATCCTGATCGACGAATTGGCGCACTCCAATGCGCCTGGCTCGCGCCACCCTAAGCGTTGGCAAGACGTTGAAGAACTTCTGGAAGCCGGCATCGATGTTTTCAGCACCGTCAACGTGCAGCACCTTGAAAGCCTGAACGACGTGGTGGGCGGCATCACCGGCATCCAGGTCAACGAAACCGTGCCGGACATGGTGTTCGACGCCGCCGACGAGGTGGTGCTGGTCGATATTCCGGCCGATGAACTGTTGTCACGGCTGAAAGGCGGCAAGGTGTATCAGGCGCAGCAGGCCGAGCGCGCCGCGAAGAACTTTTTCCGTAAAGGGAACCTGATCGCGCTGCGCGAGCTGGCCTTGCGCCGCACCGCCGACCGAATCGAAGACGATGTGCGTGCCTACCGCGTCGAACAATCGATCGACGCCATTTGGAAAACCGGAGCTTCGGTGTTGGCGCTGGTCGGTCCGCGCCCCGGCTGCGAGCAGGTAGTGCGCAGCGCTGCGCGCCTCGCAGGCCAACTGGGCACGCAATGGCATGCCATCTATGTCGAAACGCCGGCCCTGCAACGCTTGCCCTCCGGTGAACGTGAGCGCGTTCTGAAGATGCTCAAGCTGGCGCAAGAACTTGGCGCGACAACTGCCGTGCTCTCTGGCAGCAATATCGCCGCCGCAGCCGCCGAGTACGCGCGCGGCCACAACCTGTCCAAGATTGCGATGGGACGGGCGCACCGCACCTGGCCATGGCGCCGGTCGCATATCCGAAGCCTGGCAGCCTGCGCACCGGATATTGACCTGATCGAAGTATCTGGAAGCGAACGCGCAACAGCACCAGCGACGGCCGCAGCCAGCCCCTTCGCGCAGGACGATGCCGAGGAAGATGCATTGCGCTTCAAGCGGCGTGCCACCGGCTATGCTGTGGCAGCTGCCGCCAGCGTCGGCATGGCCTTGCTGGCGACGCCGTTGCTGCCATATTTCGACCTGGCCAATATCGCCATGCTGTTCCTGCTGGTGGTGCTGCTGGTAGCGGTGCGCTTCGGGCGCGGTCCTTCCGTATTGGCCACCTGCGTCAGCGTGGCCTGTTTCGACTTCTTCTTTGTGGCGCCGCGCTTCAGCTTTGCGATCTCGGACCTGCAATACACCATTACCTTTGCCGTGATGCTGGCGGTAGGCCTGCTCACTGGCCACCTGACCGCAGGCTTGCGCTTCCAGGCCCGCGTCGCCTCGTATCGCGAAGCGCGTGCCCGAGCCCTGTACGAATTTGCACGGGAGCTGTCTGGCGCGCTGCAGACGGAGCAAGTGTTCGCGACCACCGCCCGCTTCGTGCAATCGACATTCAATGCCAAGGCCACGCTGCTGGTGCCGGATGCCGAGGGTCGCCTGCACTTGCCGCCGGGCGCGGATGCTGCTCCCGTATTTGACGAGGGCGTGGCGCAATGGGCCTTCGACCATGCGGAAAGCGCTGGCCTGGGCACCGGCACGCTGCCGGCCAACCCGCTGTTCTATATGCCGCTGGTGGCGCCAATGCGCACCCGTGGCGTGCTGGCGATCGAGCCAGCGCAGCGCCGCTGGATGCTGATTCCGGAGCAGCGGCAGCACCTCGACACCTTCGCCGCGCTGGCCGCGATTGCGCTGGAACGCGTGCATTACGTCGAAGTGGCGCAGGAAGCGCTGGTCAATATGGAGTCCGAACGTTTGCGCAACTCCTTGCTGGCGGCGCTGTCGCACGACTTGCGCACGCCGCTGACGTCATTGGTCGGCTTGTCCGAATCGCTGGCCGGTTCGCGCCCGGCGTTGACGGCGCCCCAGCTGGAACTTGCCGGCTTGCTGCACGCCGAAGCGCTGCGCATGAGCGCCTTGGTGGCCAACCTGCTGGACATGGCACGCATCGAAAGCGGTGAATTGAAGTTCAATCTGCAATGGCAGCCGTTGGAAGAGGTGGTAGGCAGTTCGCTGCGCGCGAGCGGCTTGCAGTTGCGCGACCACAAAGTGAGCACCCAACTCTCGCTCGGCTTGCCGCTGCTGCGTTTCGACGCCGTACTGATCGAACGCTTGCTATGCAATCTGCTGGAGAACGCCGCCAAATACACGCCGCCCGGATCATCGATCGTAATCTACGCCGTGCAGCGCGGCGAGTTCGTACGGGTCATGGTGTACGATAACGGCCCGGGCCTGCCGCGCGGGCGCGAGGAAGCGATATTCGAGAAATTCACCCGCGGCGAAAAGGAGTCGGCCAAGCCTGGAGTCGGCCTGGGGCTGGCGATCTGCCGCGCCATCGTCGAAGTGCACGGAGGTACCATCGCGGCGGATAAATCCCCGCTGGGCGGCGCCGCGTTCGTCTTCACGCTGCCGGTCGGCACACCGCCGCAGCCGCCTGAAATCGAGGAAGAATGAACACGCAACAGACCGAGATTGTGCCCACCGCCTTGCTTGTGGAAGACGAGCCGCAGATTCGCCGCTTCGTGCGTGCCGCACTGGAAGAAGAAGGCTGGCACGTCCACGAGTCGGCCAGCATGCAGCGCGGCCTGATCGATGCCGGCACGCGCCGCCCGGACCTGGTCATCCTCGACCTCGGCCTGCCGGATGGCGACGGCATCGATTTTATCGCCGACTTGCGCAAATGGTCGAACGTGCCGGTGATCGTGCTGTCGGCGCGCGTCAACGAAGCCGACAAGATCAAGGCGCTGGATGCCGGCGCTGACGATTACCTGAGCAAGCCTTTCGGCACCGGCGAGTTGCTGGCCCGCGTACGCGCTACCCTGCGCCGCCAGAGGCAACCGCAAGCCGACAACGCCGGCCAGGTCCAATTTGGTGAAGTAGTGGTGGATCTGCCGAACCGCCGCGTCAGCAAGCGGGGCGAACACGTGCACCTGACGCCGACCGAGTACCGGCTGCTGTCCGTGCTGGTCGCCAACGCCGGCCGCGTCATGACCGCGCCACAACTGCTGCGCGCGGTGTGGGGGCCCGCGCAATCCGACAACAGCCACTACCTGCGCATCTACATGGGCCACTTGCGCCACAAGCTGGAAGACGACCCTGCCCAGCCTCAATACCTGATCACCGAAACCGCCGTCGGCTACCGCCTGCATCCCGGCTAAATGTCCACTTTCGTTCCTGACCCTGGAATGGACATTTATTTGGACAACGTTCGCATGGCGCGGTCGAGGCCTTCGATGGTGATGGGGAACATGCGGTTCTGCATGATCTGGCGGATCACGGAAATCGATTGGCGGTATTGCCACAGGCCTTCCGGCTCGGGGTTGAGCCAGATGAACTTGGGGAAGTGGGAGGTGAATCGTCCGAGCCATTCGGCGCCGGCTTCTTCGTTGTTGTATTCGACCGAGCCGCCGGGCTGCAGCACTTCGTAGGGACTCATGGTGGCGTCGCCGACGAAGATCAGTTTCGTGTCGGGCGGGTACTTGCGCAGCACGTCCCAGGTGGCGAAGCGCTCGGCATTGCGGCGGCGGTTGCTGCGCCACAGGTAGTCGTAGACGCAGTTGTGGAAGTAGTAGAACTCCATGTTCTTGAACTCGGTCTTGGCGGCCGAGAACAGTTCTTCCGCGCGTTCGATGTGGTCGTCCATCGTGCCGCCTACGTCCATCAGCATCAGGACCTTGACGTTGTTCTTGCGCTCGGGCTGCATCTTGATGTCGAGGTAGCCGGCGTTGTTGGCAGTGGCGCGGATGGTCTGCTCCAGTGCCAGTTCTTCCGCCGCGCCTTGGCGCGCGAATTTGCGCAGGCGGCGCAGGGCGACCTTGATGTTGCGCGTGCCCAGTTCGCGCTCGCCGTCGTAGTCTTTATACGTGCGCTGTTCCCACACTTTCACTGCGGTGCGGTTGCCGCCCTTGCCGCCGATGCGGATACCTTCCGGATTGGTGCCGCCGTTGCCGAATGGGGAGGTGCCGCCGCTGCCGATCCATTTGTTGCCGCCTTCGTGGCGTTCCTTCTGTTCTTTCAGCAGTTCGTTGAGGCGGTCCATCAGCTTGTCGTAGCCGAATTTTTCCAGCGCGGCGATCTGCTCGGGCGTCAGTTCGCGCTTCATGCGCTGCAGCAGCCAGTCGAGCGGGATTTCTTTGGTGGTATCGAAAACGGCGTTGATGCCTTTGAAGTACTGGCCGAAGGCGCGGTCGAACTTGTCGTAGTTGGCTTCGTCCTTCACCAGGCACAGGCGGCTCATGTAGTAGAAGTCGTCCAGCGAGGGTTCCAGTACCTGCTTTTGCATGGCTTCCAGCAGGGTCAGGAATTCCTTGATCGTGACCGGGATCTTGGCGTCTTTCAGCGTGAAGAAGAAGTCGATCAGCATGCTGCTTCCCTCCGTGCCAGCAGGTAGCGCAGCTGCGCTTTCACTTCCGGCCATTCGCCGCGCACGATGCTGTACATGACCGTGTCGCGCACGGTGCCGTCGCGCCGCACGGCGTGGTGACGGATCACGCCGTCTTTTTTGGCGCCCAGGCGTTCGATGGCGGCTTGCGAGGCGTGGTTGAAGTTATCGGTGCGGAAGCCGACCACGGCGCAGCCCAGCGTTTCGAAGGCGTGCGTCAGCAACAGCAGCTTGCAGGTGGTGTTCACATGCGTGCGCTGTACGCTGCGGCGGTACCAGGTGTAGCCGATTTCCGCGCGGTCGATGGACGGCACGATGTCGTGGTAGCTGGTGGTGCCCAGGACCTGGCCGCTGGCGGCGTCGAGCACGGCGAAAGCCAGGCGGGAAGGGCGCATTTCCAGTGCGGTGGCGATGTAGGCTTCCACGTGCTGCGGTTCCGGCACGGATGTGATGCGCAGCTTCCACAGCTCGCCGTCCTGCGCGGCTTCGCGCAGGGCGTCGGCGTGCTGCGGGCCGAGAGGCTCCAGGCGCAGGCCGTTGGCTTCCAGCGTGACCGGGGTTGGTGCGTCCATCAGCGGTTGGTCCTCGACATGAATACCAGGCGCTCGAACAGGCTCACGTCCTGCTCGTTCTTCAGCAAGGCGCCATGCAGCGGCGGGACTGCGGCTTTCTGGTCCTTGCCGCGCAGGACTTCCGGCGGAATGTCTTCGGCCATCAGGAGCTTCAGCCAGTCGAGGAATTCGCTGGTGGAAGGCTTTTTCTTCAGGCCAGGCACGTCGCGCACTTCGTAGAAGGTTTGCAGCGCGGTGGCCAGCAATTCCTGCTTCAGGTGCGGGTAGTGGACTTTCACGATGGCTTCCATCGTGTCCTTATCCGGGAATTTGATGTAGTGGAAGAAGCAGCGGCGCAGGAAGGCGTCCGGCAGCTCTTTTTCGTTATTGGAGGTGATGATCACCAGCGGACGGTGCTTGGCGCTGACCATTTCGCGCGTCTCGTAGACGTAGAACTCCATGCGGTCCAGTTCACGCAGCAGGTCGTTCGGGAATTCGATGTCGGCCTTGTCGATCTCGTCGATCAGCAGTACCACCGGTTCCGGCGCGGTGAAGGCTTGCCACAACACGCCTTTGACGATGTAGTTGTGGATGTCGCGTACGCGCTCTTCGCCCAACTGCGAGTCGCGCAGGCGCGACACGGCGTCGTACTCGTACAGGCCTTGTTGGGCCTTGGTGGTGGATTTGATGTGCCACTGCATGAGCGGCATATCGAGGGCGGCGGCGACTTCTTCCGCCAGCATGGTCTTGCCGGTGCCCGGTTCGCCTTTGATCAGCAGGGGACGCTGCAGGGTCAGGGCGGCGTTGACGGCCAGTTTCAGGTCATTGGTGGCGACGTAGTTGTCGGAGCCTTCAAAACGTTGCGGTGCTTGCATATAAAAACTTCCGGAAGAGGATATCAACGGAAGTATATGCCAGAGCCGCATCCGGAGGGAGCCGATGCAGGAAAGTTTGATGCATTTGCATTAACGTCTATTTATTTCATTGCAAGTTATTTAATTATCAATCTGAATGTCTTGAATATATCAATATTGCCGGCAGCAGGCTTTTTCGAAAATGGAGCGCAGTCTCGGGTTTTTTCTGGGGCGCAATCATCACCCATCTTCGTCAAACTTGGTTCAATTGTTGCTAAATAGTGGATCAACTTGAAAAATTACTAAAATATTGGAATCCGCCCGGAATAAACCAGGAATTTATGCGATATACTTCGCAATATTTCCATAAGGCAATCATTTATTTGACTGCTGATATTCCGTAAAAAAGGTTGGGCGTGAAAAAGAACTTTCTCCATTTGATCCCTGTGGCCGGTCTGTACCTGCTTCTTGCCGGTTGTGGCGGCGGCTCCACTGAGGGCAGTAATTCATCCGGCAGTGCCGGCCCTACGGTCGGCCAGCCTTCGGCTCCGGGCGGCCAGCCTGGCACTCCGCCGGGCGGCCAGACGGGGGCGCAGACCGGCGTCAGCGCCGCGCTGGCGGCGGGCGATGCCCAATACGCCAGCACCGAGGAAGTCATGCAAGCGGCGCTGGCACTGATATCGGGCCAGTCGGCCAAGTACGGTGAAGTCAAGCAGGCACTTTTCAAGCTCAACCCCGACGGCACCCGCAGCAGTTCCAGTGTCGGCCTGATCGACTGGGACCCAAGCTGGGATTCCTCGACCTTCGGCGTGAAGGACAGCTCGCGCAACCACGTCATCCTGCCGTCCAACTGGAACTACGGCAGCAAGTCGGGTGGCAGCAACGCGACCCTGGCGGTTGCGGGCTATTCATTGGATGGCAAGGCGCGCTATTCCGCATTTGGCGGCAATCCGCTGGGCGTACCGGGCAATGCAAACATGGACCAGTTTATGGTCAATGTCGTGTCCTGGCTGACTGCGCGTACCGAGCTGGCCAACCTGAAAGTCGTTACCGCCCATCTTCCCGGCACTGAAACCTACTGGTTCCCGCATGAGAAAAAAGTGCGCGACTGGTTCTTTGCCAAATCGCCCACGGCCACCGTGAATGGCCTGGCGGCTGGCGCAACACAAAAAGACAATGTGTGCGATGGCGCGGCGCTGGCCGGCTGCCTGCAAAACGCTGACCTGCTGGTGATTGGCCGCGAGCAGGGGCCGGGCGCTTACGACGGCGCGGCTGTCATGCAAGCGGTGAGCGATGCCCAGAAGCGCGGCATTCCAGTGCTGTACCTGCACCACTATCGCGACAACGACGACCTGTCGGCCCGCATGCTGAATTACTTCGGCCTCAGCCAGCAAACCAACTACTGGGCGCGCCAGGGCCTGTTGTCTTTCGATCCTGCGGCCTTGCCTGCTGTTTCGCCGCAGCTGTCGAAATTCCAGGCGCTGCTCAATCGCCTGAACCAGAACAGCTTCAGCACGAGCTGGAGCGGATGCAGCACGAGTGGCCGCATCGACTGCTCGGGCGATACCGCTTACATGACCGAATTCGGCAATCCGGTAGGCGATGTGCAGGAGACGGTCCAGAGCCTGGATGACCCGGATGCCCCGCTGTTTGCACAAGCCGGCTACCAGATGGAGAAGCTGCTGGTCCTGCTGGGCGACAAGTACCGCGCGGCCCTGTCGTACCCGATGACCAAGACTGGCAACCGCCAGGACTTCTTCCGTGGCCTGTTCTCCGATATGACGGTGATGAACAACCGCAGTTTCACCACCGTGGCGAAAAACCTGGGCAACTTCTCGGACATGTTCCCGGTTGGTACCCCGACCATTTCCAGCACTGTCACGACCGGCCTGCCGGCTACCGGCAGCAAGCAATATATGACGGGCCTGTACGTCATGCCCGGCACCAAAGTGACGCTGACCCGAACCGACGGTGGCAGCAACACGGTACGCTTCGGCGTGAATATGCTGCGGGACACCACCCGCATCTTCAACACCTACGACCGTCCATCGCAAATCAGCTCGCAACGCTTCGCGCTGCAAGCGAACAAGCCGGTGACGATCACCAGCCCGTACGGCGGCCCGTTGACCCTGTTCATCGACGCACCGAAGGCTGGCGAGCAGTCGGTCAGCGTGAAGGTGGACGGCGTGATCACGCATCCTATCCTGCGCGACGCCTACGACGCGGTACAAGTGGCGAACTTCCGGGATGCCGTCAACACCACACCAACCAATTGGATCGCCTTTGCCACCGATACCCTGACCGTACAGTCGCAGAAGGACAAGTTCAAGCAGACCATCGCCAACTACCAGGGCAATATGTCGCGACTGGCGGACTACACCTTCAAGTACACCATCAAGGATACCTACGAGCTGGCCGGCTTCAATGCTTCGAGCGGCTTCCTTAGCCTGGCGCCAAGCGCCAAGTCCAAGTGCGACAGCCTGGGTTGGGATTGCACCGGCGCGCAGCACCGCCGCGACACCATGCAGAACGTGATCGTTGATGCGCATGCGGCGTGCGGCAACGGCTGTTCCGGCAACCCTTACGACCAGGATTGGCCGTTCAATCCGCTTGGCTGGGGCGAGTCGCACGAGATTGGCCACAATCTCCAGGTTGGCCGGATGAAGATCTACGATGACCGGTCGACTGAGGTGTCGAACAACATCTTCCCGACACATAAGATGATCAAGTTCAATCAGTCGCCGGCCGGCCAGGCTGCACCGCTCAAGGCGCGTACGAATACCGGCTCCGCAGTCTTCACCTCCATGACGACGGCGCTGGCTGCGACCGACCCGGTCAATGCCATGTACAAGAGCACCTGGTCCGATGCGAGCTACGCGGCGAACAATTCGGCACGCATCATGTTCTATCGCCAGCTGGTGGAATACGCGCACTACTACAACAGCAGCTACGTCGACGGCTGGGAGTTGTTTACCCTGCAGTACCTGTTGGACCGCAATATGAGCTCTAATTCGGACAAATGGGCCAGCGTGGCGGCCAGCTATGGCTTTGGCACCTACACCAGCTACCCATCCGATATGAATGGCAACGACTTCATGCTGATCTCGAGTTCCTTCCTGATTGGCCGTGACATGCGTCCGATGTTCAAGCTGTGGGGTATTACAGTCAGTGCCGGTGCAGAAGCCCAGGTGGCGGCCTACAACTTGCCGGCGGCGGCGCAACTGTTCTTCCCGATGAATGACCTGGTCAGCTCGGGCAGCGGGGTCGGGCAGCCGGTCGCCATGAGCGCGACTGCCAGCTATCCGGCCGGCTATTGAGGTTCAGCCGGGGCTTGCTGTAATGGCAAGCCTCGGCAAACCACAGTTTCATACTGTTGCTTGTTCCATCTTATGGACGATTGGCCAACTCCTAAGGTAAAATCGCAGGTTGAGGGCGCAAAGGAGCGGTTTTGTTGCGCAATGCAGTGTCCGATTTCAACTGATTAAAGCCCACACCTATGAAAAAAATCTTCGCACTCCTCGCGCTGACCGCCGTTGCGCAGGCAGCCGTAGCCGCGGACATCGTCGGCGACGCCAAGAACGCAAAAGGCAAGATCGAGATGTGCATCGGTTGCCATGCAATTCCAGGCTACAAAGCGACTTTCCCCGAAGTTTTCCAGGTGCCGATGATCGGCGGCCAATCTGCCAAATACATTGAAAACGCGCTCAAGGGCTACCAGAAGGGTGAGCGTAAGCACCCGAGCATGAAGGGTATCGCTGCCAGCCTGTCCGACCAGGACATCGCCGACATCGCCGCGTTCTACTCCCAGCAGAAATAAGGCCCTGAACCATGAAAAAACTGATTATTGCTCTGTTCTGCTCCGCAGTCTCGTTCAGCGCCCTGGCTGGCGGCAACATCGAAAATGGCAAGGCCCTGACTGAGAAATACAGCTGCGCTGCCTGCCACGGCAAGGACTACAATTCGCCGATCGACCCGAGCTATCCAAAGCTGGCCGGCCAGCACAAGGACTACCTGCAGCACGCGCTGACCGCTTACAAGCGCGGCGATGCACCGAATGGCCGCTCCAACGCGATCATGACCGGCCAGGTCAAGCCGCTGACCAACAAGGACATCCAGGATATCGCCGCTTACCTGCACTCGCTGCCAGGTTCGCTGGTCCTGAAGCGCTGATCCAGCGCTGCTGGAAGAGAAGCCCGCCAAGTGCGGGCTTTTTTCATTTTTAAACCTCGGTTGGCGGCTTTCGTCACACCGCCGCTCCACGCACCTGGGCCGCTGTTAAGCTTTCTCCAACTTTTTGGGGGAGACCATGGCTTACAAACTCAATATCAACGGCGCGGCCCGGACGGCCGACGTCGAGGGCGACACGCCGCTGCTGTGGGTGCTGCGCGATACGCTGGGGCTGACCGGTACCAAGTACGGTTGCGGCGCCGGCGCTTGCGGGGCCTGCACCGTGCACATCGACGGCCAGGTGGTGCGCAGTTGCGTGATGCCGGTCAGCGCGGTCGGCAAAGGCAAGGTGCGTACCATCGAGGCGCTGTCGCCGGACCGTTCGCACGCGCTGCAGCAGGCCTGGATCGCGGAGCAAGTGCCGCAGTGCGGTTACTGCCAGTCGGGCATGCTGATGGCGGCGGCGGCATTGCTCAAAACCCATCCCAAGCCGACCGATGCGCAGATCGAACAGGCTATGACGAACCTGTGCCGCTGCGGCACGTATCCACGCGTGCGGCGCGCGATCAGGCGTGCGGCGGGCATGAAGCTGGAGGAGGTGGCATGAGCAATCGTCGCGATTTCCTGAAGTCGCTGGCCGCCGGCGGCCTGCTGGTGGCGGTCGGCCCGCGCATCGTTGCCGCGGCAGCCGATGCGCCAGCGCCGGCAGCGGTGGCGCCGCCGCCGGGCTGGGTGCGCATTGCGCCGGATGGCAGCGTCACCATCCTCTCCAATACCAGTGAGATCGGGCAGGGCACAGGCACTGCCATCGCGCAGTTGCTGGCCGATGAAATGGACCTGGACTGGAAAACCGTACGCATCGAGATGGCACCGGTCGAGAAGCAGTTCATCAACCCTGGCTGGGGTGAATACGCCACCTATGGTAGTGGCGGCGTGGCGCGTCAGTTCCCGCAACTGCGCAAGGCTGGCGCCCAGGCGCGTGCGATGCTGGTAGGGGCTGCGGCGGCGGAGTGGAAAGTCGCGCCGGCCGAATGCGATACCCAGCCCGGCGCCGTATTGCATAAGCCGAGCGGCCGCAAGCTGCCGTACGCGAAACTGGTGCAACAGGCCGCCCTGCAGCCGGTGCCGGCCGATCCACCGCTGATGCCGAAGGAACGCTGGCGCCATATGGGAAAGGACGTGGCACGCCTCGACCTGCCGGCCAAGACCGATGGCAGCGCACTGTACGGCATCGACGTGAAAGTGCCCGGCATGCTGCATGCCGCGATCCTGCAGTGTCCGCACTTCGGCGGCAAGCTGGCGGCGCTCGATGCGCAGCCGGCGCTGGCCAGGCGTGGCGTGAAAAAAGTGGTGCGCCTGCCGGATGCCGTGGCGGTGGTAGCCGACAGTTGCTGGCGCGCGCAGCAGGCGCTCAATGTGCTCAAGCCGGAATGGGATCTTGCCGCCGCCAGCAAGCAATCCAGCGCGCCTTACCGCGACATGCTGCGCGAGGCAGTGCAAAAAGAGGGTGACCTGGTGGTGCCGAGTAATCGCAAGGCCGAAGACATCATGGCCGCACATGATGCCGGAGCGGTCAAGGCCAGGGCCTGGCTTGAGCGCACTTACACGGTGCCGCTGCTGGCCCACGCCACGATGGAGCCGATGAACGGCACCGCCAGCGTCAAGGATGGCAAGGCGGAGCTGTGGCTGCCGACGCAGGCGCAGGACACCGCCCGCACCTACGTCAGCAAGGCGCTGGGCATCGCGCCGGAAGCCGTCACCATCCACACCACGCTGAGCGGTGGCGGTTTCGGGCGCCGCATCGAGGCCGATTTTGCAGTGCAGGCGGCGCTGATTGCGCGCGACGCCGGCGTGCCGGTCAAGCTGCTGTGGAGCCGTGAAGAAGACATGCGCCATGGCTACCACCGTCCGGCAGCCGTCTTGCGCCTGCGCGCCGGCTTCGATGCCGCAGGCGCCGTGACGGCCATGCGCCTGGACAGCGCAAGCGACACCCTGTTCAGCTACTCGCGCTTCGGCGCGGACAAGGAGTACGCCAAGCCGTTCGACCGCAGCGCGGTTGGCGTGCTGCTTACCCGCTACTATGGACTGCCTGGCTTCGTCCACCGCACCAATACCGTCGATGCCGGCGTACCGCTTGGCTACTGGCGCTCGGTCGCGGCGTCGCAGAACATCTTTGCCAGCGAATCCTTCATGGACGAACTGGCCCTGCGTGCCAACCAGGATCCGCTCGACTACCGGCGCAGCCTGATGAAACCGGGCAGCCGCGAACGCGCCGTGCTGGACCAGCTGGAGGCGCGTTCCGGCTGGCGCGGCGAGCTGCCGGCCGGGCGCCACCGCGGCATGGCCTTCACCTGGGCCAACGGCACGTATATCGGCCAGGTGGTCGAGCTGTCGGTCGATGCGGAGTCGCGCGTCAAGCTGCACCGGGTCACCACGGTGCTCGATTGCGGCATCACGGTCAATCCGCGCAATGTGCGCGGACAGATGGAGGGCGGCATCATCTTCGCTTTGACGGCAGCCTTCTACGGCGAAATCACGGTCAAGGATGGCGCGGTGGAGCAGTCCAACTTCACCGACTACAAGCTGCTGTCGCTGGCCGAAACACCGGCGATCGAGGTGGCCATTATCGACAGCAATGAGGCGCCCGGCGGTGTCGGCGAGGAGGCGGTCGGCCCCCTGGCGCCGGCGTTGGCCAATGCCTTGTTTGGCGCGACCGGCAAACGCTACACCGATTTGCCCTTGATCAAAGCGGGACTGCGGCTGCAATGATTGGATAGTTTCTATATGGCATCCATGGTCTATGCTGGAGTAAGTGTAGATGCCTGGAGGGAATTAATATGGAAACTTCGACAATCTATGTCAGCCATTCGCTGCCGCCGCGGGGCTTGCAGCGGCGTGTCGACAAGGCACTGGGCCGGGTCGGCGGCTTGCCGGCCAGCGTGCGCCGGGCCAGCCAGCATATGGTGGCGATCGAGCTGCGCGATGACGCTTTCTGCTGGCCGTGCGTGCTGCAGCGGGTCGGCAGCCGCGCCGCGTTGGCGGCGCTTGCGCTGCGGCTGGCTTCCGCGTTTGGCTCCAGCCACGCCATCGTCGCGCCGCGTGGCGGCCCCGGCGCCGGGGCTGCGTGGGACGATTTTGCAGCCGACGCGACGCTGCCGGAAATGCTGGCGCACCTGGAAGTGTGTGCCGGTTCCTGTATCCATCTGCTGTCGGATGGCCACCTGGCCGCGACGCCCGATGCGCGCCTGGCGGGCGGCTATTGCGTGTTCCGGAGCCCGGCATAAATATTTGGCGTTTCGCGATTTTTGGATAGTTTCCCGTTAGAACTATTGGTCTATGATGACCGTATCCTGACATCGCGGAGGTGCCGAGAAATGGTGTACTTGCTTACTGCATTGCTGGCCGGTGTGGCAGTGCTGATGCTGTGCCTGATCGCCCGGCTGGGACGCAAATCGCAAGCCTTGCTGGCGGCTACGCTGCCATGGCTGATCAATGTCGGACCCGCGCTGGCCGTGGGGTCCGATCACCTGGTGCGCGCTGTGATTTTCGCGGCGGTCGCCAGCCCGCTGGTATTCGCCCTGATCTGGCGCATGCCCATCGTCCGAGTGGACGAAGTTTAAATCCGGCGCTTGACCGCTTCCACGTAGGCGGCGCCGTCCGGCGGCACGCCGCGGCGCTGCGAATTCCAGATCATCTCGCCCAGGCATTCCATGATTTCGTGGTGCGCAGCGTGCTCGGTGCCAAGCTTGCGCGCCAGGCCGACGAAGGCTTCGCGGATGCCGCGCGGCTGGTCGATCGACAGCTGCTCGGTGATCGACAGGTGCATCGACAGGTGCAGGAAGGGGTTGGCCTCGCTGCCATCCACCGAGTAGTCGCGCGCAATCGCGGCCTCCACATCTTTCAGCTGGTCGTGGTATTCAGGGTGCGCCATGATCCAGTCGCGGGCGATCAGCTCGATCGGATCCATGATTTCGTTGGCGTTGGCTTTGCGGTAGACGTCGCAGAAGAAGCGGCGAACGTCGTGGGAAGACGGGGTAAACATCCCGCCATTGTACCTTGCGGCGTGAAGGTGTACCCTGCGGCTCCTTGTTGCTGTCCTTTTGATAATGCCAGGCTTTTTACCTTTTCATTTTGTCGAACAAGCGCTGCACGAAGGCGCGCCCAGGGTGCCGGCCGCCATTGTGCTGCCGCTGAAGGTCGATGGCACCGACTGCTACGCGCAGCTCGACACCGGCGCGCCCGGCGCTGTCATCTGGCACAGCAAAGGAAAAGGGGATGCCCCGCGCAAGGAGGTGACGATCGAGCTGGCCGGAGTGCGCCGCACCGCCAGCGCGGATGCCGCCAACCTGGCCTTGCTGGAGCAGGGGCGCTGCAGCACGGATTTGATTGCCACAATCGGCAATGAGTTCTTCGAGCAGGGCACGCTGGAACTAGACCTGGCTGGCGCACGCTATCGCTGGCAGCAGGGCGCCGGACTGGAAGGCGCACCAGACGCGCAAGCCATGCGTTACGTGCGCTGGGGCGGGCCGGGCGGCCATCCGCTGGTAACGGTACGCGTGGCAGGCGGGGCGCCGCAAGCGGCGCTGCTCGATACCGGGTCGGCAGCCTTCGGCATCAATGGCCATTCGGCGCAGGCCTGGGCCGGGCTGACCGGGGGCGCAGCCCTACTGGACGAGCAGCGTTTCTCGGCCAACTCCTGGGGCAAGCAAATGCCTTGCGTGATGGGGACGGTGCCGCGTGCGCTGGAGATTGGCGAGAGCCTCAAGCTGCCAAGCTTCCTGGCGGCTTACTGTGAAGGACTGGGCTTCAAGCCGGACGAGCCTTTGGCAGGCGTGGTGGGCTTGCACCATTTGATGGGGAAACTGCTGGTGATCGACTATGTATCGCAGCGCTGGGCCTTGCGCCAGCCGTAAAAAAAGCCGCCCTTGCGGGCAGCTTCTTTATTCCTTGGTCACCAGTTCCGTATCAGGCGGCGTCACCACAGGCTGCTGCGGCTTGTCGCCGCTGCGCTGTCCACGCTGGCCGTGCGGCTGGCGCAGGTAGCGCGACGAATGGCGGCGGTCGCCATGCGCGGGCCAAGTCAGGAAACGCGATAGCTCCTGCAAGGCGCGCTGGTAGACTTCGCGCTTGAATTCGATCACCACGTCCAGCGGAACCCAGTAGTCGTGCCAGCGCCAGGCGTCGAATTCGGGATGGTCGGTCAAACGCAGGTTCACGTCGTTGTCGCGCGCACACATGCGCAACAGGAACCAGATCTGCTTTTGGCCACGGTAATGGCCGCGGATTTCCCGCTTGATAAAGTGATCGGGCACCTCATAGCGCAACCAGTCGCGCGTGCGGCCGATTATCTTGACGTGCTCCGGACGCAGTCCGATTTCCTCTTCGAGCTCGCGATACATTGCTTGCTCCGGCGTTTCACCATACTTGATCCCGCCCTGCGGGAACTGCCACGAGTGCTCGCGCACCCGTTTGCCCCACCACACCTCGTTATGCGAGTTGAGCAGGATGATGCCGACGTTGGGGCGAAACCCTTCACGATCGAGCATATTGCACCTCAAACTTTCCGTGGCCGAGGCGTCCTCTTATATTTTTGACTACAAATCCAACTGCAATAGCGCTCTTTGTATAAAGTTTGGACGCATCGGGCCAGCTAATCCTTTAAAATTAGGTTGATTATAACTCTCTCTTTTTAAAAAGAATTCACCGATATGCGTGCATCTCGTTTTTTTATTTCAACCCTCAAGGAAGCTCCATCTGACGCGGAAATCGTCAGTCACCAGTTGATGATGCGCGCGGGCATGATCAAACGCCTCGGTTCCGGCATTTATACCTATATGCCGATGGGCTTGAAAGTGATTCGAAAAGTCGAGGCTATCGTTCGCGAAGAAATGAATAATGCCGGCGCCATTGAGCTGCTGATGCCTCTGGTACAGCCGGCCGAACTGTGGCAGGAAACCGGCCGTTGGGACAAGATGGGTCCAGAGCTGCTGCGCGTCAAAGACCGCCATGGCCGCGACTTCGCGATCCAGCCGACTTCCGAAGAAGTGATCACCGACGTGGTGCGTAGCGAGATCAAATCCTACCGCCAGATTCCGTTGAATTTTTACCACATCCAGACCAAGTTCCGCGACGAGCGCCGCCCGCGCTTCGGCCTGATGCGCGGCCGTGAGTTCACCATGAAGGATGCCTACTCCTTCGACCGCGACCAGGAAGGCATGCAGAAGTCGTACCAGATCATGTTCGACGCCTACACCCGCATCTTCACCCGCTTCGGCCTGAAGTTCCGCGCTGTGGCGGCCGACAACGGCGCCATCGGCGGCACCGGTTCGCACGAATTCCACGTGATCGCCTCCACCGGTGAAGACGCGCTGGTGTACTGCCCGACTTCCGACTACGCGGCCAATATGGAAGCGGCGGAAGCGGTTGCCACCGGCGCCCGCGCCGCTGCCGGCGCAGCGCTGGCCAAGACTTCGACCCCGAAGGCGGCCAAGTGCGAAGACGTGGCCAAGCTGCTGGGCATCGACCTGAAACAGACCGTCAAGACCATCGCCCTGACTTCGGAAAAAGAAGACGGCAGCAAGCAGCACTTCATGCTTCTGCTGCGCGGCGACCATGAGCTGAATGAGATCAAGGCCAGCAAGGTGCCGGGCCTGGCGCAGAACCGCTTCTCGACCGAAGCCGAAATCCTGGAAGTCTACGGCTGCAAGCCTGGCTACCTGGGCCCGATCGGCACCAAGGGTGCGGTGACCGTGGTGGCTGACCGTACCGTGGCGCTGATGGCGGACTTCGTGACCGGCGCCAATGAAGTGGATTACCACTTCACCGGTGCCAACTGGGGCCGCGACGTGGCGGAGCCTGCACTGGTGGCCGACCTGCGCAACGTGGTCGAAGGCGATGCATCGCCGGACGGCAAGGGCGTGCTGGCAATCGAGCGCGGGATTGAAGTTGGCCACGTGTTCCAGCTCGGCACCGCTTACTCCGAATCGATGCAGGCCACCTTCCTGGACGAAAACCAGAAGCCGGCCCCGCTGCAAATGGGCTGCTACGGCATTGGCATCACCCGCATCCTGGGCGCCGCCATCGAGCAGAATTTCGACGACAAGGGCATCATCTGGCCGACCTCCCTGGCCCCGTTCGAACTGGTGCTGTGCCCAATGGGCATGGACCGCTCGGAGCTGGTGAAGGCCGAGACCGAGAAGCTATACAACGCTGCCCTGGAAGCCGGCATCGACGTCATCCTGGATGACCGCGGCCAGCGTCCTGGCGCCATGTTTGCCGACTGGGAGCTGATCGGCGTGCCGCACCGCGTGGTGATCGGCGAGCGTGGCCTGAAAGAAGGTAACCTGGAATACCAGGGCCGTCGCGATACCGAAGCGACTGCCGTCCCGGTGGCCGATGCCCTGGCCTTCATCAAGGGCAAAATCCAGAAGTGATCGCCATGGCTTGGCGATCACCAAAGCAGGGACGTGAACGGCGCCGCTGGTGGGCGCGTCCTTTGCGCTGGTGGCATACGCTGGCATTCGCCAGCGGCGTGCTGTGCGCGCCGCTCGGCTTTGCCGGCAACCAGAAGGAGGAAGCGCTGGCCGACGGCGTGCGGGTGGCGCTGTCCAACGCCATCATGGACGCGCGGCCGCCCAAGCCGGTGTTCCTCACGCCGACCGACCGTGCACAGTACGACCAGTGGTATGCCGCCATGTCGGACCGCCTGAAGCGCAAGCTGTCGGACGAGTTCACGCGCCGTGAATTCCTCGAAACCGCCTGGTACGAGGCGCGCCGCGCCGGCCTAGACCCGGGCCTGGTGCTGGGATTGATCCAGGTCGAATCGGCGTACCGCAAATATGCGGTGTCGATTGTCGGCGCACGCGGCTATATGCAGGTGATGCCGTTCTGGACCAATGTGATCGGCGACCGCGACCGCGCCAAACTGTTCAATATGCAGACCAACCTGCGCTATGGCTGTTCGATCCTGCGCATGTATATCGACATGGAGCAGGGCAACCTCTACCTCGCCCTCGGCCGCTACAACGGTAGCCGTGGCCGCCCCGAGTATCCCAACGCGGTGCTCTCGGCGTGGAACAAATGGAAGCTTTGAAGCGAAATGATTATGCATTTTAGGAAGTGTGCGTTGATCCTGGCCAGCCTGGCCTTTGCACTCAATGCGTCGGCCGCGCCGGTCGAGCTGGTAAAGGGCAAGCTGGTGGGCGGTGGCGGCAGTGATGATGTATCGGTGACCATCCTCTCCGAGCAGGGCAAGAAGATCGAGGCCTATTGCGTCGGCAAGTGCGGCGACTGGTTCGTCGACGCGGGTGAAGGCGAGTCCGTCAAGCTGAACCCCAAGCTGAAAGGCAAGCCTGTCAGCGCCACCATCGCAACCGAGCGCAATGCCGGCCGCATCGCCGGACCGGATGACAACGAGCGCTTCCAGTTCATCAAGAGCATCACGCTGGGCCGATAAGCTCAATTCTTGAACTATCTAAAATTGTATTAATGTGTCGACAATTTTTACATTTGTTCAATTTTAGACATCGGTAAAAACCCTAAGTAACTGAAAGAAAAGATACTTTTCTTTTTGGCATGATTCCTGCTTGGAAATGTTGTAGTAGTTAAACATAACCTTCGAGGGAGAATGTAATTTTGGGTAATTCCGTAATCAAGAAGCTGTTGGGCGTTGTTCTGGCGATCGGCGCCATCGGGACCGCATCGGCGAATCCGGCCGGCAACCTGACCGGGCCGATGACGCCGCTGATCACCTCGGGCGCCGCACCGGATTCGCCTGGCGCGCGCGTCGATGCTAACGTCGCTTCGTCGCGTTTCTCCCGGCGTGGTCAGCCTGGCCATCCAGTACGACGGCCTGCAGTACATCTGCTCCGGCACCCTGGTGGGCAAGCGCCAGGTGGTGACCGCCGGTCACTGCGTCGATACCAACGGCAATGGCGCCCTGATCGACCTGAAGAAGCCTGGCAATAACGTGCTGGCCGTCTTCAACGCGACCGACTCCGGCGCCGGCCGCAGCGTGATCGCCGCTTCCAAGGTGTCGATGCATGCGGACTACGCCGGTTTCGGCCACTGCCCGGCCGGCGTGAGCGGCTTCTGCACCAACGACGACGTGGCCGTGGTGACCCTGGGCCAGGATGCGCCTAAAGAAGCCAAGATCTACAAGATCGCCTCCACCGAACTGCTGGCAGGCACCCGCATCATCATGGCCGGTTACGGCACTTCCGGCGACGGCATCAACGGCTACACCATCAGCCCGGCCTACCGCGTCAAGCGCAGCGGCGAAAACTATGTCGACGCGTTCACTGGCGACGACGAACATAACCGCACCGGCCGCAATGAAATCTGGTACGCCGACTTTGATGGCAACGGCCACGACACCTTCTGCGAATGGGGTGTTGCCTGCTCCCCGGCCCTGCCAAACGACCGTGAAGCCGGTATCGGCGGCGGCGACTCGGGCGGTCCTTCGTTCGTTGAGATGTACGGCGAGCTGATGTTGATCGCGACCAACACCTTCGGCAACGCGAACGGCCTGACGGCTGGTACCTTCGGCACCTACTTTGGCGGCATGGTCCTGCATAGCTACCTGGACTACATCGCTGAAGCCACCGGCGGCAGGCGCGCAGTTCGTTCCGGAGCCGGCATCGGTTGCCGTGTTCGGCCTGGGCCTGCTGGCGCTGGCCGGCGCCCGCCGCCGCAAGCAGGCGAAGTGATGCCTACCTGGGCAGCAGCAGCGCGCTGGCACTGACCATCGCGAACAGCAGGCCGCCCAGCGGCAGCAAGCCGTAATGCAGGAAGGGCGCCACCAGTTGCGTGGCGCCTGCAACGCAGGCAAAGGCCAGGAACATCAACAGTCCCGCGCCTTTGCCGGCATCGTCTCCGGCCGCATGCAGCGCGCCGCCCATGGTGGCAGGACCGCGCAGGCCCAGCCCGCCGCAAAACAGCGCCGCCAGCATCGCCAGCACCACCAGGCCGCGTATGCCGGTCATTTCCGCCAGCGCCATTCCCATCAAGCCAGCACCCGCCACGCATTGCAGCAGCGTCCCGGTGCGCACCAGCCATTTCTGGCCGAGCTGTTGCACCATCCGCACCGCAACGGAGGCGCCGGCCATGAAGGCCAGCACGCCGCAAATCTGCAGGATGGCAAACGCTTCGATCCCGAGGCCGAGGGCATGCGTGACCAGTACCGGAGCACTGGCCACGTACATCAGCAAGGCGCCGAACATGACGGCATAGCTCAAGGCGTAGCGCAGGTAGCGGCGGTTGCGCAGCAGCGGTGCATAGCCGCGCCGCGCGGGCGGCACTGCGGCAGGCAGTTGCGCGGCGCGGCCGACGATGCGCGCGACCAGCGGCAGCAGCAGCAGCGACATGACGGCGATCAGCCAGAATGTGGTGCGCCAGTCGGCGTACAGCACGATGGCGGCGCCGGCTACCGGCCCCAGTGCGGGTATGGTGGATTCGGCCATGGCAACCATGGCCAGCGCCTTGACGGCATCGGCTTCATTGAAGCGCCGCCGTATCAGGGCGGGCACGGCCACCGTTGCAGCGCCTGCGCCCAGGCCTTGCAGCAGACGTCCGGCCAGCATCCAGTCGATCGAGGGCGCCATGGCGCAAACCAGGCTGCCGCCGCCAAGCAGGGCGGTGCCGGCCATGATGGTGTGGCGGTCGCCGAAATGGTCGGCCGCCCAGCCCCAGGCCAGTTGCGACAGGGCCAGTGCCGCCATGAACAGGGCCATGGTCGCCTGCGCCGATGGAATGGAGGCGCCGAGCTCCGCCGCCATCACGGGAATCGCCGGCAGGTACAGGTCCGAGGCCAGCAGGCCCAGGGCTGTCAGGCTGGCGAGGGGTATGGCAAGGCGGTGCAGTGCTGGCATGGCCGATGGCTAAGCCGTGGCGGCGGAGCGCCCGGCCAGCAGTTCCCGCGGCGCGTGAGCCAGGGCGGCGGGCAGGGGCAGGGTGAGGTGAAGGCGTGTATGCATAAAAAATAAAAGCCCCGAGCGCGTGGCGTCGGGGCTCCTCGAATGGCTGCAACAGCCAGAAGCAGCTTATTTCAGGTGGTCGGAAATCAGCTTGGTCATTTCAAACATGGAAACCTGGGCCTTGCCGCCGAAGACAGCTTTCAGCTTGTCGTCCGCATTGATCATGCGGCGGTTGGCGGCGTCCTGCAGGTTCAGTTTCTTGATGTAGTCCCAGACTTTCTTGGTCACTTCGGTGCGCGGCAGCGGTGCGGAACCGACTACGGCGGACAGTGCGCTCGATGGTGTCATCGCCTTCATGAAGGCTGCGTTAGGCTTACGTGCGGCTGGTGCTGCTGCTGCTTTCTTTGCTGCTGGCTTGGCTGCTGCCTTTGCCGGCGCAGCTTTTTTTGCTGCTGGCTTGGCGGCGGCTTTCTTTGCTGCTGGTGCTGCTTTCTTGGCTGTTGCCATATTCGAGCCTCCTTAACAAACAAATGGAAAATTGCGCAATACTATCGCACGGCTAATATTGGCGGGGGTTTGCAGCTTGTGCAAGTGTTTTTGTGGGTTTTTTAGGGGAAACAAGACGTAAACACAAAAAAAGCCGCCCGAAGGCGGCTTTTAGGGGGCTGGCGGGGCTTAGCGCATGCCCGGCATCATGCCCTTCATCGAGCGCATCATCTTCATCATGCCGCCGCCGGACAACTTCTTCATCATGGTCTGCATCTGTTCGAACTGGGTCAGCATGCGGTTTACTTCCTGCACCTGGACGCCGGCGCCGGCCGCGATACGGCGCTTGCGGGCCGCCTTGATCAGTTCCGGCTTGGCGCGTTCCTGCGGCGTCATCGAGTCGATGATGCCGACCATGCGGCGCACCTGCTTCTCCGCCTGGCCCATGTTGGCGCCGGCTGCCGCTTGCTGGAACTGGGCCGGCAGCTTGTCGAGCAGGCCGCTCATGCCGCCCATTTTCTTCATCTGCGCCAGTTGGGCCTTGAAGTCGTTCATATCGAACTTGCCGCCCGACTTGACCTTGGCTGCCAGCTCGGCAGCCGCCTTGGTGTCGACGTTCTTCTGCGCTTCCTCGACCAGGGCCAGGATGTCGCCCATGCCCAGGATGCGGTTGGCCATGCGCTGCGGATCGAACGCTTCCAGGCCGTCCAGCTTCTCCGACACGCCGGCAAATTTGATCGGCTTGCCGGTAATGTGACGCACCGACAGCGCCGCACCGCCGCGCGAGTCGCCATCGAGCTTGGTCAGCACCACGCCGGTCAGCGGCAGCGCGTCGTTGAAGGCCTTGGCGGTATTGATCGCGTCCTGGCCCAGCATGGCGTCGACCACGAACAGGGTTTCGATCGGCTTGACCGCGCCGTGCACGGCGGCGATCTCTTTCATCATCTCTTCGTCGATACCGAGGCGGCCGGCGGTGTCGATGATCAGCACTTCATGGTGGTGCTTCTTGGCCCAGTCCAGCGCGGCCAGGGCAATGTCGACCGGCTTGTCCTGCGCGGTGGAGGGGAAGAAGTCGGCGCCGACCTGGCTGGTCACCGATTGCAACTGGGCGATCGCGGCCGGACGATACACGTCGGCCGATACGGTCAGCACTTTCTTCTTCTTTTGTTCTTTCAGGTACTTGGCCAGCTTGCCGACGGTGGTGGTCTTACCCACACCCTGCAAGCCGGCCATCAGGATGATGGCGGGCGGCTGCTGGGCGAAGGACAGCTGCGACGCTTCCGGGCCCAGGTCCGCGCCCATCAGGGCGCCCAGTTCGCGCTGCACCACGCCGACCAGGGCCTGGCCCGGGGTCAGCGAGGAAATCACCTCTTCGCCGAGGGCTTTTTCCTTGACCTTGGCGATGAATTCGCGCACGGCCGGCAGGGCGACGTCGGCCTCCAGCAGCGCCATGCGCACTTCGCGCAGCATTTCGGCGGTGTTGGCTTCGGTCAGGCGGGCCTCGCCGCGCATCGTCTTGACGACTTTGGCAAGGCGCGTAGTCAGGTTGTCTAGCATTGGTGGCCTACTAATAATAAAGAGCGCTGCGATCAGCGGAAAATCCCGCCATTCTACCTTAG
>NZ_JBNZFX010000016.1:0-99445 GCF_050709955.1 Massilia eburnea
AGTCCTTGTCGCCCTTGCGGCGCGCATCCCAGTCCTGGTAGAAGGTCGGCAGCGAGATCACGCCGATGCGGCGCTTCACGGCGCCATCCTTGACTTCCAGGATCGAGCGCTTGGCCGACTGCTCTTCCATGCTGATTTTCTTGCGCACCAGGGACAGCACGTACGGCTTGCCGTCCGGGCCGGCATCGGCGCCCAGCACCTGCAGCTTGACGGTCGAATCTTTCGGGCCGCGGATCAACTGCACCACGTCGTCGATGCGCCAGCCCAGCACGTCGGTGTACTTGTCGGTTTCGCCCTGTGCCACGCCAACGATGCGGTCGCCCACTTTCAGCTTGTTGGACAGGCCGGCCGGGCTGCCAGGCACGATTTCGCGGATCACGGTGTATTCGTCGCGGTTCTGCAGCACGGCGCCAATGCCTTCCAGCGACAGGCGCATGGAAATGTCGAAGTTCTCGGAAGCGCGCGGTCCCAGGTAGTTGGTATGCGGCTCGATCGACATGGCATATGCGTTCATGAAGATCTGGAACACGTCTTCGCTATTCAGCTTGCGCGACCGGCTCACGTAGTTCTCGTAGCGCTTGTCCAGCGTTTCGCGGATCGATTTGTCGTCCTTGCCGGCCAGCTTCAGGCGCAGCCAGTCGTTCTTGACACGCTTGCGCCACAGGTCTTTCACCTCGGCGTCCGTCTTCGGCCAATCGGCCTTTTCGCGGTCGAACTGGTAGCTCTCGTCCTGCGAGAAATCGAACTTGGTCTTCAGCAGTTCGCGGGCATACGCCATGCGGTCCGAGAAGCGCTGCTGGTACAGGTTGTAAATGGTGAACGGCGTTTGCAGGTTTTCACTGGTGATCGCGTCGTCCAGGCGGGACTTTTCCTTGTTGAAGGAATCGATATCGGCCTGGGTAAAGAACAGCTTTTCGCCATCGAGCGATTTGAAGTAGCGGTCGAAGATCTTCTCCGACATCGCGTCGTCCAGCGGCATAGCCTTGTAATGGTAGCGCGACAGCACGCGGGACGCCCACAAGGCGGCCTGGGTTTGCTGTGCTGCAGGCTTGACGGGTACATCTGTCGCCTTGTCTGCCTGGGCTGCGCTTGCATAAGCGGTGATCAGTGCCAGGGACATGGTGGCCAACAGGGTGTGCTTCTTCATCGGCTTGCTCCGAACGTAGGTGACTCTATAAGAATAGTACTAATCCCATTTTACAGGATAGGACACTCTCGGTGAGAGGGGGGATGATGGGCAGTGTGCTGGGCTTCACTTAAGCCAGCCTGAAGGCTGAGCTCCTTGGAAAGATTTACGCTAAGTCATTGAATTTCCTGAGAAACATTTTGTAACAAGTGATTTTTCCAGGCGGCAACGCGATATCATATCGGCCCTTCCCCGAAAATAAACAAGAATCCATGTCCACTCTTACGCCCCCCCGCGCGTAGCTGGAGCGTCGGCACCAAGATTGCCGCCTTCACCTTCGTCCTTGTCAGCGCACTGTTAGCGCTACTTATCACCTTCATCAGCTGGACCAGTAGCGCCATGCTGGAGCAGCGTGCGCGCGACCAGGTCGCGTCCGACCTGAACGGCGTGGCAAACATGCTGGACGTGTTCAATGCGGCCATGGTCAACGATGCGGCCAGCTATGCCCGTCAATTTGCCACTTACGCGCCGGGTCCATTCGAGCTGGATGGCGGCCAGTTGTCCGCCAATGGCAAGGCCGTCAACAACGACTTCAGTATTCCCGACAACTTCACCGCGCAAACCGGTGCCATCGCCACCATCTTCGCCGCCGACGGCGCTGATTTCGTACGGGTGACCACCTCGGTCAAGAAGGAAGACGGCCAGCGCGCTGTAGGCACCAAGCTTGACCACAACAATCCAAGCTACGCCATGCTGCGCGAAGGGCGCTCCTACACCGGCCTGGCGCAATTGTTCGGCAAGCCGTACATCACCCAGTACGACCCGGTCAAGGACGCTTCCGGCAAAGTGGTTGGCGTGCTGTTCATCGGCCTGGATATCAGCAAGAACATTGCGGCCCTGAAGGACAAGATCAAGGGCATCCGCATCGGCGAAACCGGCTATGTCTACGTGCTGAACGCTGCTGCCGGCAAGGGACTACGGCACGCTGCTGGTCCACCCTTCCAAGGAAGGTGCGCCGATGCTCGACACCAAGGACAGCAACGGCAAATCCTTCATCCAGGAGATGCTGGAAAAGAAGACCGGCGAGATCCACTACATGTGGGCCGACACCGGCAGCCAAGCCTCACCGCAGGAAAAGCTGCTGGTCTACCGCTACTTCGATGACTGGAAATGGGTCGTCGCTGGCGGCACCTACGTCCATGAGATCACCAGGGATGCGGTCACTGCCCGCAACCGCTACGCCGTATGCGGCGTCGTCGCCCCTGCTCGCCTTTGCCGCCAGCCTGTTGCTGCTGGTGCGCGCCATCGTGAGCCGTCCGCTGGTACAGGTGCAGGATGCGGCCGGCCGGATCGCCGGCGGCGACCTGACCGTGCGCCCTGGACGTCACCACTGGAGACGAAATCGGCAAAGTGCTGGGTGCCATGAACGGCATCAGCGAGCGCCTGGCCAACGTCGTTGGCGGCGTGCGCGAAGGCGCCGACCAGATCGCCACGGCGTCGTCGCAGATCGCGGCCGGCAACCAGGACCTGTCCGCCCGCACCGAGCAGCAGGCCTCCAGCCTGGAGGAAACCGCCGCCTCGATGGAAGAACTGACCTCGACTGTGCGCCAGAACGCCGACAACGCGCGCCAGGCCAATGCGCTGGCCCGAGAGGCGTCGGACGTGGCCTCGCGTGGCGGCCAACAGGTTGCGCTGGTGGTGCAGAAGATGGGCGCCATCAACGACGCTTCGCGCAAGATTGAAGACATCATCTCGGTGATCGACAGTATCGCCTTCCAGACCAATATCCTGGCCCTGAATGCGGCGGTGGAAGCGGCACGCGCAGGTGAACAGGGCCGCGGTTTTGCCGTGGTGGCCACCGAAGTGCGCAACCTGGCCCAGCGCAGCGCCGCCGCGGCGCAGGAGATCAAGGGCCTGATCGCCAACTCCACCGGCGAAGTCGAAGCCGGCGCCAAGCTGGTCGAACTGGCCGGCGCGACGATGGAAGAAGTGGTCAACAGCGTCAGCCGCGTGACCGACATCATGGGCGAAATCAGCGCCGCCAGCGAAGAGCAGCGCGCCGGCATCGACCAGGTCAACCAGGCTATCGGCCAGATGGACCAGGTCACGCAGCAGAATGCCGCCCTGGTCGAGGAAGCTGCCGCTGCGGCTACGGCGATGCAGGATCAGGCCGAAGCGCTGGCACGCGAGGTACGCGCCTTCAAGCTGCCGGCCAAGGCCATGCATGCAGCCAAGGGTAATGCCTCCAGGCGTAGCACCCTGCGCCTGCAATAATCAGCAATGGCCATGAACGCATGGCCAGTTTCCAGTCCGCCGCGGAGGGCCAGCAGGCCAGGAACTGCGGCGCGATCAGGAAAGCCAGGCCGGCGTCCAGCGGCGCAAAATGCCAGGCGCCGCGCGTGCGCAGCACGGCAATCCACCAGGGAATCAGCACCAGCAGCAGCGGCGCCAACGCAGTCAGCGCGGCGTTGTACCAGCTTGCGTTGGCGAGCTTGACTTCGCCCAGGCGGTAGCCGCTTCCCTCGCGGCGCGGGATGATCGACAGTGAAACCGGCCGCGCAAACGTGAGCAGCCCGGCCAGGAAATGCGCCAGCTCATGGCACAAGGTGCCGGGAAGCTGCAGCAGCGTGAACACCACATAGCGCCGCGACAGCACCCAGATTGCCACCGCCAGGCATAGCGACGGCGTCAGGTAAAACAGCTTATCCAATTAACCCGTGTAGAAGCAGCGCCCGCAAGCCTGGCGGTAGGCCTCATTGCCGCCGATGCTGATCTGCTCGCCTTCGCGAATGCGCTCGCCCTTCTCGTCGACGCGGATATTCATCGTGGCTTTTTTGCCGCAGGTGCAGATATTCTTGATTTCCTCGATATCGTCCGCCAGCGCAAGCAGGTAGGACGACCCCGGGAACGGTTCGCCGCGGAAGTCGCTGCGCAAGCCGTAGCAAATCACCGGCACGCCCTTGGCCTGGGCCAGCTGGTGCAGCTGTTTAACCTGCTCCGGCGACAGGAACTGCGCCTCGTCGACCAGCACGCAGGCCACTTTCTGCATGTCTTGCAGGAAGCTGGTATCCGGCGAGAACAGCTCGACTTCACGCTGCGGACCGAGGCGGGACGTCACTTTGCCCACCCCGTAGCGGTTGTCGATGGCCGCGGTGAACAGGCGCACGATCAGGCCCTGCTCTTCATAGTTATGGGCGACCTGCAGCATGGAGGTCGATTTGCCTGCGTTCATCGCAGAATAGCGGAAGTAGAGTTTTGCCACGGTGGAAATTATTTTAAAAGTCGCTGCGGGATTATACGCGAGCCGCTAACCATCAAAAAAGGTATAAGCTAGCGCAAAGATATTCCTTCTTGGTTCAATCGGATCGCCACACAATGCGCGTTTTTCGCAAGGAGAGAAAATGCAGAATACCCGTCCTGCAGCTTTGTTCAGCCTGATCGGCAATACCCCGCTTGCCGAAGTCACTCGTCTCGACACCGGCCCATGCCGGTTGTTCCTCAAGCTCGAATCCCAGAACCCCGGCGGCTCCATCAAGGACCGTATCGGCCTGTCCATTATCGAAGCGGCCGAGCGCGCCGGCCAGCTCAAGCCCGGCGGCACCATCGTCGAGGCCACGGCCGGCAATACCGGCCTGGGGCTGGCCCTGGTGGGCGCCATCAAGGGCTATAAGGTGCTGCTGGTGGTGCCGGACAAGATGGCTACCGAGAAGATCCTGCACTTGAAGGCGCTCGGCGCCGACGTGCGCATCACCCGCTCGGACGTCGGCAAGGGCCACCCCGAGTACTACCAGGATTACGCGGCCCGCCTGGCCAGCGAAATCCCCGGCGCATTCTTCGCCGACCAGTTCAACAACCAGGCCAACCCGCTGGCCCACGAAACCACCACCGGCCCCGAAATCTGGGAGCAGATGGCGCGCGAAATCGACGCCATCGTGGTAGGCGTCGGCTCCTCCGGCACGCTGACCGGGCTGGCACGCTACTTCCGCAAGGTGGCGCCGCACGTCAAATTCATCCTGGCCGACCCCAAGGGTTCGATCCTGAAGGAATACGTGGACACCGGAAAAGTGGCCGATACCAGCGGCTCCTGGGCCGTGGAGGGCATCGGCGAAGACTTCATTCCCGCCATTGCGAACATGGATGCGATTTCGCAGGCCTACACCATCACCGACCAGGAGAGCTTCGACAGCGCGCGCGCCCTGCTGCGGGCCGAAGGCATCCTGGCAGGCTCCTCGACCGGGACCCTGCTGGCCGCCGCCCTGAAATACTGCCGCGAACAGGACAAGCCGCAACGCGTGGTGACCTTTGTCTGCGACACCGGCACCCGCTACCTGTCCAAGGTCTACAACGACAGCTGGATGTTCGACCAGGGCCTGCTGCAACGCCAGAAGCTGGGCGACCTGCGCGACCTGATTGGCCGCCTGTTCGAGAACGGCGACGTGGTCAGCGTGGCGCCAAGCGACACCCTGCTGATCGCCTTCAACCGCATGCGCGCAGCCGACCTGGCGCAGTTGCCGGTAATCGACAACGGCAAGCTGGCCGGCATCATCGACGAGTCGGACATCCTGCTCAAGGTAGAAAGTGACGCAGCCCAGTTCAAAGGCGAAGTGGGCGCCACCATGACCAGCCGCGTCGAGACCCTAGCGCCATCAGCAGGCACGCCCGCGCTCCGTGATACCCTAGACCGTGGCCTGACCGCCGTGATCGCCGAAGGCGGCAAATTCTATGGCCTGATCACCCGCTACGACTTACTTAACCATTTGCGCAGGACCTTATCTTGACAGATAAAAAAAACCAAAGCCCACCTGGCCACGCGCGTCATCCACGCCGGCCAGCATCCGGATCCTACGACCGGCGCCATCATGCCGCCGATCTATGCCACGTCCACCTTCGTCCAGCAAAGCCCGGGCGTGCACAAAGGCCTCGACTACGGCCGTTCGCACAACCCTACGCGCTGGGCGCTGGAGCGCTGCGTGGCCGACCTGGAAGGCGGAGCGCAAGCTTTCGCTTTCGCGTCCGGCCTGGCCGCCATTTCGACGGTGCTGGAGTTGCTCGATGCGGGTTCGCACATCGTGGCCGGCGACGATATGTATGGCGGCACTTTCCGCCTGTTCGAGCGCGTGCGCCGCCGCAGCGCCGGGCATGAATTCACCTACGCCGACCTGACCAATCCGGAAAACCTGCTGGCCGCCCTGCGCCCGGAAACCAAAATGGTCTGGGTCGAGACCCCGACCAACCCGATGCTCAAGCTGGCCGACCTGGCAGCCATCGCCCGCATCTGCCGCGAGCGCGGCATCCTGGCGGTGGCCGACAACACCTTTGCCAGCCCGATCGTGCAGCGCCCTTTGGAACTGGGCTTCGACATCGTGGTGCACTCCGCAACCAAGTACCTGAACGGCCACTCGGACATCATCGGCGGCATCGCGGTGGTCGGCGCGGAAGAACGCCAGTCGGCCTGGCGCGAGCAGCTGGCTTTCCTGCAGAATTCCGTGGGCGCCATTGCCGGTCCGTTCGACGCCTTCCTGGCGCTGCGCGGCGTGAAAACGCTGGCGATCCGCATGGAGCGCCACTGCAAGAGCGCGCTCGAACTGGCGCGCTGGCTGGAACGCGAGCCCAAGGTCAAAAAGGTGTTCTACCCAGGCCTGGAGTCGCATCCCCAGCACACCCTGGCCAAGGCGCAGATGGACGGTTTCGGCGGCATCATCTCGATCGATCTCGATACCGACCTGGCCGGCGCCCGCCGCTTCCTCGAACGCTGTGAAGTGTTCGCGCTGGCGGAAAGCCTGGGCGGCGTGGAGTCGCTGATCGAGCACCCTGCCCTGATGACCCATGCATCGATACCGGCGCCGCAGCGCGCCGCACTGGGCATCGGCGATGGCCTGATCCGGCTCTCCGTCGGCATTGAAGATATCGAGGACTTGCGCCAAGACCTGCGCAATGCACTCGACGCCATCTGAACGCCACTGCAGCAACTGCAAGCGCCCGATGCGGGCGCTTGACTTGTCCGGCCACTACCAGCGGCGTGTGGAGATCGACACCTGTCCACACTGCTGCCTGGTGTGGTTCGACGATACGGAATCGGTGCGCCTGGCAGGTGCCGGCATCGCCGAATTCTTGCGCGAAATTCACGGGGCGATGCAAGCGGATGGCGATCATGCCCACGCAGTATCGCTGGCAAGGGTGCAGTCCTGTCCCGTTTGCCGCGCCGCGCTGAAGCCGGTCTTCAACAGGACGCGCTTCGGGCGTACCAGCCAGCTTGATTGTCCATACGGGCATGGCTATTACCAGACCTATATCCTGTACCTCGCCGAGAAGGGCTTCGTGCGCCCTTTGGCCTGGGCCGACATCCGCGCGCTGCTTGCCGCCGGCAAGGAGCTGTTTTGCGCGGATTGCGGCTTCCCCCTGCCCGGCCGTCCGGTTGACGCGTGCCCTGCCTGCCAATCGGCGGTGGGCGTGATCGATCCGGCGCGGCTGGCTATCGCGACCCATGCGGCAGACGGCGGAGCGATCGCCAGGAATGTCGCGACGGAGGTCAATCAGCACAAATGCCATGCCTGTGGCGCTGCCATCGACCCGACCCACGACATCCAATGTCCGCACTGCCACGCGCCGGTGCGAAGCCATGAAGTCCCTGAAACAGCCGATGCCGCCAAGACCGACGTGCCCTTGGTGCCGACTGCCGATGAACGCCATCAAGCGGCGGCCGGCCGTGCAGCATTGTCGGCAGCGCAGCTGGCGATGGTCGACTTCAGCGAAGAGCGCTCAACACAGCGGCGTGTCAACCGTGCTTTCCGCATTTCGGTCGGCATGCTGGCGGCGGCGATCGCGTTTGGAATCATCGCCTGGAACTGGCACATGGAGCAACCCGTCAGCGAAGTTGCGCGATCCGCTCCCCTCATCTCCTACAGCCCGCGTTTCAAGGAAGATCGAATGGAGTGCGACCTGCATTCCGCAGTGCGTCGTGAAGTGCGGGTGCGCCAGTTGATCGTCATGCCTGGCACGCCCGGCCCCGGCCAGGCCAGCGCGACCTATGGCGCCACGCGCATGGCCTACCAGCGTGCCATCACCTTGCGCAACGACTGGAAAAGCGGCATCGACTTTGAACTGCTGGAGCCCCAGTTCAGCAATCCGTATGCGACGCCGCACAGCATGCCGCAGGGCTTCTTCCGCCGCGGCGAAGCGCTGGCTGCAGTGGAGCGCGTGGCGTTCTGCCTGCCGCTCCGTGAAATCAGTCCGCCAATCCTGGCGGAAGATGGCTTCCACATCATTGAAGTGCTGGAAGTGCGCTAGTCGCTTGGCCGCCGCACCGGGTCGCTGATGTTGAACACCCGCCGCACCAGGCTTTCCAGCGCCACGAACACTCCCTCCACGCCGAAGCCGGCGATGAAGGACAGCGCCGACGTGCTCAGCGCCCAGTTTCCCAACAAGCCGATCTCGCTGCCCGGCGTGCGGCCGGAAGGATTGACGAACAAGGCGATGCAGGCGCCGATCGTGGCGCCTAGCGCCAGCTGCAGCAAGGCCAGCGTGAAATCGCGCGGCGACAACAGGCTTTCGCGCATCTTCGCCCACAGCCCGCGCACCACGGCTGCGCCGGCGCCCAGCACGCCGTAACACAAGGGCAGGACGGCCGTTCCCACCACCAGCGTGACCACCCGTGCCTGTTCTTCCAGCGCGCGCTGCAAGCGGTTCTCTTGCTCCACGGGCGTGGCACGCGCCTGCACCACGCCGCCCTCCGGCAAGCGGTCAAACGGGCGCGCCAGCAGGCCATAACAGGCCTGCCAGGGCACCAGCCAATCGCGCAGGTTCATGCTGATTGCGGCCGACTGCGCCGTCAGATGGCTGCGCCGCGAGCAAAGCTGGTACTCGTCCGTGCTGCGGTAGTGCGGCACACCGGCCTTATCGGATTCGGTACAGAACTGCAGAGGCGGCGCGGTGGCGCTGGTGGCATGCTTGAACTCCGCCTCCGCAATCTCCTTGGACAATGCGGCTTGTGCCAGCTGCACCGCGTCCAGGTGCTGCAGGATAGCACTGCCGCCAGCGACGTGCCAGGACATGAGGCAGGTCAGCACCAGTCCCACCAGCAGCAGGTAGACCACCAGCTTCATGCGCAGGTTGAAACTTGAGGCCACCCTGACCAGGCCGGGAAAAGCATTGCGGGCCAGCGTCAGGCGGGTCGGCTTGTCCCAGTGCGGGCTGATTCCCGAACCGTTTTCGATGGCGCCGTTGCCGAATATCTTGTCGCGCAACCAGTTGCGCCAGTCGCGCCGGTTGTCTTCGCCCACCACCAGCAAGGTAAAGGCAATCGTCAGGCCGGTTGCAGGACGGGCGGCGGCATTCAGCTTGTCTTTGGCGCACAGCACCTTGACCGCCTGCGCCACGCGCTGCTGGTCGCTTTCGGGCGGCGTCAGGCCGATCGCGCACAGTTCATCGATATGCGGCTCGCCGTCGTCGTGGTTATGAAAATTGTAGAGGCTCTTGTCCCAGCGCCCGGAAATATGGTCAAGCAGCAGGAACACTTCATTCAGTTCGCGGATGAAGATGAATTCCTCGATCCGTTGGCAGGCGGTGCTGCCCTTCTCGTCGGGATTGGAAGACATGGGCGCCTCCCCATTGGCAGTTTGTCACTTCATTGTGCGCCTGCCAATGCGGGGAGGACTTTGCGCTATCTCAAACGTGAACCTTATTCGCCCGGACGGTATTTACGTTCCAGGTTCTTTTCAATGTCTTCCTTGTAGAACAGCACGTCCTTGAATTCGCCACGCGCATACATCTCGGCCTGGTCGATGAAGTGCGGCGATGCCGGGTCGCCGCTCTGGCCGCCCGCCAGGATGCTCTTCGCCTTTACCCTGGGCCCGAACTCGACAGCCGCGACAAAGCTATTGCCGCGCTCGCCATACATGCGCTTGGTGCGCTGTTGCGACGTCATGCCATAAGCGGCCAGCGCGCCGTAATTACCGGACGCGTAAGGCACGGGAATGCTTGGCTTGTTGTCGTCAAACGGCTGCACGATATCGCCGCTCAGGCGCTGGAAGCGGTTGATCTCGCCCCATGGCGTTTTCCAGCTGCCAAAGTCGGCGGCCAGCTTGTTCGATGCCCGCACCAGCGCATCCAGGCGCTGCTTCGAAGTAAGCTGGGTTGCCAGGTAGTCGAGCATCGGAATGCCCTTGTCTTTCGCGGCCTGGCCGTATTGTTTGACCTGGTCTTGCAGCCAGTAGATCGCCACCGAAGTGGGCACCGATGTCAGCGAGTAGCGCATATCCCAGTCGCGCAGCAGCGTAATCTGTTCGATCACGGCGGCCTTGGACAGGTCGCTGGCCGGCGCTTCATCGTAAGCGCGCACCAGTAACGGCAGCAACGGTTCGAAGGCCGTCAACTGGCTGTCGTAAGCGGCCGCGATCAGGCTGTCGATGGTGAAGTCCGTCTTCCCTTGCAGCACGCGCACTGCATGGATGCCGCGCGCATTCTCAGGGTTGACCGACATATAGGCCGGGTAGTTTTCAGGGCGCGGGCTGGACGTTCCGGCCGCCGAGAATGGCCAGTTGTTGGTGTTCTGGATCCAGCCGCTCTTCGGGTTGAAAAGCTGGATGGTTTCGCGCACCTGGTGCAAGCCTTTCCAGTCAGTCGCCGGTTCGGCGCCGTTGACCGGCTTGGTGTAGTCGAAACGCTGGTCGCGTACCGGCATGAAATTGCCGTGGAAGTAGGCGATATTGCCGTCCGCGTCCGCATATACGGTGTTGTTGGAGGAGTTGGTGCGCAGCTCCATCGATTTGTAGAAGGCTGGATAGTTGCGCGCCTTGGTGCGGATGTAGGATTGCGTCAGCGCCTTCAGCGGCTCGTTCATCATGGCCACGGACACCCATTTGCCGTTCTGCTCCCGCACAACCGGGCCGCGATGCGTGAAATAGGCCGTCACGGTTTTCTCCGCCATGCTGCCGTCGGCAGCCTTGTACGGCAGGTGCAACTGTTCGGTGCGGAATGGGCGCAGCTCCTTGCCGTACTGGTAGAAAAATTTTCCGCTCTTCTCGACCACCGTTTCCAGGTATTCGTCGATCACGTCGCCACCGCCGGAGGTGTGCATCCAGCCGATGCGGTCGTTGAAGCCCTGGTAGACGAAGAACTGGCCCCAGGTCACCGCGCCATAGGCATTCAGTCCTTCCTGGCTGTTCACGTGAATCTCGGGCCGGAAATAGAACGAGGTATGCGGGTTGATCATCAGCAGCGCATGCCCCGATTTGCTCAGGGCCGGTGCGATGGCAAAGCCGTTCGAGCCGCGCGGTTCGTTATCGCGGTCGCTGCCCCCCGCCGCCAGCGCCGGCGCCGGATGCTTGCTGTAGAACGCCTTCAGCTGCTCGATGTTAACGGTTTCAATGTCGCCGCCGATGCTGCCTTCACTGAAACTGAGCGCCATCCACGGCTCGAAACGGGCCAGCAGGCGCGGTTGCACCTTCGGGTGGGTGTGCAGGTAGAAATTCAGGCCATCGGCCCAGGCCACCATCAGTTTCTTCAGCCACTCCGGGCTCACCTTGTACTGCGCCTTCAATTGCCCGGGCGTGATGAAGAGTTTCATGCGCAGGTCCTGGTACAGGGCCTTCTCGCCCTCCACTTCCGCCAGCCGGCCCATGGCGTTGATGAAATTCAGTTCGATACGCTTGAAATCATCTTCCGACTGCGCATACATCATGCCGAATACCGCGTCGGCGTCGCTCTTGCCATACACGTGCGGAATGCCCCATTTGTCGCGCAGGATCGTGACGCGCTTGGCAATCGCTTGCAGGCGCAGCGTTTCCGCAGGACTCAATGCACCCGGCGCCTGAGGGGCGGCCGGCGCGGCAATCGCAGGAATGGCACAGAACGCGACGAGCGCGGCATTCAGCTTAAGCATGCTTTATTGCTCCACCAGTTGTGCAATGCGTTCGCGCAGGTCGGCGTTTTCAGCACGCAGCGCGGCATTCTTTTCCTTCAGTTGCGAGACCTCGAGGCGCAGCACCTCCACCTCGGTCAGCGGCGCCGGGCGTTCGGCCGCATCGTAATGCCCCTCAGCCGCATCCTCTTTCGGCGCCTTCGGCGGGCGGTTGGCGGCGCGCTGTTCGCGGATCTCGCGGGCAGCCTGCTGCAGGAACTTCCGGCCACCGGCGACAGCCGACTTCTGGTCATCCTCCGGCAGCGAGGCCACCGTAGCGGCGGCATTGATCGAGATCGTACCGGAACGCACAGCCTCCACCAACTCCGGCGTGGCGCTGCGGGTGATCTTTTCGATCTGGCCCAGGGTATTGGCGCTCAAGCGTGCGGCACGGGCGATGTCTTCGCGCTTGGCTTTCGGCTTCGGCGGTGGCGCCGCTTCTTCGGCTTCCGGGTCGGGCGGCGCAATGGCGGCATCTTCCGCCTTGGCCAGCTCCTTCACGGCCTGGTCGCGCTTGGCGATGATTTCCTGCTGGCGCAGGGCCAGCACGCCACGCTGGAAATCCGACACGCTGCGGCGGCCCAGGTGGTTGTCGATCATCCACAGCATCACGTCTTCAATATCCTTGAAGCTCGTGTTCTGGGTGACTTTGAAGGGAATGCCGTGCTGTTGGCAGATCGAGTAGCGATTATGGCCATCGACCAGGATATCGTTCCACAGCACCAGCGCATCGCGGCAACCTTCGGCCAGCAGGCTGCGTTCCAGCGCGGTGCGCTCAGCCTCGGTCAACGGTTCGATATAGTCCCGCAGGACGTCGTTAATCTTGATTTGCATGGGGTCTTTCCAGGGGATTCTGCGACCAGCATGCTACAACATTCCGCGCCGATTTCAAGCGTTGTCGATTTTGCCACTACTGGAAGTTAAGCAACAGACATGTCATAATAGCGGGCTTCAAGCATGCCCCGGTGGTGAAATTGGTAGACACACCGGACTTAAAATCCGTTGGCCGCAAGGCCGTGCCGGTTCGATTCCGGCCCGGGGCACTCTCCAGTCAGGCTTCAACCGCCACATACCGCAAGGGAATCCGCGCCAGCGTCCCGGCGCCGAAATCCTGCCCGAACGGCAAATCCCGCCGGTGTGCATACCCAATATAGCAATCGCATTTGAGGCGGCTGCACGACCGCTCACCCAGCATCGACTCCAGCGAATCCTGATACAGATTTCCCAGCCGCTGGGGGATGAAATGGCAGCGCTGCACCTCGCCGTCGCCAGCCACCGAGAGCACGTCCTCGCCGGCGGCGCAGGGACTGCCGCGCGACGGTGCCGGGCGCCGGTTGTGGATGAACCATGGATCGATGGCTTCGAGCCAGGCCAGGTCCTGCCCCGTGTAATAGCCCGGACCACGCCTGTCGTAGGCGTTCAGCCAGAGATACTGGCGCGGTGGCAGCGCCGCCCGCAGTTCGCGGATAGCGCCAAAATGCTCGCGCATTGCCACCATGCCAACGGAAAAGCCTATCCCCATCTTATCCAGACGCGCACAACGCTCGATGAATCGCTGCTGCGCAGTCTGCCCAGGGTGATAAGTGCACCATAGCGTCACTTTGTTCGGCTCGACCTGCTCCAGCCACGACAGCGGTGTTGCCAGGTTGGTCTGCACCGAGACTTGCTGGACATGCGGCATCGCCGCCAGCGCCTGCACCGCCGCGCGGTAATGGCGCCGCACCAGCGCTTCGCCCCAGGGAGTAAACAGGATGCGCAAGGGACGCTTTTGCTCCCCCGCCCATGCCACAAAGCGCGCAACTTCGGCGGCGTCCTTTGCCAGCCTGGCACGGCTATCCTTGCGTTTGGCGAAGGGGCAATAGCCGCAATCGTAATTGCAGCTCTCAAGCGTGCCCCGATACAGCAGCGAGAGCGGCGTTTCGCCTGCGGCGTTCAGCACGACGCGCCACCGCTGGACATCAGCTCCTGCACGCGCCCGGATGCCAGCCATGGGCCGATGGTATCGGCGTAGGCGTAGCCAAGGTCGTTGAGCCGAAGAAGGGAACCGGATTGCTCCGCCAGGCCCAGGGCAGCCAATTCCCTCAAATCGGGCAGATCGTCCAGGCATGTGCTGCCGAAGCGTGCCGCATAGGCCAGCAAGTCGAGGCCAGGGTCCGTCAACAGGGACTGGATCACATAGCGGCGCCGCTGTTCCTCCGGCCCAAGCTGGAAGCCATGGCGGGCCTCCAGGAAGTCTTCGTCTTGGTAAGCGAGATAGCCCTTGATGATGTCCATCGTGCCGGCGCGTCCCACCGCGTAATCGGTTGAATAATGCAGCCCCCGCGTGTAGGAACGGGCACCCGTGCCGAAGCCCACCATGCCGTCGTTCTGGCAGCAGTAGGAAGGGCCCGCCTGGTCGGGGGCGTGGGGCGCGCGGAACATGCGCATAGACACCTGCACGTAACCCCTTGCGCGCAGGTGGTCGCGCGCCGCGATATAGAGTTGCAGGCGGCTGTCGCCAGCCGGCGCAAGCGGGATCGTGTCGAAGCTCCCTGCCGCCCGCCGCTGCGCCAGTTTGCCCAACCCGGTGTGCTGGCGCACATAGAGCGGATACAGGTACAGTTCTTCCGGCATGAATTCCAGCGCACTGTCGATCGACGCCAGCAGGCTGGCGGTCGTTTGCCCGGCGATCCCGTAGATCAAGTCCAGGTTAAGGGTCGGGAAACCGGCATCGCGAATGCGCGCAATGGCGCTGCGCACCGCGTCGTTTTGCTGCGGTCTTGCCAATGCACGCATCTCGGGGGCCGAAAAGCTCTGGATACCGAGGCTGACCCGGTCGATGCCCATCGCACGGCATACCGCCAGTTTGTCCGCAGTCGCAGTTTCCGGTGACGCCTCGATGCCGGAGGGAGTGTCCTGCAATCGAATACCAAGAATATCCTCGGCGGCCCGCAGCAAGGTCTCAAGCTGGCGTGGCTGCAGGAAGGTCGGCGTCCCGCCGCCCAATGCGAATCGGGCGAAGCGCCGCTCGCCCAGCACATCGTTCAGCACCCACATCTGGCGCACCACCTGGGACACATAGCGCTCGACCAGCTCGTCACCGGGATTGGCCATCGCAAACAGGTTGCAAAAGCCGCAGCGCATTTCGCAGAAAGGGACGTGGATATAGCCGAACAAGGCCGAGCGGTCTTCCCCCGCCCACAATGCCTGCAGCGGCATGGGCTGCTCCAGGGTCCGGTACGCGGACTTATGCGGATAGGAATAGGAATACGCCTGGTACGGGGTTTGCCGCATGCGTTGCGCCAGTGTGCTGGCGGGGACGGGGTGGTTCAAGATCGCGTCGCTCCGGGCGAGTTAAGGAAAAAATGCGCGTAAGGGACGTTCCACACGGTTTCATGCGCCAGGCGGTGGCCCTGGAAGCCAGCTTCCCCATAAGCGCTGCCGTGGTCGGAACAGATGATGACGAAGGTCGGTGCACGCGCCGCACAGGCAGCCAGCAGCGGTTCCAGTGCGCGGTCGACATAGCGCAGTGCGGCTGCGTGGCTGTCCAGGTTGTCGGCTTTGCAGCCACGCAGGTAGACGCGGTTCGGCTTGTGGATCGCTGCCACATTCAAGAACAGCAGCACGCGCTGCTGACCCGCAGCCTGCAGGCATTGCTGCGCCAACGCCGCCTGATTGGCGGTGGAAGCAGGTGCGTCCACACCCATCGAGTGCGACCAATGGCTTTCAGCGAACATCGACGGCAGCACGCATCCCAAGGCGGTCTGCTTGTTGAAGAAGCCAACGCCGCCGATGCAGACGGTATGGTAGCCGGCAGCCGCCAGTCCGGAGGGAATACTCTCCTGTTCGAACACACAGGTATGCGCCGAAGTCGTCTCGCTACCGCGGAAGGCCGTAGCAAACAGGCGCGGATGCGGGCCGGGACTGTCCGGCGTCGGCAGGAATCCGGCAAAGAAGGCGTGGTGCGCGGCATAGGTGAAGCTGGCCGGCGTATGCCGCCGCTCCCAGCCCCCGGGTGGCAGATAACGGCCGAGCACGGGCAGTTCGCCTGCTTCGAACAGTTGCTGCGCAACGTCGTAGCGCAAGGTATCGAGCGTGATGAACAGGATGTCGTGGCTGCCGACCACCTGGTTCATGTCGGGAATGCTGTGTGCCGGCAGTGTCATGGCATGAAGCTTTTCCATTGGGCCGTGTAGGTATCCTGCTCCTGCCAGAGCAAGCCGGGAAGGAGGTCGCCGAACGCATTCGCTTCCAGCACATGGGCTTCGCCGCGCTGGGCGACCAGGTCCAGGCCGATGACGTGGCTGGCCGGGAAAGCCTGCGCTGCCTGCCGCGCGACGCTCTCCAGCGCATCCAGCGACGCGGGGTCGAGCAGGCTTTCCGTCGCGGCACGGCGATTATCCAGGTGCAGGTTGGTCATCATGCGCGTGCCGACACGGGCCACGCGGTGCGCCGGCTGGCCGGCCAGCGTAAGTACGCGAATGTCGTAGTGGCCATTGCCTGCGCGCGGCTTGGGTAGCCACCCTTCCGCGTATGCCTGCTGCTCGGCCAGCAGGTCGACCAGGGTTCGAATGTCGGCGGCAAGGTGATAGCGGCTCATGCGCTTCGAGTTGTACAGCCGCGCGCCGCCCTTGCCTTCCACCAGTTGGGCCGACGTGGTGGCCTGCTCTCCGCCGCGCCGGTTGCGGCGGTAGGCAACCACACCGGACGCGCTGGAGCCATAGCGGGTCTTGATGAAGGCCCGGTCCAGGCTATGCTGGTCGAGCAATGCCCGGAAATGATCATACCCTTCCACCATGCCCAGCACCGGTGGCACGGGCACCTTATGCCGGGCCAGATGCTGCTGGCAAGCCAGCTTGTCCGTCATCAGCATGGCTTCGCTTGGGGCATTCATGACCCGTACATGTGGCATGCCTGCTAGCTGCCGCTCCAGGTGCTTCAAGGCTTGCACCAGCCCTTTGAACCAGGCGCCCGAGACTGCGATCTCGCCGTGTTCGAGCGGGCCAGGCACGGCGATGCCTTCGACAACGCAGCCGTCGGCCAGCAACTGTGCCTGGACGGCCGGATCATCGCCCGGAGGCTCCATTTTGAATACGCACGGCCGCTCCAGCAGGCCGCTCAGCCTTCCTGGAGCCGCGAGCCAATCGCGCCATTCGAGCACTTCGGCCGGCGGCAGGCCGGCCTGGCTGCGGGCCTGCTGCGTCAAGCGGATGCGCTTGCCGCTGGCGACACCCAATACAACCAGGCGGCTTGGCAATGCCTTATTCTCCAACCGCGACGTAGCGTTCGCCATCGTCGTCTTCCTGTGCGTCATCCAGCACCACTTCCAGCGGCAAGGCCTTCAAGCTCTCCTGCACCTGCGCCGAGATATAGTGATGGGAGAGGTCCAGGCGGCGCAGCGAACGCACGTGTGGGCTGTCCAGCAAGGCGCGCGCGCCATCATCGCCCAGGGTGCCGAGCGACAGGTCCAGCGTGTGCAGTCGGCCGACAATTTCTTCGCCCGCAAGCCATTGGGCCAGCTCGTCGGTGATTTCCGAGTCGCGCAGGCCCAGGTAGCGCAGCGACGGGCCAGCCAGTGCGCCAAGCAGGCGGCGGTACAGCTCAACGTCGCCGTCAAAGCCATAACCGTCGGAGCCCAGCCACACTTCGAGATGCTCCAGGGCTGGCAGCGAAGAGCCGATCAGCGACTCCACCACTTCAGACGGCAGGCCGCCCGATTCGATGGTCAGCTTGCGCAGCGCTGTATGCGTTACAGGTTCCAGCGACAGGTCCTGTGCACCGCGGATGCGCAGTTCTTCCAGCTTTGGATACGAGTTCAGCAATGGCGTGTAGTCGCCCTGCACGATCCACGAAATCTCGCATTCTTCAAACGTCATGTCGCCGATGAACAAGGCGCGCAGTGCCGGCAGTTCCGGCGCGCGGGCAACCAAGGCCGCGATGATGTCATCGGCGCTTTCTTCGTACGGTTCGCCCCACATGCCGATCACCAGTGCGTCAAGCTTCGACTTGTCGGCGCTTTGCAGGAATTGGTCGAACAGGTCCGGCATCTTGCGTTCATCGTCGTATTCGAGCGCCAGCCGGTAGACTTTGTCGCCGGACAGGTCGACCGGCAAAGCCGGGTCATAAGCGGTGACGGTTTTATTGAAGAAGGTTTCAGTGCTTTCGGAGATGGTCACAGTGCGCTTCCTGAAAAAGACCCTGGCGCCTTTCGCCTGGGAAATATTGAAATTTTAACAGGCAACATGCTTAACGTCCGCTTAAATTAGGTGATTCCCTAAGTTGACTCTGGGTATCTCATCCGCCTACACTCCGCCCCGTTATCATATTTTGGAGCCCCCCTTTCATGGGCACTTGTTCGAGTCATAGTTGGCACCGAATTCACTTCGGCATCGCATAACGGCACGATCACGTCCGGGGCTCCTGTCCTACCGTCATCTGCCATGAGCGGATGATGATTCAAGCGCGCACGATCGTGGGCCCGCATCCTCGCGGAGAGCCTGATGTTCGCAACTATCACAACGCGTCCCAATCGCTGGGACTGGGCATTGCTGCCGCTCGTGCTGGCGGTATTGATCGCCGTCGCCTATGGCGCCATGCAGATGGCACGCCCCTTCGTGCTTGGCCAGCCGATGCCGGTCAGCCTCGATCCGGCCCGCGCTGCCCTATTACCTGTTGCGCACCATCCTGCGCATGTTCGCCGCGCTGGGAGTCTCGCTGGTATTCGCCTTCGTGTTCGCGGCAGTGGCGGCTAAGTACCGCCTGGCTGAAAAAGTCCTGGTGCCGCTGCTGGACGTGCTGCAGTCGGTGCCGGTGCTGGGGTTCCAGGCGATTGCCATTGCACCGTTCATCGCCCTGTTCCCGGGTAGCCAGTTGGGCGTCGAATGCGCGGCCATTTTTGCGATCTTTACCTCGCAAGCCTGGAATATGGCGTTCAGCCTGTACCAGTCGATGCGCGCCGTGCCGGCCGAACTGCACGAGGCGAGCCGCATGTTCCGTCTCTCGGCATGGCAGCGCTTCTGGCGCCTCGAGCTGCCGTTCGCCATGCCGGGCCTGTTGTGGAACATGATGATGTCGATGTCGGGCGGCTGGTTCTTCCTGGTGGCGGCGGAGGCCATTTCCGTCGCCGGGCAAGACGTCAAGCTGCCGGGCATCGGCGCCTACATCGCGGTGGCGATCGAGGCTGAGAACGGCCGCGCCATCGCCTGGGCCATCGGCGCCATGTTTGTCGGCATCGTCATGTACGACCAGCTTTTCTTCCGTCCCTTGCTGGTATGGGCGGACAAGTTCCGCTTCGAAGAGCTGGATGGCGAAGTGGGCCGCCGTTCCTGGCTGCTGGACTGGGTGCGCCGCAGCCGCATCGCCAGCCGCCTGACCGACAAGACCTGGAAGCTGATGCGCGCCGCCCTGGGCTGGTTTCCTGCGCGTCCGGTCGACACCGGCGGCGCCGGCAAAGCCGCACGCCGCTGGCGCCTGCCGGCACGCGTTGCCGATACGCTGTTGCTGGTGCTCGCAGTGTGGGCCAGCTACCGCGTGGCTGCCTTCATTCATACCGAAGTTGGATGGCGCGAAGCGGCCAGTGTGTTCGCACTCGGCCTGACGACACTGGCCCGCGTGGCTGTGCTGATCACGCTGGCATCCCTGCTCTGGGTGCCTGTGGCGGTGTGGATCGGCTTGCGTCCGCGTTATGCGCAGAAGATCCAGGCGGTGGCGCAGTTCCTGGCAGCGTTCCCGGTCAACCTGCTGTTCCCTGTGGTGGTCTACTCGGTGCTGCACCTGGGCCTCAATCCGGACATCTGGCTCAGCCCACTGATGGTGTTCGGCACCCAGTGGTACATCCTATTCAATGTGGTGGCGGGCGCGTCCACCCTGTCCACCGACCTGCGGCTGGCGACAGCGAACCTGGGCCTGAAAGGCTGGCTCAAATGGCGGCGCGTCTACTTGCCGGCTGTATTCCCAAGCTATGTGACCGGCGCTGTCACCGCTTGTGGCGGCTCATGGAACGCCAGCATTGTGGCCGAATATGTCACCTGGGGCAAAACCACGCTGGTGGCCCACGGCCTGGGCAGCTATGTGAAGCAGATGACCGATGCCGGCGACTTTCCCCGCATCGCTCTCGGCATCGGCGTGATGTGTGTATTTGTAATGGCAATCAACCGCTTCGTCTGGAGCCGTTTGTATCGGGAGCAAAGCTGATGAACAAAGAAATCCTGGTCGACCTGCAAGGTGTCGGCAAATCCTTCCGCACTGGCGATGGCGCCAGCCGCACCGTGCTCGATGGCGTCGACTTCGCACTGGAGTCGGGCGAGATCGTCGCGCTGCTAGGCAAATCGGGCTCCGGCAAATCGACCCTGCTGCGTATTATCGCCGGCCTGGTGCCGGCCGATGCCGGCGCTGCCAGGTATCGCGGCGCGCCGCTGGCCGAGCCGGTGCCGGGCATCGCGATGGTGTTCCAATCGTTCGCCCTTTTCCCCTGGCTGACCGTACAGCAGAATGTGGAACTGGGCCTGGAGGCGCAAGGTGTTGCGCCTGCCGAGCGGGCAGCCCGCAGCGAAGCCATGCTGGACTTGATGGGTCTTTCCGGCTTTGAGGGCGCCCTGCCGCGCGAGCTGTCCGGTGGCATGCGCCAGCGCGTGGGCATCGCGCGCGCCCTGGTGACGAATCCGGACGTGCTGCTGATGGACGAGGCGTTTTCCGCGCTCGACGTGCTGACCGGCGAAACCCTGCGTAACGACATCCTCGAGCTGTGGGACCACGGCCGCATCCCAACGCGCGGCATCCTGATCGTTTCGCACAATATCGAGGAAGCGGTGATGATGTCGGACCGGATCATCATGCTGTCCAGCGATCCGGGCCGCATTCGCACGGAAATCCGCATCGACCTGCCGCGCCCGCGCAATCCGGACAGCCCGGCCGTGCGCCAGCTGGTGGACGAAGTGTATGGCCTGATGACGATGCGCGCACCGGCCGCCGGACCGGCACGCGAAGCCGGCCCCGATTACCGCCTGCCCGATGCCGACATTGAGCTGATCGAAGCAGTGCTGTCCCTGCTGGCATCCGAACCCTTCGACGGCCGCGCCGACCTGCCGCGCCTGTCCGACGAAAGCGAACTGCCGGACGAAACCTTGTTCCCCGCCTGCGAAGCACTGTCGCAGCTGGGCCTGGCGACGGTCGATGGCGGCGACATCACCATGACTGCGCTCGGACGGCGCTATGAAGCAGCCGACCACGCGGGCCGCCAGGCCATCTTTGGACGGCAGTTGCTGGCCCACGTCACGCTGCCGCAACACATTTACAGTAGGCTGCGTGCCTCGACAGACGGCGCGCTGCCGGAAGAACAAGTGCTGTCGCAGCTACTGAAGTCCAACGACCCCGAAGAGGCGCGCCGCATCATGCGTACCGCCATTGAATGGGGACGTTACGGAGAGATCTATGAATTCGATTTCCACACGCGCCGCCTGCGCCTGGCCTGATGAGCGCTGCGTCATCCTGCTAGCCGGGGCCCTGCTGTCGACGACCGCTTGGGCCGGTCGCCCGTTGGCCACCGATGACGCGGCCATCCTTGAACCAAACGATTGCCAGGTGGAGGCCTGGCACCAGCATACCGGAAGCGTGCGCGAATGGTGGGCCATGCCGGCGTGCCGGGTCGGCAGCTGGGAACTTGCTGCCGGCAAGGGCCAGGCGCGCAATGCCGCCTTGCAGGCCAAGACCGTGCTGCGCAAGCTGGAAACGGATGGTTGGGGACTGGGCTTGGCCTTCGCCACCCAGCATGGCATGCTCCGCCAGCACACCGTCAACGTGCCGCTGACAATATCGCTCGCAGGAGACGCCCTGCTGCTGCACTTGAACGCGGGGTGGGTGCACCAGCATGGCATGCCAGGCCGCGTTACCTGGAGCACCGGTGGCGAATATGCATTCGCCCCGCGCTGGAGCGCCTCCCTGGAAAGCTACGGCAGCCATCACCTCCCGCCAGCCAGGCAAGCAGGCTTGCGTTATGCCCTGATCGAAGGACGCCTGGACCTTGATGCCAGCGTTGCAAAAACGTCCGGCGCCCCGCAGCAACTGGCTATTGGCCTGACTTGGGCGCTACCGGGCTTGCTATACTAAGAGGATGAAAACCCTGCTTCCCGCCGCAGCACTGGCTGCGCTCCTCACTGGCTGCGCCGGCATCGGCGCGCAGAGCTTTTACGCCAATCCATCGGCAGCCAGCGCGTTCGAAATGTGCAAGACGCTTGCCACCGGCTCGCCCGACATGAACTTTTCCAATGCCCTGCGCATGGAACTGGGCCGTCGCGGCGTGGCGGAAGCATCTTGCCCAGAAGTCATCAAAGAGCGCGAAACCTGGGTATCGGTTGGCGTCGCGGCCGGCGTGGTCGCGTTAGCCGTAGCGGCCAGCAAGCATAACGATGTCAGCATCGGGGTCGGCGGCACGATCGGCCTGTACGGCGACGACTGGTATTCCGAACCGAGCTACGCCCCGCATACCGACCGTGAATGGGCATGGGACCGCTACACGGGCGAAAACGGCAGCCAGATCTGGGTCTGCCGCGGCGTCCAGACCGGCACCCTGGTCGATCCATCGCAATGCCAGGGCCGCCCATTGGCCGACACTGTCTGGCCAGGCCCAGCCGCTCCATTCAGGTAGGCCAGCTTGGACGTGCCTGAGCGAAACTGGCTATTGGCTTGATCCGCACGATAGCGACAGTCTTTCGGCAGATGCGCCCTGTGCGTGGAGAATGATGGCGTTCTCTTCGACGGGGCTGCGAAATGAAGATAAGAAACTTTCTGATGCTCGCCACTTGCGCGGCATTCTCGGCACTGGCCGCGCCTGCTTTTTCCGGCACCTTTGACAATGGCCTCCCAGCACCATGGCGCTGCACCGGCAAATGCGGCACCTTGGGTGCCGACGGCGTCGTCGGCCTCGCGCCAGGCGGCGGCAGCGCCTATGGCTGGATCTCCAGCTACAACTCCACCAGCGAGGTGGCACTGCCTGGCGTCGGTGGCCTGGGCAATGCAACGAACGGCTCGATCCTGCGTTCGGTCTCTTTCATGGCCGACGCCAACGCAGCGCTCGATTTCCGCTTCGACTACGTGACAACCGACGGCGCGGGTTATGCCGACTACGCGTGGGCGCGCCTGCTCGATGCCGACGACAAGCAGGTGGCGCTATTGTTCACCGCCCGCACCAACGACAATGGCAATGCCATCCCCGGCTTCGAGATGCCGGCGCCCGCAGCAACGCTTACCCCCTTCCCAGTCGCCGTCGCTCCCGGCCAGACCAAGTGGGCACCGCTGGGGCCGGATTCGGATGAATGCTATGACATCGGATGCGGCGCCACGGGCTGGGTCAGGGCGCAATACGCCATTGCCAAGGCAGGCAAATACCGGCTCGAATTCGGCGTGACCAACTGGGACGACCAGGACTTCGATTCCGGCCTGGCCTTCGATGCCATCACGGTTGGCGGCGAGCCCTTGCCCGTTCCGGAGCCTGGGCAATACGCTATGCTGATGGCCGGTCTGGCAATTCTCGTCGCTGCGCGCGGTAAATTCCCGCCTGGCCTGAGAACATGAAGGCAACCGCGCACGCCAGCGCAGCGTAAGGGCCGATGGCGGGCCCGAACAATTCCATCGCCATTACGGTGCAGGCCAGCGGCGTCTTGGCCGCACCGGCAAACACTGCAACGAACCCGACTGCCGCCAGCAGCGGGAATGGCAGGTGCAGGATCGGGGCAAGAACGTTGCCCAGTGTGGCGCCGATATTGAACAGCGGCGTCACTTCTCCGCCTTTGAACCCCGAGCCCAGCGAACCGACGGTGAACACGAGTTTCCCAATCCAGTCCCACCAGTCGAGCGGCACGCGGAAAGCTTCCACCATGGGTCCGATGCCCAGGCCAAGATAACGGTGGAAGTCGATGCCGGCCGCGCCGCCGGCTCCCACCACCAGCGCGATGATCGCGCCGCCGACCAGGGGCCGCAGCGGCGCATAGGCAAAGCGGGCCTTGAACCATGCCGACAAGCCATGTGCAGCGAGGGCAAATGCACGCCCCACCAGGCCGAACACGACGCCCGCGGCGACGATGCCGGCCAGCGCCAACAGCAGCGGGCCGTCGGGCGCACCGAGCGTACCGGCAGGGTAATGCGTATGCCCCACGCCCCAGGCACGTGTGACCTGGTCGGCCAGCACCGCCGCCAGCATGCAGGGATAAATCGCGGTAAAGCGCATGCGCCCTACCACCAATACTTCCAGCCCGAAGATCGCGCCCGCCAGCGGCGTACCGAACACGGAAGCGAAACCGGCGCTGATGCCAGCCATCAGCAGCGTGCTGCGGTCCTCGCGCGGCAGGCGGAATACGTGGGTCAACTGGTCGGCCAGCGCGCCGCCCATCTGCACCGCCGTGCCTTCGCGTCCGACCGAGGCGCCGAACAGATGCGACACCACGGTGCTGCACAGGATCAGCGGCGCAAGCCGCAGCGGCACTACGTTCTTGGGATCGTGGATCTCGTCGATCAGCAGGTTATTGCCCGCCTCGACGCGGCTGCCCACCTGAAGGTAGATCCAGCCGACGGCAAAACCGGCCAGCGGCAGCAGCCACACCACCCAACGATAGGCTTCACGCCACGCGGTGGCTACGTCCAGCGCCACCAGGAAGAAAGCGGAAGCGCTTCCCGCCAGCACCGCGACGATGCCGGCCAGCAGGCTCCACTTCCCCAGGTAGCGCAATTGCTTAATGATGGTCGTGCCCCTTCTTGTCGCGGGTTACTTCCACCGGTTTGACACCGGCAGGCGGCGCCGCGTTGGGCGCGGAAACGGGCGGCGGCAATTCGCCGGTCCACTCGTAAGCCGTGGTGCCTGGCGGCGCCTTGTACCAGCCCGGATCGGTGTAATCGCCCTTCTTCTGGTCCGCACGGACCTTCATCAGCGTAAACATGCCGCCCATCTCGATCTCGCCATGCGGTCCGGTTCCGGTCATCATCGGCAGCGTATTCTCGGGGATTTCCATCTCCATGCCGCCCATCGAACCGCCCTTGTCGCCCATTACCATATAGCCCGGCACCAGCTTGTTGATCTTCTCGGCCACGCCTTTGTGGTCCACTCCGATCAGCGTTGGCACGTTGTGGCCCATGGCGTTCATGGTGTGGTGCGATTTGTGGCAGTGGAAGGCCCAGTCGCCCGGATTGTCGGCAATGAATTCGATGGCGCGCATCTGGCCTACCGCGACATCGGTAGTGACCTCGGGCCAGCGCGCGGCCGGCGGCACCCAGCCGCCGTCGGTGCCGGTCACTTCGAAGCGGTGGCCGTGGATGTGGACCGGGTGGTTGGTCATGGTCAGGTTGCCGGCGCGGATGCGCACGCGGTCGCCCTGCCGCACCACCAGCGGGTCGATAGCGGGGAAGACGCGGCTATTGAATGTCCAGATATTAAAGTCAGTCATCGTGTTGACCTTGGGGACCATGCTCCCCGGTTCGATATCATAAGCGCTGAGGAGGAACACGAAATCGCGGTCCACCGCATGCTGGCGCGGATCTTTCGGGTGGGTCACCCAGAAACCCATCATGCCCATCGCCATCTGCACCATCTCGTCAGCATGGGGATGGTACATGAAAGTACCGGCATGTCTTGCGACAAACTCGTAGACGAAGGTCTTGCCCGGCTGGATTGCAGGCTGGCTCACGCCGGACACGCCATCCATCCCGCTCGGCAGGATCTGGCCATGCCAGTGCACGCTGGTATGCTCCGGCAGCTTGTTGGTGACGAAGATGCGCACACGGTCGCCCTCCACCACCTCGATGGTCGGCCCAGGGCTCTGGCCGTTATAGCCCCACATCTTGGCGTACATGCCGGGCGCAATTTCGCGCACCACCGGCTCGGCAACCAGGTGGAATTCCTTGACGCCGTCCTTCATGCGCCACGGCAGGCTCCAGCCATTCAGGGTCACCACCGGATTGTAGGGACGGCCGTTAGGCGGCATCAGGGGCGGGGCGGTCGAAGCGTTCGATTGAAGCGGCGCCTCCGGCAAGCCGGCAGCACCGGCACGGCTCACCAGGCCCGCTCCAATCAGGGCGGCGGCGCCATTGGCCAGGAAAGATCGGCGCTTGTTGACAGGACTATTCATTGCTGTACTCCTTTACCGCCAATCGCGGCATCCAGATTGGCGTCCGCGATCCAGTATTCCTTCAGCGCGGTGATGGTGTTATTGACGGCGGCTGCCTGTTCGCGGGCATCGGCCAGCAGCTCGAACACCGACAGCAGCATGCCGTTGTAGCGCAACAGGGTCTCTTCGGAGATCTTCTGCCGCAGCGGGATCACCACGTCGCGGTAATGCCTGGCCAGCTCGTAGGAAGCCTGGTAGTCCTGATAGCTTTCGCGCGCCTCGCTGCGGGCATTGGCTGCCGCCGCGGCCAACAGGTTAAGCGACTGCATATAGGTCGCCTCGGCATGGGCCACGCGGGCGCCGCCCCAGTCGAACAGCGGCACCTCCACTGAAATCTCATAACCGTGCGAACGGCGCTCGCCATCGCGCTCGCTGATACCGCTCAATTCCAGCACGTTGATGAAGCGCGTGGTCCTGGTCAGGCCCAGGGACTTGGCCGTGCGTTCCGAGGACAGGCGGGCCGCCTGCAGGTCCAGGCGGTCGCGCATGGCGACAGCTTCGGCATCGTCCACCTTGCGCGGACTTGCCGGGAGCTCGGGCAAGCGCCCCGGTAAGCGGTAAGCCATGGCTTCGGCACCGGACAGGCCGAGGATGCGGGTGAGTTTTTCGCGGCTGGCGGTGGCAGCCTTGCGGGCACGCGCCACGTCGGCCATGGCATCGGCGTGAAAGGCTTGCTCCTTGGCGGCATCGTATTTGCTCCAGTTGCCGGCGGCCTGCATGCGGCGCGCCAGCTCACCGCTGGCATCTGCCGCATCGCTGATCTGCTGGGCATACTCGACGCCCTGCTGCGCGGCCACAGCTTCGATCCAGGCCAGGCGCGCCTGGTGCACCAGCGCGACAGCTTGGCCGGCCAGTTCCAGCTTCACCTGCTCGAAACGCTGGGACTCGATGCGGCTGGCCAGCGGCAGCGTGAGCAACTGGATGAAGTTCATGCTCAAGGTGCGCTCGATGCCAACTTCGCCAGCGCCATGCGTGCGCTTGAAGCTGAAGCCGGGGTTGGCCAGGCGGCCGGCCTGCACCAGTTCCGCTTCGGCGATGCCGAGGTCCCAGTAGCGCGCTTGCAGGCCGCGGTTATTCAATAGTGCGATCTGGACTGCCGCGTCGGCGCTAAGCGGCTCGGCCAGCAGCTTTTTCAATTGTTCTTCCAGCGCGCGCCGGTCGTCCTCGTTGCGCAGCAGGCGGGTCTCGGCGCCGCTGCGGCTCTTGGTGGCTTGTGCCACTGCGCCGAAGCCGCCATCATCCGAGAACGTGGCGCAACCGGAGAGCAGCGCTGCCGCGGCGGCCATCGCCGCCAGCTTGAATGCTTGGTTCATGTTTGTCTTTCCAATGCTTGGTCGTCCTGAGCGGGGGCGCAGGATAGGGCCAGCCGCCACGGCTGGCATGGATCAGGCGAGGATCGCCCGCGGCGGGCGTTTGGGAAGAGCAAGGTGGACCGGCAGCGGTGGCACCGGTTCGGGCAACAGCAGGCGCTCGGCAAGCTGGGGATGAGAGACGGGTTGCAGCAAGCTGTAGGCCAGTGCCGCGCCGACGCAGCAATCGCCCATTGCGCTGCCATGCGCACTGCCGGCGCAATGGGTGCCGCTGTCACCGGCCTGCTGGGCAGAGGCCAGCATCGCCGCATGATCGTGCTCGCCGCCCGGCACCGCCTGGGCGGCCGGCTTGGCAGGACTGCCCGTAGCGCACAGCAGCATGCTGGCCGAGGCGAAGCCCTGGAAGGGCAAAGCCACCAGCATCAGCCAAAGCGCAATGACACGGATCATGGATTTCATGGGCAGCGATATTACCATGACCGCCTTAGAAGCGGCTTATCACCCTGACGTAGGCGCCGCGCCCCAACGCCAGCCGGGTGGCGCCACTGAATTCCTCGTGATCCCGGTCCAACGCGTTGCTGGCGCCCAGCGCCAGTTCCAGGCCCGGCTTCAGCTGCCAGTTGAAGTTGATATCCAGCGCCGTGTAGCCGGCCACCGCGGTGAAGCGCAGCGGGCCGACGTAGCGCAAGGTCAGGTCCAGGTCTCGCCCTTCGCCCAGCGTGTACGAGGAACGCAATTTCGCCACACGGCGCGGATCCCAATTCCCCCTTACCGAGAGGTTGCCGAAATCGGCTTCTCCCGGTTTGAGCGAAAACTCTTCATGCGTCAGCGTCAGGCCCGCGCTGAGCCGCCAGTCCGGCGTGGCCTGGTAGCTGCCCCATGCTTCCAAGCCGCGCGTTTCGCCCTCCATGCCATTGCCGATCTCAAAAACCAGCGGGGCAACCGGCTTGATGGTGCGCAGTTTGTCGTACAGGGCACGATAAGCGGTGAGCGAATAGCTGGCGCGGTTACCGAATTGCTGGCGCAATCCGATTTCCAGCACCCGGGCCGTCTCGGACTGGAAAGTCGGGCCCCCGGTCAGCCTGCCGCGCGGACCGGCATCGAGATATATTTCGCGGTCGACGCGCGAGGGCGCGCGCACCGTGCGCGACAAAGCGGCCCACCACGAAGTCGAAGGCGTCGCTTTCCACGCCAGCCGCAGGTTGGGGAGGAATTCCGTACCGGTGTACATATTGCGCTCGATACGCAGGCCGGCCGTCAGGTTCAACTGCTCGCCGAGGGCGATGGTATCCTGCCCGAACAGGCTGGTCCAATGCATGGTGGCGCGCTCAGGACGGAATGCGGTGCCGCTGGTGACCCGTACCCGATCGCGTGCGAAGCGGTACTCGGCGCCCGCCGCCAGCGTGTGCCGGCCGAGCGCTGCGAAGTTGTAGAGCGCTTGCAGGTCGGCGACGTCCAGGTTCTCTTTATAGGAGCCTGTCTGGTCGCGCTCCGTTCGGTCGTAATAAGCCAGCAGGGACACACTGGCGCCGCCATAGAGCTGGCGGGTCCAATGCCCCATCAGGTTGGCGCCGCGCATGGATGCCGCGGGCAAAGGGACGGCAGGCGCTGTCACGACCTGCCCGGCGCCGATGCGGTAGGCATCGCCCTGCACTGTGAGCGCGTCGCTGCCGCGCAGCCAATCGGCACGGAATCCCGCCTGTGCATTGTGCCAGGCGTCGCCCAGTGCCTTGCCGGCCAGCGTTTCGCCATGCGGCAAGGCGTAGTCCATGCCATAAGCCCGCCACGCGCCGTCCTCCATTGCTGCGCCATAGCGGAAGGCAGCGCCGGACTGCTCCTGCCCCCAGCGCAGGTCGGCCATCGCGCCAAGCGTGGAGGCCGCAGGTTTGGTAATCACGTTGATCACGCCATTGACGGCATTGGTGCCCCACAGTGTGCCGCCCGGCCCGCTGACCACTTCGATGCGCTCGATGGCGTCCATCGGGACCTGCTGCACGTCCCACGACACCCCTGAAAGTAGCGGGGTATATACCGAGCGGCCGTCGATCATCACCAACTGCTTGTTGGCGCTGTTGCCTGCGAAGCCGCGCGCGGTGATGGTGTAATTGCCGGCTGGTGTCTGTGCCACATGCAGGTTGGGCGCCATGCGCAGCGCTTCGGCCAGGCTGCGCGCGCCGCTGCGCCGGATGTCGTCGGCGGAGATCACGAATATCGAAGCCGGGGCATCGCCCAGCCGCTCTTCGCGTTTTGAAACGGACACCACGCGCACGTCGCTCAATTCTTCGAGCGACAGGTTGGCAAAGTTTTCCGGCGTGGCTGCGCCGCCGGCAGCCGCAACTGCCGCTAGCGACTGGCTGCAGATACAGCCAGTGACCAGTCCCCACTTCAGTGAATAGCCTGCTTTGGGCATGGCGGCCTCTCTTTCAGGAAGCACTGTCGAAAATCTTATCACGGCGACAGTTTTCCCCGCCACACCAATGGCTTGCATCGTAAAACGAATAAGCCTCGCCCGCTATATCAGGATTCTTTATAATAGTTGGGCTTGAATCATCCTACTATCCTGATACGAAGTCTGCGAAATGAAGCCTGAGATTCAGGGGTTCTTCGACCCCGTTACATCCACTGTCAGCTATGTCATTTACGAGGCGGACGGCGGCCAGTGCGCCATCGTCGATTCAGTCCTTGATTACGATCCGAAGGCCGGCCGCACCGCGACTACCGCCGCCGACAAGGTCATCGCCTTCGTGCGCGAACATGGCCTGAACGTGAGCTGGCTGCTGGAAACCCACGCCCACGCCGACCACCTGTCGGCCGCGCCCTACCTGCAAGAGAAGCTGGGGGGACGCATCGGCATTGGTGCCGGCATCTGCAAGGTGCAGCATGCCTTCTCGGCGATCTTCAACCGCAAGGGCGAGAAGGAAGACGGTTCGCAGTTCGGCCATCTGTTCGAGGCCGATGAAGAATTCATGATCGGAAACCTGAAGGCGCGCGCAATGCACGTGCCGGGCCATACGCCGGCCGACATGGCTTACCAGGTAGGCGATGCGGTGTTTGTCGGCGATACGATGTTCATGCCGGACGTGGGCAGCGCGCGCTGCGACTTCCCGGGTGGCTGCGCAGGCGACCTGTACAAATCGGTGCACCGCCTGCTGTCGCTGCCGCCGGAAACCCGCCTGTTCATGTGCCACGACTACCCGCCTGCCGGCCGCGAGCCGCGCTGGGAAGTCACGGTGGCCGAGCAGCGCGCCGCGAACATCCACATCCGCGACGGTGTCAGCGAAGAAGAATTCGTGGCCATGCGCACCAAGCGCGATGCCACGCTGCAGATGCCGGTGCTGATCCTGCCTGCGATCCAGGTCAATCTCAGCGCCGGCCACCTGCCGGAGGCCGAGGATAACGGCGTGCGTTACCTCAAGATCCCCCTCAACGCACTGTAATTACTTCAACGGCTCAGGCGAGCGGCCGATCGGATCGTCGGTGTTGGCCAGGTACCAGGCCAGCGCCGACATCACGGCCACGTGCTTCTTCATATTCACCGGATCCACCTTGTCGAAGGTATCGGCCGGCGTGTGGTGGTAGTCGAAGTAGGCACTGGTGTCGACGTACGGCATGAAGGATGGCACACCGCCCGCCTCCAGCTGGTGCACGTCCGAACCCGATGCCGAGTCGCGGCGGTTGAACACGCCGGCGCCGATCGGCAGCAGCGCATTGCTCACCGGTGCGAAATACTTCTCCGCTTCGCGCCGCACGCTGCCCATGATGCCAAAGGTGCGGCCCACGCCGCCATCGGTCTCGATTGCAGCGAACTGCTTTTCCAGCTTGTCCTTGTGCGCTTCGTAGTAGGTATTGCCGCCCTTCAGGCCATTCTCTTCGTTCGCCCAGGCCACCATACGGATGGTGCGGCGCGGTTGCAGGCCCAGCTTCTTGATGGTCTCGATCACGCCCATCGAAGTGGTGACGCCGGTGCCGTCGTCATGCGCCCCAGTTGCCAGGTCCCACGAATCCAGGTGACCGGATACGATGACGACCTCGTCGGATTTGTCCGTGCCCGGCAGGTCGGCAATCACGTTGAAGGTGTCGGCATCCGGCAGGATTTGCGGGGTCAAGGTCAGCTTCATCCTGACTGCACCGCGCTTCATCAGGCGGCCGATCAGCATCGCATCTTCCGCCGTCACGGCGGCGGCGGGAATGCGCTGGTCGTCTTTCAGAATCGTGGCGCCGGTATGCGGCAGGCGGTAATCGGCGCCGCCGACCGAGCGCACCAGCGCAGCCACAGCACCCAGTTCGGCCGCCATGCGCGGACCGTTGCTGCGATAGCGAGAACCCTGGCCGTAAGCGTTGCCAGCCAGGCCGCGGTCCGCCATGCCCTGGTCGAACGCCACGTCGAACAGCACGATGGCACCCTTCACTTCCGCCGCGCGGGCTTTCAGTTCATCGAAATCGCGCACCAGTACGATCGGCGCGGTCAGGCCAGCGGCCGGCGTGGCGCCGGAGCCGCCGAGCGCCGTCAGCACCACGCGCTGGGTGATGTTGGCCGGGCGGCCCTTGTAATCCACCAGTTCGGCCTTCTCTTCACCGCGCACCCAATGCGGCACCTTGACCGGTTGCAAGGTAACTTTGGCACCCAGGGCGCGCATCGCCGCTGCCACCTGCTCTACCGCAGCTGCACCGCCCACGGAACCGGACAGTCGCGGGCCCACCAGGTCGGTCAGGTCTTCCAGGCGCTGATAGGAGTAATCGCTCTGCATCGCGGCATCGCGGATCTTGCCGAGGGTGGCTGCGTCGTTCGGGTTGGCGGCACTCGCGATGCCGGAGAAACCTGCGCCCAGCAGGCAGACAAACAGGGCGGAAAGTGCGGGCTTGCGGAGGTTCATGCGTTTCCTGTGAGAAGGTTAAGTTTCGCTCGGAACTTGACACAATAGCGTATTTGCCAAGATTGTGCAGGGAGTTCAACTTAAGGATACAAATCTCTCTCCACCGTGGAGTTTGTAAGAATGTGTATATGCACTGGCGCAATTTTTCGCCGGTCGCTAATCTACACTCCAATAAAGATTGAAAGGGGAATTACCATGTTCAACAAACGATTTGCCGGGCTGATGCTGATGGGCGCAGCCCTGACCGTCTCCTCCGCCGCTTTTGCTGCGGGCGACCGTGACTTCAACACCGCTGCGGGTGCCGTGATTGGCGCCGCGATCGGCAACCACAACGGTGGTACCGGCGGTGCGGTGGTCGGCGGCCTGGTAGGCGCTGCGGTTGGTAATTCCCTGTCCGGCGGCGGCCGCCACAACCGCGGCTACGTCGAGACCCGCGTGTACTCGCAGCCGGCGCCGGTCTACTACGAGCCGGCCCCGGTCTACTACAACCCGCCGCCACGCGTGTACTACGAACCAGCGCCACGTGTGTACTACCAGCCAGCACCGGTCTACGTCGAACCGCGCCCGGTGTACTACTACGGTGACCGCCACTACCGCGGCCACGGACATGGCCACGGTCACGGCCGTTGGTAATCAAACACTAAAAAAATGGGGCACGTCCCCATTTTTTTCGCCCAGAGGCATAACATTAAGGCAACAAAATGTTGCGCTTTTGGCGCACGGCGAATACAGGGGTAAAAAGGCCCTTTATCCAAGGAAAGGCGTGTTGCCAAGCAACGGGGTAAACGCGTAAAGTTGCGGTATCCCTCAAAACGTCTTTCCATGAACAAGTGCTGTAACCCAGACCATCCGCATTGCACCTACTGGGTCATGCCAGGGGAAAGCACTTGCGCCGGCGGCCATGCCCAGCCGGCAGCAGAGGCGGAAGGCGGCAGCTTCGAGCTGCTGCACTCGATGCGCAACGCCCGCAGCGGCCCGCAGACCATCCCGCTGGCTGGCTATTCGGCGCCGGCACGCGTCTACCCGCAACTGCATATCAGCGGCTTTGATCCGCGCGCGGCAGGCGGTCGCCAGTCACTCAAGATGGAATTGCGCGGCATGCCGCAGGATTGCGCACCGCATTTGTCGATCCGCCTGCGCTCGGAACTGATCCCGCACGGCTCCTTGCAGCAGCAATTCATCCGCTCCGTGCACGGCGACTGGCGCCCGGTGTTCGTGGAATTCTCCTCGCGCGGCAAGGAGCATGGCCAGTACCAGATCCACGCCGAGATCGTCAGCAAGGACGACACCGCGCAACGCCAGTGGGAATGCACTTTTGTCATCCTTGTGCCGCGCGTCGATGCCAGCCTGAGTGAAATCCACCGTACCTTCCTCAGCACCCACAAGAACGTGCGCGTGATGGCCGACGATGCCGCGATTGCCCGCGTGTCGGCCCAGGGCGGCAATACCATGGACATCGACGTCACCGCCCGCAACGCCGGCATCGCCCAGCTCGACCTTGGCGCGCCGGCGGGCAAGGTGGATGTTGGCTATTCGACCATCGCCTGGGATGAAGACCTGATCGAGATCGAGCAGCCGCGCAGCGGACCTTCGCACCCCCACCCTACCCTGGCTGCAAGCTTCATCAACGCCGCCCCGGAAAACGGCGCCTGCCGCCACATCCGCCTGTTCGCGATGGAAGAAGTATCGTTCGGCCGCTTCGAACTGGCCGATCCTGAAGCGGACGTGCTGCTGCATCACTTCAGCGCCGAAGGTCCCGATTCTGCCGGCCTGACGCGCCGCCTGTCCGGCCGCCACGCGGTGATCCGCCGCACCCGCAACGGTTTCGAAATCGAGGACGTATCGCGTTACGGCGTACTGCTGGACGGCGTCTGGCCGGGCAAGAATAAACCTGTGCCGCTGCGCACCGGAATGAAGATTGAAATGAGCGCCAGCATCAAGGGTATCGCGCTGCTGGAAGTCAGCGCCGTCATGCCGCACGGCGTGATCCTGCATCGAATCGACGAAGGTGCGCGCGCCGAGTGCTTCGTGCTGCTGGCGTCGGATACCCATCCCGGCTACCCGCTGCCGCGCCACCACGCGCTGCCGAAAGCATCCAGCCTGCCGCTGCTGATGCACCACCAGGGCGGTTTCTGGCACATCGACCAGCTCAGCGGCAAGGAAACCGCGCTAGCGCCAACGCCGAAGCAGGAAAAACTGAGCCGCGTGCCGGCCCATACCCGATTCGCCAGCGATCCTTACCCGGAACACTGGATCGTGCGCAGCGGCGCCGCGCACTTGCCGCCGGCCGAAGCCACCGCTTAAGTCGCGGCGGAAGGCCTTTTCGGCAGCGGAATGAATTCCGTCTCGCCGGGAACCTTGTCGAAGCGCTGCGCTTCCCAATCGTCGGCCGCCTTGATCAGGCGCTCCTTGCTCGACGAAACAAAATTCCAGAACAGGAAGCGCTGGCCATCCAGCGGCTCGCCGCCGATGATGATGAACTGCGCATCGGTGCTTGCCGTTACGCGCTGCGAAGCCGAGCTACTGAGCAAGGCCATGGTGTTGTGTGGCACGGCAGCGCCGTCTACCTCGACCGAACCGCTGACCGGATAGATGGCGGCTTCCGGCGGCAAACCGTCCAGGGCCAGTTGCTGTCCCGCTTTCAGGCTCACGTCCAGGTACAGCGTCTGGCTGAAGGTCTTGACCGGCGAACTGTGGCCAAAAGCGGAACCAATCAGTACGCGTATTTTGGCGCCGTCGACGACCACCTCCGGAATCGCCGCCGCCGGCGTGTGGGCGAACGAAGGCTCGTCCTCCTCATGCGCCTTGGGCAGCGCAGCCCACAGCTGCAGGCCGTGGGTGCGGTGCGGTACGCCCACCAGGTCTTTCGGGGTGCGCTCGGAATGCACGATACCGCGGCCGGCCGTCATCCAGTTGATGGCGCCCGGTTCGATGCGCTGCAGCGTGCCCAGGCTGTCGCGGTGCTCCATTGCCCCTTCGAACAGGTAGGTGACTGTAGCCAGGCCGATATGCGGGTGCGGCCGCACGTCATGGTCGGCATCGGCCGGTACATCGACCGGACCGAAATGGTCGAAGAAAATGAATGGGCCTACCGCCTGCTTGACTGCCGCCGGCAAATAACGGCGTACGACGAAGCCGCCGCCCAGGTCCTTCTCGTGGCCCTTCAGAAGTTGCGCGATGCTCATGGCTTTATCCCAGTCTGGTGGAGATTTCAGTGGTCACGGCCGTCATCAGCTTGTGCACCGGGCACTTCTGCGAGATGGCCAGCAACTCCTCCCGCTGTTCTTCGGTCAGCTCGCCGCTCAGGTGCAGCGTCGCTGCGAGACGGTACACGCCCTTGCGCTCTTCGCTCGCATCGCGTTCGGTGGTGACCTGCACATCTTCGACTGGAATGCCTTTGCGGCGGGCGTACCAGATCACGGTCAGGGCCTTGCAGGCGCTGACGGCGGCGTCGTACAGGTCGTGCGGCGAAGGGCCGGCGTCGTTGCCGCCTTCTTCGAGCGTGCCGTCGACGGAGACGATGTGGTTGCGCACGTGCAGGATGCTGCGCATTGGAAGCGACTGGTCGCGGGCTACTTTAACGGTCATATTGATTTCCTGCTGGTTGGCTTGTTGGCTTATCCGGCAATTTACACCAACTTGCGTGCTACGCGGAAGCCCACGACGTCATTCGCCAGCAGTGCCGAATAGCCATTGCGCAGCGCCGAACGGAGATAGCGCGGCTGGTACAGCCAGGCGCCGCCACGCAGGATGCGGCGGGCCTTGTCGCCGCCCTGCTCCCACGCACTGCCATCGATCGGCGCGCCGAGGTAATTGTCGTGCACCGTATCCTGCGTCCATTCCCAGACATTGCCATGCATGTCGAACAGGCCCCAAGGGTTGGGCTGGTAGCTGCCGACACGCGTGGTGCCGCCATGGCAGATGCCTTTGGGACCATCGTTGTAGGTGAAATGGCCGTCGTAGTTAGCATGCTCCGGTGTGATTTCGTCGCCGAAGCTGAATGCCGTGTGGCTGCCGGCGCGGCAGGCATATTCCCATTCCGCTTCGCTCGGCAAGCAGTAATCCTGGCCGGTTTTCTCGCTAAGCCATTGCAGGTAAAGGTGGGCGTCATGCCAGCTGACGCACACCGCGGGATGCCGGTCGTCCTGCGCAAAGCCCGGCTGCTGCCAGTCCACATCCAGCTTCGATTGCCAGCCTGTCGCGCTCACGAAAGCACGCCACTCACCCACGGTCACCGGGTAGCGGCCCAGCGCGAAGGACTGCTCGATGCCGACCCAGTGCGCCGGCAGTTCCTTGTCCAGCCAGGTTTTCTGGGCGCCTGCCTTGACCGCGATCTTGTGCTCATGCTCGGAAGAGCCCATCTGGAAACGGCCGGTCGGGATCAGCACCAGGTCCGGCCCCACGCCGCTGCCGTCGGTGAAGCGGTCGCGCAGCACTCCTTCCGCATCGGCCACCGGGCTGCTGGCGGTAGGCAGTAGCGCCGCCAGCTCGGCCGCCTTGCGTGCGGCCTGCTCCTTACGGTGGCGCTCCTGCTCGGCGCGATAGGCCGCTTCCGCCTTCAGTTGCGCCATCTTGCGCTGGTATTCTTCCTCGGCCTGGCGCGCTTTCAACGCATCAGCATCGCGGCGGGCCAACAGTTGCTGGCGCAGGCTTTCCTTGCGCTCCTTCGCTTCCTGCTCGGCCTGCGCCTTGCGCTGCTTTTCCTGATCGCGGCGCAGTTGCTCCTGGCGGGCCTTTTCCTGCGACGCGGCCAGGGCTTCGGCCTTGCGCCGCGTGGCCAGTTCCACTTCCTTCTGGCGCCGGACTTCTTCCTCCTCGGCGCGGGCGATGGCGTCGGCACGGGCCCGTTGTTCGCGCGCGGCACGCGCCTCGCGTTCCTGCTGCTCCGCCTCGGCCCGTTCGGCCTTGCGTGCCGCTTCACGCTGGGCGGCTTCTTCGGCACTCGGCTCGGCGGCCTGCTTCAGGGCGTCCAGCAATTCGGCCACCGATTGCGGCCGCTCACCGGCACGGTTGGCGAAGCCGCGCTTCAGCACCTCCCATTGCTGCGCGTTGAGCGCGGCGGGTTTGGCCGGTTCGAGCAAAGCGGTATGCTGGTCGAACGGCAGGCGCCCCTCCAGCAGCTGGTAGATCATCACCGCTACCGCATAGACATCCAGCTGCGGACGCGGCGCGCCCTGGCTGGTGCCGGCCTCCGGTGCGCGGTAGCCGGCAGTACCGGCATTCGGAGTCGCCAGGCCAAGGTCGGTGCCGGTCGAACGCGCGCGCGAAGCGATGCCGAAGTCGAGCAGCTTGATTTCGCCGGCCTTGGTCAGGAACACATTGCCCGGCTTGAGGTCGCGGTGCACCAGGCGATGCTTGTCCCAGGCATATTGCAGCGCATCGGCCACCGGCCGCAGCATCTGCTCGACCTGGGCCGGCGTGGCCTTGCCATGCTGCGCCAGCCAGGCCTCCAGGTCCTGGCCTTCCAGGCATTCCATGATGATGAAATAGCTGGAGGTGGCCGGGTCCTGCGCCCATTCGTAGACCCGCACGATATTGTCATGCGCCAGGCGGCGCGCCTGGGTGGCTTCCTCGATCAGCAGCTTGGCGTGAACCGGGCTTTGCGTCAGCTGCGGCGGCAGGATCTTCAGCGCGACCACGGCGCTGTGGCCCAGCTCCGCGTGGGTCGCCAGGTCGGTGGCTTGCCACACCTGGCCCATGCCGCCCATGCCGATCAGTCGCTCCAGCCGGTAGCGCCGGTTGTGCGGGCCGATCTCCTGGCCCACCATCAGGCCAAGCTCGGTGCCCTGGCGCAGGATGGTGATGGGCGCTGCTGCCCCTCCCGGCGGCGCGTATTCAGCGTCCAGGATGGCATTCTTGCGGCGGTCGAACTCTTGCAGGCTTAACAGGCCATCTTCGTGCAGGGCACGCAGTTCGCGAATCTTGTCTCGGGCTGTCTGCATCTCTCTCGTGCTTTACCTCGCTAGCGGCGCCCCGCATTCTGGACAGAATTTCGCCTCTCCGCAATCGGTCGGCACCATATGGCCATTGCGGCAACGGCGCGCGGCCGTCGCACCCACGCTGGCTTGCGCGCGCAGCAGGTCCAGCTGGTGCTGGCGTTCCTTGTCGCCGGCCGTGTCGCGATACGAACGCTCATCCCGGATTTCCTCGCGCGCCAGCCGCAGCGCTTCGGCCGGGGTAATGCTGTTCTCGGCCGCCACCACGCCGGCCAGCGCCTGCAGCTGCTCGGGCGACATCGCGGCCTGCGCCTGCTGGCGCATCAGGCGCGACAACGCGTCGGCATTCGGCGTCGCCGCCAGCGCAATCTTGGCAGTATCGCTCATGCGGCCGATGGCTTCCAGCCGGTCGATGTCGATGCGGGCCAGGTCGGCGGCGTGCTGCTGCTGCGCCACCATGCTGTCGTACTCCACCTTCCAGCGGTTGAAGCGCTCTTCACGCTCCACTTCCATCTTTTTCAGCGACTGCTGCCACTGCGCTTCCTGGTCGCGCAGTTTCAGTTCCAGGCGCTGTTCTTCCACGGCCACCTGGTCGAGCAACGTCTGGCGCGCCAGGTTTTGCCCCTGGCGCTGCTGAACGCCGTCGGCCTCGATTGTGCGCAGCAGCTTCTCGTACTGGGCGACCGATTCGGCGGCGGCGCCGCTGCGTTTCAATTCCTCCAGCTTGGCGCTGATTTCGGCCACCTGCACTTGCGAGCCGGCGTCCTTGGCTTCCTCACCGCGCGCCAGCTCCCGCTTGCGTGCCAGGTGCAGTCCTTCTTCCCACTCGGCGATGCGCTCCGTCTCGCGATGGCGGGCCGCATTGGCCAGTGCCAGGCCCTGGAACTTCGCCCGGTGATGTTCGGCCTCGATTTCCTGCTCGCGCTGCTGGGCGTCGATTTCTGCCTTGCGCAGGAGCTGGAGCTGGTTGCGGCGGTGTTCCTCGTCCTCGATGGCGAGCGCCTGCTGGATGCGGTGCTGGAGCTGTTGCTGGTACAACTGGTGCGAGAAGCGCTGCTTGGCCAACGCCCTTTCCTCCAGGCCGGCCTGCTGCGCCAATTCCATCTCGGTGCGCATCTTGATTTGCGCCAGGCGGCGCACCTGGTCCCACTGGGCCGCCTCGCCGGCATGCAGGGATTTGTGGCGCGCCAGTTCATGTTCCAGGTCAGCCAACGCCACGCCGGCGCCGTGTTCGAAGGCTTGCTTACGGGTCTTGGCTTCGACAATGCGGCCGTACAGGTCGATCTCGCGAGCGCGGATGGCTTGCAGCTGCTGTTCGGCGTCGGCTTTCAACTCGGCCCGGCGGAAATCGCTGCGCATCTTCTGCTCCTGGCGGCTGATCGCCTGCCACTCTTCCTCGTTGTAAAGCTGGTCGAGCTGCTTCACGTGCTCCAGTTGGCGCTGGCGTTCATCGGCCACCAGGAACAGGCTGCCCTCGCGCTCGCGGTTGTCGTCGTACTTATCGTGACGAAGTGACAAGGTTTCCACTTGCACCGCGGCCAGGCCGAATTCGGCCAGGCGCTGGCCCAGTGCACTATGCAAGCGTTCGTTGAGCTGTTCGCGCAGCACGTTGGCGCCGGCCATGTCGCGCACCGAGCGGCTGCCCAGGAACTCCGCCGCCAGCTGGCGCATGGACGGCGCCAGCAAATCATGCAACTGGAGCTTGGTAACCGTGCCCGGCGCGGTCATGAAATGCCGCGCAAAGGCCGGCACATTATTCACCAGCAGGCCGACCGTGAAGTGGGCCGCCAGCTTCAGGAATTCTGCGCTGTGCAAGTCGCTGAAATTGAATTCGACCGGAAGCGGCGCAGTGCGGGTGATCAGGATTTCACCCTGCTCGTCGCGCAGCAGCTTGCCCATGCGGGCGAAAAAGCCGTCCAGTTCATACTCGCCCTGCGGCACCTCGGAAACCTGTTCGCCCTGCAGGATGAAAGCGCGGGTCGCCGCAGGCACGTGCAGGGTCTTGCTAAAGATGCCGGAGAGCTGGCGCACGCCAAAGAACACCGCCAGCTCATCGTTATCCGGGATCCAGCGGTTATCGCGCAACACCGGCGCATTGCGCGGCGCGCCCAGCGATAGGCCGCAATGGCTGCAATAGTCGGAGGTGTCGCCGTTACGGTGCTCGCATCGCGGGCACTTCACGCCGCCAAAACCAAACATCTTGAACATTTACCACTCCTTGTCTGACCCCGCGCCTGTCGATTGTAACAGGGGCATCATGCGCCCAATACACACCTCCTTATCTTGGCACAGGGGCAGCCCATCCATTCGTTCCGTATGAAGGAGGATTTCCCTTCTGTTTGCGCTTCAGGCTAAAAGGCCCCGTTTTTTTGCATTTCGCACCACGTTTTTTACAGCTTGTCGCACGACGATGGCCGCCGCCAGGCAGCGCGGATACAGTGTGCACATGGATAGTCCTCAACCGGAGAACATCATGAAAGCCCTGCGTAATTTCGAAGCCCTGTTCATCGCCATTATCGGCCTGACCTGCGCCGCCAACTTCATGTACGAAAACCGTGCGGTCGATGCCAAGGCGCCGGCCAGCTACGCCAGCGCAGCCCAGGCAGCGCCTGCGGTGCCGGTGGTGGTGGTGGCCGCCAAGCGCATGAGCGAAGCGGAAAAACAGGCCTCGCTGGCGGAAGAACGCAAAGCGGTCCAGGGCAGCAAAATCTGAGCAATTGTTACTTGCCTGCTGGATTTGTAATAAACTGAATCAGGCTTTTCCCCTTGGCGGTGCGCTTGGTATATTGAACTCAGCGCATCACCAAACAGGAGAAAAGCCATGTTCAAATCCAAACTCATCGCTGCAGCCGCCCTGGCACTTGGCACGGTTGCATTAGCACCGACCGCCGCGCTGGCGCAGGTTGATTTCAGCGTTGTAATCGGCAACGCTCCTCCACCACTGCGTTTTGAAAGCGTGCCGCCGGCGCGTTACGGCTACGTCTGGGCGCCTGGCGTATGGCGCTGGGACGGTCAGCGCCACGTCTGGATGGCAGGCCACTGGCTGCAGGAACGCCCGGGCTACCGCTACGCCCCCTCGCAATGGGTGCGGGTCGATAACGGCTGGGGCTGGCGTGAAGGCGGCTGGGCCGTCTACGACAGCCGCCCGAGCTACGTCCAGGGTCCAGGCTACGGGTATCGCGAATACCACCGCGACAATTACTACTACCGCGATCAACATCGCGACCGCCGGCGCGACCGCGATCACGACGGCATTCCTGACCGCTACGACCGCGATCGCGACAACGACGGTGTGCCGAACCGTTATGACCGCGACCGTGACGGCGACGGCGTGCCTAACCGCTACGACAACCGCCCCGACAACCCGCGCCGCCGCTAACGGCACGACGGCCGCCTAGCCCGCAACAGCAATATCCTGTTGCGCGGCCCAGGCGGCCATATCCTGCTTGCGGATGGCAGCAGCCATCAGGTCTGGAAACTTGTCCGGCGTGCAGGCAAAGCAAGGAACCCCCATCGCAGCAAATTGCGCCGCATGATGGCGGTCGAAGCTTGGCGCACCATTGTCGTCCAGTGCCAACAGGCAGATCATCTGCATGCCGCTGGCTGCCATGGCGCGCGCACGGGCCAGCATCTGCGCCGCATTCCCGCCTTCGTACAAATCGCTGATCAGGACGAAAATCGTCTCCTGCGGGCGGTGCACCAGGGTCTCGCAGTACGCCAATGCGCGGTTGATGTCCGTACCGCCGCCCAGCTGGGTACCGAACAGCACTTCGACCGGATCGCTGAGCAGGTCGGTCAAGTCCACGATCGCGGTATCGAATACCACTACCTGAGTACTGACCGCCTTGATGGTCGCCAGCACTGCCGCAAAGATGCTTGCGTAGACCACCGACGGCGCCATCGACCCGCTCTGGTCGACGCATAGCACGATGTCGCGCAAGGCCTGCGTCTTGCGGGCGAAACCGACCCGCTGCTCGGGCACGATGGTCTGGTAATCGGCCTGGTAATGGCGCAGGTTGGCCTTGATGGTGCGCAGCCAGTCGATTTCGTTGTGGCGCGGCCGGTTATTGCGGGCGGCGCGATTCAGGCTGCCGCTGACCGCCTGGCGCATCGGGTTGGCGAGCTTGCGCTCAAGTTCCTGCACCACTTGCCGCACCACCTGGCGCGCGGTTTCCTTGGTCTTGCTCGGCATCAGGCGGTTCAGCGACAGCATGGTGGCGACCAGGTGCACGTCCGGCTGCACGCTGCGCAGCATTTCCGGCTCCAGCAGCATCTGGTGCAGGCCGAGGCGGTCCATGGCGTCTTTCTGCATCAACTGCACCACGCTGCTCGGGAAGTATTCGCGGATATCGCCCAGCCAGCGCGCCACGTTCGGCGCCGAGCCTTGCAGGCCGCCGCGCCGCTCGCCGGGGTCGTACAGCGCGGCCAGGGTGCGGTCCAGCGCAGCGTCCTGCTGTTGCAGCGGCAGGTTATCCGCCTCGCTGCCCAGCATCAGGCGCCAGCGCCGTTCCAGTTCTTCTTGTGAGCACTGCTTCACGCTCATGCTGTCACCTCGCTTGTTTCGATAGGACCGAGCAAGGCCGCCAGGACCGGCAGCACCAGGCTGGCCCGCGCTTGATCGGTACCGGAGCTGCTCGCTGGCTGCGCCAATGCCACCGTGCCGGTGGCCACGCGCTGCCCCAACTGGCGCCGTTCCGCCGCCTCGAACGTGGCGAAAGTGCGGCGCAGCAGCGGCAGCAGCTCCATGAACGTTTCTCCGGGCAGGCTGGCCACCCAGGATTGCAGGATCTGCCACAGCTGCTCGTTCATCACCAGCAGCAAGCCGCTGCCCTGCAGGAAGCCTTCCAGCCATTCGGCGCTGGACAAAGGCTGGATCGGATTGGTGCAAGCCAGCGACAGCGCCTGCGCCACCTGCTCCACCTGCCAATGCTGCTGTTCCAGCAGGATGCGCACGGCACGTCCGGCGATCAGCGGATGCGCCTGGCCGCGCGTGCATTGCCCGAGCGCTTCCAGCCAGGCTGCCCGATGCTCAGGCTTCTGCAGCAAGCTGATTGCATCGTTGGCCTGCAGCAGTTGCCGCAGCAGCAGCTGCGCCGCCTCTTCATTGATACCGCGCGCCGCCAGCGGCAAGGCGATGCAGGCGCGCTGCACCAGGCCATCCATGACCTGCGCGACGCTGGCGGTATCGGTATTGCGCGTGCTGCCGTAGCGCAGCACATTGGCCAGCGGCGCCAGCGCTTCCAGCAAGGCGCCCGCCTCGTGGGTGGTGGCGGCCAGCGCCTGCATGCGCGCCATGACTTCCGGCACAGCGTGACGCGCGTCGGCCAGCAACATCTGTTCGGCCAGTCCGGTCACGTCCGCCAGGCGGGTGGCGCTGCGGGCCAGGTGGACCAGGCGTGCATTGCAGGCCGTTTCCACCGTCGCGCCCCAGACGTTGGCTTCAATCAGGCGAACTTCGAAATCGGGCTCCCATGCCAGCACCCATTTTTCATGGAAGCTGCCGCTCTTGCCGCTGACCGCCCGGGTACGGCCCCAGTCAATGCCGAGCAGCGACAAGCGGTGCAGGAACACGCTCTTTTCCATGTGCTTGGGCTGGCGCAGGTCAAGTTCGAGATCTTGCTGGTCCGCGCGCAGTGCCATGCGGTAGCTCTTTTGAAGCTGGCGCACGTCCGCCGGCAAGGGCAAGGTCGGGGTCTCGGCCGGCACGGCGCCAAGACGGTCGTTGACCAGCAGCTCGCGCTCGATCAGGCGCAGCGGCGCATCGCTTTCGCCAAACAGCACGCTTTGCAGCGCATCGAGCAGCTCGCCGAGGCCGGCCCGGGAACTGTCGCGCAAGGCGGCCAGGCTTTCGGCCAGGCGGAGCGCTTCGATCACGTGCGCAGAAGAGGCATCCAGGCCGTTCCTGCGCAACAGGCGCACGGCATCGGTCAGCCAGTAAGTCGGCGCGCGCTGCGGTGTATGCCACAGGTGGTGATACCAGCCGGGGGCTTGCACGCCGGCGCCATAGCCGCTGTTGAAACTCAGCCGGCCGTAGCTCCATGGCGTCCAGGTGGCGGCAACTTTCGCTTTCGGCAGGTCGCTCAGCAAGTCCTTGTCATGCTTCGCGGCCGGCATGTCGCGCAGGGCCGGCACGTGCCAGGCGCCGCACACCACGGCGATGCGCTGGTAGCCCTGCTTCTGCGCGGCGCGGATCATCTGGCGCATATGCGCTTCGCGCTGGGCTTCGCGCGGCGACAGCGGCTCGCCCAGCGACTTGCGGGCCACCGACATCATTTCTTCGATGGCGGCGAACAGCTCCAGGCTGTCGTGGCGCTGTTCTACCAGGTGGTCCCACCAGGTTTCAAAGTCGGAGAATCCCGCAGCTTGCGCGAGTTGGGCCATTGCGTCGCCGCTGCGCATGACGGGCTGGGGCGTCTCTTCGCCCTCCTCTTCTGCAGCCACCGACATATTCGCGGCCAGCGTGTGCGCCATCGGCAGGTCGATGAAGCGGGTCGGCACGCCATGCGCCTGGCCATGCTGGATGGCCTGCCATTCCGGCGAAAACTCCGCAAACGGGAAATGCGAGGCATGCTGCGGCATGGCCGGCGCGTACACCAGCAGTGCCACCGGCGGGCGCATATCGGCATGTGCGGCCAGCGGCAGCAGTTCGTCCGCCTCCGGCGGGCCTTCGATCAGGATTGCGTCCGGCTGCAGTTGCTGCAAAGCCTGCGCCAGGCTGCGCGCGCAGCCCGGGCCGTGGTGGCGGATGCCGAAAAAATGCAGGGCCATCAGAGCACTGCGTGGCAGGCACGGTACAGGTCTTTCCAGCCTTCGCGTTCCTTGACCACGGTTTCCAGGTATTCAAGCATGACCACACGGTCCTGCACCGGGTCCTTGACGATGGCGCCCACCATCGACGAGGCCATATCGGCCCCACGCAGCATGCCGTCGCCGAAGTGCGCCGCCAGCGACATGCCGTTGGTGACGACCGAAATCGCTTCGGCGGTGCTCATGCTGGCACTCGGCGATTTGAGCTTGATCTTGCCGTCGTCGGTCTGGCCGGAGCGCAGTTCGCGGAAAATCGTGACGACGCGGCGGATTTCTTCCAGCGCCGGCTTCTCGATCGGCAGTTCAAGCGCGCGCCCCAGGCTGGCGACGCGGCTCTCGACGATGCTCACTTCCTCGTCGGCGCTGTCCGGCAGCGGCAGCACCACGGTGTTGAAGCGGCGCTTCAAGGCGCTGGACAAGTCGTTCACGCCGCGGTCGCGGTCATTCGCGGTGGCGATCACATTGAAGCCCTTGGCCGCCTGCACGTATTCGTCCAGTTCGGGAATCGGCAGGATCTTCTCGGACAACAGGCTGATGAAGCTGTCCTGCACTTCGGATGGAATGCGGGTCAACTCCTCGATACGTGCCAGCTTGCCGGTGCGCATGGCGCGCATCACCGGGCTTGGCACGACGGCGTCCTGGCTCGGGCCCTTGGCCAGCAACTGCGCGTAATTCCAGCCGTAGCGGATGGTTTCTTCGGCGGTACCGGCCGTACCCTGCACCACCAGGTTCGAATTGCCGCTGATCGCAGCCGCCAGGTGCTCGGAGACCCAGGACTTCGCCGTTCCAGGCACGCCCAGCAGCAGCAAGGCGCGGTCGGTTGCCAGCGTGGCTACGGCGATCTCGATGATGCGGCGCTTGCCGATGTATTTCGGCGTGATCTCGAAACCGTTGTCCAGCGTGCCGCCCAGCAGGTAGGTGGCGACCGCCCATGGCGACAATTCCCAGTTCGGCGGGCGCTGACGCTGGTCGGCCTCCTTCAACGCCGCCAGTTCATGTGCAAACTGCTGTTCGGCGCTTTGGCGCAGTACTTTGATCTCGTTAGCCATGCTTACTCCTTATTATCCGTAAAGCTGCGATGCAGCGTGTTCTTGAAGCGCAAGGCTTCCTTCAATTCGTCGACCAGTTGGCGCCAGTTGTCCCAATGCGCCCATTCCGGCCCTGGCCATCCCTGTTCCAGGTATTCCATGTCGCTGACGTCCAGCAGGCTGGCCATCGTTTCGAACTCGTACTTCATGCCGTAGCCAGGCGCATCCTTCTCGCGCATCATCTGCTGCAGCCGGTCCAGTAACAGGCGTGAGACCGCCTGCGATACCTGGGCACCGCCTTCGCCCGCCATCTGCCGTGCCAGCGACAATGCATCCGGCACACCGCTGCCGTTGCCACATTCCAGCCAGGCGTGCAGTACGCGTTCGCGTGCGGATGGCGGCAAGGCCATCGCCATATCGGAAAACCTGGCGGACAGCGCGCGGGCATTGGGCACTTTCGATGCATGGATTGCGATGAACCAGTCGGCCGCTTGCTCCAATCCGGCGCGGGCGGACAGGCCGATGGCGTGTACCAGGCCTTCCTGCAGCACACGCCCGAATTCATTGGCCTGCATCACTTGCAGGACGCCGGCCGGAGTCACACGCCAGCGCTCCGCCCAATGGTCCGGCGGCACACACTGCATCATATTGAAGATCCAGGATTGCTTTTCGCCCATGCGGTAAGGGTTCTCGACGCCGACGCCGTCGCGTTTCATGGCCTTGTCGCAAGCCTCCGGCAGCGCCACTTCGAGCACCGGCAATTGGCCCGCGCCCTGGGGCTGCAGCGTGAACAGCGCCTCCATGCGCGCCGCGCAGCGTGCACCAAGCTGGCTGCCGGGCAGAATGGCCAGCAGCTCCCGCGCGGCGCCTCGCACTTCCTTGCGCTTGTCGTCCAGCGCAGCTTCCAGGAAAGGCTCGTCGGCCGGCGACAGCCCCACTTCCAGGCACGGCAGCAGTGCCGCGCGCAAATCGGCAGGCTCCTGTGCCCAGCCGCCTTGCAGGCTGGCCAGGGCCGCCGCAGGATCGGCAGCACGCATCGCGCGCAATGCCGCGGCTCGCTGCGCCGGAGCACCGGTATTCCACGCCTGGTCCACGGCGGCCGCATCGTCGGTGCCGGCAACGTATTTCGCGCTCCACTGCGGGTTCTGCGCCACCAGCCAGCGGCCACGCTCCCCGAGTACCGGCATCAAGGTTTCGCGCAATCCAGGTTTGCCCATGCCCTGTTCCAGCAAAGGCACCAGGCAGGCGTGCGGCACGCTCACGCCTTTTGCCTGCGCCAGTGTCAGCCAGGTCGGCAGCAGGTTCGCATGCATGCCGCGCATCAGCAGCAGCAAGATATCCTCGGCGGTGCGCGGACAGGCGGCTCCGTCGGCTCCTGCAGCCGTCGGTGCATCGATTCCAGTGGCGGGCTGGAATCCGGCGCGTTGCCACAGGTCCTGCGCGGCCAATGCATGCCACAAGCCTTGCCCGGCCACGGGCTGCAACGCGGGCGCCACGCCGCTTGCGGGATCGAATGGCACGCGGCTGGTGCCCGCCAACACGGCTTTATGCAAATTAACAGGCAGTTGCATTAGCCCTTCCCCCCGTCAAGATTGAAAGTACGGCCGGCGACATGGGCCGACAGCGGCAGGAAGGAATACCCCTGCCACAGCCCGAATACCCGCAGTGGATAGCCGCCCGCGAGCGCGTGAAGCTGCCAGCCCTGGCGGAACGCCGCGTCAACCGCCAGCGCTTCGCCATTGGCAGCGCGCAGCGACCACGGCATCGCCTGCCCCGCTGCATGGACGGGGGTGACCTGCTCCAACGCCATCGGCCAGGACTCGAGGAAAGGATTGGTCGCCAAGGCCTGCGCGTAGCGCTCAAACTCCGCCGCCAGCTCCGTTGCTGCAGCCACCGGCTGCGCACCAGGCGCAGCATCGAGCAGCTTCATATCATCGGCAAACACGACGCGCATCGGCACGGCTGCCGGATAGTAATGCACTGTGCCCTGGTAAATCGCACCGGTCGGCGGCGCAGGTGGCAGCGCCATGCTGCCGGCGGAAAACTGCAGCAGCATCGCCCAGCGCCCACTGCTTTCACTGCGCAGGAAGGTCGCGCAACTACCCACGCGCCCGTCCTCCAGCGTGCGTGCACCCATCACCAGCCAGCGATCATGGACGCCCGGCTGCGCCAGCACGTCGTCCTGGCTGGCCGCCCAGCCAATGGCGGAGCGCACCTCATGCTGCAGGCCCTCCGGCAACGACGCCAGGCGCGCATAGGCCTGCCGCAACAGCGCCAGTTGCGCCAGTTCGCGCGCGGCGGCCAGTTCCCAGCCATCGTTGCCGCCGCCATATATCGAAAGCCCGAGCCGGCGCACGCGCGACGCCAGTCCCGGCGCCTGCGTATCGACCAGGCGGGAAGCCATGGCCTCCCAGTCCTTGGAAGGTTTGCTGCGCAGGGTAGCCAAGCCTTCACGCGCCAGGTCTTCCAGCCATGCGTCAAGCACGGCCAGGCCGGCCTCCACGTTACCCTGCCGTTTTTCCTGGCGCTTTTGCTGGCTGGCTTCGCGCGCTGCAATCGCCTCCGGCGTCGCCGCTTCCGCTTCTTTCACAGCCTTCTTCTCGCTGCGCTCTTCGCGGCTTTGCAGCCAGTCGTTCACCCACTGCGGTGCCTCAATCTCCTTGAAGGCGGCACTATCGCGCGCATACAGCAGGTAAAGGCCGATGCCATGCTTGCAGGGGAATTTGCGGCTTGGGCAATTGCATTTGAACGCCGGGCCGGCCAGGTCGATCTGGGCACGGTAGGGCTCTTTGCCACTGCCCTGGCACAGGCCCCATAGAGCTTGTGCATGCCCACCAAGGCCAGACCATTTGGAAAGGCTGGCCTGCCCAGTGCCAGCTTTGGCGGATGCGGGGTCCGGCGCAAGCGCCAGGATTTGTTCGGCAGTGAGGCTCACAATCACCTGTTAAAGTGGAGGGAAAAACGAGCCGCAAGTGTTGCAAATATAATCAGCTATGTCAACGAAACAAGAACGTGCGCGCGCCGAAAAACTCGCGCGCCAGCCCGTCCCCGCCTCTCCCGCCGCATGGCACGCATGGTTTGACGGTTCTGCCCATCCCAACCCCGGCCGCATCGGCATCGGCGTACTGTTGTCCGGGCCTGGCGGAGAACGTGTGGAAATCAGCCGCCGAGCGGGCCAAGGCAGCAGCGGCGATGCCGAATACCTGGCCCTGATCGCGGCGCTGGAAAAAGCTGTGGAATTGGGCGTGGCGGAGCTGCTGGTGTACGGCGACAGCCAGGTGGTAGTGCAGGATGTGCTGGTATCGCCCCAGGCAGGGGCCAAAGCGCTGGAAGAACATCGCGCCCGTGTCGGGCAGTTGATGGCGGCACTAGCGCAAGTGAATGTGCGCTGGGTGCCGCGTCACAGGAATGGGGACGCGGACCGCCTGTCGCAACAGGCGATCCGCGAAAGTGCTGCTTAGCGAACCTTGAACACGCTGACCACGTCGGCCAGGTTGCTGGCCTGGTTCTGCATGGATTCGGCGGCGGCCGCCGCCTCTTCCACCAATGCGGCATTCTGCTGCGTGACCTGGTCCATCTGGCCAACAGCCTTATAGACTTCATCGATGCCGGAGCTCTGCTCGGCGCTGGCAGCCGTGATTTCGCTGATGATGTCCGACACGCGCTGCACGCTGGAGACGATTTCTTCCATCGTATTGCCCGCATCCGACACCAGCCGCGTACCGGCATTGACCTTCTCGACCGAGTCGCCGATCAATTCCTTGATCTCCTTCGCCGCCGCAGCCGAACGCTGCGCCAGGTTGCGCACTTCCGACGCCACCACCGCAAAGCCGCGACCCTGCTCGCCGGCACGTGCCGCTTCCACCGCGGCATTCAGTGCCAGGATATTGGTCTGGAACGCAATCCCGTCGATCACGGTAATGATGTCCACGATTTTGCGCGAAGAAGCATCGATCGACTCCATGGTGCCCACCACCTCCGACACCACGCTGCCGCCCTTGCGCGCCACCGAAGCGGCTGCGCCAGCCAGCTGGTTGGCCTGGCGTGCGTTATCGGCATTCTGCTTGACGGTCGAAGTGAGTTCTTCCATTGACGATGCAGTTTCCTCCAGCGACGCGGCCTGCTGCTCGGTACGCGCCGACAGGTCCTGGTTACCTGCTGCGATCTCGCTGGAAGCGATCGTGATCGAATGGGTGCCGTTGCGCACTTCGCTGACGATATTCAGCAAGGACAGGTTCATGTCACGCAATGCACCCAGCAATTGGCCGGTTTCGTCGCTGCCGTGCACGCGGATATCGGCGGTCAGGTCGCCGGCGGCCACACGGCGCGCCGCATCGACCGCGCGCGACAGCGGCATGGTGATACCTTTGGTGAGCACATACGCGCATACCGCGCCGAAAGCTACGGCCAGCACCGCCAGTACCGTCAGCAGGCTGCGGCTGTTGGCCGAAATACTGTCAATCTCCTTACCGATGGCATCGATCTTCCCGCGCTGCATCGACAGCAGATCCTGCACCAGTGCCTGGTATTGCGCGGCGGCCGGGCGGTAAGTCTTTTCAAAGGTTTCGTTCGCCTGTTCCAGCTCACCGTCGGTCTTCAACTTGGCGACTTTGTCGCGCGATGCGATATAGGCCTTGCGCTGCTCCATCACGCGATCCCACATGGCTTTCTCGTCGGCGTCGCTGATCAGCGGTTCAATATTCTTCTGCAACTCTGCCGAGGCGGCGGTGGAAGCTTTCGATTCCTCGGAGAAGAAGGCGCCCAGCGTCGCATCGCTGCTGCGGGCAATCGCGGTAGTACGACGGATCGCGCTGTCGATCTTCGAATACCAGTCGGAGATCATGCGTTCTTTCGCCAGCGGCGTCTCCATCATATGGCGCGTAGCGCCGGCAACTTGCTGCAGGCGCCAGACGCCGATGGCAGCAATTACGATGGACAGTGCAAGCGTAACGGCAAAGCCGAAGGCCAGGCGTTTGCCGATACTCAGGTTGTTCAGGAATTTCATGCCGCCATCTTCTCGATCAGGCCCATGTCAGCAGAAGACATCAAGCGTTCAATATCGACCAGGATCAACATGCGGTCATCGATGGTACCCAGGCCGGTGATGTATTCAGTATCCATCGAACCGCCGATATCCGGCGCAGCCTTGATCTGTTCCGGTTGCAGGGTCGTTACATCGGACACGGCATCCACCACGACACCTACGGTGCGGGTACCGATATGCAGGATGATGACCACAGTGAACGGGCCGTAGGTCGGCTCGCCAAGCTGGAAGCGTACGCGCATGTCGATGATCGGCACGATCAGGCCGCGCAGGTTGATCACGCCTTTGACGTAGTCCGGCGCGCTGGCAATGCGAGTCGGGCTTTCGTAGCTGCGAATCTCGCTGACCTTCTGGATATCGATGCCGTATTCTTCCTGCCCCAGGGTAAAGGCCAGGAACTCGGCAGCTTGGTTGGACGTTGTAGTCATGATAATTTTTCACTTATGAACGATGACACCGTAATGTTACCGTAGACCAATAAAATAATCACCAACAATTTTGCTCTAGAGAAACATACAAGCTTGCGATAAATACATGGCACAATTGCGCAGCTAAAAAAAGGAATCAAGGCTTTATGGAAATCAATCTGAGCAGTTGGCAGCCGCGCCTGGTCGCGCTGGCCAGCGCAGCAGCGGGCGACGATGGCGCCCATGACACCAATCACCTGCACCGGGTATGGCGCAACGCCAAGCTGTTGCTGGAACAGCATCCCGACGCCGACCGACTGGTCGTGATGGCCGCCTGCTACCTGCACGACCTGGTCAACCTGCCGAAAAACCACCCGGAGCGCCACCTGGCATCGCGCCAGGCCGCTGTCCTGGCGCGCTCCCAACTGACCGAAGTCGGCTTCCCGGCCGACCGCCTGGAAGCCGTGGCCCATGCTATTGAAACCCATAGTTTTTCCGCCGCGCTGCAACCGGCCACGCTGGAAGCGCGCATCGTGCAGGACGCCGACCGTCTCGACGCACTCGGCGCCGTCGGTCTGGCGCGCATGTTCTATATTGCCGGCCGCATGGGCACCGCATTGGCACACCCGGATGATCCACTGGCTGCGAACCGCGAACGCAACGACAAGATCTATTCGCTGGATCACATTGAAGTAAAGCTGGCCACCCTGCCCGGCACCATGCAGACCGACGCCGGCCGGGCGCTAGGCGAACAACGCCTGCAGGAACTGCTGGCCTTCCGCGACAGCTTTGTCGCAGAATGGGCGGTGGCGGCATGAGCGAAATCGCGCCAGACATCAAATCCAAGGGCAACCTGAATTTCGTTTTGGTCAGCATCTTCATCGACATGCTTGGCATCGGCATAATCGTGCCGGTGCTGCCGATCCTGGTCGGCCAGTACGTGCAGGACCGCGAGCTGCATGCCCTGTGGTACGGCATCCTCGGCGCCACCTTCGGCCTGCTGCAGTTCATCTTCATGCCGATGCTGGGCGCAATCAGCGACCGTGTCGGCCGCCGCCCCGTACTGCTGTACTCCATGGCCGGCATGGGCATCAACTTCCTGACTACGGCCTGGGCGCCCAACCTGGCCTGCCTGTTCATCGGCCGCGTAATCGGCGGCATGTCGTCGGCCAGCATGTCGGTGGCCTCGGCCTACGCCTCCGATATCTCCACCCACGAAGACCGCGCCAAGAGCTTCGGCAAGATCGGCGCCACCTTCGGCCTGGGCTTCATCTGCGGCCCGATGCTGGGCGGCCTGCTGGGCGACATCAACCTGCACCTCCCGTTCTACGTTGCGGCGGCGCTGTCCTTCGCCAACTTCATTTACGGCTACTTCTTCGTACCGGAATCGCTGCCGGAAGCGCAGCGCAGCAAATTCAAGCTGGTGTCGGTCAACCCGTTCAACTCGCTGGCCAAGCTGGCCAAGCGCCAGGATATCCGCGGCCTGGTCATCACCTTCGCCCTGGTGACCGGCGCGCAGATGATGCTGCAATCGACCTGGGTGCTGTACACCCACTTCCGCTTCGGCTGGAGTCCTGCGGAAAACGGCGCAGCCCTGTTCTGCGTCGGCCTCACCGCCGCCGTGGTGCAGGCCGGCCTGCTCGGTGTCCTGATCCGGAAGTTCGGCGAAGTACGCCTGTCGCTGCTTGGACTGACCTCGGGTGCCATCACCTATATGCTGTATGGCCTGGCTACGCAAGGCTGGATGATGTACGTCTTCATCCTGTGTAACCTGCTGGCCTTCGCCGCAGGCCCTGCATTGCAAGGCATCGTATCCAAAGCCACGCCGGCGAACGAGCAGGGCGAGTTGATGGGGTCCCTGCAGTCAATCAGCAGCCTTGGCACGGTGATCATGCCCTTGCTGGGCGGCGCCATCCTGGGCACGGTCAGCCACCTGCCTCCAAGCGACTGGCGCATCGGCAGCACATTCTTCCTCTGCGCAGCAATGCAGGCGGTCGGCATTTACGTCGCCCGCCGCTACTTCCGCCAACACCATATGGCCGCCACGGCAACCACGGAAACAGGCGCATAATCGAGCTATGTCCGCACGCGTGCACAGCTTCTTCCGCCAGTTGCTCGCCGCCCTGCCCCTGGCGGTAGCGGCGCTGCCGTCGCATGCCGGCTGCTCGCGCGACATCGTGGTGCCGGTGTCGACCACCGGCGTCAGCGTCATCGTCGGCAATGGGACTTTCAGCGGCATCTATCCGGAGATATTCCGCAGCCTCGGTCCGCGCGCCGGCTGCCATTTCACCTTCACCTCGGTCCCGCGCGCCCGCCAGGAATTGCTGTTCGAATCCGGCAAGGCCGACCTGCTGGTGCCAGCCACCCGCACCGCGGCGCGCGATGTCAACGGCATCTTCGTGCCGATGGTGGGCCACCGCGCCGTGCTGATTTCGCTGCAAAGCCCACGTCCGCAGATCGCCAATGCCCAGGATTTGCTGGACCGGCGCGACCTGCGCGTAGCGATTGTCCGCGGCTACGATTATGGCGATGCCTACCAGGCCATCGTACGTGAACTGGCTCGCCAGGGGCGCCTGTTCACGGAGGTGGAGCCGAGCGCAATCGCGCGCCTGCTGTACGCTGGCGCGGTGGACATCACGATCATGGGACCGACCATCCTGGCCGGCTCCATCAACCGCGACACTCGCGTGAATGGCATGCTGGACCGGCTGCGCATGGAGCCGATTCCCGAGCTGCCCTGGCAGCAAACCGGCGTCTACGTCTCGCGTGCTTCATTGAACCCGGATGATCGCGCCGTACTGCTCGAAATGCTGGAACGCGCCGCCAAGTCGAATGTCGTAATGGAAGGTTTCCAGCGCTACCATCGTCCGGAAATACTGGCTGAAAGCGTGCGCGGCCGCTGATGGCGCCCTCGGTCGTCGCCATCGTACTATGCGGCGCGCTGTTTCACGCCGGCTGGAATGCGCTGGTCAAGAAGGGCCGCGATCCGTTCCTGAGCAGCGTACTGGTGGCTAGCGGCGCCGGCCTGATCTCGCTACCTCTGCTTCCTTTCCTCGCGCAACCGGCAGCGGCAAGCTGGCCATATGCGTTGGCGTCCACCGTCATCCATTACGCTTATTACGGACTGCTGGCGGCAGCCTACCGCCACGGCGATATGAGCCACGCCTATCCGCTGATGCGCGGCAGCGCCCCGCTGCTGGTCGCCCTCTCCAGCGTACCCATGCTGGGCGAGCACCTCAGCGTCACGCAATACGCCGCAGTCGCCTGCATCAGTGGCGGCATCTTCGGCCTCTGGTTCGCGACCCGGCCCGCCGCGCCCGACGATGCGAGCGCCCATTCCCGCCGTCGTGCCACGGTCTATGCCTTGCTGAACGCCTTGGTAATCGCCACCTACACGCTGATCGACGGCCTGGGGGCGCGCGCCTCCACCGCTCCAGCCGCTTACGTCATGTGGCTGCACATTCTCAGCGCCATCGGCCTGCTGGCCTGGTGCCTCCTGCGCTGCCCACGCGAGCTGCACGCCTACGTCAAACAATTCTGGAAAGTCGCCATCCTCGGCGGTGCCGGGACTCTCGGCGCATATGGCCTCGCCTTGTGGGCCATGACCGTCGCCCCGCTGGCCGCCGTCGCAGCCCTGCGCGAGACGTCGATCCTATTCGCGGCGCTGATCGCCAAGTTCTTCCTGTCCGAACGCATAGGCAGCAAGCGCGCCCTCGCCATCGCGGCAATCGCCGCCGGCGCAGTCCTGATGCGGCTAGCCTGAAGTTAGCGTTCTTGCCGTCCTATGGGACAAGTAATTCGCCGCACCAGATTCGCCCCAAAGGTTCGGTCGGCACCAGAATCCTCTCCAGGTAGTCTTGGAGCCTGAACTCAGAGCGGATCACGTTCCCGCTGTTCTCGTCGAAACGATGAACTACATCGCCGCCATCGGCGGTCGGCACAAAGAAGTACTGCGTCTGATTTTCACACGAGAGAAAGAACGGCTTACTTTCAACGAACTCGTTCATTTTCGTCTTGCTGATATCGTACTGCTCTTGAGCCTTCATCTCAGCGAAAGCGAGGTTCAATAAGTCTTCCCGTAAATGGTATTGTCCAAGAACCTGGAACCGCACGTCGGATGAGCAGTAGGGGAAAAAGAGCAGTTCCAGCCCAAATGCACCTTCGCCCAGTGCACACCCCGATGTCCGCCCGGCTTCCATTAGAAATAGCCGGAAATCTCCGGTGATCTCGACGTCATAGAGACGTGAAATCTGGGCCAGTTCCGTTTCGCCGTAGCCACGAGCAGGACTCGTACTGTGATGCCTTAGTGTTCCAAATAATTTGCGCATATCGAACCGGAAATCCTCGCTCGTTCAACTACCAGCCCCTCTTCGAGCAGACGCCCAGGCAGCCTAATAGGAAATGTTTCTGTCTTCAACGATGTCATTGTTTTTTCAATCCACCAACCCATCTATCCTCAATACCTAACGCAGGAAACTTGAGTGCATTGCGTCGAACCTCGATCTGTTCAATGATTTTCTTTTCGAACGCGGCAGCGTCTGAAAGAAGCGGGAGCAATTGGGCTGACTCCTCGTGTGCCGAGCCCAAGACGAACGCAGCATCATCAGCCCTCCCAGCCAATCCTAGCGAAACCCCGCGATGGAATCGATCGATCCACTCTTCCCCCGTATTCTTGGGCGTCATGGAGTGAATGGCCAGCGGGCTATGAAGTTTCGTCCGCAATAGGCCCACTTCCTCCGCTGCCCTTTGTGCAAGCCAATCCGCGTCCTTCGCAAACTGTTCCTCATCAACGAACTGTGCATGGCCCTCTTTTCTATATCCAAAGTCGAAAGAGATATCGCTCGTCGGGCGCCAGAGAAAATGCGCACCTACATTCAGGTATGCGCCTCTGCTCCATGAGCTAGGCTGGAATTCAACAATCGCGGCATACCAACCGCAATCCACCAGCCAGATTCTGGACCTGCCCTTCTGAACTCCACCAATTGGCACCAAATGGCGTACTGCAGCTTCTTTGATTATCTTATCGTGTGGTTTCATTTGGTTTGCCACAGTACTCAGCGCGCTTGGCAGGCACACGCAACACCTGATCGACATAGTATGCCAGCGCTGGCTCCGAATACTTCGGAGCCGGATGCATGGCGACGAAGCGCGCCCCCTTCTGCATCCAGGTCGCAACGCAGTTCGCTGTAGGCTGGCTGCTTTCGGCGCAGGCAGTAAATGCATCGAATGCGCTGCGGTAGCTGGAGAACATGGCGTGATCCATCGGCAGACCGTGACCCGGCACCAGGGTCTGGAAATCGAGCCCGTCAATCTCAGCCAGCGCCTGGCGCCAGCCTTCCGCACATCCCGTATCGAAGAACGGTAACGGCACCACGACAAGATCGCCAACGAACACAGTCTTGCTGACCGGATCATGAACCCAGACATCGCCTTCGGTGGCCGCGTGCTTTGCAAGATGCAGTTTCAAATTGCGTTCGCCTAGCCTAATTGACATCGTCCCCGTCACCGGATGATCGGGAATCAAATTAGCAGGATCATTGATCGCGTTCAGGTACAGCCGCGTATCAGCCTTGCGCGGTTCAGGCACGGACGGATCTTCCAGCCGGGCCTTTGCCTTTTCAACATTCCGGATCAAAAAGCCTTTCAAGGCGCCTTCTACGGCCGTGCTGGTGTACAGCTTAGCCCCCGGATATGCAGCTCGGATGCGCGCGTTGCCCGTCGCGTGATCGAGGTGCCAATGCGTGTTGATGATCGCCGTGATCGGCTTATTCCGCGCCTTTGCGACGGCAATGATTTTGTCGGTGTGTTCTGGATGGCGGCCGGTATCAATGACCAGCATCTCGTTCGGGCCTTCAAATACAATCGAATTTCCGTCCGGTTGCACATCTTCCGGAACTTTTCCTTCGATGAAGGTGTATGGCGGCTCGGCCGCGCTAACGGCGACATGCGCAAAGGCGGCAAGAAGGAGCAGCGAATGCTTCAATTGTTTTCCCCCGGTCGTCATCATGATTAGCACTCTAGCAGTAATTTATGGGCCGGCGAGAACATTCAAGCTGCTCTGGGCAGCCGCCGTAACCTTGCTCCATTCCTCGAGTTCCAAAGTGGCCTTCGTATTGGGGATTGATTGAGGCGTGGTATTGGCAAAGACTCCCATCGCATCATCAACGCTCAGAGCCGCAGGCTAGTCAATCCCGAGCGCTCTTCATTTCGCGCCGAGGATTATGCGGCCAGCACCAACCGTCTGCGCGCAAGACATGCGCCCGTCCGAGATCATCTTTGATCGACAGCCTGCATGCAAACGCCTCGGAATTTTCTCCAATTCTCGAGGAGGACGGCTCAGCGTCCTGACTCTCGAATTCGATGATGAATGCTGCCTCGGTAACCCAGGATTCAGGTATTCCTCGCTTTGTCATCACAGCATGGAGCATGGTTCTATAGCGGCCAATGAGCGCTTCGAAGTTTGGCTGCAGATGTCTGCGCGGTAACCGCTTGGCTGCAGGGGCCAAGGGATCACTCAAGATATCAATCGTCACCTTAAGTTCACCGACTTGTTTGGCGTAAAGGTAAAGCACACCTAGACCCCAATATCCATCAAGATCATTGTTCCGGCTTACAAACGAATGCAGCAAGCCACTGGCAATGCTTCCAAGTTCACTCCGTCTAGGCATCGAATTCTTCCGGATCGGCTCCCACACCGATTTCCTGCGCGTACTCACGAATTGCTCTGTCATTTTCAAGGACAAATGCCGCAATTTGTATCGCTCGATCTCGGGCTTCAAGATGATAAGTGTTCGCCTCGTGTGGCGTGATGGGGAGCGCCATGGGACTCCAATCAATCCAGATGCTGGAAGGTTCCACCAGCTCGAGCTTGTTGGCTCCTACGCTAATTGAGAGAGAACAATGGTCCCCAATCAGCGCACACGGCGCCAACACCACCAGTAGCTCGATTTCGCTCCGACGTTCAGAGAACCTGCGTGCTTTATAGAACGCGACGCCCTTCTCCCCTTCATACATGTCACCGCGTGCAAGCTCACCGACATCGCGTGTATCCACGAAATCGTCGATATACTCGCTCTCCTCACCTTCAATGCGAAGCATGATGAGACTTACGCGGAGTACAGCTTGTCAGCGACATTCTTCAGTTCATAACCAGGAATTAGCTGATTGGAAATCGTCAATATAGAAAACAGGTTCCTTTTCAGGCCCTCTTCCGATAGCTCACCTTCTTTTAATGCTGTTTGAAGCAGATGAAGCGCCATATCAGCAAGAAGAATCCTTTGTTTTTCGTCCCATCCCGGCTCACCTCTTTTCGATGGATTCTCTTGATACGATGATTCGGCCAGATCGTGGGCTGCCCTTTTCACCCGATGATTGTTCGGTAAAGCCAAAAATGCGGCCCGGCCCTCTGAAGATGTGTACTTGCATAGGTTGCTCCATTATTTGTGATTCGGTAGTTTGCTGTTTGAAGCATTTGAGCGAACCTCCTTTCTAGAGTCCATAACGTGTCATTCAGTTCAGCGCCCAATCATTGGGTGTATCCGTCCTCGGCCGCCTTCTGTGGGTCCGCAAATATCGCCATCGCAGTGTTCATGCGGCGAAATCCGAACTTTTCATAAAATGGCTCTCTCCCCGGAACGGCGTACAGGATTATCTTTCGGTGGCCTTTAGACAGGTCAACCAGTCTTTGTATAAGTTCCTTCCCAAGCCCCGAACCCTGATAACCCGGGTGAACCACAATGTCGCAAAGATAGGAGCAGTCAGCGCCGTCAGCGACCGCGCGTCCTGCAGCGACGATTTGTTCACCGTCGAAGGCAACACACTTGAACATGCTGTTCGAATAAGTGGTCTTCAGCCAATCGCCACTCTTGATCCCAAGAGGTGCGATGCGATAGAGCTCGGACATCTCGTCCCAGTCGAGCTTTTCGGTCGATTCAGTCCAGCGAATTTCCATGAAATCTCCTAGGAGGCCAATGCGAATTTCATTGCTTCCCTACCACCGGCAACTCAACCGAGCTGCCATGGAATACCCGTTGCGTCGCCTTCTTGTAATCACCCGGTGACGCGAGGAAGATATTCGGCACAAATGTTTGCGGATTACGGTCGTACAGCGGGAACCAGCTTGACTGCACCTGGATCATCACGCGATGCCCGGGCAGCACGACGTGGTTCACCGGCGGCAGCGCAAAATCGAACTGCACTGGCTTGTTCGATGGGATGGCCGAAGGCTTTTCGAAACTGTCGCGATAGCGCCCGCGCAAGATATCCATCGACAGCGGTAACTGGTAGCCTCCCAAATCCGTTTGTGACGGCACTTCGTCCGGATACACATCGATCACCTTCACCACCCAGTCGGCATCGCTGCCCGAGGTCGACGCCACCAGGTGCACTTGCGGCGCGCCGGACAATACCAGCGGCTCCTTCAGCGGATCCGACACATAGCTCAACACGTCAGTGCGGTCGCTGACGAAACGCTGGTCACGCACCAGCCAGGGCTTCCACACGTTTTCATCGCCCATGCGCACAGGACGCGGCACGAACGGTACCGGCTTGGCGGGATCGGCCACGTACTCGTCGAAGCCCTTGGCGTTACCCTGCTGCGACCACGAGAGCTTGAAGCCATCCTGCAGGTACACCGCTTTCGCTGCCGACGCGCAGCCAGTTGAACACGACACAGGCCACTGCGCCAGGTGCTGCCACTTGTTGCTGCCAGTCTGGTAGAACAGTACAGGTGGCGTGTCCGCAGGCTGAGCGCCGTCGACCAGGTGCTGCGTCAGGAAAGGCAGCATGACGTCGCGCCGGAATTCCAGCGCCGTGTCGCCGGTGAAATGCAGGGCGCCCAGTGCGGAGCCATCGTAATTGACGCCGCTATGGCGCCACGGCCCGACCGCCAGGAAATTCAGCTTATTGTCCTTGTCCTTTTTTTCCAGGGCGGCGTATGTCGCGTAGGTGCCGTAGATGTCCTCCTGGTCCCACTGTCCTACTACGTGCATGGTTGGCACGGAAAGTGGGCGTTTGGCCAGGATGCGGTCCAGCGCCTGCTCCTGCCAGAAGCTGTCGTATGCGGGATGTTCAAACAGCTTCTTGGTGAAATTGAGCTGGTCCAGTCCATACTTGCGCGCCAGGTCGCCCATCGAGCCGCCTCGCAGCACCACGTCGTAATCGTCGTACGCCCCTTTTGCCAGGGGCTCGCCGCGTCCCTTCACAGTATTCTGACTGGCGATGTAGTCCAGCGTGTTGACGCGGAAGGCGCCGTTGTGAAACCAGTCGTCGCCGCGCCAGCCATCCACCATCGCGCTCATTGGCACCGCGGCTTTCAGTGCCGGATGCGGCTCGGTCAGGGCCATCAGCACGGTGAAGCCTTCGTACGAAGAGCCGATCATGCCGACCTTGCCGTTCGTTTCCGGCACATTTTTCACCAGCCAGTCGATGGTGTCCCAGGCATCCGTGCCATTGTCGGTCTGGCTGGAATTGAGCGGGCCGCGCACCGGACGCGTCATCACGTACTCGCCTTCCGAGCCGTACTTGCCACGCACGTCCTGGAACACGCGGATGAAGTCGCGGCCGAACACCTCGTCCCCCTGCGGCAGCGAGGACTGCATATATGGACTCACATTGCGCCGCGCGCGGCCGGCCGCGTTATACGGAGTACGGGTAAGGATGATCGGCGCTTTGCTGGCGCCCTTCGGTATCACGATCACGGTATGGAGCTTTACCCCATCGCGCATAGGAATCATCACCACGCGTTTGATGTAATCCGCCTGCGCCTGTGGCGCCTCGAAACCGGGCATGATATCCGGCGCCATTGGCGAGGTTTGCGCGCCTGCTTGGGAAACCAGCAGCAGGGAAATCAGGGCGAGGCAGCTACGCATGGGAACTCCGATGGGGCATGAACTTTGCAATATTACTTGAAAACCAATGCCGATATGAAAGCTAGTGCGCGCACATACGGCCGTGGCAGCCTCAGCAAAAATAGCCCTTATTACCGTAATGGAAGGAGCCAATCATGAAAAAATTGCTCATTGCCACCCTTCTGGCAGGTTCCCTGGGCGGCGGCCTGGCCTTTGCACCCGTTGCCAGCGCCGATGTGGTCGTGGTGCGTGTTGCCCCACCGGCACCACGCGAAGAAGTGATCCCTGAAGCGCGCAGAGGCTATGTCTGGACCCCGGGCTATTGGCGCTGGAACGGCCATCGCCACGTCTGGGTCAACGGCAAATATGTGCGCGCCCGCCACGGCTACTACTGGCGCGAACCGGCTTGGGCCCAGACGGACAACGGCCGCTGGCGCATGGAGCGCGGCCGCTGGGAACGCGGCGACCGTGACCACGACGGCATCCCCAACCGCTATGACCGCGACCGCGACAACGATGGCGTGCCAAACCGGCAGGACGACCGTCCGAATAACCCGAACCGCTACTAGGCCAGGGGAGTTCTCTCAAGAAATGTCCACATTCGTTCCTGACCCCAAGGTGGACATCTTGACAGGGCCGCGCTGAACTGTAACCATTGCGGGATGAAATTTATCCAATCACATCTGCTTTCCCGCAATTGGTGGCGCCGCTGAGATAGCGCGGCCACTGAAAAGTGATGTGATTTTAATATCAACGCCGCCCCTGTCCAGGTGGCGTTTTTCTTGGCGCAATCGGTAGGGGCAAGCAGAAAGAACCCTATGAGCCAGCCAGCATCCAACGCCAAACCGATTATCCTGACCGGCGACCGTCCGACCGGCCCGCTGCACCTCGGCCACTTCGTGGGCAGCCTGCGCAACCGTGTCTCCTATCAGGACGACTACAAGCAGTTCATCATGCTGGCCGACTCGCAGGCGCTGACCGACAATATGGAAGACACCAACAAGGTGCACCGTAACGTGGTGGAGGTGGCGCTGGACTACATGGCTTGCGGCATCGATCCGGCCAAATCGACCATCCTGATCCAGTCGCAGATCCCTGAACTGGCCGAGCTGACCTTCTATTACCTGAATATGGTCACCGTCGCCCGCCTCGAGCGCAACCCGACCGTGAAGCAGGAAATCGTGCTGCGCGGCTTTGAGCGCGACATCCCGGCCGGCTTCCTGACCTACCCTGCTTCGCAGGCTGCCGATATTTCGGCTTTCAAGGCCACCATCGTTCCTGTCGGCGAAGACCAGATTCCGATGATCGAACAGACCAACGAGATCGTGCGCAAATTCAACCGCCTGGCCAATAAGGAGATCCTGGTCGAGTGCAAGGCCGTGGTGCCGGAAGTGGGCCGCCTGCCAGGCATCGACGGCAAGGCGAAAATGTCCAAGTCCCTTGGCAACGTGATCAACCTGGGCGCCAGTGCGGCCGAAATCACCGCTGCCGTGAAAATGGTCTACACCGATCCGCTGCACCTGAAAGTGTCCGACCCTGGCCACCTGGAAGGCAACGTCGCCTTCATCTACCTGGATGCCTTCGATACCGAAAAGGCCAGCCTGCAGGAGATGAAAGACCACTATGTGCGCGGCGGCCTGGGTGACTCCGTCGTCAAGAAGCGCCTGGAAGCCGTGTTGCAGGACATGCTTGCACCGATCCGCGCGCGTCGCGAAGAACTGGCCAAGGACAAGGGCTACATCATGCAGGTACTGAAGGAAGGCACCATGCGCGCCCGCGAAGTGGCTGCCCGCACTACCGACGAAGTCAAGGTCGCCCTGGGCCTGAACTACTTCTGATGCTGTTCGCCGCCGCGCTGTATGCAGTCGCCAGCGCGGTGTGCTTTATCGCCTATGCGCTCGACAAGTCGGCTGCCCGCCAGGGCCGACGCCGCACACCCGAGCGCACGCTGCTCCTGCTTGGGCTGGCCGGCGGCTGGCCCGGCGGCTTCGCGGCGCAGCAGCTGCTGCGCCACAAATCGTCCAAGACCTCTTTCCTCGTCAAGTTCTGGTTCACCGTAGTCCTGAACCTGGCGGCGCTCATCGCGCTAGGCTGAACGCTCCCGCGGCCCGAGCGCCGTGCTTCGGTCGATGTGGACCATGAATCAGCAAGATGTCGCAAGCTGTGCGAAACTGTCGCAGGTTTAAACGGGGATATATTGCATGTGGACTGGTGTCGTGTGCGGCCTGCTGGCGGGCGCTATGTGGGGCATGGTGTTCATCGTGCCGGAATTGCTGTCGGCCTTTACTCCGCTGGAGATGGCGGTCGGCCGCTATGTCGCCTATGGCGCGATTGCCTTCGTCCTGATGCTGCCACGCCTGCGCAATCTGGTCGGCCGTCTGGAGCGCGATGATTATTTCGCACTGGTACGGCATGCCCTGGCGGGCAACCTGATCTACTACATGTTCCTGGCGTTGGGCGTAAAGCTGGCCGGCGTGGCGCCCACTTCCCTGATCATCGGCGTGCTGCCGATCGCTGTCACACTGATGGGGCGGAATGACCACGGTGCGGTGCCGCTGCGCCAACTGGCCATGCCCTTGCTGGTAACGGCCGCCGGCATCCTTTGCATCAATATCGACGTGTTCCAGCATGCCGCTGCTGCCGGCGCGTCCATGCTCAACACCATGATCGGCGTGGCCTGTGCAACCGGCGCCTTGCTGTGCTGGAGCTGGTACACGCTGGATAACTCGCGCTACCTGAAACGCAATCCGCATTACAGCAGCGCTGAATGGTCGGCATTGTATGGCCTGTCGACCGGGCTGATTGCAATTGTTGTGGGCGGGATCGCGTTCGCGATCTTCCACGGCGACGTGACTGGCGCCGCCGGCGCGGCATCGGGGCGGGACTGGACGCTGTTCTGGATCTGCAATAGCCTGTTGGCTCTTGGCGCCTCGGTGATCGGCAATCATTTGTGGAATATCGCCAGCCGCCGCGTGCCGATTACCTTGTCCGGCCAGTTGATCCTGTTCGAGACCCTGTTCGCGCTGATGTACGGCTTTATCTACAAGCAGCAATTCCCGCGACCGCTGGAAGTCGCGGCCATCGTGCTGCTGATCGCCGGCGTGACGTGGTCGATGCACGTCCACGCCCAGGAAGAAGAACTCAGTCCGGCTTGACCTCGGCCTCGATGCGCTCCGCCACCAGCGCCGCCATCGGCTCGGCGCGGGCGCGAAGGCCAGCCACGACACCCTCCGCGTCCGCGGTGCTGCGATTCTGGCTCACCTTCCATTTGCCGGCGATGGACGCAATCGGAATCTCGATCCCGATGATCGCCTTCAGCAGGCCATCCACGAAATCGGCCGGCGCATCGGACACCGCCCAAGGCTCCGGCAAGCCATTCTCCTGCATCGCCGTCAGGTCGCCGAGCTGCCGGCGCAGCCACGCTGCGTCTTCAACGATACGCGCAGCACCACGCACCTGCACCATCGCATAATTCCAGGTCGGCACCACTTTGTGGGAAGCCGCCTTCGATGCATACCATGAGGGGCTGATATAAGCCTCCGGCCCCTGAAACACCACCAGGCATTCGACTCCGCCGGCAGCCAAGGTACGCCAGGCCGGATTGGCCCGCGCAATATGCGCCCGCAGCACGCCCAGTCCCGCGTCGCCCTCATCGGGATAAAGCGCAAACGGCACCAGGTCCGCAGAAGGCGCGGCGCCAGCAATGACCAGCATCCCGAGCGGGTACGCCCGGATCAATCCATGTTTGACCTCGAGCCGGTCTTCAGCGAAAGCAGTAGGAAGGTACATGCGCCCAGTGTAGCGCGGGGCGCGGGAACGCGCATAGAGCCAGCGATGGCCTAATTCAGGAGGCCATGTTCGACCATCACATCCTGCACCAGTTCCAGGCGCAAGACCGGATTCTCCTGCGCCAGCAAGAGCTGTTTTTGCGCCAGCGACAGGCGCAGCAACTCGCACCAGCGATTCGCCACCCAGCCCGCCTCCTGCAAGCGGTACGGCGCCTGCATCGGCATCTGCCCGGCGGGAATACCGCGCTCCTGCAAGGTCTGGATCAGTATGCCAAGGCTATCCGCCACATCCTGCTGGTCGGAAGGAACCGGCACCGTCATATCGTCCTCGATCGGCGATACGTCCGCCATCCACAAGCCATGTTTAAGCTGTTCGGCGGAGACGATGCGAAAACGCCGGCGCCCATTGCAGCGCACTTGCATCAGGCCTGGCAAGATGGCCTTCCATTCCCCGATATGCGCCATGGTGCCGACTGCGCACAAGGTTTCGTGCTGCTCCGGCTTGCGCACTTCATCGCCCTGCACCAGCGCGACCACGCCGAAATCTTCCTTATGTTCGATGCAACGCTTCACCATATCGAGGTAGCGCACCTCGAAGATCTGCAACGGCAGGTACCCATCCGGATACAGCACCGTATGCAACGGGAACAAGGGGATCGCGGACATACTTCATCATCGCACGTTTCGATAGGCAATGCCGCCTTTCATGACAAAGGCAACACGGTACAAGGCCGCTATATCGGCGGTGGCCGCTGCGGCCTGCATGGACGGTGTCGGCGGCCCGCCCCGTACATGCTTCTGGAAGTACTCGCTGGTCGCTTCCGGCGCTCGTTATACGGGTGCAGCAGCACATGCGAGTGCAGGTCCATCAGGCCGGGCAACAAGGTTTTGCCCGGTAATGCAATGCGCTCGGTGTCGGCGCCAGCAGCGGCCGCAACGCTAAGCGCGACATAATCTCGCCGTATAAAAAGAAAAGGGGCGGATATTAATCCGCCCCTCTCGCCGTGAACGGCTTATTTAATCAGGAAGTTTTCCTTCTTCTTGCCTTCCAGCCATTTCGGTGCACGACCACGGCCAGTCCATTGGGAACCGGATACCGGGTCCTGGTATTTCATCGGCACGCGGGCACGAGGCTTGACCGGCTTATTGCTCTTGGCGGCTGGGCCGAGGTCAGCCGGCGACAGGTCATATTCACGCATGATGGACCAGATCTGTTCTTTTGCCTTCTGCACTTCCGATTTGCGCGCATCAGCCGCCAGGTTTTGCAGTTCGGCAATTTTTGCCTGATATTCTTGGTAGGTGGTCATCTTTCTTTACCCTAAGTGTATGAAAAATCAAAGTGTGACAATGTGTGAGATTTCTTCCCTGCAATGTACCATAGTTGCGATGATTTTATCTACATAATTTAACCATATTAAAAAAAAAGCGCCACACATTTGACAGGCGGCGCTTTTTATTTCATTTCTATTAAATCGCGGTAAACCGAGACTATTTACTTTCAGAAGCGCGTCTCAAGCTGCAGGCGTATATTCCGCACGCCGAAACTGGTCTGCTCAGAGGCCAGCGAACCATTATCCGTATTGTAGATAGTCTTCGACCGGTAATCCTGTTTCAGCAAATTCCATGCGAAGAAACGTAACTGGGTCTTGCTATCGAGTTTCCACGCCACGTAGGCATCCAGCTGGCGTGATACTGTGGCCCAGCTATATCGATTTTCCTCCACCCGAACTTCGCCGTTGGTGCGCAGGTTAAAACTGCCGCCCATACTCCAGATGCCGTCCGGGGTTTTGTAATCGAGGCCGAAGATCGCCGTCAGCGGCACTTGCTGGTCCAGGGTATTGTGCGGTCCCGGCACGGAATCGACGCGCGACCAGTTTCGGCTTACGCTGGCACGCACATCGAGCGCCGGTGCCTTTTCCATCACGGCCTTCATGGGGAATTTCAATTCCACGTCCATGCTGCGCACATCGGCCCGCCCATTGTTGGTCATCGTCGCAACCCAGCGGCCTGTATCGTCAAGGAACACGCTGCGGCGCGTGAAATTGTTGATGCGGCGCGCTGCTGCGGCCACGCTGAACAGCGCGCCTTCCGCCCAGTAATGCTCGTACGAGGCGTCAATACCAGTCGCCAGTTCCGGCTTCAGTTGCGGATTGCCGATCCAGTCGGTCTCGATCTGGCTGTTGTTGGTGGCGGTGAAGCGGCGGCCGGAAAGCGTGGACGCCTGCGGCGCCTTGTAAGTACGCGTCAACGCGGCACGCAACTGGTCCTTGCCATTGGGGAGCTTGTACAGCGTCTGCGCCAGCGGGCTCCACACGCTGCTGCGGTTGCTGACCGGGTCGAAGCCAGCGCCGGAGCTTTGCGTATGGATGCCCTCCCAACGCAAGCCAGCGTAGACCGACCATGCCTTGCTGATGTTCCATTCGTCCTGTGCGTAGGCGGCCAGGCGGCGCAGTGTGGCGTGGTAGCCCTCGTCCTTGTCGTCGCGTGCACCGGTGGCACTGAACAGGTCGCGCTGGTTGCGCCAATCGTCGCGGTCGGTGTAGCCGGCATCCCAGCCGGCGGCCAGGGAGTGGTCGGTCCCGACCGGCGTCGAATATTTGCCGGTGCTGCTGACGCCCCACTCGCGCACGCCGCTGAATACATCGTGCTGCAGGTTGGGGGAATTCTCATGTGCGTCGGACTCGTACCACCGGCCGTTGCTGCGCATGCGGTGGCCGCCGATCTTGGCGTCCAGCTTGGCGCCTTCCCCAAACTTGTGCACCCAGTTCAAGTCCGAACGCCCGAACAGGCTCTTGTTCTCGTTCTTGATATGCACGGAGTCGAAGAACGGTGCAGCACCGATAGCGACGTCGTAGTTGCGATCGATCGCGCTCTTGAAGATATTGCGGTTGATGAAAGACTGCGAGGTCAGCGTGTCGCCGTTCTCCAGGCTCCAATTCAAGCGCGGTGACAGTTCCAGGCCGCGCGCGTGGCCGCGGTCATGCGTCAGCATGCGGCGATCCATTTGCGGCTTGCCGGTCAGGTCGATCAATTCTTCGGCGCTGATGCTATTGCGGTCGAATTCGTAGCGGCCGCCGCCCAGGTTGACCGAGTAGGAGAAATTGCCGTCCTTATCCGACAGGACCAGGTTCCCATTCGGATTGGTGGCCTCCTTGCTGTGGCTGACGCCGAATTTCAGCTCGCGCTGCGCCGTCTTGACCGCCTTCTTCAACACGATATTGATGGTGCCCGCGATCGACTGGGTACTGAACTCCGCGCTGGCCGCGCGGATCACCTCGATGCGCTCGATACTGTCCGGCGCCAGCGTCTCGATATTAAAGCCCGGCGGCACCCGTTCGCCATTCAGCAGGATCTGGGTATAGCCGCTGCCAAGCCCGCGCATGCGGATATCGCGGCCGCCGGCGCCGACCGACACGCCTGGCACGCGCTTCAGCGCGTCGCCGATCGAGGTGTCGCCGTAGCGCTTCAGCTCATCGCTACTGACGATGATCTTGCTGGCGGTATCGTCTTTACGAGGGTTATAGGTTTCGGCCGCGCCCTTGATTTCGACCTTCTGGACGGGTTCCTGTTTCTGCTCCTCGGCCATGGCCTGGGTGGCGGCGAGGATGGCGGCTGCTGCGAGTGTCAGGCGAATCATTGTTGCAAAAAATATAAATAATTCTTGGCCGCAACTGTACCCTATGGTGCAGACGGTAGCAAGGATATAATTCGGGATCTTCAAATCTTTGGAATGCCGACCGTGTCCCGACTTGCCGTATTGCCGCAATACCTGCTCCCGAAAGGCGCCCTGACCAACTTCGCTGGCCGCGTGGCAGGCGCCAAAGCGGGCGACATGACGACCCGCCTGATCCGCTGGTTCGTGACCAAGTACGACGTCAACATGGACGAGGCGGCCAACTCGGACATCGCCAGCTATCACAGCTTCAACGAATTCTTCACCCGCGCGCTGAAGCCGGGCGCCCGCCCGCTGGCCAAGGCCGACTTCGTGTGCCCGGTCGATGGCCGTATTTCGCAGTTCGGCGCGATTGAAGGCGACCAGATTTTCCAAGCCAAAGGCCACAAGTTCAGCACCACTGCCCTGGTCGGCGGCGATGCTACGCTCGCCAAACATTTCGAACACGGCAGCTTCGCCAACCTCTACCTCAGCCCACGCGATTACCACCGCATCCACATGCCGTGCAATGCCGTGCTGAAGCGCATGATCTACGTGCCGGGCGAGCTGTTCTCCGTCAACCCGACGACCGCGCGCGGCGTGCCGGGCCTGTTCGCGCGCAATGAGCGCGTGGTGTGCGAGTTCGACACCGCCTTCGGCCCGTTCGTGATGGTGCTGGTGGGTGCCACCATCGTCGGCAGCATGGCCACCACCTGGCATGGCGTCGTTAACCCCGCCGCGCCTGCCAAAGGTCACCGAGTGGACTTACAAGAAGAACGAGTACGTGTTCAAGAAAGGCGAAGAGATGGGCCGCTTCCTGCTCGGCTCCACCGTCGTCATGCTGTTCCCGAAAGACACACTGCACTTCAACGATCAATGGCAACCTGCCGGCCCGGTCCGCCTGGGCGAGCTGATGGCCAACCTCAAGTAATTCTTACGGCGCTTGACGTGCCGCAAATATACGAAGCCTCCCTTTGGTCTAAACTGGCCAGACGGGGGCGAGATGACAACCAGCGATAAAGAATACTTTGAAGCGCGCTTCAACGGCCTCGACAAAAAGGTCGACAGCGCCGTGGGTGAGACCCGAGCGGCGCTGGAAGCAAAAATCGACTCTCGCTTTAACGAATTGCGCGCCGAGCTGCACAAAACGACGGCCGACACGGTGAAATGGTGTGCTGGCATTGTCGCCACGGCACTCTTGCTTTACACGACTTTGGTCGCCTTCCTGATGAACAATGCCATGCCGCGTGCTACCCAAACAACTGCTGCGCCGGCACCAACGGTCATCGTTGTCCCGCAAGCTTCTTCTGACCAACAATTTCCCGGGCATCCCCCAACCGGGCGCTAACCGTCGGACTCGAACGAGCTTTCCGGACAATCTCATACAACGCTTGGCCGGTGGGAAGGCAGTTATGAAGCGTCCCTGACGTTTGACTCAAGCATATCTAGGAAGACGCGCGTCTTGGCAGGCATCAGGCGGCGGCCGGGAAAAACCGCCCATCCGGTGACCTGAGGGGAAACACCAATCCGGCAGCACGCGCACCAGTTCACCGCGTGCCACCAGCGGCGCAGCAAACTGCGTCGTACAGGTGGCGATGCCCATGCCGGTAGCTGCCATACGTGTCAGCAGCTCCGGTGAATTCGCCATCAACCGTACCGGCAAATCGCGCTCCCAAGTCGACTTCCCGCGTGTCAGCGTCCAGCGCACCAGTCCATTCGGCATGGGGCCGCAGGCTTAACAGCTCGTGCTTGAACAGATCATCCGGATGCTCGGGCAAGCCGTGCACCACGGTGTATGACGTTGCCGCGTACAGGCCCCAGGTTGAAATCAGCACCTTGCGCGCCGCCAGCGTGGCGTCGTCTGGCAACGCGCCCATGCGGATCGCAATATCGAAGTTCTCGGCTACCAGGTCGACCCGGCGCGGCGACAGGTCCAGTTCCAGCTTGATGGCCGGGTATTTGGCCATGAAAGCAGGCAGGATCGCCGCTAGGTAGACATTGGCAAAATCGGCCGGCATCGACACCCCGCAGCAAGCCGCTTGGCGCTTGCTGGCGGTGCTGGGCCAACGCACCGGCCGCTTCGGTCTCCTCCGCCACCCGGCGCGCATGGTCCAGCAGACTGGCGCCCAACTCGGTCAGCACCAGCTTGCGCGTGGTGCGCGTCAACAGCCGCTCGCCCAGCCGCGCCTCTAGCTGGGTCAGGCGGCGGGAAACCGTGGATTTTGGGCAGTTGCAGCCGCTCGGATGCCTGGCTCAGGCTGCCGTATTCGACGATTCGGGCAAATAACAGCAAGTCGCTGGGGTCAATTTCAGTCATTTGAGGTTCCACGTTCCATTATTGGAACAATGTAATCCATTTTAATGGCTTCTGGAGCAAATATGGAACCGCTATAGTGACTCCATCGCAGCACTTAACCGAATACTGAAAGGAAGCACACCATGAACATCCTGCAAATCAACTCCAGCGCAAAAAGCTCCGGTTCCGAATCCAGCCGCGTCGCGACCAATATCGTGAACAAGCTGCTGGCGGTCAACCCAGGCGCCACCGTCGAGGTGCGCGACCTGGCTGCCAACCCGCACCCGGTGCTGGACGAATCGACCCTGCAGGCCCTGTTCACCCCGGCCGACCAGCGCAGCGCTGAACAAGCTGCCCGCGTGGCCCTGGATGACGCCCTGATCGCCCAAGTGCAGGCTGCCGACGTGATCGTGCTCGGCGCGCCGATGTACAACTTCGGCATCACGGTGCAGCTGAAGTCCTGGTTCGACGCAATTGCGCGCGCCGGCGTCACCTTCAAGTACACCGAAAACGGTCCGCTCGGCCTGCTGCAAGGTAAGAAAGTCTATGTCGCCACCTCGCGCGGCGGCATGCACAAAGATGCGCCAACTGATACCCAGTTCCCGCACCTGAAGATGTTCCTGGCGTTCATCGGCCTGACCGACGTGGAATACGTGTTCATCGAAGGCCAGGGCTATGGTCCGGAAGTGGCCGCGCAGCAGAAAGCTGCTGCCGATGCACGCGTTGAAGAACTGCTGGCTTAACCAACAAAGGAAAGACGAAAATGGACAACATCGCACAAACCCGCACAGTGGAACGGATTATCCGCGGCCAGGCCGTCATGGATGGCGCTGGCGTGAAGATCAACCGCGTGTTGACCCAGCCATTGCAGCGTCGCCTCGACCCGTTTCCTGATGCTGGACAATTTCGGTTCGGAGCAAGCCAACGACTACATCGCCGGCTTCCCCGACCACCCGCACCGCGGCTTTGAAACGGTCACCTATATGCTGACCGGCCGCATGCGCCACCGCGACAGCGCCGGCAACGAAGGCTTGCTATCCAGCGGTGGCGTGCAGTGGATGACGGCCGGTCGCGGCGTGATCCACTCCGAAATGCCGGAACAGGCGGAAGGCTTGATGGAAGGCTTCCAGCTGTGGCTTAACCTGCCTGCCAGGGACAAGATGCAGCAGCCCTGGTACAAGGATTTCGAAGCAGCTGAAATCCCGGTAGTGAAGACCGAAAGCGGGACGACTGTGCGCGTCATCGCCGGTGAAAGCCAAGGTGTGGCGGGTGCCGTGCAACGCGAAGTGACGGAACCGCTGTATATCGACGTGGAACTGGCGGCTGGCGAAGGCTTCAGCCAGGCCATCCGCGAAGGCCATAACGCCTTCATCTACACCTATCGCGGTGAGGTGACGGTGGATGGCAAGGCAGTTCCTGCGCAAAGCATGGCAATCCTGGCCAATAACGCTGGCGCTGATGGCGTGACCATCAAGGCCGGCCCTGACAGCCGCTTCATCCTGTTGTCGGGCAAGCCGCTGAATGAGCCGATCGTGCAGTACGGTCCATTCGTGATGAACTCGCAGGGACGAGATCTTCCAGGCTGTCGAGGATTTCCGCGCCGGTCGCCTCGGCGAAGAAGCACACGCTATGTAAGCGCAGGCGGCACACAGGCCGTCATCGGTAACGTCATCGCTCGCCGTGGGTATCGCGGCGGGCGATGACTGCCCTCAGTCCGGATGCGTGCAGCCAGCAGGTGCGTGCCCGTATCGCATAGTAGCCGGCGCCGCCAAAACAGAACAGGCTACCCAGCAGGTACAGCGGCAACCGTCTTGACAGCTTCCACCGAATACTCGATCCATCCGAATAGTGGAGCAAGCGCGCCCCACAGCAATAATGAAGCCATTGCCAGCAACGACGCACAGCGCATGGCCTGGGCCACAAAGCCGCCGCCAACCGCACGATAGGGTCGAGATCCAGCACGTGCCCGCCCTGCCCCGGCACTGCGTTGCTGCAAGGCGCCCACCGTGTGGAACGTGCTGGCAAGCGTCGCCCGCCAGTTGGATGGCATGGCTTGTTTGCCCGGCAAGGCCAGGTAGACATACTTTTCGTCGGCCCAGGCATGGTAGCCAGGCGGTTGCCATGTCACCTGCCGACCAGCAATCGACGCGGGTATGGGTGGCAAGAAAGAAAGTGGTCGTTGCTTGGGAGTGGTCATTCGCCATCAGACCGAACTGGTCGTGGCTTATTTCAATGATCATGTAAGGGGCACCATCCTGCTCGCCCTCGATCGCCCACAACGCTTCGCAATCATCCAGGTCCAGCCTGCTCCACAATGGGTCCGGGAAGGACGCCAGGAACCCGGGGCCGATTTCAACGTCGCGTGGTTGCGCTTCGCCTTCGAAGTCATCACGCTCTTGCGCAATGGCCTGATCTTTGCGCGCAGTCGACCACGCAAGAAAGAAGGCGACGGCGACCACCGTCAGCCCTATCAGCCCGGGCACGCCCACAAAGCCAAGGAACAAGCCGGCCAGCACCACAGAGGCAGTGTACCTGATCGCCTCTTCGATCCGCTTATAGATCATGCAAAGAATCGCGGTGGCGGGAAGCATCACCGCAAAGAACATGATCGGCCCCAGGAACATGAGCACAAACCATTTCTCGCCTTGCTGCCCCGGTCCACGAAGCCATTCCATGGCGGGCCACAGGCCGTAAAGCGAAGCGATGGCGGTGGCGGCCCCTGTCCATAAAGGACCAAGCGGGTCAAGCTGGCTGTTCTTCATTTTCTCTTCACATTGCCAGTGCAATCACATGCTGGCATTCAGGGGCGACCGAGCAGTATACCAGCAGCATGCGTGAGGCCCGCGCACGTCGCCTGGACAGTGGCGGTACAATGTCCGCCATGAGCACCGTCATCCTTGATTGGTTGAAGAGGCTGAGCCATGCGCTCGGCTTCGACACCGCCGACTCCTTCCCGCCCGGCCACCAGTACGCACGTACCCGGTGGGCGGGTGCGTATTTCGACATCCCCTCCGATACCAAGGCGGACGACATCGAGCGCCGTATCTGCGAGGCCATCGCCAATACACCTTTGGTGTTCGCACATATCGAGAATCCCACCCCGCGCATGCAGCGCGTGGTGATCGACGTGATCGAACGGCGGCTGCGCCAGAATCACGAGCGCGAGGCGGCGCAACTGGCTGCCTTGCTGATTCGTGCCTTCGCCAGTCCGCATACCATTGAAGCCTCGCCTGGCCTGCGCCGCACCATCGAAGCGACCGAAGGCTACGAGGCGCCGGCTCGCGTCCGTACCCTGTTTGCCTTCCTGACTGACGCCGAGAAGGACAACGTCATCGAAATGCGCAGCTAGTCTTTAGGTGTGTAGCTCAGGTCGGCGCGGTAGCGCAGCAGCTCCATCCGGACGCCGCGTACCAGCGCCCTCGCCCCAGGCAGGGGCTGGCAGATACTGGCTGTATCGAGCCTCGGCTGGATCACCACCATGCGCGCGCAGGGCCCGGCTGCGGGTTATGCGAATGCTTGCGCGCTAAGGAGTAGCAGGGACGCTGCCAACAGTTGCTTCATTCGATCTCCGTTTGAAGTTGTTCGGAATGAAGCGCTCGCGGAGGCTCATGAACGGCGCTTCGACCGCAAAATATAGCAGCCATCCGGCGAAAATGCTGGCCGCGATCATGATGGCGATCGAGTCCAGGTCGACCGCCTCCCAATGGTCGGCCAGCAGGATGCACAGCTGCTTGTGCGTCAGGTAGATCGAATACGACCAGACGGCAAGCGCGCCCATGCCGGGGATGCGGGTGCGGTGCAGCAGCGAGCCTTCGCTGAGGGCTGCCAGCAGCAGGGTCGCAAAGGCAAGGCCCAGCAAGGGGTAGCCAAAGACCGACATGCCCCAGCTGAAGTGGTGTTCAAGGAACAGCCAAAAGGCCAGCGCCGTCAACGCTGCACCGGCAGCCAGCGTCCAGTTTCCATGCCTTACCAGGCGCTGCCACAGGTTCGGGTGGAAGTTGCGCAGCATCGCCAGCGCGACGCCGGCCAGCAGCTCGTCAAAGCGCGACAGCGTGGAATAGTAGATCAAGGTGTAGTAGCTGCGGCTACCGCGCTCGCCCAGGTCCATGGCCGGCTGCCACCAGCCATCGCGCAGCCACATGCCTGCCGCGATCGCCGATACCAGCGCCGCCCAGCCCAGCGCCAGCGTCAGGCCGCGCGAACCGCCCACCCGCATGACCGCCGCGACCGCCAGCGCGATTGGCGGCAACAGGAGGTAAAACTGCTCCTCCACGCACAACGACCAGGCGTGCGAAAACAATGTCCCCGGCTTCAGGTTGATATTCAGCGTGAAGGTGAGGTACTTCCACCACGGCGCATGTGGCGAATTGCCCGCCCAATACGGCCAATACGCATACAGCGCCAGCACCACCAGGTAAGCCGGCAAGGTGCGCAGCAGACGCCGTGCGTAAAAGTTCGGCAGCGACAGCCCTGGCCCACGCAAGGCGGAAAACACCTGGTTGCCGATCAGGTAACCGGAAAGCGCAAAGAACAAGTCCACGCCGGCCCAGCCGATTTCGCTGAACCAGCCGAAGGTCGGCTCGTGGCTGACAAAGGACATGTAATGGTTGGCAAACACCAGCATGATGGCCAGCGCGCGCAAAGTATCCAGGCCGTGGATGCGGGAAGATCGATTCATGCGCGCATTTTACTGCGATAGAATACTGGCCACTTATTCGCCACAAGGGAACAGCATGACCGACGCCAGCAAAATGCATTTCAAATCTGTCAATTACACCGGCCAGGGCAAGGGCCGCCGCCTGATCGTCACCGGCGCCGTGCACGGCAACGAGACCTGCGGCACCAAAGGCATCCTGCGCGTCATGGAGCAGCTGGACAAGGGCGAACTGCATATCCTGAACGGCAGCGTGACCTTCGTCCCGATTACCAATCCGCTGGCCTACCAGAAAGGCCAGCGCTCCGGCGACCGTAACCTGAACCGCAACCTGTTCCCAAGCGAGAACCCGCAGGATTTCGAAGACCACATCGCCAACTGGCTGTGCCCCCTGCTCGGTCAACATGAAATCCTGCTGGACCTGCACTCCTTCAACGCCCAAAGCCAGCCATTCGTGATGGTCGGCCCGCGCAACAACGACGGCAGCCTGCAGCCGTTCAGGCACGAGGCGGAAGAACGCGCCATGGCCCGCATCCTCGGCGTCAAGCGTTTCGTCGACGGCTGGATGGCGACCTACGGCGCCGGCGTGCAACGCCGCCTGCGCAACGACAGCGAAGTACAGACCGTCCTGAAATATGGCGTCGGCACCACCGAATACATGCGCAGCACCGGCGGCATGGCCCTGACCCTGGAATGCGGCCAGCACTTTGACCCGCAGGCACCGGACGTAGCTTACCGCGCCATCATGAACGTCCTGGCCCACTTCGGCCTGATCGATGCGCCAAAGCCCGAGCCGATCGCACTGGAGGACATGGAATACCTGTCGATGGTCGAAGTGCACGACAAGCTCGATACTGCCGATGCCTTCAGCCGCACCTGGTCCAGCTTTGACCGACTGTCGGTTGGCGACGAAATCGGCCGCCGGGCCGATGGCAGCGCCGTGCTGGCGCCATTCGACGCTTATATGTTGTTCCCCGACGTCAATGCAAAGCCCAACGCCGAATGGTTCTATCTCGCAAAGGTGAGTGACTCTTTCGTCTGATAGCCATTAGTTTTAGAATCGCGGTAGGGGGTAAACATAATGAAAATATTCCCACTTACCGCGATGCTCGCGATCCTGTTTGCAGCCCTGCCCTTTGCGGCGGCCGCCAGCGACCTGGTATTGCGCGTCACCGGGCAGGAAAGCCTGCCGCCCAAATGGATCCAGCAGGAGGGCAGCCCCTCCACCGGCGTTTGTCCCGACATCCTTGCCGCTATCTCCCGCGTTGAACCGCGCATCCGCTTTACGGGGCAGGATGACATCCGCTCGGTGCTGGTGATCGAGCAGAACCTGCGCCTGGGCACGGCCGATATTGCCTGTGCCCTGGTCTCCACTCCTTTACGCCGCCATATCGCCATCGCGATTCCTCAGCCTTTATACATCTCGCGCCAGCGCCTGGCGGCGGCTGCCGACGATACGGCCGAAATCAATTCGCTGGACGACCTGGCGCGCCTCAAGCCGCTGGTCACGACCTCCCGCGGCGCAGCCTATATTGACCAGTTGCGTTCGCGCGGCATCACGGTCGACGACAGCACCGGCAGCAACGTGACCAACTTGCGCAAAATCGTGGCCGGCCACGTACGTTATTTCTACATGAACGAATTGACCCTGCACTGGCTGATCCGCGAGCAGAAACTGCAGGACAAAGTCAAGCTGATGCCAGCGATCCTGAAGGAGGACTCGATGTTCCTGTGGGTGAGCAAGAAGGCGCCGCCACAGGCAGCGCAGTTACTGGTCGCCGCAGTCAAGAAGCTCAGCGACAGCGGCGAGCTGGCGCGCATCCACGCGCGCTGGTCGGATGAATCGGGCGTCGGCCCGCGCAACAATTAATGCGGCGACAGCATCTTCAGGCCGGCGATACCCAGCACGATCATTGCGATACACACCAGCCGCGCCACGTTGGCCGGCTCATTCAGCATCATGATGCCCCAGATGACGGTGCCCACGGTACCGATGCCGGTCCAGATGGCGTAGGCAGTGCCCAGCGGCAGTGTGCGTAGCGCCAGCCCAAGCAGCACAACGCTGCCGGCCATGGCGGCCAAGGTCACCGCACTCGGCACCAGCCTGGTGAAACCTTCGGTGTATTTGAGTCCGACGGCCCAGACGACTTCCAGCAGGCCGGCAAGTAACAGGACGATCCAATGCATGATGCTCTCCCAAGTCACGACGGGGTCGTCCCCGCCTGGCTCCCAGGTCTTGCGGCGAGGTCGTCCCCGCGGGAGAAGGCCGACAGTATATCATTGGGGGTCCAAACTTTCAGGGAGCCCCACAATGCTGTTGTTCGCGCAGATCGCCGTCGCCATCGTCCTGCTGATCCACGTCTATATCGTGCTGCTGGAAACTGTCTTCTTCGACACCCGCGGCCGCCGCGTGTTCGGCCTGTCAGCGGAAAAGGCGGCCATCGTCAAGCCGGCCATGTCGAACCAGGGCTGCTACAACGGCTTCCTGGTGGCGGCGTTGGCTGTCGGGCTGCTGCATGGTGAACCTGCCGTGCGTTCCGCCTTCATCACGTATGGCTTGCTGTGCGTGGCCGTGGCGGGCATCTGGGGCGGCCTGACCGTCAGCAAACGCATCATCTTCGTGCAGACCGTGCCGGCTGTGCTGGCACTGGTTCTTTACCGGTTGGCATAAAATCAAGCCTTGAATTCCATCGCTATGCTCCGATATACGCATCGGTATTTTCCGATATACTTATCGCGAAACACCGAAATATGACCAACTCTATTGACATTGATGCAATCCACAAGGCCCTGGCCAATCCGGTCCGGCGCCAGATCCTGTCCTGGCTAAAAGAGCCGGACGCCTGGTTCAGCGAGCAGCTTGCGCCGCTGTCGCTGGGCGTCTGCGCGGGCATGATCGACAAGCAGGCCGGATTGTCGCAATCGACCGTCTCGGGCCACCTTGCCATCCTGCAGAAAGCGGGACTGGTGACGGTGCAGCGGGTCGGCCAGTGGAATTTCTTCAAACGCAATGAGGAGGTCATCCTGCAATTTATTGAGCATGAGAGGAATACCTTATGAGCACCCTGTTCGACCCCATCGCCATCGGCGCGCTGACCCTGAAAAACCGCGTCGTCATGGCGCCCCTCACCCGCTCGCGCGCGGTCGGTGGCAAGCGCGTGCCGAATGCCTTGATGGCCGAGTACTACGCGCAGCGCTCAACTGCCGGCCTGATCATCAGCGAAGCGACTTCCGTTACGCCGCAAGGCGTGGGCTATGAAAACACGCCCGGAATCTGGTCCGACGAACAAGTCGAAGGCTGGAAGCTGGTGACCGAAGCGGTGCATGCAAAAGGCGGCAAGATCGTGCTGCAGCTGTGGCACGTGGGCCGTATTTCCGACCCTAGCCTGCTGGATGGCCAGGCTCCGGTCGCGCCGAGCGCAATTGCAGCCAAAGGCAACGTGAGCCTGCTGCGTCCCGCACGTCCCTATTCCGTGCCGCGCGCACTGGATACCGCCGAAATCGCCGGCGTGGTCGAGGCTTACCGCAAAGGCGCCGAGAACGCGAAGAAAGCGGGCTTCGACGGCGTGGAAATCCACGGCGCCAACGGCTACCTGCTCGACCAGTTCCTGCAGGATTCGACCAACCAGCGCAGCGACCAATACGGCGGCAGCATCGAGAACCGCGCACGCCTGATGCTCGAGGTGACCGATGCCGTGATTGGCGTCTGGGGCGCCGACCGCGTCGGCATGCACCTGGCGCCGCGCCGCGATGCGCATGACATGGGCGATTCGACACCGGTCGAGACGTTCGGCTATGTCGCGAGCGAACTGGGCAAGCGTGGCATTGCGTTCATTGCGGCGCGCGAGGCGGTCGGCGATGATTCGCTGGGCCCGTTGTTGAAGCGGGAGTTTGGCGGGATTTATATCGCCAACGAGAAGTTCGATGTGGCCGGTGCGCAGGCTGCGCTGGCCGAAGGCCGTGCCGATGCGATTGCGTGGGGTAAGGACTTTATTGCAAATCCGGACCTGCCGCGTCGACTGCAGACCGGCGCGGAGCTGAATGCGCAGCGTCCGGAGCTGTTCTACGGGCCGGCGGCTGAGGGGTATACCGACTATCCTGCGCTGGCCTGAAACCGGTAAATCTGGGTCAGACCCAAGGGTCTGACCCGCCTCCATTTCGGTCTGAGGCTTCGGCACATCTGGGTCAGACCTTGGGTCCGACCCTGGTTTACCGGTTTTAACGGTTTACAGAGTAATTCACCGGGAAGAACTTATACCCCTTCCCCTCGGCGCGCAAATGCCCCACGCCCGGGAACGGCAAATGCGCCGCTCCCATCCAATATCCCTGCTTCGCCGCCTCGGCGAACGCCACCTTGCGCTGCGCCAGCGCAGCCTTCGAATCGCTGTCGAACTCAATCGTCACGCCCGGTTCAGGGAACTGCACCGCCGCGTTGTGCATCAAGTCGCCAATCAGCACCAGCTTCTGCCCCTTGCTCTCCACCACATAGGTGGTGTGGCCAGGCGTATGGCCATAGCTGGAAGTCGAGCGCACGCCCGGCACCAGTTCGGTATTGCCCTCAAACGGCTTCACCTTGCCGGCATAGCCCGACACCGCATTGATCGGCCCCTGGAAATTGCCCTTCGCCTCAGCGCTGGCCTTATCCAGGTTCGCCTTGCTCAGGAAATAATCCGCATCGTGCTTATCCATGCGCACCACGGCATTCGGGAACGCCGGCTTGTCCAGCACGCCCAGGCCGCCGACGTGGTCGCCATGCAGGTGGGTGATGTAGATCTCGTCGACCTGCTCCGGCTGGTAGCCGGCCGCTTTCAGGCTGGCCAGGAGATTGCCAAGGGTCGGGCCGAACAGTCCGCCGGCACCAGTATCGATCAGCACCAGCTTCGAGCCGGTATTCACCAGGAACGCGTTGACCGACGTTTCAACTGGCGACTTCAGGAAGTTATGCTCAAGCGTCTTGGTCGATTTCTCTGGCTTTTGATGCAGCAGCTTATCCATCGGCAGGTCAATCGTGCCGTCGCTCAGCACGGTCACTTCGAAGTCACCCACCGCCATGCGGTAGAAGCCAGGTGCCTGGGTCTTGGCCATCGGCGCGGCGGCGTGAGCGGCGCCTGCAATGGCGGCCAATGCGAACGGTACGGCGAGCTTTTTCAGGATCATTCGATCTCCTTCTTTTTAGTTGCCAAAACGCTAGATTAGCGTAAACGGCAACTACATGCTCGTCGGCACCCGTAGCATGATGGAGACATCCGGCGTGTCGCGCGTCAGCCCCGCTCCCACCGAAACATTGACCGTCCGTTTCGCATTCAGGCGATAGGAAAGGCCAACCAGCAAGGTGCCCAGTTGCGTACGTACCGAGCCTGGCCCCGGCACCCCGTTTTGCCGCGTGCGGGCAATCGAACTGTGGTCGTAGCCGAAGCTGATGGAAGCTTTTTCATTCAGTGCCAGGCCGACGCCAAAATTAAAGCCGATGACAGCGCCCGGCTTCACCGTGCCGAGCGGCTCGCGCTCGCCATCGAGCACCAGGCGGCTCAGGTTCTTGCGCTGGAAGTTGTACAGGTAGCTGACGCTGCCAAACAGCACGGCGGGATCGCTCGGGTAGAGCCAGGTCAGGCTGGGCTGCAATGCATAGAAGCCGGAACCGGTTGGCAATTCCAGCGGCAAGCCGGTGCCCGTCGCGTTCTCCCCGATGCAACGGCGCACGCAATCGGTTACGACATCGAATGGGTCGCGCCCGGTTCGGCTCTTGAAGCGCAAGCCGGCAATGTAATACGGCTTGTCGGCGCCGCCCTCGTTGAGCTGGTGGCGCAGTGAAAGCTCGATGTCGCCCATGGCGCGGCCGCTGACGTCGAACACCTTTTCCACAGCAGTGCCGGTAAACACTTCGCGGCTCACGGTGGAGTCGGAGCGGTAGATGTACGGCAGGCGCAATTCAAGTTCGGTGCGGTTGCTCAAGCCGTAACGGCCGCTCAGCGTGGCGGTGCTCGTATTGCGCTTCACTTCGCGCACGTCGATCAGGCCGATCAGCAAGGCGGGGATGATGGTGTAGCCAACCAGGGCAACACGGTTGCTGGACGAATAGCCGAACTGGAAGGCGGGTTCCAGCACCAGCTTGCCACGCGCTGTCAGCACACCGGGGCTTTCGAAGATCGGCGCCACCTCCGGCGGCTTGATATCGCGTTTCGGCGGCTGCCCGACCGCCAGTGCCGGCTGCGGTGCCCCACCCGGCGGCGGAACATTGGGCTGCGGCTGGCTTTGCGCTGTGCCTTCACCCGTGCCTGCACCCGCAGCGCCGGTGCCGCGCGAGGATGCCAGGCGCTCCTCCACCACCTGGCGCCGCAAATCCTCCAGCAAGGCGCGCTGCTCGGCCAGCGCTTTTTTCAACTCAGTCAGCTCGGCTGACAACTCTGCATTGCTGCGCTGCGCCGCCGGCACTTGCGCCAGCGCCGCCTCGCTCGCAAGGATCAGCATCCCGGCCGCGATTTTCTTTGAAAGCATCGCTCCCTCCCTAGCGGGGCACAATGACGTTCGATAATGCCTGGCGCAGGTTGCCTTCCAGGTTCATGCTTTTCAATGCCGACAGTGCGTTGACCGTGAAGTCGATCGTGGTCAGGCTGCGGATCAACTGCCCATTCGTATTGTTCTGCACCAGCATCGGCGCCAGCGCCGCGCCGGCCTCCGGCGAATTCGCCAGCCGCGCCACATCGGCCAGATCGACACGATTGCGCGCCACCACCACGCCGTTCACTTCGATCATGCGCTCCACACCCAGCGCCACCAGCAAGCCGCTGCCGTTCTCGAAACCACCACGGGCTTCTTCCAGCCTTGCATCCGGCGCCGGAGCCCAGCCGTCGGGTGGACCCTGCGCCATGGCAGGCAGTGCCAGCACCAGCCACAATCCCGCCGTCGTGCCGATTCCTCGCTTCATGCTGCCCTCCCCTCAAAAATCGCTGGTGCCCAGTTTCGGCACCGTCACGTCGCGCAGGCTGTCGCGCGAGATGCCTTCCGCCAGCAAGGCCTGCGGCGCCACCCGCCAGTCCGCCGTTTCATTGAAGCGCGCCTTGCCAGGCCGGCCGTGGATCACGAACAGCAGGCGGTTCTGCCAGATCGCCTCAAAGCCCTGGCGCGACAAGGCACGCGTACCGCCAGCCGGATCGCCCAGCAGCACCCGCTCGCCCTGCACCCCCTTGACCACGACAAAGTGCCGATAGCCGTTGTCGGCCACCAGCACGATCGCCGGCAAGCCCGCTTGCGCCAGCTTGTCCAGCGGTTGCTCGAAGCCGTCCGCCGTAAAACCGCGCGTGGCCAGGAAGCGCTTCATGTCCAGCAGCGAAAATCCTTCACTCCGGATGCGCGGCTGGTCGCCGCGGACAAACATGTCACGGAAGATCTCCTGCTCCGTGACCGGAAAATCGTAGTGATGGCTAAGCAAGGTCGCCAACGCCGCCGAGCCGCAACTAAAATCGTATTGCTGCCGCACAGTCGTGCGGAAGCGCGCCTCCTTCATGCTGGTCACCGGCAGCACAAAACTGGCGCCGCCGGCTGAAAAGTCGGCGGCCTGCGCGGCAAATGCCGGCAGCAATGCCAGAACGCTGATGAGGCCTCTCATTTGATCTGCACGTTGACGATGGTTGCGTTCTGGATCAGCACGTTGGCGCCCGAATTCTGGATCACCATCGGCAGGCCCGACGCGTTGCTGAACGCACCGTCAGTCACGATATTGGCGCCGGTCACGACATTGACCGCGCTGTTGTTGGCCACAGTGCCGGCCAGCTTCATATCGCTCCACGGCGCTTCGCTGCCGCCGCGCATCTGTTCCAGGCGCTCATCTTGCGCGGGGCGCTCTTTGCCGCTCACCGCCGGAAGCGCTTGCGGCGCGGGCCACGCTTCAGGCGGGGACGGGCCCGCCACTGCGGCCAGCGGGCCAAGCGGCAGCGCACCCACCCAAGGGGACGCTACCGCCAGGCCCGGCACCCATGCGGCGCACAGGGCCAGGACTAGCACTGGCCTGCCTAAGCTTTGCATGATGCCGCGCGGGCTATTTGCCCACGGCCAGGTTGGCCTGCACGTTCACGCTCTGCTGCACCAGCGAAGACATGCCGTTGTTCTGGCTGATCACCATGATGCCCGCAGCCGACTGGCCAACGCCGCTCATGGTGTTCGACATGTCGAAGGTGCCCGCCGTAACGCTATTGGTGCCGCCAGCGCCGCCGTTGCCGCCGGTGGCATTGCCGCCGGTCGCCGCGCCTGCGGTATTGGTGCCGCCGTCGCCGCCCGCACCAGCCACATTGCCGCCGCCGCCGGCACCGCCAGCGCCGCCGTCACCCGCCGTGGCACTGCCATTGGTGGCCGCACCGCCGGTGCCCGCCGCACCGCTGCCGCTGCCACCTGTCGCCGCACCGCCCGTGCCGCCGCCGGCCCCACCGCTCGAACCGGCCGTATTGCTGGCCAGCCCGCTGGAGCCGCCGTTGCCGCCATTGCCGCCGGCAGCACCTGCGCCACCGGTGCTGGTGCCGCTGCCGCCAGCCGCACCGCCGCCGCCTGCGCCGCCAGTCCCCGAGGCACCGGCGCCGCCATTCGCCGCAACGGCGCCACTGCCGCCGCCGGCCCCCGAACTGTTGGCCCCGCCAGCAGCGCCATTGCCGGCGGTATTGCTTGCCGCGGCACCACTGCCGCCAGCAGCGCCAGCACCGCCGCCGCCGCCCGCACCGCCAGTGCCGCCAGCACCACTGGTGCCGGCACCGGAAGTCGAAGCGTTGCCGGTATTGGCGGACTGTGCGTCAGCCGAACCGGAGGTGCCGCCTGTGCTGTTCTGGTCACCCATGCCAGGAATGGTCAGTGGCTCGGTGCCGCTGGTGCCATTCGAGGCGGTATTGCTCGCGCCCGCGCTGCCGCTGGAGGCGGCGCCACCCGCTGAGCTCTGCGAGGATGTCGCAGCGCCAGAGGCAACACTACCGGTGGCACCTGACATGCCGCCAGCGCCTGCCGCACCGCCTGACCCGCCCATAGCACCCGCGCCACCGGCAGCTGCACCGGTTGCTCCGCCATCGCCGCCGCGCGCGCCAGTTGCCGCGCCCGTGGCTCCGCCCGCACCGCTGCCGGCAGCACCGACCAGGCCGCCGGCTCCGCCGGCCGCCGCACCGCCTGCGCCACCAGAACCACCGGCACCACCCCCAACGATGCCGCCTGCACCACCGGCACCGCCTTCACCGCCACGCGCACCATCGCCGCCGCGACCGCTTGCCGCGCCGGCCGCCAGTCCCCCGGCACCCGTGGTGCCGCCTGTTCCTGCGCCGGCGGTTGCTCCGCCGCCGGAACCGCCGCCACCGCTGCCATTACCGCCAACAGCGCTGCCATTGAAGGCCACACCGCCGGTCGAACCTGCCGCACCGGCACCGCCGTTGGACATGCCGCCAGCACCACCAGTGCCGTTCGCATTGCCGCCCGCTGCGCCGCCTCCAGTCGCAGCAGCACCCGCACCGCCATTGGCATTGCCGCCATTGCTGGCGACATTGCCGATATTGTTGATGGTGTTATTGGTGACGGTACCGGTCAGGGTGCTGACCGCGGTAGCTGTCGAAGTATTGAAGGCATTGGCCATCGACGATGTCGCTGTCGCGCCGTTGTTGGCCGCGGCGGCCCCAATCGCAGCCGCATCAGCGGCGCCGCTACTGTTGTTGTTGGCATTTGCCTGGCTACTGTCGCTGGTCTGTGTGGCCGTGGAATTGTCGTTGGCCTGGGCCCCTGGCCCGGCCTGGCTCACGTTAGGCGGCGGAGTCTCCTGTGCAAATGCGCTACCCATCGCCAGTGCGATGGCTGCTGCAAGCAATGTTTTCTTCATCTCGTCCTCGCTAATGTCGATATATTTTCAAGCGCCCGCAACACTGGGGCTTGTACCGATATCGCAAGCTTGATGCCACCTACATTAAGCCGTTGAAATTGCTCGACTTTAATGCGGCGGCACAGCAAGTGGAGTGCATCAAGGAGGTCAGTGTGTCACGCCGCTGTGACACACTGGCAACCACAGCGTGCCTTCCACCATAGGAGAGAAGGGTCGTACGGCAATGTCACATTTTTGTGACGCGGCAGTTCGCGAGCTCAGTCTTCGCCACGGCGTGACGGCCGCTGGATGCCATGTTTCGCCATCAAGCGATACAAGGTCATGCGCGATACCCCCAGCTCGCGCGCCATCGCGGTAATGCTGTGGCCGGCATCGATGCGCCCTTGCAGAGCGATCCGCTCGGCACCGGCACGGGCAGTGTCGAGATCTTCCGCGGCAACGGCACTGCCCAAGCCATCCAGCTCCAGGTCGTGCGGCTGGATCAAGGCGCCATCGGCCATCACGGCAGCGCGCCGCACACGGTTCAGCAGCTCCCGCACATTGCCCGGCCAGTCGTGCGCCCGCAGCGCCCGCAAAGCACTGTTGCTGAAGCCGCGCACGTGCCGTGCACGTTCTGTCGCGTAACCATGGAACACCTCCTCCGCCAACGGCACCACGTCGTCGCGCCGTTCGCGCAAGGCAGGCACCTGCAAGGTCAGGACATTGAGCCGGTAGAACAAGTCTTCCCGGAAATGGCCGCGCTCGACCGCGTCGCCCAGTTTGACGTGCGAGGCCGCAATCACGCGCGCATCGACCGGCACGCTGCGGGTGCCACCCACGCGGTAGATGGTTTTCTCCTGCAGGAAGCGCAGCAGGTTGGCCTGCAGCTCCAGCGGCAGGTCACCGATCTCATCCAGGAAAATGGAACCGCCGCTGGCCGATTCGATCAGCCCGCATTTGCCCTGGCCGGCGCCAGTAAACGCGCCCTTCTCGTAGCCAAACAATTCCGACTGCACCAGCGAGGCCGGAATCGCCCCGCAATTGATGGGCACGAACGGCCCGCCGCTGCGTCCCGAATGTTCGTGTATCGCACGCGCCACAAGCTCTTTGCCGGTACCGCTTTCGCCCCAGATCAGCACTGGCGCGTCGGCGCCGGCGACTTTCAGTATCTGCTGGCGCAGCAGCGTAATAGCCGTGCTGCCTCCGGTCAGCCGCATCGACTGGCATTCTTCCGGCATATGGCCGAGCCCGACAAGCGCGGCCAGCCCAAGCGCATGCCCCAGCGTATGGCTGAGGCGTGGCGCATCCAGCGGCCAGGTATGGAAATCGACGCAATGGTCATGGACCAGTTGCCGGAAAGCCGACTCTTCCAACGCTTGCGGCAGGAATACAGCCACCCAGCGCGGCCGGCTGTGACGGCGCAGGAAATGGTCGAGTTCGGTGAGCGGGCCGGTCCAGCCATCCAGCACCAGCAAGCCCACCGGGAAGTGCTGTTCGCGCAAGGCCGCCGCTGCCTCGGCCAGACCGGCCACGTGGCAGACGTCGAAAGTTTTGTCGGCGGCAAGCAAAGCCGCCGGCAGCGCTGCCGTTGTCGCAGCGACGCACAAGACTTGCCTCGTCATAATTTCACCTTGCTGCCCCGGGGTCGGCGAGATAGAATACCGCCGCACAAATTTTCAGCACCAAGAGTTACAAATGCTCAATGGTAGCAATAAAACAATGGGGAAGGCATGGATCAATATAAGCTAGTGGCGGACAAACTGCCAACACTAAAGCAGCGCGTCGCCTTACGCCTGTTGCATGCATTCGGCTGGCAGATGAAGTTCAAGCCATTGCCGGAGCCACGCGGTATCGCTGTGGTCTACCCGCATACGTCGAACTGGGATTTCATCATCGGGCTGCTCGGCAAATGGGCGCTGAACCTGCCGTTCCGCTGGCTGGCCAAGGACAGCCTGTTCAAGATCCCGTTGCTGGGCCGCTGGTTCCTTTACCTCGGTGGCGCGCCGGTTGACCGCAGCGCGCCGCAAGGCCTGATCCAGGCCCAGGCCGATGCCATGATGAAGGAAGACTGGTACTGGGTCGGCATCACGCCGGAAGGCACGCGCGGCTACAAGCCTTATTGGAAGAGCGGCTTCTACCAGCTGGCATTGGCCGCCAAGGTGCCGCTGGTGCTGGTGTATATCGATTTCCCGAACAAGACCCTGGGCCTGATCGATCATGTGTGGATGACCGGCGACGAGGAACAAGACATGGCGGCCATTCGCGCCGGTTTCGAGGGCCACCTCGGCAAGCATCCCGAGCTGATGGCGCCTATCGTCTTGCGCCAGCACTGAAGCCAGCGACCTCCGCATCCCCCTCAAGGCGCACCAGCGTGATGGACTGCGCCTTGCCCGGCTCGAAACGCAGCGCCGTTCCAGGCGCGATATCGAGCCGCATGCCATACGCCTTCCAGCGCTCGAACTGCAGCGCCGAATCGACTTCGAAAAAGTGGAAATGGGAGCCGACCTGGATAGGACGGTTCCCCTGGTTTGTCACAGTCAGTGTAGTGCGATCAGTCATATGACCTATATCTGCAAGACTCATGCCAGTAATTTCAAGTGATTCTCTCACTTTTTTTGCACCAGCATAAGGCGATGCACCACACCGGTGCGCTTATTCCTTCGGATACGGGCTCTTGCCGCCGCCGGCGATGAATTCGTCGATGCGCGCCTGCAGTACCGGCAGCGGTACCGAACCCAGTTCCAGGATGGTGTCGTGGAAGGCGCGGATATCGAACTTGCCGCCCAAGGCCTGCTCCGCCTTCTTGCGCGCCTCGAAGATCGCCATCTCGCCCAGGTAGTAGGACAGCGCCTGGCCCGGCCACGAAATATAGCGGTCGACCTCCGTCATCACCTCATGCGAGGACAGCGCCGTATTCTCCATCAGGTACTTCTGCGCCTGTTCGCGGGTCCAGCCTTTGGCGTGCACGCCGGTGTCCACCACCAGGCGCGAGGCGCGCCAGGCCTGGTAGCTCAGCATCCCGAACACTTCATACGGGGTCTCGTAAATGCCCATCTCGGTGCCCAGGCGCTCGGAGTACAGTGCCCAGCCTTCGCCGTAAGCGGAGATATAGGCATTGCGGAATGCCGGACGGCCCTTCTGTTCCAGTGCGACCGGCATCTGGAAAGCGTGGCCCGGCGCCGATTCATGTAGGGTCAGCGCAGGCAGCGAGTACAGCGGACGGGCCGGCAGGTTATAGGTGTTGACCCAGTAACCGCCAGGGCCGCCGCGGCCGGACGTGTAGAACGGCGCGATCTCCGGCGCCACCGGGATGATGGCGAAGCGGCTGCGCGGCAGGCGGCCGAAGTAGTCGGCCACCTTGCCATCGAACTTCTTGGCGATCCACGCCGCGCGCATCAGCAGTTCTTCCGGCGTCTTGGCGTAGAACTGCGGGTCGGTGCGCAGGAATTGCAGGAAGGCCGGCAGGTCGCCCTTGAAGCCAACCTGCTTCATCACTTCGTGCATCTCGGCGCGGATCTTGGCCATCTCGTCCAGGCCGATCTGGTGGATCTGCTCGGCGCTCAGCGTGGTGGTCGTGAATTCAACGATCTTCGACTGGTAATACGCTTTGCCGTCCGGGTAGCTTTCGGCGGCCAGCGTCTCCTTCGCTTGCGGCACGTATTCCTCGCGCATGAACTTCAGCAGTCCGGCATGGGCCGGAATCACCTTTTCGCGGATCGCCTTCAAGCCCTCGGCTTTCAGCGCCTCCTGCTCGGCGGCCGGGATCACGTTCGGCATTTCCTTGAACGGCTTGAAGAACACCACGTCTTCCGGCTTGGCCTCAGTGACCGAGGTGATCGACTTGTCGCGGCCTTCCAGCGTGATCTTCGGCGGCGTGAAGCCGCGCGCCAGGCCGGCGCGCATATTCGTGATCTCTTCGCTGAAGTAGCGCGGCACATCGTTCAATTGCGCCACGTAATTGCGGTAGTCTTCGGCAGTGCGGAAGGATTTGCGCGCTTCGCCGGCCAGGTTGCCCCAGAACGAAGAGTCGGCGTTCAGCGGCTTTTCGTATTCGCGGAAGCGCTGGTTATCCAGCAGCGCGGCGACCTGCGCGCGGTACACCTGGTAGTTGATGCGCTCCTTGTTCGAAAGCTGTTCAGGCTTGATGCTTTCGAGTTGGCGCAGCGTTTCTTCCCATTTCTTCTGGCGCTCCAATTGCACCGCCAGGCTGACGTTTGGCAGGCGGCTCTCGACGCCGCGCACATCGTCTTCATCGTCCTCCAAGCGCTGCTGCAGGCGCCACTTCCACTCCGCCTTGTGGATGGCGGTAAAACGGGCATCGGCACTACCGGGTTTGGCTGCTGCAAAGGATGGAGAACTGAAGGCTGCTGCGATGGCGAGTGCTGCGACAATCTGTTTCATGGTGCTCCCGAAGCTCAGGTTGGTAACGGTTCCGGGAGTGTACCTTACGGCCAAAGGCCCGGCGCCGTCAATGCCGCGATTGTGCAGAAACGTATCAAGCTGCGCGGGGATTCAACCGAAGCGGCGCCGCCGTACCAGCATGGCTGCCAGCAGCCCGGCCAGCAGCACGATCGCGCTGGCGGCGCCAAGCACTGCGCCGCGGTAGGCTTGCCACAGCGACGGCGGCTTGAACAGGATAGTCGCGCCTTGCAACGGCGAGGGGTCGATATTCCAGCGTTCGAGCTGGCGCCAGTCGTACAGGCTTTGCACCGGCCCCACCGGCACCCTGGTCACGGCGCCATTTGCGCCCTGCCGCCCGCCGATGACAGCCAGCACGCTTTGCGCCAGCTCGCGGCCGGACTGCCGCAGGTTGCGCACCGCGCCACCCACAGCCCCTTCGCCCACGATGCTGTCGAACAGCGAGAACACCGGCACATTTGCGGCTCGCATGGTGTCGCGCGCGGCGTCGATGGTGGGCAGCGAATAGCCGTCACGGTCGCGGTTGAACATGCCTGTCACGACCACGGTATCCGGCGTCAGGTTGCCGATGTAGCGCATCTGCTCGGCCCAGCTCATGTTCTGCAGGAATTCGACCTGCAGTTGGCGCAGCCATGGCGCCAGGTCGACCTCCGCCTGGCGCTGGAACGCCCGGTCCGCCTCACCGACACCGCCTGGAATCACCACGCGCCGCGTGCGCGGCATGAGCTGCATGACCTCTTTCACGGTAGCCCCCAGGTCCGGCACGATCGTGTACAGGAAGATCGGACGCCGGCTGCCGGCCAGTTGCAATGTCGACGGTTCGCTGTCGGTCAGCAGGGGCGCTTCGGGCGCGATGTCGCCCAGTTCGCGCAAAGCGAAATTCAGGGCCGGCTGCTGCAGCGCCACCAGCATGTCGATGCGCCCGCCGCCATGCTGCGCCAGCAGCAAGGCACGGCGTGCCGGCGCCACGATTTCCGCATTGGGCTGCTCCTGGTTCAGGAATTCGACATGAATATGATCGAGCGGGATGCCGCTTTCGCGCAGGCGCTGTACGAAAGCATCGGTGACACGGTCGATGCCGGGCCGCCCGGGGCTGTATGAATTGAGCAACAGGACGTGGGCACTTGCCGTGCCTGCGCCGTGCGCAGCCAGCGCCCAAACGGCGAGTAGCAAGCCGGCCCAGAATCGTTTGAAGGATATGCCGCCCATGTAGCAGCGATCATACCCAATCCAGCGACTAGCGCAACTTTTTGTCGGCGATGTCGATACTGAGGAAAACTTCGCCGTTCAGCGTTTGCAGCAGGTCGGACTGACGCAGGCGGTCCATCACCGGCCCCTTGACCTCGGCCAGGTGCAAGCCGATGCCGCGACGCGCCAGGTTTGCGTTCAATTCGGACAGCGCGAACAGCGCCGAAGTATCGATCGAACTGACTGCCGTCATCACCAGCACCAGGTTGCGCGCCGTCGGGTGGCTGCGCAGTTCATCCTCGATGCGCTCCTGCACCGCTTCCACGTTACCGAAGAACAGGTTGGCATCGATGCGCAGCGCCAGCAACTCGGGCCTGGTTTCGGCCGGATAGCGTTCGATATTGCGGAAATGCTCGCTGCCCGCAATGCGGCCCAGCACCGCGATATGGGGCCGGCTGGCGCGCCAGATCAAGGTGCCCATCGACAGCGCCACGCCGACCAGCACGCCTGCTTCCACGCCCAGCGCCACCACGCCGGCAGCGCTGGCAAACCAGGCCAGTGCATCGCCGCGGTCATAGCGCCATGCGGTACGCAAAGTGCCCAGCTCCAGCATGCCGAGCACGGCGACGATGATGGTCGCAGCCAGCACCGGCATCGGCAGCAGCGCCAGCCAGCCGGTCGGTGCCACCAGCGCCAAGGCCAGCAAAGCGGCAGTAAAAATGCTGGCCAAAGGCGTCTGCGCACCGGCCGCGAAATTCACCGCGGAGCGCGACATGCTGCCGGTAACCGGGAAAGCTCCGGATACCATGGCGGCCACATTGGCCGCTCCCAGGCCCACCAATTCGTGGTTGCTGACCAGCTTTTCGTTGCGTTTCAACGCCAACGACTGCGCTGCCGACATGCTCATGATAAAGATGACGAAACCGACCAGCAGGCCAGGTTGCACCAGTTGCTGCCAGTGCGCCGGCGACATCGCCAGGTTCAATTGCGGCAGGCCGCTCGGCACCTGACCGGTGGTTTTCACCCCCATCGCTTCCAGCCCCAGCACCTGTACCAGAAGCAGGCCAAGCATCACGACCAGCATCGGCGCCAGGCGCGTCGCCATGTCGGCGCCTGCCGGCTTCATGCCAAGGGCGCGCAGCATGGGCGCAAGGTGGCTGCGCGACAGCACCAGCAACAGCACGGAACCCAGCCCCAGGGCGGCACTCGGGCCATGCCAATGCGGCAGCCCGGCGCCCAGCAAAGGTTTGAGCTGGCCCCACGCGATCACCAGGGCGGAACCGACGGTAAAGCCGCTCATCACGGGACGCGAGAAGAAGTTGGCGAGGAACCCAAGCCGCAGCAGGCCGCACAGCAGCAGCACTGCCCCCGACACCAGCGCCAGTTGCGCCGCCAGCACCGAATACAGGCCGGAACCGGCGCCCGCCATAGGACCGATGATGGCAGCCGTCATCAACGACACAATCGCCATCGGGCCCACCGACTGCGTCATGCTGGTGCCGAAGATCGCATACATCATGGGAGGCAGGATGCTGGCGTAAATGCCCGTCACCGGCGGCAAGCCCGCAACAAGTGCATAAGCCATGCCTTGCGGGATCATCATCATCGCCACCACGATACCCGCACTGATATCTCCCGGCAGCATCGCGCGCCGGTAGTTTCGAAGCCAGGCCAGCATCAGCGTTCCTGTTCCAGCGACGACAGCACCGCTGCCAGGATTTCGTCGGACTGCTTTTTATCGGCCACCGAGCGAGCCAGCACCAGCCCGCCGACCATGGCGGCATAAGTGGCGATAGCATCGCGCCTTGCCTGCCCAGATTCGCCGGGCAGCGCCTGCGCCAGCGCCTCGAGCTGCGCCTTGAAGCTGTCGTCCATCGCTTGCCGCACTTCCGGTCCGACACGCGACACATCAGGGCCAAGCGACGCCAGCGCACAACCCCTGCCCGGGTTGTCGCGGTGTTTGGCAGTCAGGTACATATGGGCCAGTGCGGAGCGCGGATTGGCCGGCTGCTCGGACAGCAGCTCGCGCCAGCGCTTGGCGGAATTTTCCATCGCCTTGCCGAAAGCTTCGGCCAGCAAGTCTTCCTTGGAGGCGAAATGGCCGTAAAAGCCGCCGTGCGTCAGGCCGGCGCTTTTCATCAGGTCGGCCACGCCGATGCCGTCATAGCCCTTTTCGCGGAATAGCCGCGATGCCGTTTCAACAATGCGTTCGCGGTTCTGGGCCGCTTGCTCCCTGCTAACACGCATGATCTTCTCCTTGATTATTTTTATTATGGATGTAATATATCACACGCGGATGACGATCGTCATCTATTTATCGTGCTTTGCGGCGGCTTGCGAGGGTGAGCCGCCGTCTTTTTCAGCGCGCCATGGCCAGTTCGACGCAGTTGCGCCCTGCCCGCTTTGCCCGGTGCAGCGCAGCCTCCAGCCGCGTGACCAGTTCGGTGGCGCCCTCGTCGGGGGCGAGTTGGGCCACGCTGAAGCTGGCCGTCACAGTGTCGCCACCCGGCAGTTCGGTGGCAGCAATTGTCTCACGCAGTTCTTCGGCCAGCTTGAAGGCATCGATCGCTACGGTATGCGTGGCGATGACCATGAATTGTTCGCCACGCATGCGCGCCATGGTGTCCGAACTGCGCAGGCGCGATTGAATCATCGCGGCCAATACCGACAAGGCGCGGTCGCCCGTGGTATAGCCATGCAACTCGTTGACGGTGCGGAAGCTGTCGAGGTCGAAGGCAATCACCGCCAATGGCAGGCCGTAGCGGCGCGCGCGCCGGATTTCGCTATCCAGCACGTGCTCGCCCTGGCGCCGGTTGGACACGCCGGTCAAGCCGTCAAATGGCGTAATCTGCGTGATCTCCAGCCCCAGTGCATTATTCTGGTGGCGCAGGTCGCTCATCACCATGCCAAAGCTGATCAGTTGTGCGGCAGAGCCGAAACAACTGAAATGTTCACGGCTCATGATCACGGGCCGGTCGAACAGCATGCTGACAGCGCCCAGCAGCGGCCCACCGGGCTCACCGCGCAACGGGAAAGCCAGCAGCATGTGCACCCCCTGCTCTTCCAGCATTTCCGTCAGCTCCGGATCGCCGGCTTTGGTTGGCGCATCGAGCAGCACCAGTTCCCCGCGCCGCACGGGCGCTTCCAGCAATTCTTCCCGCCCGCCCAGCACTTCCTTGATGTCGAGATCAATACGGCCATCCTGTGCCACCAGCCGCAACGCGCCCTCATCGACAGCCTGGAACAAAGCAGCGTGGCAAATGCCGGGATAGCTGCACAGTGCATTGCAGATGCGGGAGCCCATCCGTTCGATTTCTTCCGAACCGTAGAGTGCACGTTGCAAGCTGCGTTGGATCGACAGCAGGTCGTTCAGGTCCGCTTCCAGGTCCAGCAAGTGCTGCTGGGCCGAAGCCTTGGTATTGGCGACCGGTGCCAGCAGCGCTGTCACCGCTTCACACACGGCTTTCGGTGTGATCGGCGTGATGCGGTAAGCCAGCGGACCCTGCGCCATCAGTTCGGCCATGGTCGAGGTACGGGTAACCGGGCACAACACCAGAACCGGCGCTCCGGCGCGGCTCCGCACCAGTGCCGCCAGCTCATTGCCGGCCGTCGTATCCGGGCCATCGAGATCGATAACGAGCAGGGAGATCTTATTATGCGCCATCGCATAACGTGCGCTGGCAATGCTGTCCGCGGTCAGCAAACGATCGAACGATTCGGCGCAGGCGGCCACAAACTCCTGGCTTCGCACGGGATCGGGATGGAAGAAAAGGCCGGTGTGATGTCGACGGCCAGCAGCATTAGCCATAAGGCCTAGTTTGCCACAAGTTCACTCCAGACAACATCCCTATTATGTGAGGGAGCGCACGGTTAGCAACGTTGCTCGGGCGAATACTGAACTTCCGAGCACAGGAGGAAGCCATGTCGAATTCGCAGCAAAAGACTGGTGCGGGCAGCGAACAGCGCACCGTCCAGCAAGAACAGGACCAGCGCGACGCGGCCAGGCCTAAGGCTGAGGAAAATAAACAGCCAGCACAGACCGGGACACACGATTTCCCGGCGCCGCCGCTACCTGAACAGCACCTGGAAAAACCCGGCCTGGAACACCAGATGCGATTGAAGCCCCAATTCATGGCGCCCGACTATTGCGGCAGCGGCAAGCTCGCCGGCATGGCGGCCGTGATTACCGGCGGCGATTCCGGCATCGGCCGCGCGGTAGCTGTGCTGTATGCGCGCGAAGGCGCCGACGTTGCACTGATCTATCTCGCCGATGAGCAGGAAGACGCTGTCGAGACCAAGAAATACATCGAGGCCGAAGGCCAGCACTGCATCCTGATTCCAGGCGATGTACGCGAACCTGCATTCTGCCGCCAAGCCATCGATGAGGTGATGCGTGCTTTCGGCAAGGTCGACATCCTGGTCAACAACGCCGCCTTCCAGGAGCACGCCGGCTCGCTGGAGGAGCTATCGGAGGAACGCTTCGACCTGACCATGAAGACCAATATCTACGGTTACTTCCACATGGCCAAGGCGGCGTTGCCGCATATGAAACGCGGCAGCTCGATCCTGAATACCGGCTCGGTGGTGGGTTTGCGCGGCTCGAAAAAACTGCTGGATTACTCGACTACCAAGGGCGCCATTCATGCGTTCACGATGTCGCTGGCGTCCAACCTGCTTGAGAAAGGCATCCGCGTCAACGCTGTGGCCCCTGGCCCGGTGTGGACGCCCCTGAACCCGGCCGACCAGCCACCTGAAAAAATCAAGGAATTCGGTTCGCAGACCGATATGCACCGGCCAGCGCAACCGGAAGAGATTTCGCCGGCCTTCGTATTCCTCGCGGCACCCTCATGCGCCAGCTATATCACCGGCATCGTGTTGCCGATTACCGGCAGCGTTGGAGAATAAACATGGCACGAGCACTCTGGAAAGGCGCAATCAGCTTCGGCCTGGTGCACATCCCGGTGGAACTGCACAAGGCGGTGGAATCGCACGACCTGGACCTGACCATGCTGGACAAGCGGGACTTTTCGCCGATCGGCTTCAAGCGCTATAACAAAGGCAGCGGCAAGGAAGTCACCTGGGACAACATCGTCAAAGGCTACGAATACTCGGATGGCGAGTACGTGGTGTTGAGCGACGAGGACTTGCGGCTGGCGAACCCGAAAGCGACGCAGACCATTGACATCATGGCCTTCGTCGATGCGGACTCAGTGCCGCTGACGTTCTATGAAACGCCCTACTACCTCTCGCCAGGACGCGGCGGCGACAAGGTCTACGCGCTGCTGCGCGAAACCCTGCACAAGGCCGGCCGGATCGCGATTGCGACGGTGGTGATCCGCACCCGGCAGCATTTGTGCGCTCTCGTTTCCGTTGGCGACGGCATCATCATGAATACGCTGCGGTATGCGACCGAGATCCGCAATCCGGAAGACCTGAAATTGCCGGGCGACTCCGGCCTGACCGACAAGGAGCTGAAAATGGCCCTGTCGCTGGTCGAAGACATGAGCGAGAAATGGAATCCCAAGGAATACCACGACACCTATCGCGAAGACGTGCTCAAATTGGTCGAGAAAAAGGTAAAGGCTGGCCACACCCACACGATCACCGAGCCTTCCAACGAATCGCCGGTACCGAAGGCCAGCAATGTGGTGGATCTGGTGGCACTGCTCAAACAAAGCCTTGGTGGCAAGGGCAAGGCCGCAGCAGCCGCTGCCGACGAACCGGTCGAAGAACAGGAAGAAGCACCACGCGCGCCGCGCGCCCGTCGCAGCACCGGCTCTGGCGCTGCCGCCAGCAAAACTGGCACTACCTCGTCGCGCTCAACCAAATCGGCCGCCAAGCCCGCAGCCAAGCGCACCAGCGCAGCCAAATCCACCTCGAAATCCACCAGTCCGCGCCGCAAAGCCGCCTGAGGCACGTCCGTAAGTCAGCGGCCAACGAATATCAGGGTCAGACCCTTGGGTCTGACCCTGGTTTACCGGTTTTCCATGCACTCGCGCCGCCCGCGACTTTAGCCCGATACTCGATCAACCAAGAGAACCGGTAAACCTGGGTCAGACCCGACCTCGCCTGCCCCGTGCCTTTAGCCGGTCGCGCCGATCGCCTTCATTGCCGGCGCCAGGCCGACTGCGGCCTTCGCATAACCTGCCCAGGGCGAATTACCGACATCCAGCCGCGTGTGGGCCGTGGCAACTGTCCAATGATCCCCACCCCGCAAGCTGGCCAGCTCGTCCCAGCCGACAGGCACCGAAATCCCAAGCCCCGGCCGCGCACGGGCCGACCACGCAGCCACCGTCGTTGCGCCGCGCCCATTGCGCAGGTAATCGATGAAGATCTTGCCGACCCGATTCTTCGGACCACTCTTGACGGCAAACCTGTCCGGCAGCGTCATCGCCATATGCTCGACAACCTGCTTGCTGAACGCCTTCACCGTATCCCAATCGTAGTACGGCTTGATAGGCACCACCACGTGCAGCCCCTTGCCGCCGCTGGTCTTGAGAAAGCTCGGCAAGCCAAGTTCTTCGAGGAAGGCATGCACCAGCTGCGCCGCCTCCTGGATCTGCGCCCATTCAACGCCGCTGCCCGGGTCAAGGTCGAACAGAATGCGGTTCGGCTTTTCGTAAGTGCGGCCAAAAGCATTCTGCGTGTGGAATTCAATCACATTGAACTGCGCCGCAGACAGCAAGGCTTGCGTCGTACCCGCTTCCAGCATCGGCGGATGATCGGGGTCCAGCTCGCGCGGGAATTCCTTCAGGCCGCGCAGTTTGCTCACATCGGCGTGCTTCTGGAAGAATGCTTCGGAACCGACGCCGTCCGGCGCGCGCAAGAGCGCGATCGGACGGCCTTTCGTGTGCTCCAGCATCAAGTCCGCCACCAGGGCGTAGTAACGCACCACATCAATCTTTTTGATTCCGCTGGCCGAGTCGACCAGGCGGTCCGGATTAGTCACTTTGAGCGATGCGGGCAGTTTGCTGTGCACGGTTTCTTCCTCCACATGGGCAGCAACTTCGCGGCTGATTTCACGGGCCTTTTTGTCCTTGCGCAGCCCCTGGAACACGGCATGCCGCACTGAACCGCCGCGCGTCCACTCGCCGAAGCTGACTTCAGCCACCAGTTGCGGCTTGACCCAGTGGGCTTTGCGGGCGATGGCTTTGCTGGTGGCGAAAGGGCTCTCTTCTGCCTTCAATCGCATCAGTTTCTCTGCGAGGTCGCGCAAGGTCTTGTCGTTGAAACCAGTGCCGACATTGCCGGCGTAATGCAATTCGCCATCCTTTCCGTAAGTACCAAGCAGCAGCGAGCCGATGCCGGTGCGGCTGCTCTTGCGGATCGGTGTAGCCGCCAATTACAAACTCCTGGCGCTGGACGCATTTGAGTTTAATCCAGTCGCGCGAACGGCGCTCCGTGTAGGTCGAATCGCGGCGCTTGCCGATCACACCTCTCGAGGCCCCATCTTGCAGGCTGCAGCCAGCATTTCGTCGGGAGAAGCCCGCAGTACGGCACTGAGGCGGATGGTGTCGCCTTTAATCTTGGCCATTGCAGCCTCCAGCCTGACCCGGCGCTCTTCGAGCGGCAGGCCACGCAAGTCTTCGCCGCCCAGGTAAGGAGAATCAAACAGGAAGTAGACGATGTCTTTCGTGCGCTCGCCGTCGAAAGCCTGCTGCAACAGGCCAAAATCCGGCCGGCCCTCTTCGTTGTGGACCACGATTTCACCGTCATACCAACCGTCGGGAAGCTTGGCCTTGGCCAGCGCCGCGCGCAACGGTTCCAGCTTATGCGTCCAGTCGTTGCGGTTGCGGGTGTGCAGCGTGACTATCGCCGCCTTCGATCCGTGCCAGCAGGCGATAACCGTCGTACTTGACCTCAAACAGCCAGTCTTCCGGCGTCGATGGCGGGCCGTCGACCAACGTTGCCAGTTCCGGTTCCAACTCGGCGGGGCAGGCGTTTGATGCGTGGCGCCGCCGGTCGTTCGGGTGCTTCCGTCGCGGCGACCGCGCCAAGCGCTTTGACGCTGTCCGGCATCTCATCGACCACGCTGAATTCAGCGGCAGGGCGAACGTATTCGTCCCTCTCCCTTAATCAGCAGCCAGGGCTCCTTATTCTCGCCCTTGCCCCGCATGCGCACCAGCGCCCAGCGGCCCATGCATCTTGTGGCCGTGCAGGTTAAATACGAGTTTGCCCGCGCGGTAGCCTTTGTCCGGGTCCTCTACCGGCTCCCAAGTGCCGCG
>NZ_JBNZFX010000017.1:0-52598 GCF_050709955.1 Massilia eburnea
CTTTCTTCTTGTTGGTAGGCTGAATTGCCAGTCCATGGCAAGATATTCTTCCATATCATGGAAATAAGCAAGCAATTTTTATTGCTATCCCTTGGCGTGCTATCCTTCCATTATCTGGAAATGAGGAATGCTATGAACAAGATCAAAGTACTGCTGGCAGACGATCATCCCGTAGTAATGGGCGGTTTTGCGATGGCGCTGGCCGGTTTCGGCGTAGAAGTTGTTGGCCAAGTACGGACGCCGGCCGAAGCGGTGGAGGCTTACCAGGCACTGGTACCAGACGTTGCCATTCTCGATATGCGCTTCGGCGAACAGATGACGGCCTGGATGCGGCGCGCCGGATCCTGGCCGTATCCCCCAAAGCGCACATCATCTTCCTGACCCAGTTCGACCAGGACGCGCTGGTCAAAGAGGCCTACCGCATCGGCGCGCGGGCGCTGGTGACGAAAGACTGCGACCCGTCCGAGCTTTTCAGCGCCGTGCAGCGCGCCGCGCAAGGCGAGCTGTATTTCATGCCCGCCATCGCGGAACGCCTGGCCAGCCTGTCGGTGCTGGGCGAGCAATCGCCGCAGGCGCTGCTCGACGAACGTTCGCTGGAAATCTTCAAGCTGATGGCGGAAGGCCTGACCAACGCGGAAATCGCCGATAAACTCGGCGTCTCCAGCAAGACGATCAGCAACTCCAGCCAGGCCATCAAGGACAAACTGGGCGTTGAACGCGCGGCCGATATCACCCGCCTGGCGGTGCGCCACGGCGTGCTGCAAGCCTGATGCGCGCCACTTGGCGCGTCGGCACGCGCGGGCGGCTGCTGGCAATTACCTTGCTGCCCGTGCTGGCCTTGTTCTCGACACTCACCTGGTACAACTACCAGTCGCGCCAGTCCGAGGTGCATGCGGAGTTGGCGGAGCGCGGGCAGCTACTGGCCAGTGCGCTGGTGGCGAGCAGCGAAATCAGCCTGGTGCACGGGCAGTTCGACGAGCTGCGGGCCACGATCAACGGCATGCTGCAAACCGATAGTGCAATCAATCGCGTGACCCTGCTCGATGCGGAGCGCAAGCCCTTGCTGGAAGTGGCGGCGCGCGGTGATGCGCTGCCCGAGTCGCGCTATTACGAAGCGGCAGTGCATAAACGCTTGTTGTACGTGACCGGCGGCGGCAATCGCAATGTGGGCACGATGGGTTATGTGCAGGTGCGGATGTCGCCGACAGCCTTGCTGCGCAAGGCGCGCGCGCGCTTCCAGCTGGAATTGGCGGTGGCGCTGGCGGGCCTGCTGGTATGCGCGGGCCTTGCATGGCAGATGACCAGCGGCTTTGCTTCATCGCTGCAGGCGTCGATGCAGGCGGTGCGTGCGGCGGATGCGGAGAAGCGCCGCCTGCTGCAGCGCGTAACCACGGCGGTGGAGGATGAGCGCAAGGCCATCGCACTGGAGATCCATGATGAACTGAATGCGACGCTGATCGCGGTGCGGCTGGAGGCACAGCAGATCGCGGGCCTGGCTGCCGCGCTGCAGCCGGCCGAACCCGCGGAGAAGGTCCGCGACAAGGCGCAGGCGATCACCAAGCTGGCTTTGGGCTTGTACAACAGCGGCCGCACACTGGTGCGCCGCTTGCGCCCGGAGATGCTGGACATGCTTGGCCTGCAGGGTGCGTTGGAAGAAATGGTGCGCCAGGTCGGCAGCAGCCATCCTGCCTGCCGTTTTTCGCTGCGCACCGATGGCGAATTTTCCGGGCTGGATGGCGACGCTGCGATCTCGGCCTACCGCATCGTGCAGGAAGCGCTGTCGAACATCGTGAAGCACGCCCGCGCCAGCACCGCCAGCGTGGAAGTCGCGCGGCACGGCGATGCGTTGCAGATCGCCGTAGCCGACGATGGCATCGGCTTCGACCCGGCGCGTACCGCTGCGGGCGTGGGCCTGGCGGGCATGCGCGAACGGGTACAGGCGCTGGGCGGCAGCTTCGCTATGGACTGCTCGTCCGGCACCCGCATTGCCATTACGCTACCGGTGGAGGCGTGGCGCGCGGAAACTTGACGCGCACCAGCAAACCGCGTCCACCCGCGCCCCGGTCGAGTTCAAGCTCGGCGTGGTGCAGCACCGCGATATCGCGCACAATTGCCAGTCCCAGGCCGGAACCGCCCGGGTTGGCCTGCATGGTCGACGCGGCGCGGTAGAAGGGCGAGAACACCCGGTCGCGATCTTCGGCTGCAATGCCGGGACCACTGTCCTCCACCTCCAGCACCACCTGCGTTTCGCCAGGCAGCACGCGCAGCACCACGCTGCCGCCGCGCGGCGTGTAGTGCAGCGCGTTGTCGACCAGGTTCGACACCAGTTCATGCAGCAGCAGGGACTGGCCATTGACGCTGGCTTCGCTGTCGCCTTCCAGCGAAAGGTCGATGCCGCGACTCACGGCCGACAAGGCCAGCTCCAATGCGACTTGCTGCACGGTCTCGCGCATTGGTACCGGCACTGGTTCGCGATGCTCGCTATGCTCGATGCGCGCCAGCATCAGCAGGCGATTGGCCAGGTGTACTGTGGAGTCGGTGGTGGCGGCCATGCTGGCCACCACGTTGCGCAGCTCCGGCGAGACCGAAGCCGCCCGTTCCAGCTCGCGCTGCGCCAGTTCGGCTTGCGTCTTCAGCACCGTCAGCGGGGTGCGCAACTGGTGCGAGGCGTCGGCGATGAAGCGCCGCTGGCTCGCAATCAGGCCCGCGATGCGCGTGGTCGAGGCATTCATGGCCTGCACCAGCGGCCGCACTTCCTTGTGCACCAGGGCCGGATCGAGGTCGGACAGGGCGGATACGTCGCGCGATTCGACCTCGTGCTTCAAGCGCATCAACGGGCGCAGCACCAGCTTGACCGCGAACCACACCAGCAAGCCAGCCAGCAGCACCACGCTGGATTGCCACGCAATGGTGTCGTACAGGATTTTCAGCGTCAGGCCTTTGCGCGCATCGAGCGTCTCGCCCACCTGGATCAGGGCGATGCCACGCATATTGTCGTCATACACCGGTTGCAGCAGCGCTGCGATGCGGATCGGCTGTCCGTTGTAGTTGGCGTGGTAGAAGCGCACCAGGGCAGGGTAGTTCTCGGAGCGCGGCACATTTGCCGGTACTGCGGGCAGATCGTCGTAGCCGGACACGGTTTCGCCTTTGATGCCGGTGACCTTGTAGTAGATGCGGCCCAGGGTGTCGGTCTCAAAGCTGTCCAGTGCTACGTAAGGAACGTCGACCACCACCTTGCCGCCTTCCACCGATACGCGTTCCGCCAGGGCGCGGGTGGAGGCCAGCAGCGAGCGGTCGTAAGCCATGTCGGCCGCGTCCACCGCGTTGTAGTAGACGGAGATGGTGTTGATGATTTCCAGCAGGACCAGCGGCAGCAGCAGCCAGCGCAGCAACTGGCCGCGCAAGCTGCCCATTGCGAGCATGGCTTTCATCAGGCTTTCGCTTCGGCCGGCTGCAGCAGGTAGCCGATGCCGCGCAAGGTGGTGATGGCGGCGGCGCCAGGCTCCTTGCGGTCAAGCTTCTTGCGCACGCGGTGGATGTACAGCTCGATGGCGTCGAGGTTGGCGTCATCGGCCAGCGAGAACACCTGGTCGAACAATTTTTCTTTCGCCACCGGCTTGCCGCCTTTGGTGATCAGCGCTTCCAGCACTGCATGCTCGCGCGGCGTGAGCTGCAGGTTCTCGCCGAAATAGGAAAACATGCGGCTGACCGTATCGAAGCGCAGCGCGCCGCATTCGTACACCAGTGATTCATTGCCTGCGCTGCGGCGCAGCAAAGCCTTCACGCGCGCTTCCAGTTCGGCCAGTTCGAAAGGTTTGGCGAGGTAATCGTCGGCGCCCAGGTTCAGGCCTTGCACGCGGTCTTCCAGGCCGCCGCGTGCGGTCAGGATCAACACTGGCGTCCTGCCGCCGCGCGCGCGCAGGCGTTTCAGTACTTCCAGCCCGTCCATGCGGGGCAGGGTCAGGTCGAGGATCACCAGGCCATATTCCTGGGTCAGAAGCAAGGAGTCGGCATCGGCGCCGTTATCGGCGCATTCGACTGAAAGGTTGGCATCGCGCAGGGCTTTGGAAAGCCAGTGTTGTAATTCGGTGTGGTCTTCCACTAACAGTATTCGCATGGCATTTGCCTGAAAGGCGTTTGAAAGGTTGGCGATTTTATAGTTGAACCGTGCCAGAGCGAGGCATGACTGAAATAACTATAAACCCAGGAGACTGATTGTGAAAAGAACTTCGATGGCAGCGGCCGTCGTATTGATGCTTGCCGCCTATTCTTCCGCCAACGCCCAATCCAATGTTCAGGTGTACGGCCTGCTCGACATGGGTGTCGACATTTCCAACAATGCCCAACCAGGCGGCGGCAGCGTAACCCACGTCAGTTCCGGCGGCATGAATACTTCGCGGTGGGGCATCAAAGGCAGCGAAGACCTGGGCGGCGGCCTGAAAGCCGTGTTCCAGCTCGAAAGCGGCATCCTGATGGACACCGGCGCGCAGGACGGCAACCTGTTCAAGCGCCAGGCCAACGTGGGCCTGGAAGGCAACTGGGGCCGCGTGGTGCTGGGGCGCTCCTTCACCAGCGTATACGACACCGTCATCCGTTTCGACCCGATGGGCTTTGCGCCTTACTACTCCTGGGCTACCGGCGGCAGCGCCACGCTGGCAAGCAAGTACGGCATGACCACCGGTTTCGACAACCTGATCAAATACTCCGGCAAGACTGGCGACTGGAACTACGGCTTCAGCTACGGCATGGGCGAGCAGCAGGGCGCCGGTGCGAGTTCGGCCGACAGCGCCAAGTATGCCGGCGCCGTCAGCTACCAGTCCGAGTCCCTGGGCGCCATGTTCACCGCGGAGCGCGTCAACGGCAATAACGTAGTCGCCACCGGCAACCGTGACGAGACCACCGCATATCACCTGGGCGGTTATTACGCCACCGGCGACTTCAAGTTCTGGCTTGGCGGCCGTACTTACAAGCTGGTGGCAGGCAAAGCTGCCACGGCTGATATAAAAGGCAACACGCTGTGGGCTGGCGTGGCATACAAGCCGCAGCCAAACGTCACCATCACCGGCGCCGTGTACCACATCGACCAGCGCAACCTGGCAGCCGGCAAGGACGCCGATCCGACCATGTATGTGCTGCGCTATCGCTACGCAGCATCCAAGCGTACCGACCTGTATGCAACTGTCGGTTACACCAAAGGCAAGCATGACCAGCTGGTCGGCCTGTCGCGCGACGATGCTGCCTTCGGCGACAGCCAGCACGGCGTAATGGTTGGCATCCAGCACCGCTTCTGATAATAATGAAGCCATGAAGATCCTGTTCTCCATCTTCGCTACGGTCCTGCTGTTGGCAGGGCAGGTGCAAGCCGCTGAGTGCATCGTGCCGTCCAAGCCCGGCGGTGCGATGGACCTGACGTGCAAGCTGGCCCAGAGAGGCCTGGCGACGGTGCCGGGCGGCCAGCCAATGAAGCTGGTGTATCGCCCGGGCGGGATCGGTGCTGTGGCATGGCACTCGCTGGTATCGCAGCGCCGCGCCGAACCGAACACCCTGGTCGCGTTTTCCGGCGGTTCGCTGCTGAACCTCGCGCAGGGCAAGTTCGGCAAGGCGACGGCGGACGATGTGCGCTGGGTGGCGGCGTTGGGCGCGGACTACGGCATGATCGCAGTACGCTCCGATTCGCCATACAAATCGCTGGCCGACCTGGTGTCGGCGCTCAAGCGCGATCCTTCCAAAGTGCTGATCGGCGTCAGCGGCACCATCGGCAGCCAGGACTGGCTGAAGGTGGCACTGCTGGTGCGCCAGGCAGGCCTGGACCCGAAAGTGCTGCGTTTCGTGGCGCTGGAAGGCGGCGGCGAGTCATTCACTGCGATGCAGGCGAACCATGTGCAGGTGGTGTCGGGCGACGCTTCCGAAGCCAACCTGGCCGGCAGCACGATCCGCGTGCTGGCTGTGATGTCGGAAGAGCGCTTGCCAGGCAAGCTGGCGGCAGTGCCGACGGCGCGCGAGCAAGGCTACAACATCGTCTGGCCGGTGATTCGCGGCGTCTGGATGGGGCCCCAGGTTGCCGATGCCGACTACCAGCAATGGGTGAAGACCTTCGAGCACCTCATGTCAACACCGGAGTTCGCGAAGCTGCGAACGGACGCGGGGCTATATCCTTTCAGCCTGACAGGACAGGCACTCAACGAGTATGTGCATAAAGCCGTGGACGATTACGGCAAACGCGCCAGCCATCTAGGCCTGGTGCGCTAAACATCCTTCAAAAAATTCTAGGAGACACAAATGATCAAGACGACCCTGGTGGCCGCCGCGGGCCTGTTCGCGTGCACCGCATTCGCACAATCGCCTGCCGGCTACCCTGCCGATTACCAGAAAGTGATCGATGCGGCGAAAAAAGAGGGCAAGCTGGTGGTGTACGGCGCCACTGACAGCAAGGCTGCACAGCCGCTGGTGCGCGACTTCAACGCCCTGTACCCAGGCATCACCGTCGAATACAACGACATGAATTCGACCGAGGTGTACAACCGCTTCATCTCCGAGATGGCGGCCGGCGGCAATACCGCCGACGTGATGTGGTCCTCCGCGATGGACCTGCAGATGCGGCTGGCATCCGACGGCTACGCACTGAAATACAAATCGGTGGAAGCGTCCAAGATTCCTGGCTGGGCGGTGTGGGACGACCAGGCCTACGGCACCACCTTCGAGCCTGCCGCCATCGTCTACAACAAACGCCTGGTCGATGCCAAGGAAGTACCGCAGACCCATGCCGACTTCGTGAAGCTGATCCAGCAGCCGAAGTTCAAAGACAAGGTCACCACCTACGATATCGAAAAATCCGGCGTCGGCTTCATGTTCATGAGCCAGGACGCGAAGGAATATCCGAAATTCCTGGAACTGGAAAATGCATTCGGCGAGGCGAAGGTTCGCGTGCAGTCCTCCACCGGCACCATGATGGAGCGTATTTCGTCCGGCGAAAACCTGATTGGATACAACGTGCTGGGTTCCTATGCCCTGGTGCGTGCCAAGACCGATCCATCGATCGGCGTGCAACTGCCGAAGGACTACACCCTGGTGATGTCGCGCGTGATCTTCATCAACAAAGGCGCCAAGAACATCAACGCCGCCAAGCTGTGGCTCGACTACACCCTGTCGCACCGCGGCCAGACCATCATCGCCAACGAATCCAAGCTGTTTGCGATCCGCGCCGACGTGACTGGCGAAACCACATCGTCCGACCTGGTCAAGCAGATCGGCCAGGACAAGATCAAGCCAGTGCCGGTGCATCCAATCCTGTTGCAGTTCCTGGGCCCGCAAAAACGCATGGCCTTCCTGAAGCAGTGGAAAGAAACCGCGGGCAAGAAATAAGGAGCTGTAAATGACAACCGCGACTTTGCAGGGAACCGGGCGCGCCGGCATTGCCAACATCAACTGGCCGCGCGGGATTGTGGCAGTGCTGACCTGCACCGCTATCTTCCTGCCGCTGTTCCTGATCTTCTACCAGAGCTTCCTGTCGGCGCCTTTCTTCATGCCTGGCAAGGAAGTGGGACTGGATGCCTTCCGCTTCATCTTCGATGACCCGGATTTTGCGGTGGCATTCAAGAACGGCTTGCTGCTGGCGGCCGGCCTGGCCGCCATCGCCGTGCCTTTGGGCGGCATGCTGGCTTTCCTGATGGTGCGTACCGACCTGCCGGGTCGCGGCTGGATTTCCCCGCTGCTGCTGGTGCCGATCTTCGTCTCGCCAATGGTGATGGGATTTGGCTATGTGGTGTCGATGGGCCCTGTGGGCTTTTACTCCACCTGGGTGAAAGACCTGATCGGCTTCATTCCGTGGAACGTCTACTCCTTCACCAGCATTGTGATCATTGCCGGCCTGACCCACGTGCCGCACGTCTACCTGTACGCTTCGTCGGCGCTGAAGAGCCTTGGCTCGGACGTGGAAGAAGCGGCCCGTGTGGCAGGCGCCTCGCCGCTGCAGGTGATGTTCAATGTGTCGCTGCCGATGATCATGCCGGCGCTGGCATATGCGGGCGTGCTGGTGTTCTTCCTCGGCTTTGAGGTATTCGGCCTGGTGCTGGTGCTGGGCGATCCGGAAGGCCACCTGGTATTGCCGACCTACCTGTACAAGCTGACCAACAAGCTGGGTACCCCGTCCTATCACCTGATGGCGGCAGTGGCAGTATGCCTGGTGGCGGTGACCATGCCGCTGGTGATGATCCAGCGCTGGCTGCTGAAATCGGCCAACAAATATGTGTCGATCAAGGGCAAGGGCGCGCGCAGCAAGGCGCTGCCACTGGGCCGCTGGAAGTGGCTGGCGTTTGCCGTGCTGGGCGCATGGCTGCTGGTCACCATTGTGATGCCGCTGTCCGGCATTGCACTGCGCTCCTTCGTGCAGTACTGGGGCGAGGGTGTGAAGCTGGCAGACGTATTGACGCTGCAGCACTTCCGCGACATCTTCGAACAGCATGCACTGATCCGCGGCATTATCAACACGGTGCTGATCGGCGTGATCGGTGGCGGCCTGGCGATCTTCTGCTACAGCTTTATCGCCCTGGCCATGCACCGCAAGCCGGACCTGCTGACCCGCATCCTGGATTACAGCGTGCTGGTACCGCGTGCGATACCGGGCCTGCTGGCTGGCCTGGCCTTCCTGTGGGTGTTCCTGTTCGTGCCTAGCTGGCTCGATGGCATGCTCAAAGGTTCCGGCAACGGCTTGGCCGTATGGCTGGTAGAGAACGCGATTCCGGCGCTGCGCAGCCTGCGCACCACGATCTTCGCGGTGTGGCTGGCGTATTCGGTGGTGTGGATGGCCTACGGCATGCGCCTGATTTCCACTGCGCTGCTCCAAGTCGGTCCCGAGCTGGAGGAAGCGGCGCGCGCTGTCGGCGCCCGCCGTGGCCAGGTAACCCGCGACGTGACCCTGCCGCTGATCAAATACGGCTTGCTGGGCGCATGGCTGATGATTTTCCTGATCTTCGAACGTGAATACTCGACAGGCGTGTACCTGCTGTCGCCCGGTACCGAAGTAATTGGCGCGCTGATCGTGTCGCTGTGGGCGGGTGGCTCTACCGACCTGGTGGCGGCCCTGTCCTTTATCAACATCACCCTGGTCGGCATCGGCCTGGGCATCGCGCTGCGCTTCGGCGTCAAGCTGCACAACTGAGACATAGATCATGAAACGAGACCTCAAAATGAACGAACTGTCCGTCGAAGACCTGCATCTGGATTACGGCACCGGCGCTCACGCCAATCCGATCCTGAAGGGCGTGTCGATGCACCTGCAGAAGGGCGAAGTGGTGGCGCTGCTGGGCCCTTCGGGCAGCGGCAAGACCACGCTGCTGCGCGCAGTGGCCGGCCTGGAAAGCCCGCGCCAGGGTTCTATCGACATCGGCGACCGCCGCGTGTTCGACGGCAGCAAGAGCTTCGAAATGCCGGCAGAGCAGCGCAACCTTGGCCTGGTGTTCCAGTCGTATGCGCTGTGGCCGCACAAGACGGTGTCGGAGAACGTGGCCTACGGCCTCAAGCTGCGCAAGATGAACAAAGAGGAAATCGGCCGCCGCGTGACCGAGGTGCTGAAGCAGCTTGGCCTGGGTCACCTGGGCGAGCGCTTCCCGCACCAGCTGTCGGGTGGCCAGCAGCAGCGCGTGGCGATTGCCCGCGCACTGGTGTACAACCCTCCGGTGATCCTGCTGGACGAGCCGCTGTCCAACCTCGATGCAAAACTGCGCGAGGAAGCGCGCGCCTTCCTGCGCGAACTGATCGTGCGCCTCGGCCTGTCGGCCCTGATGGTGACCCACGACCAGGATGAGGCGATGGCGATTTCCGACCGCATCCTGCTGCTCAATAACGGCAAGATCGAGCAACAGGGCACGCCGCAGTCGATGTACGAAACCCCGGAAACCTTGTTCACGGCTGAATTCATGGGCAGTAACAACCGCCTGCCTGGCACGCTGGTTTCGCGTGAAGGCGACAGCGTAGTGGTCGATGTTGCTGGCACCAGGCTGCAGGCCACTGCGCGCGGCAAGGGCGGCGATACGATTGCTCCGCTGATCCGTGTTGAAGAAGTGCGCGTGAACAGCAGCCAGGCCGAAAACTCGCTGCAACTCGCGCTGGTCACCTGCATGTACCTGGGAGACCGCTGGGAGTGCCTGTTCAAGTGCGGCGATATCAGCGTGCGTGCCCATTCCAAATACCGCCTGCAGGACGGCCAGTATTGGCTGCAACTGCCGGCCGACAAGCTGTGGGTCTTCTGACCCGCCACCGTTGCTTCCTCCAAGCTTTAGCGGCCGGCTTGCTGGCCGCTTTTTTTTGCAGGTGGCTTGATACTCCGCTGCCCTGGCTGATCGGGCCGTTGTTCGCCAGTGCGGCGCTGCGCATCGCAGGCGTTGAGCTGTGCTGCCCGGTTGCCGCGCGTGCTGCCGGGCAGTGGGCGATCGGTACGGTGCTTGGACTGTATTTCACCCCCGCGGTGCTGGCGGTGGTGACGGCGCGTGCCGCTTATATCGCGGGGGCAGTGGTGTTTGCCCTGGCGCTGGGATGCCTGTGCGCCTGGCTGCTCAAGCGGCTGGCGGACGTCAGCGCTGCCACCGCGTTCTTCTCAATGGCGCTGGGCGGAGCATCCGAGATGGCGGTGCAGGGGGAGCGGCACGGTGCGGTAGCGCAGCACGTGGCGGCGGCGCAGGGCGTGCGGCTGATGTTCGTGGTCAGCTTCCTGCCGTTCCTGCTGCGCTATTGGAGCGGGCATGGCATGCCGCCGTTGCCGGTGGCGCCGGTCGCCTTCGGCGGCGCGGCAGGCGTGATGGAGAGTGCATTGTTCGCCTTCTGCCTGCTGGCTGCGGCCACTTGCGCCGCTGGCTGGCTTTTGTGGAAGCTTGGCGTGCCGAATGCCTGGGTGCTCGGCCCCCTGGTCGCGGCCGGCGTGCTGGCGGCGGCGCAGTTGCCCGTCGGTGGCGTGCCGGAATGGATGGTGCGCACCGGCCAGCTGTGCATCGGCCTGTCGCTTGGTACGCGCTTCACACCCGGCTTCCTGCATACCGCCCCGCGCTTCATGGCGGCGGTGGCCGCCTGCACCGCGACCGCGCTGGGATTGGCCGCGCTTTTCGGGCTGCTGCTAGCGAAAATCGGTGGCCTGCATCCCGCCACAGCGTTGCTGGCGACGTCCCCCGGCGGCATCGCGGAAATGGCCTTGACGGCACGCGCGCTGCATGTCGAAGTACCGGTGGTGACGGCCTTTCATGTATGCCGAATGGTGGTGCTAGTATTGGCGGTCGGCCCGGCATTTCGCCGCCTGCTACGCACGTGATTTGGTTGTCGTAAAGTATTGAATTGCGATACTTTGACAAGTTGGGTTGAGAGCTTGCGCAATGTGCTGTATGTTGTCGATATTTTCACTATTCCCGTGACGCAACATGAGCCATCCCAGCCAGTTCGATCTCCTGAAACAGCGCCGTTTCGCGCCGTTTTTCTGGACCCAATTTCTCGGCGCCTTTAACGACAACCTGTTCAAAACCGCTCTGATCGTGGCGCTGGCGTTCGAGGCGTCCAGTTGGACCACCCTGGATCCTTCGTTGGTCACCAACCTGGTACCCGGCCTGTTCATCCTGCCATATGTGCTGTTCTCCGCCACCTCCGGCCAGATCGCCGAAAAAGTAGAGAAGAGCAAGCTGGCGCGCTTTATCAAATGGCTGGAGATCGGCATCATGGGGGTGGCAGCCATCGGCTGGTTCAGCCACACGCTGGTTCTGCTGATGATCGCCATCTTCGGCATGGGCATGCACTCGACCCTGTTTGGCCCTGTTAAATACGCGTATATGCCGCAGCACCTGAAGTCGGAAGAACTCACCGGCGGCAACGGCATCGTTGAAATGGGCACTTTCGTCGGCATCCTGCTAGGCCAGGTATTCGGCGCAATCATCGTCAATCACAAGCCGGACGGCATTACCTGGCTGGCCGTCGCCACCGTGTTCTTCGCGATTGCAGGCCTGGTCACAGCACACGGCATTCCGAATACGCCGGCGCCGCAGCCTGACCTGAAAGTGAACTGGAACCCGTTCACCGAATCGATCCGCAACCTGCGCTTCTCGGCCGGCAACCGCTCCGTCTTCCTCTCCATGCTGGGCAACTCCTGGTTCTGGTTCTACGGCGCGATCGTGCTGGCCCAGTTCCCGGTGTACGCCAAGGACTACCTGAAAGGCGACAACAGCGTCTTCGTGCTGCTGCTGACGATGTTCTCGCTGGGGATCGGCGCCGGCTCGCTGCTGTGCGAAAAGCTCTCCGGCCGCAAAGTGGAAATCGGCCTGGTACCGTTCGGCTCCATCGGCCTGTCGGTGTTCGGCATCGACCTGTACCTGGCGAGCCAGGGCTACAGCGCACCGGGCCAAGTGGATGCCTACGCCATGGTGATGCTGCCAGGTGCATGGCGCATCATCTTCGACGTGGTGATGATCGGCGTATTCGGCGGCTTCTTCATCGTTCCACTGTTCGCACTGATCCAGTTGCGTGCCGACCCGAAGCACCTGTCGCGCACCATCGCCGGCATGAACATCATGAACGCCCTGTTCATGGTGGTGGCAACCGGCGTGGCGATCCTGCTGCTGGGCCAAGGCTTTACGATTCCGGAAGTTTTCCTGGCCACTGCGATCATGAACGCCATCGTGGCGGTGTACATCTTCTCGCTGGTGCCTGAATTCCTGATGCGCTTCCTGGCATGGCTGCTGATTCATACCGTGCACAACGTGAAGACGGTCGACGCCGACCGCATTCCGGAAGAGGGCGGCGCTGTCCTGGTGTGCAACCACGTCAGCTACGTCGACGCGATCGTGATCGTGGCAGCCAGCCCGCGCCCGATACGTTTCGTCATGGATCACCGTATTTTCAAAACTCCGTTCTTCGGCTGGATCTTCCGTACCGCCAAGGCGATTCCGATTGCGCCTGCCAAGGAAGACCCGTGGCTGATGGAGAAAGCCTTCGTCGACATCGCACAAGCGCTGCATGAAGGCGAGCTGGTTTGCATTTTCCCTGAAGGTAAGCTGACCAGCACCGGTGAGATGAATGAGTTCAAGGGCGGCATCAGCAAGATCATCGAGCGCACCAAAGTGCCAGTGATCCCAATGGCATTGCGCGGCCTGTGGGGCCATTTGCTTAGCCGCAGCAAGGACGGCCTGCTGGAGCGTGCTTTCCGCAAAGGCTTCCGTTCCCATCTCTCGCTGGCGGTCGGCGAGCCTGTCGAACCTTTGGAAGTGAGCCCGGAACTGCTGTATCGCCAGGTAGCAGAACTCAGGGGTGACTGGAAGTAGAAATATGTAGTCAATGGTCCGAGTGGGCTACATACCTCTACATACAAAGGCGCCATCCCGGCGCCTTTGCTCCTTTTTACAATTGGTTTTCCAAAAACTTTTGTGAGAAGGGCGGTCAATGAAAACAATCCTGAAAACCGGCATCTCCGTCGCCATGCTGTCTGTGCTGGCTGCTTGCGGTGGTAGCAATGGTACTGACAAAGCTCCCAAGCAGGTCTCGGCAGCGGTGGACTTCGACAAGGACGGCGTTACCGGCTGGACCGGCAGTTCCTCCGACTACACGCCAGAGACCGCGCCGACCAACGTGGTATTCGAGCAGCGCACGCTGCCAGCTCCGCTGACCGGCAAGGGCTACCTGGTTGGCGGCACCAATCGCAGCGACGACCTGTTCCTGTTCGTGAAGAAGCAGTTCTTCGGACTGGAAAAGAACACTACCTACAACATCAACTTCTCGCTCAAATTTGCCAGCAACGCGCAAACCGGTTGCATGGGTGTGGGCGGTGCGCCTGGCGAAGCGGTGTGGGTCTATGCAGGCGCCACGGCTGCCGAACCAAAGGCTGTCACAGTCAATAATGCGATCCGTATGAACATCGAGCGCGGTAACCAGGCCGAAGGTGGCAAGGACGCGCAGGTGATCGGCAATATCGCCAACGGCCAGACTTGCGGCACCGCAGTGTCGTATGCCAGCAAGACCGTGAAGAGCGAGAAGGTGCAGAAGGTGACCACCGATGCGAATGGCGCGCTGTGGATCATCCTGGGCATCGATTCAGGCTTCGAGTCGTATTCGCAGGTGTTCCTGCAAAGCGTTCAGCTCGACGCGACTCCAGTGACGCAGTAATCGTCACGGTGTTGACCTTCAGGCAAATTTAACCTACTGTGTCGGCGGGGCGGAACCGCCAAGCCGGCCTGTCTTTGCCATGTGCAGGGACAGCCTCTGCGGGGTTACCCCGCGGGATGTTTGATGTTCTGCATTTCGCCGCATGAGCCGCATTGCGTTCCCACGCATAGTCTGCTCACGCATCACGAGACTCGTTGACGGCTCTCCGCTCCTTCAATTCATGAATATCGAAAAACTTACCGCGCTGGCGCTTGCCGACACGATGCTGGCAACCGATGGCAGCCCGGAGAACCTGGTCGCTGCGTGCACCCGCGTGTTCGATGCTTCGCAGCCATGGGCGCCTGGTGTCTGCATGGCGCTCATCTTGCGGACGGGCGATAACTTCCATTACTTCAGCCGGCATGAGTTGGCGAATATCCTTTGGGAGCTTCTTGGCCGTGGCTACGTTGACCTTGACGAAGATGAAGATGAAGATGTGGAGGCGGACTATGAGGACGACGAAGCCGACGAGCCACCTTTCATCGAACTGCCAGACGTACGGCGCTACTGCATCGACCAGCCGATACGTCCTCCAAAGCCGGCATGGCTGGCCGCACTTGCGTTGCCGGAACTGGCAACAGTTGGCGACCTGGCAGCTTGGCTGAACGAGCCTGTCGGAGCGCTGCGCTGGTTTGCCGACCAGTGGCGCATCGCACGCGACGAGCAATCGAGGCTTCAGCATTACCACTATCGCTGGGTGCCCAAACGCAGCGGCGGCGTGCGCTTGATCGAGATTCCCAAGGAACGCCTGCGCCGCATCCAGCAGAAAATCCTGCGCCACATCGTGGACCTGGTACCGCCGCATACGACCGCGCATGGCTTCAGGCGCGGGCACTCCTGCGTCACGCACGCCGCACGGCACACGGGCCAGCACGCCGTCATCCGCATGGACCTGAAGGATTTCTTTCCAAGCATTCAGCACTCACGCATCCAGGCGTTGTTTGAAAAGCTCGGTTACCCGGAAAGCGTCGCGGGAATGCTTGCGCGCATTTGCGTCAACCGCGCGCCGCATGGCCTGTTTCGCGACAAGCAGGCCGGAGGTTCGCTGTCATGGTCCGAACGCCAGGCCCTGAAATCGCCGCACCTGCCGCAGGGCTCACCGTGTTCGCCCGCGCTGGCCAATCTGTGCGCTTACCGACTGGACATAAGGCTTGATTCGCTGGCGCGCTCGCTTGGTGCTTCATACAGCCGCTATGCCGACGACCTGGCCTTTTCCGGAGGGGACGAATTTGCACGGTCCGCAGAACGCTTCCATATCCAGGTCGCGGCAATCGCGCTGGAAGAGGGCTTCCGCGTGAATACCCGCAAAACCCGGTTGATGCGCGAAGGGACGCGCCAGCAAGTGACTGGCATCGTCGTCAATGCTCATCCGAATATCGCGCGCGATGAGTACGACAAACTCAAAGCGACGCTGACGAATTGCGTGCGCCATGGCCCGGAATCCCAGAACCGGGAGAGCCATCCCAACTTCCAGGCGTACCTCGCAGGCAGGATTTCTTATGTGGCGATGGTAAATTCCGACCGCGCGGCCAAGCTGCAGCGGATTCTGGAGACCATAGTTTGGCCAACTTGATTACAATGTCTGATTCTTTTAATCGTATTCGATGTAATTCATGCACATTTGGGTAGATGCGGACGCCTGTCCCGCTGTAATCAAGGACATCCTGTTCCGCGTGGCGGAGCGTACGCAGATCAGTGTCACGCTGGTTGCGAACCAATTGATCCGAGTCCCTGGCTCGCGCTTTATCCGCGCGCTGCAGGTACCGGCAGGTGCCGATGTAGCCGACGCGGAAATCGTCGAGCGGGTTAGCGCCGGTGATATCGTCGTTACCGCGGATATTCCTCTGGCCGCCCTGGTATTGGAGAAGGGCGGCCTGCCACTCAATCCTCGCGGCGAGTGGTACACCAAAGACACTATCGCGCAGCAGCTGACGATGCGATCCTTCATGGAAGAACTGCGTGGCGCCGGCGTCGACACCGGCGGTCCCGCTGCGTTCAATCAAGGCGACCGGCAGAATTTCGCCAATGCGCTTGATCGTGAGCTAGCGCGTAGAAGGCATGTCCGACCTGCCTGAAGTTCGCTCTATTACAGAATGAAGTGGAACGGGCGCTTTCGTCGGCAGGGTTTCCACATAAGACCCGGCGTGAAACACGTTCCAGCCGCTTACGTCGGTCTGCAGGTCGAGATCTTTCAAAGCCCGTCCGTAAGTTAATTCGCCTCGCCAGGTTTCGCCGTCTTTGACGGTCATCGAATAAGATATCTGGAGCCCACGGCGTTGCAGTGTTCCCCGGAATTTAAGCGGCTGGGCGCTTCTTTTCTCGGCGGCTGGCAAGTCTTCATGGCCAAAGTTGATGGTCTCTCCATCAGGGATGGCGCAAGGGCCGATCATACGTGGCCAAGTCCCACTCGCCATTGGCGGCTCAACAATCATAGCGATCTCGGCGAATTCGAGCGGATTGGGTTTGTCACGTCCAAACGTCAACTGCGTTGAATCGCCATTAATGGGGCTGCGTACATCGATCATGCCAGCTGAATCACTGTCAATGTCGAGATGAACTACCAAGGCGTTAGAGAAATTCTCGACCCTGGCAAGTGCGATGTGGCCATCGCGCTCAGTAATACGACTGGCATACACTGCGTCTCGCCACTTAAACTCTTGCGGACACTGATCCTGGGCAAACGCGTGGGATGTTCCCAGCAAGGTTGCAAAAAGAAGAGGGCCAGGTCCACGTTTCATTACGTGTCGAGACCTTTAGTCAGAACCTCGGCGACAACGGTGTTCAGGTCAAGCCCACGTTCGTCCGCTACGGCATGCAAGCGCTTCACCAATTCGCTATTGAGTTTGACCGCAAACGGTACCAGGCCAAGCGCCTGATCGCGTTTGCGCTGTTCACGCTTGTCGATGGCAGGGCTGGCGGATGCGCCAAATGAAGCAGCTCCCGGTGCCACCATTTTGCCCATCAGTTTTTTCGCGTCGTTCTTTGCCAGGTCGGTTTTCTTCACAATGCTCTCTAGTTCAAAGGCGCCATTCTACGCGCTCGGCTGATAGGCGCGCTCTTGGAAGTTGCTTGCTTAGCGCAGCTTAAGATTTTTATCGGCCAATTCGACGTTGTCGGATGAGAGCCATCGGATACTGCGTCGCCCCGGCATCGTCTTTCTCACTAAGTAGAATTACTGACTGATGAGTCAGAATTCCAAATTATGTTAGAATGATCGTTCATTCTAAGTCTTTCGGAAAAAAGATGAAAAACATGCAAAAGAATTTCATGCTGCTGGGTGCCGCTGCTGCGGTAGCAGCAATGGTCGCCGGTTGCGGCGGCAAACAGGCTGGCCCAGCCCAGGGTGGCGCCCAGCCGGCACCGGAAGTGGCGGTTTTCACCGTGGCGCCGCAATCGCTTGCCATGAGCACCGAACTGCCGGGCCGCACCGCTGCCTACCAGGTTGCCGAAGTGCGCCCGCAGGTTGGTGGCTTGATCCAGAAGCGGCTGTTCACTGAAGGCGGGGACGTCAAGGCCGGCGTCCAGCTTTACCAGATCGATGCCGCGACCTACGAGGCGGCTTTTAATTCCGCCAAGGCCAACCTGGCCAAGGCCAAAGCCAACCTGGCTGCCGCCGCCCCGAAAGTCGCCCGCTATAAAGAGCTGGTGGCAATCGAAGGCGTGAGCCGCCAGGATTACGACGATGCAGTGGCCGCCCACGAACAGGCCAAGGCCGAAGTGGAAGCTGCACAAGCTGCCGTCGATTCGGCGCGCATCAACGTCGATTACACCAAGGTGGCGTCGCCGATCTCCGGCCGCATCAGCCGTTCCAACGTGACGCCGGGTGCGCTGGTGACTGCCGGCCAGGCCACTGCCCTGACCACCGTCCAGCAACTGGATCCGATCTATGTCGACGTCACCCAGTCCAGCGAAGAACTGCTGCGCCTTAAGCGCGAGATGGATAGCGGCTCGCTCAAGAAGGCCAACGGCCAGGCCGCAGTAACGCTGCTGCTGGCTGACGGCAGCAAGTATGCGTTGCCGGGCAAGCTGCAGTTTTCCGACGTGAGCGTTGATCCGGGTACCGGCAACGTCACCCTGCGCGCGCTGTTCCCGAACCCGAAGCATGACCTGCTGCCGGGGATGTTCGTACGGGCCGTGCTGGAAACCGGCGTTAGCGAGCAAGCCATCGCCGTGCCGCAAATGGGTGTGACCCGCAACCCGAAAGGCGAGGCCACGGCCCTGGTGCTGAACAAGGAAGGCAAGGTTGAACAGCGCGTGCTGCAAACCGGCGGCACTATCGGCGACAAATGGCTGGTGAAATCCGGCCTGGTCGCCGGCGACCGCGTCATCGTTGAAGGCCTGCAGAAAGTGAAGCCTGGTGCTCCGGCCGTAGTGGCAAAGAACACCGCCGGTTCGGTCACCACCGCAGCTGCGGACAAGCCAGCTGTCGCGGCGCGCTAAGCGGAGGTTTCCATCATGTCCCGCTTCTTTATCAATCGCCCCATTTTCGCCTGGGTTCTCGCCATCGTTGTGATGCTGGCGGGTGTGATGGCGATCAAGGGGCTGCCAATTTCGCAGTACCCGAGTATTGCGCCGCCATCGATCTCGATCACCGGTTCCTATCCGGGCGCGTCGGCCAAGACGGTCGAAGACGCCGTGACCCAGATCATCGAGCAGAAGATGAAGGGTATCGACGGTTTGCGCTATATGTCGTCGAACAGCGATTCGACCGGCGGCATCAACATTACGCTGACCTTCAACAGCGGCACCAATCCGGACATCGCGCAGGTGCAGGTGCAGAACAAGCTGCAGCTCGCAACGCCGCTGCTGCCTAGCGCTGTAACCCAGCAGGGCCTAGTGGTGTCGAAAGCGACCCGCAACTTCCTGCTGGTGCTTGGCTTCGTCTCCGAAGACGGCAAGATGAAGCAATCCGACCTGGGCGACTATGTGGCCGCCAACGTGATCGACCCGCTGAGCCGCGTGCAAGGCGTGGGGCGACGTGACCCTGTTCGGCTCCCAGTACGCGATGCGTATCTGGCTCGACCCGCAGAAGCTGCAAGGCTTCCAGCTCACGCCTGCCGACGTGACGGCCGCCATCCAGGCGCAGAATGCCGAAGTTTCGGCCGGTGAACTGGGCGGCGCGCCTGCCATGCCGGACCAGCAATTGAATGCCACCGTGACGGCGCAAAGCCGCCTGCAAACCCCCGAGCAATTCGGCGCCATCCTGCTGAAGACCACCGCCAGCGGCGCCGCCGTGCATCTGCGCGACGTGGCACGCATTGAACTGGGCAACGAAAACTACAACACCGTGGCGCGCTACAACGGCTCGCCTGCAGTAGGCGTGGCGATCAAGCTGGCCACCGGTGCGAACGCGCTGGATACCGCCGAAGCGGTGAAGAAGAAAATCGAAGTGATGGGCAAGCAGTTCCCGCAAGGGATGAAGGCTGCCGTGGCTTTCGACACCACGCCCTTCGTCAAGCTGTCGATTGAAGAAGTGGTCAAGACCCTGATTGAAGCGGTGATCCTGGTGTTCATCGTGATGTACGTCTTCCTGCAGAACTTCCGCGCTACCCTGATCCCGACCTTTGCGGTGCCGGTCGTGTTGCTGGGCACCTTCGGCGTGCTGTTCTCGCTCGGCTACTCGATCAATACGCTGACCATGTTCGCCATGGTGCTGGCCATCGGCCTGCTGGTGGACGATGCCATCGTGGTGGTGGAGAACGTCGAGCGTGTGATGACGGAGGAGGGCTTGTCGCCGAAAGAGGCGACCATCAAGTCCATGGGCCAGATTTCCGGCGCGCTGGTGGGTATCGCGCTGGTGCTGTCCGCTGTATTCGTGCCGATGGCTTTCTTCGGCGGCTCGACCGGCGTGATTTACCGCCAGTTCTCGGTGACCATCGTGTCTGCCATGGTGCTGTCGGTGCTGGTGGCAATGGTGTTCACTCCCGCGCTGTGCGCGACTTTCCTGAAACCTGGCTCCCACGTTTCCGAGAAGGGCTTCTTTGCGTGGTTCAACCGCAGCTTCGACCGCAGCAGCACCAAGTACCAGGGCTGGGTTGGCAAGATGATCGCCCGTAGCGGCCGCTCGCTGCTGGTGTACGGCGCACTGTTGGCAGTGCTGGCTGTGTCCTTCATGCGCCTGCCAACTTCCTTCCTGCCGGAAGAAGACCAGGGCGTGCTGTTCTCCATGGTGCAGTTGCCAACCGGCGCTACCCAGCAACGCACGCTGAAAGTGCTGGAAAAGCTGGAGCACCACTTCCTGGAGGACGAGAAAGCCTCCGTGGCTTCCGTGTTTACCGTGGCGGGCTTCAGTTTTGCCGGTAACGGCCAGAACGCCGGTCTTGCCTTCGTGCGCCTGAAAGACTGGTCCGAGCGCAAGAGCCCGGACCAGAAAGTGAAAGCGATTGCCGGCCGCGCCATGGGCGCCTTCTCGCAAATCCGCGAAGCGATGGTGTTTGCCTTTGCGCCGCCAGCCGTGATGGAACTCGGCAACGCCAGCGGCTTCGACCTGCAGCTGCAAGACCAGGGCGGTGTGGGCCACGAAGCGCTGATGGCTGCGCGTAACCAGTTGCTTGGCATGGCCGCCAAGAACCCGCTGCTGATGGCAGTGCGTCCGAACGGCCAGGAAGATACGCCGCAGTTCAAGCTGGATATCGACCAGCAGAAAGCCACTGCGCTGGGCCTGTCGGTGGCGGACGTGAACCGGGTATTGAGCGTGGGCTGGGGTTCTTCCTACGTGAACGACTTCGTCGACCGTGGCCGCGTAAAGCGCGTCTACCTGCAAGGCACGCCTGAATCGCGCATGGCGCCGGAAGACCTGAACAAGTGGTTCGTGCGTAACGCACAGGGTGAGATGGTGCCGTTCTCCGCCTTCGCCACCGGCCGCTGGATCTACGCTTCGCCGCGACTCGAACGTTATAACGGCGTGCCGTCGATGAACGTGCAAGGCATGCCGGCGCCGGGTGTCAGCTCCGGTGTGGCCATGGCTGAAGTGGAAAAACTGGCGGCGCAACTGCCGGCCGGTATCGGTTTCGAGTGGACCGGCCTGTCGGTGGAAGAGCGCGACTCCGGTTCGCAGACCACGGTGCTGTACACCATCTCCGTGCTGATCGTGTTCCTATGCCTGGCCGCGCTGTATGAAAGCTGGTCGGTGCCGTTCTCGGTGCTGCTGGTGGTGCCGCTCGGCGTGATCGGTACCGTGCTGGCCACATGGGGCTTCCACCTGGCAAACGACGTGTACTTCCAGGTCGGCCTGTTGACCGTGGTCGGCCTGTCGGCGAAGAACGCGATCCTGATCGTGGAATTCGCCAAGGAACTGCAGGAAAAAGGCATCGAGCTGCGTGAGGCCACGCTGCAGGCGGTCAAGCTGCGCCTGCGTCCGATCCTGATGACATCGATCGCCTTCGGCCTCGGCGTGCTGCCGCTGGCACTGGCAAGTGGCGCAGGTTCCGGTAGCCAGAACGCGATCGGCGTGGGTGTGCTGGGCGGCATGCTGACGGCGACTTTCCTCGGCATCTTCTTTGTGCCGGTATTCTTCGTGGTGGTGCGTGCATGGGTAGGGCGCAGGGCCGCCAAGGCAGCACCTGCCGCACCGGCCATCGCTTCGGAGGCGAACTGATATGAACAAGACTCTCTTTACCCTTGCAGCGGCAGCTTTGCTGGCCGGCTGCAGCCTGGCGCCGACTTACCAGCGTCCGGACTCGCCGGTAGCTGCGGCCTGGCCGCAGGGCGAGGCCTACAAGCCAGCCAATATCGCGGCCGATGCCAAGCCAGCCAGCGAAATCGCCTGGCAAGACTTCATCGGCGACCAGCAACTGCGTGAAGTCGTGGAGCTGGCGCTGAAGAACAACCGCGACCTGCGCGTATCGGCGCTGAACATCGAAAAGGCGAGGGCGCAGTACGGCATCGACCGTTCCGCCCAACTGCCCAAGGTGAATGCCCAGGTAGGCCAGAGCGCTTCCCGCGCTCCGGGCGGCGACATCAGCCGCCAATACACCGGCGGCCTGGCAATTCCAGCCTATGAGCTGGACCTGTTCGGAAAGCTGCGTAATTCGTCGGAATCGGGCCTGCAAACCTATCTCGGCACGCAGGAAGCGCAGCGCGCCCAGCGTCTCAGCCTGGTGGCCGAAGTGGCCAGCACCTGGCTTGGCCTGGCAGCCGACAAGGAGCGCCTGTTGCTGGCGCAGGACACGCTGAAAAGCCAGCAGATCACCTATGAGCTGAGCAAGCGCCGCTTTGAATCCGGCGCCACCTCGGGTCTCGATATGTACGACGCACAAACCAGTGTCGAGGCCGCGCGCAGCGACATGGCCCTGTACACCGCCCAGGTAGCGGCCGGCGAGAACGCGCTGGCCCTGCTGGTCGGTACCCAAGTGCCGGCAAGCCTGTTGCCGCAAGCCCTGCCGACCGCGGTGGCCACGCTGGCCGAATTGCCGGAAGGCGTGCCGTCCTCGGTGCTGCTGCAACGCCCGGACGTACTGGAAGCCGAGCACACGCTGAGAGCCGCCAACGCCAATATCGGCGTGGCGCGCGCAGCCTTCTTCCCGAGCATTACGCTGACCGGGACGGCAGGCAGCGCGAGCAGCAGCCTTGGCAACTTGTTCAAGGCCGGTACCGGTGCATGGACCTTCCTGCCGCAACTGACGCTGCCGCTGTTCGACTCCGGCGCCAACAAAGCAAGGCTGGACATCGCCAAGGCGGACAATGGCATCGCCGTGGCGCGCTATGAAAAGGCGATCCAGTCGGCTTTCCGCGAAGTGGCGGATGCGTTGGCGCAGCGTGGCACGCTGGACGAACGTGTGGAATCGCAGACCGCGCTGGCCGAAGCGGCAAGCCGCAGCTACCGCATTCACGAAGCGCGGTACCAGAAAGGGGCGGAGTCTTACCTGAACGCCCTGGTGTCGCAGCGTACCCTCTACGCCGCGCAGCAAAGCCTGATCAGCGTGCGCCTGGCCAAGGCGACCAACCAGGTCACCCTGTACAAGGTGCTTGGCGGCTGGGCTTAGCCAGGGGTTAGTCGATACCGGCTGGCGGCATCCACTCCATGATGTTGTAGATGCCATCCGCCGCCAGGATGTCGAAACCGCAGCGCAGCAGCAGGCGCTGCGCCGGACTGCCCAGCGGAACGTTGATCCGCACCGGCAGGCGCAGGCGCTCGCCCTGGGCTTGCAGGCTACGCAACAAGCCAAGCCCGATGCCGCGGTTGCGGTATTCGGGCAGCAGGCAAATATCGAGGATGCGCAATTCGCCCGGGCCGTAATCGACGTACAAGCGACCCATCGGGCGTTCGCGGTCCATGATCACGGCCAGGTCGGCATTGGGGTATTGGGTTTCGTACCAGGTTTGCTGCGCCTTGAACTGCAAGCCTTGCAGCAGGGTTTCGGTGGCAAGGTCACAGCCCCCCATCCGAACTTCAGCGCTGCGCGTGCTGGAATAAAGTTGCTGCATGAACGGCAGGTCGCCCGCTTCGGCGGGCCGCATCTCAATTGAGCGAGAGGTACGGGAGGGCATATCACTCTTTCCTTTAAGAATGAAGTAACTGCCTGTCAATCATAGCACGTTGTAATTTGACAAAGCTCACTACCTTGGCCAGAGTTACGCCTTATGACTGAAAAACGCCACATTGACCCAGAGCGCGCCGCCAATCGCCGCCGCCAGGTACTGGATGCCGCCGCCACCTGTTTCCGCCGTAGCGGATTCCACGGCGCCAGCATGTCCGAGATTTCCAAAGCGGCCGGCATGAGCGCCGGCCATATCTACAACTACTTCGCCAGCAAAGATGCAATCATCGCCGCCTTCGTGGAAGAAAACGAAACGCGGGTGCATGAAATCATCAGCAATATTGGCAGCCAGCCGGATCCGCTGCAGGCGATCGTCGACGATGTCGAGCAGAGTGTCCACAACAACCTCGACCCCGATCACTGGGCGCTGCCGCTGGAAATCGCAGCGGAAAGCGCTCGCAATCCCGCAATAGCAGCCTTGAGCCAGGATGCCGACCGGCGTATGTGCGCAAGCCTGCTGGCGCTGCTGAAGGCCGGCCGCGAAAAGCATGGCCTGCCGGCCGATGACGTCACCGTGGAAGGGCGCATGCAGGCCGTGATTTGCCTGCACCAGGGCCTGCAATTGCGGCTGCTGAACTATCCCGATTTGCCCATCCCGGAGCTGATTGCATCCTTCCGCATCGCCATGCGGGCGCTCCTGTTCACCTGAGGATATTGAGAATGTCTGAATACGTATTCCCGCCGCACCAGGCCGCGGCACTGCAAATTAGCGGTACCGACGCACGTTTCCCGGTACGCCGCGTCTACTGCGTGGGCCGGAATTATGCCGGGCACGCGCGCGAAATGGGCTCCGACCCGGACCGCGAACCTCCGTTCTTCTTCTGCAAGCCGGGCGATGCAGCGGCCGTGGTGCCGGTGGCGCCAGGCACGGTGGCCGAACTGCCATACCCGCCGCAGACCAGCAATTTCCACTATGAGTGCGAACTGGTGGTAGCGATCGGCACCGGTGGCAGCAACATTTCGGTGGCCGACGCACCGAAGCATATCTTCGGCTACGCCGTGGGCCTGGACATGACGCGCCGCGATTTGCAGGGCAAGATGAAGGATGCCGGCCGTCCGTGGGAAATCGGCAAAGCCTTCGATTATTCAGCGCCAGTGGGCGAATTGCGCCGCGCAACCGAAGCGCCAGGCATTGAAAGCGCCGCCATTACGCTGGCGCTGGACGGCACGGTTAAGCAGTCCGGCAGCATCGACCACATGATCTGGTCAGTGTCCGAAACCATCGCCAACCTCTCCACGCTATTCCGCCTCGAGCCCGGCGACCTGATTTTCACCGGCACCCCCGAAGGCGTCGGCGCAGTCGTGCGCGGTCAATCCCTGACCGCCAGCATCGAAGGCCTGTCCACCCTCTCCGTAAAATTCGCCTAATCGTTTTTGGGTCAGACCCTTGGGTCTGACCCAGGTTCACCGGTTTTAGCTACGCCCCCCGCAACCGCCAGCAAGCCTTCCAGCGCGCCTGCAGCGATGCCGACATCAGCCACGTTGCCGACAACATGCTCGCGCGGATTAATCCGCACCATCCTCCCGCCGCGCTGCACCACCCCATGCCCAAAGTGCCGCACCGAAGGAATCGCCGTCCCGGCTCCTAGTTCAATCACCACTGCCTGCGCACCTTTCCCAGCCAAGCCTCCAACCGCGCCGCCTGCATCTCGCTACGGCGCTCCACCCATCCCCAATCCCCAAACATCAAAATATTCGGCCGCGCCAACCCACCGCAATCCGGGCAGCGGGGCGGCTCGTTCCGCAAACGGCAAGCGTCAGCATCCACCTCCGGCACGAAATCGTCCGCCGGCCAGATCTTGCTGCAGCAGGGTTCCAGGCATTGCAGATGATGGATCGACCCATGACACTCGTAGATTGAGCGCGGATCGAAGCCAGCCCTCTGAAACTGTCCATCCACATTGCTGGTGAAGACAAAGCTGCCGTGGTCCATCGACTCGGCCCAGGCTTTCAGCAGCGCGAACCCTTCATGCGGCACAGTTTCGCGGTAGAGTTTCAGGCGATGGCCGTAGAAGCCCCAAGCCAGCGCCGGGTCGTCCTGGAAGGTGCGCGGCGACGCCACGCTGGTGAACTCCATCCGCGCCCGTCCCAAGGCAGGGTAGGCTTGCCAGAAGCCCTCATTGCCACGGAAATCCGGCAAGCCCGAGTCCACACCAATGCCGGCGCCGGCCGCAATCACCAGTCCGTCCGACTGCGCAATGAGTTCGGCCGCACGGGCGGCCAGGTCTGGGTCGATCATCATTCGTACAGTTTGAGGTAACTTTGACAAATCTACAAATTGCTCTGATATAATCCGTGGCTCGAGTCGGGGCGTAGCGCAGCCTGGTAGCGTACCTGCATGGGGTGCAGGGGGTCGGAAGTTCGAATCTTCTCGCCCCGACCATTAGAATCATAGGGTTACAGTTTTAAAACTGTGACCCTTTTCTTTTTTTGGCCCCCCATATAAGGAGCGCGGCGCAGCGCCTCCTGCGACGGGACTATGGGAGCAAGTGCTACAATCTGCAGTCCGCCTTTCGATTGTAGAGATATGTACGACTCAGTGCCTTTCGACCCACCATTCGTAGTCAAAGCAAACAGCCAAGAAGGCGATCGTTGGGTCGAAGTACGTGAGGACGGAACTGAGGTCCCGTGCGAGGCACCATTGACTTGGCCGTTGCATGCTACGCAAACGGCGGCAGTATCGCCTCCTGCTTCAACTGGTTCCAGAGGGTCCCCAAACACTGTTCTGAACGTGCCTTTTTCCGAGAAGGATGAGGCAAAGAGGTTGGGTGCGAAATGGGACGCCGCTCGCAAGAAATGGTACGTTCCGCAAGGCGTGAACGTCGAGCCATTCAGTCGCTGGGTTTCAGGCAATTAAGTCTAGTTCATGGCATAGCACAGCATCTTGGAACAGGGCGTCACATCGATGTCCCCAGACGGTAGCTGTCGAAATTCCCATCGCTGAATCGTCGTGCGAATAGGTGCGCACGCGGAGCGCACTCTTTCCGTACAGAGGACAGAATGAGGAAGATAATCGCTGCCTTGCAAGTCTCCCTTGATGGCTTCATTGAGGGCGAGGATGCCGAACTGGATTGGGTTGAAAGCTGGGGCGACTGTTTTGATCTGACGCCGCGGATCGATGCCTGCCTGCTCGGTGCCCGCATGTACCCAGCCTATGAAGGCTATTGGACAGCAATTCTCGCCAACCCGTCAGCTGTTCTTGAGAACACTGGACGCCGGCCTGCACCGGGTGAGATCGAGTACGCAAGTTTCGCTGCGCGCACCCCCCATTACGTGCTGTCTAAGACCTTGGACAAGGTGGGGTGGTCCAACACCAGTATCCTGAATGACCTCAACCAGGTGCGCGAATTAAAGCAGGCGATGGGAAAGGACATCCACGCAGTGGGCGGGGCATCCCTGGTCTCCAGCTTGCTGAACGCAGGCCTATTGGATGAGCTCCAATTGGTGGTCCACCCCGTGCTGCTAGGGGCTGGCAAACCCCTGTTCGAGCCACTGCCGGAACGTCATTGGTTGCGCGCGAAAGGTGTCTCGCAACTGTCGGACGGACGCGTAAAACTCGACTACTTGTGTAGCTGATCCAAAAAGAAAATAGGTGCTGCGCACCCGGGAAACTGGGTGCCAGTACCAATTCGTTCATCGTCTCGCTTCCCTAAAGTGCACTGCATGCAGCGCCATCGCGATGCTGCAGGACACTTGAGCGAGGAATACCATGAGCAAGCAATCCCAAGATTCAGCGAAACCGATCACCGTCCAGGTATCGACCGGCGAACGTCCGGAATTCAAGCAGCCGCTCGCGGCCTACGTGTACGACCAGCACGGGCAGGAAGCGAAACGCATTGATATCCGCGAAGGCCGGTTCGAATTGCCGATGCCGGACAAAGGCATGGGCCATCTCCGTGTGCTGATCGCACCCGTCAGTGAACGCATTGACGCGGCCGAGCCCAGCGCCGACCGCTTGAAACGCATGGGCGCGTACGAGCCGGTGCTGCACCGTGAGCGAGATTTCACGCGCATTGAAGTACCAGGCATCATCATCGACTGGTGGCCATTTTGCTTCTGCTGGGTGCACGGCAAGGTGGTGCGCAAGTCCGACAACCGCTCCGTTTGCAATGCGCGCGTCCATATCTGCGAAGTCGACCGTATTCCGCTCTGGATCCTGAAACTGCCGGACCGCGACATTTTCAGGCTGCGCGACGACCTGATTCAAGTCCTGGAGAAACCGCCGATACCGATTCCCGGTCCTGGTCCGCGCCGTGCTGCCTTGCGCTTTGATCCGCAGCCCGAGCCGCCGGCGCCGATCGACTTGCCAGCCAAACTCGCGCTGCACCTGCGCAGCGGCTCAGTCGATTTGTTGCGCAATGCCCTGGCCGAGAACTGGCAATTGCTGGTGCCGTGGTTCTGTTATTGGCCGCACTGGTGGTGGCTGTTCCGCTGCGATGAAATGGCCGTTGTCATGACCGACGAATTCGGCAATTTCGAGACAACCTTGATCTATCGCTGCGGTGGCGACCATCCCGACCTGTATTTCTGGGTCGAATACGATTTCGGCAACGGCTACGAAGTGGTTTACCGGCCGTCGAAGTATTGCCACACCTACTGGAACTACCAGTGCGGCAGCGAGGTCACCATCCGCGTGACCGATCCGCGTGTGCCAGGCTGTGATCGGGAGCCGGACTTGCCGGGGCGCCAGGTCGTCGTCCTGTCGATTGGGCGGAACGTCGCCGTGCAAACGGTGCAGTCGGCAGGCATGGAAGGCTTGACCCAAGAGGGCTATCCGTTTGGCGCGACGCTGGAACCGAGGGTCGACTTCAGCCGCACGGAACTGCTTGCCAGCGGCATCGCCTATTACCGTTGGTCTTACCGGCGCCTGAGTGTCCGGATGGCGCAACCACCGTGGTCGATCCGGCTTCCGAGTCAATCTCTCTCGTGCCGACAGCGATGATCTCCGACGTCTACCGCCACTATAAATCCGGCACCAGCACCTATGCCTCCTACCATGTCGGCCCCTTGCCGATCGACGGACCGGATCCGGCGCCCAAGCCGAACCTGTTCCGCATCCATCCTGCGGTCTCGCCTTCGGGCCAGGAATGGTATGTGCTGGATGAACGTGTTGACCTAGCGACCGCTTACTTCCATACGCATCTGCTGATGGGGGCGCCGAGCGGCCCGTTACCGGCCGACGATTTGGCGGCAGGGCGCTACGAGATTCGGCTGGAGCTATTCGATACGGCCGGGAACCTGGTGAACTGGACCAATGCGGGCATCGACCTGAAAGTGCCGACGGTCCCGGCTCCATTCGGAACCGGCGATGTACATGCCGACCATGCGGATCCCTACAACCGTATCCTGGCTGCCGACGGCAAGACCTTGGGTTTCCGGATGGTGGTTCGGGTCGATAACAATCGCTGCCAGGCAGACGTCCACCCGGTTGGCGGAACAGTGACGCCGGATGCGCTGTGCGGCTTCCACAACTATGGTAGTCCGGGCGATACCGCGACGCTCTCGTTCATGGCACGCCATCCGAACAATTTTGCGACCTATGCGTTCTCCACTGTGCGTGGCGATGGGCCGGAGCTTGCTGTGGCCGGCACTAGCGGGACGGTTGGCGATGGCGGTCACAATGCCTTTGTGCCGGCTGGAGCCTTCCAGTATGCCAAGCCGATTTCCGTGTCGGCCCTGCTGGGGCCGTGCCCTAACGCTGCGTTCTCGGAGCTGCTGACCGTGGGGGCAACGGCGACCGATGGCTACAGTACGCTGAGCGGCTATAACATGACCGACCATGCGGCGTTCGCACTGGCCAAGCCTTGTCCGAGCTGCGGCCAGCCTTGACATGAAAAGACCCGAAAGCTGGCTTGCTGCTTTCGGGGTTCAGTTGGCGGAAATCAGCGGCCGGGGCTGTTGATCGTGGCCGACTGGTTCTGCACCTGGCGTGCCAGTTCCTCTTTATCGATGGTTTGCGTATTGGTGAAGGTAGGAGTGCCAGATTTGCGTGGGATGTGCGAACCGGTCGTCACGACCATCTCTTCCTTGGCACCGCTATCTTGTTGCGGCAAGTCGGCACAACCGGAGACGAGAATTGCGGTTACCGCAGCAAAGATCACTTTTTTCATACTTATTCCTGTTTATGTGAATATGGAAAACCTGGAGCGCTCACGCTTCAGGTGCACCCATGAATCTAGCATGCCATTTGTCACATATTTGTATTTTTTAATAATATTTGTGTTTGTGACAATCTGCGAATTTCTTGCCGAAACGAAATGCTATATTCGCGGCGAGGAGCGTATTCGCATCTTTTTTTCAACTGATGTCGATTTGAAGAAAGCTGGCGCGTCGTAGGAGTACAAACCACCCTGTTAATTCCTTTTGAGAGGCCAGCATGAACAAACAAATCTTCGTCAACCTGCCCGTCAAGAACCTGGAAAAGTCGAAGGCATTCTTCGCCGCCCTGGGTTACACGTTCAACCCCCAGTTCACTGACGAAAACGCCGCCAGCATGGTAATTCACGACGGCAGCATCTATGCGATGTTGCTGGTCGAAGACTTCTTCCGCACCTTCACTTCGAAGCCGATCGCCAATGCCAAGGAAGCGACCGAGGTGCTGGTCTGCCTCTCTTGCGAAAGTCGGGAAGAGGTCGACGAACTGGTGCGCAAGGCCGTCGCCGCAGGCGGCAAGACGCCGCGCGAGCCGAAAGATTACGGCTTCATGTACGCTCATGGTTTCGAAGACCTCGACGGCCATATCTGGGAGCTGGTCTATATGGCCCAGCAACCTCAGCAGTAAAATTTCTGTGCCTGTGACAATAGAATAGAATCCCGGCAAATTTCGACACTAAACTAATCAGTAGATAAAGTTTGCCGGAGGTTATCGTGTTGTCCTCTTGGGTACGCTGGTTATTGATCGGAACTGTGGGACTCGGGATATCCATGTATGCCATGGATACAGTACGTGTGGCCTCGAGTTTGCCGGTGCCGCCGCCGTCGCAGGCGATGAAATCGCAGAAGGATGTGAAGCGGCCTGCCAATGCCATCGCCAAGGCGTCGCAAATGGACAAAGTGGCGGATGCACTGGCCGGCAACTGATTCCAAAAATCGCCGCGTCGCGCCAAACGACGCGCAAAATTTCATCATGTGTTCATAGAAATGTTTCCATGAGGTAAGTTACCATCGAGCCCGCGCGGCATCTTCTCCGCGCGTCGTTCGAAAGGTGACCATGTCCAAGCAAGACCAAGTTGTTTCTCTTCCCCGCAGGACCTTTTGCGCCGGCTCGCTCGGCTTGGCAACGCTCGGCCCATTGGCGCTCGGCGGCTGCGGTGGCGGAGGGAAGGGTGCCTTAGGTGCAACAGACTCCGCCAGCCCGCAAGCTGCGCAATCCGCCTCACCCGCGCAACCGGCGCAGCCGGCACCCAATGCGCAGGGCCGCACCTTCAAGCATCCGGGCCTGTTGCATACCGAAGAAGACTTTGCCCGTATGCGCGCCAAAGTGGCCGCCGGTGCGCAGCCTTGGACGGATGGGTGGAACGCCTTGCTTGGCAGCGGCCGCTCGCACCTTAATAACAGCCCGCGCCCCTTGCAGACCGTGATCCGCGGCGGCACCGACAGCAATTTTTCCCAGCTCTATGTCGATGTGGCGCGGGCCTATCAGCTGGCGCTGCGCTGGAAGGTTTCCGGCGACACTGCCTATGCCGACAAGGCGGTCGAATTCCTGAACGCGTGGTCGTCGACGCTGACTACGATCACCGGCAATTCCGACCGCTTCCTGGCTGCCGGCATTTACGGCTTCCAGTTCGCCAACGCCGCCGAGATCATGCGCAGTTACAAGGGCTGGGCCGCCGCCGACCTGCAGCGCTTCCAGTCCATGATGCTGAATGTGTTCTATCCCCTGAACCACCAGTTCCTGCTCGATCACAACGGCTCCGAAATCACCAACTATTGGGCTAACTGGGACCAGTGCAATCTGGCGACTATCCTGGCCATCGGCGTGCTGTGCGACCGCGAAGACCTGTATAGCGAGGCGGTCTCCTATTACCTGACTGGCCGTGGCAATGGTGCGTCGAGCCAGGCCGTGCCGTTCGTCCACCCCGGCTACCTTGGCCAATGGCAGGAGAGCTCACGTGACCAGGGCCATTGCACGCTCGGTATCGGACTGGCGGGGGTCTTCTGTGAAATGGCCTGGAACCAGGGCGATGATTTCTACGGCTACGACAACAACCGCTTCCTGGCTGGCGCCGAGTATGTGGCCAAGTCCAACCTGAACGATGCGGGTGGCAATCCTTACTATACGTCGATGCCGTTTGACACCTATATCAACAGGCAGGGCACGGGCACGGGAATTTCGCCAGCCGCTCTGCCTCATATACGGCCAGTATGGGAGATGGTCTACAACCACTACGTGAACCGGCGCGGACTTGCGGCGCCGTTCTGTGCCCAGATGGCAGGCAAGGTGCGCGCTGAGAGTGATGGCGGCAATGGCGACCAGCTTGGCCTGGGTACGCTTGCTTTCAGCCGCGATCCGCTGGCGCAGGGTGTGGCACCGAGCGGGCTGACGGCGCGGCTGGTGGGCGGTAAAGTCGAGCTGTCCTGGTGGGGAACGGCTACAGCCAGCAGCTACACAGTCTTGCGGTCGACCGTCGCGGGCGGTCCGTACACCACCGTTGCCAGCGGTATCAGCGGCTTGCTGACGTACACCGATAGCGGCATGGCGCCCGATACCTATTTCTACGCGATCACGGCGCAGGCTCCGGGCGGCAATAGTGCAGCTTCCACCGAAGCACGGGTGATCACTGCTGTTGCGCCACATACGGTGCTCCAGTTCAGCGAGACCCAGGGCACGACAGCGTCGGATTCCAGTGGCAATGCCCGTCATGGAAGCCTGTTGAACGGCGCCCAATGGACGGCCGGGAGGCAGGGCAACGCTGTCTTGCTCGACGGCGTGGACGATTACGTGGCGCTGCCTGCGAAGCTGGTGGATGGCCTGGCCGACTTCACTATCGCAGCCAGGGTGTGGTGGGACGGTGGCCGCAACTGGGCGCGCATCTTCGACTTCGGCGCAGGCACCACCCATTACATGTTCCTGACGCCGCAAGCTGCCGGCGCTGGCGTGCGCTTCTCCATCAGCCTTGCCAATGGATGGGGCGAGCAGTCGCTGGCGTCTGCGCCGCTGCCGTCAGGACAATGGGTGCATGTGGCGGTCACTTTGTCGGGCAGCACGGGCACTTTGTACGTGAACGGCAGCCCGGTCGCCACCAACAGCGAAATGACCCATGCGCCTTTCCGCATGCGCAGCACGACGCAGAACTGGATCGGCCGTTCGCGGTTTTCTGCCGACCCTTATTTCAACGGGAGAATCGACGACTTCCGCATCTATAATGGTGCCCTCAGCGCGGCGGAAGTCGCCGCCTTGGCCACCTAGGAGAGTAAGCGATGCGCATTGCTGTGATGTCGGATATCCATGGAAACCTGTGGGCTTTGGATGCAGTACTGGCCGACATCGCCCGGCGCAACGTTGACGTCACGGTGAATTTGGGGGACATCCTGTCCGGCCCGCTGTTGCCGGCGGAAACCGCCGAACGCCTGATGGCGCAGGACTTGCCGACGATTCGTGGTAATCACGAGCGCCAGGTGCTGGAGCACGATCCCGCACGCATGGGTGCCTCGGACCGCTGGGCACACGAGCACATTGCACCGGTCCACCGCGGGTGGATCGCGTCCCTGCCTTCTTCCATGCGCTTGCAGGATGATGTGCTGATGGTGCACGGCACGCCGGGCTCGGACCTGGTGTACTGGATGGAGACTGTCGACCCGGCAGGGCAGCGCATCGCGACCTATGCGGAAGTGCAGGAGCGGGCGGGCGATGCGCAGGCGTCGCTGATCCTGTGCGGGCATACCCACGTGCCGCGCTCAGTGCTGCTGGACGATGGGCGGCTGATCGTGAATCCGGGCAGCGTCGGCTTGCAGGCGTATGACGACGACTTGCCGTATCCGCATAAGGCTGAAAACGGCACGCCGCACGCGCGTTACGCGGTAGTCGAACGCACTGCCAGTGGTTGGGCAGTCGAGCAATATGCGATCGCATACGATTGGAATGCCGCGGCGGAAGTGGCGCAACGCCACGGCCGTCCCGATTGGGCATTTGCCCTGCGCACCGGGCGAATGAGCTAAGCGGGGCGGTGGCTGACTTCGATAAGCATGCCGCCGGGAGCCTGGCACCAGAAGGCCAGGCAGCCATAGCTCACGGCAGGGGCGGGCGGCAGGGGGAGGCCGGCATCGGCCAGGCGCCGGTAGGCCGCGTGCACCGCCGCGTCGGAAGGCTGCAGGAAGCCGATGTGGAAGCCGGCCGGGTAGTCAACCTGCTTCGCCTGTTGCAGGATCAGGGCGAAACCGTCTTCACCCCTTAGAATTGCCATGCCATTGGCGGGAGCATGCAGCCGTTCGAAGCCAAAACCGTGCTGGAAATAGTGGGCCGCCGCTTCCAGGTCGGTTACGGGCAAATCAATATGGTTAAGCTTCATTGTTGATCTCCGGTATTAATGGCATATTTCTATCCTAAGCCGGAAATGCTTTGGAGAGCGAAATGCCGAAACGTGTACTGTGCGCTGTCTTTGCCTTCGCGTTGCCCTTGTGCTGCGCGGCGGCCGAACCCGATAGCTGGATCACCACCGACAGGCCGGATTTCGTCGATGCGCCCGAGGTCGTTGGCAAGGGCCGCATTCAGTTGGAGACCGGCGTCCTGCAATCGAAGGAAGCCCGCAGCACGCCCTCGCTGTTGCGCGTCGGCGTCACGGACAGCCTGGAACTGCGCCTCGAATCCGACGGCCGCCTGACCGACCGCAGCGACCCGGCACGCCCGCAAGGCTGGGGCGATGCCGCCGTGAGCGTTAAATGGCAAATGCACGAGGGAGAAGGCGCTGTGCCTTCGGTCGGCCTGATCATGCAGGCGGATTTCGCAACGGGATCGCGCGATTTCAAAGGCAACGGCAGCCGGCCGTCGTTCCGCATCCCGCTTGAATGGGAACTGCCGCACGACCTGGAACTGGGCGTCATGCCCGGCTATTACCTCGATCGCGATGAGCACGGGCGCCACGTCTCCACCGGGCAGTTCGGCATCACCCTGGCGAAAAACCTCGGCGAGCGCGCCTACACCTTTATCGAGCTGGCGGCGCCCCGCATCTCCCACGCACGCGATGGCGGCACCACGGCCAGCTTCGACTTCGGCGGCGGATATTCATTCACGCGCGACCTGCACGTCGATGCCGGCGTCATGCTCGGCCTGAACCACCGCACGCCGGACCTGGCGTTCACCATTGGCCTGTCGGTGCGCCTGTGAAAAAGGGCATGCCGGGGCAAGTGGTACTGGTGCTGCAGGGCGGCGGCGCGCTGGGCGCTTACCAGCTTGGCGTCTACCAGGCCATGCACGAAGCGGGTGTCGAGCCGGACTGGGTAATCGGGACCTCGATCGGCGCACTGAATGGCGCCATCATCGCCGGCAATCCCCCGGAGCAGCGCTTGCCGCGCCTGCGCGCGTTCTGGGAAGCGATGGAGCGTCACGATATATTCGGCAGCCTGCCGCCGGCATTTGCCAATGCGCTCACGCTGGCGCAAGGCATTCCCGCCTTCTTCGATCCCAACCCGCTCGCGTGGTGGAATCCTGCCGCCCCGCTGGGCGTGGAGCATGCTTCGTTTTACCGCACCAATGCGCTGCGCAATACGCTCGAAGGCCTGGTGGACCTGGCCTACCTGAATGAGCGCCACACCCGCCTGACCGTCGGCGCGGTCAATGCACGCAACGGTGTCATGCGCTATTTCGACACGCGCAAGGAAGCGCTGGAGCTGTCGCACGTGATTGCATCGGGCGCCATTCCACCGGCCTTTCCGGCGGTGCGTATCGGCAGCGAACCCTTTTGGGACGGCGGCATCTACTCCAACACACCGATCGAGGCGGTGCTGGATGACGAGCCGCGCCGCGATTCGGTGATTTTCTCGGTCCAGGTGTGGAACCCGGACGGCAGCGAGCCGCAAAGCGTGCTGGATGTACTTGAGAAGCACAAGGAGATCCAGTATGCCAGCCGCGCCAGCCATATCGAACAGCAGCGCAAGCTGCACCGCCTGCGGCGCGTGATCCGCGAACTGGCGATGAAGGTGCCGGAAGATGTGCGCACCTCGCCGGAAGTGCGCGAACTGGCGCTGTGGGGCTGCGGCACGGCGATGCACGTGGTGCTGCTGAAGGCGCCCCACCTGAGCTGCGAAGACCATACCAAGGACATCGACTTCTCGAGCGCTGGCATCAATCAGCGCTGGCAGGCCGGCTACGCGGATGCGCAGCGGGCTTTCAAGGCAAAGCCATGGGCCGCAGGAGCGGACACTTTCGAGGGGATCGCCATTCACGAACAATTTTAACTATCATTTTCATAGAATTAATCAAATTTATCAATCGCTCGTGTCTCTTTAGAATGATTTCACCAATCACATGAAGGAGCCAGTAAATGAGCCAGACCCCTATCACCACCGCATCCGGCATTCCAGTTGTCGACAACCAGAACTCACTGACTGCCGGCCCGCGTGGCCCCGTCCTGCTGCAGGACTTCCACCTGATTGAAAAGCTCCAGCATTTCAACCGCGAGCGCATCCCTGAGCGCGTCGTGCATGCCAAAGGCTCCGGCGCTTACGGCACCTTCACCGTCACCCACGACATCGGCAAATACACCAAGGCCAAGCTGTTCTCGGCTGTCGGCAAGCAGACCGAAACCTTTGTGCGCTTTTCCACCGTTGGCGGCGAGCGTGGCAGCGCCGACACCGAGCGCGATCCGCGTGGCTTCGCAGTGCGTTTCTACACTGAGGAAGGCAACTGGGACCTGGTCGGCAATAACACCCCGATGTTCTTCATCAAGGACGGTATCAAGTTCCCGGACTTCATCCACACCCAGAAACGCGACCCGCAAACCAACCTGAAATCGCCGACCATGATGTTCGATTTCTGGAGCAGGACGCCGGAGTCGCTGCACCAGGTCACGATGCTGTTCAGCGACCGCGGCACGCCCGACGGCTACCGCCACATGGACGGTTTCGGCAGCCACACCTTCAGCCTGATTAACGCTGCCGGTGAACGCGTTTACGTGAAGTGGCACCTGAAGACCAGGCAGGGCATCAAGAACCTGAGCCCGGCCGAGGCAACGCGCCTGGCCGGCGCCGACCCGGATCATGCGCAGCGCGACCTGTTCAACGCCATCGCATCCGGCGATTTCCCGCAGTGGGAGGTGAAGATCCAGGTGGCGACCGAGCAGCAATTGGCAGTGTGGGAAAAGCGCACCGGCTGGAATCCGTTCGACCTGACCAAGGTGTGGCCGCATGCGGACTTCCCCTTGATTCCTGTCGGCGTGCTGGAGTTGAACCGCAATCCGGTCAATTACCATGCGGAGGTGGAGCAGGCGGCGCTGTCGCCGGCCAATGTGGTGCCGGGCATGGGCTATTCGCCGGACAAGATGCTGCAGGCGCGCTTGTTCGCTTATCACGATGCGCAGTTGTACCGTGTGGGCACCAACCACCAGCATCTGCCGGTGAATGCGCCGCGCTGTCCATTCCATAATCAGCAGCGCGATGGCGCGATGGCGGCGGGCTTTGGCGGCGCGGAGCAGAATTATGCGCCGACCGATGCGGCCGGCAGCAATCCCGAGGGCATGGGGCATGGCGAGCCGGTGCTGGCGCTGAATGGCGGGGCGGGGCGCTTCGATGGGCGGGGCCGGGAGGATGATTACACTCAGGCGGGGAACCTGTTCCGGCTCTTGCCGGCGCAGGAGAAGCTGAACCTGTTCGAGAATATTGCCGGGCCGCTGAGCCAGGTCAACGATGAGATTATTCAGCGGCAGCTGGGGCATTTCGACAAGGCGGATGCGGCATACGGCGCGGGAGTGCGGGCGGCGTTGAAGGCGCGGGGACGGAACGTCGACTAGAACCGCTACCCCGATGTCTGACCCGCAGGGTCATAGGTGTCTGACCCTGCGGGTCAGACACCGGGTTACCGGTTTGGATGTGTACAATAGCGGTTCCGATCAACCCAAGCCTCTGAACGGGATCGTAATGACCATCAAAATCAGCCAGAATTTCGACTCTGGCGCCATCGAAGTAGTCCGCGCCGACAACGCTGCGAACATCGAACTGAAACTGCGCAAGGACAACGCCGCCGACATCCACCAGTGGTTCCACTTCCGCCTGCAGGGCGTGCGTGGCGAAGCGGTGACGATGAAGTTCGTGAACGCAGGCGACGCTACCTATGCCAAAGGCTTCGAAGACTACAACGCTGCCGCCAGCTACGATGGCGAGAACTGGTTCCGCGTCCCGACCTCGTTTGATGGCCAGGTAATGACCATCAAGCACACGCCGCATAACGACAGCGTGTACTACGCTTACTTCGAGCCCTATTCGTGGGAACGCCACCTGCGCCTGCTGGGCGAAGTGGCAGAGAACCCGATCGCGCGCGTGCTGGATATCGGCTCCTCGATCGATGGCCGCGACATGAACCTGGTCGTCATCGGCGAACCGGAAGCTGAAAAGAAAATCTGGTTCATCGCCCGCCAGCACCCGGGCGAGTCGATGGCTGAATGGTTTACCGAAGGCCTGATCGATTCCCTGCTGGATGACGCCAACCCGATCGCGCGCAAGCTGCTGCAGCGCTGCTGCTTCTACATCGTGCCGAACATGAATCCGGACGGCTCGGTGCGCGGCAACCTGCGCACCAACGCCGCCGGCGCGAACCTGAACCGCGAGTGGATGACGCCTTCGCTGGAACGCTCCCCTGAAGTGCTGTGCGTGAAACAGAAGATCCACGAAACCGGCGTCGACATGTTCTTCGACATCCACGGCGACGAGGCGCTGCCTTACAACTTCGTGGCCGGTAACGAAATGCTGGAGAACTTCACGCCGGAGCAGATGGCGCGCCAGAAGAACTTCATCGACCGCTACAAGAACGCGACTCCCGACTTCCAGGATGCGGTGGGCTATGCGCCTTCCAAGTACAAGGAAGACATGCTGACGCTGGCGTCCAAGTACATCGGCCACCACTTCAAGGTGCTGTCGCTGACGCTGGAGATGCCGTTCAAGGATAACGCGGACCTGCCGGTTCCGACCGTGGGCTGGAATGGTGCGCGTAGCGCGGCCCTGGGCGCTGCGATCCTGCAGCCTATCCTGCTGTCGCTGGACGAGTAAGCTGATGGGTGTCGAGATCGAGCGTAAATTCCTGGTGAAGAGTGATGGCTGGCGCGTGCAAGGCGAGCCGGTGCTGCTGCGCCAGGGTTACCTGTCTTCGCATGCCGAGCGCACCGTGCGCGTGCGGATCGAAGGCGAGCGCGCGGTCTTGACCATCAAGAGCAAGAACGTGGGCGCGGCGCGCGGCGAATGGGAATATCCTGTTCCCGTCGCCGACGCCGCTGAACTGCTGGACCGGCTGTGCGAGCGGCCGCTGATCGAGAAATACCGCCGCCGTATCCCTTACGCTGGCTTGGTGTGGGAAGTGGACGAGTTCCTCGGCGAGAACGCCGGCCTCGTCGTCGCCGAGATCGAATTGCCGGCCGAGGACGCAGTGTTCGACAAGCCGGAATGGGCTGGCGAAGAGGTTACACACGATTTGCGCTACTTCAATTCGAACCTGGTCAAGCAGCCGTATTCCACCTGGAAGTGAATTGCCTGCGGCGTGGGCATGGATCCCGGCACAGCAACCGATGCCCCAGCCCCAAGAAAAAGCCCGCGTTGACCGCGGGCTTTTCTTCTTAGTGGAAGTGCTCGCTGCCTGAGGCGGCGTCTTCCGGCATTTCGGCGTGGACCAGTTCGCCTGACGGGTCGGCGAAGAGCGGGGCGCCGCAATCGTCGCAGTATTCGGCGACATACTGCTCGCCCAACTTCTTCACCTGCGATACGCCGGCGGCGTTCAGGTGTTCGACGATTTCTTCGACCGGCGTGCGCGGCTTGAGCAGTTCGGCCATGCTGCCGGACAGGCCTTCAGCCGGGGTGCCTTCTTCATCTTCCTGGCCGTACAGCGGCCACACCACGCCGTACATCACGTCGCTGTCGGAACGGCGGGTGAAGGCGACGCGGTATTCATCGACCTGGCCATCCGGCGCGGACTCGTCGCCGAAGCCGGCGATCACCGCGCGCAGGTCCGATGGCTCGCAAGCCAGCGAATGCGTCAGGTAGTGCACGGCAGCGCGGATCGAGACCGGGCGAATCAGCTTGTCGGCTTCGCGGCAGCCGGTGTAATAGGCTTCCGGCAGCAGCATTTCGATGCCGCAGCCAGTCAGCAGGCGCGCCACGGTCGGCGTGGCTTGAGTGGTCCAGGCGGCCAGCGCATCGCGCCGTGCTTCGGCTTGCGTGGCGTGCTGGGCCGGCATCTGCCAGGTGAACATCGGCGCATTATGCGGGGCCACCACGGCCACCATCAGGTAGCGGGTGTCGGCCAGGAACGGCGCGGTTTCCAAGGCCTTGGGTTCGGACTTGATGGCCTGGCCTTTCAGGGCCGCCTGCGCCAGCTTGTGCACCTTGGAATAGGCTTCGGCGTGGGTGCGCGGCAGCTGGTCGATCGAGTACAGGGTGGACGACATCGCCATGTGCGTGCCATCCGCCAGCAGGTGGGCGGAGAAGTGCGCCGACAGCGTATTCAGGATGTCGGCCGGAATCGGGCCGGAGGCGATCGAAAAACGCGTCCAGGCCAGCACCGGGGCGGCCACCAGCAGGATGTCGTACTCGCGCGATTCGCCATCGACCTCCACCACGATGGAGTCGGACTCGCTGACCGCCTCCACGCTATCCATCAGGATGTCGTAGCCAGGCAGGTCCACGCTGAACAGCGAGTTCAGGGCTGAGTCGACAGTGTCCTGATGTCCTGTGCGCAGCAATTTGTGCAGTTGGGCATCCAGCACCCTTTCCCAGTTACGCTCTTCAATGCGGCTGGCGGCCTGGCCCAGGGCTTGGGCGAGGGAGATAAGGCGCTGGCTGTCGGCAGATAATTTATGGGTTGAATCTTTGGATGGGCGACGCATAGCGCTTTTCTTAGTGAAAAAGGAAACCTTGGTACCCTTATTGTAGTGGATTCAGCAAGACTCGGCGTTTTAAACCGGTAAACCGGTGTCAGACCCAAGGGTCAGACTCAAAAACAAACGCCGGGCACAGGCCCGGCGTTCGAGTTGGCGGCAGAGCATGCGGGTCTGACCCTTGGGTCAGACCCTGCCTTACCGGTTTTAGGCAGCCAGCAGCTGGCGCAGCACGAATGGCAGAATACCGCCGTGCTTGTAGTAGTCCACTTCGATCGGGGTGTCGATACGCAGCAGGACTTGCACTTCCTTGCTCGAGCCGTCAGCGTGGTGGATCACCAGGGTGGCTTGCTGTTGAGGCTTGATGTCGCCTTCCAGGCCCTTCAGGTCGTAGGTTTCGCCCTTGCCGGTGATGCCCAGCGATTCCACGGAGTCGTTGCCGATGAATTGCAGTGGCAGCACGCCCATGCCCACCAGGTTGGAACGATGGATACGCTCGAAGGAACGGCAGATCACCGCCTTCACGCCCAGCAGCTGGGTGCCCTTGGCTGCCCAGTCACGGGAGGAGCCGGTGCCGTATTCTTCGCCGCCGAAGATCATGGTCGGGGTGCCTTCTTCAACGTAGCGCATTGCTGCGTCGTAGATCGACAGTTGTTCGCCCGATGGCTGGTGCAGGGTGATGCCGCCTTCAACCGCGGAACCGTCAGCCTTGGCAGGGATCATCTTGTTCTTGATACGCACGTTGGCGAAGGTGCCGCGCATCATGATCTCGTGGTTGCCGCGGCGCGAGCCGTAGGAGTTGAAATCGGCCTTCATCACGCCGTTTTCCTTCAGCCACTTGCCTGCCGGGCCGTCTTCCTTGATCGAGCCTGCCGGCGAGATGTGGTCGGTGGTGATGGAGTCACCGAACACGCCCAATGCGCGCGCGCCCTTGATGCCGGTTTCCGCCGCCTTAGGTTTCATCTCGAAGCCATCGAAGAATGGAGGTTCTGCGATGTAGGTCGAATCTGGCCAGTTGTACACTTGGCCTTCGGTCGACGATACGGCTTCCCACAGCTTGCCTGGGTTGCCTTTGACGTCGGCGTAGTTGGACTTGAAGACTTTGGAGTTCATCGCGAACTTCATCAGCGCTGCGATCTCTTTCGAGGTCGGCCAGATGTCGCCCAGGTACACGTCCTTGCCATCCTTGCCCTGGCCGACCGGTTCGGTCATCAGGTCGCGGGTCACGTTGCCGGCGATCGCGTAAGCGACGACCAGCGGCGGCGATGCCAGGAAGTTGGAGCGGATGTTCGGGTGAATACGCGCTTCAAAGTTACGGTTACCGGACAGCACGGCAGCAGCAACGATGTCGTTGCCGGTGATGGTGGCGTTCAGTTCCGGGGTCAGGTCGCCAGCGTTGCCGATGCAGGTGGTGCAGCCGTAAGCGGTCACGCCGAAGCCCAGTTTTTCCAGGTATGGCAGCAGGCCGGCGGCGGTCAGGTACTCGGTCACAACGCGGGAGCCAGGAGCCAGGGACGATTTGATGTGCGGAGCCACGGTCAGGCCGGCTTCCACAGCTTTCTTGGCCAGCAGGCCAGCTGCCAGCAGCACGCTCGGGTTCGAGGTGTTGGTGCAGGAGGTGATAGCGGCGATCAGCACGTCACCGTTCTTGACGTTCACGCCATTGCTGGTGGTGTAGGTCTTGGTCAGTTCGTCGGCCTTCTTGTTGAAGCCGTTCTCGGTGGTTGGCTTGGAGAACAGTTCGGTGAAGGTGGACTTGACGTTGCCGATTTCGATACGGTCTTGCGGACGCTTAGGACCGGCCAGCGAAGGAGCAACGGTGGACAGGTCCAGGTGCAGTTCGCGGGTGAAGTCGATTTCGCCTTTCTTCGGCACGCCGTACATGCCCTGTGCCTTGAAGTAGGACTGGAATGCAGCGATTTCTTCCTTGGTGCGGCCGGTGCCTTCGAAGTATTCGATGGTCGCGTCGTCGACCGGGAAGAAGCCCATGGTCGCGCCGTATTCCGGCGCCATGTTGGCGATGGTTGCGCGGTCGGTCACGGACAGGGACTCGGTGCCTTCGCCGAAGAACTCGACGAACTTGCCCACGACTTTCTCTTTACGCAGCATTTCGGTGATGGTCAGCACCAGGTCGGTCGCGGTGCAGCCTTCGCGCAGCACGCCGGTCAGGTTGACGCCGATCACGTCCGGGGTCAGGAAGTACACTGGCTGGCCCAGCATGCCGGCTTCCGCCTCGATGCCGCCCACGCCCCAGCCCACTACGCCGATACCGTTGATCATGGTGGTGTGGGAGTCGGTGCCTACCAGCGAGTCAGGGTAGTACACGCCGGAGCCATTGTGCACGCCGCGTGCCAGGTATTCCAGGTTGACCTGGTGAACGATACCGAAGCCTGGAGGAACCACGCCGAAGGTGTCGAAGGCTTGCATGCCCCACTTCATGAACTGGTAGCGCTCGTTATTGCGCGAGAATTCCAGCTTCATGTTCAGGTCCAGCGCCTTAGGCTCGCGGAAGTGGTCGATGGTGACCGAGTGGTCAACCACCAGGTCAACCGGCACCAGGGGTTCGATCTTCTTAGGGTTGACGCCCATTTTGGAGGCGACGTTACGCATGGCAGCCAGGTCGGCCAGCAGCGGAACGCCGGTGAAGTCCTGCAGCACAACGCGGGCTACGACGAATGGGATTTCGTCGGTGCGGGCAGCGGTAGCGCCCCAGTTAGCCAACTGCTTGACGTGCTCTTCGGTCACTTTCTTACCGTCGCAGTTACGCAGAACGGATTCCAGTACGACGCGAATCGATACCGGCAGGCGGGAAATCTTGGCGCCCAGTTCCTTTTCCAGGGCCGGCAGGGAGTAGAACTTACCCTTCTTTGCCCCGATCGGGAAATCCTTAAGCGTATTCAGTGTGTTGCGGGACATGTCCTCTCCTTATTGATTAAAGTCCGAGCGCTTGATCAGATGTCTTGCATTCGTTCGCCAGTTGGCGGTTCACCTTGGAATCCAGCAGCATGCCCTTGGCAGGGATGCCGATCCAGATCAAGCCTGCAATCTTGTTCTCGAAGCGAGCCGCACCGGTGGAGGTGGCTTCGCGAGTCAGACGGTGCAGGCGGTTCTTCCAGCGCATAACGATGCTGTTGCCGTCGTCCGCGTTGCTGTAAATGGTGATCTTGTTGCCCAGTTCGCAGGCGTAATTGGTGGCAGTGCGCCCGCTCACGCTCGATTCCGGCTCGCCTTGGGTGGCAGCTGGCTTGGCGGCTTTCTTAGGGGCTGCGTGGGCGGAAGGGGCTGCGATGGCGAGGGCCATGGCGCAGGCGGTGATCAGTTTCATAAACGACATTATTGGGTTCCTTTTGATTCGGCCACCCCGACTAGGGCGGCAACGGAGTCCGGCAGCGGCAGGCCTGCGAGCTTGGCTCGCTGCAGAACCGTCCAATAATAGCGATAGCTCGCGCGGTCATGCAAGCGACCATGCTGGTTAATCGGGCCCCACTGTACCTTCTCTGCCTCATGCAGGATGGTTGCGGCCTCGTTTACCTCGGATGCGCGCGGCGTAAATGCTTTTATGACAGGTTTTATCTGGCTCGGGTGGATGCTCCACATGCGGGTGAAGCCGAATTCCGCGGCTGCGCGCTGGGCATCGGTCGCCACCACGGCGGAATCCTTGATTTCAGTGGTCACGTTATGCGACGGCACCTTGCCGTGCGCATGGCAGGCGGCGGCGATTTCCAGCTTGGCGCGCACCACCAGCGGATGGGTGAACTGGCCCGGCGTGCGCATGGCGCTGCCCGGCACTGCGCCGTAGTGGGCCGAGACGAAGTCCATGATGCCGAAGGACAGGCATTCGACCTGGGGCAGGGCGGCGATATCGTGCACGTCGCGCAATGCGCCATGGGTTTCGATCAGCACGTGCACCGGCACCGGAGATGCGCGGCCGGACTTGGCGGCATGCTGGTTCACCAGTTCGATGGCGCGCGCGACTTCCTGCACGCTTTCCGGCTTGGGGATCACGATGTAGGCCAGTTTGTGGCCCGCTTCGGTGCAGATGATTTCGACGTCGCGTTCGAAGAACGGGCTGTTGATGTCGTGCACGCGGGCGCCGATGCGGTTGAATGCATTGGCTTCGTCCAGCAGCAGCAGGGCGACCAGCTTGGCGTGGGATTCTTCGTTGCCGGCGGCGGCGCCGTCCTCGCAATCGAAGGTGATGTCGAACAGGGGACCAAGCTCTTGTTGCAGGGCCATGGATTTGCGCATCAGCTTTTCACTGCCGGCGTAGTGGTCGCAGGCAGGGAGCAGCAGCGGCTGGCGTGTGCCCTGGAATAAAACCTCGGATGGATGCATTGGTACGTTAGATGAAACAGCAGCCGCGCTGCCATCGGCAGCGCGGCGGGTACGGCGGATCGGTGGTTTAACCGGTTCCACTGTAAAAGACGATTATGGCAGCAGGTGCTTCACGCCTTCACGCTCTTCGGTCAGTTCCTTCAGCGTGATGTTGATGCGCTCTTGCGAGAATGCGTCGATGTCCAGGCCCTGGACGATCGTGTATTCGCCGTTTTCGCAGGTTACCGGGAAGCCGAACATGGTGCCTTCAGGGATGCCGTAAGAGCCGTCGGAAGGGATGCCCATGGTGGTCCACTTGCCGTTGGTGCCCAGTACCCAGTCATGCACGTGGTCGATCGCAGCGTTGGCTGCGGAAGCTGCGGAAGACAGGCCGCGTGCTTCGATGATCGCCGCGCCGCGCTTGCCCACGGTTGGCAGGAAGGTGTTGGCGTTCCATTCCTGGTCGTTGATCATGTCCTTGACCGATGCGCCGCCGATGGTGGCGAAGCGGTAGTCGGCGTACATGGTTGGGGAGTGGTTGCCCCATACGCACAGCTTTTCGATGTCTTTGACAGCCTTGCCGGTCTTGGCAGCAACTTGCGACAGGGCGCGGTTGTGGTCCAGGCGCAGCATGGCGGTGAAGTTCTTCGCTGGCAGGGAAGGAGCGGACTTCATGGCGATGAAGGCGTTGGTGTTGGCTGGGTTGCCGACCACCAGAACTTTGACATTGCGCGAAGCGACGGCGTCCAGTGCCTTGCCCTGCACGGTGAAGATCTGTGCGTTGGCTTCCAGCAGGTCTTTACGCTCCATGCCTGGGCCGCGCGGACGGGCGCCAACCAGCAGGGCCACGTCGGCATCCTTGAAGGCGGTCATCGGGTCGGCGTGGGCGGTCATGCCGGCCAGCAGCGGGAATGCGCAATCGTCGATTTCCATCATCACGCCTTTCAGCGCTTTCTGGGCCTTCTCGTCAGGGATTTCCAGCAGTTGCAGGATGACTGGCTGGTCTTTGCCCAGCATGTCGCCGTTGGCGATACGGAACAGCAGGGAATAGCCGATCTGGCCGGCGGCGCCGGTAACGGCAACACGCATTGGGGTTTTAGCCATGGTGAATCTCCAAAGTGGACGTGAAAACGGTATAAGCTCGTAATGATACGACAATTCGGGCGAGTGTAGGCGCCTGTCGACTGGCTGTCAATCCTATCTTATGTCTTATATAAGACATATAAGTTATAGGATTTTTCTGGACGGCAGGGGGCGGATGTGGTGGAATAGCGGGCTATGAATCCCGTCACGCCCAACCAGACCACTTCTGACGCCTTAGGCGCGGCCGGCGCTCCGTCCCCCACTTTTTCTCCCCTGTACCAGCAGATCAAAGGCCTGATCACCCAGAGCCTGCAGTCCGGCGAATGGAAGCCGGGCGAGATGATCCCCAGCGAAGTCGAATTGGCCAACCGTTTCAAGGTCAGCCAGGGCACCGTGCGCAAGGCGATCGACGAACTGGCGGCGGAAAACCTGGTCATGCGCCGCCAGGGCAAGGGGACGTTCGTGTCCACCCACCACGAGGCGCGCGCGCATTTCCGCTTCCTGCGCCTGGTGCCGGACGAAGGTGTGCCGCATTATCCCGAATCCCGGTTTATTGAAGTCAAGCGCCTGCGCGCGCCGGCTGAAGTGGCGCGCCTGCTCGACCTGAAGTCGGGCGATGCGGTGGTCTACATCAAGCGCGTGCAAAGTTTCGACAACGTGCCCACCCATCGTCGAAGAGCTGTGGCTGCCCGGCGTGATCTTCAAAGGCCTGACGGCGGAACGCCTGAATGAATACAAGGGCCCGATGTACGGCCTGTTCGAATCCGAATTCGGTACCCGCATGATCCGGGCGGAAGAAAAGATCCGCGCCGTGTGCGCCGAGGAGGGCGATGCCGCACTGCTGAAAGTTGCGGCAGGCATGCCGCTGCTGTGCGCCGAGCGCGTTTCCTTCACTTACGGCGACAAACCGGTCGAATTGCGCCGCGGCCTGTACCTGACGGAACGCCATCATTATCAAAATGATCTCAGTTAAGGTGCGCTGCAATAATATTTTGGTGATATGTAACCAATACATATTGGTCGTAAGAGCAAAAATCGGCGAAAATCGTAGCTTCGCCAAGTTTGGCAAATCATTTGTAATAAAGCATAGGGAGGTTGTATATGACTGAAGCCGTGCGGGAAACCCCAAAAAAAGAGCGGCCAGAATTCCCGTAACATCCACGTTACGGATCTGATGAACTACCGGTTGCCGATGGCTGGCATCGTCTCCATCCTGCACCGCATCAGCGGCGCCCTGATGTTCCTGCTGTTGCCGTTCGTGCTGTACCTGCTGCAGGAGTCGCTGCGCCTCCGAGTCCACCTTCGGCAATTTCATGCTGATCGCCTCCCACCCGATCGCGAAACTGGTCATGCTGGCACTGATCTGGGGCTACAACCCAGCACTTCTGCGCCGGCGTACGTCACCTGATCATGGACCACCCACGTGGGCCTGGACAAGGATTCCGCGCGCAAGTCCGCCACCGTCGTGGTCGTGATCACCGTTGTCGTGACCGCGCTGGTCGCACTGAAATTTGTTTGGAGTGTTCTAAATGGCTAACAATAACATCGGCCCAAAACGCCTGGTTGTCGGCGCCCACTACGGCGTCAAGGATTGGCTGGTCCAGCGTGTGACCGCCGTGCTGATGGTGGTGTACACCGCCCGTCCTGTTTTTCCCTGATCTTTACTTCGTCGAACCCATCGTACGAAGGCTGGGCAGGCCTGTTCGCGCAGCAGTGGTTCCAAGCTGTTCAGCGCAGTCACCCTGTTGGCGCTGTTCTATCACGCCTGGGTCGGCATCCGCGACATCTGGATGGACTACATCAAGCCGGTCGGCCTGCGCCTGTTCCTGCAATCGATCGCAACCATTGGCTGGCTGATCGTCTGCGCCGCCTGGTCGATGCAAATTCTGTGGAGTGTGTAAATCGTGGCAGCTATCAAATCTGCAATCCCTACCCGCCGCTTTGACGCGGTGATCGTTGGCGCCGGCGGTTCCGGCATGCGCGCCTCCCTGCAACTGGCGGAAGCCGGCCTGAACGTGGCCGTGCTGTCCAAGGTGTTCCCGACACCGCTCCCACACCGTGGCAGCGCAGGGCGGCATCGGCGCCTCGCTGGGCAATATGTCGGAAGACAACTGGTACTGGCACATGTTCGACACCGTCAAGGGTGGCGACTACCTGGGCGACCAGGATGCGATTGAATTCATGTGCCGCGAAGCACCGAAAGTCGTCTACGAGCTGGAACACTTCGGCATGCCTTTCGACCGCAACCCGGACGGCACCATTTACCAGCGTCCGTTCGGCGGCCACACCGCGAACCTGGGCGAGAAGCCTGGTGCAGCGCGCGCTTGCGCCGCGGCTGACCGTACCGGCCACGCACTGCTGCACACCCTGTACCAGCGCAACGTGCGTGCCCGCACCCACTTCTTCGTTGAGTGGATGGCCCTGGACCTGGTGCGCGATGCCGACGGCGACGTGGTTTGGCGTGGTTGCCCTGGAAATGGAAACCGGCGAATGCATGATCCTGGAAGCCAAGACCACCACTCATCATCGCAACCGGCGGCGCAGGCCGCATCTTCGCAGCATCGACCAACGCCTTCATCAACACCCGTGTGACGGCATGGGCATGGCGGCACGTGCCGGCCTGCCGCTGCAAGACATGGAATTCTGGCAGTTCCACCCGACCGGGCGTAGCCGGCGCGGGCGTGCTGATCACCGAAGGCGTGCGCGGCGAAGGCGGCATCCTGATCAACTCGAACGGCGAACGCTTCATGGTAGCGCTACGCTCCGACCCTGAAAGACCTGGCCCGCGCGACTTCGTATCGCGCTCGATGGACCAGGAGATCAAGGAAGGCCGCGGCTGCGGTCCTAACAAGGGACCACGTCCTGCTGGACCTGCGCCACATCGGTTCGGACACCATCCAGAAGCGCCTGCCATCGATCCTGGAAATCGGCCACAAGTTCGCCAACGTCGACGCGACCAAGGAACCGATCCCGGTGGTACCGACCATTCACTACCAGATGGGCGGCATCCCGACCAATATCCACGGCCAGGTAGTCGTGCCTAACGGCGACGGCAGCCAGAAGATCGTGAATGGCCTGTACGCAATCGGCGAATGCGCCTGCGTCTCCGTGCACGGCGCCAACCGCCTGGGCACCAACTCCCTGCTGGACCTGGTGGTATTCGGCCGCGCAGCCGGCAACCACGTGGTGGCACAGAAACCTGAAGCAGAAGGAAAACAAGCCGCTGCCGAAGGACGTCCGCCGACTTCGCAATGAACCGCCTGAACCACCTGGAAACCTCCACTGGTGGCGAGCGCGTGCAAGACGTCGCCAACGACATCCGCGCCACCATGCAGAAGTACTGCGGCGTGTTCCGTACCGACGAAATGCTGGCCAAGGGCGTGGAAGAGATCCTGAAGCTGGACGAACGCCGCAAGCACGTGTCGTACAACGACAAGTCCAAGGTATTCAACACCGCCCGCGTGGAAGCACTGGAACTGGACAACCTGATCGAAACTGCGAAAGCGACCATCGTCTCGGCCAACGCGCGTAAGGAATCCCGTGGCGCCCACGCCCAGGACGATCACCCGAACCGCAATTGACGAAGAATGGATGAAGCACACGCTGTGGTTCTCGGAAGGCAACCGCCTGGAATACAAGGCAGTCGTCACCAAGCCGCTGACGGTTGATACCTTCAAACCGAAACCACGTACTTTCTAAGCAAGGGCCTCACAACATGGCACGCACTCTCAAATTCAAGATTTACCGTTACGATCCGGACAAGGACGCCAAGCCGTACATGCAAGACCTGACGGTCGAGCTGAAAGACACCGACAAGATGCTGCTGGACGCACTGCAGCGCATCAAGTCCGACGTTGACGACTCGCTGTCGCTGCGCCGCTCCTGCCGCGAAGGCGTGTGCGGTTCCGACGCGATGAACATCAACGGCAAGAACGGCCTGGCCTGCACCACCAACCTGAACGAGCTGAGCGAGCCGATCGTGCTGCGCCCGCTGCCAGGCCTGCCGGTGTGTGCGCGACCTGATCGTCGACATGACCCAGTTCTTCAAGCAATACCACTCGATCAAGCCGTTCCTGATCAACGACTCGATCCCTCCGGGAGAAAGAGCGCCTGCAGTCGCCTGCGGAGCGCGAAGAGCTGGACGGCCTGTACGAGTGCATACCTGTTGCGCCTGCTGCTCGACTTCCTGCCCATCGTTCTGGTGGAACCCGGACAAGTTCGTCGGCCCGGCCGGCCTGCTGCAAGCCTACCGCTTCATCGCCGACTCGCGCGACGAAGCCACCGGCGAGCGCCTGGATAACCTGGAAGACCCGTACCGTCTGTTCCGTTGCCACTCGATCATGAACTGCGTCGGACGTGTGCCCGAAAGGCCTGAACCCTAACAAGGCGATCGGCAAGATCAAGGAACTGATGGTGCGTCGCGCCATTTAATAAATATGGCCGAACTCGAAAAACGAGGCGCATCAGGCCGATCCGACCAACCGTGCGCGCCTACGCTGGCGCGCACGACGGGGCCTGCTGGAAAACGACCTTATCCTGACTCGTTTCCTCGATGCGCACGAAGCAGGATTGACCGACGAGGAAGTGGACGCGTTCACGCGACTCCTCGATTTGTCGGACAATGCACTGATGGATCTGGTCTTGGCCCGTAAGGAGCCGGAAGGCGAAATAGACCTGCCGCATGTACATGCGTTACTGGCTCGCCTGCCGCCAAGCCTGAGTTAAGTTTTTTTATTTGCTGCATCTCTCCCAAAGGAAGAGTCCATGAACATCTCTGATACCAAAGCAACGCTATCGTTCTCCGACGGCAGCCCATCGGTCGAAATGCCGATCTACAAGGGCACCGTGGGCCCGGACGTCATCGACATCCGCAAGCTGTACGGCACCACCGGCAAGTTCACCTACGACCCAGGCTTCATGTCGACCGCGTCGTGCAACTCCTCGATCACCTACATCGACGGTGACAAGGGTGAGCTGCAGTACCGCGGCCTACCCGATCGAGCAACTGGCCGTGAACGCCGACTTCATGGAATCGTGCTACCTGCTGCTGAACGGCGACCTGCCGAACGCAGTGCAGAAGAAGCAGTTCGTCGACACCGTGACCAAGCACACCATGGTGCACGAGCAGATGCAATTCTTCTTCCGCGGCTTCCGCCGCGACGTCGCACCCGATGTCCGTGCTGGTTGGCACCGTCGGCGCGCTGGCATCGTTCTACCACGACTCGCTGGACATCAACGATGCCAAGCAGCGTGAAATTTCCGCCATCCGCCTGATCGCCAAGCTGCCGACCCTGGTCGCCATGGCATACAAGTACTCGGTTGGCCAGCCGTTCGTGTACCCACGCAACGACCTGTCGTACTCCGCGCCAACTTCATGCGCATGATGTTCGGCCAATCCATGTGAAGAGTACAAGGTCAACGACGTGCTGGTGCGCGCCCTGGACCGCATCCTGATCCTGCACGCAGACCACGAGCAGAACGCTTCGACCTCGACCGTCCGTCTGGCCGGTTCGTCGGGCGCCAACCCGTTCGCCTGTATCGCTGCCGGTATCGCTTGCCTGTGGGGCCCTGCCCACGGCGGCGCGAACGAAGCTGCGCTGAACATGTTGAAAGAAATCGGCACCGTCGACAAGATCCCAGCCTTCATCGCTCAGGTGAAAGACAAGAACTCCGGCGTCAAGCTGATGGGCTTCGGTCACCGCGTGTACAAAAACTTCGACCCGCGTGCGAAGCTGATGCGCGAAACCTGCCACGAAGTGCTGCAAGAGCTGGGCCTGCAAGACGACCCACTGTTCAAGCTGGCCATGGAACTGGAAAAGATTGCGCTGAACGACGAATACTTCGTGTCCCGCAAGCTGTACCCGAACGTGGACTTCTACTCCGGCATCGTGCAGTCGGCACATGGGCATCCCGGTGTCCCTGTTCACCGGCATCTTCGCCATGGCCCGTACCATCGGCTGGATCGCCCAGTGGAACGAAATGATCGCCGACCCAGAGCAGAAGATCGGCCGCCCACGCCAGCTGTTCGTCGGCTCGGCAGTGCGCGACGTGCCTCCGCTGAAAGACCGCAAGTAATCTTGCAGCTTTCCTGGCAATAAAAAAAGCGAGCTTCGGCTCGCTTTTTTTTGGGGAAAATTCGGCGCCAAATTCGGTGCCAGGTCTGTCATTCGGACAAGCATGAAGCACTATTGATTTAGCTCGAAAAGTCATTTTCCGCGACGTCGCGGGTGATGTGTGAACGCCCGTATTGGAGAGTATTGAGAATTATCAAAAGTGCGTGTTGGCTGTCCGAATGACAGACCTGGCACCGAATTGGGCACCGAATTGTGGCAGACGAATTCGCCAGGCTCGGTATCGTTAATTGCTACTCATGGGAGCGCCATGCTAGCACTGAAAATCGAACTGCGGATCCCCTAGAATAGGGACGTCCAAGCATGCCATGATGCTAATCCTTATATTTAGCAAGGAAATAACGCATGTTGAA
>NZ_JBNZFX010000018.1:0-77101 GCF_050709955.1 Massilia eburnea
TGGCCCGTCAATTAGTGGCCATCGACGAGTGCGATCGTCTCATTTGCTTCGAGGTATATCCCCAAGCGGCAGATGCGCAAGTGCTGCAAGCTTTCAGGCGATATGACAATGCACTCGCCCGTTCCCTCGGAGTTGAGATCTATCGCCAAAACGATGGCGATTCCTACGAGGTCAAGATCATCCTGGCCGTCGAGTGGTGGGATGACGGCCAGTGGCATGATGTCACGTAGCTATTTCTTCGACGTTGGATTTCGCTTCCTCTACACGACGTTGCAGATCGGCGAACCATACTTTTACATTCCAGTCGAAGACGTAAACCGGCTCCGGGGTTAATTCAATGACTCGACCAAATGGCGTCGTCTGCGCGAGCGTGACTGTCACCTTGTCCGTCCCGTCGCCGCCGTCGTGGAACGCGACTTTCTCGATCTCTGCCATGCGAACAGATGCGTGAAGCTCTCCGAGCAGGAACCGAAGACTTTCGCCATCATCGAAAACCTCTACCAATAAGTCCTCATCGTTGATTTTCGATGAATACGCTGCAACAAGTGTCACCAGGCCTGCAGCTACCAGATTAACCGCATTGTCTCGAAACCAGAAGGCAGCCAGCATCACCGCGACTGCGGCAATGCGCATCAGATGCCAGCGGAAACGTATGCCTTCGCGGGTCGGGTTGCTGGAGATTTTCATGGCGGCAGCATACCATCCTGGCTACCACTCCTCAATAAACGATCTTGAAATCCGGCTTCCCTTCGAGCGTTCGGCTGAACAGGAGGGAGCTGTGTTCCGGATCCCAGGCGAACTCCTTGTCATCGTAAGGGTCGCGCAGATCGCTTGTTCGCACCCCTTCGGCCACGTCGTTGCCTTTGGCACCGCTGCTTCGCAGTTGGGATGCCAGCAGTGCGACCCTGCGCATTCCTTCCAGATTGACGACCCGAAATCCGTATGCGGTGTATGCATCCATACCCTCCATATTCAGCAGGATCCTGCCGACCGGATTGTAGACGCCAATGTCGGCTGCGGCCTTCTTCTCATTCCCGTAGGACGCCAGGAAAGTGGCTGCGGCTTGCGGAATTGTGGCGTAGTCGCGGTCATACAACTCGGCTACGCGAAGCATACGGTCGGCATTAGCATTGCTCGTCGCCTGGGGCTGGTACAGGAAACTTCCGAAAAGCATTGACACCAGGTTATTGGAGCGCTCGTCGTCGGGCCGCAAGTCGGAAAATGTCCATTCGTTGGCCATCATCTTCGCCAAGGACCGTTCGCGACTGGAGAACGGCTCCCGCCAGCCATCCGGAATCGCCGTCATTGTCAGCGCTGGTGGAAAACGGCGCACCACAAGATTGCCCATTTCAAAATGCAGCTCAATGCTGCGGGCTGCGATCATCTTCACATTCGCGCTGACACTCTCGGCCAGGACCATCCGCCAGAACCGATAATCCTTTTCCAGCATGCGTTTGCAATCGGATGCATCTCCTTTAACATCCAGCGCCAAGGCCTTTAAATACATCTGGCGTTGCGCTTCAAAGACCAGATCGAATACTGCATTCGGCGAGCGCGCGTCACCCGACCAGATTTCGCGCCACAGTTTGAATTCCAGCAGGCGCTCATATCGTTCAATCAATTGGATGGGATCTCGCTGAAGCTGTCCCTCGCCAGGCATTTCGGCGATCGCGTCCGCCCCGGAAGATTCCAAGGACTTTCGTATCTGTTCGACCCGCGCGGCGCCTTCCGACATCACATCGGCATTGTCCGATGCGGAGAAGCCCATGACATAGACGTAGGCATTGTCACGGTCCCCGACGGGCTTCGTGGCCTTCGCAATACCCTGCAACTTGACGACCGACTCGGATGGTGGCTTGTCTTCGCGATTGACGAAGAACACGAATGCGATTAACAGGAGGAGCAACGCAAGAAAGCTTGCCACCATCTTTAACAACAACTTCAGATTTGTCATTCAGATCTACTCCATCGTTTTCGAAGCGCGGCACAAAAAACGGCCCATGCGGGCCGTTTTCCTGGGAACAGCGAACCGTTAGACGAATTCGCCAACCTTCGCTGTCACCGCTTCCTGCACCGAGCGGCTGGTGACGAAGCTGTGTGCGACCTGGATGTCGTTGTGGAACCAGCGGTCGCCGTCGAGGCAGGCCGGGATCTGCTTGCGGATCTCGTCGTAAGCGGCTTGCGTGCCCTCCCCCAGCTTGAAACCTGGCAGCAGGTGCTCGGTCATGGTCAGCGCTTGCGCTGCCAACAGCATCTCCACACCCACGATGTATTGCGTGTTCTGCACCACGGTATGTGCCTTGCGCGCGCACCAGGTGGAATTGGAGATGTGGTCTTCGCTATTGGCCTTCGATGGAATCGAGTCCACGCTGCCAGGCATCGACAGTGTGCGGTTTTCCATCACTAGGGAGCTGAGCGAGCATTGCACCACCGGATAGCCTGTGTTCACGCCACGCAGGCCGGACATCAGGTTGCGCGGCAAGCCCCACGACAGCGTGGGGTCGATCAGGCGCGCTACGCGGCGCTCGCAGATGCTGCCCAGGTCCGTGATTGCCATCGCCAGCAAGTCCATCGCCTGCGCCAGGTACTGGCCGTGGAAGTTGCCGCCGGAGATGATCTCGAAACCGCCGCTGTCCTTGCCAAAGATCAGCGGGTTGTCGGTGGCCGAGTTGATCTCGTTCTTTACGATGGTATCAATGTAGTCCAGTGCATCGAACACGGGACCGTAGACTTGCGGAGTGCAGCGCAGCGAGTACACGTCCTGGATACGCGGGGTATAGGGGATGTCGGTTCGGCGCAGTTCGTCCGGAAATTGCACGGCGCGCGCTTCGTGCGTGGTGCGGGTGGAACCTTTCAGCAGCTTGCGCACCACGGAAGCGGTCTTGATTTGGCCCGGATGCGGGCGCGCTTGTTGGATGCGAGGGTCGAAGGCAGCCATCTCGGCGCGCATGGCTTCCAGTGTCAGGCCCAGCGAAAGGCAGGCGTCGGTCAGCAGGTCGCGCGCATCCTTGGCGGCCAGAACGGCGACGGCCAGTGAGGCGGTGCAACCGTTGATCAGGGCCGATGCATCCTTGGCCTTGAGGTCGAACTTCACCGGGCCGACTTCGGCCTTCGTGATCGCTTCGGCGGCCGGCATGCGTACGCCTTTATACATCACTTCCGCTTCATCGAAACCGGCGATGGCGGCTGCCAGGTAGGCCAGCGGCGCCAGGTCGCCGGATGCGCCCACGGAGCCCTTCTGCGGCATGATCGGGTGAATGCCGGCGTTGATGAAGGCCAGCAGGCGGTCCACCACTTCCGCGCGCGGCGCGGAGTAGTTGCTGGCGAAGGCGTTCGCGCGCAACAGCATGGTGGCGCGGCTCACCTCTTCCGAAAATGGCTCGCCGATGCCGCCGCTATGGGCCTTGATCAGCTGCGTCTGGAACAGTTCGATGTGCTCGACCTTGATGCGCGTATCCTTCAGCAGGCCCACGCCGGTATTGAAGCTGTACATCATCGGCGCTTCGTCGTGCATCCAGGTGGATTCGATGAAGTCGCGGCTTTCCTTCAGCGCGGCGCGCGAGGTGGCGGACAGTTCGACCTTGGCGCCGTCGCGCGCCACGGCCAGCACTTCTTCGGCGCTCAGGTTGAAGCCGTCAATCGTTACGTTACTCATTGCTTTTCCTTTCAGTTCGCGCTGGTCTCGAACCAGGTGCCGATCAGCTGGCGTTCAGCGTCGGTCATATGGGTCATGTTCGCCAGCGGCATATCCTTATTCTGCACCGCACGCTGGTAGATCTTGGCCGCGTGCTGTTTAAGCTGGGCCTCGGTATCGAGCATCACGCCGCCCGGGGCTGACGCGAAACCCGCCTGGGTCGGGGTCGCAGAGTGGCAGGAAGCGCAGCGTTGCGTTACCACTTGCTGTACGCTGGCCAGGCTGGCCTGTCCAGCCGGAGCGGCGGCATGGCCATCGGCATCCACGGCGGCGGCGACACTCGCCGGCGCTGCAACTGCCTTGCGCGGCGCAGGGGCAATCGCGACAGCCACCCCAGCCAGCAGGATCACGCCGGCAATTGGAAACGCCGGCGATACCTTGCCCGCATGGCGCAGGTTGAAGAAGTGGCGAATCAGCACCCCGGCAGCCATGATGGCGGCCAGTACCAGCCAGCTATAGGCGTGGCTGTAGGTCATGGCGTAGTGGTTGCTGATCATGATCAGCAGCACAGGCAGCGTGAAGTAGTTGTTGTGCACCGAGCGCACTTTGGCGCGCTTGCCGTAGACCGGATCGGGCGACTGGCCCTTGGCCATCGCGTCCACCAGCTTGCGCTGGCCAGGGATGATCACAAACAGCACGTTACCAACCATCATGGTGCCGATCATGGCGCCGACGTGGATGTAGGCAGCGCGGCCGCTCAGGGTATGGGTCAGCACATAAGCCGCGCCCACGATCAGCACGAACATCACGGTGCCCAGCACGGCGGGCTTTTCGGCCAAAGCGGTCTTGCACAGGGGTGTCGTACACCAGCCAGCCGCCAGCCAGCGTGCCCAGGCCCACTGCCACCGCCTGCAGCGACGACAGGTCGGCCACGTTCTTATCGATCATCATCGCCGACGCGTTGAAGTAGTAAACGATGATCAGCATGGCAAATCCGCTCAGCCAGGTGGCATAGGCTTCCCATTTGAACCAATGCAGGTCTGCCGGCAGTTCATCCGGCGCGACCAGGTATTTTTGCGGGTTATAGAAGCCGCCGCCGTGCACCGCCCACAGCTCGCCCATCACACCCTTCTTGGCGAGCGCGCTGCCGGGCTTGGGCGGCCTGATCGAATTGTCCAGCCAGACGAAGTAAAACGAGGCGCCAATCCAGGCGATCCCGGTGATCAGGTGCAGCCAGCGCACCAGCAAATTAAGCCATTCCACCCCATAAGGGCCGAACAATGTCTCCATGATTTTTATCCATTAAGTCCGTTCACCTGCCTCTGGCGGGCACTTCAGATGAACTAAACGGTCGTCATACCGCCGCCGCTACGACCTGCGTGGATGGAACGATATCGGTTGCGGGCGCGGGAGACCTTCCATTTCCTATATAACTCGCATAGTCCTGGAGATATAGTTTCGCGGCCCGGAAGGTGCGAACCTCTCATGGATAAATCTAAATAAATAATATTCGGAGACCATGATGTCCAGATTGCCAGAACACTTAGACATCCACCTGATCCGTATTCTGTACCTGCTGCTGGTGGAGAAAAACGTATCGCGCGTGGCCCTTAAACTGAATCAGCCGCAGCCCTCCATTTCCGGCTCATTGCGCAAGCTGCGCGACCTGACCGGCGATCCGCTGCTGGTGCGCGGCGGCCGCGGCATGGTGCCGACACAACACGGCGAGAGCCTGTTGAAGACCGCCAAGCGCATCCTCGACGAAACCGAAAGCCTGTTCAGCCCAAAAACTGCGTTTGTGCCGCAGGATGAGGCGCGCACCTTCCATATCGCTGCGCCGGACTATATGAACACCCAGTTCTTCACCGAGGTGATCGCCCGCCTGCGCCGCGAATCGCCGCGCAGCCGCCTGGTGATCCATTCGCTGGGCCCGGACATCGACTATGTGCGCCTGCTGTCGGATGGCGACCTGGACCTGGTGGTCGGCAACTGGGATGAACCGCCCCAGCACCTGCACATTTCCAAGCTGTTCGACGACCCGATCGTGTGCCTGATGCGCGCCAACAGCGCCTATGCCCGCCGCACACCGAAAGACGGCATGACGCCCGAGGAATATCTCACCCTGCCGCACGTCGCCCCGGCCCAGATCCTGCCGGGCTACCATGGCAACATCGACTCCTTCCTCGAGGAGCGCGATATGGAGCGCAATATTGTTGTGGAATCGGCACACTTCCGCATGCTGCCTTACATAGTTCAGCAGACAGATCTGGTTTTGACGAGTGGCAAACAATTCGCGTATTTCTACGAGAATCTGCTGGGGCTGAAATCCTACAAAGTGCCGCTCGACTTCCCGCCGCTGAGCTTCTACCAGCTATGGCACGAGCGTGCCCATCACGCCACCGAGCACAAATGGCTGCGCGCCCAGGTCAGTGCAGCGGCCCGCCTGCTGGTGAAATAGAACCGCCCCAGATAGCTGATATCGGCCCAGCGTTATATCTCACGCCTGCCGGGCCCCTATTATCAATTCGCCATTCCCCAGAACACCTTACTTGGAGCGGGCCGTCGCCAGGCGGCGGCCCGAAGCACGATGACGAGCCTGAAGCGACTGAACACCTGCGACGCAGGGACTTTTACCGAGATCCTGCACGGCCTGTATGAGCATTCCCCATGGATTCCCCAGCGCGCCGCAGAGCAGCGTCCATTCCGCAGCATCGACGAACTGAAACTCGGCCTGCAAAGGGTTGTGACGGAAGCCAGCAACGACGAACAACTTGGCCTGATCCGCGCCCACCCGGAACTCGCAGGCAAAGCCGCTGTGGCGGGCGAACTGACGCCGGAGTCCACCGGCGAACAGGCCAAGGCTGGCCTGAACCTGTGCACCAAAGAAGAATTCGCGGCACTGCAGGAACTGAACGGCGCTTACAACAGCAAGTTCGGTTTCCCCTTCATCCTGGCGGTCAAGGGCGGCGACGGCAAAGGCCTGTCGCGCCAGGCCATCATTGCTGCCTTCCGCCGACGCCTGCGCAACCAGGCCGACGACGAACAGCGCGAAGCACTGCGCCAGATCCACCGCATCGCCGAGATGCGCCTGAACGCACTGCTTTCCTACGTGCCGCATATGGGCCGCGACATCATGGAATGGGCCGAAGAAATCGGCGTGATGAGCGAGGACGAACAAGGCCTCACCTGCACCTACATGACGCCAACGCATCGCCGCACCGCCAACCAACTGGCCAAGTGGATGCGCGAAGCGGGCATGCACGCCCATATCGACGCCGTGGGCAATGTCGTGGGCCGCTACCTGTCCACCGATCCGCAGGCACGCACCCTGCTCACCGGTTCGCACTACGACACGGTGCGCAACGGCGGCAAGTACGATGGCCGCCAGGGCATCCTGACCGCCATTGCCGTGGTCAAGCACTTGCACGAAACCGGCGAAACCCTGCCCTTCCACCTCGAAGTAATCGGCTTCGCTGAAGAGGAAGGCGTGCGTTTCAAGAGCACTTTCCTCGGCAGCAGCGCCGTGATCGGCCAGTTCGATCCGAAGCTGCTGGAGGTGCGCGACCGCGACGGCCAGTTACTGCGCGACGTGCTGACCGACGCCGACCATGACGTCAACGCCATTGCCGACATCGCGCGCGATCCGGCCGACTTGCTTGGCTTCGTCGAAATCCATATCGAACAAGGACCGGTATTGCTGGAGCGCGGCTTGCCGGTCGGCGTGGTGACCTCCATCGCGGGCAGCAAGCGGTATCTGCTGGAACTGAAAGGCGTTGCCAGCCACGCGGGCACCACGCCTATGCCGATGCGAAAGGACGCCGCCACCGCAGCCGCAGAAATCATCCTGTACGTGGAGCAGCGCTGTGCGCAGGACCAGGATTCAGCCCTGGTCGGCACCGTCGGCCAGTTGCAGGTGCCAAACGGCTCCACCAATGTCATTCCGGGCGCCTGCACCCTGTCACTCGATATCCGCGCCGCCAACAACGCTGCGCGCGATGCCGCCGTGGACGACATCCTCGCCCACATCGAAAAAGTGTGCGAAAAACGCCACATCACGGCCCAGGTCGAACAGACAGTGGCAGCCGATTGCGCACCATGCGCACCACGCTTGATGGAGCAACTGGCAGCGGCCGTGGAGCGCCATGGCATCCCAGCCTTCCAGCTCGCCTCCGGCGCCGGCCACGACGCCATGCTGATGGCCCGCGTCACTGACGTCGCCATGCTGTTCACGCGCTGCGGCAACGGCGGCATCAGCCACAACCCGCTGGAGACCATGACCGACGATGACGCCGACCTGTCGGCCCGCATCCTGCTCAGCTTCCTGCGCAACTATAACTGAACCGAGATAGATGATATGCCACGGCATATAAGCCGAATGGGAGGCCATCAACGATATTGTTAAAACAAAGAGAACGAGGACGCCATATTTGTCCGCCCGGAGAGGCGGAATTTCGGGCGCTAAAAACTAAACGGAGACACCAAAATGCAATTCCTGGAACAATATTTCAAGCTCAGTGCGCACGGCACCGACGTGCGCACTGAGGTGCTGGCCGGTATTACCACCTTCCTGACGATGGCGTACATCATCTTCGTCAACCCATCCATCCTGGGCGATGCTGGCATGCCGAAAGACTCGGTCTTTGTGGCCACCTGCGTGGCGGCGGCCGTCGGCACCTTGATCATGGGCCTGTACGCCAACTTCCCGATCGGCCTGGCGCCGGGCATGGGCCTGAACGCCTACTTCGCCTACGGCGTGGTGGCAGGCATGGGCTTCCCATGGCAAGCCGCCTTGGGCGCGGTGTTCATCTCCGGCTGCTGCTTCATGATCGTCAGCCTGCTGCGCATCCGTGAAAAAATCATGAATGCCATTCCGGCCTCGCTGCGTATCGCGATTCCGGCCGGGGTCGGCCTGTTCCTGGCGCTGATCTCGCTGAAGAACGCGGGCATCGTGGTCTCCAGCCCTGCCACCTTCGTCACCATGGGCGACCTGCACAAGCCGGCCCCAGTGCTGGCCATCGTCGGGTTCCTGGTCATCGTCGCGCTGGACCGCCTGAAGGTCACCGGCGCCCTGCTGATCGGCATCATGGCCGTGACCGTGCTGAGCTTCTTCTTCGGCGGTAATGAATTCCACGGCATCGTATCGGTGCCTCCTTCGATCTCCCCTACCGCTTTCGAACTGGACATCATGGGCGCGGTATCGCACGGCCTGTTCAACGTGGTGCTGGTGTTCTTCCTGGTTGAACTGTTCGACGCCACCGGCACCCTGATGGGCGTGGCCCAGCGCGCCGGCCTGATGAAAGACGGCAAACTGCCGGCCAACATGAACAAGGCCCTGCTGGCCGACTCCGGCGCCATCATCGCCGGCGCCGTGATGGGCACCTCGAGCACCACTGCCTTCATCGAAAGCGCGGCCGGGGTCCAGGCAGGCGGTCGTACCGGCTTGACCGCAGTCATCGTGGCACTGCTGTTCCTGGCAGCCCTGTTCATCGCGCCGCTGGCCGGCGTGGTACCTGCCTACGCCACCGCACCAGCCCTGTTCTTCGTCGCCTGCCTGATGCTGCGCGAAATGTCGGAGATCAACTGGGCCGAGACCACCGAAAGCGTGCCCGCCGTCGTCACCGCGCTGGTCATGCCGTTCACCTACTCGATCGCCAACGGCCTGGCGCTGGGCTTCATCAGCTACGCCGCCCTGAAACTGCTGACCGGTAAGTACAAAGAAGTCAGCGCCATGATCTGGTGTGTCGCTGGCGTGTTCCTGTTCAAAACAATTTACATCGCAGGATGAAGTAAGGAGTAGCAAAAGATGTCCCAACCGATTCGTTTCTTCTACCAGGGGCGCGTGCAGGAAGTCGATTCCGCCGCCCCGACCCGCACGGTGTTGCAACACCTGCGGGAAGACCTGCACTGCACCGGCACCAAGGAGGGCTGCGCCGAAGGCGACTGCGGCGCCTGCACCGTGGTGATCGGCTCGCTGGTGGACGGCGAACTGGAAATGCGCAACGTGAACTCGTGCATCCAGTTCCTGCCAACCCTGGACGGCAAGGCAGTGTTCACGGTGGAAGACCTGAAACAGCCAGACGGCGGCCTGCACCCGGTGCAGGAAGCCCTGGTGGAATGCCATGGTTCCCAATGCGGTTTCTGTACTCCCGGCTTCGCCATGTCGCTGTGGAGCCTGTACCTGAAACAGGAAGGCCGGAGCGCGCCGCCATGCCGCAAAACGATCGATGAGACACTATCCGGTAACCTGTGCCGCTGCACGGGTTACCGCCCGATTATTGATGCAGCCGCCCGCATGGGCGAGTTGCCGGCGGTCGACTTCGACCGCGCAGCACTGAAAGCAGTCCTGCAGGACCTGCAACGCGACACCATGTTCAGCTACACCCACGACGGCCAGACTTTCCACGCACCGCGCACCCTGGCCGAGATGAGCGCCCTGCGCGCCGCCAAGCCGAGCGCCACCATCCTTGCCGGCTCGACCGACGTCGGCCTGTGGGTCACCAAACAGATGCGCAACCTGGGCGACGTGATCTACACCCGCCAGGTGCAGGAGCTGCACCGCATCGTCAGCGTCGACGACAAGCTGGAAATCGGCGCCGCCGTATCGCTGGACGACGCCTACAAAGCTGTGCTGGAACTGTATCCGAACGACTCGCTGCACGAACTGTGGCAACGCTTCGCCTCCCAGCCTATCCGCAGCACCGGCACCCTGGGCGGCAGCGTCGCCAACGGTTCGCCGATCGGCGACTCCGCACCTTGGATGATCGTGCTCGGCGCCGAAATTGTGCTGCGCTCGGACAAAGGCCAGCGCGTGCTGCTGTTGCAGGACTTCTACCTCGATTACATGAAAAAGGACTGGCAACCGGGCGAATTCGTGGAAGCAGTGCGCATCCCAGCTCCGAAAGCGGGCCAGCGATTCCGCACCTACAAGCTGGCCAAGCGCTACGACCAGGATATTTCCGCCGTTTGCGCCGCCTACTCGTTAGAACTCGATGACGGCGTAGTCCGCAACGCCCACATCGCTTACGGCGGCATGGCTGCAACCTCGCGCCGAGCACCGCTGGCCGAAGCTGCCATCAACGGCCAGCCATGGAACGAGACCACCCTGCGCGCCGGCATGGAAGCGCTGGCGAAGGACTATACGCCGCTGACCGATATGCGCGCCTCCGCCAACTACCGCATGCGCACCGCACAGAACCTGCTGCGCCGCTTCTGGATGGAGACCCACCCGGAGGATGCTGTATCGAACACCCGCGTCAATGCTTACGCATTCAAGGAAGGAGCCGCCGCATGAACAGCAAGTCAGAACAGTTCATGACGCTGGGCGCCGCCAAAGGCTGGTCCGAAGTGGGCCAGAGCCATCCGCACGAATCGGCCATCCTGCACGTGCTGGGTGAAGCCGTTTACACCGACGACATCCCGGAGGCGCAAGGCACGCTGCACGCAGCACTGGGCCTGTCGGCAAAAGCCCACGCACGCATCCTGTCGCTCAACCTGGAGCCAGTGAAGGCCATGCCCGGCGTCGTGGCGGTCTACACCTACAAGGACATCCCAGGCACCAACGATTGCGGCCCGATCATCCACGACGACCCTATTCTCGCCGAAGAGAAAGTCGAATACGTCGGCCAGCCGGTCTTCATCGTCGTCGCAAACACCCACGACAACGCCCGCCGCGCGGCCCGCAAGGCCGACATCCAATATCAAGAATTGCCCGCCATCCTGACGCCGGAGGCGGCACGCGACGCCGAATCCTTCGTGGTCCCACCCATGCGCCTGACGCGCGGCGACGCGCAGGCGGCATTTGAACGCTCCCCGCACATCCTGAAAGGCAAGCTGCACGTCGGTGGCCAGGAGCAGTTCTACCTGGAGGGCCAGATTTCGTATGCCCTGCCGAAGGAAGGCAAAGGCATGCACATCTACTGCTCCACCCAGCACCCGACCGAGATGCAGCACGTGGTATCGCACGCCCTGCACTACCCGTCGCACGCAGTGGTGGTGGAATGCCGCCGCATGGGCGGGGGCTTCGGCGGCAAGGAGTCGCAGTCCGCGTTGTGGGCGGCCTGCGCCGCCGTCAGCGCCGTGCATCTGAAACGCCCGGTAAAGCTGCGCGCCGACCGCGATGACGACATGATGGTCACCGGCAAGCGCCACTGCTTCTATTACGAATACGAGATCGGCTACGACAACCAGGGCCTGATCACCGCTGCCAAGGTGCAAATGGTGACCCGCGCCGGTTTCTCGGCCGACCTGTCCGCACCAGTCGCAACGCGCGCCATCTGCCATTTCGACAACACCTACTACCTGTCGGACGTGGACATCCGGGCCATGGCGGGCAAGACCAACACCCAGTCCAACACCGCCTTCCGCGGCTTCGGCGGCCCGCAAGGCGCCATTGCCATCGAATACATCGTCGACGAAATTGCCCGCAACCTGGGCAAGGACGCGCTCGACGTTCGCAAGCTGAACTTCTACGGCCGCAATGATGAAGAAGGCCGCAACATCACCCAGTACGGCCAGAAGGTGGTCGACAACGTGATCCACGAACTGGTGGCGCAACTGGAAAGCGAAACCAATTACCGCTCCCGCCGCGAAGCAATCCGTGAATTCAACGCCACCAACCCGGTGCTGAAGAAAGGCCTGGCGCTGACGCCTGTGAAATTCGGCATCGCCTTCAACGTCACCCACTTCAACCAGGCCGGCGCGCTGGTGCACATTTACGTCGACGGCTCGGTGCTGGTGAACCACGGCGGCACTGAAATGGGCCAAGGCATCAACACCAAGGTGTGCCAGGTGGTGGCGCATGAACTGGGTATTCCGCTATCCAGCGTGCGCGCCTCCGCCACCGACACCAGCAAGGTCGCAAACACCTCGGCCACCGCCGCATCGACCGGCGCCGACTTGAACGGCAAGGCCGCGCAGGACGCTGCCCACACGCTGCGCCAGCGCCTGGTGCAGTTCGCTGCGAAGTCCTTCGGCGTAACGGCCGAAGAAGTCATCCTCGCCAACGGCACCGTGTTCGCCGGCGAAACCGTCATTCCGTTCGCCGACCTGGTGCAGAAAGCCTACCTGGCGCGCGTACAGCTCTGGTCCGACGGCTTCTATGCCACCCCGGGTCTGAGCTGGGACCGCGAAACCATGAGCGGCAATCCCTTCGGCTACTACGCCTACGGCGCGTCGGTATCCGAAGTCATCGTCGACACCCTGACCGGCGAATGGAAACTGCTGAAAGCCGACTGCCTGTACGACGCCGGCAACTCCCTGAACCCCGCCATCGACGTGGGCCAGGTGGAAGGCGCCTTCATGCAGGGCATGGGCTGGCTGACGACCGAAGAACTGTGGTGGAACCAGCAGGGCAAGCTGATGACGCATGCGCCATCCACCTACAAGATTCCCGGCGTTTCCGACTGCCCGGAAGAGTTCAACGTGCGCCTGTTCAAGAACCGCAACCCGTTCGACAGCATCCACCGTTCCAAGGCGGTCGGCGAGCCGCCGCTGCTGCTGCCGTTCTCCGTGTTCCTGGCCATTCGCGACGCCATCGCATCAGTCGGCAACTACCGCATCAACCCGCCGCTGCGCGCCCCTGCCACCGGTGAAGCAATCCTCGACGCGGTGGACGCTGTTCGCGCCCGGGCATGAGGCTCGCCAGACGCCTTGCCGCCGAAGCCCTTGGCACAGCGCTGTTGTTGGCCGTGGTGGTGGGCTCCGCCACCATGGCCGACCGCCTGGCAGGCGGCAATGCCGCCATCGCACTGTTTGCCAATTCGGTGGCCAGCGCCAGCGGGCTGTTGGCGCTGATCCTGGCGTTCGGGGCCATCTCCGGGGCGCATTTCAACCCCGCCGTCACGCTCTCGGAAGCATGGCAAGGCGGCATGAAGTGGAGCGACACGCTACCCTATGCCGCAGCGCAGTTCCTGGGCGCCTTCGCCGGCGTGGCTGCCGCGCACGCGATGTTTGGTGAGCCCTACTTTGCCGCAGCAACCCACGCCAGGACTGGCGCGACGCAATGGTGGAGCGAATTCGTGGCAACCTTCGGCCTGATTCTCGTCATCAGCGGCTGCGCGCGGAGCCGCCCGGCGATTACGCCCTTTGCCGTCGCGTCATACATCCTTGCCGCTTACTGGTTCACCGCATCGAGCTCGTTCGCCAACCCTGCCCTCACGCTGGCACGCGCCGCCACGGCTACGGTGGCCGGCATCCGGCTGGAAGACGTTTCAGGCTACGTCGCCGCCCAGATGCTCGGCGCGATCGCGGCGACCGTGCTCGTCACATGGCTGCATAGTCCGGCGAAGACGCGTGACGGAATACACCAGGCGTCACACCCTGCCAATCCTTGAAGGCCCGGATGAAGGAATTGACATCCTGGAAGCCGAGCAGGAACGCAATCTCCCCTTGCGCAATGCCCGGCTTCTGGAGGTAGTGCACGGCAAGCTGCTGCCGGGTCGCGTTCAGGATGCCCTTGAATGTCGCCGACTCCACGCTCAACTGCCGCTGCAAGCCACGCTTACTCACCGCCAGGTTTTTAGCGACATCGTCAACGGTGTATTGGCCAGCTGGCAGGCCTTCCAGCAACACAGCCTTGACCCGCTCACTCATCGTCGCCGATGCATTCAGATTACCGAGGCGCTCGCGCAAGCCCACTTCAAAAAACGCCCACATCGCCTCGTTCGCGGTGAGAAAATGCCGGACCGAGTCCTCTTTCGAGAAAGTGACCGTGACCCCGCTGCCAGCCTTCGGCATGACGCCAAAATATTCCCTGTAGTCCTCGATGCGATCCGGCAGTTCCGGCATCGTGACCGCAATCGGCACCACGCGATGGCGCGTCGCGAGCCGCACCAACTGGGTCAGGAATACCGACTCTGCAGCGGCCATGCTGCGCGGGATCGGGCCCGCATCCGCGTAGCACTCCAATGTCGCCGAAGTGTGGCTTTCCGTGATATCGACCAGCAAGGCCATTGGGCCAAACAGCTTCTTGAACACAGACAGACGCTGGAACGCGATGTTCAGGTTAGGACTACACAAGCTGGCGAAGATCGGCGGATCAAACGCTTCCACCGAAATCGCCTGCCCAATCCTGAGCGGCAGCACCATGTCATCGCCCGCAGTATCCTCGATCACCTGCCATAGCTGGAAGAACTGCGCCGGCGAGATCGAAGCGTCCTGGCGTGCGAACAGGTCCGCAGGGAGGCCAGCAAGGCGCAAAACTTGCGCCGGATCGATGCCCATGTCGGCGAGCAGCAGTTTCCAGCCAGGCTGGATGGCAAAGTGCGAGGGATGTCTCATGCTCTAAGGTTTAGGAATCAGGCCATTGTCGATCATCTGCTGGAACATATCGCGGATCGACGACTCCAAGGGACGATACACCATGCCGAGCTCGCGCGCACTCTTGCTGCTGTCCGCAAACCACGAGAAGCCCACATTGCGCGATACGAACTTGCGCGTGGTGGACTTATCCACCATCGGCGCGACCAGCCAGACCAGCCATTTCGGCAAGGTACGGCGCGGCACCGGGTAGTCGTCAAATTTCGGCAAGAGCGCTTTTGCAATGCCAAGCAGCGAAGTGTTATGGCCGGAGATGATATGGCGGCCCTTTGCCTGCGGCAGGTAGGCGGCGCGCAAATGTGCTTCAGCCAGGTCGCGCACGTCCACCGCGCCCAGGCCAAGGTCGGGGACGCCGGATTTCATGCGTCCATCCCCCATCTGGCGCACGATGTTGAAGCTCTCCGAAGTACCGTGCGGATTCACGCCGGGGCCAATCACCAGGCTTGGATTGACCACTACCAGCTCCCATGCCGACTGGCGCTTGGCGATTTCCCAGGCTTCGCGCTCTGCCACCGCCTTCGAATAGGAATACGGAGCGTGGTCCAGCGACGAGCTGCTGTTCCACACTTCTTCGGTGAACACACCTTCCGGAGTCCGATCGATGTCGGCGTTGTCGCCATAGATGGCAGCGCAGCTGCTGGTCAGCACCACGCGCTTGACGGACGCGGTGCGGTTCGCCGTTTCGAGCACATTGCGGGTCCCCAGCAAGGCCGGATCGACCAATTCCTTCTGCGGATCGCGGATATTCAGCGTGAACGGCGATGCCGTGTGGAAGACAATGCCGCAGCCCGCCATGGCTTCGGCAAACGAGTCCTGATCCAGCAGGTCCGCCTTGAAGTAGCGAATGGTGCCGGGCAGCTTCCCCGCGATCTCATCCAGGTGCCGGATCTTGTTGCGGTCATCGGGATTGCGCACCGCCGCATGGACGGTCACGCCCTCCTCCAGCAAACGCTTCACGATCCAGCCGGCAACATAACCGGTGGCACCGGTGACTAAAACGGGCTTGGACTTATCAATTTCCAACTTGCTCATTGGGTAGTTCCTAAGTGATCGACGATAGAGAGAGATTATCGCTGCCACGCGCCAAGGTCACTAGCAAACCGCGCCAATCCGCTCGCAAAGTGTGCCGAAATTCGGTGCCAAATTCGGTGCCAGGTCTGTCATTCGGACACGCACGACACACTTTTGATCTTTATCAGTACTTTCCCCACTAAAAGAAAACACCCGCTGGCGGATTACGTCAGAGCGGGTGTTTTGATTTACATCAAAAGTGTCAGCTAGGTGTCCGAATGACAGACCTGGCACCGAATTTTAGCCACGCTTGCGCCATTCGATCAGCTCGGCAATCGTCAGCATTGGCATGCCGTGCAACTGGGCGAACTGTTCGATCGCTTCGCCGCGCATCATGCTGCCGTCGGGGTTCATCAACTCGCACAGCACAGCGGACGGCGACAGGCCCGCCATCTGCGCCAGGTCGACCGAACCTTCGGTATGGCCAGCCCGCATCAGCACGCCGCCAGGCGTGGCGCGCAGCGGGAACACGTGCCCGGGACGCACCACGTGTTCCGGGCGCGCATCCGGCGCGGCGGCGGCGCGGATGGTGGTGACACGGTCGGCGGCCGAAACCCCGGTCGTCACGCCATGGCGGGCTTCGATGGAGACCGTGAACGGGGTGCCGTACTTGCTGCCATTCTCCGCGGCCATCGGCGGTAGTTCGAGCTCGCGCACCTTGTCCGCGGTGAGGCACAGGCACACGATGCCGCTGCATTCGCGGATCATCAGGGCCATGGTTTCCACCGTCAAGCGGTCGGTGGCAACAATCAGGTCGGCTTCGTTCTCGCGGTCGAAGTCGTCTTGCAGGATTACGGGGATACCAGCCCTCATTGCTTCCAGCGCCGCGTGGATGCGGGCTTCGAGGTCGGTACTTTGAAGGGACAATTCAGGGGACAACATAGGAAACGCTCCTCGCTAACAGTTAACGAAAAACGCTCCAGGGCAAGCGAATAGGCGCGGCTACCCGCACCACCAAAGCGGACCGGGAACACGCGCGACAGCGCACATCTTCTTTCATCCGGACTATACCGTCGGCCCTGGAGTCACACCAGGTCTGCTGTCCCTGCCCGATATTGCCAGGCAGGCGCTCGCGGGCTTGAACGTTGCCGTTCTTACCGCCGGTGGGGAATTGCACCCCGCCCCGAAGACGTATTTATTTTGCCTGCAGGATGCAGGACGGCGGGATTGTAGCAGTGTTCCTTAAAACCGGTAAACCTGGGTCTGACCCGCAGGGTCGGACCCAGTCTACTCACCTGCTGGGGGCTTTGGTCCGCGGCTGGGAGACCGTACGGGGTCTGACCCTGTGGGTCAGTCCCCGGGTTACCGGTTTTAGCCGACCGTGCCAATAATCGACACCTCGCGGTTTTCCGGCACCTCGTTATACGACAGCACATGCAGCCCCGGCGCAAACAGGCGGGCGTAGCGCGCCAGCAGCGGACGGATCTGCGGCAGCACCAGCAGCAGCGGCGGCGTTGCCTGCTGTTTCATCTGCTCGCGCGCCACAGGCATATTCACCTGCAGCTGCGCCAGCAGGTGCGGGTCGATCGGATAGTTGTCCAGTACCACCTTGCCCGACTGGCGCGCCTGGTTCAGGGACCCAAGCAGCATGTTTTCCAGCTCGCCGCCCAGGTTGAAGGCCAACATCTCGTTCTTCTGTCCGAACAGGCCGGACACGATCTGGCGCCGCAGCGCGCAGCGTACTTCAGCCGCCAACAGGATCGGATCCTTGGTGGTCTCCGACGAATCGAGCAAGGTCGTGGCGATCGGCACGATGTCTTTCAGCGATACCGATTCCTGCAGCAGCACGCGGAACACGCGCAGCAACTGGGTATGGGTCAGCGCCTTGTCCAGCGAACCGGCCAGCTTGGGCGACAGCGCGTTCAGGCGCTCCATCAGCGCCGCCACGTCCTCGTGACGGAACAGTTCCGGCAGGTACTCGCGAACCAGTTTCGACACGTGGGTCGCGATGGCGCTTGGCGCTTCCACCACTTGGTAGCCCAGGCCTAGCGCATGCGCCTTGTCCTTGGTTTCGATCCACGTCACGGGCATGCCGTAGGCCGGCTCCACGCCGGGAATGCCGTCAATCTGGCCATACACGTTCGGCGACGGAATCGCCATCAGGCGCTCGGCGAATACTTCGGCCACCGCAATTGTCGACCCGCCCAGCACCACGGCGTATTGGGATGGCTTCAGGCCCAGGTCATCGCGCACATTAATCAGCGGCAGCACCATGCCCATCGCCTCGGACAGGCTTTGGCGCACGCCGCGCAGGCGCTTGGTCAGCACCTCGCCATGCGCCTTGTCGATCATGGCGACCAGCTTGTAGCCAAGCGAAACTTGCAGCGGCTGCACCACGGGCAGCGATTGCCATTCCAGCTCCGGCACCTTTTCTTCTCGCAGCGCGGCTTCGATGGCGGCGATATTGTCGACCACCGGCACGCCCTGCCGCAGGTACAGGCGCCAACCCACATAAGCCAGCACCGCCGCGAAGGTAAGGAAACTCAGCTTCGGCATGCCCGGCACCAGGCCGAGGATCACCATTACCGCCGCGGCGCTGAACAGCACGTTGGGCGATGCCAGCAGCTGCTGGCCCACCTGGGCTTCGAAATCGGCGCCTTCGGTCTCCGACACACGGGTGACGATGATCGCCGCAGCGGCCGACAGCAGCAGCGCCGGGATCTGGGCCACCAGGCCGTCGCCGATGGTCAGCAGCGCGTACTGCTTGAACGCGTCGCCGAAGCTCATGTCCTGCATCACGGTGCCGATGGCGACGCCGCCGACGATATTGATGATCAGGATCAGGATCGACGCAATCGCATCGCCGCGCACGAACTTGGCGGCACCGTCCATGGCGCCGTAGAAGTCGGCCTCCGTCGACACTTCCTTGCGGCGCTGGATGGCCTTTTCCTGGTTGATCAAGCCGGCATTCAGGTCGGCGTCGATCGCCATCTGCTTGCCCGGCAAGGCGTCCAGGGTGAAGCGCGCCGACACTTCGGAGATCCGTTCGGCGCCCTTGGTCACCACGGCGAAGTTGATGATCATCAGGATCACGAACACCACCATGCCGACCACGTAGTTGCCGCCGATGACCACCTGGCCAAACGCTTCGATCACCTTACCGGCGGCATCCGTGCCCTCGTGCCCGTGCAGCAGCACCACGCGGGTCGAGGCTACGTTCAGCGTCAGGCGCATCAGCGTGGTGGCAAGGATCACCGTCGGAAACACCGAGAAATCCAGCGGCCGCTTGGCGTTCACGCTGACCAGGATCACGATCAGCGCCAGCACGATATTGAAGGTGAACAGGACGTCCAGCAGGATAGGCGGCAATGGCAGGATGATCATCGCCAGGATCGCCAGCAGGAAGACCGGCGTGGCGAGTTTGTGGCGTCCCGCTTCTGCGAACAAGCCCTTCAGGAAATTCATATGGTTGCTGCCTCACTCATGGAAGTTGGAACCGGTACCTGCGCCGTTTCCAGCGGATTGGGCTGCGATGGACGGCGTCCTTCGCGGAACGCCTTCAGCTGCAGCACATAATGCAGGACCATGGAAACAGCCTGGTACAACTGCACGGGAATCTGCTGGTTGACCTGGCTGGTATTGTAGATTGCGCGCGCCAAGGGCGGCAGCGCAAGCACTTCAACCCCGTGCTCCTGCGCCAGGCGCTTGATGTACAGCGCCATCTCGTCGACGCCTTTGGCCAGCACGTATGGCGCCTCGGCGCGCTTCTCGTCGTATTTCAGTGCCACCGCATAATGCTCCGGATTGACGATCACCACGTCGGCACCCGGCACGATCTTGCGCGCCGAGCGTTCCGCCATGGCGCGCTGCAGCTGGCGAATGCGCTGGCGCACTTCAGGGCGCCCCTCCTGCGACTTGTACTCTTCCTTCAGCTCCTGCTTGGACATCTTCTGCTGTTCGGCGAAGAAGTAAGCCTGCGCCGGCACGTCGATGATGGCGAAGATGATGAACACCGCCACCATCGCCATTACGCCATTCAGCATCTGGCTGGCGCCGGAAATCAGGGCTTCGTTCAGCCCCAGCCCCTGCAGGCGGGTGTATTCATTGACCGTGCTGGTACCGATATGCACCAGCACCCAGCCCAGTACCGCTGCCTTGCCGATCGAAATCAGCAGTTCGAAGCCGTGCTTCTTTGAAAACAGGCGCCCCAGGTTGGTCACCGGGTTGAAGCGCTCCAACTTGGGCTCCAGGTTCTTGGCGCTCATCACCCAGCCGCCCGGCACCATGGCGCCCAGCACGATGAACAGCGGCACCACGAATAGCGGCACCAGCATCTTCACCAGCAGCAGCGCGGAACTGAGCCAGACGGTGCTCATCACGTTATCCAGCGCGCCCTCGCCTTCCAGCGGCGCGAAGGCCTGGTGGAAGATCTCACGAAAATCCAGCAGATACGCCGGCAGCATGTACACGAACAGTTTGAGCGAAACCAGGATGCCGATTGCCGTCGCCAGGTCGCGCGAACGCACCACCTGGCCTTCCTGGCGGGACTTCTTCAGCTTCTGCGCTGAAGCCTTCTCTGATTTGTCGCCGCCGCTGTCGTCAGCCATGTGGCACCATCTGTTGCTGGATCATGTCGAGCACGCGCGCCGACATGCGGATGTAATGCTGCGGGATGAAACGGACCACCTGGCCCAGCATCAGCAGGCCGAAAATGGTAATCACCGAAAAGCCCAACGCAAACAGGTTCAGCGCCGGCGCCACGCGGTTCAGGAAACCAAAACCAAGCTGCACCACCAGCGCGGAAAACACCACCGGTATCGCTAACAGCATGGCGGCCGAAAAAATCCACGCCACATTCCAGGCCACTGTCTGCAGCAGCAAGGCCGGATAACCACCGCCCAGCGGCCAGGCCTTGAAGCTTTGCCCGATCACCCCTGCCAGCACCAGGTGGCCGTCGATCGAAAAGAAGATCACGATGGCCAGCATCGACAGCAGCGCCGACACCACGTCGGACGAAGTGCCGTTCAGCGGGTCATTCATGACCGCCATCGAGAAACCGACCTGGCTTGACACCAGGTAACCCAGCACGCCGATCACCGACATCGAAAAATGGAAAGCCAGCCCGATGGCGCCGCCGACCACGGCCTGCTCCAGCGTCACCGCTATGCCCTGCACCGAAACCGGATCGATGCCCTGCACTACCTGCCCTTGCGTCACCGGCAGCAGGATGATCGCCAGCACCAGCGACACCAGCAGCCGCACCGTGACCGGCACCATCATCTCGCCCAGTACCGGCGCCGCGCTCAGCATGGCCATGCAGCGCACGAAGGGCCACCAGATTGCCGTCAGCCACAGCAGGAGGTTGGCCAGGACCTGTTCCATGGCTGGCTACCCGACCAGTGTTGCTGCGCGCTGGAAGATCGAGACGCAATAGTCCATCAGGTAGCTGGACATCCAGCGCCCGGTCAGCACGATGGCAAGCAGGGTGACCAGCAGGCGCGGCAGGAAGCTCAGCGTCTGCTCATTGATTTGCGTCGCGGCCTGCACCAGCGCCACCAGCAGGCCCGCCACCAGCCCCGGCACCACCAGCACCATCACCATCACCATTACGATATGCAGGGCCTCGACAATCAGGTCGACGGCCACGTCGGGCGTCAGCATCTTGCAGTCCCCTAATAGGCCTGTATGCTCGTCACGAGCGTATTGACAGTCAATGTCCAGCCATCCACCAGCACGAACAGCAGCAACTTGAACGGCAGCGAAATCACCAGCGGCGACAGCATCATCATCCCCATTGCCATCAGCACCGACGATACCACCAGGTCGATGATCAGGAACGGAATAAACAGCAGGCAACCGATCTGGAAGGCGGTCTTCAATTCCGACAGCACGAACGCGGCCAGCTTAACGGTGAATGCATGGTCGGCCGGGTTGCTGATCGCATCCTCGCCCGCCAGGTGGGCGATCTGCTTGAGCGAGGCCTTGCTGGTCTGGGCCAGCATGAAGCGCGAAATCGGCTTCTCGGCGATCTTCAGCGCATCCTGCAAGCCGATCTTGTCCTGGTCGTAGGGCACGAAGGCATCGCGCCACACGGCGTCGCCGATCGGCTTCATGACCAGCAGGGTCAGGATCAGCGCCACGCCGGTGATGATCCGGTTAGGCAAGCCTTGCTGCAGGCCCAGCGCCTGGCGCAGCAGGGACAGCACAATGACGAAACGGGTAAAGCTGGTCATCATCATCACCATGATGGGCAGCAAGCCCAGCAGGGTCATGATGATCAGGATCTGCATCTTCACCGACAAGTCGGTCTTGGCGCCGGGCACCACGCCGGCCAGCAAGTCCTGGGCCCACGCCGGGGCGCAGGCACATAGCAACACCATACCGGCCGCCAGGCCGGGCACCAGGCGGCGCGCGGTCATGGCGCCATCATGTCCAGATTCAAACCATCCAGATCGATGACCTTCAGGCCGTAGTTTTCACCGGCCACCACCACCTCGGCGCGGCCGATCGCGGTGCCGTTGACCTTGATGGTCAGCGGCTCGCCGGCCAGCATGTCGAGCTCCACCACGCTGTCCGGGCCGATCTGCATCAGGTCCTGCAGCGACAGGCGGGCCGAGCCCACTTCCAGCGTCAGCGTGACGGGAATCTTGCGCATCATGGCAGGCAGGTCGCGCCGGCCGGCACGCGGCGCCGGCACATCGCTCAAATCCTGCGCTACCTGGTCGATGATCATTTCTTCCGACATATCGTCCAGCATGGCGTCGTTGGAACCGTTCGGGTTATTCATCATGTTCATTCGATATCTTCAAAAGAGGTTAAGCAGAGTTTGCCCTTGTGCTCAGTTACCGCGGCTGTAAACAGGCGGGATTCTTCGAGCATAACGTCTGCCCTGTGCAGGCTGATTGGAATGACATCGCCCACACGCAAGTCGAACATGGCGCCCAGCGTGGTTTCCTTGGAAACCAGCCGGCCGCTCAGGCCAACCTGGAGCCGCGCCGCCAGCGGCCCTGGATTCTTGCTGCCCTTCTTGCCGGCATCGCGCTCGGGCATCAGTCCGCCCAGCACATTGCCCATCACTTGCTTGTCGAGTGCGAACCAGGCCTTGCCCTGCAGCTCGCCATCGCTCAGCGCAATGGTGATTACCCAGCTGCCTTTGCCAGGCTGGGTGCCGTTGCCTGCCTTGATGCTTTCTTCTTCGCTAAGTTCGCGGCCGCCCGCGGGCAGGTTACTTTCAATCCGCGCTGCCAGGATGCTGACCAACTGTTGCCCGAGAACCACAGCCAGGCGCTCCTCGGTAGCGGTAACGCGCACGGCCTGTTCGTCAACCGCAGGCTCGGCGCGGGTGGCGCGCCCATAACGGTAATTCAATACATTGAGAAGTATCTTACGCTCCAGGGCAAAACCAAGTTGCCCGGAAGGCGCTGCAAAACCGAGCCAGCGCTGGCGCGCCTCACTGCCGTCGAGGCGGCTGAAGGAGACCTCGTCGACCTGGAATGTACCCCAGTAACGGCGATGCACATTCAGGCGCATGGCCTGGGCCAGGTCTTCGCGCAGCTGCGCGGCAAACTCAGGCAGCCGGTGCACCGGCCGCCCCAGCAAGCAAGGGTCAAGTACTTCGTATCGCACAGTGCTTTGAGAGGTAGTCATAGTGGCCATCCGTCTGCTGCAATCCTATCGCAAAGTTATACGCTCAGGATGATCTTGGAAGCGTAGAATAACTCAATTCCCTCAGTATTGCCATGAATCAAGTACCTGGTTGGTCAAAAAGACTTTACATAAAAGTTTCCACATCGTAAGCTTCATTAGTGCAAGGCAACATCAGTTGGTTGCAAAAACTACTCTTAGTGCATGATTTATAAGAAGTTTTGCAATTCACAAGCGGTTGTTACGATCCAGAAATCGGGTTACTATGCATGTTCCCGTACGGCACCATTTAACATTTAGTCCAGATTGTCAGTTAGTAACTGGAAGTTAATCTTGTTGTTGTATTGGTATCGAACGCGTGTCCTGACGCAACCAACCTGAGGTGTTCTATGGCAAATGAATTCGCTAGCCTGATCAAGGCCGACCTGGCATCCCTGAACAATGCGGCCGCCGAGCTCACGCAACACGCCAACCTCGTTGCACCGGCCGCCCAGTTCAACGCTGGGCAACCCGGCGCCACCTTCTCCTTTGCCCAGACGATGCAAGACGCCGTGGCCGGCGTCAACGCGCAGGATGTTGATGCGGGCCAGAAAATGGCCGATGTCGATGCCGGCCGCAGCGACGACCTGGTCGGTGCCATGCTGGCCAGCCAGGAAGCCAGCCTGTCGTTCCAGATGCTGATGCAGGTCCGCAACAAGGTGATGGGTGCGGTCGATGAATTGATCAAGCTTCCGCTGTAAGCTGTTATCTCCGCCTTCCCTCTTGAAAGACCTGACGTGATTGCTAACCTCAAGTCCGCCTTCGGACGCTGGCGGGGCGCTGCGGCACCAACGGTGCCGCCGGCCGTCCTGAAGAACCTGTATCCCCTGCTGCTGCTGGCTATCGGCGTGACGGCGCTGGTGCTGATGTTCCTGTGGAAGGACCAGAGCGGCTACAAGCCGGTCTTCGGCCAGCGCGAGAAAGTCGCGACCGCCGACATGATGACCGTGCTCGACGCGGAAAAAATTTCCTACCGCATTCATCCGGAAACCGGCCAGGTGCTGGTGCCGGAAGCCAAGCTGGGCCAGGTGCGCATGCTGCTGGCGGCCAAAGGCGTGACCGCGCAATTGCCGGCCGGCCTGGAACTGATGGACAAGAACGATCCGCTTGGCGTGTCGCAATTCGTGCAGGACGTGCGCTTCCGCCGCGGCCTGGAAGGCGAGCTGGCGCAATCGATCATGACGCTCGATGCGATCGCGCATGCGCGCGTGCACCTGTCGATCGCCAAGTCGACCTCCTTCGTATCGAGCGATGGCGACAAATCGTCGGCTTCCGTAGTTATCGCTACCAAGGCAGGACGCACGCTGGCGCCGGAACACATTGCCGCCATCGTCAACATGGTGGCCGGCAGCGTTGCCTCGCTGAACCCGGCGCGCGTGAGCCTGGTCGACCAGTCGGGCAACCTGCTGTCGTCGCATGTCGACCTGAGCGAAGCCTTCGATGCTTCAACCTCGAGCAACGAAAACGCCAAGCGCCAACAGGAAGAAATCCGGGGCAATATCAAGGGCCTGCTGGGCCCGATCGTCGGCGACAGCAACTTCCGCGTCAGCGTGACCGCCGATGTCGACAACGACAAGGTCGAGGAAACCGTTGAGAAATATGGCGCCGAGCCCAAGGTGACCAGCGAAGCCATGCGTGAAGAACAGGACCGCAACCGCATCGCGATGGGCGTGCCGGGCACCCTGTCCAACCGGCCGCCGCAGCAGCAGGCAGCCGATGCCGCGGCAGCGCAAGGCGGCGCCGCCGCAGCGGGCCAGGCGCCGGATGGTAGCGCCCGCAAGAACGCCACCACGCGCCAATACGCTTACGACCGCAGCATCACCCAGACCAAGCGCGCGCGCGGGCGCCTGGTGCGCCAGAACGTGGCGGTGGTGCTGGCCCAGGCTGCGGCGCCCTTCCCCAAGACCGGCTGGACCGCACCTGAAATCGCCAACATCGAGAAGGTGCTGCGCAGCGGCCTTGGCATCAATGAAGAGCGCGGTGACAAGCTGGTGGTGAGCGCCATGAATTTCCCGTCCAAGGCCAGCGAAGTGCCATGGTGGCAGGAACGCGACACGGTGGTCGATTCGGCCGGCTGGCTCGGTTACGCGGTGGCACTGCTGCTGGCTTACCTGCTGCTGGCGCGCCCATTGCTGCGCCTGCTGACCGCACGCTTTGCCCCGGCCGCGCCGGCGCACGCCGCCAAGCCGGCCCTGGCCGGCGCAGCCGCGCGCCAGGCCGAGGCTACCCCGATCCCGGGCACTGGCAGTGCCGTGCCGGGCGCCGCTGCGGTGGCGGCTGCACTAGGCTCTCCGGAAGCGCAGGATGCAGGCGCCAAGCCGGGCCCGCTGGAAAGCCGCCAGATGCCGGTGGTGCCGCTGTTGGAGAACTACGATTTGCCGCCGGCCGGCTCGCCGGTCGACGTGATGGTGGATCACCTCAAGGTGCTGGCCGAGAAAGAGCCGGAACGCGTAGCCGAAGTCGTCAAACAATGGATGCAGAAAAATGGCCGACATCAACAATAACCTGGACAACGACCACGAGCAGGGCCTGAGCCCGGTCGAGCAAGCTGCCATTGTGCTGCTGTCGATCGGCGAAGAGCCGGCTGCTGCCGTGCTGCGCTGCCTGTCGCGCGAAGAGTTGCTGGAAGTGACCCAGGTCATGTCGCGCATGAGTGGCATCAAGGTGGAAGAAGTGAAGACGGCGATGCAGACCTTCTTCGACGATTACCGCCAGCAATCCGGCGTGCACGGCGCGTCGCGCTCCTTCCTCAAGCGCTCGCTCGACCTGGCGCTGGGCGGCGATATCGCGAACACCGTGCTGAACAACATCTACGGCGACGAGCTGCGCCCGAAAATGGCGCGCCTGCAGTGGGCCTCGCCGAAGTGGCTGGCCGACTATATCGCCAACGAACACGTGCAGATGCAGGCGGTGTTCCTGGCCTTCCTGCCGCCGGCGCTGGCCGGCCAGATCCTCGATGCGCTGCCGCTGGAAGGGCGCGACCTGGTGCTGCTGAACATGGCGCGCCTGGACGAGATCGACCGCGACCTGCTGCTGGAACTGGAAGAGCTGGTGAACCGTTGCCTGTCATCGTTCGATTCGCAGTCGACCAGCGTGGAAGGGGTGCGCCAGGTGGCCGAGATCCTGAACCGCCTGCCGGGCAACCGCGCCCAGATCGTCGAACTGCTGCGCGCCCATGACCCGGAAATGGTGGAACAGATCGAGATGCAGATGTACGACTTCCTGATCCTGTCGACCCAGACCGAAGTCACCCTCACCCGCATCATCGAGGAAGTGCCGCTCGAGCAGTGGGCCATCGCGCTCAAGGGCGCCGAGCAGGCGATCCGCGATGCGGTGCTGAAAACCATGCCGAAGCGCCAGGCGCAGGCGTTCGAAGACATGATGCGCCGCGCCGGCCCGGTGCCGATGTCGCGCATCGCCGCCACGCGCCAGGAAATCATGGCCACCGTCAAGGCCCTGGCCGATGCCGGCGAAGTCGAAGTGCAGCTGTTCGCTGAAACGGTGGTCGAATGATGAAACAGTTCCGCCCCTTCCGTTTCCCGCCCTTGCAGCAGTACGTGCATACGCATGGCGCCAATGGCCAGCGCGTCGCCGGCCAGGGCCAGATGGCCGATGGCGCGCAATGGCAGGCTTCGGTCAGCGAGGGCTTTGAACAAGGCCAGCGCGACGGTTACGAAATCGGCTTGCAGCGCGGCCAGGAAGACGGTTTTGAAGCAGGCCGCCAGCAAGGCGTCGAGCTGGGCCGCGAAGAAGGCCGCCAGGAAACCCTGGTCGGCTTCGACCACCTGGCGCGTCCGGTCGACGGCATGCTGAAATCGCTGAAGAAGCTGCGCGCCGATTACCGCGCGGCGCAGCGCAAGGAAGTGGTGGACCTGGTGGCGAAAGTGGCGCGCAATGTGATCCGCGCCGAACTCGCCTTGCAGCCGGTACAGATCATGGCCCTGGTCGACGAGACCCTGGCGTCGCTGCCGCCGACCCGCGACGAGATCGATGTCTACCTGAATCCGGAAGAAGTGAAGCGCATCATGGAAGTCGATCCGAAGCGCGCCAAGCGCTGGAACCTGATCGGCGATGCCCGCCTCGACCTGGGCGAATGCCGCATCCGCGCCGGCGACAGTGAAGTCGATGCCGGCTGCCAGCAGCGTCTTGCCGCTGTCATGGAACAGGTCGATAATCAGTTGCAGGCCGCCGATGGCGGCGACGATGCCGAGAGTGAAGAATGATTGCCGACGCACTGCGCAAACTGGAACTCGATGAGGTGCCGCTGGCGACCCCGACCGGGCGCCTGGTGGGCGCTTCCGGCTTGCTGCTGGAGGCCACGGGTTGCAAGCTGCATACCGGCCAGCGTTGCCAGATCGAGACAATCGACGGCGAGTGGCTGGACGCGCAAGTGGTGGGCTTCCGCGAAAAGCTGACCTTCCTGATGCCGTTCAAGAAAGCCTCCGGCCTGACCACCGGCGCGCGCGTGCTGCCGACGGTCGAAAAATCAAGCCTGCAGATTGGCGACAGCTGGCTGGGCCGCATGGTGAATGGCATCGGCGAAGCGATCGATGGCCTCGGCAAGCTGGGCGGCGAGCACCCGCTCGACGCGCAGCCGCCGCGCATCAACCCACTCAAGAAGCAACCGGTGGTCGATGCGCTCGACGTCGGCGTGCGTGCCATCAACAGCATGCTAACGCTGGGCAAGGGCCAGCGCGTCGGCCTGATGGCCGGCTCCGGCGTCGGCAAGTCCGTGCTGCTGGGCCTGATCACGCGCCAGACCGTGGCTGACGTGGTGGTGGTGGGCCTGATCGGCGAACGTTCGCGCGAAGTGCGCGAGTTCATCGAAATGTCGCTGGGCCCGGAAGGCTTGCGGAAAGCCGTGCTGGTGATTGCGCCGGCCGACGAATCGCCGCTGATGCGCATCATGGCAACCGAGCTGTGCCACTCGATCGCGGCCCACTACCGCGACCAGGGCAAGCACGTGCTGCTGCTGGTCGACTCGCTGACCCGCTATGCGATGGCGCTGCGCGAAGTGGCGCTGGCGCTGGGCGAGCCGCCCGCCACCAAGGGCTACCCGCCGTCGGTGTTCTCGGCCCTGCCCCAGCTGGTGGAATCGGCCGGCAACGGCGAGAACCCGTACGGCAGCATGAGCGCGATCTACACCGTGCTGGCTGAAGGCGACGACCAGCAAGACCCGGTGGTCGACACCGCGCGCGCCATCCTCGATGGCCACATCGTGCTGACGCGCGAGCTGGCCGAGCGCGGCCATTACCCGGCCATCAATATTGCCGCTTCGATCAGCCGCTGCATGAACCATGTGATCACGCGCGAGCACATGCTGGCGTCGCGCGCCTTGAAAGCCTCGATGGCGCGCCATGAACGGGTGCGCGACCTGATCCCGCTCGGCGCCTACGTGCCCGGCGCCGACCCGGTCACCGACAAGGCAGTGAACCTGCATCCGCATATCGAAGAATTCCTGTGCCAGGGGACCAAGGAAGCGGCCCCCTATGCCAACTGCGTGGACCAACTTGAAAGGTTGATGGCATGACCACTACCACGATCCGCAGCCTGTCGACCCTGGTCGACATGCGCAGCAATGAAGTCGACAAACTGCAGACCGAAATGGCCGCCAAGGAAAGTGTGCGCGAGCGCTACAAGAAAACCCTCGACAAGTTGACCGGCTTGTACGAAAGCAGCGGCCCGTCCGGCCGGCTGCCGATGGCGCTGGCGGTGAACTGCGGCGACTACAAGCAGGGCGTGATGGCGCTGGCCGACAGCCAGCGCCTCAACCTGCACATGCATGAGGCCGACATGGTCGTGTCGCAGCGCGCCCTGACCGCCGCCTACGTCAAGCGCGAGGTGCTGGGCCAGGTGCTCGAGCGCCACCAGGATGCCGCAGTCACGGCGCAGCGCGTGCAAGAGCGCAAGCGGCATGATGAACTGGCAACCCAACTGTGGTTCCGCGGACATAAATGAAAGGCTGAACCGAATATTTCATGAAGTCATCACTTTGGTCGCCTCTTACCTTGGTACACTTCATTTAATTTCCTCGGAGCACGAGAAATGGCTACTTCTGTCCCTACCTACGATCCCAAGACCACGGCTACCCAACTGGCGCAGATGTATATCCAGGGCCGCCAGTCGATGCTCGACAGCCAGTCCGCCAGCGCGACCGCGATCGGCAAGGCGCTGACCAAGCTCAGCTCGGCCTTGAGCACCTTCCGCAGCACTTTGTCGAGCACCACCGCGTCCGGCTCGGTAGTGGCCAATAAGGCAAGCTTCAGCTCCGATGTCGGGACTGCCACCGCGACTGCCACGGCTGCGGCCGGCAATTACCAGTTCTACGTCGAACAGCTGGCCACGGTCGGCCAGGTGTCGTACAGCGGCATGAGCAATTCCGGCGTGACCGGCGCTGCTGCCGGCACCCTGGCCGTCAAACTGGCCGACGGCAGCAGCTTCACCGTCAGCCTGGCCAATGGCGACAAAGACCTGAACAATGTGCTGAGCGCGAAAGAAATTGCCGCAGCCATCAATATGGAAGCGACCAATAACTCGCGCGTCACCGCCTCGACCCTGACCGTCAACGGCCAGACCCGCCTGGTGCTGACCTCCAACCTGACCGGCCAGGCCAACGGCGTGGCCGGCATCGACACCACCAATCTGGGCGATCCGGCCCTGCAGGCGCAACTGGCCGATGCCAACCGTGTCCTGCAGGCCGGCACCGACGCCGTGGTCTGGGTCGGCGCCCCGGGTGGCGATCCGAGCAACAAGATCACGCAGGCTTCGAACACCTTCAACGTGGTCGATGGGGTGGCGATGACGTTTACCAAAGCCCAGACCGGCGGCGTGCCGGTGACGCTGAACGTCGCCCGCGATAGCAGCGCCACCGCCACCAATGTGCAGAACTTCGTCGACCAGTGGAACAAGATGCTGACCTCGATCGGCGAATTGACGGCAGCCGGTGACGCCACCAAGGGCGCGGCCAGCGGCATCTATGCTTCCGACGCCGGCCTCGCTTCGCTGAAGTCGCGCATGCAGTCGCTGCTGCGCACTGCGGTCGGCGGCGTCAGCCTGGTCAACTATGGCGTCACCGCCCAGCGCGACGGCACCCTGGCGCTGGACAAGACGCGCCTGGACAAGGCCCTGGCCACCAACCCGAGCGGTCTCGATGCGATCCTGGGCAAGACCGGCGCCGCGCCGACCGGTGTACTGGGCAATCTCGATACCCTGGTGAATAGCTGGACCAAGGCCGGCACCGGCCAGCTTGCCACCCGCAAGGACGCCAACACCAAACTGCAGTCCCAGCTGGTGGCCCGCCAGGCCGTGCTGGAAACCCAATACGACAACGCCTACAAGCGCTACCTGACCCAGTTCACCCAGCTGCAAGCCCTGCAGTCCCAGATGAGCGGAACCAGCAGCATGTTTGATGCGATGTTCAGCAAATCCGATTCCTGAAAGCCTGTAAACAATGGATCACGACGCCTACGGCAGCTATCACGCCACCAACCTGGAAGCACAGACGGCCCGCGCCACGCCGATCGAACTGGTGCTGGTACTGACCGACGGCCTGCTGGAAGAGCTGGCCCGTGCGCGCGGCCATATCGTCGGCAAGCGCTACGAACAAAAGGCGCTCAGCCTCGACAAGTGCACGGAAATCATCAACGGCCTCGCCAGCTCGCTCGATTTCGAGCAAGGCGGCGAGGTGGTGGCCAACCTGGGCCGCCTGTACGACTATTGCGCTGCCCGCCTGTACCGTGCCGGCGTGGACATGGACCCTGCCGTCATCGACGAGGTGGTGGGCCTGCTGACCACGATCCGCGCCGGCTGGCAGGGCGTGCACGACAAGCATGGATAGGCAACCGGCGCTGCTGCAGCTTGCGCAGCAGCTGAGCGCCGCCACTGCCGCCAGCGACTGGGCGGCACTGGCGGCGATTAATACTTTGATGGGCTCCACCCTGCCGGCGCTGGCGGCGCAGGGTGCGTGGACGCCGGCCGAGAGCGCAGCGCTGGCGGCGCTGCGTGATTTGCACGTCGCGGCAGTGGCAAAAGTCGATAGCGCCACCGTCGAGACCGGCCAGCACCTGAACGATATGACGAACAACAGAGAGGGCTGGCTTGCCTATGCCCTCGACAGCGCTAACGCTGCTACCGGAACCTGAGCATGATCAAGCTGCCTGCGGCGCCTGCCGCCACCGTCCCCCCAGCCACCAGCGCGGCCGGCCTGCCGCCGCCAGCCGCCAATGGCGCTGCCGACGCCACGCCTGCCGCCGCCGCGCATGACAGCGCGGCACCCGCCAGTGCGCTGGCCGGCGCGCTGCTGGATGCCGCAGCGGCCAGCGCACCGGCGCCGTTTGGCGCCTTGCTGGACGCCATGGCCGGCCAGCTTGCCGAAGACCAGGCCGCACCGGCCGAAGCGGCCGACGACACGACTGCCGCCGCGCAGGCCGTGGCCACCATGCTGCCCGCCATGGGCAACCTGCCGCTGGCCGGCAGCGCGCCGGGCGCCACCCCGGACAGCGTGGCAGCCGTGGCCGCCGCCCTGACCGCCGCCCCTGCCGCCAAGCCGTCCGCCAGCGACAGCGCCCTGCTGCTGCGCCAACAGGCCCAGGCCAGCGCCCTGGCCGCGCGCGACGCCGGCGCCGGCGCGCAAACCGAAGCGGCCAAGGCGCCCGAAGCCTCCTTGCTGGACGCCCGCGCCGCCATGCTCGCCGCCGCAGCCCGTCCTGCCGTTGGCAATGGGCTGCCAGCCAGCACGCCGGCCGCGGCCACCCGCACCTCCGCCGGGGAAGCACTGGCGGAGGTGCGGGTGGCCGCGCTGAACGCCCTGCAAGGCCAGGCCGCCGACAGCACTGCCGCGCCGATCGCGGCCAAGGACAGCGCCAGCTTGCTGGCCGACAGCCAGCGCCAGCCCACCGATGCCGGCGCCCTGCCCGGCTTCCGCAGCGTGCTGGCCAATGCCGCCGCGGCGCCGCAGGGCGACTCGCTGAAACTGGGCGGCAGCCCGGAGCAATGGCAGCAACCGCTGCGCGCCGCGCTGGGCGACCGCCTGCAACTGCAGTTGGCGCGCAACGACGAACGCGCCGTGATCCGCCTGGAACCACCGAATATGGGCAGCGTGGAAATTTCCGTGCGCCACAGCGGCGGCGCGCTGCAAGTGACCATCGCAGCCAGCCACAGCGAAGTGCTGCGCCAGCTCAACACCATTGGCGACGCCGTGCGCCAGGACCTGTCGCAGCGCCAGTTCGGCGACGTGGCCGTCACGGTTTCGGCCAGTACCGCGCGCAACCTGGCCGATGGTGGCCAACAGCAGCGCCAACAGGAAGCACAGCAACAACGCGAGCAGCAGCGCCAGCCAGGCCGCGCCCTGGACGACGCTGATGCCGTCACCACCACTTTTGCCATGTTGGGCGAACGGGAGTAAGCATTAGATGAATAAGAAACTGGTTCTGATCGCAGCCGTCGCGCTGCTGGTAGGCGCGGGCGCCGCCGGTGGCGCGGTCTGGTTCATGAAAGGCAAGAGCGCCGAGCCAGCCAAGGCGGCGGCCGAACAGAAAAAACCGGGCGAGCCGCTGAAGTACCTGACCATTGAGAAAGTGATTGTCATGCTGCGCCGCCAGCCGGGCGACACCGTGCCGCACTATATGTCGGCCGACCTCGTCATCTCGACCACGGCCAAGCAGGAAAAGGAAGCCAAGGAAGCCTTGCCGCTGCTGCGCAGCGTTGCCGTGCGCGCGCTGTCGGCGCTGCCGATGGAAAAAGCTTCCATGATGACCATTGACCAGTTTGTCGAAGAATTGAACAAGGCTTACGATGAAGCCTATGCCAAGGAGGCGCGCGAACGCCCGTTCGAGCAGGTGATGATCGGCAAGTTGATCCTGGAGTAAAGGCCATGGGCTTGGTGGACACGGTTGCAGAGCCATATGCCGAGAGCTACGGCGCCGTCAGCGCAGCCGACGAGCAGAAGCACCTGCTCGCCTATGCGCCGCTGGTCAAGCGCATCGTGCGCCAGCTGAACTCGCAGGTGCAGGGCGCGATCGACCGTGACGATATGGAGCAGATCGGCCTGATGGGCCTGCTCGAAGCCCTGCGCCGCTACGGCGCGCCGGACACCGGCTTCGGCAGCTATGCCTCGCTGCGCGTGCGCGGCGCCATCCTGGACGAGCTGCGGCGGCAGGACTGGCGCCCGCGTGCGGTGCGCCAGCAAAGCCACAAGATGCGCGATGCGGTGCGCGAGCTGACGCGCAAGCTGGGCCGCGAGCCGGGCGAACAGGAAATCATGGGCGCGCTCGGGCTCGATGCCGAAAGCTACCAGGCTTACCTGCTGGACGAGAATGCGGAAACCATCGCCAGCTTCGACGAGATCCTGCAAGACACGCTTGCCGACACCGGCAGCGTGGCCGGCCCGGAAGAACAATTGATGATACGGCGCAGCCTGGAGCAGGCGCTGACCGGGCTCGACGAACGCGAGCAGCGCGTGATCCAGATGTATTACGAATTCGAGCTCAGCTACAAAGAAATCGCCGCCGTGCTGGACCTGACCGACGCCCGCGTCTGCCAGTTGAACAAGCAGGCCCTGAACAAGATGAAAGCGGTGCTGGCGGCCTGAGCCGCAGCCCACCTCAAAGATCTATCGAAAGGCATAAACCATGCAGCAACTATTCGGCATCATGATCGTGTTTGGCTCGGTGTTTGGCGGCTACGCCATGATGGGCGGCCACTTCACTGCGATCTGGCAGCCGCTGGAACTGCTGGTGATTGCCGGCGCCGGCATCGGCGCCTTTGTGATCGGCAACCCGCGCCACGTGCTGGCCGAGACCATGACACAGTGTAAGCACCTGATGTCGCGCAAGAAGTACGACTCCGAATTCCAGCGCCAGTTGCTGCTGCTGATGTATGAACTGCTGCAGCTGGCCGCCGGCGGCCTGAAGGCCCTGGACGCCCACGTGGAAGCGCCGCGCGAATCGCCGCTGTTCCAGCGCTATCCGCTGATCCTGGACGAACCCAAACTGCTGGCCTTCATCGTCGACAACTTCCGCCTGATGGCGATGGGCAAGATCAACGCCCATGAACTGGAGGGCGTGCTGGAGCAGGAGCTGGAAGCCATCCATGAAGAGCTGACCCAGCCGGCCAAATCCTTGGGCAAGATCGGCGAAGCGATGCCAGGCTTCGGTATCCTGGCCGCGGTGCTGGGCATCGTGATCACCATGGGCACGGTGGGCGAAGGCGCCACCTCGGCCGAGATCGCCGAGCACGTCGGCGCCGCCATGGTCGGCACCTTCATCGGTATCTTCTTCTGCTACGGCGTGCTGGACCCGATTTCCAATATGCTCAAGCAGCTGGTCAGCCAGGAAGCCTCCACCATGGAATGCGTGAAAGTGGTGCTGGTAACCCACGTCGCCGGCAAGCCGCCGCTGCTGGCGATCGACGCCGGGCGCCGCCTGGTGCAGCTGAACATCAAGCCAAGCTTCGCCCAGCTCGAAGGCTGGATCAATGCCATGGAAGGCGGCGACGAGCCGGAGTCCAACTCGCGCCGGGGAGGTGGCCGTGCTAAAGCCGCATGACAAGCACCATGAGCAAACCATCGTCAAGCGCGGCGGTGGCAAGCACAAGCACGATGAACATGGCGGCGCCTGGAAAGTCGCGTTTGCCGACTTCTGCCTGGCCCTGATGTGCCTGTTCCTGGTGCTGTGGCTGATGGCCGTGCGCAACCAGGAAACGCTGGAACACGTGCTGACCCAGGCCGACGGCAGCAAGACCGACGTCGGCAAGGGCGTGATGCCGGAACAGGTGGGCGGCCCGCGCGGCAGCCTGATCGAACGCTTCCCGATGCCGCGCACCGGCAATACCGACGTGGATGGCAACGCCACCCAGGGCTTCAACAAGAGCCCCACCAATACGGCCGAAAACCGGGTGCGCTACGAATCGCCGGAAGACCTCAAACTGCTGGCCAAGACGCTCACCAGGATGAGCGAGGAAACTGGCCTGGCCAGCAATCTTGAATCGGTGGTCACGCCGTATGGCTTGCGCGTGATGTTGCACGATACCGACAGCCAGGGCATGTTCGTGCGCGGCTCGGCGATCCCGACCGACAAGTTCGCGCGCCTGCTGCAGAGCATGGGCCCGCTGTTCGCCAAGATGGAAAACCAGATGCTGATCGTCGGCCACACCGACTCTGCGCAGTACGCCGACACCAGCTACAAAGCCTTCTCCAACTGGAACCTGTCCAGCAACCGCGCCATGGCGGCCCGTTCGCAATTACTGGCCGGCACCATGCCGCAGGACAGCGTGCTGCAGGTGGTCGGCATGGCCGACCGTGCGCCGCTCGATGCCAAACGGGCCGATGCTGGTGTCAACCGCCGGATCGAATTGCTGATCCTGACCAACACGCAGGCGAAAGCCATCGCCGATATGTTTGGCATGCCAAGCAGCAAGACTGCTATCATCGGGGAATCGGATTTACCCGCACCCGGCCTGTTGCAGCAATTGCGGCAACAACTGCTGCCTGGCAAGGGGAAGAGCAATGGCAATTAATGTTAAGTCAAGAGGAAACCGTATGAGGATTTCCGGTTCCACCCCAGGCACCCCGGTGCAGACCGTCGCCGACGGCGCGCCGGCCGAAGCGGCACGCCCGTCCACCGCCCCGGCCGCCCAGCGCGAGCTGGAATCGGCCGTGCTGCAGCCTGCCATGAAAGCGATGCAGGAAATGGGCGACATCGACCACGAGCGCGTGGCCCAATTGCGCGACGCCCTGGCCAAGGGCGAGCTACCGTTCGACGCCGGCAAGCTGGCCGGCCTGATCCAGAAGTTCCACCGGGGCGAGCAGTGAAAGACCTGTCACGCCAGGACGCCATGAAGATGCTGCTCGACGGCATCAAGGCGGACTTGCAAAGTTACCAGCAGATGCTGGACCTGATCGCCCAGCAGTTTGAAGCGGCGATCCGGCACCAGAGCGAACGCCTGGGCGAAATCGCTCAAGAAATCGGCGCTTTGGTCGATGTACTGGAAGCGCGCCGCGCCCAGCGGGTCGACCTGGCGACCCGCCTGATCGGCCCCCAGCCTTCCATGGAGCAAGTGTTCGCCCTGCTCAAGCCCGAAGCGCGTGCGCGCCTCGAGGCCGACTGGGCGCAACTGGAAGGCATGGTGCAGACGGCGCGCGAAATGGGCCGCCGCAATGCCGACCTGCTGGCGGAGCAATACACCATCATGCAGCGCGTGCTGCATGGCGACGATCAAACCTATGAGCCGGTCTGAATTCACGCCTTTACGGGCGTTTACAGCCGCCACAGCGCCGACCCGGGCGACTGCGGCCACCGTGAGCAATATGAGCGCCACGCGCCCTGCGCTGCCGGCCGCCTTCAGCCCTGCGCTGGCCGCCAATGCCGGCATGGCCGGCGCAGCGACAGCCAACGGCGCCGGCAGCGCCACTTTCCGCCAGGTGCATGCCGACGTGGCGCGCTACATCGCCTCGGCCGACGCCCCGTCTGGCGCCGCAGCCGGCGCCGGCGCCGGCAATAGCCTGACGGCCGACGGCGCCGCCCTGCGCGCCCGCCTGGCCGCACGCGCCATGGGCGGCAGCGAAGCAATCGCCGAAGGCAGCGTTCCCAACGAAGCCCAGCAAGCGTTCCTGGCAGCGATCCGGCCCCATGCGGAAGCCGCCGCGGCCCGCCTTGGCGTGGCGCCGGAACTGGTGGCCGCCCATGCGGCGCTGGAATCAGGTTGGGGCCGTCATGCGCCGGGCAACAATATGTTCGGCATCAAGGCTGGCGGCAACTGGCAAGGCGCGGTGCAGGCACTGGACACGCTGGAAGTGGAAGACGGCGTGGCGCACGCCCGCAACGAACGCTTCCGCGGCTATGGCGATCTGGCCGGCTCGTTCGAAGACTATGCCGGCCTGCTGCTCGACAATCCACGCTACCGGCGCGCCCTGAATACCGGCAGCGATGCGCAAGCCTTTGCCCACGCGCTGCAGGCCGGCGGCTATGCCACCGATCCCGCCTACGCCGATAAGCTGGGCCGCGTCGCGGCCAGCATCAAGGCAAGTCAGCAGGCTCCACAGTCCCCGCCTCAATAACGCGCGCCCGGATCTGGGTGCCGCTACTGTTCTTGACCCGGATGATGGCGCCGCGCGTGCCATTGTCCAGCGCCTCGCCCGCCATCGACACTTCGATCTGCTCGCGCCGGGCGACGATGCGCACCTGGTCGCCGCGCTTGACCAGTTGTGGCGCTGCCAACATATTCGGCCGGATCACTTCGCCGGCGCGGATACTGCGCCGCGCCGCCATCCCTTCCAACTCGCCAAGCTCCGAAAAAGCATCGGGAATCAAGCTGATATCGTGGCGCACCCGCAACAAATCTAAAGGCGACAGAATTTTTCCGGAAATTAAATCCGTGGCCGCCACTGCAACGTTTGCCGATACCTTGCCCTTGGCAATGAACTCATAACGCCAACCTTGCAAGCTTGGGCAAATCACCACGAAGCGCATGCGCGCCATGCCGCGCCGGTCCAGGCTCTCGACCCGCGTTTCAGAGGGACAGTCGGGAATCGCGCGATTTGTCCTTACCACTTCGACATCGAACTTCGGCTCCGACCAGCGTTGACTTTCTGCATTGTTTTTCAATTGATTTTCTGCAGCTAGTTTCACTTTGCTTAGCAATTCTTCCATTGTTGAAGCAGTTGCAACACGGCAATTTAAAATTCCTATGAGCAATAGTCCGCCGAAAACCTGTACAATAGGATTGTTGGACATGGGCAATACCTTTAGTATGTAAATTCGAATTCGCTGGGACATTACCAGAGGAGAGAAACGATGGCTATCAATTTCAAGGACGCAGTAGGTTTGCATGCGGATGCATTGCAATTGCGTGCACAGCGCACCCGCGTCCTGGCCTCCAATATCGCCAACGAAAACACGCCCGGCTACTCAGCACAGGATATCGATTTCAAGGAATCGCTGGCGCGCGTAGAGGCAGAACTGGCGGGCGAGCCGGTTCTGGACGGTGACGGCGAGACCAAGTTCCGCGTGCCCTACCACCCTAGCGGCGATGGCAACACGGTCGAAATCGGCGTGGAGCAAGCCGCTTTCTCGCAAAATGCAACTGACTTCGCAACCAGCCTGACTTTCATCAATATGAAGTTGCGCGGCATCGCCAAGGCCATCAACGGTCAATAAGGGGATCTCCCATGAGTTTCAAAGACATTGCGCAAATTGCCGGATCGGCGATGGCGGCGCAGACAGTGCGCCTGAATACGGTTGCCTCCAACCTGGCCAATGCCGACTCGGTGGCCGGCAGCGAGGCCGAAACCTACCGCGCCCGCAAGCCGGTGTTTGCCACCGTGATGGACGACAACCTCGACGCCGCGGCCGGCGGCCGGGTGCAGGTGCTGGACGTGGTCGAATCGGCCGAGCCGCTGCGCAAGGTGTACGAACCGGGCAACCCGCTGGCCAATGCCGACGGCATGGTGTTCTACCCCAACGTCAACCAGGTGGCCGAGATGACCGACATGATGTCGGCATCGCGCGCTTTTGAAACCAATGTGGAAGTGCTGGGCCGCATCCGCGGCATGCAAGCTTCCCTGCTCAAACTCGGTGAATCCTGATGGAAACCAACCTGTTCACTAACGCGGCTGCGCAAAACAGCAACCCGGCCGGCGTGGCCCTGAACGGCGCCTCCAACGAGGGCCGCGACATGTTCACCAAGCTGCTGGTGGCCCAGATCCAGAACCAGGACCCGCTGTCGCCGCAAGACCCGGCCCAGTTCGTCCAGCAACTGACCCAGCTGTCGCAGACCGAAGCGCTGCAGAACCTGGCCAACCTGACCACCGCCAACGCCTCCGTACTGCAATCGATGCAGGTGCTGGCGATGGGTGCCCAGGTCGGCTCCGACGTGATGGTGCAGTCCAGCCAGGTGACTATCGACGGCCACAAGGTGACGGGCGAGGCCACCCTGGCCAACAACTCGACCAAGACCAGCTTGGTCCTGACCGGCAGCAACGGCCAGCAGTACGAAGTGGTGATGGGCACCCTGCCGGCAGGCACCCACCAGTTCAGCATCGACCCGGCCGCGCTGGGCCTGCCAGCCGGCAGCTACTCGATGCGCATTGCCAGCGAAAGCAACCCGAGCGCGCCGGTGGCCGTGCTGGGCCGCCTCGACAGTGTTCAAGTCGGCGCCGCCGGTAGCGTTACCGTCAAGATTGATACCGTGGGCGAAGTATCGCCCTCGGCCATTACCGCATTCCGGGGCAAAGCCCCGACTACCGTCATTTAACGAAAGGTCCTCGCCATGAGTTTCGATATCGCTTTGTCCGGCATCCAGGCCATTAACGAGCAACTGGGTACGATTTCCAACAATATCGCCAACGCCGGGACCTACGGCTTCAAGTCCAGCCGCGCCAACTTCGCGTCGCTGCACGCGGGCGCGCAGCCGACCGGCGTGCACATCGGTTCGACCACCCAGTCGATCGGCCTGAACGGCGGCATCCAGGCCACCAACCGCGGCCTCGACGCGCTGATCAATGGCCGCGGCTTCTTCGTGGCCAAGGATTCCACCGGCCAGACCAACTACACCCGCGTCGGCATCTTCACCAAGGATGCCACCGACTTCCTGGTCAACAGCGCAGGCGGCAAGGTGCAGGGCTTCCAGCTGACCCCGCCAAGCCTGCTGGCCGGCCCGATGGGCGACATCAAGGTGCCGACCAACCTGCTGACCGCCAAGGCCACCACCAATATCGATTTCGTCGCCAATATGTCGGCCGACTGGACGGTACCGACCGGCAATATCACCACCAAGCTGCCGAACGCCACCGTCGTTCCAGCCGTGGTGCCGGACGCAAACATGTACAACATGTCCAAGGTCACCGTGCTGCACGATTCGCTGGGCAATGAACACACCGTGACCCAGTACTTCGTGAAAGACCCGGCCGCGCGCACCGTCAAAGTGTATTCGGCGGTGGACGGCACCGACCTGGGCGCCGGCGGCGGCTCGCCTTACACCCTGGTGTTCGACACCAACGGCCAGCTCGACCTGACTGCAAACGGCGGCGCCTCCTATGCCCACAACCTGAGCTTTGGCGCGGCCCCGGCCGCCGCCATGACGGTCGAGATCGACTACACCGGCACCACCTTCCAGAAAGGCGAATCGACCACCTCGACCAACGCCGCCGACGGCTACGCGGCCGGCAGCTATGTGGGCGTGGAACTCGACCAGGCCGGCAATGTAGTGGCCAAGTATTCCAACGGCGAAAAACAAGCCATTGCCCGCCTGGCCATCGCCACCTTCCCTGACGAAGACTCGCTGACCCCGGTCAACGAAACGTCCTGGACCGCGAACGTCCAGTCCGGCAACGCCAACCTGTCCGAAGCGGGCCAGGGCATCGCCGGCGCGCTGACCGTCGCTTCGCTGGAAACCTCCAACGTCGACGTGACGTCGGAACTGGTCAGCCTGATGACGTCGCAGCGCAACTACCAGGCCAACTCCAAGGTCATCACCGCGGAGAACCAGATGCTGCAGTCGCTGATGCAAGCCCTGTAAGCGAGGCCGCTGAATGGACGCGCTGATCTATACCGCGATGAGCGGCGCCGAGCGGGCCATGCGTGGCCAGCAGGTGCACGCCAACAACCTCGCCAACCTCGACACCAACGGCTTCCGCGCCAACCTCGAGCTGGCGCAGGCTGCCAAGCTGCCCGGCTACGGCTACGACGACCGCCACATGTCGCAGATGCAGTCGAATGCCGTGACCGACCGCCAGGGCGTGCTGCGCCAGACCGGGCGCGACCTGGACGTAGCGATCTCCGGCCCCGGCTACTTGGCCGTGCAGGGCCCGACCGGCGAGGCGTATACCCGCGCCGGCGCCATCACCCTCGACGCCGACGGCACCCTGACCGTCAACGGCATGCAGTTGCTGGGTGAAGGCGGCCCAATCACGCTGCCGCTGCACCGCAAGGTCGAGATCGGCCAGGACGGCACCGTGTCCATCCTGGGCCCGACCGCCAATGCCGAAATGCAGGTGATCGACAAGCTCAAGCTGGTGCGCGCCGAAGCGTCCGAGCTGACCAAGAATGAAGCGGGCTTGCTGGTGGCGCGCGACGGCCAGTTGCTGGCCACCGACCCGAGCGTGCAAGTGCGGGCCGGCCACCTGGAAGGCGCCAATGTGACCGCCGTGGAAGAGATGGTGGCCGTCATGAGCCTGAACCGCACCTTTGAAATCCAGATGAAATTGTTCAAGGCCGCCGACGACATGACCTCGGTCGGCAATAAACTGATTAGCGGCTAACAGGAGAATCCCGATGAATCCAGCAATGTGGATCAGCAAGACCGGCGTGCAGGCGCAAGACGCCAAGCTGCAAGCTATCGCCAACAACCTGGCCAACGCCAATACCGTCGGCTTCAAGCGCGACCGCGTGGTGTTCGAAGACCTGTTCTATTCGATCGACCAACAGCCGGGCGCCCAGCGCGCCGACAACAACACCCTGAATCCATCGGGCGTGCAGATGGGTAACGGTACCCACCTGGTGGGCACCCAGAAGATCTTCACCAACGGCAATGTGCAAACCACCAATAACGCGCTCGACGTGGCCGTGATGGGCAATGGTTTCCTGCAGGTGCGCCGGCCGAACGGCGAACCGGCCTACACCCGCGCCGGCCAGTTGCAGGTCGACAAGGACGGCGTGCTGGTAAATGCCTCCGGCCTGCCGCTGGTGCCGCAAATCACCGTGCCGGCCAATGCCACCGCCATCACCATTGGCGAAAAACGGTACCGTGTCGGCCACGGTGCCAGGCAATGCCACGCCGACCGAACTGGGCCAGTTGACCCTGACTTCGTTCATCAACCCGACCGGCCTTGCAGGCCCTGGGTGAAAACCTGTTCGCCGAAACCCCGGCTTCCGGCGCCCCCCACCGAAGGCCGCGCAGGCGACGCCCAGTTCGGCAAGCTCAAGCAGGGGCGCGCTGGAAGGCTCCAACGTGCAGGTGGTGGAAGAGATGGTGGACATGATCGCTGCCCAGCGCACCTACGAAATGAACACCCAAAGTTTTGACAGCAGCGGATAATATGCTGCAGTACCTGGCACAGGCCGCACGCTGATGAAAACCGCACTGCCCGCGCTGGCCCTGGTCCCTGCTGGCTGGTTGCTCCAGCCTGCAACCGACCGTGCGCCCAGCGCCCTACGACGAAGCGCCTGCCCTGTTCGCGTTCCGCGCTGCCGCGCGGCACCTCGGGCGGCGTCTTCAATCCGGACAGCAGCATCTCGCTGGTGTCGGACAGCCGCGCCTTCCGCGTTGGCGACATCGTCACCGTGATCCTGCTGGAAACCACGCAGGCATCGAAGAGTGCCGGCACCACCCTGGCCAAGGATTCCAGCGTCGGCATCGCCTCCCCTGGCCTGCTGGGCAAGACTTTCCCCAAGGCCGGCGTCGATATTTCGGCCGAGCGCGGCTTCAAGGGCGATGCCCAGAGCACGCAGCAGAATGCCCTGAGCGGCGCGATCACCGTGATCGTGCAGGAAGTGATGCCGAACGGCTTGCTGAAAGTGGCCGGCGAAAAAGTGCTGACCCTGAACCAGGGCGAAGAATTCGTGCGCCTGCGCGGCTTCCTGCGTGCGGCCGATATCGATGCCAACAACCAGGTGTCGTCGCAGCGGATTGCCAATGCGCGCATCGCTTACGGCGCCCAGGGCACCCTGGCCGAGACCAACCAACCAGGCTGGCTGACGCGCTTCTTCCTTGGCCCTTTGATGCCTTTCTGAGGTGATGGATATGTTCCGTTTCAAAACCGGCAAACCAGGGTCTGACCCAAGGGTCAGACCCGACACGCGACGGCCCGCTCGAGCGGGTCAGACGGGACGGCCCATCCGGCTTGGGTCTGACCCAGGTTTACCGGTTTGTGGCAGCGCTGCTGCTGGCCATCGCCCTCCCCGCCAGCGCCGCGCCGCAGCTGCGCAACCTGGTCGCCATCGAAGGGGTGCGCGACAATCCGCTGGTCGGCTATGGCCTGGTGGTCGGCCTGAACGGTTCCGGCGACTCGACCCAGGTCAAGTTCGCCAGCCAGTCGGTGGTCAATATGCTCAAGCAATTTGGCGTGAAAATGCCGGACGGCGCCGACGCCAAGTCCAAGAACGTGGCGGCCGTGATGGTGTCCGCCGTGTTCCCGCCCGGCTACCGGCGCGGCCAGCCGATCGACGTCACGGTATCCTCGCTGGGCGACGCCAAGAGCCTGCGCGGCGGCTCGCTGCTGCTGACCCCCGCTGAAGGCGGCCGACAACGAAGTCTACGCCCTGGCACAAGGCAATGTGGTGGTGGGCGGCCTGTCGGCTGCCGGCAAGAGCGGCTCCTCGGTCACCGTCAATACCCCGACGGCCGGCCGGATCCCGAACGGCGCCATGATCGAACGCGAGATCGCCAGCGACTTCGCCAGCAAACCATCGGTGCACCTGTCGCTGAAGCAGCCGAACTTTGAAACCGCGACCAATATCGTGGAAGCCATCAACCGCAAGTTCGGCAACGTGGCCAGCACGGCAGACGGCACCGGCATTCGACGTCCTGGCGCCGGACAATCCTACCCAGCGCGTCGCCTTCATGGCCAAGCTGGAAGCGCTGCCGATCGAGGTCGGCCAGGACATCCCGAAAGTGGTGTTCAACTCGCGCACCGGTACCGTGGTGATCGCCGACGGCCTGCGCGTGAAGGCGGCCGCCGTGACCCACGGCTCGCTCAAGGTGGTCATTTCGGAAAGTTCGAAAGTGAGCCAGCCGGCGCCATTCAGCCAGGGCCAGACGGTGGTCACCCCGCAATCGAATGTGGCGGTGAACGAAGCCAAGCCGCAAATGTTCAAATGGCCGGCCGGCGCCAAGCTGCAAGCCATCATCGACGTGGTCAACAGCCTGGGCGCGACGCCGGACGACATCATGGCAATCTTGCAAGCCCTCGACCAGGCCGGCGCCATCGAAGGCGAACTGGTGGTGATCTGATGGACAGCCGCTTCCTGCCCCTGCCGGTGCGCCAGCTGGACATCGGTACCGATGACGCCAAGCTCGGCCAGGCCGCCCCTGCCCCGCAGACCGAGGAAGCGCGCTACCGCGACAAGGCCACCGGTGCCGCCGTCAAGTTCGAGAGCTTCTTCATCGCCCAGACCCTGCACAAGATGCGCGACGCCACCAAGGCCATGGCCGATGACGACAGCATCTATAAAGACTCGATCAACAGCGACATGCTGGACATGGCAGGACAATATGGTGGCCGACCAGTTGGCCGGCCGCCGTGCCTTCGGCATCGCCGACGCCATCCTGCGCCAGCTGTTGCCGGCCCCGCAGCCATCCGCCCCGCCGGCTACGGCCGCGGGAGCTTCCCCACAAGAAATTCCAGTTTTATCCAAGAAAAACCCGACCGACGCTTAATCTCCCCACCGGCGCGGTCGCCTTTACTCGTTAACGGGCTAAAGATGCCATTGAGCAACGGTCCAGCCAAAGGGATTGCACCATGTCGATTATCAACAATGCACTGTCGGGATCGTTGGCCGCCCAAGCAGCCATCAACACGACCAGCCAGAACATTGCAAACTTGCAAACGAAGGGCTATACCCGGCAGGGCGTACTGCTGTCGGCAGTGGCCCCCGCCACCGGTTCCGGCGGCCCAGGCTTCGGCGTCGAAGTGAGCAAGCTGCTGCGCTACTCGGACTCATACAAGAACCAGCAATTGTGGCGCGCCAATTCCGAACTCGGTTTGCGCACCCAATCCCAGCCCTACTTCACGCAACTCGAGCGCGTGATGGGCGATGAACAGACCAGCCTGTCGAATGGCGTCGACCAGTTCTTCCGCGCCCTGAATGCGGCCGGCGTCGACCCGGTGTCGACCCCGCTGCGCCAGCAGGTCCTGACGGCCGCCAACGCCATGGCGCAATCGTTCAACAGCATTTACAACGTCACGCGCCAGCAGCAGGTTTCGATCACGCAGCAGCGCGACGCCATGCTGCCGCAACTGAACACCCTGAGCGCCAATATCGCCGCCCTGAACAACCGCATCAGCCAGGCCGCCTCGCTCGGCACCAATACCTCGGCCCTGGTCGACGAGCGCGACCGCGCGATCGACTCGATTGCCAACCTGGTGTCGGTGGAAGTGCTGGAACAGCCCGACGGCAGCCGCAGCGTGTCCCTGCGCAGCGGCCAGCCGCTGGTGGTCGGCAACCTGGCCGGCACCATGGCCATGAACACCTCGACCACGCCCGCCTCGCTGGAGCTGAAATTTGCCGGCACCACGTTCGGCCTGGATGACACCAAGGTGGGCGGCCAGCTCGGCGGCATCGGCGACTTTGAAAAGAACACCCTGCAGCCACTGCAGCAATCGCTTCTCGATATGGCCAACCAGCTCGCAACCAAGGTCAATACCACCCTCGCCGCCGGCTACAAGCCCGACGGCCTGCCAGGTACCGCCACGCCGGGCACCGCCCTGTTCTCGTTCAACGCCACGGGCACCGGCGGCATCCTCGGCCTGGTGCCGGGCATCCAGGCCCAGGACCTGGCTTTCTCGTCCAACGGCGCGCCAGGCGACAGCAAGAACCTGCAAGACCTGATCGCCATCAAGGGCCAGCCGATCACCCTGGCCTCGATCGGCACCGTGCTGGTGGGCGATGCCGACACCCAGCTGGTAGGCAAGCTGGCGATCGACAGCGGCCAGAACCAGTCGCTGCTGGAAACCGCCAGCACCATCCGCCAGCAGTCGGAAGACGATTGGGCCGCAACCAGCTCCGTCAACAAGGACGAGGAAGCGATCAACCTGGTGGAGTTCCAGAATATGTACCAGGCGAACATGAAAGTGATCGCCGTGGCCAACACCCTGTTTGACGCCACCTTGGCGCTGTTCTGAGGATTATTGAAATGCGTATCGCTTCCAGCCAGTTTCAGGCATCGATGAACCGCTCGCTGCAGATCAACCAGACGGTGATCGCCAAGCTGACCGAGCAGATGGCCACTGGCAACAAGATCCAGGTGCCATCCGACGAGCCGATTGCCAATGTGCGCCTGTCGCGCCTGCGCCGTGAAGAGAACATCGTCAGCCAATACGTCGACAACATCAGCGCGGTGAAAATCCGCCTGTCCAAGAACGAAACCTACCTGAGCTCGATGGTGGACGACATGGGCGCCCGCGCGCGACCTGTTCGTCTGGGCCTCGGACGGCTCCAACACGTCTGCCGACTTGAATTCCATGGTCAACAGCCTGGTGGCACTGCGCGACTCGCTGTACTTCAACGGCAATACCAAGGACCAGGAAGGTAAGTACATCTTCTCCGGCACCCTGACCTCGAGTCCCGCGCTGACCCTGAATGCCGCCGCCGCCCCCGGCGCTCGCTACAGCTTCACCGGCAATAACGGCACCCAGGAAGTGGTGGTCGGCAACGGCATCACCCAGCCCGCCAATGTCACCGTGGACGGCATGGAAGACTACCTGAACCAGCTCGATGTCGCCATCAGCATGCTGGCCAGCCCAACTGTCAGCGCCAGCGACCCGATCCTGCAAGGCGTATTGAAAACTGCACTGGACGGCAGCGACACGGCGCTGGGACTGATCGCGGGCAAGATCGCTCAGTTCGGCGGCGCCCAGAACGTGATGGAAACCCTGGCTAACAACCACGGCAACGTCAGCCTGTCGAACAAGATCGCCATCACCGATATCGCACAATTGGATTACGGCCTCGCGGCCACCCAGCTGTCTGGTTACAATAGCGCCCTACAAGCGACCTACCAGGCGTATTCGAAGGTCAGCGGCCTGTCGCTGTTTAACGTACTGTAAATATCATGGAAATCGCCCAGCGCCCCAGCACTACCGGCCTCACCGCCCGCGCCACCGCCAATCCGGCGGCCGGCCAGCCTGAGACGACGCTGGCGGACGCAAGCACGGCGATCGACCAGCCCGCCCCCAGCAAAGCCCCGACGCCGCTGCGCCGCGGCCTGAGCAATATGGACGCCCCGCTGCAGAACGACGTCTCGGGCGCCCAACAAGCGATCGACTTCCTTGAGCAGAGTGCAGCCCAGCTGCGCGCCCTGAAAAGCGACATCGCCGCCAAGCTCGCCACCCGCACCATGCGCGACGGCCAGGTGGAACAACGGGTGCGCCAGTTCAGCGAGACCTGGCGCAGCCGCACGCAAGCCTCCGGCGGCACGCTCGACGCACAGCTGAACTTCTCCAACCAGCCATCGACCCAGCGCTTCACCGTGCGCGGCATGACACTGGCCAACCTGCGCAACGGCGCCCGCGAAACCCTGGCGATCTCGGTCGGCGGCGGCACGGCCGGCCTGCGCTCGGTGCACCTGGCGCCCGGCCTGTTGGACGCCGAGATCATTTCCCGCTTCGACCAAGCGATGGCACCGGCCGGCGTGCGCGTCTCGGTCAACAAGGATGGCGAGCTGGTGTTCACGACGCCGGAAAGCGCCTGGCCCGGCGTGCGCGATTCGCTGGCCGTGCAAGGCTCCGGCATCCGCTTCCCGGCCGGCCAGCTCAACCGCATCAAGGCCGAAGCCGAAACCCCGGTGGTGATGCCCGAAGGCTGGGGCACCAGCGACACCGAAGCCATGCGCGCCACCTTGCAGCAAGTGACGCAAGCCCTGGCCCACGTCGAAGCCGCCCTGACCAAAGTGCGCATGGAACTGGCCGTCGCCACCCAGCGCGTACAAAGCGAGTTGCCCGAAATCGAAGTAGTCGGCATGGGCCAGATGGCCGAAGTATTCGCCAACGTCGCCAACGAGCCCGGCTACACCGCCCTGGTCTCCCTCACCTCCGCCCTGGTCGGCATCAACCGCGACCGCGTCGTCTCCCTGTTACGACTAAGTTAAAAGTCGGGGTCAGCTCTGGCAATCCGCCATTTATTGCGCGGACGCAAAATTCTATTCAATGGCCGGGCCTAAAATTGGTCCATGAGCCGACCTTTGCGAATCGAGCACGACAATGCCTGCTACCACGTCACCGCACGTGGGGACCGGCGATCCACCATTTTTCGCACCGATAGCGATCGCTTAACCTGGCTTGCACTGCTCGGTGAAGCCTGCGAGCGTTTCGACTTCCGTGTCCTGGCCTACTGCCAAATGGGAAATCACTATCACCTAGTCTTGACGACCCGGCAAGGAAAGCTATCGCGCGGCATGCGCTACCTCAATGGCAATTATTCGCAGTATTTCAATCGTCAACACCGATTGGTTGGGCACGTATTTCAAGGACGCTACCACGCCATCCTCTGCCAGGAGAGCGAATACCTGATGGAACTGTCGCGCTACACTGTCCTCAATCCCGTGCGCGCCGGACTCGTGAAACACCCAGGCCACTGGCTCTGGAGCAGCTACGGCGCGTTGATTGGATCAGTTGACGCGCCTACCTGGCTCGAGCGCGATGTCGTGCTGGCACAATTCGGCAATAGTCGCGAAGAAGCAATCCGCACATTTGAAGACTTTGTCCTGGCCGGCATAGGGCAAGAAAATCCCTTCCGCGCAGTACGCAACCAGCTATTCCTAGGCAGCGACGAGTTCTGCGAGCTTGCAGCCCAAGACCAAGTCCGCGGCGACTTAATGGAAATTAAACGCACGCAACGGCACGCAATCGTGCGGCCATTGGCGGATTACTTCCTGCTTTATCAGGACCGGCACGCAGCAATGGCGCAAGCCTATCTTTCTCATGATTACACGATGCTCGAGATCGCGTCCTTCTGCCAAGTTTCGGTACGAACTGTCAGCCGCGCAGTCAGTGCGTACCGGAAAATGTCCGATTGCCAGAGCTGACCCCGACTTTAATCAAGCAAGTTGTGCGGGGCCGCGGGCCATGGTGCCCATTTGGGCGGGGGGCATGGGGCGGGCGTAGATGAAGCCTTGGGCGTAGTCGCAGCCGGCGGCTTTCAGGAGGTTGAGCTGGGTTTCGGTTTCGACGCCTTCGGCCACTACCTTCAGGCCGAGCTTGTGGGCCATCACGATGATGCCTTCGCACAGCGCCAGGTCGCCGGAGTCGCCGGCCAGGTCCATCACGAAACTGCGGTCGATCTTCAGGTAGTCGATGTCGAAATTCTTGAGGTGCGATAGCACCGAGTGGCCGGTGCCGAAGTCGTCCAGCGCAACTTGCAAGCCCATCGATTTGAACTGGCGCAGGCGTTCGACCACGGGCGCGCTGTCGTCCAGCAGCAGGCGTTCGGTGATCTCGATCACGATGCTGCGCGGCGCGAGGTGCAATTGTTCGACGTATTGCATCCACCTTTCGAACACTTCGGGGCCGGTACGGAATTGCATCGGCGACTGATTGACGCTGATCTGGAACGGGCGCCCCAGCTCGTCCTGCCAGCGCTTGGCCTGGTCGGCGGCGTGGCGGAACACCCAGTCGCCGATTTCGAGGATGACGCCGCTGGCTTCGGCGCTGCCGATGAAGTCGACCGGGTTCAGCATGCCGCGTTCGGGGTGGCGCCAGCGCAGCAGCGCTTCAGCGCGTTCGATGGCGCCGCTATGCAGGTTGACGATGGGCTGGTAATGCAGTTCGAACTGTTCGTTGGCGACAGCCATCTGCAGGTCGCGCGTGATGCGCAGGCGCAATTGGGCTGCGGCTTGCATGTCGGGCGTGAAGTAGCTGTAGCGGTTGCGGCCGGCATTCTTGGCGGCGTACATGGCCTGGTCGGCGTTGCGCAGCAGCTGCTCGGGGTCGTTGGCGTCCGAGGGGTGCAGGGCAATGCCGATGCTGGCCGAGACCGATCCGGTGCTCTCCCCTAACATGAAAGGCCGGTTCAGGCTGGCGATGATTTGCTGCGCCACGCGCTCGGCGCTGGTGACATGGTCGAGGCCCGGCAGGATTACGACGAACTCGTCGCCGCCCAGCCGCGCCAGCGTGTCGGAGGCGCGCACGCAGGCGCCGATACGCCCTGCCGCTTCCACCAGCAGCGCGTCGCCCATCTCGTGGCCGAGGCGGTCGTTGATTTCCTTGAACTGGTCAAGGTCGATGAACAGCAATGCCAGGAACAGCCCCTCGCGGCGGGCTTTCTTCATTTCCTGCGAGAGCCGGTCTTGGAACATATTGCGGTTGGGCAGCGCTGTCAGCGAGTCGTAATTGGCCTGGTGCCAGATCAACTCCGTCGATAGCTTGCGCTCTGTGACGTCGCTGACCAGCGCCAGCGCGCCGAGGTAGCTGCCGTCGGAGTCGAAGATCGGGTTGGTGGCCAGCGTGGCCCACATATCGCTGCCGTCGCGGCGCAGGAATTTGAATTCGTGGCGCTCGGCCATGCCTTGTTGGCGGCGGGCGATATTGCGCTCGAGCAGGGCGCGCCCTTCATCGTCCATGAAGGTGACCAGCGGCTGCTCCAGCATCTCCTCGATCGTATAGCCGAGCATGGCGGCCATCTTGGGATTGACGAAGCTGGTGCGCGCCGAGGCGTCGATTTCCCAGATGCCTTCCTCCGCGCTATGCACAATGCGGCGGAAGCGTTCTTCGCTTCGTTCCAGCGCGGCCAATTTGCCCTCGGCCATCTCCAGCACCACGCGCAATTGCGACATGCCGGGCGTGCCGCTGCCCAGCAGGGTGACGGCAAAGCCGCGGTCACCACGTCCGCGCGTCATCTGCAGCGACAGGCGCTGCGGCTCTTCACTGGCCAGGCTGTTGCTGACGAAAGCGTCGAAATCCGCCATGAAGCGCTGCGCGACATAGTTGCGGAACGGGACGCCCTCGGGATTCTGGCGCGGCAGCCCGAGCAGGTCGGCGCCGACCAGGTTCATCTGCAGGATGGTGGTGTCGCTGGCGAGAACGAAATAGCCGACCGGGGCCAGCAGGTAGAGATCGTTGAAGTAGTCCTGGTCGTTGGTCAGCTGCAGTTCGCCGCTGGCGCGCTGCATGCCGCTGTAGGCTGCGGGCGGGGTGCCACCCATGGCGGCCAGCACGGCTTCACCGGGCAAGAGCGCATCGATCCCAGCCAGGCCGGGGACGGCCGGCCGGATGGCGGTCACCTGCTCCGCCTGCCTGGCATGCTGGTCTTTATCCATATTGGTTCCAGCCTAGCATGCCCTTGTGACAATGTCGAGCAGCTAACTTTGCCGATGCGCGCGGTTCAAGCGTTGCTCGGCAAAGCGTTGTAATTGCTCGAACGCCAGGCTGAGAATCCAGTAAATCACGGCCGCCGCAAGGTAGAGCGGCAACGGTTGGAACGTGGTGGCAATCACTTCCTTCGTCGATAGCATCAGTTCCGTCATGGTGATGACCGACACCAGCGAAGTATCCTTGATCAGGCTGATCAGGGTGTTGCTCATCGATGGCACGGCGATGCGCAGGGCCTGCGGCATCACCACGTAGCGCAAGGTCTGGCCATAGCCCATGCCGAGGCTGAAGCTGGCCGACCATTGCCCCTTGTGGATCGACAGGATGGCGCCGCGCAAGCTCTCCGACAGGTAGGCGCCGGCGTTCAGGCTCAGCGCCAGGATGCCGGCAGTGACCGGCGTGAATTCGATGCCGACCGAAGGCAGGCCGTAGTAGATCACGAACATCTGCACCAGCAGCGGGGTGCCGCGCATCATGCTGACGTACACATTGGCCGGCCAGCGCAGCACTTTCCAGGGCAGGATGCGCATCACTGCCGTCGGGAAGCCCAGCACCAGCCCGCCTACCATCGCGGCCACCGCGAACACCAGCGTGTAGCCGGCGCCCTTCAACATCACGGGTGCCGCCTCGTGCAGCAGCTCCAGCCAATCCATGCTTACGGCGCTTTGCTGACGTCGGTGCCGAACCATTTCACGGAAATGGCTTTCAGGCTGCCGTCGGCTGCGGCGTCGGCCAGCACCTTGTTGAGCGCGGCCTTGAATTCGGGATTGCCCTTCTGGAAAGGAATGCCCATGCGTTCGATGGCGCCAACGCGGGCGCCCGCTTTGATCGGCAGCTTGGTGGTTTTCAGCAGGTAGGCCGTCATCAGGCTGTCGTTGAGGGCGGCGTCGATGCGGCCCAGCGCCAGGTCGGTCAGGTTTTCCGGCGCTGCCGGGTAGCCTTTGACGTCAATGCCGGGCACGGCCTTCAACTGCATCTCGTACACGCTGCCCTGCCCGGCGCCGACGCGCTTGCCCTTCAGCTGCTCAAGCGAGGTCCAATCGTGCTTGTCGTCCTTGCGCACGATCAGCATCGGCGATGAGTAGATATAGGGCGCGCTGAAATCGAAGGCTTGCTCGCGTTTGGGATTGATGCCGACCTGGGAAATGATGACGTCGTACTTATTGCTGGCCAGGCCGGCCAGGATCGAGGCCCATTCGGTGGTGACGAATTCCGGTTTCAGCCCCAGTTTGCTGGCCACCAGGCGCGCCACGTCCACGTCGTAACCCGCCAGCTCACCGTTCTTTTGCTTGAAGTTGAATGGCGGGTAGACGCCTTCCATGGCCACTTTCAGCGTGCCGCGCGCCTTGACGGTTTGCAGCAGGTCGGCGGCATTGGCGTGCAGCGCGGCCACGGCCAGCAGGAGGGCGATCAACGGTTTGCGCATCAGGAATCCTTTAGTAAGAACGGCGACGGCCGAAATTGTGGCCTACTACGAGGGTGGTGGTGGCGATCAGTACGGACAAGCCAAGGATGAGCTGCACCAGCTTATCCTCGGGCAGGGTCCACAGGCGGCCTTTGGGCGGCTCGCAGCCGGCGATGGCGCACAGCAAGGGCTCCACCCAATCGCCTTCAGGTGTAACATCGAGGATAACGGCGCCCTCGGTGGTCTGCATGTAAATGTCGCCGCCCTCGGCCAGGCTGAAACACACGCCGTAGCCGGTTTCCTGCGGTGCGACGTGTTCCTTCAGCGCCAGGTCGTGCTCGGCAATCCACAGTTCCACATCCTGGGGCGTTTCCAGTGCGGTCCATGGCACCGGGCGAAAGCGCGGCTTGGCCGCATCGTCATCGTGAGTAAACATGGGTCAGGAGTGTAACCGAAACGTTGGGAGGCGGTATGAAAGTAATCGCATATGTATCTGAGTTTGATGCGTTCTTCGGCAAGCTGCTCGATGAACATCCGGAGATGGTGGAAGACCAGCGGGTTGGCTGGAATATCTGGTGGGATCATCGGGTGGACCTGGAGGCGGAAAGGCTGGCGCGGACGGATGCGGTGCCGACGCCGGCTTACTACTACCATTGAGAACCGGTAAACCAGGGTCTAACCCAAGGGTCAGACCCGACCGGTCAACGCCGCAGGCCCAAGCTCAGACTGGGTCAGACCCTTGGGTCTGACCCAGATTTGCCGGTTTAGCCCTTCCAGCTCCGCTGCAAACTCGTATCCGCATGAATCCAGCCCCCGCGCGGGCCCTGGCGGTAATAGAAGCCAACGCCGCCCTGGCGGAAACTCTGCACTAGGCTCCCGAGCACCTCCGCATTCAAGTTCGGAATCCGGATATCGGCCGCCTTGCCGCTCATGTGCAACGACTGGCGCGCTGCGGGAATGCCCTGTTCGATCAAGCGCTTGTTGGAAGCCTGCGTGCGATACCCCGACAGAATCTCCAGCGGGCTCTCGATCCCGAAACGCTGCACGAAGGCCTGCGCTCCCCACAGGGTTTCAAACAATTTCGGGTCGATCGGCGCGGTCTCCTTGCCATTCACGTCGCGCAGCAAGTGGCACAGTTCCTGATAAGCCGAATCGATGATCTCGCCATCCTTCCAGTATGTCAGCCGGGCTTTTTCCCCGCTCTGCGGCCGGATCACACTGAGGGTGCGCGGCTTGATCCAGAACTCCAGGTCCAGCATCTGGGCATCGAAAATATCGGGCGGAGGTTCCGGCTCCGACTGCGGGCGACCCTGGCCAATCAGCGGCAAGCCGGCCAGTGTGGTGCCCGCCATCATATGGAGGAAGTCTCTGCGTGTTGTCATGGCGATTCCAGCAATTGCAATAACGATTACTATAGCAATAGAGAATGAGTTGAGAAACCCCTTTAACAAATTGTCGTAAACTTGGCTGCGGGCGCCACAATGACCAGGTCGGACACCGCTACCGCAACACAAGGCAGGATATAGCCTTGCTGCTTCTCTTCCCGGCTCAATCCCGGCCAGTCGATCAGGTGGCGCGCGCTGCCGCTTTGCACCTGGCAGATGCAGGTGCGGCAAGTGCCGTTGCGGCACGAACTGGGCAGTACCACGCCGGCGCGGGCGGCCGATACCAGCAGGCTGGCTTCGCCATCCGTTTCGAACGATAATCCCTTCGGTTCAACCCTTATCTGAAACACAATGCCTCGCTATATTGCCCTGCTCCGCGGCGTCAGCCCGATGAACTGCAAGATGCCGGAACTGAAAGCTGCCTTCGAAAGTGCCGGATTTTCCAACGTCAAAACGCTTCTATCAAGTGGCAATGTAGCATTTGACGCCCGCACCACCACGCAAGCCTCGCTCGAGCGCAAGGCCGAGGCAGCGATGGAACAGGCGCTCGGCCGCAGCTTCTACACCATCATCCGCCCGCAAAAGCAGCTGCAGGACTTGCTGGCTGAAGACCCCTATCCTGGTCTTGGCGCCGATCCGGCCGCCAAGCGGGTGGTGAGCTTTATGCGCGATGCGCCGCCCAAGACTGTGCTGCCGCCGCCCGTCAGCGGCGCACAAATGCTCGGCGTAATCGGCAGCGAAGTGTTTTCGACCTATTTGCCCAGCAGCGACGGCCCGCTCTTCATGCGCCTGATCGAAAAGACCTTTGGCAAGAACATCACGACCCGCACCTGGGACACTGTGCGCAAATGCGCGGCGGCCTGATGCCGTCCCGGCACTGGTCGGGTAGCGCCCTGCTGTCGGCCGGCTTCGGCGCATTCCGCGGCACGGTCGGCGACAACGCGCTGCACGCCCATTACGCGCACCAGCTGGTGATCGCGCTGAACGGGGAAATAGGCGTTGCATTGCCGACCGGCCCGCTGCGCGCACCGGGAATCGCCATTCCGGCCGGGCTACCGCACTGCGTCTGCGCGGAGGAGGCTTTGCTGATCTACCTCGATCCGCTGACGCCGGAAGGCGCCGCATTGTTCGAGCCGCGGGCCGGCGCGGCGTTGCCGCTCGCCGCGCAACTCTGCGGCGAACTGCTTTCAGCCGCCGACGCGGGCCGGCCCCTGCGCGGCGCCCTGCGCGATGCGTTTGGCCTGTCCCGCGCGGCACCGCCGGATGCGCGCATGGCTGTCGTGGCGGACGCATTGCGCGCCGGCGTCAACACCGGCGGCGTTAGCCGCCTCCGGCTGGCGGAGCTGGCAAACCTGTCGCCCAGCCGGTTTTCCCATTGGTTTGTCGAACAAACCGGCCTCCCCTTGCGCAGCTACCGCAAATGGCTGCGCCTGGAACTGGCGCTGCACCGGCTGGCGCATGGCCACAACCTGACCGATGCGGCCCACGCCGCCGGTTTCGCCGATTCGGCCCACCTTTCACGCACCTTCCGCGAAATGTTCGGCCTGAACCCGGCGGCCCTGCTGCAGGGCATCGTGCTGGACAGCTCTTTCGTTCAAGCCGCCTGAGCCGCGGGCCCTTACGCTGGCCTCCATTCACAACAGGAGGTCGATATGAAGCAATGGGCAATACGTTTCTTGAGCTATCCAATCATCTTTGGCGGCGCCGCGGCGGCGATTCTCTGGACCACCGCGCAAGGCCTGGCGTACTGGCCAGGCGTACCGCTGATGGCGCTGGCCGGCATCGCCTGCGTGGCGCTGCTCGAACGCTGGCAACCCTATGAACGGACCTGGCTGGCCGACCATGGCGATACGCTGACCGACAGCCTGCACTTCCTGGTCAACGCCAGCGTCCTGTATGGCAGCATCGAAATCCTGGCCTGGGCGCGCGCCTTGCTGCCTGCGCTGGCGGCCTGGCCATCCCACTGGCCGGCATGGGTGCAAATCGCCGCCGCCATGAGCGTGCTCGACTTCGGCTTGTTTTTTATGCATTGGCTGAGCCATCGCCACCACCGCCTGTGGCTGTTCCATGAAGCCCACCATAGCAGCGAGCGCCTGTACTGGCTGAACAGCGAACGGCGCCATCCACTGCACGCCATGATGATGGGCGTGCCGGGCTTCGCCGTCCTGCTGGCGCTCGGCGCACCGGCAGCGGTCATCTCGACCGGCCTGGCCATTCTTTCGGTGCACCTGGCCTTCCAGCACGCCAATCTCGACTATTCTTTGGGACCGCTGCGGCACGTATTCGGCGTGGCCCAGACCCACCGCTGGCACCACCGACGCGACTACGCGGAGGCCCAGGTCAACTTCGGCGAATGGCTGATGCTGTGGGACCACCTGTTCCGCACCTACCGCCAGCCGCCGGGCCGGACCGGCCAAGGCCAGGTCGGCCTGGACACCCCGGACGCCCCGTCTAAGTATCATCGCCAATTGTTACGGCCATTCCTGTGAGCTACAATGTCAAGCTTGTCCGGTAGGCCATCGCCACCCGCCATCCACCCCGAGCCTGTCGAATCCGGCGGGCCCAGGGAAGAATATCCAGCGGAAACCATCCGCATTTGAGGGAATAAACATGTCTCAAAAGTCTAAAATCATCTACACCCTTACCGACGAGGCGCCACTGCTGGCGACTTATTCCCTGCTGCCGATCGTGCAGAAATTCGCAGCACCGGCCGGCGTTGACGTCGTGACCAGCGATATCTCGGTTGCCGCCCGCGTGCTGGCAGCCTTCCCGGAGTACCTGACCGACGCTCAAAAAGTGCCGGACAACCTGGCCGAACTGGGCGCACTGACCCAGAATCCCGACACCAACATCATCAAGCTGCCTAATATTTCGGCATCCGTGTCGCAGCTGATCGCCTGCGTGCGCGAACTGCAGGCCGCCGGCTACAAGCTGCCGGACTACCCGGAAGATGCCAAGACCGAAGAAGAAAAAGCACTGAAAGCCCGCTACGGCAAGTGCATCGGCTCCGCCGTCAACCCGGTCCTGCGCGAAGGTAACTCGGATCGCCGCGCACCGAAGGCAGTGAAGGAATTCGCACGCAAGAACCCGCACTCGATGGGCGAATGGAGCCAGGCATCGCGCACCCACGTGTCGCACATGCACGGCGGCGACTTCTACCACGGCGAAAAGTCCATGACCCTGGACCAGGCACGCGAAGTGAAGATGGAACTGATCACCAAGTCCGGCAAGACCATCGTGCTGAAGCCGAAGGTCGCGCTGCAGGCTGGCGAAATCATCGACTCCATGTTCATGTCGAAGAAAGCCCTGCTGGAATTCTACGAGCGCGAAATCGACGACGCCTACAAAACCGGCGTGATGTTCTCGCTGCACGTGAAGGCCACCATGATGAAGGTGTCGCACCCGATCGTGTTCGGCCACTGCGTGCGCATCTTCTACAAGCAGGCGTTCGAGAAGCACGCCAAGCTGTTCGAAGAACTGGGCGTGAACGTCAACAACGGCATGGCCAACCTGTACGAGAAGATCGAAAAGCTGCCAGCGTCGCAGAAGGACGAAATCCTGAAAGACCTGCACGCTTGCCTGGAAAACCGTCCGAAGCTGGCCATGGTCGATTCGGCCAAGGGCATCACCAACTTCCACTCGCCGAACGACGTTATCGTCGACGCATCGATGCCTGCCATGATCCGTATCGGCGGCAAGATGTGGGGCGCCGACGGCCGCACCGCGGACGTCAAGGCAGTCATGCCTGAATCGACCTTCGCCCGCATTTACCAGGAGATGATCAACTTCTGCAAATGGCATGGCAACTTCGATCCGAAGACCATGGGCACCGTGCCTAACGTGGGCCTGATGGCGCAGCAAGCCGAAGAATACGGTTCGCACGACAAGACCTTCGAAGTGGCGGAAGCCGGCGTTGCCAACATCACCGACCTGGCCACCGGCGAAGTGCTGCTGACCCAGAACGTGGAAGAAGGCGACATCTGGCGTATGTGCCAGGTGAAGGATGCCCCGATCCGTGACTGGGTCAAGCTGGCCGTCAACCGCGCCCGCAACTCCGGCATGCCTGCCGTGTTCTGGCTGGACACCTACCGCCCGCACGAAGCGGAAGTGATCAAGAAGGTGGAAACCTACCTGAAAGACCACGACACCAGCGGCCTGGATATCGAGATCATGTCGCAGACCCGCGCCATGCGCTACACCCTGGAACGCGTTTCGCGCGGCCTGGACACCATTTCCGTGACCGGCAACATCCTGCGCGACTACCTGACCGACCTGTTCCCGATCCTGGAACTGGGCACCTCGGCCAAGATGCTGTCGATCGTCCCGCTGATGGCAGGCGGCGGCATGTACGAAACCGGCGCCGGCGGCTCCGCACCTAAGCACGTCAAGCAGCTGGTGGAAGAAAACCACCTGCGCTGGGACTCGCTGGGCGAGTTCCTGGCACTGGCCGTATCGCTGGAAGAACTGGGCATCAAGTCCGGCAACGCCAAAGCCAAGATCCTGGCCAAGACCCTGGACGAAGCCACCGGCAAGCTGCTGGACAACAACAAGTCGCCGTCGACCCGCACCGGCGAACTGGACAACCGCGGCAGCCACTTCTACCTGTCGATGTACTGGGCCCAGGCCCTGGCAGCGCAGAACGACGACGCTGACCTGAAAGCCAAGTTCGCACCGCTGGCCAAGTCGCTGACCGAAAACGAAGCCAAGATCGTTGAAGAGCTGAACTCGGTACAGGGCGCAGCCATGGAAATCGGCGGCTACTACAAGCCCGACACCGCGAAGACCACCGCCGTGATGCGCCCAAGCGCAACCTTCAACGCAGCACTGGCAGCCCTGTAAGCCGCCCTTCGCTTCGTCTTTAAAAGTCGGGGTCAGCTCCGGCAATCGGACATTTCGCTGCGCGAAATGTCCGATTGCCGGAGCTGACCCCGACTTTCATTTTGCAGGGCCGAAGCTGGCGATGAAGGCGTCGCGGGCGGCGTGGTGGGGGATGTCGCGGCGCCAGACCAGCATCGTTTCGACTTCGGCCACTTCGGCTGGCAGCGTGTGGCATTGCACCGTGCGCCCCAGGCCACGCTGGCGCAGGACTTCGCGCGGCATCATGGCGACGCCCATACCGGCCGCGACGCAGCCAATGATGGCTTCGAAGGTACCGAATTCGGCGACACGGGTATGGCTGACGCCGGCGTCGGCAAACCACCATTCCAGGCGCCGCCGGTAGGAGCAGCCGCTGCGGAAACCAAGCAGCGTGCGGCGCGCCACATCGGCCGGGCCAGTGACGGGGCCGTGCAGCGCATCGGTCAGCAATACCAGTTCTTCGACAAACACGGGGACCTGCTCCAGCTCAGGGCGGTCGATCGGCGAGGAGACCAGCGCCACGTCGACTTTATGGTTGGCCACCGCCTGCAGCAGGTAGTCGGTCGGCCCGGTATCGAGTATCAGGTCGACTTGCGGATATTTGCGGTGGAAGGCGCCCAGCACGCGCGGCAGGCGCGCCGCGGCCGTGGTCTCGATCGAGCCAATGCGCAACTGGCCGGACGGCTCCTGGCCGCCGCGCACCGACATTTGCGCCTCATCCGCCAAGCGCAGCAAGCGCTCGGCGTATTCCAGCAGGCGCGTTCCTTCCGCCGTGATCAGCATGCGGCGTCCCGAGCGGTGGAACAGGGTAACGCCGAGCGATTCTTCGAGCTGGTTCAGGCGCGCCGATACATTCGATTGCACCCGGTGCAGCCGCGCCGCTGCCTGGGTCACGCCGCCTTCCTCTGCAACGGTCTTGAAGATCCTCAGCGAGGACAGTTCCATGTCGTTCTCCATTTGAGATGGCTGGATTCATTATTATTCATTTTTATTGATGCGTGAAGCCATTTATAGTGCAAGCTATGCAACCGGAGCTTCACCATGAACAAGCCATCACCCGCCGTACTGCTGGCAGCCAGCTTCGCCTTCATCATCGTCCAACTGGACGTCACCATCGTCAACGTGGCCCTGCCCGAGATAGGCCGCGAGCTTGACGCCAGCGTCAGCGCCCTGCAGTGGGTCGTCGATGCCTACACGCTCGGGTTTGCCGTGTTCCTGCTGTCGGCAGGCGTGCTGGGCGACCGCTTCGGCGCACGCCGCGTGTTCCTTGCCGGCTTTGCGCTGTTCACGCTAGCTTCGCTGGCTTGCGCGATGGCGCCCGGGGCTCTGGCGTTGAACCTGGCACGTGCCGTGCAAGGCATCGGTGCTGCGCTGCTGGTTCCAAGCTCGCTCGCCATCCTGAACGCGGCTTACGCTCATGACCGGGCGCAACTGGCCAAGGCCATCGCCTGGTGGACGGCCGCCGGCGGTGTGTCGATTGCGGCTGGCCCGGTGCTGGGCGGCTTGCTGATGAGCCTATCCGGCTGGCGCAGCATCTTCTGGGTCAATATCCCGATTTGCGTGCTGGGTTTCTGGCTTACGCTGCGCGTGGTGCCGTCCGCGCGCGGCAAGGATCCGGCGCGCGCTTTCGACCTCGCCGGCCAGGTGCTGGCTATTGTTGCACTGACGGCTTTCATCGGTGCGGTGATCGAGTTCAATGCGCTGGGCGCCTCCAGCCACCTGGTACAAGGTGCGCTGCTGGTGGCGCTGGTGTCGGCTGTGCTGTTCGTGCGCAGCCAGCAGCGCAACGCTGCGCCCATGCTGCCGCTTGGCCTGTTCCGCGATAGCGGTTTTTCGGGCGCGGTACTATTTGGCGTCCTTGTCAACTTTGCGTACTACGGCATGATCTTTGTTCTCAGCTTCTATCTTCAGAAGGTGCGCGGCTTCTCCGTGATGCATGCCGGGCTGGTGTTCCTGCCGCTGACGGGCACCTTCATCATCTCGAATATCGCCAGTGGCCGCTTGCAGGCACGCATGGGGTCGCGCACGCCAATGATCGCCGGCGGGCTGATTGGCGCAGCCGGTTATGCCCTGCTGGGTATCTTTGGCGTGTCGAACGATGCCACCTTCCTGGAGATGCTGCCAGGCCTGGTGCTGATCCCGGGCGGCATGGGGCTGGCTGTGCCGGCGATGACCACATCCATTCTTGCGGCCGTCGACCGCAGCCAGGCCGGCACCGCATCGGCGGTACTGAACACTGCGCGCCAGGTTGGCGGCGCCATGGGCGTGGCAATTTTCGGCGCCATGCAGGAGATCGAATTTGCATTGTCCGTTTCAACCATCTTGCTGCTGCTCGGCGCCGTACTGGCCTGGTACTGCATCCAACACCCACTTTCAACCAAAGGAGCTTCACCATGCCGTACGTAAATTTCCGCATCACCAAAGAAGGCGCAACTGCCGAACAGAAGCTGGAACTGATCAAGGGCGCGACCGAGCTGTTGCAGCGTGTGCTGAACAAGAACCCGGCCACCACCTTCGTCATCATCGATGAAGTGGAAACCGATAACTGGGGCATCGGCTACGACAACGTCACGACGCTGCGCGCCAAGGCTGCAGCAGCCAAGGCCCAGCAAGGCTGATTACGCCTTAGTTGCAGCCGCAGAAGCGCTTGGGCTTGCTGACATCGCAGACAGTGCCGTCAAGCTGCTTCCAGAAGAAGACCGTGTCGACGCCATAAGGGGAGCGGACGTTGCCCGCGCGGAGGTAGCCCTGGCGCGCAAAGAACTCTTCGCCGGTCGCGGTGCTGTGAAGCTGCAGGGCTTTTACGCCCCAGCTGCATGCCTGCTGTTCGACGCAGGCCAGCAGCGCTTTGCCGGCGCCGCGCTGGCGCGCCTCAGGCAGCAGGTAGCACAGCGCCAGCTTGCCGGCGGCCGTCAGCAAGGCGACGCCGACGATCACGCCCGATTCGACTGCAACCAAGGAAAAATTGGTGGGCGAGGCAAACCACGACGCTACCGTCTCGGGCGTCTTGTTCCCAAGCCAGGCGCCTAGAATGGCGGGATCATTTTTATGGTCAAGCACGCAACATTCGGCGATTGAGCGTCGCAGCACCTCACAGGCAGCCGTGGCGTCTTTCGCTTCCGCGCGGCGAATTTCAAAACTCATGCGTGCTCACAGGTATTCAATAACCGGAATATACACCAGCAGCAAAAACCCCGTATGCGGGGGCGTGCGCACTACCTTATCCGGTGCCGGGACTAAGCTTATAACGAATAAGTAGTTTCCTTTCGGCGCGAGATTCTAGACCATGCATATCTGTTTTCACAATAGAGATCGCCATGACTTATAACAAATTCGCATTTGCACTCGGCGCCACCCTGGCAGCGGCCACCATCGGTTTCGCCCCGCTCGCATCGGCCGCGGAAGTGACCCTGCTGAACGTGTCCTATGACGTGGCACGCGAGCTGTATAAAGATGTCAACCCGGCTTTCGCCGCTGCATACAAGAAGAGCACCGGCGTGGACGTCACCATCAAGCAGTCGCACGGCGGCTCGTCCAAGCAGGCGCGCGCCGTGGCCGATGGCCTGGAAGCGTCGGTGGTGACCATGAACCAGGCCAACGACATCGACATGCTGGCCGACCGTGGCCTGGTGGTGCAGGACTGGGCCAAAAAGTTCCCGAACAATGCAGCGCCAGCCTACTCCACCATGGTCTACCTGGTGCGCAAGGGTAATCCGAAAGCGATCAAGGACTGGAGCGACCTGGCCAAGCCGGGCGTGGCCGTCGTGATCCCGAATCCTAAAACCGCGGGCAATGGCCGCTATACCTACCTCGCCGCATGGGGTTCGGTGTTGAAGAAAGGCGGCAATGAGGCGCAAGCGCGCGAGCTGGTCGGCAAGATCTTCAAGAACGTGCCGGTGCTGGATGGCGGCGGCCGCGCCGCCACCACGACTTTCACCCAGCGCCAGATCGGCGATGTGCTGGTGACCTTCGAGAACGAAGTGAACCTGGTGCGCGCTGAATTCGGCGACGACTTCGAGGTGGTGTATCCATCGTCTTCGATCCTGGCTGAATCGCCGGTGGCCGTAGTCGACAAGGTGGTGGACAAGAAAGGCATCCGCAAGGAAGCCACCGCCTACCTGAACTTCCTGTACTCCGATGCCGGCCAGGAGATCATCGCCAAGCACTACCTGCGCCCACGTTCGGACGCGGTATTCAAGAAGTACGCGGCCACCTTCAAGCCGATTTCGCTGTTCACCGTGGATGAAGTGTTCGGCGGCTGGCGTGCAGCCCAGAAGAAGCACTTCGACGACGGCGGCGAGTTCGACAAGATCTACACCTCAAAGTAAGCCTCAGGCTTTCGTCAGGCGTTCAATCTGCGCCTTTTTCTCGGCCATGTCATGGTCGGTATCATGGAACCGCGCCGCAATGGCGCGGAACTCCTCCTGCAAGCCGATGAATGCATCGATCATGTCGGGATCGAAGTGTTTGCCCTTGCCTTCGATGATGATCTGCACCGCCTGCTCGTGCGACATGCCGTCCTTGTAGACCCGGCGGCTGATCAGGGCGTCGTACACATCCGCCACCGCCATCAAGCGCGCCGAAACCGGGATCGCTTCTCCGGCCAGCCCTTCCGGATAGCCTGAACCGTCCCACTTTTCCTGATGCGAAAACGCGATCTCCTTGGCGATCGACAGGAAGGCCATCGGGGTACCCAAGGAGCGTTCGGCATGTTCGATGGCGGCGCGGCCCAGCGTGGTATGCGTTTTCATGATCTCGAATTCGTGCGGCTCGAACCTGCCTGGCTTGAGCAGGATGCGGTCGGGGATGCCGACCTTGCCGATATCGTGCAGCGGGGCCGATTTGAACAGCAGGTTGATGTAGTTATCGCTCAGCACGGCGCTGAAGCGCGGGTGGCCCTTCAAGCGTTCGGCCAGCGCCTTGACGTAGAACTGGGTGCGGCGGATATGGTTGCCGGTTTCCGAGTCGCGGGTTTCCGCCATCGATGCCATGGCGAGGATGGTGACGTCCTGGATCGCCACCACTTCGCGCGTGCGCTCCCGCACTTCCTGCTCCAGGAACTCGTTCTGGTCGCGCAGGAAATCGGCATGCTCCTTCAGCTTCAGATGGTTGCGAACGCGCGCCAGCGTGATCGGCGGGCTGATTGGCTTGGTGATGTAGTCGACTGCGCCCAGCTCCAGGCCCAGCCGCTCGTCCTCCACTTCCGACTTGGCGGTCAGGAAGATGATGGGGATATCGCGCGTGGCCGGATCGGCCTTCAGGCGGCGGCATACTTCATAACCGTCCATTTCCGGCATCATCACGTCCAGCAGCACCACGTCGGGCGGCTGGCCGGTGGCGGCGATGCGCAGGGCCTTTTCGCCGCTATTGGCGACCTTTACCTTGTACAGGTCTTTCAGGAGGTCGTTCATCAGCACCAGGTTGTCGGGCGAGTCATCGACCAGCAGCACGGTTTTCTTTGCGATCAGTTCCAGTTCCATCTCACTTTCCCTCCAGGCTAGCCATTGCTTCGTCCAGCGCCGCCAGCGCGGCTTCCAGGTCCAGGTTACCAATTCCGTTTGCGATACGGCGCCAATGATCGGGCAAGGCCGCCTTGAATTGCGCCAGCTCGGCATCCCACAGCTCGGCCGCTTCCGAATCGCTGTCGGCCAGCAGATGGCGCAGGCGGCCAAGCGGGGGCGGCGCAGCCACTGTTGGCGCGGGCGCAAACGCTGCGGCGGCAGCGTGGACCGGCGCCAACGCCGGGTGCAAGGCGCCTCCGCGCGTCGCCGCATCGAGCGCGCGCAGTGCGGCAAGCAGCGGGTCCAGCTCCACCAGCACCATGGCCAGCAGGCGCTCCAGGTCTTCGCGTGGCGCGCCTTGCTGGCAGGCCTGCTCCAAATCCTGCGCGGCCTGCTGCACGCTGCGGGCGCCGATATTGCCGGCCACGCCCTTCAGGGTGTGCGCCAGGCGCTCCGGCGCCGCAGCATCGCCGCCCAGCAAGGCTTGCACGAACATGGCGGAGAACTCCTGCTGGCCATCGCGGAACTTGAGCAGCAGGCGGCGGTACAGTTTCTCGTCGCCCATCGATGTCGCGAGCCCCGCCCGCACATCGACCATCGGCAGCGCTGGCAGCGGTGCAGGCTGGGCGCCGGCGGCACTGGCGGAGGCCGCGCCCGGCTTGCGCGGGACCTGCTGCATGCCACCGGCCGCCGGCCCGCCCGGCTCCGGCCGCAGCCAGCGCGCCAGCGTAGCGTACATTTCAGCCACATTGACCGGCTTCGCGATATGGTCCTGCATGCCGCTGGCCAGTACCTTTTCACGGTCGCCTGCCATGGCGTTGGCCGTCATGGCGATAACCGGCAACTTGTCCAGCGCAGGAATGCCGCGAATTGCGCGCGAAGCCTGGAAGCCATCCATCACCGGCATCTGGCAGTCCATCAGCACGCCGTCGAAGCGCGCGTCTTGCGCCAGGATGTCAAGCGCCTCCTGCCCATGGCATGCCAGCACCGCCTCGATACCCGCCTTGCCCAGCAGGTCGATCGCCAGCTCCTGGTTCAGCTCATTGTCTTCGACCAGCAGCACGCGCGTGCCGGCCAGGCGCGCCATGATTTCGCCCTGCTGCAGGTCGCGCTCCGCCGAACGGCGGCCTTCGATCAGCACGCCCTTGCCCAGCGCCTCCCCGACCGCTTCCAGCAGCGCGGACGGCGTCACCGGCTTGGTCAGCACGGATTTGAGCTGGACCTGGCGCTCCTCCGCACTGGTCAGGGCTTCCTCGCGGCCATAGGCGGTCACCATGATCACGGCCGGCAGGCGCCCGGCCTGCCCCGACTGCAGGCGGCGCACCGTTTCCACCCCGTCCATTGAGGGCATCTTCCAATCCATCAGGATCAGGTCATATGGCATGCCCTGCCGCTCCGCGCGCGACGCCAGTTCCAGCGCCTGTTGGCCGCTCAGCGCAACCTCGACTTCCAGGCCGAAGGATCGGGCAACCGTGGACAGGATCTCGCGCGCCGAGGCATTGTCGTCCACCACCAGCACGCGCACGCCCAGCAACTCGTCGGCGCGGAACATGCGGCGCGGTTTCGGATTGGACTGCAATCCGAAGCGCGCCGTGAAGTGAAAAGTGGAGCCCTTGCCTTCCATGCTTTCGACCCAGATGCGCCCCCCCATCAGCTCCAGCAGGTTCTTGCTGATTACCAGGCCAAGGCCGGTGCCGCCATACTTGCGGGTGGTGGAGGCATCGGCCTGGCTGAAGGACTGGAACAGTTTTGCGCTTTGCGCCTCGCTCATGCCGATACCCGAGTCGCGCACCCAGAAGTGCAGCTCGATGCCCTGTTCGTCCTGGGCCGACTGCTCGATGCCGACCACCACTTCGCCGTTGGCGGTGAACTTGACCGCATTATTGGCCAGGTTGACCAGCACCTGCCCGATGCGCAGCGGATCGCCCACCAGGCCGGTCGGCAGTTCCGGCGCCACCTGGAACAGCAGCTCCAGCCCCTTGTCCTCGGCCTTGAAGCCGATCAGGTTGGCCAGGTTGTCAAGCACGTCGTCGAGATCGAATTCGACCTGCTCCACCGTCATCTTGCCGGCCTCGATCTTCGAGAAGTCGAGGATGTCGTTGATGATGCCGAGCAGGTTCTCGCCGGCACGCTGCACCTTCTCGACGTAGTTGCGCTGGCGCCTGTCGAGATTGGTCTGCAAAGCCAGGTGCGACATGCCGATGATGGCGTTCATCGGGGTGCGGATTTCGTGGCTCATATTGGCCAGGAAATCGCTCTTGGCCCGGGTTGCGGCCTGCGCCTGCTCCTTGGCGATGCGCAGTTCGTCCTCGGCCGCCTTTTGCGCCGTGATGTCCTGGTACACGCCGTACATGAAGCGCGGCGTTCCGCCTTCCTCGTCGCGCACCACAGTGCCGACCGCGTGCAACCAGATGATGCGGCCATCCAACGGGCGCTTGTAGGCATACACGGCATCGAACTTGTCGTACGTGCCGTCCAGCGCACCCTGCACCCGCGCCGCAACACGCAGCGCGCCTTCGGGATCGGCTTCCACCACGCGCGCAAACCATTCGTCCTGCAGGTGGTAGCGGCCATCGGGCCGCGGCGCTTCGCCCAGCAGGCGCGCCGCGCGCTCGGACTGCGTGTAGTAGGCCGGATCGCTGTAGTCGACCACCCAGTAGCCGCAGCCGGTCATCTCCAGCGCGATATCGCCGAGGAAGTTGCTGCGCGTGATCTGCTGCTCCAAGGCCTTGCGTTCGGTGATGTCGCGAAACACCAGTACCGAACCGACTTGCGCGCCATCCTTGTACATCGGCCGGTCCACGCAATCGACCGGGAAAGTGCTGCCATCCTTGCGTTTCAACTGTTCGCTGTCCTGCTGCCATTCGGCGCCGACCAGTTCGGCCTCGTCGCAGCCGAGCAGGGCCGGCGCCGCCGGGTTGACGAAGGTGATCCGCCCGCCCAGGTCGAGGCCGACAATGCCATCGCTCACCGTGCCCAGCACCAGGCGGCTGCGCTCTTCCAGCACCCTGGTGCGCTCATTGCGCTCCAGGATTTCCATATTCATGGCCACCACCGGCAACGCACCATCGAGCAGCGACTGGGCCTGGTCGCCATATGGCTCCAGCGTCGCCAGTTCCAGCACGCCCAGCAGGCGCTCATTGCGCAGCACCGGCACGATGGCGATGCTGGCCGGATCGGCCTCGCCCAGGGCGGAGCCAATGCGGACATAACCGGCCGGCGCTTGCCGCATGATGATTGGCTTGCGTTCGGCCGCGCATTGCCCCACCAGCCCTTCGCCCAGCAGGAAGCGCTGCTGCGCCGCGGACCTGCCGCGCAACGCGTAGCCGGCCAGCAGCGACAGGCTGCCATCTTCCGCTTCATGGCGGTAGAAGGCCGCGTGGCCGGCCTGCACCAGCGGCGCCAGTGCCGCCAATGTGCGCGCGGCCAGGTCTTGCGCGCTTTCGGCCGATTGCAAGTCGTTGCCGATCGCGGCCAGGTGGCTCTTGAGCCAGCGCTGCGCCTCCATCTTGCAGGCCTCTTCCTGCAGCACCTTGATTGCGCGCGCCAGGCTGCCCATTTCGTTCGGGAAGTCGGTCAGCGGAACCTGCGCACTCAGTTTGCCTTGCGCCAGTTGCTGCACGGCGCTGCGCAGGCGGTCCGACGGCAGTCGCACCGAGCGTGCCACCAGGTAGCTGAACAGGATGCCCAGCACCAGGCTCAGTCCGAGCAGGCCGTAAGTCAGCTGCTTCTCATAGCGCGACAGCGCCTGCATTTCCTCGATCTGGTGGCGTGCACTGTCTTCCTTGATTTCCGCAATCCGCGTCAAGGCATTGTTGGCACGCATGCCGTGTTCCTGGAAGCGCGGATCAGCCACCACGGCGGCCGCCTGCTCCGGCTGGCCGGCACGCAGCAGCCGTACCGCCTGGTCCACCCGCAAGTGGTAATCGGCGTAGGCCGTTTCGAATTCGGCCAGGTTCTTGCGGTTTTCCTCGCGGATGATGCGCGGGCGCAGTTCTTCCAGCGCACGGTCCTGGCGGCGCTGGGCTTCTTCAATCAAGGACAGGGCATAATCGCGGCCGGCACTGTCGCGCGCCAGCAAGGCCTGCTGCAAGGCGCGTCCACGCTGGGCGAACTGGATCAGCGCGTCCTTGGCGTCGGAGATGCCCAGCAAGTCGTTCTTGTAGATGCCGAGGATCTGGTCGTGCATGTGGGCCTGGGTGGTGACGTTGTGCAGCCCGAACGCCAGCGTGATCAACAGGCTGCCGCCAAAACCCAGCGCGAGCTTCCACGTCAGGCCCAGTTTTTCAAGTCTAGTCAGTAAGCGGGCCACACTGCCTCCCTACTCAGTCATGTAAATCGCCAGCAGGTCCAGCGCTGACAGGAATTGCTCATAAGTGGCCGCATCCGGCGCCTGCAGCACCGCCAGTTCCACGGCCCCAAGCAGGCGCCCCCGCAACTGGACCGGCGCCAGCAACAAGGCACCCGGGGCGACACTACCCAGGCCGGAGCGGATGCTCCATGCGGTGCCTGCGCCCCCGGCGCCAACGATGCGCGGTTCGCGCCCCAGTGCACATTGGCCGAGCAGGCCCTCACCCAGTGCCAGGCGCTGCGGCGGCGCCGTGCTGGCATAACTGGCGGCCAGCGCCAGTCCATCGCCATCGGCTGCGTAGATGGCGCCCTGCATGGCGCCGAACAGTTGATGGCATTGCTCGAGGAAGGTGTTCAGGCGGGCATGGCGCTCGGGCGCCTGCTGCATCTGCAGCGCCACCTGGGCCAGCTGCATCTTGCGTTCGGCGCGCAAGGCCTGTTCTTGCGCCACGCGTTCGAGTTCGCGGTGGACGCGCTGCTGGGCCGCCTGGCTGCGCACGGCGCGCAGTAATGCCGCCCCCAGCAGGACCACCACGGCCGCAGCCATGGCGGCGGCCGGCACGCCCGCTACCCGGCGGCACGCTCTGGCCCAGGTCTTCCAGCACCACCAATTGCCAGGCGCCGGAGGGATCGTGCCAGTCCACGGCAGCCGACGCCACTGCATACTGCCGCCCTTCCCCCTGCACCAGGCCCGGCGCAATGCTGACCGGCAGCGGACGCGGCTCCTGCTCTTCGAACAGCTTGCCGAACTGGCGCACAGCCCGGATTTCGGCCACCCTGGCCGGCGTCACCGGGCCGGCCAGCATGCCGCGCCACTCATGCCGGCTGCTGGCGAACACCACGCCCTGCGGCGACAGCAGCATGGCGGCCTGGCCGCTGCGCGCCAGCAGGCGTTCCAGCTTTTCCATATCGGTGCGCGCCACCACCACGCCGACCGGATCGCCGCTGCGCGCCATGGCGGCATATACCGGCGCCGCGAAATACAGGGCATGGTCGCCGCGCGCCAGGCTGACCGCGGCGTAGATGTTGTTGCGCCCGGCCATCGCCTGCTGGTAATAGGGGCGGAAGCGCACGTCGATGCCGGTGGAGGGCTTTCCGCTGTCATCCCATGACGATTTGACAAAGCCATCTTTGCCGACCACGAATAAACCCTGGATTTGCTGGCTGCGGGCGATGCTTTCCAATAAAGCCGATATTTTCGGCTGGCTGGAGCGAATTGCTTCAGCGCTTTCATTTTTGATATCCGGCTCAATCAATCCGAGCAGGGAAATCGCCCCCATCAAATTACTATCCAGGGTTAATGACATGGCGGCAATTGCGTCGCGCTGCACGTCGATATTCAATAACGCCAGACGGTCCTGCTCCAGCTTGCCGCGGTAGCCGGCGCCGGCCAGCCAGGCCGCTGCCACGGCCGACAAGATCACCACGGTCCAGGCGCGCAGCGGATGTTTTGCAATTCTCTCAATTACCAACATGGCAAATTTCAAGAGGGAAATATTATCGAATAACAATAGCAGTATTCCCGGCGCGTGTGCCGCACGCCATCTTTTTTATTGTTCAGTTGCGCATGATTGACGTTTGCTGGACGAGTTAACCCGATAGTGATATTGTCCATATTTAGAATATTGCCTCTTATCCAGCATTATTCCGCCCCGAACGAACGCCCCAATCCGATCATGTTCAAGAAAATAACCGCAGCCCTGCTGATGTCGATCTCCGCAGCCGCGTTTGCCGTGCCTTTGGGCTCGCAATCCGTGCTTGTCGTCGAGGATGAGACTGGCAAAGTGCTGGTCGAGAAGAACGCCACCGCCGTTGTTCCGATCGCCTCCCTGACCAAATTGATGACCGCAATGGTCGTGCTCGACTCCAAACTTGATATGGACGAGCAGATCAGCATCGACAAGGACGACGTCGATACGCTCAAGCACAGCACCTCGCGCGTGCCGGTCGGCGCCGCCATCTCGCGCGGCGAGCTGCTGCAACTGGCGCTGATGTCGTCCGATAACCGCGCCGCCGCCGCGCTGGCCCGCACCTTCCCCGGCGGGCCGGCCGCCTTTACGGCCGCCGTGCATGCCAAGATCCAGCAGCTTGGCATGACCAGCACCCAGATCGATGAACCAACCGGCCTGTCGCCTAACAATATATCGAATGCCGCCGACCTGGTGAAAATGGGCCGCCGCCGCCGCCCGCTATCCCGAGATCCGCCGCATCACGACCGACACCGAGGAAGTGATCAGCATGAAGGGGCGCATGGTGCAGTACCACAACACCAACCGCCTGGTCGGCGCCAAGGGCTGGGATATCGGCCTGTCCAAGACCGGCTATACCGAAGAAGCGGGCCGCTGCCTGATCATGCGCATCACCGAAGCCGGCCGCGCAGCAACCCTGGTGCTGCTGAACGCCGGGGGCAATTCGGCGCGCCTGATGGATGCGCTGAACATCCGCCGCCTGCTGGCGGGCGACAACGCTCCCAAAGTGATGAAAGCATCCAGCCCGCGCAAGAAAGCCGTGCGCACAACGGAACGCCGTCGCCGCCGCATGTAGCACACCTGACGGGGTTCGCTGCCGAGAGGCACCATGGACCTGCTGCGCAACCTGCGCTTCGCGCGCCGCCTGGCGATCCTCGTGGGGATCTTCGCCGGCGGCTTCCTGCTATATGGACTATGGTCGTTCCGCACCCTCGATGCGCTGCGCGTCAACGGTCCCCTGTATGGCGAAGTAATCCAGGGCAAGGACCTGATCGCCGACGTGCTGCCGCCGCCGCTGTACATCATCGAGTCCTTCCTGGTGGCGCAGCAGCTGGCTGCCGCCAGCAGCCAGGTCGAGCGCGAACAGCTGGCGCAGCGCCTGCGCACCTTGCATGCGCAGCAGGTTGCGCGCGTCCATTACTGGCAAAGCCGCCCGCTTGACGGCGGCCTGGCCGAATCGCTCAAGCAAGCGAACCTGCAGGCGAGCGCGTTTCTACAACGAAGCCTTCAGCCAACTGGTACCGGGCGCTGGAGCTGGACGACCGGCCGCGCGCCGAGCACGCGCTGGCAAAGATGCAGCGCCATTACGAGCTGCACCGGCAAGTCATCGACAACCTGGTCAACCAGGCGGCCAGCCGCGCGCGCTTTACCGAAGGCCAGGCGGCCGAGCGCATTCGCGCCGACAAGCGCATTGATGCTGGCGATCCTGGCCGGCTCGCTGGCGCTCGCGGTGGCCATGGCATGGCTGATCAGCCGCAGCATCACGCAACCATTGGCACAGGCGTTGGCCATCGCGCAGCGCGTGCGCGATGGCAACCTGACTTCGCCGCCTCCGCAGCCCTACCACGACGAAACGGGCGAACTGCTGTCGTCGCTGCATGCGCTGCAGCAGGGCCTGGGCTCGGCGGCAGCCGCGCGCGGCGAGTCGGAGCGCAAGCTGCAACTGCACACGCCAGTTGCTGGACCGCTTGCTGAACAGTGCCGGCATGCTGGTGCTGGGCCTGGGGCATGACGGCGAGGTGCTGATCTTCAATGAAACGGCGGCCCGGGTCACCGGCTGCAGCCGCGACAGCGTGCTGGGCCGCGTATGGCGCGACCTGCCGCTGCTGCCCATGTCGGCCGTATCGCAATGGCCGCAGGGCGCGCATCCCGAACAGTTCCGCGCCATGCCGGCCAGCCACGAACACCTGCTGCACACCGCATCAGGCGACGAGCGCCGCATCGCCTGGCACCATAGCGCCCTGGAAGAAGGCGAGATTGCCTTGCTCAGTTTCGGCATCGACGTGACCGAGCTGCGCCAGGCCGAACGCGCAATCGGGGGCGGCCCACGAGGCGGCGCAGCATGCCAACCGCAGCAAGAGCGCCTTCCTGGCCAATATGGGCCACGAAATCCGCACGCCGCTGAACGCCATCATCGGACTGACCGAGCTGGCCTTGCGCGGGCCGCTCGATGCGCGCCAGCGCAGCTATCTCGAGCAGGTCGATGGCGCTGCCGCCAGCCTGATGGCGATGTTCAACGATATCCTCGATTTTTCGCGCATCGAGGCAGGCAAGCTCCATATGGAAGATTGCGTGTTCAGCGTGCGCCACGCGGCCGAACAGGCTTGCGCCGAGTGGCAGGCGGCAGCGCAAGCCGAAGGCCTGCTGCTCGAATGCACGGTGGACGCCGATTTGCCGCAGGAAGTCGTGGGCGATGCGGCGCGCCTGCAGCAACTGCTGCAGCACCTGCTGGCGCATTCCGTCAAATTCACGGAACGAGGCCAGGTGCAGTTGCTGCTGCGGCGGGAAGGTGCCGGCGGCGCGGACGGCACGCTGCTGCGCTGGGAAGTGCGCGACAGCGGCGCAGCGCGCGATGCGGCAGTCCAGTTGTACGAGCCGGCCGGGCCGGGCGATTCCGCGGCCGGCCTCGGGCTCTCGGTGGCGCGCCAGCTGGCGGCCATGATGGGCGGCCACCTGCTGCTGGAGAGCGATCCAGCCGAAGGCAACCGCTTCGTGTTCACCGCACTGTTCCGCCATCCGCTGCCGGGAACTGTCGCCGGCGCCGAAGCGCAGGCGGCAGCGCAGGCGGCGTTCCCGGCCCTGGCCGCCCTCGGCGCCGACATGGCAGGGGCGCTGGCGCGCCAACAGGGCAACCGCGCGCAATTGCGCAAGGTGCTGGGCCAGTTCCTGCAAAGCCAGGCCGCGCTGCACGCCGCCATCGGCGACGCGGTGGCGCTGGGCGACCGCCAGCGCGCACAGCGCATGGCGCACACGCTGGCCGGACTAGCGGCGCAGCTGGGCCTGGAAGGCTTGCGCCAGGCCGCGGCAGACGTGACCAATGCGCTGCGCGCCGGCGGCGATGCTGCGGCCGAACTGGCGCAGCTTGCACCGGAACTGGATACGGTGCTGCAGGCGATCCACGCCGACCTGCAGGCGGCCGATGAATCAGGCGAGCAGGCTGCGTAAGCCGCTGGTGCGCTCGGTGCGGCGCCGGATTGCGTCCGGCAGCACGCCGGGATTGGGCGTCAGCAGCGTAAAGCGCTGGCGGGCGCGCGTGATGCCGGTGTAGACCAGTTCGCGCGCCAGCACGCTGGAAGCTTCGCGCGGCAGCACCAGCACGGTGTGGCTGAATTCCGAACCCTGCGATTTGTGCACCGTCATGGCGAAAGCGGTTTCCACATTGCGCAGGCGGGTCGCCAGCACGCTGCGCACCTGGCCGCCGTCCGAGAAGTAGACGCGCAGCGAGCTGCTGCGCTCCGGGTCGGGCAGCACCAGGCCGATGTCGCCGTTGTACACACCCGTTGCGTAGTCGTTGCGCGTGACCATGACCGGGCGGCCCACATACCAGTCGCCGCGCCGCTTCAGCAAATCGTGTTCTTCGAGGCGCTGTGCAATGCTGTCGTTCAGAGCCCGCGACGCCCCATTCGCCTTCGCGCACCGAGCACAGGAGGCGGAAGCCCTCGAAGGCCTGCAGCACGCTGGCGCTCCATTGATCGTGCGGGGTAGTGCCCGCGCCCTGCCCGATCATGTGCAGGAAGGGCCGGTAGCCCTCCACTGCCAGGCGCAGCAAGTCCTCCTGCTGCGCCGCTTCGTTCCAGTGCAGTTGCCCGCCGCTGTCCGAGCGCAGCACCGCGCGGGCGGCTTCGGCATCGCCGTGGTTGACGGCAATGGCCAACTGCCCGATCGGCCCGCCGAAACGCCGGCCTCTGGCGCAGCATGACGGTCTGCTGCGCCAGGGCGCCCGCATTGCCGAGAAATTCCGGCGGGATGGCCTGCCCGGACGCCGCTGCCACGAAAGCCGCCGTGGCGGGCGCTGTAGCCGCCGGCCTGGGCGTCGTGGCACAGGTCTCCCAGCACCGAGCCTGCTTCCACCGATGCCAGCTGGTCCTTGTCGCCCAACAGGATCAGGCGCGCACCGTCCGGCAAGGCGTCCAGCAAGGCCGCCATCATCTCCAGGTGCACCATGGACGCTTCGTCCACGATCAGGACGTCGACGTCGAGCGGGTTGCCGGGCGTTGTGGCGGAACGCGCGCGTGTCCGGTGCGCGCGCCAAGCAGCGAATGCAGGGTACGGGCCCCGCCCATGCGCTGCGCCAGTTCGCGCAGCGGCAAGGCACCGCCCAGGCTTTGCTCCAGGTCCCCCAGCGTGCTGTCGATGGCTTGCTTCAGGCGCGCGGCGGCTTTGCCGGTGGGCGCAGCCAGCGCCACGCGCAGTTGGCCGGCGTGCTCGCCTTCCACCGCAAACAGCAATGCCAGCAGGCGCGCCACCGTATAAGTCTTGCCGGTACCCGGACCGCCGGTAATCACAGCCAGCCCGCCGCGCGAGGCAACCGCGCAGGCGATCTTCTGCCAGTCCGCGCCGCCCTCGCGCGTGGCATGCGTGAACAGGCGGTCCAGCCATTCGCGCACCAGCGCCGGATCGGACAAATGCGGCGTGTCGGTCCGTGCACGCACCGCGCGGGCAACGGTGTTTTCGTCGGACCAGTAGCGGCGCAGGTACAGGCGGCCCCCGGCCAGCACCAGCGGCTGGCCTTGATCGACGCCGCCAGGCCACGCCAGCACTTGCGGGCAGGCCTGCAGCAAGTCGTGCCAGGCCGCCAGGCTTGGCGGCAGTGTGCCCGCTTCCAGACACAGGCTTTGCCAGTCGTCCTCGCCCCAGCCCAGCATCGGCGAGGGATCGCCGGCCAGCGCCGACAACTGCAGGCAGCTGTGGCCGCGGCCTTCCAGCTCGGACAGCAGCAGGCAGGCCAGCGCCAGCGGCGTGCCCGACGCGAAGCTGCCGTCCGGCTCCAGCGAGGTCACGAAGCGTGCAAACTCGGGCCCCAGGCGGCGCAGCATGCCGCCTTCGGCCAGCATGTCGATATGTTCGTAAAAACTCATTGGCAAAGCCCGTCCAGTCCATCCAGCAATTCGGCATCCGGCGGCAACAGGTAGCAGCCGCGCGTCTGCGCATTGCCGACGCCGCGCAGGAAGTAAAAGATTGCGCCGCCCAGCTGGGTGGCCGGGTCGTAGGCATCGCCCAGGCGCGTGCGCAGCAGGCGGTGCAGTGCCAGCATATAGATCGCGCCCTGCACATCGTAGCGGTGCGCGGCCATGCCGTGCGCCAGCGCCGCCTTGTGGTAGGCCGAATCGCCGGCCGCCCAGCGCATTCGATTTATAGTCCAGCACCCAGTAACGCCCCTGGTGCTCGAACACCAGGTCGCAGAAGCCCTTCAGCATGCCATGCAGTTCGCGCTGCGGCAAGCCGGGACGCGCAATGCCCTCCAGCAGGTGCTGGCGGCACAGGCGGTCCAGCTTGCCCGTATCCAGCCGCTCGCTGGGAAACCAGAACTCCATTTCCGGCAGCAGCTGTCCGATGGCGTCGAGCGCGCCGCCCAGCGGCGGCAGTTCGGTGCTGGCAATCACAGCGCAGGCCATTCCAATGTGTCGGCCTCGCGATGGCCCCAGCCGGCGCGCTTGATCTGGCGCGCCGCGCGCTGCGCGTAGTGTTCCTGGTTGATCGCGGCAAAGCCGTCGCGCGCCAGCGATTCGAGCTGGTCGTGCAGGAAATTGCCGGGCACGGAGCCGCGCGGGGAAGCGGTGCCAGGCGGTATCTTCGACGCGCAACACCACGCCCGCTTCTTCGCCTTCCAGCAGGGTTTCCTGCGCGGCGTACATCGGCGCCGGCAGCGGCTCGCCGCCGCTGCGCCTTGCCAGTGAGGTAAAGCTGCCGACCGACCAGTCGCGCTCGAATTCGCCCTGATAGGCCTGTGGCGCTTCCAGTGGCGGTCGCTCCACCGCGCGAGCCAGGCGGGTCACCGGCACGCCAGGCTCCAGCAGGGAGACCGAAATGGCATCGCAGCCGGCACGCAGTTGCTGCCAGCTTTCCAGCAATTGGCCGGACGGCAGCGGCTCGCCGCCTGTCAGCAAATAGCCGAGGGCCGAGTCGTGCAGGGTGTTCTCATCCTTCTTGCGCGCCGGCAGCGCTGCAACCCCCAGCCACAGGGAAGTGGCGCGCC
>NZ_JBNZFX010000019.1:0-46035 GCF_050709955.1 Massilia eburnea
AGAAATGGTCGGCCACGCCGAAACCATCCTGCAGGCACTGGGCTTGCCATACCGCGTCATGCAGCTGTGCACCGGCGACATGGGCTTTGGCGCCGCCAAGACCTACGACCTGGAAGTATGGCTGCCGGCACAGAACACCTACCGCGAGATTTCTTCGCTGTCGAACTGCGAAGCCTTCCAGGCCCGCCGCATGCAGGCACGTTTCCGCAATGCTGCGGGCAAGCCTGAACTGCTGCACACACTGAACGGCTCCGGCCTGGCAGTGGGCCGCACCCTGGTCGCCGTGCTGGAAAACTACCAGCAGGCCGACGGTTCGGTGGACATTCCAGCCGCGCTGCAGCCTTATATGGGCGGCCTGACCAAGCTCGTAGCATAAAGTTGAAAATAGCCCTTCCTTTTTTTTAAGGGGCTGCTATAATCTTGGCTCTCAACGGCGACCACCGTTAAGTGCAACACCTGGAGAGGTGGCAGAGTGGTCGAATGTACCTGACTCGAAATCAGGCGTACGTTAAATCGTACCGTGGGTTCGAATCCCACCCTCTCCGCCAAAACACTGAAAAAGCCCTTGTTGATCAAGGGCTTTTTCTTTTTCTTCGTCTGATTTCTACTGCCTGTCCACCTTTCAACGCACTGCGTTCGAATGCTGGCAATGAGGCGCTGGGCTACCGGGATCGGTGGGGCTCTTTCAGAGCTTCTCGATCTGGCGGTCAATGGCCTTCCTGGCGCGCTCATTGCGTTCACTGTAGCGGTCAGTCAGGTAATCGGTGCGCCCGCGCAGCAGCAGCGTCATTTTGAACAGCTCCTCCATCACGTCGACTACGCGGTCGTAATAGGCCGAAGGGCGCATGCGGCCGGCTTCGTCGAACTCCTTGTACGCCATCGGCACCGATGACTGGTTGGGGATGGTGAACATGCGCATCCAGCGCCCCAACAGACGCAGCGTGTTGACGACGTTGAATGACTGCGAGCCACCGCATACCTGCATGACCGCCAACGTGCGTCCTTGGCTGGGGCGAACGGCGCCTTGTTCGAGCGGGATCCAGTCGATCTGATTCTTCATGACAGCCGTGATGGCCCCATGGCGTTCGGGGCTGCACCAGACCTGGCCTTCCGACCAAAGGCACAATGCGCGTAGCTCCTGGACCTTCGGGTGCTCTTCCGGGACGCTGCCCACCATCGGCAGCTGCATCGGATCAAAAACCTTCACCTCGGCGCCGAGGTGGGTCAGGATGCGGGCCGCCTCCTCGGTAAGAAAGCGGCTGAAGGAGCGTTCCCGCAACGATCCATACAGCATCAGGATGCGCGGCGGGTGGGACAGGTCGCCCACCGGCGCCAGTTTGTCAACGCTGGGGATGTCCAGCAGCTCGCCTTTGAGATTCGGTAAATCAGGTATGGACATATAGTTCAAGATTCCATTTGGTTGGCGAAATCGCTCGGCGCCACGGTGCCACCGACAGTTGCGTCCGCAGGCGGTGCAGGGTAGAGCCAAGTGAAGAGCGCGGTCGCGGCGGTGGCGCCTGCCAACTGCGCCAGGATGAACCCTGGCGTATCCGAAGGACGGATGCCGGCAAAGGTATTGGTGGCGGCGCGCGCCAAGGTGACGGCCGGGTTGGCGAACGAAGTCGACGCCGTGAACCAGTAGGCCGACGTGATGTAGGCTGCGACGGCGAATGGCGTGATGCCCGGGCGGCTGCGCGAGCAACCGATGATGACGCCGATCAGGCCGAAGGTCGCCACGCATTCGCTCCACCATTGCGAAGCGCCGCTGCGCACGTGCTCCGAAGCCTGAAACACCGGTTCGCCGAACATCGCGTGCGCGGCGGCCACGCCTGCGAAGGCGCCTACGACCTGGACCACCACGTACGGCACTACGTCGCCGGCGGCAACGTTCTTTTGCCACGCTTCCGACAGCGTGACAACGGGATTGAAGTGGGCGCCGGAGATTGTGCCAAACATCAGGATCAGCGCAACCAGACCGGCGCCGGTGGCGATGGTGTTGGCCAGCAGCGCGATGGCGACATTGCCGCCCGCCAGGCGTTCAGCCATGATGCCTGATCCCACTACCACCGCCAGCAGCATGGTAGTGCCCAGGCCCTCGGCAACCAGGCGTCGCGCGCGGCTCATGCGCTTCACGGCCTGCGTGTCCAGCTTATCGATCTCGGTCATGGACGTTTCCTGCGCTTAGGCTTGCAGCGTGCCAATGCGATCCAGTTCCGTCTTCATCTGGACTGGATCTTTCTTTAGTGCTTCCAGCGGCAGGGCGAAGAAGGCCTCAATGCGCGCGCGCAGGGTGCGGTAGGCATGCATGAAGGCGGCGTCGATCTCTTCGTCGGTACCGGTCGCGTAGGCAGGATCTTCCACCCCCCAGTGCGCGCGCATGACCGGCCCCAGGTAGGCCGGGCACTCCTCGCCGGCGGCGCTGCCGCAGACGGTGATGACGATGTCAGGAGTGACAGGGAGCTTGTCCCACGATTTGCTGTGGTAGCCCTCGGTGGAAATACCCTGGCGTTGCAGCAGCGCCAGGGAGCGCGGGTGGACATAGCCGGCCGGTTTGCTGCCGGCACTGACGGCATGCCAGCCTTCCGGTGCAAGGTGGTTGAAAGTCGCTTCGCCCAAGATGGAGCGGCAGGAGTTGCCGGTGCAGAGAATCAGTACGTTCATGTTGCTGGGTTCTATAGATGAAAGTTGAAATCGTTGTTAATCAGGTCGTCGTCTGGCCTGGCTGGCAACTGGTCGCCGTGGCCGGGGCGCAACTGGCGCCGCCGCAGCAGTTGTCGGTCAGGTAGGCCAGGACGCCATTTATCGTGTCGAAGTTGGCGCTATAAATGACGAAGCGTCCTTCCTGGCGGGAAGTGACCAGGCCGGCGTGGGACAACTCCTTCAGGTGGAACGAGAGGGAGGATGGCGCCACGTCCAAATGTTCAGCGATCTTGCTGGCCGCGAGCCCTTGCGGGCCGGTCTGCACCAGCAAACGGAAAGTGCTGAGGCGGGATTCTTGCGCCAGCGCGGCGAGTGCCGCGATGATGTCCTTGGTTTCCATGTGCCTGTTCGATTCGATTTTGTCTGATTCGATATTGATTGATGATCGAAATGATACCGCAAGTCGCCGCATTGCTTTGACATTTCAAAGAATATCGAATTATCTTGACAGCCTGATGACATCGGAACTATTCTTCATTCGTCGATGAACGAATGAGGCATGCATGAGCAGCTGTTGCGGTGAGAAAGGGGATGGGAAGCTCCCGGAAGTGAACGCGGAGGAGGTCGCCCAACTCTGCAAGGCCTTAGCCCATCCAGCCCGAGTGCAGCTACTGTGCTACCTGGCCGCCTATGGCGCCTGCTACTTCGGTAACTTGGCCGATATCTTGCCGTTGTCGCCATCGACCATCTCGCAGCACGTGACGATTCTCAAAGACGCGGGCCTGATATTGGGGTCGTCCGATGCACAAAGGGTGTGCTATTGCATCAACCCCGAGCGGATCGGGCAGCTCAAGCAGCTCATCAATGCCCTTTGAGGGCATTTTTTTGAATCTATTAATTCGTTATTCGACGAATGACAAAGGAGAGGATTATGCAAAGCATTGCCATCACAAAGTTGAACCTGCCCGTTGCCGTCCTGGGTGCGGGTCCCATCGGCCTTGCCGCCGCCGCGCACCTGATTGAACGCGGGTTCATGCCGCTGGTATTCGAGCAGGGCACTGCAGTTGGCGCCAACCTGGAAACCTATCGCCATGTGCGCCTGTTCTCGCCATGGCAGTACAACATCGACAAGGCGGCGCGCAAGCTGCTGGAGCGCAGTGGCTGGCTCGCGCCGGCACAGGATGGATTGCCTACCGCTGGCGAACTGCTGGAGACATACCTTGCCCCGCTGGCCAAACTGCCAGAGATGGCGTCGGCATTGAAATTGGGGCACAAGGTCATCCAGGTGGCGCGACAGGGTTTCGATAAGGTGAAAAGCCGGGGCAGGGAACAGGCGCCGTTTGTTGTCCGGGTGGCTGGGCCGGAAGGTGAGCGCGACTACCATGCGCAAGCGGTGATCGACGCGACCGGAACATGGTCGAATCCGAATCCATTGGGCGCAAACGGCCTGCCTGCCTTGGGCGAACTTGGCTTTGCCGGAAAAATCGCTTACGGCATGCCTGATGTGGCAGGGGCCGAGCGTGCAAGCTACGCCGGCAAGCGCACGCTGGTCGTTGGCGCAGGCCATTCGGCCGCCGGTACCTTGCTGGCGCTGGCCGACATCGCTGAAACGGTGCCTGGTACGTCGATCGTGTGGGCAACGCGCGGCGACCAACTGGCGCGTGTCTTTGGCGGGGGCGAAGCCGACGGCCTGCCGGCGCGGGGCCAACTTGGCTTGCGCCTCAAGGCGCTGCGCGATTCCGGAAAGCTGGAGCTGCACACCAACTTCCACATGACCACGTTAATGGAGGTGACTGGCGCCATCAATGTGCTTGGCGAAGCCCCGAGCGGGAACCAGGCGGTCATCGGCGGCATCGACCGCATCGTCGCCGCGACCGGAGCGCGCCCCGACCTGAACCTGACCCGCGAAATGCGAGTCCGGCACGACCCATGGCTGGAAAGCACCGACGCGCTGGCGCCCCTGATCGATCCTAACGAGCATAGCTGCGGCAGTGTGCGCCCACACGGACACCGTGAGCTGGAGCACCCGGAAGCGGGCTACTACGCGGTGGGCGCCAAGAGTTACGGCCGCGCGCCGAACTTCCTGATGGCGACCGGCTACGAGCAAGTGCGCTCCGTGGTGGCGCGACTGGCGGGCGACCTTGTCGCCGCCGACGATGTGCAGTTGGACCTGCCGGAAACCGGCGTCTGTAACACGCGTTTCGCCTACGAACCGCAGGCCGCCGCGCCAACCGGATGCTGCGGCGGCCCCGCCGCTGATGCCAACGCCGCATGCTGCGCGCTCGACGAAGGCGAGAAGTCGCAGGGACGCCCCGGCTGCGCGACGCTGGCCGCATGCAGCCCGCAACCCAAAGCAAGCGCCTGCTGCGCGTGATCCGGGAGACGCCATGTTCAAGACAATTGTCGAACGCTACTTGCTCCAGGCCGGCCTTGCGCTCAGCCTGGTCTCGTTCATGCTGGCCAGGGCAGTCGGAGCGAACCTTGAGCTCGCGGTTGTGCTGCCGAATATCCTGCTGTTGATCGCCGCCGGCATCGCAGAGCGGCAAATGCCGTACCGACACGACTGGCGTGAAGGGCAGGGCGACCTGCGCACCGACATCACCAGCGCGGCACTACTGTTCGCGGTGCTCGACCCGCTGCTGAAGTGGGGGCTGCCGGTGGCCGTGCTGGGCTTGGCCGGCACTGGCGTGCAAGCGGCGGGCGCCGCGCTTTTCCCGGTCGAGTGGCCGTTCTTCGCGCAAGTCCTGCTGGCCGCGCTGCTCGCGGAGTTCACAAGCTATTGGTCGCACCGCCTGCACCACCACGTGCCGGCATTGTGGTGGCTGCACGCGCTGCACCATGGCAGCGAACGGATGTACTGGCTGAACAACTTCCGCATTCACCCGTTGAACTATGCGATCAACTACGTGCTGGGGTTCGCTCCGCTGCTGTTAATGGGTGTGCCAACGGACATCATCCTTGGCTACCTTGCGCTGACCTACCCGGTGCTGATGCTGCAGCACGCCAACCTGCCACTGCGCAGCGGCTGGCTGAATTACGTGTTCAGTACCAATGAAGTACACCGCTGGCACCATGCGAACGATGTGAAAGAGGGGGACCGCAACTTCGGCCGCGCGCTGGTGGTGTGGGATATGGTATTCCGCACCTTCCACTATCGCCCGGCCGGCAACGATCCCGCGCAGGTCGGTCTGTACCTGCCGACCCGCTATCCCGCGCGCTCGACGTTCGAACAGCAGGTGTGGTCGATGTTCCTGCCGGGTTGCTGCCGTGCGGCAGCGTGAGGATGGTGCGCATGCATGATCGCAAACCCGTCGCCATCCTCGCCATCACGCAGCTTGTCTTGTGGGGCATGCTGTACTACGCGTTCGGCGTGCTGGCGAGCCGGATACAGTCCGACCTGGCGCTCACCGCCAGCCAGACATTTGGCGCGTTCTCCTTGAGCGTGCTGGTCGCCGGACTGGCCGCGACGCCGGTCGGCATCGCGATCGACCGCCATGGTGGGCGCGGGATCATGGTGCTGGGCTCCATCCTGGCATCGGTGGGATTGTGTACCATGGCCACGGCCGCATCGTTCGGCGGCTACCTGTTGGCGTGGACGATTCTCGGGGCAGCCATGTCGCTGACCCTGTATGAAGCGGCATTCGCCACGTTGAACAAGTCCATCACCGGCGACGCCGCGAAGTCGATTTCGACCGTGACCCTGGTCGGCGGCCTGGCCAGCACCGTCTTTTGGCCGCTTACCGAAGCCTTGGCCGCGCAACTGGGCTGGCGTGCAACGCTCATGGCCTACGCCGGTGTGCAATTGGTTTTGTGCGCGCCGCTTCACTGGGCTTTGGATGGGCGCAACCGGCACAGCGTGGCGGGGCAGCAGCACGGCGGCGTCACGCTGCCGCAAGCCATGCGCCAACCGCAGTTCTGGCTGCTCGCGGCGGCATTCGCGTTCAATGCCTTTATCTTCTCCGCGTTGTCGGTGCACCTGATTCGTGTCGTGCACGGGTTGGGGCACGGCATGGGCTTGGCGTTATCGCTGGCCGCGTTGATCGGGCCGATGCAGGTCGCCGGACGGCTCGCGGAGCGCACCTTGGGCGCACGCCGCCCGCCAGCGCTGATTGGCGCATACACCTTCGCGGCGCTGCCCGTAGCGCTGCTGGTGTTCGCGCTGTGCGGTCGCCACGCCTACGCGGCCGGATTGTTCTGCATCCTGTACGGACTAAGTAACGGCGTGCTGACCATCCTCCGCGGGACGCTACCTGCCTCGATGTTCGGCCGCAAACAGTACGGTGCAATTTCCGGTGCGCTGGCGGCGCCGGCACTGCTTGCCAAGGCCAGTGGACCACTGGTGTTTGCCATAGCGTTGGACTATGCCGGCGTCCAGTCGATGCTCATGCCGTTGGTCGTTCTTGCTGCGATGTCGTTCGGACTGTTCATACTGTCGGTCAGGTGCCAAGTGCGGTCGGAGGCCCAAACTGCCGACGAACAACGGCGGTGGAAACGCGGCCGTTTTTTCCGCCTGCCCGCTAAATGACGGGTATTGTTACTCGCCAGTCTGCCTTGCCCCACGCCGTATTGACTGCTTTGCGGCAGATGACATCAACGTCGTTCTTCACATTTTTCGTATGCCAGCGGACGGCGAGTGGCACTTCGCATTTTGGAACCATTGGCGGATCCGACGGATTCCACACTATCCGGTTCGATTTGAGTCTCACATTCTCTCGTTGAATGAACTGCTTGGCCGCCTCCCGGATGAAGTAATTTTGCTGCAGGCTTTTTCCAAATACATGCACATGAAGCGTCCACTTGCGTTTGATTTCGGGCGCCGCGCTGCGGATACATGTGACGAGCACGCTCTTTTCGTTTTCGTGCACCGTCCAGGTGGCACGCAGCGGAGTCAGGCAAGCGGGCACCACTATTCGTTGATCTGGCCCGATGGGTTCCCAGTCAGTCCTGTTTTCGAGGTTGTGCCGATCCAGAAACCTTCTGGCAGCCGCCTGGGCTTCGCACAGCTCGCGGTATGGACCACCGTCTGCAGGGCGATAGTAGGGCGGCTCGCAAAGGACTCCCCCGGCCCAGGCGGGGCAAGTCGTCAGGAGCCAGGCGCCCCAAATAGCCGATCGTAAACTTCCAGGCAAGCTTCCTCCGTTAATGTCACTCTGCCGTCTGGCGAGACTTTGGGTATTATTGTCATACCGACCCGCTACCGCAAACGCAATTGAACCTTGATATGACCTCTACTACTCAATTCGATTCAAGCCTGCCACTCGACATGATCATTTTTGGCGGGGTGGGTGACCTCGCGATGCGCAAGCTGCTGCCGGCGCTGTATATGGCGCACCTGCACGGCAACCTGCCGCCAGGGACCCGCATCATTTCCACGGGCCGCCAGGAGTATGACCGCGCGGCGTACCTGGCCTTCGTCGAGGAGCATTCACGCCCCTTCGTCAGCGGTGAAAATTTCACGGACGAGGCCTGGCGCAGTTTCCTGCAGCTGCTCGAGTTCGTGCGGATCGACGTGGAAAAGGACGGCATGGCGCCGCTGGCAAAAGTCTCGCGCCAAGGCGCGGAACGGGTGTTCTACCTGGCTACCGCGCCGTCGCTGTTCACCACCATCTGCGACAAATTGTCCGAAGCGGGCCTGGTCGACCGGAACGCGCGCGTGGTGCTCGAAAAGCCGCTGGGGCGCGACCTTGCGTCCGCAGTTGAGATTAACGAGGCAGTCGGCAAGCATTTCGAGGAATCGCAGATTTACCGCATCGACCACTACCTCGGTAAGGAAACCGTGCAAAACCTGATGGTGCTGCGCTTCGGTAACTCGATCCTGGAACCCCTGTGGCGCGCGCCGAACATCACCAGTGTGCAGATCACGGTCGCCGAAGAAGTGGGCGTGGGCAGCCGCGCCGGCTTCTACGACAGTGCCGGCGCCATGCGCGACATGGTGCAGAACCACTTGCTGCAGCTGCTGTGCATCGTCGCGATGGAGCCGCCGGCCTCGTTGGCGCCGGATGCGGTGCGTGACGAGAAACTCAAGGTCCTGCGCTCGCTGCGCCGTTTCAGCCTGGCCTCTATCGCGCGCGACACCGTGCGCGGCCAATACGTGCGCGGCGTGAGCGGCAACCAGGAAGTGCCCGGCTACCTGGAAGAGCGCAATGTGCCTGAGGGCAGCGGCACCGAGACCTTTGTGGCAATGCGCGCCTACATCGACACTTGGCGCTGGTCCAAGGTGCCGTTCTACCTGCGTACCGGCAAGCGCATGGCGCGCCGCTCGTCCAAGATCGTGATTGAGTTCGCAAATCCACCGTTCCCATTGTTCCCGGAGACGCCGGGCGGGGTGGCCAACCGGCTGGTGATCGAGCTGCAGCCGGAAGAGGCGATCAAGCTTCAGCTCATGGCAAAGCAGCCTGGCAGTGGCATGCAGATGCAGCAGGTGGCGCTGAACCTGGACCTGCAGTCCGCGTTCTCGCAGCGCCGGGCCGAAGCCTACGAGCGCCTGCTGATCGACGTGGTGCGCGGCCGCCTGACCCACTTCATGCGCCGCGACGAGCTGGAAGCGGCCTGGGAATGGGCCGATCCGATTATCAACGGCTGGAGCGCCCTGGCCGAAAAGCCGAATCCTTACGCTGCCGGTACCTGGGGGCCGTCCGAATCGTTCGCGCTGCTGGCGCGCGATGGCTTTAGCTGGGTAGAGTAGGCCGCGCGAGGCGCGCCTTCACCGATGCGGCATAACGCTCGCTGACCGGCAGCTGCGCACCGCCGGCCAGCGTCAATTCGTGGCTTCCTTCCTGGAGCTGGCGCATGGCCTGCAACTGGCTGCTGCGCACAAGGATGCGGCGGTGGATGCGGAGGAATTGTGCCGGGTCCAGGTAGCGTTCCAGCTCCGACAGGGTGCTGCGGTGCAGGAAGGTGCGCTGCGACAGGTGCAGCTCGACGTAATTGCCCGCAGACTCAATCCATAGCACGTCCGCCAGGTTGACGCGGTCTATCCTGCCGACTGAGCGTACCGCCAGTTCGGTCCAGTAGCCTGGCGTTGGGTCGACGAAACCGCGCAGGGCCCGTGTATATGCGGCGCGCTGGTCAACCAGTTTGCCGGCGCGATCGAGTGCTTGCCGCAGCCTGCGTTCGTCCACCGGCTTGACGATGTAATCGAGCGCGTGGACGTCAAATGCCTCCAGGGCGTGGCCACGGTGGGCCGTTACAAATACGATCAAGGGCGGAGATTCAAGGCGGCTTACTTCAAGCGCAAAATCCAGGCCTGACTCCACCGGCATCTGCACGTCGAGCAGCACGATGTCTGCGCTGCCCGATTCCAGGAAGGAGCGCGCGGCCGCCGCACTGGCGCATTCCGCGGCGACCTGCCAGCCCAAAGCGTGCAGGGCAAACCGAAGGTTGGTGCGGGCGTGGGCCTCGTCGTCTACGATGAGTGCTCTCATTGGCGAGACCTCCAGGGCAGCGACAGCTCCGCCAGGAAGCGGTTGCCGGAATGCCTGGTCACCAGCATGGCGGCGTCACCGTAGGCCAGCTGAAGGCGCGCGCGAATGCCGCGCAAGCCGATTCCCAGGCCCGCGGATGGAGCCGCCAGCGAACTGACCGGGTTCGAGACCCGCACTTTGAGATGGTCACCGTGCCGCATGAATGCCACTTCGATATCGCTGGCGCCTTCACGGCATTCAAGATCGTGGCGCAAGGCGTTCTCGACCAGTGGCTGCAGCAGCATCGGCGGGCAATCGATGCCGTTCTCCAGCAAGTGTGCGCCTTCAATGCTTACCTGCAGGCGTTCGCCAAAACGCAGGCGCTGCAAGTCCAGGTAATTCTGGACGAACTCCAGTTCCTTGGAAGCTTCCACCCAGTCGTTTTCGCTGCTTGCCAAGGCATATTCCAGCAGGTCGCCGAGGCGGGACAGTCCCTCCAGCGCGAGTGTCTTGTCGTCCATGCGCACCAGGGCGCCGATCGCGCTCAGCGTGTTGAAAATGAAGTGCGGTTCGAGCTGGCCACGCAGCGCGGCGAGCCGCTGGCGCTCAAGCGACAGCAGGGCCTGGGCCAGTTGCTGGTCTTGCCGCCGCCGTTGGCGCCAAAGGTGGATCGCCACTACGACCCCAAAGGCCATCGTCAACAATACGTATTCGACAAACCATTCGAGTTTGTCCATGGTCAGCACATAATTCCAGGCGTTGCCAAGGGTCGGTGGAATGTCGAATTTAAAGCAACGGCGGAATGCCAGTCCAAGCATCGCTGTCGGCCAGCACAGTGCGAGATAGGCGAGGTAGCCCAGGCCGACACGCCGCATGCTGGCGAGCCAACCAGGATGGCGCCGGTAGAGCATGTACAACAGATAGCTTTGCGCCATCATCAGGGAGTAGCCGAACCACCACCCGGCTGTCATTTGCCAGTAGCTGCGCGTGTCGCCGCTGTCGATACGGTCGCCGTAGGTGGTGATGCCGGCCAGCGCGCAGACTAGCGTCCACAGCGCGAAGTTGGCCAGCAAAGCGCGCAGCCAGGGCGGCATTGAAAGTAGTCGGTCCATGGCGCGGCAGTATATCAGCCGCATTTGGGCGCTCGTCCCGGTGGGCCCGGTGTTCGTCACAATCCGTATCGTTTCTCCGGAACTCTCGCCAACAATGCGCATCGTTCTTTCACAACCGGGTAATTACGATGCGAATCCTGCTTTCCATGTTTTTAGTTCCGCTTTGCGCCAGTGCCGCAGACGATGTGGTGCGTGTCGAGGTCAAGGCGGCCAGCACCCTGCAACAACGCCGCGACGATAGTGCCGGCCGGGTTGTCGTGTCACGCGACGAGCTTTTACGTTACGGCGATTCCACCCTGGCCGATACCCTGCGGCGCCAGCCCGGGGTGACGGTAAACGGGGCGCAAGTTCAGTTGCGGGGGCTTGGCGGCGGGCGCACGCAATTCCTGCTGAATGGAGAACCGGCACCGCCGGGATTTTCGCCGGACAGCCTGGCGCCGGAACTTATCGAGCGCATCGAAATCCTGCGCAGCGCCAGTGCCGACAGCAGTACCCAGGGTATCGCCGGCAGCATCAATCTCGTTCTGCGCCGAAGCGCCGGGCGTGCCAGGTCGCTGGCCACGCTGGCCGGCAAGGACTCTGGCTCCGGCTGGTCACCGGAAGCGTCGTTCGACCTGTCTCGCCCCGGTGACGATTATTCCGGCAACGTGACGATACAGGCCGCGCGCGGGAAGAGTGCGTCCGAAAGCAGCATCTTCGACAGCACATCGTCGGCCAGGCGACTCACTGCGGAACAGAATTTCTCGGCCAGCGAGCGTATAGGACTGGCCCCGCGCCTGACCTGGAAATTCGACAGCGAAACCAAGATGGCCTGGCAAGGCCTGCTGGATCATTCCCGCAATCGCAACCGTGGAACAGCCCGGGAAATTGCCTTGTTCGGTGATTCGAGCGATTTTCCCCTGAATGCATACAGCGCAGATGCCCGCACGGACATTGCCCGCAGCGACATTGAGGCGAGCCATCGCTTTGGCGACGCAAACCGCATCGACTGGAAAGCCGGGTTGGCGCATAACCGGCGCGATGGCGACTATATTTTCAATGGAAATAGCGCGGCGGGCGATGCGCTCTGGCTGCGTCACGTCACCTCAAGCGCGGCGGACGATGGCGCCAGCAGCAGTGGCAAGCTGCGTTTTGGCGGCAGCGGCGTGCACGCGCTGGCAGCAGGATGGGATGGCTCGGTAGTTCGGCGTGCCGAATGGCGGCGGCAAGAGGATGCCAGTGCGGCGGGGGCACCGCTTGGCGAGCTTGACCAGCGCTACACCGCACGCGTGCGGCGATTCGCCATGTATGCGCAAGATGAATGGACGGTATCACCCGGGTTCGACGCATATCTCGGCCTGCGCTGGGAAGGCTTGCGCACCTTGACCAATGGACGTGATTTGGCGGACGTCAGCAGCACGTCCAGCGTCTGGAGCCCGGTGGCCCACCTGCTGTGGCGCTTGCCCGGTTCGCGCGACCAGCTGCGGCTCGGCCTTGCCCGCAGCTACAAGGCGCCCAATACGCGTGACCTGGTGCCGCGCCGCTTCACCGTCAACAATGGCAACGGCCCGGCCAATCCCGACGTGCAGGGCAACCCGGCCCTGCGTCCGGAACTGGCGTGGGGAATCGATGCCGCGTACGAAAGCTATTTCAGCAAGGACAGCATGTTCAGTGTGGCTGCCTATCACCGGCGCATTGCCAACGTTATCCAGTCGCTCCTCTTCGAGGATAAGGGGAAATGGGTGGCGACACCAAGCAACATCGGCGGCGCCGTTACCCAGGGCCTGGAACTCGACGCGCGTTTGGCATTCGGCGCGGGTTCTATGGCGCGTTTGGGAGTGACGCGCAATTGGTCGCATGTCGATTCGGTGCCGGCGCCAGGCAACCGCCTTGGCGAGCAAGTGCCGCTGACGATCAACGCGGGCCTTGATTTCCGCTTTAGCGCTGGAGCGACGGCAGGCTTCAACTGGAATTTGCAGAAGGGCGGCCAGACGCATGTATCGGTCTCGCAATGGCGCGGGCAAAGCACAGAACGCCGCCTGGACCTGCAGGCCACCTGGCCTTTGCGGCCTGGCCTGACCTTGCGCGCCATTGCAAGCAATGCGCTGAAGCCTGACACGCGCAATACACAACTATTCGAGGATGGACGCCACGATGCCCTGCGCGAGGTGACGGGCAGTGGTCAGCGCACCTTCAAGCTTGCTGCGGAAGTCGCGCTGTGACGATACAATTGCGGCCATCCAAACAAGTGGAGTAGGAAATTAAGAAGCTTGCACTGATCTTTGCACTGATTTGCAACCAATCATACGCAGACCCGGTCATCGGCGTTTCCGATGGCGATACGCTGACTGTGCTGAGCAAAGGACACCCCGTCAAGGTCCGCCTTGCGAATATCGATGCGCCGGAAAAGAAGCAGCCTTTCGGCGCGCGCTCCAAGCAGTCGCTGTCGGACCTTTGCTTTGGCCGCGATGCGACGCTCGACTCGGGAAAACAGGACCGCTATGGGCGCACCGTAGCTGTTGTCCGTTGCGGCAACGTTAACGCCAACGTGGCGCAAGTCCGCAAAGGAATGGCCTGGGTCTACCCCCAGTACAACCACGACCCGTCGCTGCCGGCGGTCGAGGCCGCGGCGCGCAATTCCCGGGTCGGTTTATGGGCGGAACGCGATCCGCTCGAGCCTTGGCTGTACCGCAAGGAGCGCAAGGCGCGCAGCAGTTACCTGAACTAGGCGCCTCGGCCTTCAAACAGGTCTTTCATTTCGCGCAGGCCGGCGGTCAGGCATTCGACTGTCGCAGATACCTTCGGAATGCCGCGCAGCTGGCGTGGCGTGAGCAGCCAAAGCTGCGAACGGAAGTCCGTCAGCAGCGGCGATACGCGCCGCAGGCGCGGGTTGGCATCGCCCAGGTGGCAAGGCAGGATGCCGACGCCTAGTCCTTCTTCAAGCAGCCGGCATACCGCCAGGGTGCTGGAGCAGCGCGCCACCGCGCGCCGCATCAGGCCTTCCGCTTCAAGCCATTTCGATGACGCCAGGTGTCCCAGCGATTCATCGACCGTGACCCAGGCCTGCTGGTGCAGGTTCTCTTCGGAGACGTTGGGCCAGCCCACCGGGACGTAAATGGCCAACTCGATATTGCAGATTACGCGGCCGATCAACTCTCCATCCGGTTCCCCTCCGGAGCGCAGGGCGATATCTGCTTCGCGCTGGCGTACGTTTGCCAGGCTTTCGCCGATTTGCAGGTTGACTGTGATGTCGGGCAGTTCGCGCCGGCAGCGCGCCAGCAGTGGCGGCACGATGCGCGGCATCAGCACTTCGGTCGTGGCCAGGGTCAGGCGGCCGGCGACACCCAGATCGGCATCACGCTCCAGGTCGCGCAGGCGCAGGTCGAATTCTTCCGCGACGGCCAACAGCTCCGTCGCGGCCGCAGTTGGCTGGTATCCCTGCCGGCTGCGCTCAAACAAGGTGGCTCCGAGGCTGGCCTCGATATCGCGAATTCGGCGGAACAGGGTTGGATGGCTGGAGCCCAAGGCTTCGGCGGCTTTGGACAGGGAACCGTGGCGGGCCACGGCAAGAATCACCTGGTAATCGTTCCAGGCGAGTCGGCTGGTCAGGAATTTGTTCATCGCCGCATTCTACGCGTTGTTCATTTTTGAAAGCACGTTGTTCATTCCATGCCTGTCGCCCGGTGGCGCCGGTGGCCAGAATGGAGCCATTCAACCACTCTTCCAAGGAATGAAAAATGATTCGCAAGCTCCTGATAGCACTTGCCATGTTGGTCGCCGCCTCTGCGCACGGCGCTGAAAATGCGGCTTGCAGCGCGCCTGAATACAAACAGTTCGATTTCTGGGTCGGCAACTGGGAAGCCTTCGACCGTGATGGCAAGCTGCTTGGTCATACGCTGATCGAGAAAATTGAGCAGGGTTGCGTATTGCAGGAGTGGTGGCGCGGGAATGGCGCGGAAAACGGTGCAGGTACAAGCCTCAGCATGTATGACCGCAAGCACAAACTGTGGCGCCATGTCTGGGCCAGCGCGCGCGGCAATTTCGCGCCGATCGATGGCGGCTGGCAGGGCGACCGTATGCTGATGACTGGTTACTTCATCAACGACAAGGGCGAGCGGGAATTCCATCGCACGGTATGGAAGCCAATTCCTGGCGGCGTGCACCATGTGTGGGATGCCACCACGGATGGCGGCGTGACCTGGAACGTCCTGCACGAAGCATGGCTGCGCCGTACCGATAAAGTCCTGGTAAAGTAGGGCGCCTGCAGCCGCCGGCAAACTGTTTTACTATTGTCCGCCTGATTACTCCAACTCAAAAGGACCATGATGGCGGAATTCAAACTGCACTGCTTTGCTGCTTCGGGCAACTCGTACAAGGTTGCCCTTTTCCTGGCGCTGGCCAAGGCGGACTGGGAACCTGTGGTGGTGGACTATTTCGGTGGCGAGACGCGCACTGAAAGCTGGCGCGATAACCTGAACGAGATGGGGGAAATCCCGGTGCTGGAGCACAAAGGCCTGAAGATCAGCCAGTCCGGCGTGATCCTCGACTACCTGGCCGAGGTGACCGGCCAATTCGGCGCCCGCAACGACGATGAGAAGCGCGACATCTGGCGCTGGATCCTGTTCGACAATCACAAGTTCACCAGTTATTACGCCACCTTGCGCTTCATGGTCGGCTTGCAGAAGGTTGGCGACACGCCCGTGACCCAGTTCCTGCGCGAGCGTGCGGTGGGTGCTTACCGGATCGTCGATAAGCATCTGGCGGAAAACAGATTCCTGGTCGGCGACCGCCTGACCATCGCGGACCTGTCGCTGGTTGGCTATGTCTACATGCCGGAGGAAACCGGCATCGACATGAGCGAGTTCCCCAACATCGCGGCCTGGAAGGGGCGCATCAGCGATCTTCCCGGCTGGCGTCATCCGCACGACCTGATGCCGGGCAAGAAGGCGTTTTGACCTATTCAGCGAGGAAGGCTTGCATCGCCTTGGTCGGCCTTCCGTCTTCGCCCCACGCGCTCAGCGGGTATTGGCTCCAGCTGCGCGCACCCAGGGGCTCCCAGTAGATGACGCCCAGGCCTTTCCGGCCGGGCACCGCTTTGACTTTGCGCTGCACGGCAACCAGCATGTCGTAAGTGTTTTGCGCGCGCTTGTCTTCGCCGCCCACTTCCACCACCATGACTTCCTTGCCATAGCGCGAGGCCATGTCGTTCATATTGCGGCCAAGGTCGCCAATCGATTTTTTGTAATCCGGTTTGCCGGGCAGCCAGTAGGGGTAGTACGACAGGCCGATCACGTCGTAGCGCGCTCCGTTGGCCTTGGCGTTGTCGAACCAGGTCCTGAAACGTTTGCTGTCATTGCCACGGTCAAGGTGCAGGACCACTTTTGAGGTCGGACTGACGGCCTTGACGGCGTCATGACCCTGGTTGATCAGCTGCGCCAGTTGCGGCCAGTTTTTGGTGCTGCCTTCCGGATAAATCATGCCGCCCGGGGTTTCATTCCCTACCTGGACCCACTCCGGCGTGACGCCGGCGGCCTTGAGGGCGCTCATCACATCAAAGGTATGGCCGTAGACGTCTTCCAGCAGGCGAGGGAAGCCGTGGCCCACCCACGCGGCCGGCTTTTGCTGCTTCGACGGGTCGGCCCAACTATCGCTGTAGTGGAAGTTGATCATGACCCGCATGCCCATGCGCTGGGCGCGCACCGCCATGGCGACCGTTTCTTCCTTGCTGTTGTGGCCATTGGTCCTGTCGTCCGAAGGGTTGACCCAGGTGCGCAGGCGTACAGTGTTGATGCCGTGATCCTTGAGGATTTGCAGCGCGTCTTCCTGCTTTCCCTGGTCGTCGTAAAACTTGTAGCCGGTCGACTCCATCTGCTGCAGCCAGCCGATGTCGGCGCCTTTGGCGAATTCCCCGGCATGGGCGGAGAATGCGTGCGCAACAAACAAGGCAAACAGCAAGCCGAATTTCTTCATTTAGCGCTTTCGATCTGGTAAATGGCAGCAATGCTAGAGCAAGCCGCCGCATCGCAGGTATGACGAAACTCGTCGGGTCCATGCCGGATCGATATGACAAGCGTGTTGTGCCAGGCAGGTGGATGGCTTTAGTATCGAGTCTTCGGCCACGCAGGCGATTGGACAAGGAGATACCAAGTTGATTGCTATCCTGGAAGAACGGTTCAGCAAGAATATGCGGCGCCATGCCGGGCTGGCGTGGGAAACTGTGCGCGCACGGCTCAACGATGGCAAGTTGCAGGTGCTGGCTGAAATGGAGCATACCGGCGGCGAACCGGATGTTGTCGGCGTCGATCCCTCAACAGGCGAAGTCGTGTTCTGCGATTGTTCGCCGGAAAGCCCGGCGGGCCGGCGCAGCCTGTGTTTCGACCGGGCCGCACTCGATGCCCGCAAGGAAAACAAACCATCCGGCAGCGCGCTGGAAGTGGCGCAAGCGATGGGCATCATGCTGCTCACCGAAGCCGAATACCGTCATTTGCAAACGCTGGGTGAATTCGACCGCAAGACTTCGAGCTGGGTGCAGACGCCGGACGCTATCCGCCAGCAGGGCGGCGCCTTGTTTTGCGATCGGCGTTATGGCCACGTTTTCCTGTACCACAACGGCGCCGATTCGTATTACGCAGCGCGCGGCTTCCGCGGCATGCTGCGGGTTTAAGGCGGCAGGTAGCGTTCCAGCGTCTGCATCATCTCGTCGATGTCGAGCGGCTTGGGAATGAAATCGTCCATCCCGGCCGCCAGGCAGTCGGCGCGTTCGGACTCCATCACGCCGGCCGTCATCGCCACGATAGGCAGCTTCAGTCCCAGATCCTGGCGGATGATGCGGGTCGCCGTATAGCCATCCATGACCGGCATCTGCACGTCCATCAGGACCATGCGGTAGGCGTCGGGCGCGGCGCGCAACATGCGCACGGCCTCTTCGCCGTTGTGGGCGACTTCAATGGTCGCGCCGGCGCGTTCCAGGATGCCGACGGCAACCAGCTGGTTCATGGCGTTGTCTTCCACCAGCAGCAGGCGGCCGCTGATGCGCGGGGCGGGCGGCGCGTCGGCGTGCACCTCAAGGGTCTCGGCCTGGTCCAGCATTTCATGCACCGTATCGAACAGCGTGGAGGCGGTGATCGGCTTGGTGACCAGTCCTTTGCGGTCAGCGTCTTCTTCCAGCATCTTGCTGCGTTCATAAGCGCTCACCATGAGTATCACGGGGGCCGCCGCCGCTTCCGCGTGGCGCAGCGAGTCGATATAGCGCTGGTCATCGGCAGGCATGCTCCAGTCGGCGAGGATTACGTCATAGGGCAGGGCGCGCAGGCGGGCAAGGGCCAGCAATTTTTCCGCTTCCTCGCCCGAGGAAGCCACGTCGACGCTCCAGCCCCAGGCTTGCAGCGTCTTGGAAAGGTAGACGCGGCTGGTGAAATGGTCGTCGACCACCAGCACGCGCAACGGCCGCGAGCCGGCACCGGTTGGGGCTTGCTGCTGTGCTGGCGGCACGGTGCCGAATGGCAGGGTGACGGTAAACGTGCTGCCCTCACCGGGGCGGCTTTCGAGCGCAATGCTGCCGCCTTGCAGTTCCACCAGGCGCTGGCAGATCACCAGGCCAAGTCCGGTGCCGCCATATTTGCGGGTAACGGATTCGTCGGCCTGGGCAAAGGGCGCAAACAGGTTGACCTTCTGTTCCAGCGAAATGCCGATGCCGGTGTCGCGCACGATGAAGCGCATGACGCTGCGCTCTTCGGTGCACTGCGCGCATTCGACCTTGAGACTGACTTCACCGCGTGCCGTGAACTTGATGGCGTTACTGGTCAGGTTGACCAGTATCTGCTGCAGGCGCAGCGGGTCGCCCACCAATTGGCGCGGAACATCCGGCTCGACACCGATGGCCAGTTCCAGTTCCTTCTCGCCCGCATTCACGCTCATGATGGTCGATACGGAGTGCAGTACCGGATCGAGCTCGAAACGGATGGCGTTGAGCTGGATCTTGCCCGCTTCGATCTTGGAAAAGTCGAGGATGTCGTTCAACAGTGCCAGCAAGGACTGGCCCGAGGTACGCAGCATGGTCAGGTAGCGCCGCTGCTCCAGCGACAGCGGGGTGGTGGTCATCAGGTGCGCCATGCCCAGCACGGCGTTCATCGGGGTGCGCAATTCGTGGCTCATATTGGCCAGGAAGGAGCTCTTGGCCGCGTTGGCTGCCTGCGCTTCCTTGACCGCCTCGCGCAAGGCAGCCTGCGACTTCTTCAACTCGGTCACGTCGCGCAGCACGCCGACAAAGCGGTAGTTGCCTTCATCGATGATGGCGCTGATGGTCAGTTCGACAGTGAACTGGCTGCCATCCTTGCGCAGGGCCGGCAATTCGACCGCGCCCCTGCCGATCACGTGCGGCGGCCCGCCCGACAGGAAGCGCTGCATGCCCTGCTGGTGCGCGGCGCGCATGGATTCCGGCATCAGCACCTGGATGCCGGCGCCGATGACCTCTTCTGCGGAGTAGCCGAAAATCTGGCTGGCCGCGCGGTTGAAGGTCTCGATCTGGCCTTCTTCATTGATGGTGACGATGCCTTCGCCAACGCTGTCGACCACGGTGCTGATGCGCAGGTTGGCGTCCTCGAGCTGGTCGGTGCGTTCGTGGATCAAGCCTTCGAGCTGGCGGATTTTGCCGCTGATGAACCAGGCCAGGCCGAAGCCCGCCAGCAACAACAGCAGCACGATCCAGGTAAGCCAGGTGACCGATGCCAGCAGCTCTTGCAGGATGGTAGCGCGCGGCACGCCGACCGCGACGGCCCAGCCGGTGCGGCTGGAGCGCGTGAAAGTCGTGTATACCGGAATGCCTTCCAGGGTGGTCGATTCGAATACGTCCTCGTCGGCCTCGGCCAGCCGCTTGACCAGGGTCGCCGAACCGGGCTTGCCGACAAAGCGCTGCGCGTCATGGGTGCGGGCGATGATCACGCCTTTACGGTCCAGGATGGCGATGACACGGTCTTTTGGCAGGCTTTCCGAGCTGAGCACCCGCCCCAGATGTTCCGGCTGGTAGCCGACCGAGAGGCAATACACGACCTGGCCGGCCCGAATCACAGGCAGGTGGACGGCAACCAGTGGTTTATGGGTCACGCCGCCGATAAACAGGTCCGACACCACCACCTGTCCCGTTTCGAACACGCGCTGGATGCGTTCGCGGCTGCCGGGGTCGGGTATCGGTTGGCCGAAGGGACGCAGGGTGTTGAGCAACTGGACCGAGTCGCGCGTGCTGAGGACGATATTCGAGCCGGGAAAACCGGCATTGACGATGCCGACGGCCTTGCGATGGAAACCGGCCAGGTCGCCCTGGTCCAGCTCCGCCGACATGGCCAGGGCCCGCGCCGCGACGATGCCGAGATCGAGGTCGCGGTCGACCGCCTGCATCATCGAGCGCACCACGAACAGGGAGTCACGCTCAACCTGGACCCGCTCGCGGGTATAGAAGTGCTGGATCAGCAGGCCGAAGCCGAGGGTCGCTGGCAATGTGCATGCCAGCACCAGTGCGAACAGCATGCGGCGCAGGGTGGGCCGCCTTGGTTGCCGGGTTCGAGCCAAGTTGCATCTTCCTTCAGATGGGCAAGTCGTAAGCTGGTCACGGCATTGTACCGTTGTCGGCTTCGGCTGGGCGCAGGATTCCGATCGAGTGCGGGAGGGCGGCTCAACTTGCCTCCACCTCCCGCGGCGGCAGGAAGAAGCTGCGCGGCGACAGGCGGAACCGCTGCCATACCAGGCCAGCCAACGCGCGGCCGCGCCCGAAACTGACGCGGCGCGAGCGCAGCGCAACCAGCAGGGCCAGCGTGAAGCTCACCGCCAGGTTGGTCAGCGCGATCAGCACAATGCCCGACAGCGACAGCAGCCACTGCTCCGTGGTGAGCTGGTAATCCAGCCCGACCAGCGCGAAAGCGAAATTGGCGCTGGAGAAGGTGACATGGCGGATGTCGAGCGGCAGGCCGAGGACGTAACCGATGGTGCCGATCGTTCCCAGCATGATCCCGAAGAAGAAGTTACCTGCCAGTGCGCCAAGATTGCGGCCGATGTAATCGGTCACGCGCGCCAGGCGCTTTTCGCCCAGCAGCCAGCGCAGCCATCGCAGTTGCCGCAGGCGGGCCGCGATGTCGTTATACGCTGCCTTGTTGTCGTAGTAGCCTGAAATCAGGCCTGCCAGGAACAGGCAGACGCCGGCGATGGCGGCATGCGGCAATGCCAGGCTATGCAGCGGGTCGATATCGTGCAGCAGATGTTGTGCCTTTTCCGCGCCGGCCAGATGCTGGCCGAAAGCAGCCTGCCATGCCACGGCGATGGCGAAGGCGGTTGGCATGGCCAGCGCCACGTTGCCGACGATGGCCACAAACTGCGAGCGCAGCACCCTGACGACCAGTTCCGCCAGTTCGTCCAGCTTCTTCTGGCCTTGGTCGATGGCGGCGGCGATGCGCGCCGCGGTCATCGCCGGCTGCTTGGTGGCGACGGTGAAGTGCAGCACGTGGATCAGCATGAAGCCGAGCGAGTAGTTCAGGCTATACAGCGCCGCATAGCCGACCGGAGCAAGCAGCAGGCGCGCCATCAGCACCTTGAGCGTTGCCATGAAGCCGACAATGAATCCCGCGCCGGCCGCCGAGCGCATCATGGACAGCCATTCCGCGCGCGAGCTGGCCACATAGTGTTCGCCCGAACGGCCGGCGTGCTCGGTGACCTGCAGTGCCAGCAATTCGGTGTTGGTCTGGAACAGGTCGGTCAGGCTCAGCTTCCGGTTGTCGGCTTCCACCAACTGCTGGAACAGGCCGAGCGCAGTGGGCAGGGCTTGCTGCAGCGAGGGCGCTTCCAGCAAGTCCAGCAGGATGCGCAGGCGGCCGATGCTTTGCGTCAGGCGCAACAGCAGGCGGGTCAGGCTCACCGACACCCCTTGCACCGATGCCGCCTTACGCACACGGCCGATAATTTCTTCGCACTGGCTGAGGAGCACGTCGAGGTGGCGGGCGTCCGGCACTTCGGCTTGCGCATCGACCTGGCGCGCGCGCCAGGCTTCCGTGAGCTGCACCACCTCGGCGTTCTGGCGCAGGAAGGGCGATTCGAAGCGTTCGATGTCGGGGTGGATGCGTACCAGTTCAGGCTCCAGCCCGATGGCGCTGACGCGGTACGACAGCACCTGGATGGCTTCCAGCAGTTCGCCCAGCACCTGGCCTTGCAACCATCCATGCGGAGGCAATTGGAGGGCATTGAGCAAGTCCAGCCAGACCGATGGTTCGATGCCGTTGACCCACTTGTGATCGTCCCGCTGATCGAAGATGCGGCCGAAGACGTCTTTCAGGTAAGCGTCGTTGACCGTCGGCGGCAGCCACTTGTGATTCAGGCGGCGCCATAGCTCACCAAAGAAGCCCTGGTTCTGCAGGACGCCGGTATCGGTGAGCAGGTGCACCAGCTTGCGCTGCCCGATTACCTCAGCAAGGTATTCGCGCAAGGCTTGCGCCCATTCGGGCCGCGTTGCAAGCAGGTGCGTCAGCGCACGCAGGCGGTTGGTAGCCTGTTGCAGGTCATTGGCGTGCTTGGGACGTACCGTGCCAATCAAATCCTGCAGCAGGGAGGTATCGCGCGAGGGGGCCGTAGCCTGGATGCGCGCCAGTATGCTGTCCATCATCATGCGCGAAAGCATACTGGCGTTCGCTAGGATTGTCCAATCAGGACCTTAGGGTAGCCTTAAGAAGTTTGCCGCCGATGGTCACATTGTCCAGTGTGAGGTCGGACACGTTGTACAGCCAGATCGGCTGGCTGGCGTTGACGGGGTTGCCGAAGTCGCAGTTGCTGATCGTTATTCGGCGTACCGGGAGTACAGGCGGCGCCTGCAGCGCGCCGTTGTAATCGCTGGCCACCGGGCCGAGGATGGCGACGGCCTGGTAGCAGGAGCCGGTGGTGCCAGCTTTGCTTACGTTGCCGACGGTGATGTTCTCGATGTGGACGTCGGAGACTTCCGGCGGCCGTATGCGCACGCTGTCGGCAGCCGGCTGGTAGTCGCAGTCGAAGGAGACCACGGCACCGGCCGCCGTGGCCAGGCCTTTGGTGTCGATCGGGGAGCCGGGCAGTAGGGTGTAATGCGAGGCACTAAGCTGCACGCCGTTCGGGATCTTGATGTTCTTGACGTAGAAGTGGCGCAGGTAGCCGCCGCGGTTCATATTGGTCTTGAGACGGATCGCGATATTCAGCGGGTCGGTTTCCCAATGCGCGTTTTCGAATACCAGGTCGCGGGCGTAGACATGCTCGATGCCGCCGGCCATCTCGGAGCCGAGCGTGACGGCGCCGTGGCCGCTGTGCATGGTGCAGCCCTGGATCACGATATTGCGCGACGGGCCGTACTGGATGTCGCGGTTCTTGCCGGCCTTGATGGCGATGCAGTCATCGCCGGAATCGAAAACGCAGTCTTCCACCAGCACGTGGTCGCAGGCTTCAGGGTCGAATCCGTCGCTGTTCGGGCCGCGGCTTTCGGCGTGTACCTTGCGGATCACGAGGTTGCGGCAGTTGACCGGGTGGTGCTGCCAGAAAGGCGTGTTCAGCACATGGTAGCCCTCCAGCAGCACGTTGCTGCAGTTGATGAAGTGGATCATCGGCGGACGCAGGTAGTGGCCTTTGCCGAACACGCGCTGTTCGACCGGCACGCCGGCCTCGGAGAGGGCAGGCAGGTAGCGTTCATCGCTGCGCCATTGCTCGCCTTCGCCCTCGATCAGCTTGCGCTGTGCGGCATTCAGGCCCGGCGCGATTTCCGCCAGCGGTTTGTTGAGCGGATTGGGCACGACTTGCGTCGGCTGGCCTTCCTTGTAGCCCGGTGCGGTGGTCTGCGAAACGGCGTTCATGGTGCGGTTCCGGCCTTTCCAGGACCACCAGCAGTCGCCGGCTTCGTTGAAGGCAACGCCGCCCTGGCCGTCCAGTTTCGAGCTCCAGTCTGCGCCGGTCAGCGCGATATTCCTGGCGTTGAGGGCGTAGATCATGGGCGAGTAGTTCAGGCAGTCGTTGCTTTGCCAGCGCGAGAGCGACAGCTTGCCGTTGGCGCCGCAATCGAAGTCGCCATGGCGGGCGTAGTGTTCGGGGTTTTGCGAGAACAGGATGTGGGCACCGGCTTGCAGGTGGACATGGACGTTGGAGCGCAGCACCAGCGGGCCGGCGCAGTACCAATAGCCTTGCGGGATCACGACGCGGCCGCCGCCGGCAGCGGCGCAGGCATCGATGGCGGCTTTGAAACCGGCATAACAGTCGTGGGCGCTGTCGGCCTGGCTTGGCACTGCTTGCTGGTCGTCGTGGCTGACCCAGGCCTTGACCTGCCTGGTGCCGCACGGCTGCGCGCCGAAATCCGTGACCAGGAAGTCCTCATTGCGGAAGCTGACGTGCGCGCGCAGTGCGGCAACGATGGCGTCGGCGCGGCGCCATGCTTTGGCGCGCGCGGCAGCGCCGCTGGAACGCGCCGCGGCCAGCGCCGGAAGCCAATGCGAAGCGAGTAGGGCGGCAGCACCGGCTTGCAGCAGGCTGCGGCGGCGCAGTTGTCGTGATGCGGTCAAGGTGCATCTCCTAGGAAGAGAAGGTTCGGGTAACGCGGCCAAGGTGTACGCGCATGGCTTTGCGGGCGGCGGCCGGGTCATGGCTGGCGATGGCCTGCAGGATGGCGCGGTGGTCGCCCAGGGTTTCCTTGCGTAGCTCTTCGGTCTGGAAGTGTTCCTTGAGCTTGTGCCACAGGTGGCCGCGCTGGTCCCACAGGTGGTTCATCACGCCGACCAGTGCGCTGTTGCCGGTAGCATGGGCGAGCGCCATGTGGAAGTTGCGGTCCGCCTGTTCATTGGTGGCCACGTCGTCGTGGTCGCGTTCCATGGCTTCCACCGCGACCAGGATGGCGTCGATGGCGCGGTCGGTGGCCACCTGCGCTGCGATTGCCGCAATCTCGGACTCGATCACGCGCCGTGCGGACAGCACCTCGAATGGCCCCGGACCGGCTTCCGGCAGCGGCGCGTGGCCGGGGCGGCCGCATATATACACGCCGGAATTGCTCCTCACCTCGATCACGCCGCTCAATTCCAGCGCAATCAGCCCCTCGCGCAGGGATGCGCGGCTCACTTCCAGCTTGGCCGCAAGCTCGCGTTCCGACGGCAGCCGCTCGCCGCAGGTAAATCCTTCGGTGGCGATCATCGCCTGGATCTTGTCCGCCACCTGTTTATATAGCCTGGTCTCCATAAGTTGAATTCTAAAGTGGTCAGGCCAAAACAGCAATGCGGACTGGCCAATAGTGGCTTTTTTACACAGTTCCGGAATTTTCTCTTGTTAAATTGGCCTAACCACTTTAGTCTGTGGTTATACCAAAACTGAAAATCGATCAAACCAATTTGATCGCAAATATGGAGGAGACTCATGAATTACGTTCCAGGCCCTCAAACCAAACGCGCCGTACTGGCGGCAGCAGTGGCCGCTGCCGTTTTGCAGATGGCGAACCAGGCGGCCGCCCAGACCGCCGCCCCGGCGGAGGAAGCGATGACTGCCGTGGTGGTGACCGGCTCCCTGATCCGCCGCGTCGCCAATGAGGGCGCGACCCCGCTGGTCACCATCAAGTCCAGCGAGCTCCAGGCGCGCGGCAATACCGAGTTGAAAGACCTGGTGCTGGAGATGCCGCAGTCGCTGTCGCTCGGTACCAATAGCGGTGCGGCCGGCCCGGTCATCAACCTGCGCGGCCTGGGCCCGATGCGGACGCTGACCCTGTTGAACGGCCGCCGCCTGGCCAACGAGCCGCTGCAGGACCAGTATGTCTCCGTCAACGTGATGCCGCGCATGGCGCTGGACCGCGTGGAAACCCTGAACGGCGGCGCCGCCTCGATCTACGGTGCGGATGCCATCGGCGGCGTGCAGAACTTCCTGACCAAGCGCGGTTTCGAAGGCGTCTCGGTCAAGGCCGAGTACGCGCCGACGCAGAAGGGCGGTGCCGATTCGAAGAGCGTCGGCGCCATCCTGGGTACCGGCAACCTGTCGCGCGACGGCTGGAATGCCTACCTGGCGCTCGATTACCAGAAGAAGGATGCCCTGTTCCAGGGCGATCGGCCGCAGCAGCATGATCCGGCCATCCTGCGCACGCTGGGCCTGGGCATTACGCCCGATGCACGCAATCCGACCCCGGTTGCCAACTTCGGCTTTGCGCGCAATGCCAACTCGAACTACAACCCGACCTTCGCCACCGGCTGCCTGGCACCGTACGCCACGCCGACCCTGGGCAACAACAGTACTGCTGCAACGCCGGTTTATGCAGCGGGCTGCGTGCGCAATCCGCTGTTCTGGAATGCGGTGACCGACGGCAGCGAAATCATCAACGTCAGCGGCCGTGCCAGCTTGAACCTGCCGGGCGGCCATAAGCTGGACCTGGATGTCCTGCACTCCGAATTCACGGTGCAGAAGTACCGCGGCATGCAGGTGCCGGGCACCGCCCAGCCGTTCACCACCTATTCGCTGCCGGCCACCAGCAAATACTATCCGGGCAAAGGCATCACCCCGGCTGTGCCGGTGGTGGGCAGCAATACCGGCTCCAACACACCGGCCATGTTCATCGACCCGGCCAAGACGCCAGGCACGGTCAGTGACCTGAACATGAACAACCGCACCATCTACTTCCAGTGGGGTCCCGCCGAACTTGGCCCAGCATACCGCAACGACAAGCAGTCCAATGACCGCATCGTGCTGAGCGCCGAGGGCGAGGTGTTGGGCTGGGACTATCGCGCAGGCTTGAATTACGGCGAATCGAAGCGCGACACCCGCGCCGGCGAAGGCTATATCCTGTACAGCAAGGCGCAGGAAGGCTTCAACAACGGCACCCTGAATCCCTTCGGCCTGCAGGACGCCGCCGGCCAGGCCTACCTGGAGAGCATCCAGGCGGAAGACTATACCTATCGCCTGAATAAAGCCTACAACCAGAGCGTGGACGTGACGCTGTCCAAAGGCCTGTGGGACTTGCCGGGCGGTCCGCTGACCCTGGCGGTATCCGGCGAGTTGCGCCGCGACGGCGCGCAGACCTTCAATGCGCCGCTGGATTATGTGCTGAAAAAGGCTGACGGCAGCTACAACATCGACGCCGCAGGCAGTGTCGTGCAGTCCGACCTGGTGGGCGAAACCCCGCAAGGCGTGGCCAAGAAGATTCACCGCACCATCGCGTCGCTGCTGATGGAAGCGGAAGCGCCGATCACCGACAAGTTCCTGCTCAACGCCGCGGTGCGTGCCGACCGATATTCCGACCTGAAACAGACCACCGTCAATCCCAAGCTGGCCGCACGCTGGCAGCCGTTCCAGCAGCTGGTCCTGCGCGGTAACGTGAATACGGGCTTCCGCGCGCCGTCGATCATCGACATCCAGAACCCGACGCCGGAAGTGCGCAACCAGGTGATGGACGATCCGGTCCTGTGCCCAAGCTCGCAGCCGCTGGTAGCCGCTACCGGAACGCCAAAGTCCGGCTACACCTATGACCAGGTCTGTAACGTCGCCACCAACTACTGGACCAAGTCGCCCAACAACGATTTCCTGAAGCCGGAAAAATCGCGTGGCTTCTCCTTCGGCTTTGCGCTGGAGCCTGTGAAAGACCTGTCGATCACCGTCGACTACTGGGGCCTGAAACTGCGCGACGTGCTGGGCGCCGTGACCATCGCCGAGATCCAGCAGAATCCAGCCAAGTACGAAGTGAATTTCGTGCGCAATGCGGACGGCACCATCGACCACATCGTGGCGAGCCAGGCCAACCGCGGCCAGACCCGCATCCGTGGCCTGGACCTGTCGGCCAGCTACCGCTTCCCGAAAACCAGCTTCGGCACCTTCGATGCGAAACTGGACGGTACTTACATGGACAAGTATGAGTTCCAGTCCGAGAAGAACGGTCCTTGGCTGAGCAACGTGGGCATCATCACCAACGATGGCCGCTACGGCGGCTCGGGCCCGAACGCCGGCCTGGCCGGCCTGCCGCAGATCAACCCGCGCTGGAAGCATACCGCCTCGGTCACCTATACCAACGGCGCCTGGGCCAGCACGCTGTCGCAGCGCTATAACTCCAGCGTGACCGACGTTACACCGCGTGCCGGTTCCACCCTGACCGAAGTGGAAGCCTACAAGCAGTACAACCTGAACGTGAACTACACCGGCTTCAAGAACACGACCATCAGTTTCGGCGTCAACAACCTGACCGGGGAATGGCCGCCACTGACCTCCAACAGCACCTACAGCGGCGGCTACGTGACGTCGATGGCGGATATGCTGGGCCGTGTCTATCGCTTCTCGGTGGAGTACAAGTTCTAAGATGCTGCGACGCTGCCTGCTGCTGGCCGGCTTCCTGCTGACGTGGACAGCAGGGGCGTACGCCGGCTTGCCGGCGCCTGGAGCCGTGAAACGCGTGCCGGCGGTGGAAGCCGCCGCCCCGGGTTCCGGCCCGTACTTCGTCGAAGCTCGCATGCGCGCGGCGCCCGGCGCGGTTGGGCAGGGCTATGTCATTGTCCGCTACCGCGATGACCGCAACTGGCTGGGTTTTGGGCTGGATGCGGCCGCGGCCGGCAAGCTGGCAGTCAATATCGTTCGCATGGTCGATGGCGAACCGAAGTTCCTCAAGCAAGTAAGGATTGATCCCGACGCGGGCGATGCGTTCTACACCATCCGCCTCGACGTGGATGGCGCAGCTCTCACGGCCTATGTCAATGGCACGCGCCTGATCGGGGTCGACGAGCCCACGCCGCTGCCGCCGGGCATCGGCATACTGGCGCAAGGCGGCCAGTTCGAAATCGACGGCCTGCGTGCAGGCGACATCACGCAAGCGCCAACCAGCATTGGGCTGGTCCACAGGCATAAGCAGCTGACGCTGCAGCTTGGCGATGCGCCACAGCGGTTTGCAGTTCGCGCATCCCGCCGCGGCGAAGTGCGTGCCGTGCCTTTCTCCGCCACGTCGAGCGACGCATCGGTGCTGGAAGCCGGCGTGGATGGCGACAAGCTTCTGTTGGCGCCGCGCGGCCTCGGCCGGGCGGCAGTCACGCTCACCAGCGCTGAAGATCCTAACGTGGCGGTGACGCTGGCGGTGCGCGTAGGAGAAGCGTTCGCTGCGCCGGCAGGCCGCGTTCCGATGGCGGCGGGCAGGGTGTTGCCGGCAGCGAAGGAGCGTGACGTTCCGGTCGACACCCGCCTTCAGATTCGCTTCGACCAGGCGCCGATCATCGGCGAGAACGGCTCGATACGCATCGTCCGGGCGAAAGACAATGTGACAGTCGATGTGATCCGCCCCGGCATGGAGCTCGATGAAATCGGCGCCACCCGTGACGGCGTCAAGCGTGTCGTCCGCTATAAGGCAATTTCTTTCGACGGCGCCACAGCGACTATCCACCCGCACGATGGCAAGCTGGCATATGGTACCGGCTATTACGTCCTGGTCGACGGCAACGTCTTCACCGGCGCCACGCTGGGCGGCGCGCCATTTGACGGTATCGCATCGAGGACCGCCTGGGCGTTTCGTACCCGGGAGCAGGCGCCGCGCGGCATAACGCTGCGGGTAGCGGCTAAAGGAAAGGCCGATTTCCGCACGGTGCAGGGCGCCTTGAACCATGTGATGCGGAACTTCCCGCGTGAACAGCCAGTGACCATCCGCCTTGCCGATGGCAGGTACGAAGGATTGCTGTACCTGCGTGGCAAAGACAATGTCACACTGCGCGGCGACAGCCGTCACGGCGCCGTCATCACGGGCGAGAACAGCGACGGCATCAATCCAGGCAGCGGTGCAGGCCAGTTACCGCTTGCTCCCGGCGCCACCGGTGGCCGCTCGGTTTTCCTGGTCGAAGACGCCGACCTGCTGCGCCTCGATACGCTGACCCTGGCCAACACCACCTGGCGCAGCAGGACCATTGGCGCGCAGGCGGAAGTGCTCAACTTCAGCAGCGAGGGCCGCCTCATCGCCAATGAGGTCGATTTCTTCAGTGAGCAGGACACCATCCAGGTCAAGGGCTATGCCTGGTTCTACCGCAGCCTTGTTGCAGGCAATGTGGATTTCATCTGGGGCTACAACCGCGCCGCCCTGTTCGAAGAATCCGAAATCCGGTCGGTCGGCGACAGCGCCAATCCATCGAGCGGCGGCTACCTGGTGCAGGCGCGCACCGTGGCCGAAGGCGATCCCGGTTTCGTATTCCTGAACAGCCGCCTGACGCACGGCCCCGGCCCCGCAGGCAATGATGTGGCGCCGGGCGCGGCCTTTCTCGCGCGGCCGGGTGTGGTCGCTGCCTGGGATAGTGTCCGCTACATCAATTGCAGCATCGGCCCGCACATCAATGCGCAGGGTTGGCACGGCAGGCCGCGCGGCGGCAAAGGGTGGGAAGAGGGCGGCAGCACCGACCTTGCGGGCCGGCCACTTGACCTGTCGCAGCGCGTGGCAGGGGGCGTGCTGGCGCCAGCCGATGCCGCGCGCTACGATAGCCGCACCAAGGTATTCGCGCAATTCGCCAATGGAAAAGGATGGAATCCCCAGCCAGCCCTGGCACAAGACGCCGATCCTGTTGAGCGTTGGGGCAGCAAGGAGCTCACGCTGGACGGGCCGCGCGACGGCAACCCTTTCACCGAGGTGGAGCTCTCCGCAACTTTCCGCCAGGGCGCGCGAACCGTGGCAGTGGACGGATTCTACGATGGCGAAGGCCAGTACAAGTTACGGTTCATGCCAGACAGCACGGGCGAGTGGGAATACGAGACCCACACAGCAATCGGGCGGCGCTGAACGGCAAGCGTGGCAAGTTCACGGTGATTGGCGCGCAGCCAGGCAACCATGGCCCGGTGCGCGTGAAGGGGGGCCATCATTTCAGCTATGCCGATGGCACGCCGTTCTGGCAGGTCGGCACCACCAGTTATGGCTGGACCCACCAGACTGAAGCGACCGAACGCCAGACCCTGGCGACGCTCGCAGCCGGGCCGTTCAACAAGATCCGCATGCTGGTTTTTCCGAACCGGGACGTCAAGCAGCCGCCGCCGCGCTTTCCGTTCGAAGGATCACCGCCCCAGGCATGGGACTTTTCGCGCTTCAATCCCGCGTTCTTCCGCCATATCGAGCAGCGCCTTGGCGACCTGCGCGCGCTTGGCATCGAGGCCGATGTCATCCTTTTCCACCCTTACGACAAAGGGTACTGGGGATTCGACCAGATGCCTGCCGCGGTCAATGAGCGCTACCTGCGCTATGTCGTGGCGCGCCTCGCGTCCTATCGCAATGTGTGGTGGTCGATGGCGAATGAATTCGACTACCTCACCAAAAAGCAGATGCCGGAATGGGACCGCTATTTTGAAATCGTCCGGGCACGCGACCCATACCAGCACCTGCGATCGATCCACAACGCCATGGTGCTGTACAACCATAGCAAGCCCTGGGTGACCCACGTCAGCGTGCAAAGCGGCGCCATCGCAGAAGACTTCGAACGCGCCGTGCTGTTGCGCGACGTGTATTCAAAGCCGGTGATTTACGACGAAGTGAAATATGAGGGCAACATCGAGCGGCGCTGGGGCCAGTTGTCGGGGCAGGAAATGGTACTGCGGTTCTGGATGGGTGCGATTGCCGGCACCTATGTCGGCCATAGCGAGATTTTCAAGGACCCTGGCGATATGTCCTGGCTGGCGAAGGGTGGGACCATGCGTGGCGAGAGCCCGGCGCGGGCTGGCGTTCTTCCGCAAGATCCTGTCCGAAAGCCCGGCAGAGGGACTGGAACCGATCGACAAGTGGCAGGAGTATCCATTCGCCGGCAAGCCTGGCCAGTATTACCTTGGTTACTTCGGCCGCCAGGCGCCGGCGACCTGGCCGTTTGTGCTGGCCCAGCCGGGCCTGGCGGACGGCATGAAGTTCAAGGCCGAGGTGATCGACACCTGGAACATGACGGTCACGCCGGTTGCGGAGGCATTTGAAATCCGCAAGCGGGATAACTACAGCTTTGCCGACAAGGGTGGGCGCAGCATCGCGCTGCCCGGCAGGCCTTATATGGCGATTCGCATCACGCGGCTGCCGTGATTCTCGCTTCCCCGCGACAGCCGGCACCGAAATTGCTCGATGATGGTTAATAATTAGTTAACAATGTCGACTGGCTTGATCGGAAGGAGATGCGCTTGGAAAGCTCGAAGGGACATAAGATCGCGGCCGGCGCCGCCCTGACGCTGGCGGGACTGGTGGGGTACCTGCTTCTGTGGCCGGTACCTGCTGAACCAGTGTCGTGGACCCCGCAGCAGGCGCCCGGATACCTTGGCGCGCACACGCTGAACACCAGGCTGGCGGGCCTGCAGAAGATCGACATCGGTACCGAGCAGGGCCCGGAGCACCTTGCCGTGGGCCCGGACGGCAAACTGTACGCCGCCGTCGCCAGCGGAAGAATCCTGCGCATGGCACCTGACGGCAGCCAGCGCGAAGTGTTCGCCAGCACCGGCGGCCGGGTGCTGGGTTTTGACTTCGACGCCAGCGGGCGCCTGATCGCGGCCGATGCGATGAAAGGCCTGCTGGCCATCGCTCCGGATGGCAAGGTCAGCGTGCTGACCGCGCAAGTCGCTCAAGGCGATCCAATCCGCTATGCCGACGGCGTGGTGGTAGCGCCCAGCGGCATGATCTACTTCACCGATGCCTCGACCCACTTCGCGCCTGCCGAATGGGGCGGCACCTTCGAAGCGAGCGTGCTGGACATTCTCGAACAGTCATCGACCGGACGCGTGCTGGCCTATGACCCATCGAACGGCTCGACCCGAATCGTCGCCGGCGGCCTGTCGTTTGCCAACGGGATTGCCTTGTCCGGCGATGGCCGCACGCTGTTCGTGAACGAGACTGGCCGCTACCGCATCTGGAAAATCGACGTGCAAAGCGGCAAGCGCGAGGTCCTGTTCGACAACCTGCCCGGCTACCCCGATAACCTGATGCGCGGCCGTGACGGAAAGATCTGGGTGGGCCTGGTCAAGCCACGCAACCCGACCATCGACAAGCTCGCCCAGAAGCCTTTCATGCGCAAGCTCACGCTGCGCCTGCCACGCGCCATGTGGCCGGTGCCGAAGGGCTTACGGCCACGTGTTCGCGTTCAGTGAAGACGGAAAAGTGCTGGCCGACCTGCAAGACCCCGCCGGCGCCTATCCGGAAACCACGGCTGTCCTCGAAACCCGGGACCGCCTCTACATCCAGAGCTTGCACGCTGGTTATATCGGCTGGATGCCGCGTCCCTGAGCGGGCGGCGCATCGTCCAGCAGCGCTGGCGCTGGCGGGGCCGGTGCAGCAAGCACAATAGTCGTGGTATCCACGGCGCCGGTCACGCCGCTGCTGGACCACTTGCATGGCGACCGCTCTGCGCGGCGGTTCGGGTCGGGGCGGTTTGGGGAACATTAAGACTCCTGTAGGACTTGGGCCCATATTGGGCGCATTGGCAATTTTGCAAGCACTTGATGTTGCCAATACGCACAATGTGAATCGTGCTTCTGAAAGTTGTGCTTATAATTCCCTACCGACAATTTGCCTCCTAGCCATGTACCGGAAACCTACTCCCTTGCTGTTGCTGGCCGTGCTGTCCATTGCGCCGGGTGCGCGCGCTGAGGGTTTGGGGGATGGCGACATCGCCGACCTCACGCTGGAACAGCTCAACGAAATTGTTGTCACCTCGGTGTCGCGGCAGGAGGAAAAGCTGAGCAATGCGGCCGCTTCGCTGTTCGTCATCAGCGCCACCGATATCCGCCGCAGCGGCGCGCGCAGCCTGCCGGAAGCATTGCGCCTGGCGCCGAACCTGGAAGTGGCGCGCGTCGACGCCCGCAATTACGCGATCAGCGCACGCGGCTTCAACAGTCCCTTCGCCAATAAGCTGCTGGTGCTGATCGACGGCCGCAGCGTCTATTCGCCGTTCTTTTCCGCCGTGTTCTGGGACGCCCAGTCGGTGGTGATGGAAGATATCGAACGCATTGAGGTAATCAGCGGCCCCGGCGCCACCATCTGGGGCGTGAATGCCGTCAACGGCGTGATCAACGTCATCACGCGCAACGCGAAAGACAGCCAGGGCACCTTGCTGTCGGTCGCAGCGTCGAGCGGGGAGGGCGATGCCAGCCTGCGCTTCGGTGGGCGCCTGTCCAACAACGGCTACTACCGCGCCTACGCGCAAACCATGGCCGCCGAAGATACAGAAACTGCGGCCGGCGTCAACACTTTCACCGGCATGCAGCGCCGGCAGGCCGGCTTCCGCGCCGACTGGAGCCTGCAGGACGGCAGCTTTACTGTGTCGGGCGACGCCTACCAGGCCAACCTGGGGCAGATCGGTACCCGCGACATCCGCCTGTCCGGCGCCAACCTGGTCGGGCGTTACATGCGCCAACTGGCCGGCGGCAACGCCTTGCGCGTGCAATTGGTGCTGGACCACACGGAGCGCAACCAGCCCGGCGCCTATATCGACCGCCTCGATACGGTGGAACTGGAAGGGCAGCACGACGTGCGCTTCGGCATCCACAAGCTGTCCTGGGGCGGCGGCTACCGCCATTCGCGCGACGACAATATGCCCGGCCCGGTCTTTGGCTTCTGGCCTTATGAGCGCAATCTGCATTGGGGGAGCCTGTTCGCGCAGGATGAAGTGGCGCTGACAGGGAACCTGCACGTGACGGGGCGGCGTCAAGGCGGAGCACAACACCTACACCGGCACCGAATGGCTGCCCACGGTGCGCCTGGCCTGGAGCCCCAACAGCACGCACACTGTCTGGAGCGCGCTGTCGCGCACAGTGCGCGCGCCGGCACGCAGCGACCGCGACTTCGTATTGCCAGCGAAGCCGGTCATGATCGGCGGCGTGCCGCGCTTCAGCATCGGCACCAGCCCCGAATTCGAATCTGAAGTGGCTAACGTGCTGGAGCTGGGCTACCGCGCGCAGCCTGCGCAGAACTGGTCTTATTCAGCCACTGCCTGGTACGCCGACTACGACAAGCTGCGCACGCTGGAGGCCGAATACTCCCGCCGGCCCCTACCGCGGCATCCTGGAATTCCGCAACCTGGCCGAGGGCCGTACGCGCGGCCTCGAACTCTGGGCGCGCTGGCAGCCGATGCTGCGCTGGCGCCTGAATGCGGGGGCTGGTGGTGCAGGACGTCGATACCCGCCTCAAGCCCGGCAGCAAGGACGCCACCACCGTCGGCCTGGTGATCAACGACCCGCACAGCTACTGGCAGTTGCGTTCTTCCCACGAAATTGGCGAGCACATGCAGTTCGACTGGACGTTACGTTACAACGGCAGCATGCCGAAGCCCCACGTTCCGTCGTATCATGAACTGGATGCGAACCTGGTGTGGAAAGCCAGTCCGCATATTGACGTCGCGCTCGCTGGGCAGAACCTGCTGCATGCGCGGCATGGCGAGTGGGGGCGGCCACCCTGGCCGCAATGTGTTCGAGCGGCGCGCGTTCCTGAAATTGACGATGCGATACTAACGAGATGGCAAGCGCAAGCCTTGGTTTATTTGGCGTACCGCCTTTGCTGGCGGGCGGCTGGAGAACTCGCCTGGTAGCGCTGGCGATGCTGCTGTTCGCCTTCAGCTGCCTGGCGGTGGGCTCCCAGCAGGGTGGCACCACGCCCTTGCTGGAGCGCAGCGTCAAAGCTGCTTTCTTGTATAAATTCCTGGGTTACATGGAGTTTCCATCCGACTCAGGGTCAAGCCTGGTGGTTGGCGTGCTTGGCGCGGACGACGTGGCGGCGGAGCTGGCGCAGATCACCAGCGGCCGCAACGTCGGCAATCGCAGCATCAGCGTGCGCAAGCTGGGCGAGGGCGATGCACTGGGCGGCCTGAACCTGTTGTTTGTCGGCGGCGATGCTGCCTTGCCGGAAGCGGCGCAGCGCGCGGCGGAAAAGAACGGCACGGTGATCGTCACCGAGCAGGATAATGGATTGCAAAACGGTAGTGTCATCAATTTCCGCCTGGTCGACGAGCGCGTGCGCTTTGAAGTGTCGCTGCCGGCTGCCGAGCGCTGCAATGTGCGCCTCAGCTCACGCCTGTTGTCGGTCGCCTATTTCGTGCAGAAAGGCGGGCAGTGATGATCGCCAAGGCGGCGGGATCGGTACGCATCAAACTGATCCTGACGGCACTGGCCACTACGTTCGTCGCACTGGTGGTGACGACGGTGTCGATGCTGGTGTACGACCTGCACAGCTTCCAGCAGGGCTGGGTCGATGACCTCACCACGCAGGCCGAACTGGTTGCCACCGCCTCGGCGCCGGCGCTCTCCTTCAACGACCCGCGCGCGGCGCGCCAGAACCTGGGCCTGCTGCGTGTGCGGCCGCAGATCGAGGCCGGTGCGATCTACAGTGCCAGCGGCGCGCTGTTCGCCTCGTATGTGCACGCACCGGCCGAAGTGCCGGCGCTGCCGCCCAAGCCCGGTCCGCTCGGCTATGCGATCGAAGGCGGGCATATGGTGGTGACGCACCCGATCGTCGAAGAGGGCGAGCGTATCGGCACGGTCTACCTGAGCGCCTCCTATCGCCTGCTGGACCGCGTGCAAAGTTATGCCCTGATCCTGCTCGGCGTGACGCTCGGCAGCCTGCTGCTGGCAGCGGTGGTGGCGCACCGGCTGCAGCAGACCATCACCCCGTCCGCTGCTGGCGGTGACCGACGTGGCGCGCACCGTGATGCTGCGGCGCGACTATTCGCTGCGGGTCGGCGAGCAGGACAGCGGCGAAATCGGCACCCTGATCGATGCCTTCAACGACATGCTGGCCGAGATCTCGCGCCGCTCGAACGCGCTGCAGGACGCCAACCGCACATTGGAACATGAAATGACGGTGCGCCAGGGCGCCGAGCGCGCGCTGCTGCTGGCCGACCGCCGCAAGGACGAATTCCTGGCCACGCTGGCGCACGAGCTGCGCAACCCGCTGGCGCCGATCCGCACCGGCCTCGACATCATGCGCATCAATGCCAGCGATCCGGTGGCCTGCGAGCGCGCCCGTTCCATCATGGAGCGCCAGTTGAAGCAGATGGTGCGGCTGGTGGACGACCTGCTGGACGTCTCGCGCATCAATACCGGCAAGCTGACCATCCGCCGCGAGCAGCTGATGCTGCAGGACGTGGTGAACGATGCGCTGGAACTGGCGCGGCCTTTCATCGCCTCGCAGGGCCATACGCTGCATGTGCAGGTGCCGGACCAGGCGGTATATCTGGTGGGCGATGCGACGCGCCTGGCGCAGGTGGTCTCCAACCTGTTGCACAACGCCGCCAAGTACACCGCGCGCGGCGGCAGCATCACGCTGGAAGCGGCGGCGCGAGCGGGGCAGGTCGAACTGCGCGTGCGCGACAACGGTATCGGCATTGCGCCGGCGCTGCTGCACGATATTTTTGAGATGTTCATCCAGGCCGATTCTTCGCTTGAGCGCAGCACGGCCGGCCTGGGTGTCGGCCTGTCGCTGGCGCGCAAGCTGGTGGAACTGCATGGCGGCAGCATCCGCGCCGACAGTGACGGCGACGGGCACGGCAGCACCTTCACCGTCACGCTGCCGCAGTTGTCCGATGCCAGTGTCGCCGCGCCTGCGGCGGAAGCGCTGCCGGCCGATGCGCGTCTGCACCGCATCCTGCTGGCTGACGACAATGTGGATTTCGTCAACGGCATCGGCGGCTTGCTGCGCTCGATGGGCCACCAGGTGCATATCTCGCACGACGGCAAGCAGGCGCTGGCGGCGGCCGAAGCGTTTGCGCCGGAATTCGCCTTCCTCGATATCGGCTTGCCGGAATTGAACGGCTACGACCTGGCGCGCGCGCTGAAGCGCTTGCCGGCGCTGCGCCACACGGTGCTGGTGGCGGTGACCGGCTGGGGCCAGCAGAAGGACCGCCAGCAGGCGTTCGAAGCGGGCTTCCACCATCACCTGGTGAAGCCGGTCAGTATTGACCAGTTCCAGGAACTCCTGTCCCAGACTGGCCCTTGATAAATCGGGAAAGCGCCCGATCTGCTTTAACAGGCAATGTTAATCGAGGAGTAATGCCATGCGAGCGCATACCACACCCGACCCGGAATCCCCGCCGCCCGAACCGGAAAAAGATCCGCCGGCGGACGACCAGCCACGGCCGAGCGAGCCGCCTATCGAGGAACCGCAGCCGAAGGCGCCGCCGATGCAGGCTTGACGGGCGGCTCGGGCAACGGAGGAATCTGGCGGATCTGCTCGTCGGTATCCTGCTCGCCCGGCGTTTTCTCGCCGCTGCCGATATCGGCTTCCTCAATCAGATGGCGGCCTTTTTCAGGCTGCGATTTTGCTGGCTGTTCCATGCTAAGCCCTCCTTGTTGCCGATGCTACCAGCGCCCCACGCGTGCTGTCGCTTGCTTGCTAAAAGGAAATAAGTGTTGTGCGCATAGAATATATTTTGCCCTGTCACGAGCGCGTCACGGTCCGCTATCTATAATAGGTCATCGACATACGCTTTTTCTTAGTCGGAGGCCGCGATGGGCAATTCACTGCACAACAAGATCTACCTCAAACGCCGTATTGACCTGCACAGCCGCCGTGTCCAGGCGCTGGTCTGTGCCAGTGCCGTAACAGGGCTTGCGCTCATGTGGTTGGCGCTGCGCGCGCTCAAGTAAGCTTGCCGCGTCGGGTGCGGGCGCGTACCATGATGGGTTGCAAAGGCACCATCATGGAATACGAGCAATGAAAAACGAAAAACTGAGCACCGACGAATTCAACGCGCTGGAAGAGATTGCCCGCGGCATCAAGGGCAAGCCCAGCGCTTGCGTTGGCCGCAACAGCAAACGCCTGTCCGGCATCAAGTTCATCAAATTTGAGCGCAGCGGCGCCATCATCCTGACCGATGCCGGCCGCCAGCAGCTGTTCCTGCGCCGCTGCGTGTTGGCGCTGCGGGCACTGGGCCACGGCGCCGGGGGCAGTGGCGGACAAGGACGTGGCGCTGTTCCTCGGCAAGAAGTCGCACATCGTGGCGACGGAGGATGGTTTCGCGATCACCGAGAAAGGCCGCGAGTCCTTGGCCGATATCGAAGCACTGGGCATGTAAGCGCCCATGTCCAGCCACCTGCTCAGCGAAGGCCAGCCCAGCCGCAGCGCGCTGATGGTGGCGCGCTTGCGTGCCGCCCACCAGTTGCTGGACACTCCCGCCATTTTTGACGACCCGCTGGCACTGCCGGTGCTGGGGCCGGAAGACTGCGTGCAGGTGCAGTCCAATGCGCGTTCCTACGACGCCGGTTTCAGCCGCATCCTGCGCGCTGCCATGGCCGTGCGCAGCCGCTTTGCCGAAGATGAACTGGCGCGCGCTGCCGCAGCCGGCGTGCGGCAATACGTGGTGCTGGGCGCCGGCCTCGATACCTTTGCCTGCCGCCACCAGCATGACGCGGCGCTGCGGGTGTTCGAGGTCGACCATCCTGCCACGCAGGCATGGAAGCGCGGGCTGCTGGCCGCCAGCAGCATCACCGTGCCGGACAGCCTGCGCTTCGTGCCGGTCGATTTCGAGCGCGATGCGCTGGCCGATGCGCTGCGCGCGGCCGGCTGCCGCCTGGACCAGCCGGTATTCTTTTCGTGGCTCGGCGTCACGCTCTACCTGACCGGGCCGGCTATTTTCGACACCCTGCGCCTGGTCGCCAGCCTGCCCCCCGGCAGTGGCATCGTCTTCGATTACGGCGTCAAGCCGGAGCTGCTGGATACGCTGGAAAAGGCCGGCGTCGAGTACTTTGCCCGCCGTTATGCCGAGCAAGGCGAGCCCTGGTTGTCGTTTTTTGATCCTGCTGAACTGTGTGCGCAACTACGAGCGTTAAATTTTTCCATAGTGCAAGATTTTGGGCGTGACGCCCTGGAAACCCGCTATTTTGCTGGGCGCGGCGACAATCTGCGGCTCGGCGGCGGCACCCATTTGATGCTTGCTAGCAACTAAATAGTTATAATTTTTGGAATGTTTCTTCTACTAGATGTAGTTTAGTTTCATGCTACCTTCCTGAGCGGTCGTGCCCAATGCGGAATCCGCATTTGCTTATGCTGGTTTCGCATATGGCGCGTCCATTCTCTTAAAAACTCAAAAGGAAGCAGAGAAATGACCATTCTGATTGAAACCACCCACATCCAGATCACCGACTCCACCGAGCCGGAATACCTGATGGACGACATGAGCGGCGCCCTGGCCGACGTTAGTGTCTCCTGCTGCACCTGCTCTTGCTCTTGCTGCTGCTAAACGGCTAAGTCCGGACACCGGCGTCGATGCCTCGCGCACCTTCGCCGGTGCTACGCCTTTTTTCTGAGATTGGTTAAGAGAATGAGTGAGTCCCTGTACATCTCGCCGCTGGCCGAAGTGACCACGCTGGGCGAAGACAAGATTGCCATTTCCGTCGTGGGCCGCCGTTTTACGGTGGAAGACCGGGTCGGCATCCTGAAAAGCATCCTGGCCGACGCCGCGCAAGGCGTCACGCTGAAACAACTGCTCGATTCCCGTGCCGAGAGCTTCCCGCCCGAGGCGGTGGAAGCGGCGGTCAATGCCCTGGTCGAAGCGCGCGTGCTGCTGAAACAGAATGGCCGCAGCGGCGGCGATGCCACCTTCCATCATTTGCAGCACCGCCGCGAGCAGGATGGCATGTCCGGCCCGGCCCAGCGCCCGCTGTACGACAAGTCGAACTGGGTGCTGGCGCTGGCCGGCACCGGTTCCTGCGCCGATGCGCTGGCCGCATCGCTGACCGAACTCGGTGTGCAGGTCCATCGCGTGGTGCGCGACGGACCCTTGCCGGACAAGGGCGAACGCCGCGTGCTGCTGCTGGTGGCGTCCGACTTCGACGATATCGCGCTGTTCCGCGCCATGAATGCCAAGGCGGTTGCCGCCGGCTGGCCGGCGCTGTTCGTCGGCATCGACTGGAACACCGTGCATTGCGGGCCGCTGGTACTGCCGAAAGCCACCGGCTGCTACGAATGCTATTTCCACCGCGTGCGCTCGACCCGCACGTTCGTGGCGGAATTCGATATGCGCAGCCAGTCCGAAAACATCCTGTACCACGCCCTGCCTAGCCGCCTGGCGGTGCAGTTCGGCGTGGCGGAAGCGTCGCGCGTGGCCCTGCAATTCCTGGCCGGCACGCTGGAAGGCTTGCAGCAAAGCGTGTTCAGCGAAATCGACAGTGCGAGCGGCGAGATTGTGCGCTCCCGCGTGCTGCGCCTGCCGCGTTGCCAGGTGTGCGGTACCGCCAGCACGGAGCGCCCGGTGGGCAGCGTATTCCAGCAGGCGCTGTTGCGCCGTCGGGCCTGAGCCATGGAGCGCTTGTCCGATGCGGGCCAGTTGGCCCTGGTACACGACGCCCTGGTGCACCGGCGCCACGGCATCATCACTTCGCTGCTGGAAGAAACCGAGCACCCCGACGCGCGCGGCCTGTTCGTCTTCAATGCCCTGATGGTGGACATCAAGAGCATGATGATCGACCCGGCGCGCGGCAAAGCGAATAACCCCAATTCCGACCGCGCCAGCCTGGCCGGTTCCGGCGCTGCCTTCGACCGTACCTCGGCCATGTGGGCGGCGTTCGGCGAAGCGGTGGAACGCTATGCGGCGGCTGCGCATTTCGACGACCAGGTGCTGTATGCCTCGCAGGAAGCGCTGGGTGATGCGGCAGTTGGCCCGAGCCAGTTCGTGCTGTTCGCGCCCGAACAATACGGCGAAGGCTTTGAATTCGCGCCCGACGACACCTCGGTGGTACGCGCCTGGGCGCCGGCCGCCGACCTGATGGACCCTGCGCGTGAGACCTATGTGCCGGCGCAGATGGTCTACCTCGGGATGCAGGTCAAGGACAAGCGCGAGATCGTGATGCAGTCTTCTTCGACCGGCCTGGCAACGGGCATGGACGAGGGCAGGGCGCTGCTGAGCGGCCTGGCTGAAGTGATCGAGCGCGATGCCTTTGCCGCCATGTGGCAAATGAAGTATCCGCCGCGCAGGCTGGTGGTGGCACCATCCACCATGGAACGCCTGCTGCCCGGCGTGCGCCGCCAGCTGGCGCATCCAAGCCTGGACGTTCACCTGTGGGATATCACGACCGACGTCGGCATGCCGGTGGTGCTGTGCCTGGCGCGCAGCCGCAACGACGGCACCATGTCGCTCGGCGCCAGCGCCCACCTGGATGTGGCAACGGCCATCAACAAGGCCGTGGTGGAAGCCTTCCACGGCTATGTGTGGGGCAGCTCGATCCTGTCAGCCGGCGCGCCGCTGCCGGAGCAGAGCGCGATCCGCAATCCGGGCGACCACTTCGCCTTCTTCCTGGACCGTTCGCGCCAGGGCGCGATGGATTTCCTGTTCACCAGCGAGGCCACGGTTTCGTCCGACGATCCATCACTGCGCCAGTTGTCCGGCATGGGCGACCTGCTGGCGCGCCTGAAAGTCATGGGCTTGCGCGCATTGGCGGTGGATGTGACGTCCGCCGACGTGGCCAGCCTGGGCTTCTGCGTGCTGCGCGCCTTCATTCCCGGCCTGCATCCGCTGCTGTTTGGCGACGGCCTGGTGAGCCGCGACGAGCGCCGCCTGCGCGCCATTGCCGCGCACTGGGGCTTGCCGGGCGTGCCTGAACCTAACCTCGAACCGCATCCGTTCCCATGACCAAGACCCTTCAGGAGTTGCTGCCGCCGCAGGCCATGGCAGGCCAGTTCGATATCGACGACCCGGCCGAGATCCTGCACGAGCAGACCAAGTTCCACCGCGCTACCTTGATGGGGCAGGTGAAGAACATCGTGCGTTTCCTGCGCCACCCGGCCTATATCGCGCGCGGGGCGGCGGGCTATAACGCTTACCCGTCCTGCCCGGCGATCGAATTGCCGGAACCGGTGCTGGCGCTGGGCGACCTGGCGCAGGCGCTGGAGCAGCGCAAGAGCGCGCGCGCCTTTGCCGGTGCCATGACGCTGCAGGAGCTTTCCAGCCTGCTGCATCATTCGCTGCGTGTGCGCCGCATGGCGAAGAGCGATATCGCGCCGCACGTGAAACTGGCTTTCCGTTCCTACCCATCGCCGGGCGGCTTGTATCCGACCGAGTTCTATTTCTTCCTCAATGACGTGGAAGGCATCGCGCCTTGCATCGCGCATTACGACGCGCGCAACCATCTGCTGCGCGTGCTGAAGCCGCAGCAGGGCGATGCTTTCGGCAGCGCGGAAGTCAAGTCGGGCGAATCGGGCGTCAAGGCTCCCGTGGTGTGCGTCATGACCAGCGTGCCGCAGCGGGCGACTGCCAAATATGGCGCGCGCGGCTACCGCATGTCGCTGCTGGAGGCGGGGCACGCGTCGCAGAACCTGTGCCTTGCGGCGCAGGGGCTGGGGCTTGGCTCCCTGGTATATGGCGCCTACTACGACGATGAGCTGGCGGCCTTGCTGGATATCGACGGCGTGACCGAGACGGTGGCTTCGGTCATGCTGCTGGGCCGCGAAGCGCCGCCGGCACCTGCCGCCAGCGAGGACGAATGAACGACGCACCGGGCTGGCAGGATAGCGAGTTGTGGCTGCGCGACGCGGCTGGTGCCGTGCTGCGGCAGGCTGCAACCGGCGACAGCGATGGTGCTGGGCAGGCGCTGGAGCGCCTGTTCGCACTGCGCGGGCGCTTTCATGCCTTTTCGATCCTGCAGGACATGCTGGCCGGGCGGCGCCCGTGGCGTGCTTGCGGCAGCGTCTATGTGCTGGGCGATGCCGAGCTTCCGCCCGCGCTGCTGCGCAATTTCGACGAGGCGGTCGGCGCTTGCGCCGCTTTTCTAGGCTTACCGCCGCCGTGCATCCTGCTGCAATGCGTGCCATCGGAGCGCGATATGCATTTGACGATGGAGAGCTTGCCGGGGTTGGCGATGGTGCGGCTCTCTACCCAGTCGGACGGATATGCCGACGGCCTGCGCGCCGTGGTGTTCCATGAAGTCGCGCATTGCTTCCTGACTTGCGGCGTGCGCTTGCTGGATGAAGGGCTGGCGCAGTTGTTTGCCAACCGCTTCGGCGGCGCTGCGCCATTGCCGCAGCGTCCGGAACTGGCTCCGCCGCTGCTTGCGATGCTGTCCCGCGACGGCAATGCCATGTTCGGCGCAGCGACAGGAGCGGGCATTGACGCCTATCGTGCCGCCTGCCGTCTCGGTGCCGACCTGCTGGAAGCGGTCGATGCCCGGGGCGGTGCTGTGGCGATTGTCTCGCTGTTCCGTGCCGTCGCGCGCGCCGCAACGGACGCCCAGATCGCCGAGTTGGCAGGGCGGGCCAGCGGCATCGCAATCGCTGCTGCGGACGCCAATACCACGGGACAGGGGAGCGGTGGCGGCGTCGGCGCGGGTCATGCCGCGTTGATCTCGCAATCACAGCAGGCCATCTTTGCCGCCTGGAGCAGCAAGCGTGCCGAAGACCTGTCGGACAGCATCGCTCAGCTCGAAGCGCAACCTGTATTTGTCCAGCCTTCCTTGCTGGACGCCTTGCTTGGTGCCCGCCTGAACCAGGCGCTGCTCCACGTCCATAGCGGCGCCAAGCTGGCGCCCGAGCAGGAGGCTGGCATTGACGCCTTGCTCAAGGCCGCCGACATCCTGCCGGCCGGACGACAGTGGCTGTGGCGCGGCGTCCGCGCCATCCTCGCGATCCTGCTGGCCCAACCCAATATCATCAAGGTCGCAACAGCAGGGCAGAATGCTTTGCACGCCTTTGGCAAGGCGCAGGAACTGATTGCCGGTGACCCGGACCTGCTGATCCATCACGCCTCGCTGCTGCTGCACGCGCCGCCCAATTACGGCGGTGACCGCGACCGCGGCGCAGGCATGCTGCGCGAAGCGATGCAGCACCCGCTTTACCGCGCCCACGCGCGCGAAATGCTGCTCGATAACGAGATCGATCCGGGCGACCAGGTGCTGGCCATTGCTCCTTCGGCGCCCGAGCCGACAGCAGTGCCGGCGAACTCCAGCGCTGCCGCGATTGCCGCCGCTGCATCGGCGGCAATCGCGCTCGAAGCGCACGGGATCACACTGCGCCTTCCTTCCGGGTTCATGCTGAATCCGGGCGACATAACGCTGCTCCAGGGCGAACGCGTCGCCGTCGTCGGCCCTAATGGCAGCGGCAAGACCATCCTCCTGGAGACCTTGCTCGGCCTGCGTACACCCGACAGCGGCAAGGTCCAGTTGGCAATCGGCGACCCACGCAACGCCAAGGTAAGGCAGCAGCTGGGCGGCCTGCTGCAAAGCGCCGACCTGCCAGGCCAGATGCGCGTCAGCGAGATCATGACGATGCACGCCACGATTTACACCCGCACCGAGCCGGCTGTGACCCGCGCCCTCGGCATGGAAGAACTGCGCACCAAACTCTGGCAACAGCTCTCGCGCGGCCAGAAGCAGCGCGTCATGCTGTGGCTCGCACTGTCCCACGTACCCGAGCTGGCGCTGCTCGACGAACCTTCGCTCGGCCTTGACGAATGGCACGCGCGCGCGCTGCGCGAGCTGTTGGCCGGCATGCCGACGACCGTGCTGCAAATCTCCCACATCCCGGCCGACCTGCTCGGCATGGACCGCATCCTGTGCATGGAACAGGGCAGGCTTGTCGACGGCGGCACGCTCGATGCACTGCTGGCGCGGCGCATTGGCCGCTTCAAGGCCCGAATCGGCCAGATATTGACCGGCGACGTAGAACAGGCCATGCACGCGCTGCCGGCGCTTTTGCGTGCCGAAGCGACGCAAGAAGGCTGGCAGCTACAGGGCGGGCAAGGTTTCGATGCCGGCTTCCGGCACTTCATCGAGCAGCACGGCATCGCCAACTTCAGCCTCGAAGCTTCGACCATCGAAGACTTCCTGGCCGACCTCACCAAAGGTGAAACCGCATGAAGAACCTGCTGCACCTGGTGCGCGCCGACCTGGCGCTTTTCCTGCGCGGCCGCCTGGCGCTGTTCTGGACCTTTGCTTTCCCGCTGTTGATGCTGATGATGCAGATGGCCTTGTTCGGGCAGGAGGCGAAGCTCGGCCCGGTAACGCTGGTG
>NZ_JBNZFX010000020.1:0-99863 GCF_050709955.1 Massilia eburnea
CGGCCGACAAGCTGCCGGCCACCCAGCTGGAAAAGCAGCGCTTTGCGCGCAATATCGTGCAATCCGGCCAGCACCTGCTCAAGCTGGTCAACGAAATCCTCGACCTGGCGCGCATCGAAGCGGGCAAGGTGCCGCTGGCGATGGAAGCGGTCGACTTGCCGACCGTATTGCAGGAATGCCGCATGATGGTCACGCCGCTGGCCGCCAAGCGCGATATCAGCCTCGGCTTCGGCGAGGTGCCCGAGAAGCGCCTGCGGGCTGACCGCACGCGCCTGGTGCAGGTGCTGATCAACCTGCTGTCCAACGCGATCAAATACAACCATGACCAGGGCCGCGTCGCCGTGGCCTGCGCCGCAGCGGAAGGCAGCCGCCTGCGCATTTCCGTCAGCGACACCGGGCCGGGGCTGGAACCGGACCAGGTACAGCACATCTTCCAGCCATTCCACCGCCTCGGGCGCGACGAAGACGAGGAGGGCAGCGGCCTTGGCCTGGCTCTGACCCGGCGCGTGGTCGAGGCCATGCAAGGCGCCATCGGCGTCGAGAGCCAGCCGGGCCAGGGCAGCACCTTCTGGGTGGAACTGCCGCTGGCGCCGGAAACCACCCAACAGGTGCACCATGCGTAGCCGAACCATGCAGGTCCTTGCCGTCTTGTTCATCGTGCTGGCGCTGGGCGTGGCCTGGCTGTGGCAGCAGCAAAGGCGGCCGGCGCGGCCGGCGCAGGCGCTGGTGATTGCCGCCAATACCGCTTATGTCGGCACCTGCGCGGTGGTGGCGGCGCAGCAGCGCGGCTACTTCGCCGAGCAGGGCTTGCAGGTCAAGGTGCTACCGTTCTCGAGCGGCAAGGCGTCGATGCAGGCGGTGGTCGACGGCCAGGCCGATGTCGGCACCGTGGCCGACATCCCGATCGTATTTGCCGCCATGGAGGGCGTGCCGGTCAAGGTGCTGGCGACCTTCTTCCGCACCGGCAAGGACCACGGCATCATCGGCCGCCGTGACCTTGGGGTGCTGACGCCGGCCAGCCTGAAAGGCAAGCGTATCGGCGTCACCCAGGGCACCTCGGGCCAGTTCACGCTGGACGTGTTCCTGAACTGGCAGCGCATGGATGGCAGCGAAGTCACCATGGTGAACTACAAGCCGGAAGAACTGGGCCAGGCGCTGCAGCGCGGCGACGTCGACGCGGTGGCCGGCTGGGAGCCCTTCCTGGGCGCCATACGCAGGCAGCTGGGCGATACGGCGGTCAGCTTCTCGGGTGAGCAGGCCTATGAAAGCATCTACAACCTGGTCTCGCTGCAGCGCTTTACCGGCGAGCGGGCGGCTGTCATCCCGCGCCTGCTGCACGCGATCGAACTGGGCTCGGCATGGTGCGAGAAGTCGCCGCAGGAAGCCCAGCCCCTGCTGCCGGCCACCGCAAAACTGAACCGCGACGAGGTGCTGGCCGCCTGGCCGACCTACCACTTCGGGCTGGAACTGGACCAGTCGCTGCTGCTGGCCTTTGAAGACCGGGCCCGCTGGGCCATCCGCAACCGCCTGGCCAATTCGCGCGAAGTACCGAATTTCCTCGACAATGTGTACCTGGAAGGATTGGGCGAGGTGCGGCCGACTGCCGTTACCGTGATCCACTAGCCGCCATGAAAATTATCACTCGCCTCAAGTGGGCCCAGTGGCTGTGCGTGGCCGGGGTGGCGCTGGCCGTGCTCTTGATGATCGGCGCCACGCGCCAGGTCAAACAGGAGCTGCAGCGCAACGAGCGTGCCGGGGAAATCGTCAGCGGCGTGGTGGCGCTGCGCTACCTGTCGCTCGAATATGCGCAAACCCAGGAGCGGCGCTCGCACGTGCAATGGCAGCTGCGCAAGGATTCGCTGCAAGGCATGCTGCTGCGCGACGACTTGTTCCGGGAGGAGCAGGAAGCGCAGCTGCTGCACGACCTGCAGGAAAACCTGCCCCTGCTGGCGCGCCATTTTTTCCGAACTGCTGCTGGTCAGGCAGGAACTGCGCGCTACGCCGGAACGCTCCGAGGTGCTGCACCTGCTGGAAGCGCGCCTGTTCGGCCAGCTGATGTCGCGCACCCCAGGACATGATCCGCGATGCCGAAGAGCTGGCGCGCCGCAGCCGGCAGGGTGTGCTGCAGGCCCAGCAGAACGCCTCGGCGGTGGCGGCCGGCCTGGGACTGCTGCTGGCGCTGACCGTGCTGGGCGCGCTGGCCCTGACCATCCGCAGCGTCGCCCATCCGCTGGAACGCTTGCGGCGCGGCGCAGAACTGGTGGGCTCGGGCAAGCTGGACTTCCGCATGAATATGAAGACGGTGGATGAAGTCGGCGACCTGGCGCGCGCTTTCGATGCCATGACCGAGCGCCTGCGTGCGACTACCGTCTCGCGCGACGAACTGGTCAGCGTGAACTCCGCCCTGCACGACGAAATGGAGGTGCGCCACGGCGCCGAACTGAAAGTCCAGGCCCAGCTCGGCCGCCTCAGCCTGCTGCACCAGATGACGCGCTCGATTGGCGAGCGGCAGGATTTGCGCAGCATCCTGCAGGTGCTGGTGCGCAGCCTGGAAGACCAGTTGCCGGTGGATTTTGCCTGCGTCTTCCTGCTGCAGGAGGGAGTGCTGGAGGCCAGCTGCGTCGGCCTGGGCAATGCCGCGCTGCCGGGCGATGCGGCGCTGAAAGAGGGCGCCCAGCTTGCGATCGACAACAATGGCCTGTCGCGCTGCGTCAAAGGGCAGCTGGTGTACGAACCGGACATCAGCGGCAACGAGTATCCTTTCCCGCACCGGCTGGCGCGCGGCGGCCTGTGTTCCCTGGTGCTGGCGCCGCTGCAGGCCGAGAGCGTGGTGTTCGGCGTGTTGGCCGTGGCGCGTACCGTCCCGAATGCCTTCTCCAGCGGCGAATGCGAATTCCTGCGCCAACTGAGCGAACATGCGGCCCTGGCGGCGCGCCAGGCCCAGTTGTACGGCGCCTTGCAGCAGGCTTACCACACCCTGCATGCGACCCAGCAGTCGGTCACGCGCGAAGAGCGCCTGCGCGCCCTCGGCCAGATGGCAAGCGGCATCGCGCACGACATCAACAACGCCATTTCGCCGGTGGCGCTGTACACCGAAACCTTGCTGGAAACCGAAACCGGCTTGAGCGCCAGCGGCCGCAACCACCTGCAGGTGATCGCACGCGCCATCGACGACGTGGCGGCGACGGTGGCGCGCATGCGCGAACTGTACCGCCGCCGCGAGCCGCAGATGGAGCTGGCCAGCGTCAGCCTGAATGTGCTGGCGCAGCAGGTGGCCGACCTGACGCGCGCGCGCTGGAGCGATATGCCGCAGCAGCGCGGCGTGGTGATCTCGATGAAGCTGGAACTGGCGCCCGGCCTGCCGGCCGTGATGGGCTCGGAGCCGGAAATCCGCGAGGCGCTGACCAACCTGGTGTTCAAATGCCGTCGATGCCATGCCCGAAGGCGGTGCGCTGATCCTGCGTACCCGCAGCACCGGCGAACATGCCATCGTCGACGTGGTGGACAGCGGCGTCGGCATGGACGAATCGACGCGCCGCCATTGTCTCGATCCTTTCTTCACCACCAAGGGCGAGCGCGGCAGCGGCCTGGGACTGGCCACCGTCAACTCGATGGCGGAGCGCCACAGCGCCGTGGTGCAGGTGGAGTCGATGATCGGGCAGGGCACCACGGTGTCGCTGGCCTTCCCGCTGCCGCAGGCGCATCCTGCCATGCCGCCGCTGGAAGCGCCGGCCACTGCGGTGGCGGTGGCCGAACCGATGCGCCTGCTGGTGATCGACGACGACCCGGCGGTGCTGGCTTCCATGACCACCATCCTGCAGCGCGATGGCCATACGGTGGTGGCGGCCAATGGCGGCGCCGCCGGCATCGACGAGTTCCGCTCTTCGATGGAATCGAGCCAGCCGTTCGACGCGGTGTTCAGCGGACCTGGGCATGCCGCACGTCGACGGCCGCAAGGTGGCCGGCTGCATCAAGGAGCTGTCGCCGAACACGCCGGTGATCCTGGTTACCGGCTGGGGCCAGCGCCTGATTCCGGAAGGCGACGTGGATGCCAAGCCTGCCAGCGTGGACGAAGTATTGAGCAAGCCGCCGCGCGTGCGCGAATTGCGCGAGGTGCTGCTGAAAGTGCACAAGGTCGGGTATAGTCCTGCGTCATGAACGATCCAACTGTATTTGCCGCGCACCGGGCGCGGTTGTTTGCCATCGCCTATCGCATGCTCGGCGTGCGGGCCGATGCGGAGGACGTGGTGCAGGATGCCTGGATTCGCTGGCAGGGCGCCGATACCAGCGGCGTGCAATCGGCCGAAGCCTGGCTGGTGACGGTGGTCACGCGCCTGTCGATCGACCGCCTGCGCGCCGCTATCGCCGAACGCGAAGCCTATGAGGGCCTGTGGCTGCCGGAACCGCTGGTCGCGGTCGAGCAGGCAACCCCGGAACTCCAGGCTGAACGGGCCAGCGACCTGTCGCTGGCCTATATGTGGCTGCTGCAGCGCCTGGGTCCCGAGGAGCGCGCCGCCTTCCTGCTGCGCCAGGTGTTCGACTACGACTACGACGAGGTGGCCGAGCAGCTTGGCAAGTCGGAAGCGGCCTGCCGCCAGATGGTGAGCCGGGCCGGCGAGCGCGTGCAGCAGGGCCAGTCGCGCTTTGACATCCCGGCCGACACCCACCGCCAGCTGCTGCAGCGCTTCGTGCAAGCCTCGTCCAGCGGCGACAAGGCGGCAGTGCGCGCCTTGCTGGCGCAGGACCTGGAACTGGTGGGCGACGGCGGCGGCAAAGTGAAGTCCTTCGGCATCGTGATTACCGATCCGGACAAGATTGCCGCGCTGTATGCCGGCATGCACAAGCTGGGCGCCATCGAGTACCGCGCCGCCATGGTCAATGGCGAGCCTGGCTTGCTGCGCTTCGTGGACGGCCAGCTGGAGTCGGCGCAAGGTTTTGCCACCGACGGCCAGCGCATCACCGGCATCTACGTGGTGCGCAACCCGGACAAATTGGCGCATATTATCAATTGACGTTGCTCAGGCAGGTACGCTGCGGAGGATCCCGACATGTTGAGCGAAATTCGCGAGCGCGGCATGCAGGTTGGGGTGGCGGACTTGCTGCGCGCCATACAGTACCTGCCGGTCGGCTTGTCGATCATCGACCGCGACCTGCAGTTCAAGTTCTGGAACGACACTTTTTGCCAATGCCTGGATTTCCCCGCCAGCCTGATGCAACCGGGCGTGCTGCTGGAAGACCTGTTCCGCTTCAATGCCCTGCGCGGTGAATTCGGGCCGGGTGATCCGGAAACCCAGGTGCGCGAGCGGATCGGCCTGGCGCGCCAGTTCGTGCCGCACCGGTTCCGGCGCACGCGCGCCAATGGCACGGTATTGCAGGTGACGGGACGTCCCATGAGCGACGAGCAGGGGCGGGTGGTGGGCTTCGTGACGATCTATGAAGACGTCACCACCGAGGGCGCGCCAGCAGCACGAACTGGAGCAGGGCGCACCAGCAGCTGCTGTCGGCCTATGAAGACTTGCGGCGCGCCCAGCTTGACAACAGCGCGCTGGAAAAGGACCGCTCCAAATACTACCAGCTGGCGGTGCGCGATGCCGTGACCGGCCTGTACACGCGCTACTATATGGAAGATGCCGCCGCCCGGCTGTTGCAGCAGCATGAGCGCGACCCGGCCGAGCGGGTCGGCTTGCTGGTGTTCGACGTCGACCGTTTCAAGCACATCAACGACAACCATGGCCACCTGGCCGGCGACCTGGTACTGCAGCGTATCGGCGCTCTATTGAACAGCCACACGCGCCGCATCGACATCGCGGTGCGCAACGGCGGCGACGAATTCGCCGTGTTCCTGCCCAAGCTCGACCTCCAGCATAGCCTGCAATTTGCCGAACGGGTACGCAGCGAAGTGCGCGGCATGCGCTTCGATGGGGCGCTGTCGGCCATGCAAATATCGATCAGCGCCGGCGTGGCCGAGCATCAGCCGGGCGAGTTGCTGGACGAGCTGCTGCAGCGCGCCGACGCCGCCCTGTATGCCGCCAAGCGCGCCGGGCGCGACCGGGTCTGCAGCTTTCCGGGTCCAGCGGAAAAAAAACTTTAGCCAGGCTGTCACAAACCGGCGCGCTGCCGCGTCTAATGGATAAGAAGGCCGCACAGTGCGGTCTTGACCATCAGACCGAAAGGATTTTTCATGAGCACCCTGCGCTACAACTACTTCCAGCTGTCCCAGAAATCGTTCCAGAACCTGCTGGCGCTGTCGAATGGCCTGAACCGCGAACTGCTGGGCAAGAAGCTGGTGGACCTGGTCCTGCTGCGCGTATCGCAGATCAATGGCTGCGGCTTTTGCATCGACATGCATTACCAGGATTTGCTGAAGATGGACGTCGAGCCGCGCCATGTGAATGCGGTGGCCGGCTGGCGCGAAGCGCCATTCTTCAGCGAGCGCGAACGCGCTGCGCTGGAATGGTCTGAGTTGATCAATGCAATTCCAGTCCGCGATCCCGACGACGCAGCGTTTGCCCGTGTCAAAGAGCATTTCTCCGACGAAGAGATCGCGGAACTGGGCTTCGTGGTTGCGGTCATCCGCTCCCTGGAATATGCTGAACGTCGCGTCGCGCAAACCCGATCCCTCGCTAATTTTCCCTTTTCCGCAGTAACAGCAAGGGCAAGCCGGCCAGCAACATCAGGATCTGTGCCGGCTCGGGAATCGGCGCCGCCAGGAAGCCGCGGATTTCACCGCTCGGGTAGACACTCGAGTGGATATTGAAATACGCGGCGCCGGCATTCAGCCCGGCCATCAGCGCCGCTTCCGCGCCTGCCGTGGTACCGCCGTGATTGGTCAGGAAAGCCGGGTTCCAGAACGATTCCTGCGAGGTGTCGAAGAACGAGGCGTAGCTGCCGCTGGTTTCATTGGCCGGGAAGCCCATGAACGTTGGCAGCATGGTCGCAACGCCGGCATTGCCGTCACCCGGCACGGCGGTGCAGCAATGGATGTGGGCAGCCCCGCTCAAGCCTTCCAGGTCGGTAAAGCTGGCTGCAATGGTCATGTAGTGGTTGTCGATGTCGAACAGCACGGTCACATCGCCCATGGCTGCCGAAGCGTTGGGTGGTGATTCCGCCGCGCCGCTGAGTGCGGCGTTGAAGACAAGCGGATCCGCTTGCGCGGCGCCGCAAGCGGCAAGCAGGGCCAGCGTCGCCAGCCCCTTTTTCAGATGAGTTCCCATTCGGTGGCTCCTCAATGTTCGCGAGCCCGCGACAACGGATCCCCCCGTGTTGCGACAAGCAGGCGCGCAGTACAGCGCGCCTATTGTCGCTTCAAGCGCGCCTGGTGCGGCGCACGAATGCTAGCAACAGCTTGGCCTAGCATCAAGACGCTTATCGAACGTTCTTCATGAGGAAGTTCGATTGGCCGCAGCTCTTCTGCGAGTAGGCGATGGCTTCTTGCGAGCAAACTGCGGGATTTGCCGTCCTTGCTGAAGCATACGCGTGCCTCGCGCAGGAAACGGCCGCCGGAGCCGCACACGGGCAGCACGGAGTCCCTGGCCAGCCACGCATTGGCTTTATGGAATTCAGCCTCGAACTGGCCCGGCGTGACGCGCACCGGCTGCTGTGGGCGCGCAAAAGCGGCCGGGACTTTCAGGCTGTCGCGCAGCTTGGCGCTCAATGCCAGGTAATCCTGCGGCGCCAGGCCGGAGCAGGAGCCGTGCTTGTTCCATTCATGGAACAGTAGTTTCGGCGAAGGGTAGAGCGATTCGTACTGGTCGCGCAGGCTGTTCGAAATCCTGCTGCGGCCGCAGCTTTCGGGATAGCCGCGCTCGAACTGCGGCCACAGGCCGTGCAGTACGAAGCCAAGCTGGCGGCCGGTGGCGCACTGCGCCGGGTCGCCGCCGCCACGGCCGGCGCAGTACTCCGGCGACCAGGACAGCGACATCACGTAATAATCGAAAACACCGGGGCGGTCGTCGCGTGCCATTGCAGGCAGCGCGCAGGCCGCAGCCAGCAAGGCAGCGAACAAGCGTTTCACAATGCGGTCCTTAAAGCGAACAATTCCGGGAACAGTACCACATCCAGCATCTTGCGGAGATAGGACACGCCGGCGGTGCCGCCGGTGCCGGTCTTGAAGCCGATCACGCGTTCCACCGTGGTGACGTGGCGGAAGCGCCAGAAGCGGAAAGCGGTCTCCATGTCCACCAGTTTTTCCGCCAGTTCGTACAGCGCCCAGTAGCGCGTGGTGTCGCGGTACACCTCCAGCCAGGCATCCTTGACCGACTCGTTGGCCACGGTAGGCTGGGTCCAGTCGCCGTCCAGGCGTTGCGGATCGATCTGCAGGCCATTGCGTGCCAGCAGGCGGATCGCTTCGTCGTACAGCGAGGGCGCATGCAGCGCCGCATCGAGCAGGGCATGCGCTTCCGGCGCCTGCTGGTGCACGGCCAGCATATTGGCGTTCTTGTTACCGAGGATGAATTCGATCTCGCGGTACTGGTGCGACTGGAAGCCGGACGACGATGCCAGGTAAGGGCGGATCGCCGTGTATTCGGGCGGCGTCATGGTGGCCAGCACATCCCAGGCGTGCACCAGCTGGTCCATGATGCGCGCCACGCGGGCCAGCATCTTGAAGGCCGGCGGCAGGTCGTCGCGGCGCAGGTGATCGAGCACGGCGTGCAGCTCGTGCAGCATGAGCTTCATCCACAATTCGCTGGTCTGGTGCTGCACGATGAACAGCATCTCATTGTGGTTGGGCGACAGCGGGTGTTGCGCGCTCAGGATCTTTTCCAGGCCCAGGTAATCGCCATAGCTCATGGACTTGGAGAAGTCCATCTGCGCCCCGTGCCAGGCGGCGTCTTTCTTTTCTTCGGTCATAGCGTGTCTCAGGTTACAGCGCCGCGGGCGGCAGTGATGTCGTAGGCTTTATCGTCCAGGATCTGTTTCAGGACTTCGACCGCATCCCACACGTCGGCGAAGCTGGTGTACAGCGGCGTGAAGCCGAAGCGCATGATTTCCGGCTCGCGGTAGTCGCCGATCACGCTGCGCGCGATCAGCGCTTGCATCACTGCGTAGCCGTATGGGTGGGTGAAGCTCACTTGCGAGCCGCGGCGCGCGTGTTCGCGCGGGGTGACCAGGCCCAATGGGTGATTGGCGCAGCGCTGTTCCACCAGGGCGATGAACAGGTCGGTCAGGGCCAGCGACTTGGCGCGCACGGCATCCATGCTGGTTTGTGCGAACACGTCCAGGCCGCATTCCACCATCGCCAGCGAAGTAACCGGCTGGGTGCCGCACAGCGCGCGGCCAATACCCTTGGTTGGCGCAAAGTCGGGCGCCATGGCGAAGGGATTGGCGTGGCCCCACCAGCCGGACAGCGGGTGGCTGAACTGATCCTGCTTGCGCTGCGGGACCCAGATGAAGGCCGGCGAGCCAGGGCCGCCATTCAGGTATTTATAGGTACAGCCGACGGCGAAGTCGGCGCCATCCGCGTGCAGGTCGAGCGGTACCGCGCCGGCCGAATGCGCCAGGTCCCACACGATCAGGGCGCCATGCTGGTGGGCCAGGGCGCTGGTGGCTGCCATATCATGCTGGTAGCCGGTGCGGTAGTTCACGTGGGTCAGCATGACCACGGCCGTTTCGGCAGTAATGGCAGCCGGCAGCTGGTCCGGGCTGTCGACCAGGCGTACTTCATAGCCGCGCCCGAGCCAGGAAGTCAGGCCCTGGGCCATATAGATATCGGTCGGGAAGTTCGAGCGCTCGGTGATGATCACCTTGCGGCCGGTGTGCGCTTGCGCGTGCACGGCCGCGGCCAGGGCCTTGAACAGGTTGATCGAAGTGGTGTCGGTGACCACCACTTCGCCGGCCTTGGCGCCGACCAGCGGGGCCAGCTTGTCGCCCAGGCGCTTGGGCATCTCGAACCAGCCGGCGCTATTCCAGCTGGTGATCAGGTCCTTGCCCCATTCCTTGGTGATCACTTCGGTGGCGCGGGTGAGGGCGGCTTTGGGTCGGGCGCCCAGCGAATTGCCATCGAGATAAATCACTCCGGCAGGCAAGTCGAACTGCTCGCGCAGCGGCGCCAGGGTGTCCGCAGCGTCGCGGGCCAGGCAGTCAGTACGGGAAATCATGCGGGCGCTTTCCTTGAGACTTAAACAAAGTGAGATTGTAGCAACCTTTTGATCGCCTAAAACCGGTAAACCCGGGTCAGACCCAAGGGTCCGACCCGCTTACGCGGCTGCCGCAGGCCGGGGTCAGACCCTTGGGTCTGACCCAGTCTCACCGGTTTTGTCTTTCAAGTCATTGATTTTAAAAGAATCAGAAAATTTTCAAATATTTTTTCAAAAAACCCTAAAGTTCCCCGGGCCGCTGCCGTTACCGATTTTAGAAGCCCGGTAAAAGGCTTGTTGTTCGGCATTTTGGACTAAGTGAAAAAATCGTAAAATTTTTTGCTCGGAACCCTAAAGTTCTCCAAAACCCTGCCGTTACCAGTTCAGATGTCGCGAAAAAGCATCGCAGCGATATCGTTTTTTACCCTCGGCTGCTGCGTTTTCAGCGTGACCGAACACCCCGCAAACCCGCGCCAATACTGGCGTTGCCCCTCTATGGGTGGCCCTCTGTAGGACAAAATCCTACGGGGTCACTTCGCCTATTCCTGACTCCAAATACAGCGTGCCACCTCTTTGCGCTTTGTCGCGTCTCCAGCAGAATGTATCTCACCAGCAACGAAAATTTCGTTGCAAGCTGAAACTGACTGGAGATGGACATGACCGCAAACGACATGATGGCTGAAATCCGCGATGCGAACCTGAGCTACCTGATGCTGGCGCAGCAGATGATCCGCGCCGACAAAGTCACCGCGATCTTCCGCCTCGGCATTTCCGCCGACATCGCCGACCTGATCGAAGGCATGAGCAATGCCCAGATCCTGAAGCTGGCGGGCGGCAACATGATGCTGGCCCGTTTCCGCTTCGACGACAGCGCCATCCTCGGCATGCTGACCAATTACAATAAGGACCGTTCGCTGGCCCAGTCGCACGCCGCCATCCTGATGGCTGGCCAGGCTGTTGAAGAAATCGCTTAAGGAGCGCACTATGAGCAAGAAGAGTGTGGTGACCGAAGCGCAGGAAATCCAGCTTGCCATCGAGCTGATCAACCTGGGTGCCCGCCTGCAATTGCTGGAAACCGAGGTATCGCTGTCGCGCGAACGCCTGCTCAAGCTGTACAAGGAGCTGAAGGGTGTGTCGCCGCCGAAAGGCATGCTGCCATTTTCGACCGACTGGTTCCTGACCTGGCAGCCGAACATCCACTCTTCGCTGTTCTTGAATATCCACAATTTCCTGGTCGAGCACGCAGGCGCCAGCGGCATCCACGCCGTGATGAAGGCGTACCAGCTCTACCTGGAGCAAATGCCGCCGGCCGCCGGCGAAGAGCCGCTGCTCTCGCTGACCCGCGCCTGGACCTTGATCAAATTCTCCGGCAGCGACAGGCCAATGCTGAAATTGAAAGCCTGCACCTGCTGCAAGGGCAAGTACGTGGTCGACGTGATGGACCTGAACCGCGACTACAAGTGCGGCCTGTGCCATATGCCTTCGCGCGCCGGCAAGACTCGCAAGGCCAGGGATGCCGCTGAAGCGGTCGCTGCTTAAAGCTCCCGCCTTCCTGGCGCTGCTGGTGCAGGCCGGCGCGCTGCTGCCATGCGCCGCGCTGGCTGTTGCACTTGACGCGTTGGGACATGGCCTGACGCTGCTGCAGGCCGCGCTGCTGCAAGGCTTGCTGGCCGCCGGCATAGGCTGGAAGGTCGGCCTGGCGCGCTGGTGGCTGCCGATCCAGCTGCTGTTCCCCATCGCCCTGCTGGCCGGACTGGCGCTGCAACTGCCGCCATGGCTGGCGGCTGCCGCCTTCCTGCTCTTGCTGGGCTGGTACTGGTCCACCTACCGCACGCAAGTCCCTTACTACCCCTCGAATCCCGCCGTGTGGCGCGCCGTGCTGGCCGAACTGCCGCCGGGCAGGGCGCTGCGCATGATCGATATCGGCAGCGGCCTCGGTGGCTTTACCTTGCATATGGCCGCCGCGCGGCCCGAATCGGACGTTGCAGGAATTGAACTGGCGCCGGTGCCCTGGCTGGTCTCGCGCTTGCGCGCCGCGCTGTCGGGCAGCCGCGCGCGGTTCGTGCGTGGCGACTATGACCAGTTAAGTTTTGCAGAATACGACCTGGTGTTTGCCTACCTGTCGCCGGCCGCCATGCCGGCCTTGTGGAGCAAGGCCCAGCGCGAGATGCGCGCCGGCAGTTTTCTTGCCAGTTATGAATTTGAAATTCCAGAGGCCAGCGGCATCAAGACCATCCGCACCACAGAGGGTGGTCCACTCCTTTATTTAAGAGCATTTTAGAGCCTGTTTTCCTTGCCGCAGAGGCGGCTTCACGTTATTGTAGTTCCACTGTGGAATATTATTGCTGTTAACTAGCTTTCGGGGAGATCGCGCGCTTGTTAGTCATTGTCGGTTACCTCATCGTCCTCGGCTCCGTTTTTGGTGGTTTCGCGCTGTCCGGCGGCCACCTGGCCGCCCTGTTCCAGCCGCTGGAGCTGCTGATGATCGGCGGCGCTGCGGCAGGCGCTTTCTTTGTTGGCAATAACGGCAAGTCGATCAAGGCCACCCTGGCTGCGCTGCCGACCTTGTTCAAAGGATCACGCTACACCAAGGACTTGTACATGGAGCTGATGTCGCTCCTGTTCGACGTATTGTCCAAGGTGCGCAAGGAAGGCCTGATGTCGATCGAAGGCGATATCGACAAGCCGGAAGACAGCCCCCTGTTCAGCAAATATCCTTCGGTACTGGAAGACCACCATATCATCGAATTCATGACCGACTACCTGCGCCTGATGGTGTCGGGGAATATGGATGCCTTTCAGATCGAGAACCTGATGGACAATGAGATCGATACCCACCACCAGGAAGGCCACGTGCCGGCGCATTGCATCGCCAAGCTGGGCGATGGCCTGCCGGCCTTCGGTATCGTGGCGGCGGTGATGGGCGTGGTGCACACCATGGAATCGGTGGGCATCCCGCCGTCCGAGCTGGGCATGCTGATCGCGCACGCGCTGGTCGGTACCTTCCTCGGTATCTTGCTGGCATACGGTTTCGTCGGCCCGCTGGCCAGCCTGCTGGAGCAGAAGCTGGAAGAGTCGACCAAGATGTTCCAGTGCGTGAAAGTCACGCTGCTGGCCAGCCTGAATGGTTATGCCCCGGCACTGGCCGTGGAGTTTGGCCGCAAGGTACTGTACTCTACCGAGCGCCCCAGCTTCTCCGAGCTGGAAGAACATATCAAGAAATCGAAGTCGAAGTAATGGAAGCGAGGACCAGCCATGGCTGAAGAAGGCCTGCGGCCCATTGTCGTCAAGAAGATCAAGAAAGGCGGAGGCGGCCATCACGGCGGCGCCTGGAAGATCGCTTACGCCGACTTCGTGACGGCGATGATGGCGTTCTTCCTGCTGATGTGGCTGCTCGGCTCGACCACCAAGGGCGACCTGAACGGTATTTCCGAATACTTCAAGACGCCGCTGAAAGTCGCCATGCAAGGCGGCTCCGGCAGCGGCGACAGTTCTTCGGTGATCCAGGGCGGGGGCTCGGACTTGTCGCGCCGTACCGGCCAGGTCAAGATGACGGACGATCCGGCGCAGTCGAAATCCTACAACCTCGACGCCGCCAAGAAGGCGCTCGAGGCGGAAGAGAAGTCGCGCCTGCAAGCCTTGCGCGCCCGGATCGAAATGACCATCGATACCAATGCCGACCTCAAGAAGTTCAAAGAGCAATTATTGCTGGACTTTACCAGCGAAGGCTTGCGCATCCAGATCGTCGACCTGCAAAACCGCCCCATGTTCAATGCCGGCAAGGCCGACTTGCAACCGTATGCCGGCGAAATCCTGGAAGCCATTGCGCCGGCCCTGAACGACGTGCCGAACAAGATCGGCCTGTCCGGCCACACCGACTCCACGCCGTACTTCACCGAAACCGGGTACAGTAACTGGGAACTGTCGGCCGACCGCGCCAATGCTTCGCGCCGCGCGCTGCTGCATGGCGGACTGGCCGACAATAAGATCTTGCGCGTGGTGGGCCTGGCCAGCGCCGCCCACCTGGATCGTGCCGATCCTTTCAACCCGATCAATCGCCGCATCAGCATCATTGTGATGAACAAGCGGACCGAGGAAAATGTGCTGCGTGACGGCGGCAAATTGCAAGTGGGCCTCGATACGGAAGCTACGCAAGCCGCGGCGTCAGCGGCACCGGCTGCGCCGGCAGGGAAGAAATAGAGACTTTATGACAAGAAAGAAGATCCTTGGCTCCCATGTGAAACGGCTGCTGTCCGGCGTGTCGGATCATGGCCGGCGCCACCTGACGGAAGTCGAGACCGACCTGCTGCAGACCAATCTGCTGCTGGAGGAGGCGATCGACAAGCTGACCCGCAACTTCATGGCGATCCATGAAGCGGTGAGCGCGCAGCAGGCCACCATCGAGCTGCTGCTGCAAGGCGGTGACCCGTCGGCCGAAGACAAGGCACGCCTGAAGGAAATGAACGAACAGGTAAGCGGCTATGTCAATGCCGCCATTACCAGCATGCAGTTCCAGGACATGACCAGCCAGCTGATCGACCGCACCCTGAAGCGCGTCACCGGCTTGCGGGAATTCCTCGGCACGCTGGGTGCGCACGGCGCCGAAGTGGTGCCGGAATCGGGCAGCGACGAGATCGTGGACCTGCTTAGCAAGGTCAGCATGGCGCTGGCAATCCAGAGCCTGGAACTGCGCAGCGTGCTGCGCAAGGCGGTCAGCCAGAAGCACCTGGAAAGCGGCGACATCGAACTGTTCTGAATACACACTAAAAATTTTACTAAGTGAGAAAAAAAGATGGCTAAAACAATTCTTGCAGTCGACGACTCCTCCTCGCTGCGCCAGATGGTGGCTTTCAGCCTGAAGGCAGCCGGCTACCAGGTGGTGGAAGCAGTCGACGGACAGGATGGCCTGGAAAAGGCCAAGCTGCAAACCGTGGACCTGGTGCTGACCGACCAGAACATGCCGCGCATGGATGGCCTGCAACTGATCAAGCTGCTGCGTGAGCAACCGTCCTACGCCAAGGTCCCGATCCTGATGCTGACCACCGAATCGTCCGACGAGATGAAGGCCAAGGGCCGCGCCGCCGGCGCGAATGGCTGGCTGGTCAAGCCTTTCGACCCGCAACGCTTGATTGAGGTAGTGAAGAAGGTCATCGGCTAATAAAGGGGTGTGGCATGACCATCGATATTAGCCAGTTCTACCAGGTCTTCTTCGATGAAGCGGAAGAACTGCTGGCTGAAATGGAGCGTCTGCTGCTGGGCGTCGACATCGAGTCGCCCAGTGAAGAAGACTTGAACGCGATTTTCCGGACCGCACACTCGGTGAAGGGCGGCGCGTCGACGTTCGGCGTGACCGACATGACCGAAGTCACGCACGTGCTGGAGACGCTGCTGGACCGCATCCGCAAGGGCGAGATGGCATTGACCGCGACCCACGTCGACGCCTTCCTGGCCGCCAAGGACATCCTGAAGATGCAGCTGGACGGGCACCGCCTGGGCAGCGCGGTCGACCAGGAAGCGGTGGGCGACGTGCGCATGATGCTGCAGGAGCTGGCGCAGGACGTGCACATCGAAGCGATGGCGCCGGTGGCGTCGGGCTTCAGCACGCCCGAAGCGCAGTCGGTGGACCACCGCGGCGGCAAGCGCTACCGCCTGGAACTGCCGCCCATGGTGCACCGTGAAGTGGAGGCGCTGGCGGCCGAACTTGGCCTGATGGGCCACGTGGAACTGGTGCCGCTGGACGCCGAGCGCCACGCCATGATCGTCACCACGCTCGAATCGCTGGACGATATCGTGGCGATCTGCTCCTTCGTGATCGATGCCGACCAGATGACGGTCAGCGAACAGCCGGCCCTGAGCCCGACCCAGGCCGCCCGTGAGAACGCCGAGCGCGAACGCAAGGAAGCGCAGCAGGGCTATGGCTTCTTCGACCCCCTGCCTGGTGCAGGTGCTGGGGCTGGCGCCGCCGCCCCCGCGGCGGATGGCGAAGGCTACGGCTTCTTCCAGCCGCTCGACGAAATCCGCAGCAATGCCGGCGCTGCCACCGAAGATGCGCGCGGTTATGGCTTCTTCCAGCCGCTGGAAGTGATCCGCGCCCAGGCCGGCATCCAGGATGCGCCGGCGGAAGCGGCGAAGCCGAGCGAAGAACTGGAAAAGAAAGCCGCCCGCAAGGAAGCGGAAAAACAGGCCCATGCGCCGGCCGGAGGCGAATCGTCCTCGATCCGCGTGTCGGTGGAAAAAGTCGACCAGCTGATCAACCTGGTGGGCGAACTGGTGATCACGCAAGCGATGATCGAGCAGCGCGCCGGCAGCCTCGACCCGGTGCTGCACGAGAAGCTGATGAGCGGCATTTCCCAGCTCACGCGCAACACGCGCGACCTGCAGGAATCGGTGATGTCGATCCGCATGATGCCGATGGACTTTGTGTTCTCGCGCTTCCCGCGCATGGTGCGCGACCTGGCCACCAAGCTTGGCAAGAAGGTCGAATTCGTCACCAGCGGCGCCGCCACCGAACTGGACAAGGGCCTGATCGAACGCATCGTCGATCCGCTGACCCACCTGGTGCGCAACTCGATCGACCACGGTATCGAGATGCCGGACGTGCGCAAGGCGGCCGGCAAGTCAGAAACCGGACGCCTGTTCCTGTCCGCCTCGCACCAGGGCGGCAGCATCATCATCGAAGTATCGGACGATGGCGGCGGCTTGAACCGCGACAGGATCCTGGCAAAAGCGCGCCAGAACGGCTTGCCGCTGTCCGATAATATGACGGACGCCGAGGTGTGGCAGCTGATCTTCGCGCCGGGCTTTTCGACCGCCGAGCAAGTCACCGATGTGTCCGGCCGCGGGGTCGGCATGGACGTGGTGAAACGCAACATTACCGCCATGGGCGGCACGGTCGACATCCGTTCCGCCAAAGGCTTTGGCACCACGATCTCGATTTCCCTGCCGCTGACGCTGGCCATCCTGGACGGCATGCTGATCCAGACCGGCGAAGAGGTGTACATCCTGCCGCTTGGCTTCGTGCTCGAATCGCTGCAGCCGGCGCCGGAAGACGTGAAGGAAATCAGCGGCAAGGGCCGGGTCATCAAGGTGCGCGGCGAATTCCTGCCGCTGATCCCGCTATACCAGATTTTCGATATCGCACCGCGCTTCACCGATCCATGCCAGGGCATTCTGGTGATCGTGGAAACCGAAGGCAAGAAAGCCTGCCTGTTCGTCGACGAACTGGTGGGCCAGCAGCAGGTGGTGGTCAAGAACCTGGAATCGAATTACCGCAAGGTGACCGGAATTTCCGGGGCCACCATCCTCGGCGACGGCGGCGTGTCGCTGATCCTGGACGTGACGGCGCTGGTGCGCTCGTCGCGCCAGCTGGTTGACGAATCAAACTTTGTGAAGGAAGAACCATGAGCGAGGCGACAAGCGCCGGCACAGCCGTCCAGGAGTTCCTGGCTTTCAAGCTGGGCTCCGAAGAATACGGCATCGATATCCTGAAAGTGCAGGAAATCCGCGGCTACGAAGCGGTGACCCGCATCGCCAATGCGCCCGAATTCATCAAGGGCGTGATCAACCTGCGCGGCATCATCATTCCGGTGGTGGACATGCGCATCAAATTCAAGCTGGGCGAACCGGTGTACGACCAGTTCACCGTGGTCATCATCCTCAATATCAACGGCCGCGTGGTAGGCATGGTGGTCGATTCGGTGTCGGACGTGACCTCGCTGACGGCGGAGCAGATCAAGGCGGCGCCCGACCTGGGCACCGCTTTCAGCTCGGAGTACATGATCGGCCTCGGCACGATCGATGAGCGCATGCTGATCCTGGTGGATATCCAGCGCCTGATGTCCAGCCCGGAAATGGGCTTGAGCGAAAAACTCGCAGCGTAAGACATAAAAAATACAGATCCATCAGGATACGAGGGGAGAGAACAAAATGAATGTGCGCGAATACAAGATAGGGACACGGCTTGGTTTCGGTTTCGGGATCATTTTGCTGATCCTGGTGGGCACCGTGTTGCTGACCAATGTGCTGAACTACCGCAACAAGGCGGCCCTGATGACCGGCCTGGACGTCTCCGGCGCCAAGGAACTGCAGGCGCAGTCGATGAAGAGCGCGATGCTGGAAACCGGCATCGCCATGCGCAATATCGGCCTGCAGTCGGACGTCAGCCTGATGCAGAAGGAAGAAGAGAAGGTCAAGGCCAACCGCGCCCGCTACGATGCGGCGCGCGCCAAGCTGCAAAGCCTGGGCCTGAACGACGCCGAGAAAAAGGTGGTGAACGACATCTCCGCCTTGCAGACCGACGTCGACGCGGCCTTCAAGGAAGCCATGGGCCAGATCATGGCCTTCAACGCCGAAGGCGCGGCCAAAGTCATCGCCGGCCGCATCGACCCGCTGCAGCAGCAGACCCTGACTGCGCTGAACAAGCTGGTGGAACTGCAGCAGGCGGCGGTGGCCGATTTCAAGGAAAGCTCGAACAAGGCCGACCGTAACCTGACCCTGTGGATGGTGGTGCTGGCGGCGGTGGCAGTCGGCGTCGGCATCCTGTTCGCGCTGGTGATCACCAAATCGATTACCCGTCCGCTGTCGGGCGCGGTGGAAGTGGCGCAGAAAGTGGCTGCGGGCGAACTGACTTCGCAGGTGACGGTGGAAGGCAAGGACGAGACATCGGAACTGCTGCAAGCGCTGAAAGACATGAACGACAGCCTGGTCAAGACTGTCGGCCAGGTGCGCGCCTCGACCGACACCATCACCACCGCCTCGCAGGAAATCGCAACCGGCAATGCCGACCTGTCGGCCCGCACCGAATCGCAGGCTTCTTCGCTGGAGGAAACCGCATCGTCGATGGAAAACCTGACTTCCACGGTGAAGCAGAATGCCGACAACGCGCGCCAGGCCAACCAGCTTGCGGTATCGGCATCGTCGGTGGCGGAGAAGGGCGGCCACGTAGTATCGCAAGTGGTCGATACCATGGGCTCGATCAAGCAATCGTCGACCAAGATCGTGGACATCATCGGCGTGATCGACGGCATCGCCTTCCAGACCAATATCCTGGCGCTGAATGCGGCCGTGGAAGCGGCGCGTGCCGGCGAACAGGGCCGCGGCTTCGCCGTGGTGGCGTCCGAAGTGCGCAACCTGGCGCAGCGCTCTGCTGCGGCAGCCAAGGAAATCAAGGCCCTGATCGACGACTCGGTCGACAAGGTCGATGCGGGCGGGCGCCTGGTCGATGAAGCCGGCCAGACCATGGGCCTGATCGTGACCTCGATCAAGCAGGTGGCCGACATCATGGGCGAAATCACCGCCGCCACGCTGGAACAGAGCCACGGCATCGAGGAAGTCAACGCCGCCATCGGCCAGATGGACGAAATGACGCAGCAAAATGCCGCGCTGGTGGAGGAAGCCGCCGCCGCCGCAGAATCGATGCAGGACCAGGCCAACAATTTGGCGCAGGCGGTATCGATCTTCAAGCTGGCCGGCGACGAATTCGCCAAGCGCGCGGCGCCGCCGCGCAAGGCCAAGCCGGCGGCACCGGCGGCACCGGCGCGCAGCACGGCGGTGGTGCCGGCCGCCCCGGCCGCGCAGGGACCGAAGAAGAAGCTTGCGGCTGCCGCCCCATCGGGCGACGACTGGGAAGAGTTTTAAAGTCCATGTAACCGCGGAGAGCTATAAAAATGGCGCTGACCAAAGAGACCGTGAAAGAGTTCGACTTCAACGGCAAGGATTTTGAGAGGGTCCGCGCAATAATCTACAAGCGGGCCGGCATTGCGCTGGCCGACTCCAAACAGGAGATGGTGTATAGCCGCCTGGCGCGACGCTTGCGCGCCACCGGCATCAACAGTTTCGTGCGCTACCTGGACGACCTGGAAGCAGGGCGCCTGGGCAACGGCGAGTGGGAAGCCTTTACCAACGCGCTGACCACCAACCTGACTTCGTTCTTCCGCGAATCGCACCACTTCCCGCTGCTGGCCGAGCACGTCAAGGCCAGGCGCGGGGAGACCATCAATATCTGGTGTTCCGCCAGTTCCACCGGCGAGGAACCGTATTCGATCGCCATCACCTGCTGCGAAGCGTTCAATACGCTGACGCCGCCGGTGCACATCCTGGCCACCGACATCGACACCAATGTGCTGGCCACCGCCGCCAACGGCGTCTACCCGATGGAACGGATCGACAAGCTGTCGCCCGAGCAGCAGCGCCGCTTCTTCCTGAAAGGGCGCGGCGGCAACGAAGGCATGGCGCGCGTGCGCCAGGAACTGCGCTCGCTGATCACCTACCGCCAGCTCAATTTGCTGGATGAGAAGTGGGATATCCGTCCCGGTTTCGACGTGATTTTCTGCCGCAATGTGATGATTTACTTCGACAAGGCGACCCAGCGCAAGATCCTGTCGCGCTTTGTGCCCCTGATGAAACCGGATGCCCTGCTGTTTGCCGGCCACTCCGAAAACTTCCTTTACGTGTCGGACGCTTTGAAGTTGCGCGGTAAGACTGTCTACGAGCTCGATGAGCGCAAGAGGGCATGACATGGATAAAGAACAATTCGCGACCAATGTCTATTACGACCGGACCTTCGACTGCGACGCGGCCAAGATCCTGCCGGGCGAGTACTACTACACCCAGAAGGACATGCTGATCGTGACGGTGCTGGGCTCCTGCGTGTCGGCCTGCATCCGCGACCGGCTGACGGGCCTGGGCGGCATGAACCATTTCATGCTGCCAGATGGCGGCGCCGACCAGGGCAGCCCGGTGTCGGCGTCGGCGCGCTATGGCACCTATGCGATGGAAGTGCTGATCAACGACCTGCTGAAAGCGGGCGCGCGGCGCGATAACCTGGAAGCCAAGGTGTTTGGCGGCGGCGCCGTGCTGAAAGGCTTCACCGCAATCAACGTTGGCGAACGCAATGCCGCCTTCGTGCAAAGCTTCCTGAAAAACGAGAAGATCCGGATCGTGGCCGAAGACCTTTGCGACATCTACCCGCGCAAGGTGTATTTCTTCCCCAAGACCGGCAAGGTGCTGGTCAAGAAACTGATGCAAACCCATAACGACACCCTGGCGCAGCGTGAAAACGACTACGCCAACCGCCTCAAGGCCAAGCCGGTGGCGGGCGAGGTCGAGCTGTTCTGAATAAAACCAGGTGTACACAATGAACAAGATCAAAGTCCTGATTTGCGACGACTCCGCGCTGATCCGCAGCGTGATGAGCGAGATCATCAAGAGCCAGCCGGACATGGAAGTGGTGGGCGTGGCGCCCGATCCGCTGGTGGCGCGCGACCTGATCAAGCAGACCAACCCGGACGTGCTGACGCTGGACGTCGAAATGCCGAAGATGGACGGCCTCGATTTCCTCGAGCGCCTGATGCGCCTGCGCCCGATGCCGGTGGTGATGGTGTCCTCGCTGACCGAGCGCGGTTCCGAAATCACGCTGCGCGCGCTGGAACTGGGTGCGGTGGACTTCGTCACCAAGCCCAAGATTTCGATCCAGTCCGGCATGCGCGAATACGCCGACCTGATCTCCGACAAGATCCGGGCCGCCGCCAAGGCCCGGGTGCGGGCGCGCACGCTGCCTGCGGCCGGCAGCGCCGGCGAAGCAGGCGTGCAGCTGCCGCAATTACGGAACCCACTGATGTCTTCGGAAAAATTGATCATTGTCGGCGCCTCCACCGGCGGCACGGAAGCCATCCGCGAATTCCTGATGCAGATGCCATCGGACTGCCCGGGCATCCTGATCACCCAGCACATGCCGGAGGGCTTCACCAAATCGTTCGCCAAGCGCCTCGATTCGCTGTGCAAGATCTCGGTGATGGAATCGCAGGGCAACGAGCGTGTGCTGCCGGGCCACGCCTATATCGCCCCCGGCCACTCGCACCTGCTGCTGACCCGTTCCGGCGCCAATTACATGACCAAGCTCGACCAGGGCGAGCCGGTCAACCGCCACCGCCCGTCGGTCGATGTGCTGTTCCGTTCCGCGGCCCAGAATGCGGGTAAAAACGCGGTTGGCGTGATCCTGACCGGGATGGGCAAGGACGGTGCCGCTGGCATGCTGGAGATGAAGAACGCCGGGGCGTATAATTTCGCGCAGGATGAAGCGAGCTGCGTGGTGTTCGGCATGCCCCGCGAAGCGATTGCCGTTGGTGCAACGCATGAAGTCGGGGCCTTGCAGGCGCTGCCTGGCATGGTATTGGGTTATCTTGCCCAGCATGGCTCGCGTGCATTGCGCGTTTGACACGGGAATGGCAGTTTTGGGATTGTAAGTTCGCCTTGGAGCAACGAAAATGCTATCCTACAACTTGCTGGTAACACCACTTCAATTAATAACCGCGTAAGTAGAAACAACGGAGCAATTCATGGCTGATCCAAAGATGAAATTTTTGGTTGTTGACGATTTCTCGACGATGCGCCGCATCGTTCGAAATCTCTTGAAAGAACTGGGTTATGCCAACGTGGACGAGGCAGAAGACGGCGTGATGGCGCTGGCAAAACTGCGCGCGGAGCAATTCGACTTCGTGGTGTCCGACTGGAATATGCCGAATATGGATGGCCTGACCATGCTGCAGAACATCCGTGCCGACCCGGCATTGGCCAAACTGCCGGTGCTGATGGTGACCGCCGAGGCCAAAAAGGAAAACATCATCGCGGCGGCACAAGCTGGCGCCAACGGCTATGTGGTGAAACCGTTCACCGCCGCCACCCTGGATGAAAAGCTGAACAAGATTTTCGAAAAGCTCGGCGCTTGATCCCGGCTTTGCAAGTAATTGGCGGCGGCGGCCCTGGCCGCTGCCGTTCCCTCCTGAGTCAAGCATAAGACCACGTATGCATCAGACACATTTCCTGGTTCGTGAACCCCTGCTCGATCCCGAGCAGCGCGTGGTCGGCTACGAACTTACATGGCTGCAGGAAGCTGCTGCCCATGTCCCCACCCTGGAAGAGCTCGAAGGCCTGGTCGGCTTCGTCGCCAGCCAGGTGAACCACCCCGAACACGGCTGGCTGCTGAAGCAGAAAACCCTGTTCCTGCAAGCCGTGCCCGGCATGCTGTCGACCGATTCGATGTTCGACCTGCCGCCCGAGCACACCGTGCTGTCGCTGAAGACGTCCGAATTGGCCAATCCGACCACGCTGGCGGCGGTGCAGGGCCTGCGGGCCGGCGGTGTCGGCATCCTGCTGCGCGAAGCCGACCTGGCGCGCGTGGGCAGCCGGCTGGGCACCATTTGCTCGTACGTCGAAGTACGCTTTACCGGCGCCGATGTGGCCGCCCAAGCGCGCGCCTATTCCCTGCTGAAGACTTCCAATATCCGCATGGTGGGCCGGCCGGTCAGCACCTGGTCCGATTTCGATGCCTGCGCGGCCCTCGGGCTGGATGCCTTTGTCGGCAAGCTGCACCTGACGCCGCGCCCGGGCAGCGAAGGGCAGGGCTTGAATCCGTCGCAGACCATCATCTTGCAGTTGATGCAGATGGTGAATGCCAACGCCGACGTGGCCCAACTGGAAAGCGTGCTGAAGCGCGATGCGGCCCTGTCGTACAAGCTGCTGAAATATATCAATTCGGCCGGTTTCGGTGCCGGCCGCGAAGTGCAGTCGCTGAAGCAGGCGATCCAGCTGCTTGGCTACCAGCCGATGTATCGTTGGCTGACCCTGCTGCTGGCGACCGCTTCCACCTCCGGCTTCTCGCCGGTGCTGCTGGAAACCGCCGTGGTGCGCGGCCGCCTGGCCGAATTGCTGGGCCAGAAGGCGCTGGGCAAGGCTGATGCGGAGAATATCTTCGTGGCCGGCATGTTCTCGCTGCTGGACCGCCTGCTGGGCATCCCGATGAAGGATGTGCTGCAAGAGATCCAGTTGAGCGACGAGGTGGTGAAGGCGCTGCTGACGCGCGGCGGCAAATACGGCCCGTTCTTGGCGCTGGCGGAAGCCTGCGAGCTGAACTCGAACCTGGTCAGCTCGCTGGCCGATTCGCTCTCGCTGTCGCCGGAGGATGTCAACAAGGCCCACCTGTCGGCCCTGGCCTGGACCCAAAGCGTTACCGCCTGAGCGTCCTGGAGCGCCCGGTCCCGGGCGCTCCTCATTTCCCACTGAAGAATTACTTGCTCAAGCGGTAGCGCTGTTCGCGGTACATCAGCGAAGGGGCGATCACATGCGCCATGGCCTGTTCGACCTGTGCTTCGGTCGGCTTGGTGTCGGTCAGCTGCAACTCGCCTTTGGCGAAGTCGTAGCGGCCGATCAGCGGTTCCTGGCTCGGGCGCAGGATGGTCGCGGTATCGCCTTCGAGCCAGGTGAAGTAATTGTCGAACTGCATGATCGCGCGGCCCGGGGTGGTGCTGTCCTTGACGAAGTCGCGCCCGATCATCGGGTGGCTGCTTGAAATGCCGATCATCGACAGCAGGGTCGGGCCCAGGTCGATCTGGCTGGCCAGGGTCGTGATGCGCTTCGGCGCCACGTCCGCACCCAGGATCAGGCCCGGGATATGGAACTTCTTGATCGGCATCAGGCTGTTGCCGTACACCCGGTTGTCGTGGTCGGCCACGATCAGGAACACCGTGTCCTTCCAATAGTCCTGCTTCTTGGCCTCGGCGATGAATTTGCCCAGCGCGTAATCGGCGTACTTGACGGCGTTGTTCACCGTCTGCTTGGCCGGATCGTGCAGTTCGATCTTCCCATCCGGGAATTCAAATGGTTCATGGTTGGAGGAACTGAAGATCAGGCTGAAGAACGGCTTTTTCTGCGCATGCAGCTGCTTGAGGCGTTCCAGCGATTTGTCGAACAGGTCTTCATCGGATGCGCCCCAGCTGCCGACAAATTTCGGCTTCATATCGTCGCGGTCGACCACGTTCTGGAAGCCGTTGCCGGTGAAGAAGCTACGCATATTGTCGAAGTGCGCTTCGCCGCCATACACGAACTCGGTGTGGTAGCCCTGCTTGCCCAGGCCCAGCGCAAGCGTGTAGAAGTTCTGCTGCGCCAGCGAGAGCTTGACGACGCTGCGCGCCGGGGTCGGCGCATAGCCCGCCACCACAGCCTCGATGCCGCGCACCGAACGGGTGCCGGTGGCATACAGTTGCTCGAACCACCAGCCCTCGTTCTTCAGCTTTTCCAGTTCCGGCGTGACGGGCAAGCCCCCCAGCGATTGCACGAAAGTGGCGCCCAGGCTTTCTTCCAGCACGATCACCAGGTTGAGCGGCTTGTCGCGCTGGATTGCGGCTTGCTGCGCATGCAGGGTAGGCAGCTCCGCTTGCGGGAACTGGTAGTCGCGCAGCCACGGGGCAGCGGTCACCGCCGGGAACACTTTTTCGCGCGGGAATTTGCCGTAGATCTCGGAGGAATTGGCTTCCTTGCGCATCGATGCCATCGCGTCGATCACCGACCACGGCGAGTTGATGATCAGCGAGTTCACCATGGCGTCGCCGGTCAGTGCAAAGGTCGCCGGATTGGCCGGACGGTGCTCCGTGGTGGAACGGATCTGGAAGCCCACCAGCAGCACCAGCAGCGGCCAGGTCAGCAGCACCAGCTTGGGCGACCACATCGCCGTGCCGGCGGAGGCCGACTTCAGCAGGCGGAACACCAGCACGCTCAGCAGGACGGTGCCGCTGATGCCGAGAATGACGGCAAGGCGGAAGCCGTTCCACAGCGTGGCGGCGACTTCCTTCGGATAGGACAGGTATTCGATGAACAGGCGGTTCGGCCTGAAATCGTATTGCATGATGAACTGCGGCGTGGACAGTTCCATGAAGATGATGAACAGCAGCCCCAGGCTGGCCCAGCTGATGCTGAACAGCTTCCACGCGCGCGCCGAGTAGCGCTGCGCCAGGAACGGCGCCAGCAACAGCGGCAGCGCCAGCAGGTAGCCGAGCAGGATCAGGTCGGCGCGCACGCCCTGCACCAGCATTTCGCCCAGGATGCCAGTGGCGCTGACGCGCTCCCATTGCCAGGCCGCCAGGCAAAGACGGGAAACCGACAGGATCGCCAGCCCGGCAAGCACCATCTGCACCAGGGTAGCGTAAGGACCGGCCCATTGGGTCAGGCGGGCAAGGCGGGCTGCGACGCGGCTCATGTTGTTAACCCATCATGGCGCCGGCGCCGGCGCTCAGCAGCCACGCGGTCAGCAGCAGGAAAACCATCAGGCAGCTGAACAGTTTATCCACCAGGCGTGCTTCCGCCGTCTGCTGGAAGAGCGCAGGCTGGCTGTAGCCAAAGCCGAGGAAGTAGGCGGCAAAGATGGTGGACATATAGTGCACGGCGCCGAACAGTTCGCCCAGTTCGCCTTTGCGCGGATGCTCGATCAGCACGTGCGACAGCGCCACCAGCACCAGGTAGGCCAGGGAAACCGGCAGCGGCGGCAGGTACACACCGAATTTTTCGACGAAGTTGCGCACGGCAGGGCGGCTACGCGCCAGCAGCGGCAGGATCACGTTGTGGGTCAGGCCGGCCAGCAGGATCATCTTCAGCATGATGGTCTTGTGGATGCTGCCGCCCTTGCCGATGGCCAGGTTATGCAGGTTGGTTTCGCCCTGGCGGTTATTCTGCTGGAAGAATTCGGAAGACTGTACGTGCAGGATGCGCTGGAACCAGCTGATCTCTTCCATCGCCGCCGCGGCGACCAGCAGGCCCAGGCCAAGCATGCCGAGCGTGGCCAGGTCGAAGCCGTTGCGCTTCCAGCGTTCGATAGCGGCAAACACCAGCAGGCCTGCAGTCATGGCAAAGCACAGGAACTGCATCCACTCGACGATGCCGTCCTCGGTCAGCACGCGCATCAGTTGTTCGGGCGACCCCTTCACCGACACTGCCAGGATTAGTACGAATAGATTGATGGCGATTCCGGTCAACAGCACCGGATGCGAATACCATTTACGATTTAACACGAACCTACTCCTTGATTGATTTTGTTCGTTACAAGATTGCGTTGCCGTTTGCGCCAGGCGCGAATCGCGAGCGTCACTACGGCCCAGATCCAGAGCATTGGATCGAGCAGGGCATCCCACAGGTTCCCGGTGGGCAGGCGCAACAAGGTAAACAGGGTGAGGGCGCCCAGCACGGCAAAGGCTTGCGGGCGCGAGCGGCCCTGGATGATCCAGGCCACGCACAGCGCCATGGCAGCCAGCGCAAACAGCGGCGCGCCACGCGGGCCGAAGCCCCAGAAGTATAGCCCGAGCGAGAGCAAGCCCAGCGCATCTAAATAGAGGACGGCGCCAAACAGCGCGATCGCGCCGGCCAGGGCAACCGACAGGCCGCGATTGGCGGGGGCCGGCCACCAGGGGCGGGCCAGGCGCACCAGGCAAAGGCCGACCAGCAAACCGCTTGGCCACTGGAGCGCCAGGGCAATCCAGTAGGCCGGCGAGAATTGTCCGGGCAGCAGCGTCAGCACGGTCATCACGCCCAGCAGCTGGGCGGTAGCGCGCCGCGACAGCTGGCGGGCGGCGGGAAGCAGGCTGACCACCAGGGTTGCCAGCACGATGCCCCAGGCCACCTTGCCGTACGTGCTTTGCAGGAGCAGCTCGGGCAGGATCATTCCGCCCCCCCGTTGAAATCGAGTTCGATCACATGATGGGCGATCGCTTCGCGGCGCGAGGTGTAGGTGATGTGCAGCTCATCGCCGACCTGGTGCAAGTCGGGGTAGGAAAATTCCTCGCCGGCGCTGCCGTGGGCGATGTCGGTCACGGTTGTCCAGTTGCGGCCATCGCTGGTGGTCGACAGGCGCAGCACGTTGCGGTCCGAGCCGCCCGGCAGCACGTGGTTATGCAGCATGGCGATACTGCCATTGCTGAGGCGTAGCGCGCTGAGGGACGTGCTCTGGTTCGGCAGCGGAAGCGCAGGCAGGTCATCCCAGTTGACGCCGCCATCGCTGCTGCGTGCATGCTGCACCCGCTGTTCGCTGCTCGAATCGCGCATCCAGGCATGTACCTCGGAGGCGGAGAACGGGACGATGGCTGGCTGCAGCGTTGAAATGCGGCTGCCGATGCGCGAAATCCAGCGCGGGTCGCCGTTCTGGTCGAAGGCCAGCATCAGCGGGTATTTGATGCCCATCTCGAAATAGGCAGGGAGCAGCCAGCCGCCATCGGCGAGGCCGACCGGGGGTGGTGCGCACCAGCGTGCTGGTATTGAACAGGGGCGACATCGGCAGCACGCGCTTGACCGTGAAACTCTTGCCCAGGTCATCGGATACCATCTGGACCACGCGCGAGGCGGCCCAACCGCCAAGGCCGGTTGCCACCACGAACAGGTTGATGCGCCCTTCGGTGGACGCCCAGGCGACCGGGTTGCCGACACGCCGCACGCCATAGCCCAAAGCGGCCGACAGGGCGTCGCGGCTGGCCACTTCCCAAGGCTGGGCCCATTTACCGTCTTTCCAGTGCGAGGCATAGACTTTCACGTCCGGACCGCTTTCCCGGCTGCCAGCCCACCAGAATGCAGCCATGCTGCCGCCAGGCAGCGGTGTCATGGCGCTGGAGTGGGCGGAAGGAGCGTTGGGTGGCTTCGGCAGCAGCGTGGCGCTGCGGGGAGTGAAGCTGACCTTGCCGGGTTGGGCCGGGGTAACCAGCATGGCCGAACTAGCGTGGCGTGCGCTGATCCAGCGCTTCGATTCGACACCAGTGGCAAGGATCAGGATTGCCAGGCAAAATAGCTTTGCAAAAAGGGACGCGCTGCTGCCACGGTCGTGGGCGCTGTCAGCCGTGGTAATGGCGCTAGCGCCCAACCCGAATTCCATGCTGTTATCCCTCAGTCTGCAAGTGAAAATTCACAAGTGGAGCATCCTACAATAAAGAAAGGGATTGTGGGAATTTTCTGATAAAGCCGGTTGAAGTTCACTTGGATAGTTGCGCCAAATCAACGGTTGGAGTCATTAAGCGGAAATATTGTCTGGGTAGCATCATGAACACGCTCGCTTTCAGGAGGCGCCATGTTCTTCATTCGTTACCGCTGGACGTTGTCGCTCAAGGTACAAATCGCGATTGGCATTGCGCTGGTTGCGGCACTGGCTTCCGCGCATGGCACCAACGCCCAGGCGGAAGAGTTTGCTTTGCTGCACCAGGGGCATTGCCTGCAACAGCCGGGCTCGCCGGCGGTCGAAATCTGTGCAATGCGCACCATCCAGCTGGCTTCGCAATTGCATGGGATGGAATTCGGCGACCAGGTCGCCGAGGCTCTGCGCTGAGGAGTGCGGCCGCTCAGATTTCGAGGTTGTCGATCAGGCGGGTGGTGCCGAGTTTGGCGGCGGCCAGCACCACCAGTTTTTCACCTTGCGCCAGGTCGCCTGCGTTGGGCGGCTGCAGGTCGTTGCGCTTGCGGATCGAGATGTAGTCAGGCTTCCAGCCGCGGCTGGCCAGCTCTTGCATTGCCTTATGCTCCAGCTGGAACACGTCGAGATGGCCGCCGCGCACCTCATCGGCCACCTGGTTCAGTGCGCGGTACAGCGCCGGCGCTTCGGCGCGTTCTTCGGCCGACAGGTACATATTGCGCGAAGACAGGGCCAGGCCATCGTCGGCGCGATAGGTTTCGGCGGCGACGATTTCGGTCGGCATGCCAAGCTGGCGCGCCATATTGCGCACGATCATCAGCTGCTGGTAATCCTTCTTGCCGAACACGGCCACCTTCGGCTGCACGCAGGAGAACAGCTTGGTCACCACGGTGCACACGCCGCCGAAGAAGCCGGGGCGGAACTCGCCTTCCAGCGTATTGCCCAGGCCGTCAGGCGGCTGCACGCGGTATTCCTGCGGCTCCGGGTACATATCCTTTTCGGTCGGCGCGAACAGCACGTAGACGCCTTCCTTCTCCAGCTTCTCCACGTCAGCCTGGAAGGTGCGCGGGTATTTGTCGAAATCCTCATTCGGGCCGAACTGCAGGCGATTCACGAAAATGGAAGCCACCACCGGGTCGCCGTGCTTGCGGGCCAGGCGCATCAGCGACAGGTGACCCTCGTGCAGGTTGCCCATGGTCGGGACGAATGCAGTACGCAACTGGCCACTGAGCTGGTCGCGCAGTTCTTCGATATTGGAGATGATTTTCATAGTTTTTAGTCAGGCAGGCGAATACGCAAGACGCACGTAAATCGGTGCGAATGGCTCCGCCTGGGTAATTTCAATCAGGGTTTCCTTGGCCAGCTCCAGCATCGCGACAAAGTTCACCACCACCACCGGCGGCGGCGATTCCGGGTTGAACAACTCGGTGAATTCGATGAAGCGGCTCGATTGCAGCTTGCGCAGGATGGAGGTCATGTGCTCGCGCACCGACAGCTCCTCACGGGTGATCTTGTGGTGCTGTTTCAGCGTGGCACGCTTCATCAGCATGCGCCAGGCATCCTGCAGGTCCACCACTTCAACTTCCGGCCAGGTCGGCACCAGGCTTTGTTCGATGAAGACCTGGGTGCGCACGAAGTCGCGGCCGACCTGCGGCAGGGTGTTCAGGTCATAGGCGGCCAGCTTGATCTGCTCATATTCGAGCAGGCGGCGCACCAGTTCCGCGCGCGGGTCTTCCGCTTCCACGTCGAGGTCGTGCTGGCGCTGCGGCAGCAGCAGGCGCGACTTGATCTCGATCAGCATGGCCGCCATCAGCAGGTATTCTGCCGCCAGCTCCAGGTTGGTCTTGCGGATCTCTTCGACATAACTCAGGTATTGCAGCGTTACCTGGGCCATCGGGATGTCGAGGATATTGAAGTTCTGCTTGCGGATCAGGTACAGCAGCAAGTCCAGCGGGCCCTCGAACGCTTCGAGGATGACTTCCAGCGCGTCGGGCGGGATATACAGGTCGTTCGGCAGCTTGAGCACCGGCTCGCCATACAGGCGTGCAAAAGCGGCGCCTTCGGCTTCCGCCGGGGCGCTCGCATCGGGTGGCGCATCTTGCGCGCCGCTGCTTGGCCCGCCTGCATCAGGCGGCAAATCCGCGGCGACAGCGAGTTCAGCCTGTTCGGCTTGTTCGTCCACCGCGTCTTTTGGCGACATGCTGTGTGCCGTCCCGGGCTCTTATACCTTGTTCTGGTACACGTAAGCCTGTTGCTTGACTGCCGAAGCCTTGTCACGGGCCTGGTCGTCCAGCGATGTCGAAGGCTTGTCCCACAGGATGGCGCGGCCGGCTTGCTGGCCAGCTTCGATTTCCGCGTTCTTGGCTTTCAGGTCCTTGATGAACAAGGAATGGTCGGACTCGTATTTGTGATTCTGCTTGAGGAATTTCATATCGTGAAAATAACTGGGTTCAGCAACGGGACATTTTACCGTCTTTTCTCGTCAGAAACGATGCCGAATGCCAGCGACGTAGGTATTTCCCTTGCTAGCGTTGCTAATCTTGTCGTACATCAGCACCGCGTACACGTCCGTGCGCGGCGAAAGGTTGTAGTCATAGCCAGCGGCGCCGGTGTCGCGATGGAATTCCGGCACCACCTTGGCCTTCTCGGTCAGGCGCGACCAGGCCACCATCCAGCGTCCTGCCCCGCCATGGGTCGGCACCGTGAAACCGGCGTGCACCGAGTGGGCGTCGCGGTCGCTGAGCTTGGCCTGGTGGTCGGAATAGGAGGCGAACAATTTGATGGCCTTGAAGTCGTAGGACGCGGCGGCAAGGTAACTGCGCTGCTCCGGCACGGCCGCGCCCAGGCCGGGGCCAAAGCGCACGTTCACGCCGCCCAGCGTCACGGCCAGCTCCTTTCCGGCATATTTGGCGACTGCCGCCCAGTTGTTGTTGTGCGCACCGGGCTGTTCGCCCAGCGAGTATTGGGCGACGAAAGTCGTGTCGTGCACCGGGTTCGAGGCGTACTGTATCGAGTTGCTCCAGCCAGTATCGCCCAGTGTCGCATTGCCGCCGGCAGCCGTGTAAATCTGGTTGATCAGCGGCGAAAAACGGGTTGAAGGGCCGAATGGGTTGATCTGGCCGGCCGCCACAAACAAGGGGTTGGCGATGCGCCCCATGCGCACCATGCCGAATCCGCCGGCCAGGCCGACGTTGGCATTGCGGGCAAACATGGCCTCGCCCGGGAAGCGTCCCGCCTCGCCGGTATCGCCGCGGAAGAAGCCTTCGATCTGGAATTGGGCCTTCAAGCCGCCGCCCAGTGCTTCCGTGCCGGAAAAGCCGTAGTAGGAGGTGATCATGCCGCCGCTGTTGACTGCGGTCACGGCCTGCGGCGCGCTGGCAGTGGCGGTGCGGCCGGCGAAGGCGTCGACCACGCCATACACATTGACCTGGGTTTGCGCCGAAGCGGCGACGGGAAGGAGGAGGGTGAGGGCTGGGAGCAGTCGTTTCATGGATACCTTCTTAATATTGTTGTTTAGGCCTCGTACTGCGCCCCCATTGTCACTGCTGCCCAGTTCGGCGACAAGGAAAACTTCCCTAGCCGTGGGCGTGCCGCCACGCCCGTTTGCCAGCGCACAGACCGGCATTGGTGTGCGGCCCACAGTGATGGTTCGATTCCGCCAAAGGAGGCCGCCATGGCTCAGAACAAACAACTCAGCAATCAGAACCGTCAATCCGTGCAGACCGTCGAGTCCGACCATACCGGCAACAAGGACACTGCCAAACGCAACACCAAGAACGAAGCCTCGCGCACCAAGGCCGGCAGCAGCGAAGGCGCGGGCGGTGGGGCGAAGCAGAAGGCCAAGCGCGGTTAGTTCAGAAATAGCGTATCCTTGCGGGCACCATGAAAGCCCGCACAGCAATACTTCTGACCATTCCGCCACTGCTTTGGGCGGGGAACGCGATCGTGGGGCGCATGGTGGCGCACGATGTGCCGCCGATCATGCTGAACTTCCTGCGCTGGGCGATTGCGTTCGTCCTGTTGCTGCCATTTGCAGGGCCGATTTTCCGGCGCGACAGCGGGCTTTGGGCAAACTGGCAGCGCTTTACGCTGCTGGGCTTGCTCGGCATCGGGCTGTATAACGCGCTGCAGTACCTTGCCCTGCAAAGCTCCACCCCGATCAATGTGACGCTGGTGGCGTCCGGCATGCCGGTGTGGATGATGTTGACCGGCTGGCTTTTCTTTGGCGCCGGCGTGTCGCGGCGCCAGGTTGCCGGGGCGGTCTTGTCGATTGCCGGCGTACTCCTGGTATTGGCACGCGGCGAATGGTCGCATCTGATGGAATTGCGCCTGGTGGCCGGCGATATATTCATGATCCTGGCGACGATCGCCTGGTCTTTATATAGCTGGCTATTAACCCGCACCACCGCCCCGGCTGATATTCGCAGCGATTGGGCGAGTTTCCTGTTGGCGCAGGTGGCATTTGGCGCAGTCTGGTCGGGCTTATTTGCTGCGGGCGAGGCGGCGTTATCCTCCGCGTCGATTAACTGGAGCTGGCCGTTGATTGCCGCATTGGCTTATGTCGCGGTTGGGCCGGCTATTATTGCATTCCGTTGTTGGGGGGCTGGGGTTCAACAGGCCGGGCCGGCGGTAGCGTCTTTCTTCGTGAATTTAACGCCCTTATTTACCGCGCTGCTCTCTTCCTTCATTCTCGGCGATGCGCCGAAAATCTATCACGCGATCGCATTTATCCTGATCGTCGGCGGAATTATTATCTCCTCGGGCCGTGCGACGGCCCGGCGTTGAATCTGATAATTTCAGATCTTTGCCGGAGGTTGCCATGCGTATCCTCGTCCTTGCTGCCCTTGCGGCCGCCATCGCCCTGACTGGCTGCCAGAAGCCGCCGCCCAAGCCCCCTAAACCGATTGCAGCGGCAAGCCAAATAGCGGCCTGAACACGCCAAATGTTGGCGCGCCTGCCGGCGGCGGACTTTTTTGCCGAGGGCGATGCGCGCCCCCCGTTTATAATTTCGGCATGAATGGTTTTCTTTGTGCCGTATTAATGGTCGTTGGCGGGACGATCTTGTGCTTCCTGCCGATTGGTTTGATTTTGCGGGTCACGCTCCCAGCTGCGATTGCCTGGCTTGGATATTTCGCCTATGAACCTGTGCGGCAAGAGGCGGTCCGCGTGGAAGCGAATGGCCGGACTATCGCACCGACCTCGATACGCATTGAATGTTCAGGCAGGTCTGGCAAGGCGCATTACACGTTTAGTGTGGCTGGTGTGGAATATCAGGGCGTCGCGATGCTGCGCCATTGCCCTGCATCCCTCAGTGATGTTGCCCATTTGACGGTAACCTATCAGGCCGATAATCCAGCCATTTTCACGACGCGGCCGGATGCGCCCATTTCGCGCGAAGAGCAGCTGAAGCTGCTGTTGCTATTCTATTTCCCATTTACGTTATTCAGCCTTGCGGCATGGACCAGCGTTGATGAAGCCAGAAGGCCTGCCAAGAAGGTTGCGGGCAAACGCGGAGGGTGAATTCGACGCAAGTCGTACATGCGTCTGCACCCGCTAATGCCGGAGATGGCGCCGCATGACCAGCGGGGCTGGCTCGAGCGGATTGGCGTGGGAGTACTCGAGCTCTTCGGCGAGCGTGAATTCGTAGGCGGTGTAGAAGTCGATCAGCTTCGGCTGGTCGCTGCGCACGGCGAGGCGCAGTTCTTCGATGCCGGCGGCCAGGGCGTGATGGATCACGGCTTCCAGCAGGTGCTGCGAGATGTTGGTGCCGCGGTAACCGGCCACGACACCCATGCGCAGGATTTCCCACACGTCGGGTTCCGCGTCGAGCGGCAGCCAGCGCACGGAACCGATCGGGGTTTCGCCGTCGAGCAAAATAAAACCGCCGCCGTCGCGCAAGTGGTCGGCGACGTAGACGGCGGTTTCACGGTGTCCGCTGGAGGTGACGCTGACCTTGCCGGCCCACGCTTTGCGTGTGAGCTCGGCGATCAGGGGCGCATCTTCAGCAGTCGCTTCGCGAACGATTATGTCCATGCTTAACGGACACGCATGCCTGGCTCGGCGCCAGGCCACGGATTCAGCACATAGATGCCTGGATTGGCTTTCTCATCCTTGGCGGACGCCGCCAGCACCATGCCTTCGGACACGCCGAACTTCATTTTGCGCGGCGCCAGGTTGGCGACCATCACGGTCAGCTTGCCGACCAGGTCTTCTGGCTGGTACATCGATTTGATGCCGGAGAAGACGTTGCGGTAGCGGCCTTCGCCTACGTCCAGCGTCAGGCGCAGCAGTTTGCCGGCACCTTCCACGTGTTCGCAGTTGACGATCCTGGCGATGCGCAGGTCGATCTTGGAGAAGTCGTCGATCGAGATTTCAGGCGCCAGTTCTTCGATGTCGCCGGCGGCTGGAGCCTCAAGCGCTGGCGCTGCTTCGACAGCGGCGGCTGGCGCCGGAGCGGATGCGGTTTGCTGAGCAGGTGCATCGAACAGGTCTTCGATCATCTTGGCATCGACACGGGTCATCAGGTGGCTGTAGGCGCCGATCGTACGGCCCAGCATCGGTTGCCATGCGGCGCCGGATGCGACCGAGGTATCGGCCCAGCTGTAGGCGGCATCGTTCAGGAAGGCACGCACATTGGTGGCCACGCCAGGCAATACCGGCGACAGCAGGACGGTCAACTGGCGGAACAGGATCAGGGCAGCGGTGCAGACGTCGTGCAGCTCGGCGACCTTGGTTTCGTCCTTGGCCAGGATCCATGGCTTGTTCTCGTCGACGAAGCGGTTGGCCACGTCGGCGATTTCCATGATTTCACGCAGGGCCTTGCCGAATTCGCGCGCTTCGAAGTTGGCGGCGATGGAAGCCTGGCGCTCGGAACCGTCTTCGGCCACCAGGGCCTTCTTGATCCATTCCTGCGAAGAGGCGGACAGTTCGGAGGCCAGCTTGCCGTCGAACTTCTTGGCGATGAAGCCCGCGCAACGCGAAGCGATGTTGACGAACTTGCCGATCAGGTCCGAGTTCACACGCGCCACGAAGTCGTCGCCGGTGAAGTCCAGGTCTTCGACGCGGGAATTCAGCTTGTAGGCCAGGTAGTAGCGCAGCCACTCCGGATTCATGCCCAGGTTCAGGTAGCGCAGCGGCGAAATGCCGGTGCCGCGCGACTTGGACATTTTTTCGTTGTTCACGGTCAGGTGGCCGTGCACGGCAACCTTCATGCGGTCGATGGTCGGGTGCTTGGCGAATTCCAGCATGGCAGGCCAGAACAGCAGGTGGAAGGACACGATATCCTTGCCGATGAAGTGGATCTGCTCCGTGCCCGGATCGGCCAGCAGCGCGTCGTAGTCGAGGCCCTTCTTGCCGCAGTAGTTCTTCAGCGAAGCCAGGTAGCCGACCGGAGCGTCCAGCCAGACGTAGAAATATTTGTTTGGTGCATCCGGGATCGGGATGCCGAAGTAGGGCGCGTCACGCGAGATATCCCAGTCCGCCAGCTTTTCGCCGGCTTCGCCGAGCCACTCGGAAACCTTGTTCACCATCTCCGGCTGCAAACGGCCCGGGGTGTTCAGCCAGCCGCGCAGGAACTCGAAGCAGCGCGGGTCGGACAGCTTGAAGAAGTACTGTTCCGAAGGCTTCAGGATCGGGGTGGCGTTGGTGAAGACCGAGAACGGGTTAATCAGCTCGGTCGGCTGGTAAGCCGCGCCGCACACTTCGCAGTTGTCGCCGTATTGGTCCTTGGCGTGACACTTCGGGCACTCGCCTTTGATGTTGCGGTCGGCCAGGAACATGCCCTTGACCGGGTCGAAGAAGCGGTCAACGGTCTTGGTCTGGATCAGGCCGGCGTCGCGCAGCTTGCGGTAGATACCCTGGGACAGTTCCACGTTTTCAGGCGAATCGGTGGAGTACCAGTTGTCGAAGGCGATATGGAAGCCGTCCAGGTACTGCGGGCGGCCGGCGGCGATCTTGGCCACGAATTCCTGCGGGGTGATGCCTTCCTTTTCAGCGGCGATCATGATCGGGGTGCCGTGGGTGTCATCGGCGCCCACGAAATGCACCTCGCGCAAACCGTCGCCTTCGGCCTGCATTCGCTGAAAACGGACCCAGATGTCGGCCTGGATGTACTCCATCATGTGGCCGATGTGGAAGGCAGCGTTTGCGTATGGCAGGGCAGTGGTGACGAACAGCTTGCGAGTCATAATTGATGCGCTTGTAAGGTGGATAAAAAGAGCATTTTACCAGTGGATGCGCTAGACTGCGCCATCACCAATGGAGAATTGCATGAGTATCACTGTAGATGACGTCAAATCAGCACTGTCCAAAGTAATTGACCCTAATAGTAATAAGGACTTTGTCTCCTCCAAGTCGGTCCGCAACCTGAAGGTGGAAGGCGGGGAAATCAGCCTGGATATCGAGCTGGGTTATCCGGCCAAGTCGCAAATCGAGTCGATCCGCGCCAACGTGCTGGCTGCCTTGCAGCCGCTGGGCGCAAAGGTCAACCTGAACGTGGCCAGCAAAATCATTTCGCACAGCGTGCAGCGCGGCTTGAAGCTGATGCCGAACGTGAAGAATATCATTGCCGTCGCTTCCGGCAAGGGCGGCGTCGGCAAGTCCACCACCGCCGTCAACCTGGCGCTGGCGCTGGCTGCCGAAGGCGCCTCGGTCGGCGTGCTGGATGCCGACATTTACGGCCCGTCGCAGCCGATGATGCTGGGCGTTTCCGGTCGTCCGACCACGTCCGACGGCAAGACCATGGACCCGATGGAAGGCCATGGCATCCAGGTTTCCTCGATCGGCTTCCTGATCGACCCGGACGAACCGATGGTGTGGCGTGGCCCGATGGTGACCCAGGCCTTGCAGCAACTGCTGGAGCAGACCAACTGGCGCGACCTGGATTACCTGATTGTCGACATGCCGCCTGGTACCGGCGACATCCAGCTGACACTGTCGCAGAAAGTGCCGGTGACCGGCGCCGTGATCGTGACCACGCCGCAGGACATCGCGCTGCTCGATGCACGCAAGGGCCTGAAGATGTTCGAAAAAGTCGGCATCCCGATCCTGGGTGTGGTGGAGAACATGAGCACCCATATCTGCTCGAACTGCGGTCATGTTGAAGAAATCTTCGGCCATGGCGGCGGCGAGAAAATGTGCGCCGACTTTGGCGTCGACTTCCTCGGTGCGCTGCCGCTGAAGCTGGCGATCCGCGAGCAGGCCGACTCCGGCAAGCCGACCGTTGTCGCCGAGCCGGATGGCGCCGAAGCGGCGATCTACAAGGCGATCGCACGCAAGGTGGCAGTGAAGGTGGCCGAGAAGGCCAAGGATTTGAGCAGCAAGTTCCCTAGCATCGTTATCAAGCACGACTGATGCGAAGCGCGCTCCCACGCGCGGCAATTGCCGCACTGGCCGGCCTGGCAGCCTTGGCAGGCTGCTCGACGCTGCCTCCGGTTGCCGAATCGGCCGTGCCAGCGCGCGTGGCGGCGTGGGCGCCGCAGCAGCACGCGGCGACGGCCGAATTGCGCGGCCTGTCCGTGCTGAGCGACAAGGTGGCCTGGGCCAGCGGCGCCAAAGGCACGGTGCTGCGTACCGTCGATGGAGAACATTGGACCTTGCTGGCGGTCCCTGGCGCGGAAGCTTTCGACTTCCGCGACGTCGAAGCGTTTGACGCCCAAACCGCAATCGTGATGGGTGCCGGCCCCGGCGCCGCATCGCGCATGTACCGCACGCGGGATGGCGGTGCCACCTGGCAGCTGCTGGTGGTGAATCAGGATGCGGAAGGGTTCTGGGATGCCATGGCGTTCTGGGACGCGCGCAACGGCATGGTTTTCGGTGACCCGGTGCGCGGCGCCTTCCAGATCCTGTTGACGACGGACGGCGGCGAAAGCTGGCAGCCCGCGAATGATCCGCAAGGCCTGGCAGCGTTGCCGCAAGAGGGCGCGTTTGCCGCCAGCGGCACCTGCCTGAGCGTCGGTGCGGACGGCAATGCCTGGTTCGTCACGGGCGGCGCCGCGCAGGCGCGGGTGTTCCGCTCGGCCAACCGCGGACAGAGCTGGCAGCCGGCCACGCTGCCGATTCCGGCTGCAGCGGCAAGCAAGGGCGCTTTCTCGGTAGGCTTTGCCGGCAGCGGACATGGGCTGATTGCTGGCGGCGATTATAAAGAACCCGCGCTGGGCACCCTGAACGGCGCGCTCAGCAGCGACGGCGGCGCGGTCTGGTCGCCGGCGCAGATCCTGCCGACGGGTTTCATGTCGGCCGTGGCGCCCATTCCAGGGACGCGCAACAGCTTCGTCGCCGTCGGCCTGGCCGGTTCCGGTTACACCCGGGACGGCGGCAAAAGCTGGACAATTATCGAGAAGGAAACGAAACTGAATGCCGTTGGTTTTTCCGCCACCGGTGCTGGATGGGCAGTCGGGCCGAAAGGCTTGATCGTCAAGTACGCAGGACCCCCTCTAAGATAAGGAGACAGACATGCAGAAGATTCTGGCGGCACTCGCAATGGCCCTGGTTGCCGGCGCTGCGGCAGCGCAAACGGTGGACTTCACCGAGCCCAAGAATGGCGCAGTAGTCAGCAGCCCGTTCAAGGTCAAATTCGCCGTCACCGGGATGGAAGTGAAGCCAGCCGGCAGCATGGACAGCAATACCGGCCACCACCACCTGATCATCAACGGCGACAGCATGAAAGTCGGCGAATCGATTCCCTTCGACGAAAAGCACCTGCACTTCGGCAAAGGCCAGACCGAAACCGACGTCACCCTGCCGCCAGGCAACTACAAACTGACCATGCAGTTTGCCAACGGCGCCCACCAAAGCTACGGCCCCGGCCTGTCGAAATCCATCACCGTCACTGTTAAGTAAAAAGTCGGGGTCAGCTCCGGCAATCGGACATTTTGCTCTGCGCGAAGCGCAAAGCTCCTCGAGAAGCCGGAGCTGACCCCGACTTTCATTCCGGTAGAATAGCGCCTTTACATTTTCTGCATTCAATTCGAAATGACTCAAGTCCGTACCCGTTTCGCTCCGAGCCCGACTGGTTTCCTGCACGTCGGCGGCGCGCGCACTGCGCTGTATTCCTGGGCCTTCGCCCGCCACTTCGGCGGTACCTTCGTGCTGCGTATCGAGGATACCGACCTGGAGCGTTCGACCCCGGAAGCCGTGCAAGCTATCCTGGACGGCATGAAATGGCTGGGCCTGGACCACGACGAAGGCCCGTTCTACCAGATGCAGCGCATGGACCGCTACCGCGAAGTGGTGGCGCAAATGCTGAACGAGGGCACCGCCTACCATTGCTATTCGTCGCCGGAAGAGGTGCAGGCCATGCGCGACAAGGCCACCGAAGCCGGCGAAAAGCCGCGCTACGACGGTACCTGGCGTCCGGAAGAGGGCAAGACCCTGCCGGCCATTCCGGCCGACCGCAAGCCTGTGGTGCGCTTCAAGAACCCGCTGGATGGCGACGTGACCTGGAACGACGTGGTCAAGGGCACCATCACCATCGCCAACAAGGAACTGGATGACCTGGTCATCGCCCGTCCTGACGGCACCCCGACCTACAACTTCTGCGTGGCAGTCGATGACTGGGACATGAAGATCACCCACGTGCTGCGCGGCGACGACCACGTGAACAACACCCCGCGCCAGATCAACATCCTGCGCGCGATCGGCGCCGAGCTGCCGCAATACGGCCACCTGCCGATGATCCTGGGTTCCGACGGCGCCAAGCTGTCCAAGCGCCACGGCGCCGTGAGCGTGATGGAATACCCGGCCCAGGGTTACCTGCCGGAAGCCATGCTGAACTACCTGGCCCGCCTGGGCTGGTCGCACGGCGACGACGAGCTGTTCTCGATGGAGCAGTTCTGCCAGTGGTTCAACCTGGAGAGCCTGACCGCTTCGCCGGCCCAGTTCAACTACGACAAACTGGCATGGGTCAACAACCACTGGATCAAGCAGTCCGACAATACCCGCCTGGCGGAACTGGTCACGCCCAAGCTGCTGGCCGAAGGCGGCAGCCTGGAAGGTGCGCCTGAGCTGCCCTTGGTGCTGGCGCTGTTGAAAGACCGCACCAATACCATCAACGAACTGGCTGAAGCGGCAATGCTGTTCTACCGCGCGCCAAACCCGGATGCCGCACTGATGACCCAGCATTACACCGATGCCGTCAAGCCAGCCGTGGCCGACTTCGCCGCGCGTATCGCGACCGTCGAGTGGACCAAGGAAGCCATCGCCGCCATGATCAAGGAAGTGCTGGCCGCGCACGGCCTGAAGATGCCTCAGCTGGCCATGCCGCTGCGCCTGATGGTGGCCGGCCAACTGCAGACTCCGGCGATCGATGCCGTGCTGCAATTGTTCGGACGCGACACCGTGGCAGCCCGCCTGGCCAAGTTTGCGTAAATATTTTCGACAATCTTGCAATTTGGCATTTGCATTTTAAAAAAGGGCTGCTATACTTCTGTCTCCTTGCAAAACGGGGGTATAGCTCAGCTGGGAGAGCGCTTGCATGGCATGCAAGAGGTCAGCGGTTCGATCCCGCTTACCTCCACCAGTTTTGCGAAGGAAAAGCAGTAAAAGTTAGTCCAGGGTCCCCATCGTCTAGAGGCCTAGGACATCACCCTTTCACGGTGAGTACCGGGGTTCGAATCCCCGTGGGGACGCCAAGAGCAGTAACAATCTGTGCCAGCATGGGGGTATAGCTCAGCTGGGAGAGCGCTTGCATGGCATGCAAGAGGTCAGCGGTTCGATCCCGCTTACCTCCACCAACGCGGCAGAGATTGAGTAGTAACGGAAAGTCCATATGGTCCCCATCGTCTAGAGGCCTAGGACATCACCCTTTCACGGTGAGTACCGGGGTTCGAATCCCCGTGGGGACGCCAGCTTTTCGCATTATGTTGTGCCCAGGGGGGTATAGCTCAGCTGGGAGAGCGCTTGCATGGCATGCAAGAGGTCAGCGGTTCGATCCCGCTTACCTCCACCAACAAGGCACAACGTAGCAATAGTCCAACAGGTCCCCATCGTCTAGAGGCCTAGGACATCACCCTTTCACGGTGAGTACCGGGGTTCGAATCCCCGTGGGGACGCCACAATTCTTCTTACTTCCATTTAAGCCTGCCTAAAAAACGTGCAAGCTTAACTCCTTTGCATCTTCGTGGTTTGCGTACTAATATGAGTTACGGACCCTGCACAGGAGGAACTCATGGAACTTCGCGTGTTGCAATCGCATCGCTGGGTGGCGCGCCAGGCTGACTGGACGGCCGCAGCCATCGCCGGTTTCGGAGCCGGCGGTATCCTGATGTTGATGGAGTTGATGTGGGCCACCGTGCAAGGCGGTGACCGATGGCTGACAACCCGGATGGTAGCGGCGATGGTCATGGGCTGGGAGGTGCTGCAAACTTCCGGCTACGACCTGACAGTCGTGATCGCAGCGCTGGCAGTCCACTATATCCTCGGTATTACTTTCGCCATGATGCTGGCGGCCATCATCGCACCATTCCAGCTCGATTCGAGCCTGGGCCTGGTGACCCTGGTCGGCGCAGCCTTCGGCGTGCTGCTGTATGTGCTGAATTTCTACGGCATGTCCGGCGCCTTCACCTGGTTTGCCGAGTTGCGAGGGTGGGCCACTTTTGGCGCCCACGTCATCTTTGGCGCCTGCTGTGCAATGTTCTACCGCATGTTGGAGAGGCCAGAAAAACGCGAGTGAATAAGCCTTAGCAAGTGCGCCCCGCCATCGAGCGGGGCGTAGCCGTGTGTAGTTTTCCCATAACTAACCGGGCTTATCATTATGGCGTTGGCAATCTCCCTTATTCTGATTGTTCTTGGCGCGATTATTTTTCACTGGCTCAGCCCATGGTGGCTGACTCCCATAGCCTCCAACTGGCAGGCGATGGACGATGCCCTGATGATCACGCTCGTGATCTGCGCCGCTCTCTTCATCATCATTCACCTGTTTGTCGCTTACGCCGTGGTCAAGTTCCGCCACCGCGAGGGGCATCGTGCCGCGGCGGAGTCGCATAACCGCAAGCTGGAGTGGTGGCTGATCGGCGCCACCTCGCTTGGTATCGTGGCGATGCTGGCGCCGGGCCTGCATGTGTATGCGAAGCTGATCGACCCGCCGCCGAATGCCAGCGTGTTCGAGGTGATGGGCAAGCAATGGGACTGGCATTTCCGCTTGCCGGGCAAGGACAGCAGGCTTGGCGTGACGGATGTGCGCTTCATTAATGCCACCAACCCTTTCGGCATCGATCCACAAGACCCGGCCGGGCAGGATGATGTGCTGGTCGACGGCAGCGAAATCCACATTCCCCTCAACCAGCCGGTCAAAGTGCTGCTGCGCGCACAGGACGTGCTGCACGATTTCTATGTGCCGCAATTTCGCACCCGCATGAATATGGTGCCGGGGCTGGTGACCCAGTTCTGGCTGACGCCAACCCAGGCCGGGCGCTTCGAAGTGCTGTGCGCCCAGCTTTGCGGGGTGGGGCACTCGAATATGCGCAGCGCGGTGGTGGTCGAGGAGCAGGCCGTCTACGATGCCTGGCTGGCGAAGCAGCCGACTTTCAGCGGTCATGGCGCGGTCGGTGGTGTCGGCGGACCGGCGGAACCGGGCAAGCAGGGCAGGCTGATCGCGCAATCGAAAGGCTGCGTGGCCTGCCATAGCGTGGACGGTGCGCCGGGCGTTGGCCCGAGCTGGAAAGGCCTGTTTGGCAAGCAGGAAACGCTGGAAGGCGGCGCCACCATCGCAGTGGACGAGGCTTACCTGAAGCAGTCCATCAACGACCCCAAGGCCAAAGTGGTCAAGGGCTTCCCGAACATCATGCCGCCCAATCCGCTAAGCGATGAGGAAATGGCGGCGATGATCGACTACATCAAGACTGTACGCTGAGGAGACCTCGCATGTCTTATGGTGAAGAGCACGGCCACGACGATGAAGGCCATCATGCCCCGCAAAGCTTCTGGACCAAATATGTCTGGAGCCAGGACCACAAGGTTATCGCGATCCAGTACACGCTGACGGCGCTGTTCATCGGCACCGTCGGCCTGATCCTGTCGGACCTGATGCGGCTGCAGCTCGGCTTCCCCGGCAAATTCCAGTTCATCGACCCGAACAGCTATTACCAGTTCATCACCATGCACGGCATGATCATGGTGGTGTACCTGCTGACGGCGCTGTTCCTCGGCGGCTTCGGGAATTACCTGATTCCGCTGATGGTCGGGGCGCGCGACATGGTGTTCCCGTTTCTGAACATGCTCTCCTATTGGTTCTACCTGTTGGCGGTGGTGGTGCTGTGCGCGAGCTTCTTCGTGCCGGGTGGTCCCACGGGCGCCGGCTGGACGCTGTATCCTCCGCAGGCGATCCTGCCCGGCACGCCGGGCGTGGAGTGGGGCATCATCGTGATGCTGGTGTCGCTGGCGATCTTCATTGTTGCGGCAACGATGGGCGGCTTGAACTATGTGACGACGGTGCTGCAGGCGCGCACGCGCGGCATGACCCTGATGCGCATGCCGCTGTCGGTATGGGGTATTTTCGTGGCGACCATCCTGGCGCTGCTGGCATTCCCGGCGCTGTTCGTCAGCGCAGTAATGATGATGTTCGATAAGACGCTGCACACCAGCTTCTTCATGCCGGCCCTGGTCTCGATGGGGCAGCAGCTCGATTACAAAGGCGGCAGTCCGCTGCTGTTCCAGCACCTGTTCTGGTTCTTCGGCCACCCGGAAGTGTACATCGTTGCACTGCCGGCTTTCGGCGTGATCTCGGACCTGATCAGCGTACATGCCCGCAAGTGCATCTTCGGCTACCGCATGATGGTGTGGGCGATCGTGATCATCGGCGCGTTGAGCTTCGTGGTGTGGGCGCACCATATGTACGTCAGCGGCATGCACCCCTGGTTCGGCTTCTTCTTCGCCACCACCACCCTGATCATTGCAGTGCCGACGGCGCTGAAAGTCTATAACTGGACGCTGACACTGTGGCGCGGCGACATCCATATGACGGTGCCGATGCTGTTTGCGCTGGGCTTTATCAGCACTTTCCTGATCGGCGGGCTGACTGGCCTGTTCCTCGGTAACGTCAGTGTCGATATCCCGCTGTCGAATACCTATTTCGTGGTCGCACACTTCCACATGGTGATGGGCGTGTCGCCGGTGCTGGCGGTGTTCGGCGGCCTGTATCACTGGTACCCGAAAGTGACGGGCCGCATGTACAGCGAAACGCTGGGGCAGGCGCACTTCTGGATCACCTTCATCGGCGCTTACGCGATTTTCTTCCCGATGCATTACCTTGGCATTCTCGGCATGCCGCGCCGTTATTACGCTTATGAGAACTATACCTTCATCCCGCAGTCGGCGCATACGCTGAATGCCTTTATCTCGGTGGCGGCGCTGATCGTCGGCGTGGCGCAACTGCTGTTCCTGTGGAACCTGGCGTGGAGCGCGCGCAAAGGCACGGTGGCTGGCGGCAATCCATGGCGCGCCGCCAGCCTGGAGTGGTTCACGCCGCACACGCCACCGGAGCATGGCAACTGGGGTCCTGAACTGCCGTCCGTGCATCGCGGCGCTTACGAATATGGTGTCGACGGACCTGGCGGCGATTACATTCCGCAAAATGCCGGGCCAGAGTACGGGCCGGACCCGCATGCGCCGCCGCCTTCGCATCCTCCGGCGCGCTCGGCCCCGCTGCATGATCCTGCGGAGGTGCCGAAATGAGCGCCAACGCTACGCTGCGCGGCGGCGGTTTTCAAGGTCAGCCCGGCGATGCGCGCCGCATCGGCCTGTGGATCTTCATGGTGGTGGTCACCACCTTGTTCGGCCTGTTCGGCATCGCTTATATGATGCGCGCTGCGTATGAAGACTGGCGGCCGATCGCCTACGTGCCATGGCAACTGTATTGCAGTACCGGCTTGCTGGTGCTGTGCAGCCTGGCGTGGGAGCTGGCGCGGCGCCACGTCGCAGCCGGCCGGCGTGAAGCAGCGCGCAGCACGTCGATTGGCGCGCTGGTGTTGTCGGCGATGTTCGTGCTGTCCCAGCTCTACGCATGGCAGGCGATGACAGCCGCCGACTATGGCGTGGCGGGCAATCCCGCCAACAGCTTCTTCTACCTGATCACCGGCCTGCATGCGTTGCACGTGTTGGGCGGCATGGTGGCGGGCACGTTCGCGCTGCGCCGGGCAGGGGAGGCAATCGGCCTGTGCGCGCAGTACTGGCATTTCCTGTTTGTCCTCTGGCTGGCGGTGTTCGCCTTGCTGTATCTGGTGACGCCGGAGTTTGTCAGGGCCTTCTGCACAACGATAGGCATTCCAGTGAGGTGAGGTATGGATACCGGCACCAACGATTTGAAAGGCTTCGTCTCCGACTGGGCGGGTGACCGCGTCGCGTTTCGCGTCCCGTGGGGTAAGGCGATGATGTGGATCTTCCTGCTGAGCGACACCTTTATTTTCGGCACTTTCCTCACCGGCTATATGTCGGTGCGCATGGCCACCACCACGGCCTGGCCCAATCCCAGCGAAGTGTTTTCACTGACGATCGCCGGTACCAACTACCCGCTGATCCTGATTGCGATCATGACCTTCGTGCTGATTACCAGCAGCGGCACGATGGCAATGGCGGTCAACTACGGCTACCAGCGCAACCGCAAGATGGCGGCGATCTTGATGCTGGCTACGGCGGGCTTTGGGTTGCTGTTCGTCGGCATGCAGGCTTTCGAATGGAGCAAGTTGATTCACGAAGGCGTGCGGCCGTGGGGCAATCCAATGGGTGCGGCGCAATTCGGCTCATGCTTCTTCATGATCACCGGCTTCCACGGGCTGCACGTGTCAGCTGGCGTGATCTATTTATCGATCATCGCGCGGCGGGTCCTGAACGGGCATTACGAGAAAAAGGGTTATGACATCGTCGAGATCACCGGCCTGTATTGGCACTTTGTCGACCTTGTCTGGGTATTCATCTTTGCTTTGTTCTATCTCTGGTAGGAGGCCGTCATGTCCGAAGCTACCGCCGCACATCAGCAGCACCCGATAGGGACCTACGTCAAGGTCTGGATACTGCTGTTCGTTTTGAGTTTTTTCTCTTACCTGGTGGACTTCTTCCACGTGCATGGCTTGTTGCGCTGGTCGCTGATCCTGATGTTGATGATGCTGAAAGCCGGCTTTATCGTCGCGGTCTTCATGCATATGAAGTGGGAGAGGCTGGCGCTGATCTTCGCAATTACCTTGCCGCCATTGGCGATTCTCGTGCTGGTGGGGATGATGTCGGCGGAGTCACATTATGTGAATACAAATCGCATCGAACACTTCGCCGTTGCGCCCTTGAAATGAGGCTTGCACGCTGATATAATTCGCGCACGCTTTTACGACGTCCCCATCGTCTAGAGGCCTAGGACATCACCCTTTCACGGTGAGTACCGGGGTTCGAATCCCCGTGGGGACGCCAAGTCATACAAGCGTAGTGCAAGTCCAGGGTCCCCATCGTCTAGAGGCCTAGGACATCACCCTTTCACGGTGAGTACCGGGGTTCGAATCCCCGTGGGGACGCCACAGATTAGAATGAAGCCGCCTAGTGCGGCTTTTTCATTTTCCGGCCTATGTCAACCAGCTTGTCTCTCGATCTATTTTGCAAAGTTGTCGATAATTTCGGCGACATCGGCATTTGCTGGCGCCTGGCGCGCCAGCTACAGCGTGAACACGGCATCGCCGTCACGCTGTGGGTCGACGACATGCAAACGTTCCGGCGCATCTGTCCGCAAATCGATGTCGCTGCCGAGCGGCAGCAAGTCGACCATATCGCCGTGCGCCACTGGGCTTCGCAAGAAGGCGAGTTCAGTGCCGCCGATGTGGCTGACATCGTGATCGAATTCTTCGGCTGCGATATCCCGCTTGGCTATATCGCCGCGATGGCGCAGCGCCCGCAGCGCCCGGTATGGCTGAATCTGGAAGGCTTGAGTGCGGAAGAGTGGGTGGAGGGCTGTCACAGCTTGCCGTCCAAGCATCCGCGCCTGCCGTTGACGAAGTATTTCTTCTTCCCCGGCTTCACCGAAAAAACCGGCGGCCTCCTGTGCGAAAAAGGACTTGAAGCCGAGCGCCTTGCCTATCTCTCCGATCCCGCTGCGGTGCCGGCTTTCCTGTCTTCGCTGGGGGTAACGGAAGCCGAGGCGGCCGCCATGAAGGTTTCGTTGTTCTGCTATCCCTACGCGCCAGTTGCCGAATTGTTCGCGGCGTGGTGCGGCGGTGAGCAGTCAGTGACTTGCCTGGTGCCGGAGGGCGTGGCGAGCGACGCCGTTGCAAATTTCCTCGGCCAGCCTGCGCTGCCTGGCGCTGTGCGTAGTCAAGGTGCGCTGACGGTACGCGTGCTGCCATTCGTGCCGCAACAGGATTACGACAAGCTGCTCTGGTCCTGTGACCTGAACTTCGTGCGCGGCGAAGATTCCTGGGTGAGGGCGCAATGGGCTGGAAAATCCTTCATCTGGCACATTTACGCGCAAGATGAAAACCTGCACCATAAGAAGTTGCGTGCCTTCCTGCAGCGTTACGCGGCGGGCAGCGCGCTTGATGCGTTCTCCCTGCGCTGGAATGATGCAGGTGAAGGTGACTGGCCAACCCTGTGGAATGCCCTCGCTGCGGCGATGCCTGAAATTTCGGCAAAGTCGTCGGACTGGCAACAAAAAATCCTGTCCAACGGCGATCTGGCCACGAATTTGACTAAATTTTGTGCATCACTAAAGTAATACATTACAACCCCGTGCTATAATGTGCGGTTACTGCAACTCCCCTTAACCGGTATATATTCGCTATGAAATTCGCAAAAGAGATTCGTGTCGGCAACATCATCATGGTTGAAGACAAGCCATACATCGTTCTGCGTTCCGACGTCAACGGCTCGTCCCGCACTGGCTTCACCTACAAATGGAAGATGAAGAACCTGCTGACCGGCTCCCCGCTGGAAAACGTGTTCCGCGGCGACGACAAGTTCGACGTGGTGGTTCTGGACAAGAAGCCAGTGACCTACTCGTACTTCGCTGACCCACTGTTCGTATTCATGGACGAAGAGTACAACCAGTTCGAAATCGAAGAAGAGAACATGGGCGAAGCCGTCAACTACCTGAAAGACGGTATGGAATGCGAAGCTGTCTTCTATGACGGCAAGGCCATCTCCGTTGAACTGCCGACCACCATCGCGCGCCAGATCATTTACTCGGAGCCAGCAGTCAAGGGCAACACTTCCGGTAACGTGACCAAAGAAGCGAAACTGGAAAACGCCATCGAAGGCCGTAATTTCTCGATCCAGGTGCCACTGTTCGTGTCGCAAGACGACGTGGTCGAGATCGATACCCGTACCCACGAGTTCAAGAAGGTCGTTCGCGGCTAATTGCAGCAGTTTGTTGCAATTACGCAATAGGAAGCCCGCGCAAGCGGGCTTTTTTGCTTTTAGGCAGTATTAATTACTTGCAAACTGCTGGTATTCTACTGGTTTGTGCTTTTCTTGACTGAGGGCGTACCAGATGGATCGAAGGGGTTTCGTGAAGTTGGGGCTGGCTGCCAGTGGCGCAGCTACTTTGCCGCGCACGCAGGCCGCGGTGCCGTCGGTGCTCGATGCCGGTGTCCAGCACCAGCAGGAGCTGATGGCCGCGAACAAGCTGACCTCCCACGCGCTCACTTCGCAATACCTGTCCCGGATCAATACGATCGACAAGTCCGGCCCCCGCCTCAATGCCATCATCGAAATCAATCCGGAGGCGCTGAAGATCGCGCGCGAGATGGATCGCGAGCGCCACCAGCGCCGTGTGCGCGGCCCATTGCATGGCATCCCGGTACTCCTGAAAGACAATATCGCGACTGCGGACCGCATGAGCACCACTGCCGGATCGCTGGCGCTGGCCGGTATTCGGGCGGCGCGCGACTCCCACGTGGCGGCGCGCTTGCGCGAGGCCGGCGCGGTCATCATCGGCAAGACCAATTTGAGCGAGTGGGCCAATATGCGCTCGAGCCATTCGGTCAGCGGATGGAGTGCGCGCGGCGGCCTTACCCGCAATCCGTATTCCCTTGACCGCAACTGCAGCGGTTCCAGCTCCGGTTCCGGCGCCGCGATTGCCGCCGGGCTGGCGACGCTGGCGGTTGGCACCGAAACCGACGGCTCCATCGTGTCGCCGGCATCGATCTGCGGCCTGGTGGGCATCAAGCCGACCATCGGCCTGGTGAGCCGCAGCGGCATCATTCCTATCGCTCATTCGCAGGACACCGCCGGCCCGATGGCGCGCAGCGTTTTCGACGCCGCGCTGATGTTGGCTGCGATGGCCGGGGTTGATGCCAGCGATCCCGCCACGCAGGATGGCGCTGGCAAGGCCGCTGATTATTCTGCCGCCCTGAAGCGCGATGGCTTGCGCGGCAAACGTCTCGGCGTTGCCCGCAATTTCTTCGGCGGCAGTGATGGCGTCGATGCCGAGATCGAGAAGGCGCTGGAAGCGTTGAGGGCGCAGGGTGCAATCCTGGTCGACGTGCAGGTGCCGAATACCGAGAAGTACGGCGACAGCGAGACCGAAGTGCTGCTGCACGAATTCAAAGTCGACCTCGCTGCTTACCTGCGCGACTACGCGCCGAACGCGAAGGTCAAGAGCATGGCAGACCTGATCGCCTTCAACAAGCAGAACGCCAAGCTCGAACTGCCATACTTCGGCCAGGAGTATCTGGAGCGCGCTGAAGCCAAGCCGGGCCTTGACAGCCAGGCCTACCAGGATGCGCTGGCCAACAACCACCGCTATTCGCGCGAAGAGGGCATCGACCTGGTGTTGAAAGCGCACGAACTGGATGCCCTGGTCGCACCTACCGACGGCACGGCATGGCTGACGGACTTCATCAACGGCGACCACTATCCAAAAAGCTTTTCTTCGCCGGCAGCAGTTGCCGGTTACCCGCACGTCACAGTGCCCGCCGGCTACGTGCGTGGCCTGCCGGTCGGACTATCCTTCGTCGGCACAGCCTTCAGCGAAGCGGCACTGATCGGAATGGCCTACGCTTTCGAGCAGGCGACGATGGTGCGCCGCGCGCCGCAATTCCCGGCCAGCGTTTCGATCCGGACCTGAAAATGTCCACTTTGGTTCCTGACCCCAAAGTGGACATTTTTAGACGTCAATAAAGCGCATCTTGAAGTTGCGGCCTTTGAAGCTGCCGAAGTCACCGCCCTGCGTGGTGCTGGTGGCCTTCAGGCGCTCGAATGCTTCGTGGGCGATGCGGCGGTCGAGGGCGACGTAGGTCTGGAATTCGGTGACGTTGATCTTGCCGACTTGTTCCTTGGCCAGGCCGCCGTCGCCGCACAAGGCGCCGAGCACGTCGCCGGCGCGCAGCTTTTCCTTTTTGCCGCCCGAGATGCAGAGGGTCAGCATCGGCGCCGGTTCGGCGTTCACGAATTCGTCTTCCGCCAGCTCCTTGAGATCGTGCCATTCGACAGGCGCGCCCTGGTAGTCCTCGATCAGCTTGACCCACTTCTTCTCGTTCGGCGCGCACAGCGTCAGCGACAGGCCTTTTTCGCCGCCGCGGCCGGTGCGGCCGATGCGGTGGATGTGCACTTCGGTGTCGCGCGACACGTCGGCGTTGATCACTGCTTCCAGGTTGGCGATATCGAGGCCGCGCGCGGCGACGTCGGTGGCGATCAGGATCGAGCAGCTGCGATTGGAGAACAGCACCAGGACTTCATCGCGTTCGCGCTGTTCCAGTTCACCGTACAGCGCCAGCGCCGAGAAGCCTTCCGCGTGCAGTTCATCCAGCAGTTCCTTGCAGTGCACCTTGGTGTTGCAGAAGACGATCGCGGAAGCCGGCTGGTAGTGCTTGAGCAGCTTGCCGACGGCCTTGTCGCGGTCGTCGAAGCCGATTTCGTAAAAGCGCTGCTCGATCTGGCCGCCGCTGTGCTGCGCTTCCACCGTCACTTCGACCGGGTCGGCCAGGAAGGCTTCCGTCGCCTGGCGGATGTCGTCCGGATAGGTTGCCGAGAACAGCAGGGTCTGGCGGCGCTTGGGACAGGCGCGCACGATGCCGGCGATCTCGTCGTAGAAGCCCATGTCCGTCATGCGGTCCGCTTCATCGAGCACCAGGGTGCGCACATTCGACAAGTCGAGCGATTCGCGCGACAGGTGATCGCGCACGCGGCCAGGCGTGCCGACCACGATGTGGGCGCCGAATTCCAGCGAGGCGATTTGCGGGCGCATCGGCGTACCGCCGGTCAGCACCACCACCTTTACATTGGGCACGCAGCGCGCCAGGCGGCGCAGTTCATTGGCCACCTGGTCGGCCAGTTCGCGGGTAGGGCAGAGCACCAGGCTTTGCACGGCAAACCAGGCGGTATTCAGGTTGCACAGCATGCCGATGCCGAAAGCCGCCGTCTTGCCGCTGCCGGTCTTGGCTTGTGCAATCAGGTCGCGGCCTTCGATGATCGATGGAAGGCTTTGCTCCTGGATTTCGGTCATTTCGCGGTAGCCCAGCGAGTCCAGGTTGGCAAGGAGTTTTTCGGACAGTGGCAGGGTAGCGAAAGAGGTCATTTTTTAGTCCCGCCGCCAGATGGGCAGGCCGGTGAGGTCCAGGTTGGGATCATTCTGCCAGATTGGCAGGCCGCTGGCGTCGGTCGGACCGAATTCGCCCAGCAGTTCGAGTTGTTCCTGTTTGCGCGGAGAGCGGCGAACGCGCGGCGGCGGTGGAAGCTTGGCTTCCGCCGTCATCGGCTCGGCAGGCTCGAAGCCTGGCAGGTCGATTGTCGCGTTGTCTTTTTTATCTCTCATTATTTGTCGCAGAAAACAAAAGCCCGGCTGAATCAGTCGGGCTTCCTTTTAGAACCGGCGGATTGTAACACGGGCAACCATGTCAACGGAAGGCAAGGGCCCCCGTCAGGTCGCCCGGCGGCAACGCACCGCGCTCGGCGAAGGCTTTGTTTCGCTCCGCCAGGCCTTCCAGCAACGGCAGGCCATGCAGGCGGGTGATGAAGCGCAGGATCGAAGTGGTGTCGTAGAAGCTGTGATCCACCGTCGATTTCTTGGCGAACGGCGACACGATAATGGCGGGGATGCGCGAGCCCGGGCCCCAGCGGTCGCCTTTCGGCGGCGCCACGTGGTCCCACCAGCCGCCGTTTTCGTCGAAGGTCACCACCACCACCATGTTTTCCCACTGCGGCGATTTCTTCAGGTGTTCCAGAACGTTGACGATGTGCTGGTCGCCCGATTCGATATCCGAGTAGCCCGCGTGCAGGTTCAGGTTGCCCTGCGGCTTGTAGAAGCTCACCGCCGGCAGCTTGCCCGCCACCACATCGGCCAGGAATTTGTTCGAAATCGGGCTGTCACCCAGGCCGCCATCGCGGATGTGGGCGGCCCGCTCGGCGGTTCCTGGCGCGAACTGCTTGAAGTAGCTCAGCGGCTGATGGTGGTATTGGAAGTTTGGCTTGGTGCCGCCGCCCTTGTGATCCAGCGCCGCCTGGAAGGCGCCACCGTACCATGCCCAGCTCACGCCTTTGCGCGACAGCAGGTCGCCGATCGTGTCATACGTCTGCGGCGGCAGGTAGCTCGGGTCTTCCGGATTGGCGTGCATCGGGTCGCCGCCCGGCGCCGGGCGCACCCAGCTTGGCTGGTAGGGCGGGGCCATGGTGTTGACCGCGAAGCCGTCCGGCGTGATGGCGCCATCGTTCAGATAATGCGGCCTGCCTTCGAGGGCGGATTTCGGGCTCTTTGGATCAAGCGCCAGGGTGTGGCCGGTGGGACCATCGGACAGCACCGCGATCTTGCGCTTGGCCGGGCTGTTGGCGGCATCCGGGTAAACCGGGCAGCGGCCGGAGACCAGGAATTGGTGGTTCAGGTAAGAGCCGCCAAAGGCCGCCATGAAGAAGTTGTCGCACAGGGTGTACTGGCGCGCTACTTGCCACAGGCCGAGGTTCTTTTCCATCTCGCTGTAGTAGCCCATCACCATGCCGCCGGTGTTGCCCCAGGCGACAAAGCTGTCGTTCTTGCCGCCATTGACCTGCATCTGGTTCTGGTAGAACAGGTGCCACAGGTCGCGCGTGATAACGGATTCCGGCAGCGGCTTGCCTTCGGCATCGACCAGCTTGAAGGGCGCGTTCGGCAGGCCGGCAAGCTGGTCTTCTTTCAGTTCATAGCGCTTGCCGGCGATATCCTGCGGGACCGGCACCAGGCCGCCCCAGACTTTCGGCAGGGTCGGCAGGATGCTGCCGTCGTAGTCGCGCTGCTGGTAATCGGCTGGCTTCAGGGCCGACATCGGCGCGGCCAGGCCGGGGAAATCGGCGAACAGGTTGTTGAAGCTGCGGTTCTCGAGGTAGATCACGACCACGTTCTTGACGTTGGCCTGCAGCTTGTCGTCCAGCGAGATGGCTTTGGCCGGCTTGGCCGGTTTCGCGGCCGGGGCGGCCGTCACGCCTGGCAGGCTGGCTGCCAGGCCGGCGGCGCCCGCTGCCTGGAAGATGCGGCGGCGCGCAGGGCTGGCCGGCAGGTCTTGTGTCACTTTCTTCGTTTCGTCGTTCACGCGTTGCTCCTTGCGGTTCTTGTCGCGTGCAATTGTGACAGTTCAACTACAAAAAGGCGAGGGCACCGCGCTGGTAGGTCTCTCGTACTTCGGCGATAGGCTGGTGGGTGGCGGAGTACAGCACCGCGGCATGTTCGAACAGGGCGGCTGGCGAGTGCAGCATGGTGCTGGAGAATGTGCGGCGATATGGCCCCAATGGCTGCACCGCCTTGCCGAATGGCGTGTCGGTTTGCTCCAGCAGGCGGTTCATTTCAGGCGTCAGGCGGCTCGGGACGTACCAGTTGTCGGCCTCGGAAAACAGGTGAGTGCCACAGTAAAGCTGCACGCGGCGGTATTTGACATCTGCGCTGGCAGCGCCCAGCCGGGCAAGCGTTTCGGCGCTGGCCGCCTGGTCTGCACCGCGCACCAGGCGTGCGACGATTTTCGGCGGCGTCGCCATGGCATGGTCGGCGCACCATTTCTCGAGTGTCAGGGTGGCGCTGCTGCTGGCCAGGATGTCGGCGCTTAGCTTCTGCGCCAGCAGGTCGGGTGAATTGGCGGGCGCCGCGCACGCCGCCAGCAGGGGTGCTATTGCAAAGTATGAAACTATGCGCATGCGTCTATCCGGAAATGAAAAAAGCCGTTGCATGAGCAACGGCTTTTTGAATCTGGTTGCGGGGACAGGATTTGAACCTGTGACCTTCGGGTTATGAGCCCGACGAGCTGCCAGACTGCTCCACCCCGCGTCTGAGGCAAGCATTATAGCTCGCCCATCGCGGTTCCGCAAGGTCGATTTATGCGATCCCCAAACGCCACAGGGAAGTCACCTCTGCCGAGCGCGCTGCATGCAGGGGATCGCTGGCGTCGCTGGCTTTCGGATGGACTGGACGCGCGTCCAGGCGGCCCAGCACTTTGAGGCCGGCGGCGTCGATCCATTCTTCCAGTTCGGCGCGCGAACGCAGGCCCAGATGCTCGGCCAGGTCCGACAGGATCAGCCAGCCTTCGCCGCCCGGTGTCAGGTGGGCCTTCAGGCCGGACAGGAAACCGCGCAGCATGCGGCTGTCCGGGTCGTAAACCGCCTGTTCCACCGAGGAGTTGGGGCGGGCTGGCACCCATGGCGGGTTGCAGACCACCAGCGGCGCCTGGCCGGGCGGGAACAGGTCAGCTTCCAGCAACTCGACCTGCTCGCCCAGCATCAGGCGCGACAGGTTATCGCGTGCACAACTCAGGGCGCGCCGGTCCATATCGGTGGCAACCACGTGCTTCACGCCGCGCTTGGCCAGGACGGCAGACAGCACGCCGCTGCCCGCGCCGATATCGAAGGCCAGTTCCGCAGCACCTTTCGGCAGCGGGGCGTCGGCCACCAGATGTACATATTCGCCGCGCAAAGGCGAGAACACGCCGTAATGCGGATGAATACGCTCGCCCAGCGCAGCCACGGGCACGCCGGCCTTGCGCCACTCGTGGGCGCCGATCAGGCCTTGCAGTTCGCGCAGGGAAATGACGAAGGCGTCATCGCCGCGGCCATAGGCCTCGTTGCAGGCCAATGCCACGTCCGGCGCGCGTCGCAGGGGAATGCGGTAACCGGGGTCGAGAGGTATCAGCAGCATGGCCAGGGTGCGCCCGCGCTGGGACTGGGCCTGGCGGTGCAGGTGGAAGGCTTCGGTGGCGTTGCCGGGCGTTTTGGCTGCGGCCACCTTGCGGCCTTTGCCGCCTTTGGCTTTCTTGTGGTCAGCGCGGCGCGCCAGCGCTTGCAGCAGCTGGCGCGCGTTCTGGAAATCGCCGCGCCACAGCAGGGCGGTGCCTTCGCAGGCAAGGCGATACGCAACGTCGGCGTTCATGGTGTCATCGGCGACCTGCACGCGCTTGGGCGGCGGGTTGCCTGATTCGGAATGCCAGCGCGCGGAGCGCGGCTCGCCTTGTTCTGTCCAGTGGATTTCTTGCATAGTGGCCGATCTGTATACGAAGAAATTCGGGGTCAGCTCCGGCAATCGGACATTTTTGCACAGCAAAATGTCCGATTGCCGGAGCTGACCCCGAATTTCAAATCAGGAGGCTGCCATTATACGCGTGCTTACGTGGCTGGCGGTTCCTCGGGAGCCGGTGCAATTGCAGGGGCCGCCGGATCGATCGGCTCGGCGGCGGCTGGTGGTGGCGCGATATCGGTTGCCGGTGGATCAATCTCGCTCACCGGAGGATCGATTTCGTCGCTTGGCGGGTCGATCTCGCCACCGCGCGCGGCTTTGGCCGCATGTGCCAGCTCCGCGGCCTGGCCGGGTTCGGATTGCAGGCGGCCATATGCCTTGGCCTTGTCGCTGGCATTGGCCGGCAGGTAACTGTCCAGCGACGATTCGGAGTCGACCAGCTTGAGCAGGCGCATGGTCAGGTTGCCGGCATCGCTTTCCTGGCCTTGCTCGTTCTGTTGCTTGACAGAGGCGCTGATATTGCGGTCCATCAGGCGGAACAGGTCGGCCAGGCTGCCGGGGAAATCGATGTCCGGGAATTGCACTTCCGGCAGGGGCATGGCCGGATTCTGGTCGTCGTGGTCCTTGCGGCGCGCCGGTACGCTGGATGCCGCGCCGGCGGTCATCGTCGCTTGGTACTGGATTTCCACTTCAAAATTCAACTTGCGGCCATCGGCGGTGGTAATCGTGCCTTTGCCGAGGAAGTGCGAATCTTCGCTCAGGCTGAAACCGAAGGCGTCGCTCACGCCATCGGCGCCTTCGGCATGCAGGGCGCCGGCAGCGAAACTGGCGTTCGATTCCAGCGCCACCGAGTCGAAGGAAATTTTGGCGCCCTTGGCGTTGTCGCCGAGCAAACTTTTCGCAAAGCTGCCAATCAGGTCCTGGGCCATGTCGACCGTACGGTTGCCCAGTTGGTCGACGCGCTTTTGCAGGTCGACCGCATTGCTGGACAGGGAAACCGCGCTATCCGGGTTCACGTCCCGCACTGCGTTGGCGCGCGAAGACTTGCTTTCCGCCTGCGAGGTGGCAGGCGATAAGGAAGTGTTTTGATACTGGCGTGGGCCGATGGAATTCAGTGGGTTCATGATAGGCAACCTTTAGGGGCACTACCCCTGATACGGCAAGTTTCCGAATTTCTTGAGGTTTATCAATGATGATGAGTCCACAAACCGTTCGATTCCAGGTAGGACTTGACGGCTTCAGGGGCGCCAGTGGCGTGCAGTTTGACCTCGCCGCAGCTGCAGACACCATAGTACGGCGTAATGTGCGAGCATGCAGAAGTTTTCTGTAATGCAACCTTAACTGCTTTGCTGCATTTTGCGCACTTGAAGGTGAGGGTGCGTGGGGCTTTCAGGAACATGGCCTAGACTCCGGGCAAAAGGGCGATTTTATCAGGCAAAGATATCGATCGTCCCTTGCTTCTCGGAAAGGCCATAACCGCGCTGGAGTTCTTGTTGCTTTGCTGAAATCTCGGCCTGGGCTTGTTGGGCCATCTGGCCCGCGCGCGCAGCGATGCTGCGGTCCGGGCCGGATGGATCGGCCGGTGCCAGGGCTGCGGCCTGGATCTGGCGCGCCTTGCTGATGGTTTCTTCGGGCGTGCGGCCAGCCGAGGTGTCGATATTGACTTCTCCACCTACGGCATAGTTCACGCCATTCGGGCCGCGCTGATAAGTGTAGGTGGCGCCGGAGGTAGCCAGGCTACCTGCCGCGGCAAGGTGCGCTTGCTCATGCTGGCGTACCTGCAGGTCGCGCGCCTTGAGCTGGTCGATTTTTGCCTGGTCTTCGGGGGAGTATTCCTGCTGGGCCGATGGGGCGCTTGCGCTGCGCGTGGCGTTGCGCGCAGGCGCGCTGGCCTGCGGCGCGTAGGTGTTTGACGATGAAATGGCGCCGATTCCCATTTACACATCATAACAAATTGGCTGGCGCTTTCCGTCAACTGCCGGCCACTTCTTGCGTTGAAGGAGTGACCGTCATGCCGATGGAGGTTTTCGATGGAAAAGTCCAAGCAACCAAGCAAGGAAGCGGTGCGCCACTGGCTGCAGTCGCGCCAGGAAGAACGCCGTCCTTTGCCCGACCCGCAGCAGATCCGCCGCGAGCTGGGATGGGAAATGGTGCGCGCCGAGCAGGACGAGCGCACCTGGCGCCTAGCTGACTGAGACTGCACTGCGACCGTTGGCTGCGGGCTGCACCACGATCCTGGTGGCGATCCGTTCGGTCATTTCCTGTACGTGGGAGATCACTCCCACTTTCCTTCCCATTGACTGCAAGCCGTCCAGCGCGTCCATTGCGACGCGCAGGGTTTCCGCGTCCAGGCTGCCGAAGCCTTCGTCGATGAACAGCGATTCCACCCGCACCCGGTTGGATGACAAGGAGGCCAGGCCAAGTGCCATGGCCAGCGAGACCAGGAACGACTCGCCGCCGGATAGCGAGTGCACCGAGCGCTTTTCATCGCCCATGTGCAGGTCGCGCACCAGCAGGCCGAGCGACGGCTGGGCGGGGTTGTCGATGCGTTCGAGCTGGTAGCGCGGCGCCAGTTGCGCCAGGTGGGCGTTGGCGTAGCCGATCAACACGTCCAGCGTGAATTGCTGGGCGTAGTTGCGGAATTTCTTGCCGTCGGCGGAACCAATCAGCTCACTTAGCTGCGCCCAGCGGCGCTCGGTTTCCTGTTGACAGGCGATGTCGGCCAGCAGGGATTCGGCGGCTTTGCGGCGGGCGTCATCCTGCGCCAGTTGCAGCTTGAGTGCGGCGGCGTGGTCGTGGGCTCGCTTGCGCTCGTCCTGCAGGTCGGCCAGGGCCTGTTCCAGTTCGATGGCGCTGCGCTGCTCGCCTTGCGGTGCGCTGGCCAGGTGCCCGGCGTGCTGGGTTTCGCGTTCGGCCAGCACTGCTTTGGCCGAGGCCAGGGACTGGTCGAGCGCCTGGATGCTGGTGCGTTCATCGCGGATCGCTTGCTGGGAGTGGGCCAGCAGGGCGCGCAACGCCTCCAGGTTGCCGATAGCCAGCGACTGGTTGTCGCTGAGCCAGGCTTGCAGGCGGGCGGCGGCGCTTTGCGCGGAGCTATCCAGCGCTGCGAGGCGTTGCTTGGCCTGTTCGTGGGCTTCGTCGGCGCGGGTACGCTGTTGGGCGGCCTGCTGGACCGATTCCTGGCGCGCTTGCAGTGCGCTGCGGGCGCTGTCGACCGCGGTGCGCAAGCCTGCTTCAACCTCGCGCACCGGGCGGCCCTGCCAGAGTGCCTGGCGTTCGGCGGCCGCGGCGTCGCGTGCCGCGCGGGCCGCAGCGGCGGCGGCCTGGGTGGCGCTGCAGTCTGCCGCGCTGCGCTCCTGCGTGGCGCGCAATGCGTTTAATTCGATGGCGATTGCGGCCATTGCGTTGCTGCGCTCGTCCACTGACTGGCGCTGCGCTTGCCATTGCCTGCTTTCGCGTGCGCGTTGTTCGTGGAAGCGCGCCGGGCTTTCCTTCCAGTCGTCCTGCCAGCCGGCGCGTGCCAGCGGCGCGTCAAGCTGGTCGAGCAGGTCGGCAATTTGCAGGGCGGTGTCGATCCGCTGTTCGTCCAGGGCTTTGTGCTGCGCGTCGGATTGGGCCAGCGCAGTCTGGGCGGCGGATAAGGCCTGCTGGTGGCGGCTGCATTCGGCGGCGGCTTGCTCGCAGGCCGTTTGCGCCACTTCGCGGGTGCGGGCGGCCTGGCGCTGGAAATGTTCCTGGCCTTCCAGGGTACGCAGTGCCGCTTGCAGGGATTCTGCGTGCGTGGCGAGCCAGCCTGCGGCGTCTTCGTCGGCAGCAGCCTGTCCGGCGTGCTGCGCGAGCGCGCTAGCGGCGGCTTGCCAACGGTGGTGGGCGGCGGCCTGCGTGTTGCCGATGCTGTGCTGTTCGACGCCGATTGCTGCCAGTTGTTCGACGCTGGACTGAAGGCGGGTTTGTTGCTCGGTCTCGTGCTTGATATTGCGTTGCAGTCTGTCGCGGCAATCGTGCACTTCGGCTTGCAGTTGCGCCAGCATGGCGTGCAGCGGCCCGTCTTCGTTCCGGTACGGATGTTCATGCGAACCGCAAACGGGGCAGGGGGTGTCGTCCTGCAGCGTAGCGCGCAGCTTTTCAACGCTTTCGCCAGTGGCGGCTTCGGCCAGTTTCAAGGAGCGCTCGGCCTGGGTCGAGGCGGCCACAAGCGCCAGGTTGGCCTGGCGGGCAGCGCTGACTTCAGCCTCGGCGCTGTCGCGGGCCGCCTGCAGCGATGCACTGCGCGCGACCAGGTCCTGCTGGCGCGCGGCGAGTTGTGCCAGGTCTTGCCATGCCGCGCTGGCATCGGCCAGCAGCGCGCGGCGCTGCTCGAATTCCCGGCGCTGCTGCGCCATGCTGTCGGCATCAATGCCGGCCAGCGCTTTTGTGGCCTGCTCGCGCTGGGATTCGGCTTGGCGCAGGCGTTCGGTGGCGGTATCCAGGCTGCTGCGGGCGTGGGTTTCTTCCTGGCGCTGGCGTGCTGCGGCTTGTTGTACGGCGGCCAGCGAATGCGATTGCTGGCCGGCGCGGCCGGCTTGCTGGCCGGCCTGTGCAAACAGCACATCCCAGCGTGCCCAGTCGCGCGCCAGCGCCGACCAATGCTGGTGCGTGGCCAGCCATTGTTCGCCGCCTTGCTGCTCATGGGCGAGCGCCTGTTGTTGCGTTTCGCGCTGCGCTACTGCGCTCCTGGCAGCGGCATCGGCTTGCGCCGCAATATCGTGGGCAGCGCTGGCCTGGGATAAGGCTAACTGCAAGGATTCCAGGCGCGTATCGAGTGTCTTCGCCTGGTCCAGCAGCGGCGCCGCCGCCTGCTGCGCGCTTTCGGCAGCTGCCAGCGCGGCGCCGGCCTGCTGCAGGTCATCGGACAGCACCTGGTGCGCCAGGCGCGTGCGTTCGGCTTCCTGCTCGGCAAGCGAAATCGCCGCCTGTGTGGTGGCGCGTTCGGCGGCGAGCCGCACCACTTCGTCATCCAGCGCACGCGCGGGCTGTACCGCATCGAGTTGTGCCAGCACGGCGCGGCGTGGTGCAGCGGCCTCGGATTCGGCCTGCCGCTGTTGCAGGTGTTCGTGTGCGTGCTGCACTGCCGTGGCCAGTCTTTCGGCTTGCTGGTGCCAGCGCAGGTCGGCTTCCAGTCCCGCGACGCGCTGCGCAGAAGCTTGCAGGGCTGTTTCCGCGCTTTCGGACTGGGCCAGGATGTCGGCACGTTGTTCCGTCGACAGTGGTTGCTGGTTCGCCAGGCCGGCGGTGAGCGTCTTCAGCGCCAGTTCTTCGGCACGCCAGCGTTCGAAGGCGCGCTTGGAGATTTCGCTGTAAATGCCGTTGCCGGTCAGGGTTTCCAGCAGCGTGCCGCGCTCGTCGTCCCTGGCCTTCAGGAAGGCGGAAAACTCGTTCTGTGCCAGCAGCACGGCGCGCGTGAACTGCTCGAAGCTCAAGCCGACGCGCTGCACGATCTCACCCATGACCTCGGTTTTTTTATGGCCAAGCGGCTGCAGCCCTGGCAGCTTGTGCAGGGCCATGGTGGTGGGCTGCAAGGCGCCGGCAGCCTTGCTGCGGGCGCGCCAGACATTCCAGCGGGCGCGGTACGATTCGCCGTCGTTGCCGACGAAGTCGACTTCGGCCCAGCCTTCGGCTGCGCCGCGGCGCAGCAGGGTGCGCGGGTCTTGCGACGATACCGGGTCGCCGACGTCGGGCGTTTTGCCTTCTGCCTTATGCAGGCGCGGAGTGTCGTCGTACAGCGCCAGGCACAGCGCGTCGAGCAGGGTGCTCTTGCCGGCGCCGGTCGGGCCGCTGATGGCGAACAGGCCGGCGTCGGACAGCGGCTGGGTAGTGAAGTCGACCGAAAACTCGTCGGCCAGCGAGGCAAGGTTCTTGCCGGCGATGCGCAGGACCCTCATGGCCGCACCAGTTCCGCAAAGGCGGCCAGTTGTTCCGGCGGTGCTTCAGTGCCGTAGCGCTGCTGGTAAAGACGCTTGAAGATGTCGTCCGGCTGCAGCGTGGCCAACTGGTCGAGCGAGAGCGCGGCTTCCTCGAAGGAGGAGCGGGCAGCGCTCGACGTTTCGATTTTCGCCAGCCGGACCGGCTTGCCGTGCAGCGCTTCCTCGATAGCGGCGCGCAAGCCTGGCTCGGGCGCGGCCAGCTTGATGCGTACTTCGAGCAGCGGCTGCTGTTCGAGCGGGGCGTCCGGCAGCTCCAGGGCGGCCAGGGCGGCTTTCACATCTTCCAGCGGGGCTGGCTTCGGTGGCACGCGCAGCAATTGCACGGCGCGCGGGATCGGCAGGGCGGTGATCTCGCCAACTTGTGCGCCGCGCAGGTCGATGCGCAGAACCTGGTGCGGATAGCTGGTCTCGGCGAAGGACAGCGGAATCGGGCTGCCGCAGTAACGGATGTGGGCGTGCGGGCCCACCTGCTGGGCCAGGTGCAGGTGGCCCAATGCAGCGTATGCAATTGGCGGCGGGAAGATGCCCGTAGGGAGCATCTCCGTGCCGCCGATCACGATACGGCGCTCGGAGTCGGCGGACATGGCGCCGTTGATCATATGGCAGTGGCCCATTGCGACGATGGCATGTCCTTCACCGGCGCGGGCGCCCGCCAGTTCCAGCGCCTGGCGGTACAGCTCCGCAATGCCGCTAAGATAAGGATCGGCGGGGGACGCAGAATCGTCCTGGCCATCGTCGCCTGCCGCCGGGGCCAGGCGGGGAACGTCGCCATGGCGCAGGAAAGGGACCGCGAGAACCCAGGCGGCGACGGCACCGTCTTTGCCGGTCAGCGGCACCAGCATTCGCTCCATGGCGATATTGCCGTCGGCATCGCGGTGAGGGTAGCCGATCACGGTGGTGCCGTGCACCTCCAGCAAGGGGCCGGGCGCTTCAAGGCGGCCGGGCGAATCGTGGTTGCCGGCAATGATGACAATATCAAGCTGCGGCGCACGGGCGCGGGCCTGCTGCAGGAAGGTGTAGAGCTGGCGCTGCGACGCTGCGGACGGATTGGCGTTGTCGAAAACGTCGCCGGCCACCAGCAGGGCATCGGCTTGTTCGGACACGATGGTATCCAGCAGCCAGTCCAGGAAGCGCTGGTGCTCATAGTAGCGGTCAAAATTATGCAGCGATTGGCCAAGGTGCCAATCGGAAGTGTGCAGCAGGCGCATGAAATGGAAAGCAGGGCGTGGGAAGCGCCAATATAGCGCAAACCGCCGGCGCATGTCTTGATCCCCGTCAGGCCGCGTTCGGGGAGCGCATTTGCGGCAACGGCATGCCGCTGCGGAAGGTGTTGCGGCCGGCCTGTTTGGCTTCGTACAAGAGCAGGTCGGCCCGTTTCAACAGTTCCGCCGGGCTGACGTCGTCGTCGCGGTAATAGGTCAGGCCTATGCTGGTTGAGACATTTGCCATGATGCCATCGAGCTCGAACGGCTGCTGCATCGCATGCACGATCTTGGCGGCGGTGACCGCGGCATCATCGGGTTTCGAGAGGTGGTCCATGACGATCGTGAATTCGTCGCCACCCAGGCGCGCCACGGTATCGCTGGCGCGGACGGTATTGGACAGGCGCGCCGAGAACGCCTTGAGCAGTGCATCGCCGACGGCATGTCCGTAGGTGTCGTTGACCGGCTTGAAGCGGTCGATGTCGAGGTACATGACCGCCATCAGCCCGCCGCTTTCGCGGCATGCCACCATGCTCTCGCTGAGTTTTTGCAGGAAGCCGGCGCGGTTGGTCAGCCCGGTCAGTGCGTCGACCTGCGACAAGCGCAGCAAGCGCTGTTTCTCGCGCTTTTGCGCCGTGACGTCTTGCCGCATGACGTGGAAGCCGATCACCGTGATGCCGTCCTCGTCCAACTGCGGGATGTAGACCACGTCGTAAGTGCGCAGGTAGTCGCCGCTGTCGTCCTCTTCCTCGAAGGTCAGGGTTTCGCCGCGCAGCACGCGCGCAATGTAGGGCTGCAGCAGGGCGTAGCGTTTGTCGCCCACGGTCTCCTGCACCGTGCGCCCCGTCACTTGCAAGCCGGTCTTGCTGAATTCGCGCTCATAAGCGAGGTTGTGGAAGCGATAGATTTCCTCGAAATCGACGTAGGCGATCATGGCCGGCAGCGTGTCGGCGATGGTGCGCAAGCGCGCTTCGCTTTCGCGCAGGGCCATCACCGACTTGCGCACCAGGGTGATGTCGTCCAGCGTGCCGACGTAGCCGGCGATCTGATTGTCGATCACGATCGGCGCCACCTTGATCGAGGTCCAGACGATCTTGCCGTCCGGGTGCACGCAGCGCAGCGTTTCCTGGAAGGCCTGCTGGGTGGTGTTCAGGTGGCGCAGCGATGCGCGCAGCATGTCGCGGTCGTTGGGATGCACGGCGCCGAACCAGCCGTCGTCCAGCGCCGCGTCGCGCGCCATGCCGGTAATCGCTTCGAAGGTGCGGTTGACGTAGCTGCATTTGCCATCCTTGTCGGCCCGCACCAGGCCAAGTGGCGAGGCATCGTTGACGGCCTGCAGCTCCGCCTGGTTCTGGCGCACTGCCATCTCGGACCGTTTGCGTTCCGTGATATTGCGCGCGGTGACGGCGACGCCGTCCTCGATGGCGACGATCTGGTGACGCAGCCAAAGCTGTTCGCCGAAGACGTTCGATTCGAATTCCTCTTCCAGCGGCTCGCCGGTGCGCATCACGCCCAGGCATTTGCCGAACATGCCTTCGCTATGCCAATGCGGCAGCATGTCCCCCATGCGCTGGCCCAGCGCCTGGTCCGCAGGGTGGCCGAGAACGCGTGCCCCGCGCTCGTTGACGTCGACCAGGATGAAGTCGGTGATCTCGCTGCCGCTGCCGCCGGCACGGCAGGCCTTGATCAGGAACAGGGCGTCGAGGCTGGCGTCGACGGCGGCGTGCAGCTTTTCGCGCGCGTAAGTGGCCTCGCGCGTGCTTTCGCGCAGGCGATGCGCCTGCTGCGTCAGCAGGAAACTGAACACCAGCACCACCACTGAAACGATGGCGGTGACACCATAATAGAGACGCCGCTGGCTATAGTACTTGGCCAGCGCGTGCTCCTTGGCATCGCCCACCACGGCCGTCAGCGAATAGCGCGGCATGTCGCGAAAGCCATAGATGCGCTCGGTCTTGTCGACCGGGGTCTTGAGCAGCAGTTCCTCCGGCAGGTTGACCGGGTCGGCCGGCGCCACATAGTCGACGGTGTCGGTGATGAAGAGTTTTTCGTCGACGCGGCCGATGGCAAGCGCGGTATCGCGGCTGATCAGCATGACCAGGCCGCCTTCGTCCACATGCATGCGGTCGTAATCCTCGACGAAATAGGCGGGATCGATCATCAGCACGATCACGCCCGCGAACTTGCCGGCCTTGTCGTCCAGGCGGCGCGCAATCTGGATTTGCCACTTCTTGGTCATCGGCTCCACCATCGGGTTGCTGGCCAGGGCGGCGTCGCCGGCTGTGGTGGACAGCGCCTTGAAATAGCCCTGGTTGGCCGAATTTGGCGGAAAGGCGCCATGCATGCTGTCCACCAGCTTGCCGTTGGCGTCGATCAGCGCGATCGGCAATTCAAGGCGGGCCGGCATGACGGAGTCCAGCAAGCCGCCTCGCTTGCTGAATTCCGGCAGGCGCAAGGCGCCATTGGTTTCCTCGAACTTGAGCTTGAAAAGCTGGGTGGCATGGTCCGCCTGGCGCAGCAGGTGGCCGGAGTGTTCGGCCAGCGTGCGCGCCAGCGAATGGCTATGCTGCACGGCGTCGTAGTGCGCGCTTTCGGCGTCCTGCCTGACCTGGTAGAACACGTCTGCCCACATGATCACCAGCAGCACCAGGGTGAAAGAGGGCAGCAGTATCATGCGATACAGCTTGCGGAAAATCTGACGGGCGGTTGACGTTGGCACAGGCTTATTTTGCACTCAAACCCCGGCAGTGGGGGCAAAAAAACGGCACTATGCTGCCTGGCAGCCACCACCATTCGCAAATTGCCAAGAAATACTGTCAATTCGCTATTAGAATAGGCGTTCACCTCCTACAGGAATCGAGTCTTGACCGAACTGAATCTCACCCTCGCCGCGGCACGTGCCTTGCACCTGGCGGCGCAGGGCTTGCTGCAGCCGCGCCGGCGCAAGGCGCTCAAGGCCGACCTGCTGGAAGCGATCCGCGCCATGGGCGTGCTGCAGATCGACACCATCCACGTGGTGGCGCGCAGCCCCTACCTGGTGTTGTGGAGCCGGCTGGGCGACTATCCCCAGCCCTGGCTGGAGGAACTCCTGGCCGAAGGCGCCCTGTTCGAGTATTGGGCGCATGAAGCCTGCTTCGTGCCGATTGAGGACTACCGCCTGCTGCGCCATCGCATGGTCGACCCGAGTGCGATGGGATGGAAGTATTCAGCGAGCTGGATGAAGGAGCGGCGCGCCGACGTCGATCGCGTGTTGCAGCATATCCGCAGCAATGGGCCGGTGCGCTCGGCCGATTTCGAGCGTACCGACGGCAAGGGCGGTGGCTGGTGGGGATGGAAACCGGAGAAGCGCTCGCTGGAAGTGCTGTTTACCGCCGGCGAATTGATGATCGCGCGCCGCCATAACTTCCAGCGCGTGTACGACCTGGCCGAACGCGTGTTGCCAGGCTGGGACGATAGCCTGATGCCCGGCATGGACGAAACACGGCGCGAACTGGCGCTGAAATCGGTGCGCGCCCTGGGCCTGGCCCGCAGCGCCTGGGTGGCAGACTATTACCGCAGCAAGCCGCCGCGCCAGGACCTGGAAGCGCTGGCCGATGAGGGCCTCTTGCTGCGTGCCCGCGTCGATGGCTGGAAAGACACGGTCTACATCCACCACGAGCTGGCCGACCTGGCCCAGGCTGCCGCCAATGGCGGCCTGGCGCCGACCCTGACCACCATCCTGTCGCCGTTCGACCCGGTGGTATGGGACCGCCGCCGCGCCGTGGACCTGTTCGGCTTCGACTACCGCCTGGAATGCTACACGCCGGCGGAAAAGCGCCGCTATGGCTATTTCACGCTGCCGATCCTGCGCCGTGGTGCGCTGGTAGGCCGGATCGACGCCAAAGCGCACCGCCGCGGCGGTATTTTCGAGCTGAAGAACCTGGCGCTGGAGCCGGGCGTCCGGGTGAGCGACCGCTTCGTGCGCGACGTAGCAGGCGCGCTGCAGCGCCTGGCCAACTGGCACGCCTGCCCGCGTGTGCAGGTGCAGGCCAGCGATCCGCCGCTATTCGCCGCCGCGCTGCAGGCGGAACTGGACGCGCAGGGAGTAGAGCAATGAAACTGGCCCCAGCACCGCAACGCGTGGTCGGCGCCGACGGCAAGCCCCTGCTGGGCCGCTTCTCCGGCGCGACCGAATCCTTCGACTGGCATTTGCTGGCAGGCGAGCACGCGCGCAGCCGCCTGTGGCGCCGCTTCCACCACAAGAAATGGCATTACGTGTCGCTGGTTTCCGAGCATGTGATGGCGGCGGTTGCCATCGTCGACCTGGGCTGGACCAGCACCTGCTTCGCCTATGTCTTCGACCGCAGTGACAACGACATGATGGCCAATTTCTCGCAGGACGGCCTGCCAGGGCGCATCTCGGTCGGCGTCGGCGAGCACGCGGGCGCAGCCAGCTGGTTCCGTACGCGCAGCACCCAGATCAGCATCGAGCCGCTGGAAGATGAACGGTACCAGTTGACGGTGCGCTGCCCGTACCTGGAAATCGACGCCGAATTCGGCCCGCCTATCGCGCCGCTGCTGCTGGCCACCGGTGCGGTGCAGGGAGGCGCGCTGCACGGCACGCAGAAGTCGCCCGGCATGCCGTTGACCGGCGCCGTGCGCACCTTCCGCGACGAATACAAGCTCGACGGCGGCGTGGCCAGCTTCGATTATTCGAACGGCTTGCTGGCGCGCGAGACTTCCTGGCGCTGGGCCTCCGGCCATAACCTGGAGATGGGCTTCAACCTGCAATCGGGCTATTTCGGCGCTCATGAAAATGCGCTCTGGATCGATGGCGAAGTGGTGGGGCTGGCTGCCGCGCATTTCATCTTCGATCCGCACGACCCGATGCAGCGCTGGCATATCTTCACCGAAGACGACCAGCTGGAACTGTTCTTCACGCCGGACGGTGCGCGCCGCCAGAACCGCAACCTGCTGGTGGCGGCCAGCCGCTACATCCAGCCGGTGGGCCATTTCAGCGGCTGGGTGCGCAGCGAACCGGACGGACCGAAACGCATCGTCACGCAGCTCGCAGGCGTGACCGAGGACCACTATTCACGCTGGTAGGAGAGAGCCGCCATGAGCATCAGGAATATGGACAGCCTGTTCGAGCCCGGCTCGGTGGCCATCATCGGCGCCTCGCTGCGGCCCGACCGCATGGGCACCCAGGTCATGAACAATATGGCGGAAAGCGGCTTTGCCGGCGCGATCTGGCCGGTCAATCCGAAATACGAGCAGTTGCGCGGCATTCCGTGCTACGCGCGGCTGTCGGCCTTGCCGCGCGCACCGGACCTGGCCATCATTTGCACGCCGCCCGATACGGTAGCGGCCCTGATTGCGGACCTGGGCGCCCGCGGCACGCGCGGCGCCATCGTCCTGACTCCGGTCAGCGACTCCGTGCGCCAGCAGATCATGCGCGCCGCACGCCCGCACCTGTTGCGCATCCTGGGGCCGGGCGGCATCGGCCTGGTGGCGCCGCTGGCCGGATTGAACGCCAGCGCCGCCCATGCCGGCGCCAAGCCTGGCAAAACGGCCTTCATTTCGCAATCGGCGACCGTGATGACGGCGGTGCTGGACTGGGCGCAGCAGCACGGCATCGGCTTCTCGCGCGTGGTGTCGGTAGTGGAGGGCGGCGACATCGACCTGGGCGACATGCTGGACTACCTGGCGGAAGACGACGACACCAGCGCCATCATCATGCACCTGGAATCGGTGACTTGCGCCCGCAAGTTCATTTCCGCCGCCCGCCTGGCCGCGCGCAGCAAGCCGGTGGTCGTGCTGAAGGCTGGCCGCAGCGGCGACGACAAGGTCTACGACGCCGTGATCCACCGCGCCGGCATGCTGCGCGTGTACTCATCGGCCGACCTGTTCGACGCGGTGGAAACGGTGGCGCGCGCAAGGCCCACGCGCGGTACGCGCCTGGCCATCATGAGCAATGGCAGCGGCACCGGCAAGCTCGCGGCCGATGCCCTGCAATACGTGCACGGCAAACTGGCGCAATTCTCGCCCGACACCGGCAAGCGCTTGCGCAACGAGCTGCCGCCGGGGCTGTTGCTGGCCAATCCGATCGACATTGGCGGCGAAGCCAGTGCCGAGCGCCATGTCGCCGTGGCGAGCGCTTTGCTGGCCGATCCTGGCGCCGATGCGCTGCTGATCGTGCACGCGCCATCGTCGGCCGCAGCCAGCACCGGCGTGGCGCAGGCTCTGGCACCGATGCTGCGCCAGAGCGGCCGCAGCGTGCTGTCCTGCTGGCTGGGCGGCGCCTCGGTGGCGGGGGCACGGCAGGTATTTGCCGATGCCGGCCTGCCAAGCTACGACACGCCGGAAAAAGCGGTGCGTGCCTACAGCCAGGTGGTGCAGTACTCGCGCAACCAGGCCTTGCTGATTGAAGTGCCGGGCCAGGTGCCCGCGCATTCGGTACCGGAGCGCCAGTCCGCGCGCAACCTGGTGCAAGCCGCGCGCGCTGCCGGCCGGGCCGAACTGGTGCAAGCCGACCTTGCAGCGGTGCTGGCGGCCTACGGCCTGCCGTTGGCCAGCGAGCCGGCCGGCGGCAATGTGCAGCAGCTCCGCCTGGCCATGCAGGTCGATCCGGTGTTCGGTCCCGCCATCAGTGTCGGCCTGGGTGGCAGCGCCGGCCGCGTGGTGGACGACCGCGCCGTCGGCCTGCCACCCTTGAACACCGTGCTGGCGCGCGACATGCTCAGGCGTACCGGCGTCGGCCGCGCCCTGGTCGAGGAGCGCGAGATCCTGTGCGGCGCGCTGGTGCACGTGGCCGAACTGGTGGCCGACATCGGCGAAATCGCCGCGCTGGAAATCGATCCTGTTACCGTGGTGGACGGTGTGTTGCAAGTGCACGGCGCGCGCGCCACGCTCGGCCCGCGGCGCGCCGAAAGCAGCATGGCGATCCGACCCTATCCGCAGGAACTGGAGCAGGAAATCCAGTGGCAAGGCGCGCCCCTGCTGTTGCGCCCGATCCGCCCGGAAGATGCGCCAGCCCATGTGCGCTTCTTCAGCCGGCTTGACCCCGACGACGTGCGCCTGCGCTTCTTCTCGGCGATGAAGGAATTGCCGCCGACCCAGCTCGCGCGCCTGACCCAGATCGACTACGACCGCGCCATGGCTTTCATCGCGACCCGCAGCGGCGCCGATGGCCAGCCGGAAACGCTGGGCGTGGTACGGGCGGTGGCCGACCCGGACAACCAAAAAGCCGAGTTCGCGATCATCGTACGTTCCGATCTGAAAGGCAAAGGATTGGGAAATATCCTGTTCCAGAAATTACTTGACTATTTCGGCAGCCGCGGGACGCGTGAAATCACAGGCGAAGCATTGTCGGAAAATATCGGAATGCAACAACTGATGCGAAGATTTGGCGGAACCGTGACGGCGTCGCAAGAAGCTGGTATGGTTGATCTTCGCCTTGCGCTGGATTTGAAAACCTCCTAAATTGGGGTGGGCGCGCGACGTTACATTGATATACGTCAAAGCGAACCTGTCGGGCTAATTTACACTTGTACTTCCGTTTCCGCGTAGCGATATTTGGGAGCAAGAATGTTAACGGCCACATATACATTAGTTGCGCTATCCGTTGAACAGGCTAACGTGCGCCTTAGCCTGCTGTCGTTTCAAAAATACGTGCAATCGACGCTGTTGCGACAACAGCGCCTGACACTGTCCCAGCTTGAATATGCTTGCGAAACCCTGGAGCGCCTGTACCAGGCCTGCCATTGGCGCAAGATCGAGCTGTACCTGATTCCCGCGCTGCAAAATGCGACGGAACAAGCCAACCAGTTGCTGGACGAGCTGAGCCGATTGAACCAGTCTGCCTTGTCGGTGATCCGGCAGTTGCAGGCGGAACTCGATACGGCGGTGGAATGCAGCGAACAGCAAGTGACGGAGATTTGCCAATCGATCGAGACTTTCTGCACGGTGCTGCTGCAGCGCCTGGAGAAAGAGGAAAAGGAACTGTTCGCGATTGCCCGTGCCACCATCGGTGGCGAAGCATGGTTCGATATCGCCAACAAGTTCCTGGCCCATGACGCTCAAGTGGTGGAAGCGCGCCGCGTGCCGGCCTCCGCCGAAAAAGACAGGAAAGCCTTGTCGCAAGCCAAGCAGGTGCATGCCTCCCTGCGGGAAGAAGACGAGGTCGTGGTTCCTGTGCCGAAGCTGCGCTACCACCGGCGCACGCGTTCGGCCCATCGCGCCGCTGCGGATACGGCCTGAACACTCCGTGCCTGCATTCGCCGCCCGTGCCGGGCGGCGCTGCGCTATGATGGTGGTTTTGATCCATTCATAGCACAACTATGTTTGAGTTCCTTTTCAAGCAGCAGGCCAGCCAGGCCAGCGTTTCCGGCCAGCCGAGCTCAGGCGGGTCGCAGGCGCCGCTTGGCACTCCCGCAGAACGCCGCTCGGCGCAAGCCGAGCTGGCCCGCAATCTCGCGGGCGACGAGGCCGCTGCGGTTGAGCTCATCCTGAACAGTGAATTTGCCGACGTGCGGCTGTCGGCTGCCGAGCATGTCATTTCCCAGGATGCGCTGGAAAAAGTGCAGCATGCGGTGCGCAACTCGGACCGGCGGGTGGCCAAGCTGGTGCAGGGGCGGCTGGACGCGATCCGGCATGTGCAGGCTGAGCAGAAGCAGGCCCAGGCCTGTATTGCTCTGGCGCAGCGATTGTTGGCGGACGAAAAGCTAACCCCCAACCTGGTAGCTGACCTGGACCGCCAATGGAAGGTGGTCGACGCGGCGCCGACCGCGGCGGCTGAATTCGCCCATGTGCGCAACGCGCTGGCTGAGCGGCTGGAAGCCCAGGTTTCGCTGCAGCGCGCCATGATCGATGCGCTGGCAGCCTTGCGCCAGCAGCCTGATGCTGGCGAATTCGAGCGCCTGGCCAGCGAACATGCGGCCCATCTGGCCTCGCCTGAGCGCGGATCGCTGCCGCGCCAACTGCTGAGCGATTTCGATGCCACGCTGGCCGCCAGGCGCGCTGCGCAGCAGCCGGCAGCGAACGCCTCGCCTGTGCTGACGCCGGCGCCGGCCGCGCCGGCCGTGGCACTGGATGGCGCAGCGGCGCCGGTGGCCAGCGCCGCGCCGCCATCCGAAGGCGACGTGGTCATGCGGGCCGACGGCTACGCTGCCGCTGCCGCCCGCCCGCCGCGCCCGCAGAAAGAAAAACACAAGCCATCGCCTGCCGAGCAGGAAGCCAACCGCCACTTCATGGATCTGCTGGACGCGATGGAGGCGGCGCTGTCGCAGGGCCAGCTGCACATCGCCGCCGAGCATGATAAAGCGCTCAAAGACAGCAAAACCGGGCGCCTCTCGCCAGCCCAGGCCGAGCGCCTGGCCCACGTGCGGGCCGACCTGAAGCGGCTGAGCGATTGGGCGCGCTGGGGCGGCAACGTGTCGCGCGAAGAACTGGTGCACGCCGTCGAAAGCCTGCCGGCCGAAGCGCTTGGCATGAGCGAGCTGGCCAAGAAGGTCGGCAGCATGCGCGAACGCTGGAAAGCGCTGGACGGGGTGTCCGGCGCCGCGCCCAAATCGCTGTGGGAAAAGTTCGATGCCGCCTGCACCGCCGCATACGCGCCGGCCGCCGCCCACTTCAAGCACCTGGCCGACGAACGGCACGCCAATGCGGCAAAAGCGCAACAACTGGTCGATGAGGCGAATGCCCTGATTGCCCGGGACGCCGCCCAGCTGGAAGCAGCCGGCGGCGCCCAGGTCGACCGTGAAGAATCCGCCTCCGGCAACCTGCCACACACGCACGACTGGCGCACTTTGGCATCTTCGACCCAGCGCCTGCGCCAGGCCTGGAGCCGTCTCGGCACCATCGACCGCAAGGACAAGAAGCGCCTGGACGGCGCCTTCAGCAAGGCGATGGATGCGCTGTTGGCGCCGCTCGACTCGCAGCGCAAGATCGAAGTGGCGCGCCGCGAACAACTGATTGAGGAAGTCGGCAAACTCAATCCGCTGGAGCGCCATACGATCGACACACTGCGCCGCCTGCAGGAATCCTGGCAGGGCCACGCCCGCGCCTTGCCGCTGGAGCGCAAGACCGAGCAGGCGCTGTGGCAGAAATTCCGTGCCGCCTGCGACCAGATTTTCGCCAGGCGCAAGGAACACGCGCACGCAGCCGATCATGAACGCAAGGCCCACCTGCATGCGCGCGAAGCGATTTGCGCCAGCCTGGAATCGGCCACCTTCGAAGGCGACGACAAGGCCGCGCTGGCCGCCATCGGCAAGACGCTGAAAGACGCCGCCGCCGCATGGCATGGCTCAGGCGTGGTGCCGCGCGCCAGCGAGCAGAAGATCGACCAGCGCTACCGCGCCGCCGTCGGCGCCCTGCAATCGCAGGCAGACGCCATCCGCAAGCGCGCCGGCGCAGCCCAGGCCAACGCCCTGCGTGAAAAACTGCGCCAGGTGCAGGCACTGGAAAGTGCGCTGGCAGAAGCCGGCGAAATCGATAGCGCCGGCTGGAGCAGCCGCTGGCAAGCCCTGTCGGCCTTGCCGGCCGAGCAGGAGCGCACCCTGCGCACCCCGCTTCGACGCCGCACTGAAAGCCGCAGGGGGGCGGCGCCACGGCGCGTGCCGCCTACGCCGGCCAACTGGAAACCAACCGTCAACGCCTGCTGTCCGAAGTGCTGCGCCTCGAAATCGTGGCCGGGATCGACAGCGGTGCCGAATTTGCGAAAGACCGATTGAAAATGCAGGTAGAAGTGTTGCAATCCTCCCTCAAGTCCGGCCAGAAGCCGGCCAGCCACGCCGCCCAGTTCCTTGCCTTGTGTGCCATGCCCGCATTGGTGGACGCAGCCACTGCCAGCCGCATCGAGCAGTTGTTCCGCAAGATTGGCGCGGAGGGGAAATGACCGAAGTACGCATTCAAACAGAAGACTTCGACCTGTCGCAAGAAGTGGCGCAACTGCGCGCCGGCAATGCCAAAGTCGGTGGCATCGTCAGCTTTGTCGGGACGGTGCGCGACCTCAATGAGGGCGCCGCCGTTGCCGAAATGGAGCTCGAGCATTACCCCGGCATGACCGAGCAGTCGATCCAGGCCATCATCGACCAGGCCAAGGAGCGCTGGCCGATCTATGGCGCCCTGGTGATTCACCGTGTCGGACCGCTCAAGCCCATGGACCAGATCGTGCTGGTGGCGGTCACGTCGCCGCACCGTGGCGAGGCATTCTCGGCTTGTGAATTTATCATCGACTACCTCAAGACCGAGGCGCCGTTCTGGAAGAAGGAACAGATGCCAGAGGGCGCCCGCTGGGTAGACGCGCGCAGCAGTGATGACGAGGCTTTGCGAAAATGGACCTGAATGGCGGGTCTTGAAAACTGTCAACGCGCCCTTAGATTGTCGTTGACAATTCATCAGGAGCGTTCGAAATGCGCCAAGACAAACTTACAACAAAACTGCAAGAAGCACTCGCCGATGCCCAGAGCCTGGCCGTCGGCAACGACAACCAATACATCGAACCGGCGCACCTTCTGCTGGCCTTGTTGAACCAGGAAGACGGCGGCGCGCGTTCGCTGCTGCAGCGCGCCGGCGTGAATGTCGGCGGCCTGGCGCAGGCGTTGAAGCATGCACTGGAGCGCATGCCGAAGGTGTCCGGTGGCGACGTCACGGTCAGCCGTGAATTCGTCAATATGCTGAACCAGGCCGACCGCGAAACCCAGAAGCGCGGCGACCAGTTCGTCTCCAGCGAAATGGTGTTGCTGGCGGTTGCCGACGATAAGGGCGACGCGGGCAAGCTGGCACGCGAGAACGGCTTGCAGCGCAAGGCGCTGGAAACCGCCATCGACGCCGTGCGCGGCGGCGCCAAGGTCGATTCGCAGGAAGCGGAAGGCCAGCGCGAGGCCCTTAAGAAATACACCCTCGACCTGACCGAGCGCGCCCGCATGGGCAAGCTGGACCCCGTGATCGGCCGCGACGATGAAATCCGCCGCGCCATTCAGGTGCTGCAGCGCCGTACCAAGAACAATCCTGTGCTGATCGGCGAACCGGGTGTCGGCAAGACCGCCATCGTGGAAGGCCTGGCGCAGCGCATCGTCAACAATGAAGTGCCGGATTCCCTGCGCGGCAAGCGCGTGCTGTCGCTCGACATGGCGGCGCTGCTGGCCGGCGCCAAGTATCGCGGTGAATTCGAGGAACGCCTGAAATCCGTGCTGAAGGAGCTGGCGCAGGACGAAGGCCAGACCATCGTGTTCATCGACGAACTGCACACCATGGTCGGTGCCGGCAAGGCGGAAGGCGCAATGGACGCCGGCAATATGCTGAAACCTGCGCTGGCGCGCGGCGAGCTGCATTGCCTCGGCGCGACCACCCTGGACGAGTACCGCAAATACATCGAGAAGGATGCCGCGCTGGAGCGCCGCTTCCAGAAAATCCTGGTCGACGAGCCAAGCGTGGAAGCGACCATTGCCATCCTGCGCGGCCTGCAGGACAAGTACGAACTGCACCACAAGGTGGAGATCACCGATCCCGCGATCATCGCGGCGGCGGAGTTGTCGCACCGCTACATCACCGACCGCTTCCTGCCCGACAAGGCGATTGACCTGATCGACGAAGCCGCGTCGAAGATCAAGATCGAGATCGACTCCAAGCCGGAGGTGATGGACAAGCTCGAACGGCGCCTGATCCAGCTCAAGATCGAGAAGGAGGCCGTCAAGCGCGAGAAGGATGAAGCCTCGCGTGCCCGCCTGCAGTTGCTGGACGATGAAATCGCCAAGCTGCAACGCGAGTACAACGATTACGAGGAAGTGCTGAAGGCCGAAAAAGCCAACGTGCAGGGCACCACCCACATCAAGGAAGAAATCGAGCGTATCAAGCAACAGATGGAAGAGGCGACCCGCGCTTCCAACTGGCAGCGCGTGTCCGAACTCCAGTACGGCAAGCTGCCGGAACTGGAAGCGCAGCTGAAGCATGCCGAAGCTGCCGGCGCCGCCGAACAGCCTGGCGACAAGCCGAAACTGCTGCGTACCCAGGTTGGCGCCGAAGAAATCGCCGAAGTGGTGTCGCGCGCGACCGGCATTCCGGTCTCGCGCATGATGCAGGGCGAGCGCGACAAGCTGCTGCACATCGAAGAGAAACTGCACGAGCGCGTAGTGGGGCAGGACGAAGCGATCAACGCCGTGGCCGATGCCATCCGACGCTCGCGAGCCGGCTTGTCGGACCCGAACCGCCCGTATGGCTCCTTCATGTTCCTGGGCCCGACCGGTGTCGGTAAGACGGAACTGACCAAGGCGCTGGCGAACTTCCTGTTCGATTCAGAAGAATCGCTGATCCGCATCGACATGAGTGAATTCATGGAGAAGCACTCGGTCGCCCGCCTGATTGGCGCGCCGCCGGGCTATGTCGGCTATGACGAGGGCGGCTACCTGACGGAAGCTGTGCGCCGCAAGCCATACAGCGTGATCCTGCTGGACGAGATCGAGAAAGCCCACCCGGACGTGTTCAACGTGCTGCTGCAAGTGCTGGACGATGGCCGCATGACGGACGGGCAGGGCCGCACAGTGGACTTCAAGAACACGGTGGTGATCATGACCTCGAACCTGGGCTCGCAGAAGATCCAGTCGCTCGAGGACGCCGATCCGGCCGTGGTGAAGCTGGCGGTGATGGCCGAAGTGCGCGGCCATTTCCGCCCGGAGTTCATCAACCGTATCGACGAGATCGTGGTGTTCCACGGCCTGGACGACAAGCATATCGGCTCGATTGCCCGCATCCAGCTGCAGATTCTGGAGCAGCGCCTGAAACGCATGGACATGGGCATGGAGGTGACCGAAGCCGCGCTGCAGAAGATCGCCGAGGCGGGCTACGACCCGGTGTATGGTGCACGTCCGCTGAAACGCGCGGTGCAGCAGCAGATCGAGAATCCGCTGTCGAAGCTGATCCTGGAAGGCCGCTTCGGCCCGAAAGACACGATCCGCATCGATGCCGACGGCCACGAGCTGGCCTTCCGCAAGGCTTGAATTCAACGGCAAGGCGCCCGGCAGTCAACTCGCTGCCGGCGCCTGACTTCTCCGGTGGCAGCCCAAATGTGTTCTTCGAAACAGCTGCCCTCGACCTTCACCCTGCGGATGACCCAGCCGTCGGGGCGCGCCCATTGACAGACGGTCTCCTCGTGCTGGCGCGCGCCGGGTGCCTGGGCATTCGCATTGCCGATCAAGCTGAACGTGCTGACGCTGCGCAAACCGAATAACTCCACTGGTACCCAACGGTAAGCCCGCTTGTCGCCGGGGGCGATGAAACGGACCAGGACATCGCCCGATTTGCAGATCGTGGCGGACGTCTGCACATTGAATTCGTTCAGGACGCCGGCGAAGGGCGCTTCGATGCAACTGATGTTCTTGGTCCAGAGTGCGACTTGACTGTTGCCGTCGCGCGACCTGAGATAATCGTTGACGATGGGGATAAGGGCAACGGCCAGTCCCGGATAGACCAGCAGCCATTGCCACCATTTTGAGGGCCATTGAAAACCTGATGACATACAACCTCCAAATTGCGTAAACTCGTGCCTCTGGATAGGAGCACTGCATGAAAGAGTCAACGTTGGCGGGCCGATTGGAGTTCCTGCGTGAGGCGGAGCGGCTGAAGAGCGTCCTGCGCAGTGGTTTTACCTCGACCGGACGGCCGGAAAGCACCGCCGAGCATAGCTGGCGGCTGGCGCTGATGGCGCTGGTGTTCGCCGACGAATTGCCCGGCCTGGACCCTCGCCCGCATGCTGAAGCTGTGCATCGTGCACGACCTCGGCGAGGCGATTCATGGCGACATCCCAGCCATCCACCAGCACGCCCATCCAGGCAAATCGGCGCAAGAGCGCGAAGACTTGCACGTCTTGACGCGCGAGCTCGACCCGCCTTTGCGCGTGGAGATCATCGCTCTGTGGGACGAGTACGAAGCCGCCGCCACGCCAGAAGCCCAGGCGGTGAAAGCCTTCGACAAACTGGAGACAATCCTCCAGCACAACCAGGGCGACAATCCGCCCGATTTCGACTACGCCTTCAACCTGGGGTACGGCCGCAAACATACTGCCACGGCACCATTATTCGTGAGGCTGCGTGAAATGCTCGACGCCGAAACAAGCCGGCGCCACCAGGCCGCGCCTCCGAAATGAGTGTATGCAGCGCGCACGCAGGCAGGCAAGCGCGGCCGAGATGCAATCACGCGCGGGTTTGATCTAAATCAGATGCGGGTGTTGAAGAACTCGGTAGGCGGACAGCCGAAGGTCTTGCGGAACATGGCGGTAAATGCGGACTGGCTGGCGTAGCCGAGGGCATCGGCCACCTGCGACAAGGGCATGCCGCCGGAGATCATCGGTGCCGCATGCGCCAGGCGGGCCTGCTGGCGCCACTGGCCAAAGCTCATGCCCAATTCCTTCTCAAACAGGCGCGCCAGCGTGCGTTCCGATGCCCCGGCCGTGCTGGCCCATTCTTCCAAAGTGTGCGTTGCGCCCGGATCGGCCAGCAAGGCATCGCACAGGCTCTTCAGGCGCTTGTCGCGTGGCATCGGGACGCGGATCGGCCGTGTCGCCAGGTGCGGCAGTTCATCGAGAATCAGATTGCTGATCAATTGCGAGCGGTGGGTCGGTACCTCGGGATCTTCCAGCTCCAGCGCCATGACCAGTTCGCGCAGCAGCGGTGAAACTTCGAGCACCTTGCACGGCTCGCTGGGGAAAGGATCGAAGGACGACACAACATAGACTGGGCGCAGGCGCGCAGTCGCGATCACGCTCAGCGAATGCTCGACGTTGGCCGCGGTCCAGATCGCGCGCTGGGGCGGAACGATCCAGCTGCTGCCCATTGCGTTGACCCGGATGGTCCCTTCCAGCGCCAGAGTCAACTGGGCGCAATCATGGGTATGCGCCTGCAGGGTTCGCTCGCTGACCAGGTCACGAGCAATCATGGTGACTGGCTGCACGGCGGTCGGCTCGCGGCGGCTTTCATGCGGGCCGGTGTGGGTGACGATCTGGACTGGCATGGGATGGCAGTTTTGCGATAAATGATGACATCCTAGCTCAAAACAGACGCCCCAGGTTTTTCTAAAATGTTTCCATTCTTTATACGAATGGGGCAGTCAATGGATAATCAAACCTTACGCACGGACGCCCGCGTGATCGGCCTGGTCGGGCTGGCGCACGGCGTTTCGCACTTCTACCACCTGATCCTGGCCGCGCTATTTCCCTGGCTGAAGACAGCGTTTGGCTTGAGCTACTCCGAACTGGCCTTGCTGATGACGGTGTTCTTTGTGGTTTCCGGCATTGGCCAGGCCATGGCCGGCTTCGTGGTGGACAAGGTTGGCGCGCGCCGCGTGCTGTTCTCCGGCATGGCGATGCTGGGCGTATCGGCGCTGGTGCTGTCGAATGCGCAGAATTATGCGGGCCTGGTGGTTGGAGCGCTGATGGCGGGCATGGGCAACAGCATCTTCCACCCGGCGGACTACACGATCCTGAACCAGCGCGTATCGCGCGACCGGATGGCGCTTGGCTTTTCGGTGCATGGCGTCAGCGGAAGCATTGGCTGGGCCGCGGCGCCGCTGTTCCTGACCGGCGTGGCCAGCACCACTGATTGGCGCACGGCCTTGTTGTCCGCAGCTGCGCTGCCAGCGATTGTGCTGGCGATCCTGTGGTGGAACCGCGAGGCGCTGCGTCCCGATCCGATCGTCCAGCATGCGGCCGGTGCGCAGCAGGGCGGTTCGCTTGATTTCCTGCGCCTGCCTTCGGTATGGATGTGCTTTGGATTCTTCTTCCTGACCGCGCTGGCGCTGGGCGGAATCCAGAGTTTCTCGTCGACCGGGCTGGTCAAGCTGTATGGCATGTCGCTGGCGATGGCGACCAGCGCGTTCACCGCGTACATGCTGGCTTCCGCAGCCGGCATGATGCTGGGCGGTTTCCTCGGTGCCGGACGCAAGAACCATGACCGCACGATTGCCGCCGCTTTTGCACTGGCTGCCGTCCTGGCGCTATTGCTTGGCCTGGCCGTGGTGCCAGCCTGGGGCGCCTTGGTGCTGATGGCGCTGGTTGGCTTCTTCTCAGGCATTGCTGGTCCATCGCGCGACTTGATGATCCGCGCAGCCGCGCCGAAGAATGCTACCGGTCGCGTGTACGGCGTGGTGTACTCCGGCCTTGATAGCGGCCTGTCGGTAGGCCCGCTGCTGTTCGGGCTGATGATGGATGCCGGCAAACCACAGTTTGTCTTCGCCGGCATTGCCTTCTTCCTGCTGCTCGCAATTGCCACCGCCACTGGCGTCGGCAGCCGCACCCGCGCCACCGCCCGCGCCGCCGCCTAAAATTCGGCGCCAAAATTCGGTGCCAGGTCTGTCAATTGGACAGGTAGCGCAATCCTTTGATCTAGCTCAATACGTGAAATGAGCCGAATTTGCGTATTGAGCTAGATCAAAGATATTGTGTCTGTGTCCGATTGACAGACCTGGCACCGACTTTTCAGACTTTTGACACGACTTTTTTGGAGATGCTATGAACTTTGCCACGACCGACCTTTGTGATGGCAATCCCGGGATGCTGGATGACGGTAGCCTGCAAGTGCTGCCGCCAGTGTTCCGCCATTTTGGACAACGGGCCCAGTTTGCGGGGCCGGCGGCTACGTTGAAGGTGCATGAAGATAATGCGCTGGTGCGTTCGACCCTGGAAACCCAGGGCGCGGGCAGGGTCCTGGTGGTCGATGGCGGTGGCAGCTTCCGCCGCGCGCTGGTGGGCGGCCAGCTTGGCCTGCTGGCACAGAACAACGGCTGGGCGGGTGTGATCGTTGATGGTTGCGTGCGCGATAGTGCGGAACTGGCGCAGTGCGATGTCGGCATCATGGCCCTGGCCACGCATCCCCAGCGCAGCGCGCGCGATGGCGTCGGCAAGCGCGATGTGAACGTGCAGATCGCCGGCGTCTCGGTCCGTCCCGGTGACTGGATCTATGCGGATGTCGATGGCGTGCTGGTTGCGAGGCAAAAACTTGCTTGATCCTGGTCCGCTTTCCACGATGTGAAAACACTATTTCATGCGATGGAAAGTGCATCCAATCACTCAACCTTGTTTCTCTCGAAAGGAGAAATCACATTCCGTATCATGGAATATTTTTGCTAAGGATTTGATTTTGCGAAAATAAATAGCGCTCATATGTCTTATATAAGACGTGTTGCGCCGGAACAATCCAGCCTAAGATATCTCTAACGGTTTTCGTTTTCTAACGCTTTCGTAGGAGATCAATCATGGCAACTCGCGCCGAACAAATCGCTGCCCTGCAGCACGACTGGGATACCAATCCGCGCTGGAAGGGCGTCACGCGCACTTACACCGCCGAAGACGTGGTGCGCCTGCGCGGTTCGCTGGCTATTGAGCACACCCTGGCCAAGCGCGGCGCGGAAAAGCTGTGGGACCTGCTGAACAATGAGCCTTTCGTCAATGCGTTGGGCGCGCTGACCGGTAACCAGGCCATGCAGCAGGTGAAGGCCGGCTTGAAGGCGATCTACCTGTCCGGCTGGCAGGTGGCGGGCGATTGCCAACATGGCGGGTGAAATGTATCCGGACCAGTCGCTGTATCCGGCCAATTCGGTGCCAATGGTTGTGCGCCGCATTAACAACACCTTCCAGCGTGCCGACCAGATCCAGTGGTCGGAAGGCAAGGACGATATCGATTTCTTCGCGCCTATCGTGGCGGATGCGGAAGCTGGTTTCGGCGGCGTGCTGAACGCCTTCGAACTGATGAAGTCCATGATCGAGGCCGGTGCGTCCGGCGTGCACTTTGAGGACCAACTGGCTTCCGTGAAGAAGTGCGGCCATATGGGCGGCAAGGTGCTGGTGCCCACCCGTGAAGCAGTTGAAAAGCTGACTGCGGCGCGCCTGGCGGCTGACGTGATGGGTACGTCGACCCTGGTCATCGCGCGCACCGATGCCGAGGCGGCCGATTTGCTGACCTCCGATGTGGACCGCAACGACCAGCCGTTCTGCACCGGCGAGCGCACCGTGGAGGGCTTCTACAAAGTCCGTAACGGCCTTGAGCAGTCAATCGCGCGTGCGCTGGCCTATGCTCCTTACGCCGACCTGGTGTGGTGCGAAACCGGCAAGCCGGACCTGGCTTTTGCCAAGGACTTTGCCGAAGCGGTGCATGCCAGGTTTCCGGGCAAGATGCTGGCCTATAACTGCTCGCCGTCGTTCAATTGGAAGAAGAACCTGGATGATGCGACCATTGCCAAGTTCCAGAAAGAGCTGGGCGCGATGGGGTACAAATTCCAGTTCATCACGCTGGCCGGCTTCCACTCGCTGAATTACGGCATGTTCAACCTGGCCCACGGCTATGCACGCCGCCAGATGTCGGCCTTCGTGGAGTTGCAGGAGGCCGAGTTCGCGGCGGCGGCGAAGGGCTTCACCGCCGTCAAGCACCAACGCGAAGTCGGTACCGGCTATTTTGATGCCGTGACCCAGGCTATCCAGCAAGGCCAAAGCTCGACTACCGCACTGCATGGTTCGACTGAAGACGAGCAGTTTTTCGACGAAAATAAGAAGGTCGCCTAACCGCGCGTCATGAACACGCAGTCCAGCAGAATGCCAGACGGGTGCTGGTACTGCGTGCTTTCCATGGCGCGATAGCCTGCTGCTTCATAGAAGGGCACCGCATTCAGCGCAGCGTAAAGGTGCAGGGCCATTGGCTGCTTGACCATCTGCTCCAAGGCGCGCAGCAGGACCTTGCCGACTCCCTTGCCCGCACATTGTGGGTCAACGAAGACGGCGTCTATCTCGTTACGGTCAAGGTCGAGGATGGCGTAGCCTGCGAGTACGCCATCGATGGTCGCTTTGATGCCGCCACCTTGCGCGAGCAGCGCAGGGTACGTCGCCGGGACCGCTGCTTCGGCCCAGGCATGCAAGGTGGCGGGTTCGTAATGGCCGGCGCATTGCCCGCGGAGCGCGCGCGTGCGGAGGTTCCACAGGGCTGGAATGTCGGTGCTGGTTGCGGGGAGGAGGGTGATCATGCGGCCAGTGTATCGCGGGTCATGACGCGCATGAGATAATGCGGGCAACTCTCATTTTCCGCTTCCCTTATGTTCAGTTACCGCCACGCGTTCCATGCCGGCAATCACGCCGACGTCCTCAAGCATTTCATCCTGGTCCAGGTTCTCGAATACATGAACCAGAAGGACGTCCCTTATACCTATATCGACACCCACGCTGGCGCCGGCGTCTATTCGCTGGACAGCCCACAAGCCACCAAGACCGCTGAATTCGAAACCGGCATCGGCCCATTGTGGGACCGTGACGACTTGCCTGAGCCGCTGGCTGACTACGTCCGACTGATCAAGGACCTCAATCCGAGCGGCAAGCTGCGCTTTTATCCAGGTTCGCCGTATTGCGCCGAAATCGTGGCGCGCGAAGAGGATCGCCTGCGCCTGTTCGAGCTGCACCCGTCGGATGCCAAGATCCTGGCCGACAATTTCTACAAACTGGAGCAGCACCAGGCCGCCAATGGCCGCCGTCCGTCTGCGCGCGGCAAACGCGTGATCGTCAACAAGGCGGACGGCTTCTTCGGCGTGAAAGCGCTGCTGCCGCCGCCATCGCGCCGCGGCGTCGTGCTGTGCGACCCTCCGTACGAGGACAAGCAGGACTACAAAAAGGTCAGCGATATGCTGAACGATGCGCTGAAGCGCTTCCCGACTGGCACCTACGCGGTCTGGTATCCGGTGCTGCAGCGCATTGAAGCGCGCAATTTCGCCGAGCGCCTGAAGCACCTGCCGGCCAAGAATTGGCTGAACGTGACCCTCTGCATCAGCACGCCAACCCCGGACGGTATTGCGCTGCACACCAGCGGCATGTTCCTGCACAATCCGCCGTACACGCTGGAGCCGATGCTGCGCAAGGTGATGCCTTACCTGGTCCAGGTGCTGGGCCGCGATGCCGGTGCCCAGTTCACGCTGGAGAGTGGTGAAGCGACCACAGCCAAGAAAGGTGCGGCGCGCAGCACATAAAAATATTGCCAAGACTGCACTAATGGGTATAGTCTTGTAACCATGTGTTTTAGCAATGGGGAAACCCATGACAGCCGTGGTTGAAAGTGAAGTGCAGATTCCAATGCCGTATGCCAATCAGTTCTTCTTGGCGCGGCAACCTATCCTCAACCGCAGCCAGCGGCTCGTGGCCTACGAGCTGCTCTATCGAAATGCCGAAGTCCACGAAGCCCATGTGACCGATGGCACCCATGCCACTGCCTCCGTGATTGCCCATGCCTCCGAGCTGGGCATGAAGCAGGTCGTGGGCGACCAGCTGGCCTTCGTCAATGTCGATACGACGGGGTTGATGAGCGATTTCATTCATTTCCTGCCGCACGATAAAGTTATCCTCGAAGTGCTGGAGTCGGTGGAGCCGACGCCGGACGTGCTGAAGCGGCTGCTGGAGTTGAAGCAGGCCGGCTACAAGTTCGCCCTCGATGACGTGGCGGGCGAGAGCGAGGCGGTGACGGCTTTGCGTCCGCTGATGGACGTGATCAAGGTCGACATCAAGCAAATCGAGCGCGGCCGTTTGCCCGAGTTGACGCGCTATCTGCGCAATCCGAGCCAGAAGCTGCTGGCCGAGAAGGTTGAGACGGTCGAGGAGTTCCGCGAATGCATGGACCTGGGCTTTGAATACTTCCAGGGCTATTATTTTGCGCGGCCGGTGATCCTGAGCGGGAAGAAGATTACGCCGTCGCAGCTCTCCATCATGCACTTGCTGGACTTGCTGAACCAGGATGCGGACCAGCGCGAGGTGGAGCGCAGCGTCAAGCATGATCCCCTGATTTCCCTGAACCTGCTGCGGCTGGTGAACACGCCGGCGGTGGGGGCGCGTTTCCGCATCAATTCGGTCGGGCATGCCTTGATCGTGCTGGGACGGCGGCAGTTGCAGCGCTGGCTGCAGATCCTGCTGTATGTCAAAGGTTCGGAATTCGACTCGCCGCTGCTGCAGATGGCGACCACGCGCGGCAAGACCATGGAGTTGGTGATGGGCCATCGGCGGCCCTCCGAGAAGGTGGCGGCGGATATTGGCTTCACCGTCGGCATCATGTCGCTGATGGATGCGCTGTTCTCGGTGCGCATGGGCGAGATCCTCGATAGCGTCAATGTGCTGGACGAGGTGCGCGATGCTTTGCTGCATCGTGACGGCGAGCTGGGCCTGGCATTGCGCCTGATCGAGCTGATCGAGCGGGCGCAGGAGGGGCAGGAACTGACCGGCATCCTGCACAAGCTGGATTTGGCGCCCTCGGCGCTGTATGCGCTACAGCGCGAGGCGTTTGAGTGGGTGAATGAATATGCCCACTCAGTGCAATAGCTTATTGGGCCAGTAGCAGGAAGACGGTTGGCTTCTTGTGGAAATCCGGCGCCTTGCCGGAGTCGAGCAGGCCTTTCCATTGCGCGCCCGTGCGGGTGCCGATCGTTTCCGTTGGCAGGCTGATGTCGGTGGCCACGCAGATCAGCGTGGTGCCGTTGCATGCGCTGACCAGCGCTTCCAGCATGGCGGCATTGCGGTAGGGCGTTTCGATGAACAGCTGCGTTTGCTTTTCCTGGCGCGAGCGGGTTTCCAGTTCTTTCAGGCGTTTGGCGCGCGCGGCGGCATCGGTCGGCAGGTAGCCGTTGAAGGCGAAGCTCTGGCCATTCAAGCCGCTCGCCATCACGGACAACAGGATGGAGGAGGGGCCGACCAGCGGGCGCACCGGGATATTGTTGGCGTGGGCCAGGCGAACCAGGTCGGCGCCAGGGTCTGCCACTGCGGGGACGCCGGCTTCGGACAGCAAGCCAACGTCGTGACCGGCTTTCAGCGGGTCGAGCAGGGCTTGCAGCGCTTGCGCCGGGGTGTTGATGTTCAGCTCGCTGATCGCGATTTCCTGGATCGGCTTGGTGGTGCCGACTTGCTTCAGGAAGGCGCGGGCGGTTTTAGCGTTTTCGGCGACAAAGTGGCCGAGTTGGCTGGTCAGCTGCTGCACGTGCTGGGGGATGACCTGGTCCAGGGAGTCGGTTGGGCCGAGGGTGTTGGGGATGAGGTAGAGGGTGCCGTTCATGTTTTAAACCGGTAGACCAGGGTCAGACCCAAGGGTCTGACCCTGTCTGAGCCGAGGCTGCCGGTGCTTTCTTGGTTAACTGTTGAGCAGGCGGGTCAGACCCTTGGGTCTGACCCTGGTTTGCCGGTTTGGAAGAAGCTGACGCCCGCGGCGCGCAGCATGCCGGTCAGGGCGATCAGCGGCAAGCCGGTCAAGGCAGACGGATCGCTGGAGTCGATGCGCTCGAGGATCGCAATCCCTAGCGCTTCGTTCTTGGCGCTGCCGGCGCAATCATACGGCTGCTCGATGCGCAGGTAAGCGTCCAGCTCCGCATCCGGCAAATCGCGGAACTTGACCACGGTCTGGATGTCGTCCAGCTGGTAGGTATTGTTGCGCCCATCCCACAGGCACAGCGCCGTGTGGAACACCACTTCGCGGCCGCGCATTTTCTGCAATTGGGCGAGGGCATTGGCGTGGCTGCCAGGCTTGCCGATTTGTTCATTGTCCAGGGTGGCGACCTGGTCGGAGCCGATCACGAGCGCGCCTGGATGCCGGGCCGCCACCGCGGCAGCCTTCTCGCGGGCCAGGCGCAGGGCGGTGGCGGACGGTGTTTCGCCCGCTTGCGGGCTTTCGTCGATATCCGGCACATCGACCGCAAACGGTAATTGCAGCCGCGACAGCAGCTCTCGGCGATAACTTGAGCTGGAGGCAAGAATGATGTTGGTTGTTTTCATCAGGGAAATGTTATATGCTCTCTGCGCCGTCGAAAAAGAGCGAAAAGTCGCGCAAGTCTTTGACGCGGCGCGGAAAATCCTGTTATTATCGCAGGTTTTCGAGGGAAATTTTAGCCAATGAATGCTTTTGAGATCGACGCTTTTGAATTTTGTCGGACCAACAGCAGCAAGGAAGGGGTAACTCCCGTCGCTGAAATGACCCGGCTTGGCAAGGAATGCGCGAATTCTTCCGGTGAGTTGTCCTGGAGGGTGGAAGGCGGTTCCAGCAAACAGGGCTATCCGCAGATGCGCCTGATCGTTGCCGGCAAGGTACAACTGGTGTGCCAGCGCTGCCTGACCCCGTTTGAATACGAAATCGATTCGTCGACCATCCTGTTGCTCGGCAAAGACGATGCGGAGGCGGATGAGATCGAGGCAATCATTGACGATGAAAGCATTGACGTGATCGTCGGTGCGCGCTCCATGAGACTCATGGACCTGGTTGAAGATGAGGCCCTGCTGGCCTTGCCGCAAGCGCCGAAGCACGAGGTGTGTCCTGATACCTCGCTGGTCGACTCTGCGAAGAATGAGAAGCCTTCGCCTTTCGAAAGCCTGAAAGGCTTGAAGGCAAACTAAACGAATTAATCAGTTTGTAGTAGCAAAGAACGTGTCAAAACGCGTGCAGTAATCGAGTTTGGCATGGATGTAAAAGCTCGATTCGCATGTTTTTGCGCATCGGATGTGTTAAAATCTTAGAACTTTAGTATTAGGAGTCATCATGGCTGTTCAACAGAACAAGAAATCCCCATCGAAGCGCGGCATGCACCGTTCGCACGATTTTCTGGTAGCACCGAACCTGGCCGTTGAGCCAACCACCGGTGAAACCCACCTGCGTCACCACATTTCGCCTAACGGCTTCTATCGTGGTCGCAAAGTGCTGAAGACCAAGAACGACGAGTAATCGACGTTTCGCTTCAGCGACAAGACAAAGCGGTGCTACGCAGGTTTTCTGACGTCGCGCCGCTTTTTCTTTGAGTTATACAATGACAATTAAAATCTCTATCGACTGCATGGGTGGCGATCACGGCCCCTCAGTTACGATCCCCGCAGCACTCTCTTTCCTCAAGCACGAACCGAATGCCGAGCTGCTCCTTGTCGGGCTGGAGGACGTCCTTCGCGCCGAACTGAAGAAGCACCACGCCGAGGCCGAACCGCGCCTGACTTTCCTTCACGCTTCCGAACAGGTCACCATGGATGATCCGCTCGAGGTCGCTTTGCGCCGCAAGAAGGACTCGTCGATGCGGGTCGCCATTGAGCAGGTCAAAAGCGGCGCCGTTGCAGCCTGCGTTTCCGCAGGCAACACCGGTGCCCTGATGGCAGTCTCGCGCTACGTGCTGAAGACCATGGCCGGCGTCGACCGTCCTGCCATCTGCACCATCATGCCCAACAAGCTGGGCAAGCCAACCTATATGCTGGACCTGGGCGCCAACGTGGATTGCGAACCGCACCATTTGCACCAATTCGCTATCATGGGTTATGTGCTGGTGCAGGCGATGGAAGGCATCGAACGCCCGACCATCGGTTTGTTGAACGTCGGCACCGAAGACATCAAGGGCAACGAGGTGGTGAAAGCCACGGCCGCGTTGCTGCGCGCCGACCATGAGCGCGGCGCACTGAACTTCTATGGCAACGTGGAGGGGAACGATATTTTCAAGGGCACCACCGACATCGTCGTCTGCGACGGCTTTGTCGGCAATGTGACGCTGAAGGCTGTCGAAGGCCTGGCGAGCTTGTTCAAGGTGGTGCTGACCGAAGAATTCAAGCGCAACCCGATCACCATGTTGGGTGCGTTGATCGCGCGCGGTGCGCTGCGCATGATCACTCAACGCCTGAATCCCGCCCGTTTCAACGGCGCTGGCCTGCTGGGCCTGCGCGGCCTGGTATTCAAGAGCCATGGCGGGGCAGGTGTGGAAGCCTTTGAATGGGCAATCCGCCGCGCTTACGAGGCGGCGCATCATGATTTGCAAGAGCATCTGTCGGCCATGATTGCTGAACTGATGCCGCAGGAAGAGACGACTACACAAACGAGAGACACGCATGACCCTGTACAGCAAGATCGTAGGCACGGGCAGCTACCTGCCTGAGAAACGCGTCACCAATCATGAACTGGCAGTCCAGCTGGCTGCCAAGGGCATTGAGACTTCGGACGAGTGGATTGTGTCGCGCAGCGGCATCTCCGCCCGCCATTATGCGGAGCCGGAGCAGGCTTCGTCCGACCTGGGCGTGATCGCTGCCAAGCGCGCGCTGGAAATGGCTGGCATGCAGCCGGACGATATTGACCTGATCATCGTCGCCAGCTCGACTCCTGACTTTTACGGCAGCTTCCCAAGCACGGCCTGCATCGTGCAGAAGAAGCTGGGCATGACCAATAACTGCGCGGCGGTGGACGTGCAAGCCGTGTGCAGCGGCTTCGTCTACGCGGTGTCCACCGCTGACAGCTTCATCAAGTCCGGCATGCACAAGAATGTGCTGGTGATCGGCGCCGAAGTGTTCTCGCGCATTCTGAATTTCGAAGACCGCACCACCTGCGTGCTGTTTGGCGATGGCGCCGGCGCAATTGTCATGAGCGCATCGCAGGAGCCGGGCGTCCTGGCCTGCAAGCTGCATGCCGACGGCCGTCATTCCGACGTGCTGCGCGTGCCGGGCAGCCTGTCCAATGGCGCAATCGCCGGTAGCGCTTTCCTGTACATGGATGGGCAGGCCGTGTTCAAGCTGGCAGTTTCCGTGCTGGAGAAAGTGGCTTACGAGGCGCTGGATGCGGCCGGCATGAGCTCCGGGCAGATCGACTGGCTGATCCCGCACCAGGCCAATATCCGTATCATGAACGGCACCGCCAAGAAGCTGGGCATGCCGCTGGAAAAGATGGTGGTGACCGTCGACCAGCATGGCAATACTTCCGCGGCGTCGATCCCGCTGGCGTTGGACGTCCGCCGTGCGCGATGGCCGCGTGAAGAAGGGTGATGTGGTGATGATGGAAGGTGTGGGCGGTGGCTTCACCTGGGGTGCCGTCCTGGCCCGAATGTAATAAAATGCAGTCCTTTTTAGAATAAGAAGTCTAAAGGTTGAAAGATGAATAAATTCGCGTTCGTGTTCCCGGGCCAGGGTTCCCAGGCTGTGGGCATGATGGAGGGCTTTGCCGGCAACCCGGTGGTTGCGCAAACCCTTGCTGAAGCTTCCGATGCTTTGCAATTCGACCTGGGCAAGCTGATTGCCGAAGGTCCAAAAGAAGAACTCGACCTGACCACCAATACGCAGCCGGTCATGCTGACCGCTGCCGTGGCAGCTTACCGCGCCTGGATCGCCGCAGGCGGTCCGGTGCCAAGCGTGGTGGCCGGCCACTCGCTGGGCGAGTACTCGGCCCTGGTCGCCGCAGGCGTGATTTCGTTTAAAGACGCTGTGCCGCTGGTGCGCTTCCGCGCGCAGGCGATGCAGGAAGCAGTGCCGGTGGGGCAGGGCACCATGGCTGTGATGCTGGGCCTGTCCGACGAAGACGTGCGTGCAGCCTGCGCTGAAGCGGCTGCCGCAGTGCCGGGCGAAATCGTGGAAGCGGTTAACTACAATGCGCCGGCGCAAGTCGTGGTCGCCGGCCATACTGCCGCGGTCGAAAAGGCCTGCGAAATCGCCAAGGCCAAAGGCGCCAAGCGCGCCATGCGCCTGCCGGTCTCGGCGCCATTCCACAGCTCGCTGCTGAAGCCGGCTTCGGACCGCCTGCGCGACTACATGGCGTCGATCCATTTCAACGCGCCGCAGATCCCGCTGATCAATAACGTGGACGTGGCCGTGCTGACCGACCCGGCCTCGATCAAGGACGCGCTGGTGCGCCAGGCCGCATCGCCAGTGCGCTGGGTGGAAACCATGCAAAAAGTTGCTGCCGACGACATCGTGAATGTGGTTGAATGCGGTCCAGGCAAAGTGCTGATGGGTCTGGCCAAGCGTATCGATGCCCGCCTGGTTGGCGAGGCGATCTACGACCAGGCAACCCTCGAGCGCATGCTGGAAACCCTGAAATAAAAGAAGGACGACAATGACTCTCGCTAATCAAGTAGCACTGGTGACCGGCGCCTCGCGCGGCATCGGCAAGGCAATCGCACAAGAGCTGGCCCGCCAGGGCGCCAAGGTGATCGGCACCGCCACCACCGAAGCCGGCGCAGAAGCGATCTCGGCTTACCTGGCCGAGATCGGCGCCGAAGCAGGCAAGGGCATGGTGCTGAATGTCACCAACGCCGAGCAGTGCGCCGCCATCATCGACGACATCTCGAAAACCTACGGCGCCGTCGGCATCCTGGTCAACAATGCAGGCATTACCCAGGATAACCTGGCGATGCGCATGAAGGACGAGGAGTGGGATAGCGTGATTGCCACCAACCTGACGTCGGTCGGCCGCCTGTCCCGCGCGGTTTTGCGCGGCATGATGAAGGCCAAGACTGGGCGTATCATTAACATCACGTCCGTGGTGGCGTCGGCCGGCAATCCTGGCCAGATGAACTACGCTGCCGCCAAGGCTGGCGTCGAGGGCATGACCCGCGCCCTGGCCCGTGAAATCGGCAGCCGCAACATTACCGTCAACAGCGTTGCCCCTGGCTTTATCGATACCGATATGACCAAGGCGCTGGGCGAAGACCAGCATACGGCCCTGCTGACCCAGATCCCGCTGGGGCGCCTGGGCAAGCCGGAAGATATCGCTGCGGCCGTCACTTTCCTGGCTTCGCCAGCAGCCGCTTATATTACCGGTACCACCCTCCACGTGAATGGTGGTATGTATATGAATTGATACGGTTATGCGGCATAATGCCGCACGATCGCATCATTTAATAGTGATTTCAACGTAGATCAAATCAAACGTCGAAATTAGTTTATAGGCGCGCAAACCTGCTAAAATGCGCGCTTTCCGTAACAACATATTGGAGCCATAACATGTCGGATATCGAACAACGCGTTAAGAAAATCGTCGCTGAACAACTGGGCGTCGCTGAAGCAGACATCAAGACCGAATCCTCCTTCGTTGACGATCTGGGCGCCGATTCCCTGGACACCGTTGAACTGGTAATGGCACTGGAAGACGAGTTCGAAATGGAAATCCCAGACGAACAAGCTGAAAAGATCACCACCGTGCAGCAAGCGATCGACTACGCAACTGCACACGTCAAGGCCTAATAGAAGCCCTGACTCTCCGATCCACTCCGGGAGACTCGCTTGAGTTCTAAAAACCGTCGTGTAGTGGTCACCGGCCTCGGTGTTATTTCCCCCGTCGGCAACAGCGTTGCCGACGCGTGGAAAGCAATCACCGAGAGCAAGTCCGGGATCGCAAACATTACTAGTTTTGACGCATCGGCCTTCTCCACCCGTTTCGCGGGTGAAGTGAAGGGCTTCAACGTCGAGGATTATCTCGACGCCAAAGAAGCGCGTCACATGGATAAATTCATCCACTTCGGCATGGCCGCTGGCATCCAGGCAATCCAGGATTCCGGCATTACCGTGACTGAAGAAAATGCCGATCGCATCGGCGTGATCATTGGTTCCGGCATCGGCGGCTTGCCGATGATCGAAGCACAGAAGGAAGACTACGACAAGCGCGGTCCGCGCCGTATCTCCCCGTTCTTCGTACCGGCCTCGATCATCAATATGATTTCTGGCAACCTGTCGATCAAGTACGGCATGCGCGGTCCCAACCTGTCCATCGTGACGGCTTGCACCACCGGCCTGCATTCGATTGGCGCGGCTGCTCGCCTGATCGAATACGGCGATGCGGACGTCATGATCGCCGGCGGTGCGGAATCGACCGTATCGCCACTGGGCCTGGGCGGTTTCGCTTCGGCTCGCGCACTGTCCTCGCGCAACGATGACCCAGCTACCGCGTCCCGCCCATGGGACATGGACCGCGACGGTTTCGTGCTGGGCGAAGGCGCAGGCGTCATGGTTCTGGAAGAGTACGAACACGCGAAAGCGCGCGGCGCCAAGATCTATGCAGAATTGCTGGGCTTTGGCATGAGCGCCGATGCTTATCACATGACCTCGCCTCTGGAAGACGGTGCTGGTGGCAGCAAGTCGGCGCAAAACGCGCTGAAGAACGCTGGCATCAATCCTGACCAGGTGAACTATGTGAATGCGCACGGTACCTCGACCCCGCAAGGCGACGTGGCGGAAGTCCAGGGTGTCAAGCGCACCTTCGGCGAGCACGCCAAGAAGCTGGTTGTCAGCTCCACCAAGTCGGCCACCGGCCACCTGTTGGGCGGCGCTGGCGGCCTGGAATCCGTGTTTACCGTACTGGCGATCCACAACCAGGTGATCCCGCCGACCATCAACCTGTTCAACCAGGATCCGGCATGCGATCTGGACTTCTGCGCCAATACCGCGCGTGAGGCAACGATCAACTATGCGCTGAAGAACTCCTTCGGCTTCGGCGGCACCAACGGCAGCCTGCTGTTCGCTAAAGTCTAAACGGAACTTCCAAGCCTCGCCCTGGTCTCAGTACCGGGGCGAGCGCTTCTGCTGTACCCCCCCAATTCTTTATTCCTATGTCGATCGCGGCATCTGTCGCTGTTCGTCCATCGCCATGCCTGCGCGTCTTGCGGGCAGGGATTGTCGCGTCCGTGCTGGCGGTCGGGGCCTGGAGCGGCCAGCCTTTGCTCGCGGCAGCGGCACTGGCAAGCCTGCGGCGCGAAGTCAATTGCAGTCACATTGATATTTCCGGTGTCGGAGAAATCCGGCTGACGGTATACCGGAAGCAATGCCGGGCTCGCTTGCTGGACGGCTGCACGGCATGGCCGGCTGCCTTGCTGCTGCACGTGGAGCTGGAAGACGGCCAGCGCCTGTGGCTGGCCTTGCTGCCCGATTCGGTCGCGGTCGGCGAGTGGCGCCGGCTGCAGGCGGCGGTGCGGACCCAGCTTCAAAAAATGTGAACCAATCTTGGCGGGGCTGCCTCCTATGACGGTGGACCCAGATCGTGAGCTGGTCGAGCGGGCGCGGGCGGGGGAGCGAACGGCGTTCGACTTGCTGGTGGCGCGCTACCAGCGGCGCTTGCTGCGCCTGGTGTTGCGGCTGCTGCGCGATCCGGCCGAGGCGGAGGATGTGGTGCAGGAGACGTTCCTCAAGGCATACCGGGCCTTGCCGCGCTTTCGCGGCGAGGCGGCGTTTTACACCTGGCTGTACCGGATTGCCTTGAACGGGGCGCGCAATGCGATCTTGCGGCGGCGCCAGCGCACTGCGCCGCAGGGCGTGGTGCCATCGCAGCTTGTGGCGCCGGTGCCGGAGATCGGGACGCCGGAGTCGATGCTGCTCAGCAAGCAGGTGATGCTGGCGATCGATGCGGCGCTGGAGGCTTTGCCATTGGAGCTGTGCACCGCCATCGTGCTGCGGGAAATCGAGGGCTTGAGTTATGAGGAAATTGCGCAAATTATGGAGTGTCCGCTGGGAACCGTGCGCAGCCGGATTTTCCGGGCGCGCGAAGCGATTGCGCGGCGCTTGCGGCCCTTGCTGGATTTGCCTGTCGATAAGCGTTGGTGAGGAGGGGCAATGATTTTGCTGCCCGACGAAGATGGCATGCCGGTCGACGCCCAGGTCCATGCGGCGATCGGGGACGCGTTGCGGCAAAGCGTGGCCGATGTCGAGCCCAGCGCAGGCTTCGGGGCGCGCCTGGCGGCAGCGCTTGACGTGGCCGAGGCACAGATGCGGCGCGAATTGGCGGCAGGCGAAGGCGGGCCCGCGGGCGAGGTGGTGGGCGAGGTGGCGGGCCCTGGTGCGCCCGGGACGGGGCAGGGCGCGGAGACGGCGGACGCTGCCTCTTGAAACCGGGCGGGGTTGCCCGCAACATATCGTCACAATATCCGGCTCCCGTTTAACGCGAAGCTGATTTATATTGCTTGTTCTTCATTGACTTTCACTGAACGCAACCATGAAAAAAACCATGATTTCTGCGCTGGTCCTCAGCGCGGCCTCCCTCGGCCTGCCAGCCGTTGCCGGTTTCGCGCCCGCCTATGCGGCGGCTCCCGCCGTGGCCGGTTTGCCTGACTTTGCCGACCTCGTTGAGCGGGTCGGCCCGGCAGTTGTGAATATCCGTACCACTGAACGTATTTCGCAGAAAGACGTCGACGCGGCCGGCCAGGCCGATGAGATGCAGGAATTCCTGCGCCGCTTCTTTGGCGGCCAGATGCCGCGTGGCCAGGGGCAGGCTCCACGCCGGCGCAACCTGCCGAGCCCGGGCCAGGAAATCCAGCGCGGCATCGGCTCCGGCTTTGTGGTGTCGGCCGACGGCTATGTCTTGACCAATGCCCACGTGGTCGATGGCGCGGACGAGGTGTACGTGACGCTGACCGACAAGCGCGAGTTCAAGGCCAAGGTGCTGGGCGCCGATGCGCGTGCCGACGTGGCCGTGCTGAAAATCGATGGCGGCAAGCTGCCTTACCTGACCATCGGCGACCCGAATAAAGCCCGCGTGGGCGAATGGGTGATTGCCATCGGCTCGCCCTTCAACCTGGAGAACACGGTGACCTCCGGCATTATTTCGGCCAAGGCGCGCGATACCGGCGACCTGCTGCCGCTGATCCAGAGCGACGTGGCGGTCAATCCAGGCAACTCGGGCGGCCCGCTGATCAACCTGCGCGGCGAGGTGATCGGCATCAATTCGCAAATCGCGACGCTGTCGGGCGGCTATAACGGCATTTCCTTTGCGATTCCGATTGACGAGGCGATGCGGGTGGCCGACCAGCTGAAGAAGTCCGGCAAGGTAACGCGCGGCCGCCTTGGGGTGCAGATTGGCGAATTGAACAAGGACGTCGCCGAGTCGCTGGGACTGAAGAACAACAAGGGCGCCGAAGTGACCCAGGTCGAGTCGGGCAGTCCGGCCGATAAGGGCGGGGTGCGGGTGGGCGACGTGGTCGTCAAGTACAACGGCAAGGAGATCGACCGTTTTGCCGACCTGACCCGCATGGTGCTGGGCACCGCGCCTGGTACCAAGTCGACCTTGACCGTGTGGCGCAAGGGCGTCCCGGTGGATGTGCATGTGACCGTGGGCGAAGCCGATCCGGACAGCAAGGTGGCAGGCCGTTCGGGTGGCAAGAAAGGCGAGAAGAAGGACGAGGCGCCGGCCACCGCCGCCAACGCCCTGGGCTTCGTGGTCACCGACCTGACGGCGGCGCAGAAGCGCGAGCTGGGCGTGGCCGGCGGCGTGATTGTCGAAGATACCGACGGCCCCGCCGAGGCTGCCGGCCTGCGGCAGGGCGATATCCTGCTGATGCTGAATAACCAGGACATTGTGGATGCCAAGCAGTTCAATGCGGCGGTGGCCAAGCTGGATCCAAAGCGGGCCGCTGCGGTACTGGTACGCCGTGGCAGCCAGGCGCAGCATTTCTCCTTGCGCCCGGCCCCAGCCACCAAGTAAGCAGCACTGGCAGGGAAGCCGCCGCGCGTTTGTCGCCCCTCAAGGCGGCAAGCCCGTGGCGGCGGACCTGGGCTTTCTCAACATCCCGTTCGGCGCGCTACAATGGCAGCCCGCACCCGAGGGGGTGCAGCCTAGCCTACGCAAACCCTGCATGCACTTCACTTTGTACTCCCGCTCCTACTGCCATCTGTGCGACGACATGCTGGCAGCCCTGAATGCCCTGCACACCCCGGAAAAACCGTTCACTGTCGAAGTCATCGATGTCGATGCTGACGCGGCCCTGGTGGCGCGCTTCGATGAGCTGGTGCCGGTGCTGTTCGCCAGCCTCGATGAGCCGGAGCTGTGCCATTACTTCCTGGACGAGGCCAAAGTACGCGCCGTGTTGTCGGAATGATTGCCTGAATGGCACTATTTCTCAGCCTCTCCTCTAGAAATCCGGCTTTCCCCTCTGAAATCCGGTAAAATGCCGGGGGTTACCCTTGCATTGATTTCCATAAAAAGGCGCACAAGCGCCTTTTTGTTATAGCTCGCTTCGATTTTTAATGAATAACATTCGCAATTTTTCCATCATCGCCCACATTGACCACGGCAAGTCCACGCTGGCGGATCGCATCATCCAGCTGTGCGGCGGACTGTCCGACCGCGAGATGGAAGCGCAGGTCCTGGATTCGATGGACCTGGAACGTGAACGCGGCATCACCATCAAAGCCCAGACCGCAGCCCTGAAATACAAGGCGCGCAACGGCGAGATCTACAACCTGAACCTGATCGACACTCCGGGCCACGTCGACTTCTCCTATGAAGTCAGCCGTTCGCTGTCCGCCTGCGAAGGCGCGCTGCTGGTGGTGGATGCGTCGCAGGGCGTCGAAGCGCAGACCGTGGCCAACTGCTACACCGCGCTCGACCTGGGCGTGGAAGTGGTGCCGGTGCTGAACAAGATCGACTTGCCGAACGCCGACCCGCCCACCGCGATCTCGGAAATCGAAGACGTGATCGGCATTGAAGCCGGCGACGCGGTGCACTGCTCGGCCAAGACCGGCCTGGGCGTGGAAGACGTGCTGGAATCGATCATCGCCAAAGTGCCGCCGCCAAAGGGCGACCCGGACGCGCCGCTGCAAGCTTTGATCATCGACTCCTGGTACGACTCTTACGTCGGCGTGGTGATGCTGGTGCGCGTGGTGAACGGCACCCTGCGTCCAAAGGAAAAGATTCGCCTGATGGCGACCGACTCGGTGCAACTGGTGGAAGACATCGGTATCTTCTCGCCGCGCTCGGTCTCGCTGCCGCAGTTGAGCGCAGGCCAGGTCGGCTTTGTGATCGCCGGCATCAAGGAACTGAAAGCAGCCCGTGTGGGCGACACCATCACCACCGTGGCCAAGCCGGCCTCGGCGCCGCTGCCTGGTTTCAAGGAAGTGCAGCCGCAAGTGTTTGCCGGCCTGTTCCCGGTCGAAGCCAACCAGTACGACGCGCTGCGTGATTCGCTGGAAAAGCTGAAGCTGAACGACGCCGCCCTGATGTACGAACCGGAGGTGTCGCAAGCGCTGGGCTTCGGCTTCCGCTGCGGTTTCCTGGGCCTGCTGCACATGGAAATCGTGCAGGAACGCCTGGAGCGTGAGTTCGACATGGACCTGATCACCACGGCGCCAACCGTGGTGTATGAGGTGGAAATGCGCGACGGCACGGTGCTGCACGTCGACAATCCGTCGCGCATGCCCGACCCGAGTCACATCAACGAAGTACGCGAGCCGATCGTCACCGTCAACCTGTACATGCCGCAAGAGTATGTCGGCTCCGTGATCACCCTGTGTATCGGCAAGCGCGGCATCCAGATGGACATGGCCTACCATGGCCGCCAGGTCAAGTTGGTGTACGAGATGCCGATGGCCGAGATCGTGCTGGACTTCTTCGACAAGCTCAAGTCCACCTCGCGCGGCTATGCTTCGATGGACTATGAGTTCAAGGAAAACCGCGCGGCCGACGTGGTCAAGGTCGACATGCTGATCAACAGCGAGAAGGTCGATGCGCTGGCCATCATCGTGCACCGTGCCAACGCGCCATACCGCGGCCGCGCCGTGGCGGCCAAGATGCGCGAGCTGATCCCGCGCCAGATGTTCGACGTGGCGATCCAGGCCGCGATCGGCTCCAACATCATCTCGCGTGAAAACGTGAAGGCGTTGCGCAAGAACGTGCTGGCCAAGTGCTACGGCGGCGACATCAGCCGTAAGAAGAAACTGCTCGAGAAGCAGAAAGCAGGTAAGCGGCGCATGAAACAAGTGGGCTCCGTCGAGATCCCGCAAGAGGCATTCCTGGCAATCCTTCAAGTGGACGAGAAATGACATTGCAATCCATCCTGGGAAATTTCGCATTAATCCTGTTCGTCCTGATGGTGGTGACGGGGATCATCTGGGTCCTCGACCTGGTGGTGCTCGCCAAGCAGCGCCGTGCTGCCGCCAACAGGGCGCTGGTCGAATACGACGCACGCATGGCGCGTTCGGCCGCCAACGGCATCCGCATGGACGAGCAGGGCAATGCGCGTTCGAAGCTGGAGGCGGACATCCTGCGCCAGCCGACCTGGATCGAATACTCGGGCAGCTTCTTCCCGGTGATCGCGCTGGTGTTCTTCCTGCGCTCCTTCCTGTGGGAGCCATTCAAGATCCCGTCGTCGTCGATGGTGCCGACCCTTCTTGTGGGCGACCTGATCCTGGTCAACAAATATACCTATGGCATCCGCCTGCCTATCCTCAATAAGAAGGTGGTGCAGATTAACGATCCGCAGCGCGGCGACGTGATGGTGTTCAAGTATCCGAAAGACATGAGCCAGGACTACATCAAGCGGGTCATTGGCGTGCCGGGTGATAAAATTGTTTATCAAAACAAGCGCTTAACGGTGAATGGCCAGGTAATCGGGTATACCGCGATGGAAGACTACCTGGAAGAAGGTACTCTTACTTACCAGAAACAATTCACCGAGCAGCTGGGCGACGTGCAGCACCGCATTCTGAACAACGAGAAGGCGCCGCCGGTCCTGATCGGGCAGGTGGACGACAATTATCCGCACCGCGAGGCGTGCACCTACAACTATGAAGGCTTCTCGTGTGTAGTTCCTGAAGGAAATTACTTTATGATGGGCGACAATCGGGACAATAGTGCCGACAGCCGTATCTGGGGTTTCGTACCGGACAAGAATATCGTCGGCAAAGCCTTCTTCGTTTGGATGAACCTGGGTAATTTCAATTTTGATCGTCTTGGCGGCATTCGCTAAGCAGATAGGGGAGAACAGAAGTTATGCGCAAGAAGCACGAACGTGGTATCAGCCTGATTGGCCTGATTATTGTCATTGCCATCCTTGGATGCGTTGGTTTGGTGGCGGCCCAGGTCCTGCCGACCT